>NZ_FNCI01000030.1 GCF_900100755.1 Onishia taeanensis
CCGATGATAATCACCAACGTAATCAACGAGGACTTGAGGATGGCACGCAGGCCGGCGGTAGCCTCATCCTCGTCCAGCACCACCCCGAGCTCCCAGTCAGTGCCGTCAATCGACGCAACGGCGAGCCGTTTGGTCTTGCTGTCGACGTTAATAGGCTCCCAGGTGGCATCCTGACGCACCAGGCGCGCGATGAACTCGGGCGTCAGACCATCACTGACCGCCGTCAGCGGCTGCCGGGTCAACTCGGCGTCGGGATGGGCGATCAAGGTCTCACCATCGACGCTCAGGAAGGCGAAACTCGATGGCGTGGGATGGATCGACGCCACCTCGGCGATCAAGTCATCGATCACCACATCGCCGCCGATGACCCCGGCAAGCCGGCCATCTTTGTGAACCGGGGTGGCGAACGACACCACCTGCTGACCGCTGACCGCATCGACGAAGGGACGCGAAATGATGGTCTCGCCGCGCGCGACGGCATCGCGATACCAACCGCGAGTGGTCGAATCGAAATCGTCGGGGGCATTCCAGCCATCGGAGGTCATGATGCTGCCGTCGGGCCGACCGATATAGGCGGATAGAAAACCGCCGGACTCGGCCAGTTGAATCAGGGCAGTTCGCGGATCATCGCCCATCACCGGTTCACGGGCGGCTTCCATCATATCCGCACGAGCACGGGTCCATTCCTCGATGGCCCGGGCATTTCCAGTGGCCACCGCATCGAGCTGTTGGCCGACCTGCTCTTCGTTGTGAGTCTGCACGGTCAAATAGCTGACCGAAGCGTTGATGACTAGAGCCAGAGCGACCACCACTAGGGTGACCACTAGGATGCGCATGCGTAAGGACGACAGCATTAAATAAGTCTCACTATTCTGGGAGGAACCGAGTGGGGCATGAGCCTTGACCGCGCCCACTGCAGGCATGCTATCGGCGCCGACAGGTACGACTTTAGGCTGAGACGGCGATCAGGCGCTCCCAAGGAGTGATCGCAGATTAAGTGCATGCCACCAGGGTGGGGTGACACGGTCACTAAGAACGAGACTGCCCCGGCCATGGCGGGCCGGGGCAGTACCCTCGAGGTCATAGAGGGAAAGGAAGGAAAGCGCGCCTAGCGGTCAGGCATAGTCGAGGCTAGCGTGCCGCCGCGACGCTCCACCGGCATCGTCGAGCCGGGGCAGTGCCCCACCCTGCGCGGCCTGGGCCTGCTCGCTCAGGGTGAAACCGGCGACTGCCTCGGTGAGCCGGTCGGCCTGGTCCTTGAGTTGCTCAGCGGCGGTGGTCGATTCCTCGACCAGGGCGGCGTTCTGCTGGGTCATGCGATC
>NZ_FNCI01000013.1 GCF_900100755.1 Onishia taeanensis
CGGGTTGTATCACGGTCGGGCGCATTGGCCAGGCCCCGACGCACAGCGCGTTCCATGATGTTGTCGATGGCAGTCCAGCTCAGGCGCAACTGCTTACTGACCGCAGAGGTCGAGGCTGCCCTGAGCCAACTGATAACGAAGGCTTCAAACAGCAATGTGTACCGGCTGTTCTGCTCAGCCCAGGGCACACTGATCGTCAGGCAACCATGCTCGGGACACTGCACACGAGGGACTTGAGCAACGACTTGCGTTCGAAACTGACAGGTATCGAGGTGTCGCCAACGACGTTCCCGGGAGTCGTAGCCCGGGCAGGCATGACCACAGCGGGGGCAGTCAAGCTTGGCGCTGCGATCCAGACTGACCTGAACGACGACTTCTCCCTGATCCTTATCCAGTTCGATGCCTGAGACAAACCAGGGAGAGAGGAGTCCCAGGATCTGTTCGTAGAGAGTGCATTGATCCAACGTTAGTCACCATCCATCGGATTAATCGGATGGGATAACAGTGACCAAAATTGGCAGGTAAATAAAGGGTTACCCACCAGAAGAAGTGAAGAGCCATAGAAAAACATCTATCTACTTCCCCCTTGGGCAGGTACAAGAAGGAGTTCTAGGCTTGGACTCCGTTGCTCATTCTAGAAGATGGCATCTGTGGCGAAAGGTGGGATATCCATTCTGGTTCTCTCCACAGTTTTCAGGTGTTGAGCTAACGGAAATCGCTCATGAAATGGAGAAATATCTTAGCCGAGAGGTAAAAAACATACCTCCGATGAAAGTGAATATGCTGTTTCAATACAAGCGTCCGCAGTATATCACTATGTCGACGGGCGCCGAGTGGCACTTGTGGAACAGAAAGTATTTCCGGTATGACCTGTACGCTCAGCAACATGCCTTGCTCTCACATATAGAAAAGAAATTCGGTAACGATGCTGTAGTTCTTTATGCCGCTCCTTCTGTCCTAGATGTGAGCGAATTGGTCAAGCTTAAGAGGGTTGGCTCAATCATTGATAGCACTAACTTCAGGCGCGCATGCGAATTAGATGGGCACCACAGGAACACTTATATCAGGGCGGGTACATACTCACAGGCTTGCAGCGAACCAGAGCGGATCGATAACTTCAGTCTGATCGAAATGATTGAAACGGTAGAACCGAGCCAGTTACGGGATAACGACGAGTTGATCGTTAATTTCGCCAAGAAAATCGATTCGGCAATGAGTGAGGTTAAAGGGCTGGGGTGTTTTAAAACCGCATTCGAAGATCGCATGAATGAGTTCAGAGATTACGAGCTTGAGCAGTTCGATATTATCTACGCAATGCTTACTATGGCAGTGTTCAGAGAGATTACTGGGTGCCAATGGTTGATACCATTTGACGGGCGAAAAAGTGCATAAATAGGCCAAGTACAGCGATATCTTTTTCGTTTCGGCTTCGCCTCCACAACCAAGCTGCGCGTGTTGGCGGCGTTGGTGAATGGTGAAGTTGTATATCAGAAAATCACAAAGTCCGCTTATGGCTAAGCGGTCAGCATGCCTCTGAGAGAAGCAATTTTGCGCCCCTCATAGGCATGCTGTTCGAGGGGGGAGGTCCTTGAGCGGTACACCAGCGGTACACACACCAGCTTCGTGTGCTATCCTCAGCTTTCGCTAAGCTACTGATTCCAAAGAGCTGTACCTTTCGCTTGATTTCGGTTGCTTTCCTTTGGATTTCAATAACCTATTGTTTTAAAAGCGAACTCATAATCCCTTGGTCGTCAGTTCGAGTCTGACTGGGCCCACCAAAAATCAGCAAGTCACCTCGCTTTATCCCCTCTTCGCTGTACCGTTTTTCTTCAAGTGTCCGCCTTGTTTTCCCCGTACTTTGGGCTCTGAATCTGGGCGCTTTGGCTAGATGATTGGCATACATATGCGCCTAGCGCATGGTGATCTCGATCTCGCTGCGATACCTTCAGACGCAAGTGATGACGGCGAAACGGCCCAGGTGCTTTCAGTTAAGCGGGAAGGCCGTTTCGCCGCTCTCATGCGCCAATAACCACTGCTTGCGGCCGATGCCGCCGGCGTAGCCGGTGAGGCGGCCGTTGCTGCCGATCACCCGGTGGCAGGGCACCACGATGGCCAGCGGATTGCGGCCGTTGGCCGCGCCTACTGCGCGCTGCCCGCCCTTGCAGCCGAGCTGCTCGGCAATTTCGGCGTAGCTGCGCGTCTCGCCATAGGGAATACCGGCCAATGCCTGCCAGACCCGGCGTTGGAAGTCGGTGCCTTTTGGACCTAGCGGCAGCTCGAAGGTCCGGCGGCTGCCCGCGAAGTATTCGGCGAGCTGGGTGCGGGCCTGCGCGGTGTGGGCGTTGGGTCGGGCCGGTTCGTTCTCTTCCATGACGAAGGCGATCTCGGTTAGCCCGGCGTCGGAGGCACTTAGGCGAATCAAGCCGAGCGTCTCGTCCTTCGGTGGGCGGAAATAGTCCAGGGCATCATCGTGCATTGTCTTGGCTCCTCGTGGCTTCGGGGTCGTATGACCATAGCTGCAGGGTCAGGTAGCTGCGCCAGGGTGCCCCTCGGGCCGGGTCGGCGCCCGCCAGGCGGGGCAGGGCGCGGCGCACACCGGCGTCGCCGTCCAGCCAGATATCGGGAGCGCTGGTGCCGCGCAGCGCCGCATAATGGGCTGTCCAGGGGCCGATGCCCTTGAGCGATGTCCAGGCCAGCGGGTCTTCGTCGGCCTTGCCCTCGGCGAACCAGCTGGCGAGGCGCTTGAGTGTCGCCTTGCGGGCGCCGGGCATGCGTAGCTCGTCGAGTTCGCTTGCGGCGACGGCATTAGGCGTCGGGAAATGCCGGCCTAGATCGCCGGCCGGTTCGCCTAGGGCCTCGACTAGCCGGGTGACCAGGCCCCGGGCGGCATCGGTCGAGACCTGCTGGCCGAGAATGGCGCGTACTCCGGCCTCGAAGGGCGACCAGAGCCCGGGTAGCCTGAGTCCCTCGATAAGCGCGAGATCAGGAAAGGCGTCGGCCAGGTGGGCCTCGATGGTGGTGGTGTCGGCGTCCAGGTCCAGCACCCGGCGAACATGCCTCACTACTGGTGACAGTGCGCGCAGGTCGTCGAGCTCGAGCCGGACCCGAAAGGCGTGGCGCTGTGGTACGTGCTCGGCGGTGAAGCTGCCCTTGGCGATGGCCTTCTCATCGCCCCAGCGGATATGCCGTCCATAGTGGTCGTCGCCGACCCACTCCAGGCCGGGAATGGCGCGGCTGGCGTGAAAGTCGCGCATCGCCGACCAGGCATAGGGCGGGCGGTAGGCCAGCCACAGCGTCAGCGCTTCGCTGCACTGGCTGGCGTTGTCGCTGCCCTTGGCCGTGCGGCGTAGCGTCCGCGGCGCCAAGCCGATGCGGGTCACGAAAGCGTCGTTGAAGCGTCGCAGGCTGCGAAAGCCGCTGGCGTAGGCGATGTCGGTGATCGGCAGCGCGGTCTGGTGCAGCAGCTGCTTGGCGAACAGGCATTGGCGGTACTGGGCGTAGGCCTTGGGCGAGACGCCGAATGCGTCTTGGAAAAGCCGCCGCAGGTGACGCTCGCCGACGCCGAGGCGCTCGCAAAGATCACCCAGCGAGCCATCGCGTAGGGCGCCGTCGTCGATCAGTCGCAGGGCACGTTCCAGGGTGGTGCGGGTGCCGCGCCAGGCGGGGGAGTCCGGTGCGCTGTCCGGCCGGCAGCGCAGGCAGGGCCTGAAGCCCGCCTCGGCAGCGGTCAGCGGGCCATCGAAATAGCGGACGTTGGCTTCTTGGGGCAGCCTGGCGGGGCAGATCGGCCGGCAGTAGATGCCGGTGGTGGTCACGCCGACCACGAAGCGGCCGTCGAAGCGGACATCTCGCGCTAGGCGGGCCTGACGGCACTCGGCGGAATCCAGCATGTCGGTGCTCCTGTTGCCGACGTTTCATCGCCAGTGTAACGCGCCAGGGCCACGAGACTCGCCGGAATCGGACGTCTATGCCGCCAAGGTGGTCGGGCCTACCCAGGCCGAGCTGGTCGCTGTGCCCACTCGTCAATGGCTTCAAGCTCATGTATTGGCCAAGAGCGTTGCTTGGTGTCGGACCTCGTCGGTCAGTGCCTTCAGGGCGCTATTGCGTTCTAGTAGCGCTATGGCGTCGCGAACGGCGTGGCGAATCGCGTCGCGCTGTTCTTTCATGGTGGTCGTTCCCCGTAGCACCTCGAGTAGGGGCGTCTCCAGGTACAGGGGGTGATGGCGATTGGCCGGGGAGTCCTCGAGGTGGTTATAGAAGTGCCAGCCTTTGTGGGGCGTCAGCTCTTCTAACTGTTGCACGAGTCGCTGGTAGGCCGAGAGCCCTGGGTAGATGTCGTGCAGCTTGTACGAAAAGTCGAGGATGACGCTTAGCATCATCTGGTCGGTATGCCGTTCATGCACGCGGTGGTCGCGGCCATCGAGAATCACGCCGACGAACAGGCCCGGCATCCAGTTGAGTGGGCCGCCCGCAGGGATTAGTTCAAAACCCAGCCGGCCCCAGCGAGTGCCAGGCACGCGTCCTTCATAACGCTCTATGAGCGGCCATTCCTCGCCCGCCAGCGGTGTCAGCGCGGCCGTCAGCTGTTCCGGAAAACGCCATGCTACCGGGTAGAAAGCCACTGCCTGATGGCTGATCGGCGCCGCCGGATGCAAGCCTTCGTGCTTCAGCAGGGCAAGGAAGCTTGCGATATGAAACCGCTCGGTGGGGGGCGTCAGTGTCTCGTGCTTCGCCTGTAGCAGCCGATAAACGTCTTCCCAACACAGGCAGCCGTGGGCTTCCGGCCGATGCTGGCCGGTATTGGCGGAGATCACGATCACCCTGGCGGCCCGGCCGGGAAATTCCGATGCCGCCAGTTTGCGATATTTGTTGATCTGCTCGGCCGAGAGAGGGGCGTGTACCTTATGCTCGAAGATAAGTGCACCACCCGGCCATTGGGCGAGCATGTCGAGGCGGGACCCGGGATAAGATCTTTGCGTGTCCCAGGTGACGTCCTGGTCGGCATTGGGCAGTTCGATGCGATCCGCTTCTGGCAAGCGCGCCATGACCTTGTCGAGAAAGGCATCGGCGACTTCACGGGAGTTGCGGAGCAGCCAAGCGAAAATCTCGGTGATATAGTCCTCGAGGCTATCGCGGCCTTCTCGGGGCCGATAGCGACGGAGGTTGACCAGCAGGGAATCGTCCATCAATGCAGTCCAGAAAGGTGAGGTGCAGGCGCGGATATCAGGAAGTGGCCGGGGCGCCATCCAGGCGGTGTAGCGATGGCCATTAGACTTTTCCTTTAGTTACAACAAAGTCTTGCGATGAAATCATGGCGATAGAGTGAGGTCCAACACGTCACTCGCCGATTGGCTCAGGACGTAAAAGACCGGAAAGCAACGTTAGATTATCCTTATACTTTGGCGTCCCTGAGGCGGTAAGTAAGCTGACCTCACTCGCCCTGCTGAAGCACCATCCTCTCCCTCAAGGACGACAGCAATGAGCACCCCCGATACGCAGCTCCTCGCCTTCTATCGCGGAGAAGGCAGTGATCACCAAGGGCGGCGGATTCACGACATCTGGGAACTGTCGCCGTTCTGGCTGGAGCACACCCACGACTACATTCAGTGGCTGTTTCCGATTCCCGAGGCAGGGCGCTTCAACAGCTTCGCTCCGCTGCTGGGAGAGGGCGCGCGTGCCGCCTTTGCCGAGGATGAAGTCCTAAGAGCCAATCAGCGGCGCTCACTGGATACCATGCTGGCATTCTTCGGATTGACGCGCAGGGAACTCGTCATCGAAGCGCTACCCGAGCTCAATATGCGGGAACATATCTGGCTGAAGCGCGGTGGCCATAACCACCTGAGGATCTCGCGAATCATCCGCAGCCTGCATCTGTGTCACCAGCCCGAGCTGGCGGCCGCCTTCCAGCAGGCGGTGATCGAGATCGGTACCACCCAGGGTATCGTGTCCGAGCAGTCGCTTGCTTACTGGCAAGCGGCCACGAACACCTGATGCTTTTCTCCAGGGAATGAGGCGTCATCAGGGCGCTTGGACGCTCGTCGCACCTAGCAGGCTTGCCGGCGCCATAAGGCGAATCTTGGCCACGACTAAGTGGATATCGTTTCCGTGGGTGAGAACCACAAGCCGTGCTTAACAAGCTGAACTCAACAAGCAGAGCTCAACAGGGAGAGCTCAACAGGGAGAGTGCCGATGTATGGCGTATTGCTTCTCTGCGGCGGATTGGCAGGGGAGACCGAAGGCTTGGGGAAGCCGAGGGAATAAGCGACAACGAAACGGGGCCGCTAAAGGCGGCCCCGATATATCGCGATGAAAGGATGGCATTATTCGGCGGTAATGACCTTCATCACCAGGTTGCCATCCATCTTGATCGGGCCGTCTTCTTTGGCGCCCAGGGTATACTCGAAGGCGCCGGTCTTCATGCCGCCTGCTTCGCTGTGCACCATCAGCATTAGGTGGTCACCGGGCATGACGTCTTCGGTCAGAATAGCGGCCACGTCCATGTTTTCGCCTTCCTTGAGCGGGGCATAGCCAACCACCGGGCCCGGCTTCATGTCTTCGCCGGTGCGGTGGACGACCAGCCAACCGTTCTCGTTGGCCATGACTTTCTCTGCCGTCACGGTACCGCCTGAAACGGACTGATCATCGGCCCACACCGCTGGGTGCATGTCGCCGTGGTCGGCAGCCTGTGCGAAGCCGGCACCGGCGAGCAGAGAAACGGATACGAAGGCGCTTGCCATTAGTTTGTTGATCATTTTTCTCTCTCCTTGGTCTGTCGTCGCTATCGAGTCACAGCCCACTCGAGCCCCGTGGCTCAAGTGGGTGTGATGGTAGTTACGCAAGGAGTGCGTGCGGGGTTTCAGGCTCAGCGAAAAAAATTACAGCCGCTGAGCGCCGGCCTGGCCGGTGGGGTAGAGATAGCCGTGAATGGCGGGGCCCGTGGGCTGGCCGGTGGGAGAGCCGCCGCTGGGTTCGATGCTGATGCCGAAGGTCGCGCGCTTCAGAAGTGCCGGGTCGTAGTCGCTCAGGGCGCCGGCATCCAGGCTCAGGTCGTCGTTCAGCACCCCCACCGAGCGGGGGTTGGGCCCGAGCGAGTCTTCCTTGATCCATAGCTGGTAGGACTTGTTCGCTAGCGGCTCGGCGGACACCGGCAAGACGTTCAACTGCTTATTGGAAAGGTCGACGGATAGCATGAACGCCGGCTGGCGGTCGTCCTCCTGGAAAACGGCGACGAACGAAGGATCGCTGGGCGCCTTGTTCAGTGGCCCGGCGAGGATGATGGCGAGCACCAGGGCCGCCGCGGTGGCAAGGCCGGTGCTCCATTGCCAGCGGACCAGTCGCCGCTGCAGGGTCGCAACCTGGGGATGGTCGCTCGCACGGGTCTCTTTTTGTGCGGCGTTCTGTTTTGCTTGAGCCTCTTGGGCCTCGGCTTCGATGGCACGGATGCGCTGTTCGATTCTTTCCTTGAGCTCGGGGCCGGGAGCGACGGCGACGGCTTCGTCGCCCAGGGGGGCGAGGCGCGCTTCCCAGGCCTGAATCAGTGCCTCCAGCTCGGGTTCCTGCTGGCGCCGCCTGGCCACGTCGGCGCGGGTATCGGCGTCCAGGGTACCCAGTGCGTACTCGGCGGCGAGCATGTCGAGATCGTCGTGTTGGGTCATGATGCCAGGCACCCCTTGAGCTGCTTAAGCGCGCGATGCAGCCATGTCTTGACGGTATTCACCGGCTGGTCGAAATGGGTGGCCAGGTCTGACCGGGACCAGCCTTCCAGATAGGCGAGCCTGACCATGTCCTGTCGGCCGTCCTCGAGGGTATCGAGGCAGCGATACAGGCGCTGGGCATCCTGCTCTTGATGCAGCTCGTCCTGGGCGGACGGTCCCTCGTCGGGCGCTTGCGCAAGGGCTTCCTCGGGTTCCCGATAGCCCTTGGGCTGGCGGCGCAGCTCGTCGATGGCCAGGTGGCGGGCGATGGTCACCATCCAGGTGATGGGTGAGGCGCGCCCTGCGTCGAAGACGGCGGCCTGCCGCCAGATCTTCACGTAGGCTTCCTGTAACACATCATCGGCGCTGCCTCTGTCTCGCAAGATACGCAGCACTGCGCCATAAAGTTTCGCCGAGGTGGCGTCATAGAGGTCCGCAAAGGCCTGGCGATCCTTTTGGGCCACGCGGTCGAGCAGGCCGCATAGATGCGCAATGCCAGCGGCAGGCGGCGAAGAAGCGGCGGTCGAGGAAGGCCGCGAAGCATTGGGCATACAGGGGTCTCTTGTCGGGAAGCCAACACGCTATTTAACAGCGACTGCCAACGGCTAATGAAGTTTGGCGGTCACCCGGCAAGAGTGCTGCTTAGGGCTTGCACCGGTCAAGATGGCAAGGCCGTTCGGCCATCGGGATGAAGGCTGCACTCAGCAGGCGGATGGCGCTGTGCGCTAAACGAGGCCGGCAAGGATCACGACCGCGCCGAAGGCCGCGACGCCGGCGGCGATGGGCCAGCCCAGCGAGCGGGTGAACCGCCAGGTGATCAGGGTGGTGGCGACGCCGATCAAGGTTGCCAGCCAAGAAAGGGCATCGGGATGGCGCGGTACCAGCGAGACCCCGAAAAGAGCGGCGATCATCAGCGGACCCAGAATGCCGAGCCACTGAGGTAAGGCTTCGCTGCCATTCTCGCCGTCATGCTGGCGGAGTCTGCGGCGCATCCACAGCAGCGGAACCAGGCGCAGCAGCAGGGTACCGGTGGCCGAGGCCAGTACGGCCAACCAGAGGGCGTTACTCATCGTCACCTCCTGCCCGGGCGGTATCGGCCTTCACCAGATAGAAGCATAAGGCCCCGCAGGCGGCGGCGAAGGGGATGCCTAAGTTGGTGTAGCCGGCCAGGGTGCACAGCAGCGCCACCAGGATGCTGCTGCCCAATGCCAGGCTCCAGCGCCAGGAGGTGAAGCGGGGTACCACCAGCACCAGGAAGAGCGCCGGCAAGGCGAAGGGCATGATCTCGCCGAGCAGCGGCCAGCGGGCCATTAGCCAGTTGCCGGCCACGGCGCCCAGGGCGGTGCCGGCGATCCAGCTCGCCCAGGCCAGCAGCGCGGCCCCGGTGAACCAGCCGAGGCGCTGCGCTTCGGGCAGTTGCGGCAGGCGGTGATGGGCCAGGGCGAAGACTTGGTCGGTGAGGCCGTGCATCAGCCAGGGCCACCAGCGGCTGGCGGTCAGCCAGGGCGCCAAGTTGGGGCCGTAGACCACATGGCGCAGGTTGATCAGCAACGTCATGGCGATGACCAGCCACAGGGGCGCACCGCCAGCCACCATGCCGACGAAGAGGAACTGTGAGGCGCCGGCATAGATCAGCGTCGAGACGGCGACCGCCTCCCAGGGGCTGAAGCCGGCCTGTACGCTAATCAGGCCGAAGGAGACGGCTACTGGCACATAGCCGCCCAGCAGAGGAATGGCCTCGCGTAGGCCGACCAGCCAGGGCCGGGGAGAGGCGGCTAGCTGGCTCATGGGGTGCCTCCTTCGGCGTAGACGATGGTGACGAGCAGCGTGGCCCAATCCTCATGGGTGCGGTAGAGGTGCGGGCGGTCCGCCGCAAAGGCGATCGTGTCGCCGGCCCGCAGCACGCGAGTCGCGTCTTCCGAGCCAGCCTCCAGCGTCCCGCTGATGAGGGTGAGGGTCTCCTGAGCGCCCGGCGTGTGCGCCTCGGCATGGCGCGAGGTGTGGGGCGCGCAGCGCATCCAGTAGACGTCCACCTGGGGGCGATCCTTGCCCTGGTCGATCAGCCGTACCTGCACGCCGTCCTCGCCCAGGGGCACGGCGATAGGCGCCACCAGGGTGCCGAAGGGCACGTTTAGCTGCACTGCCAGGCGCCAGATGGTGTCCAGGGTCGGGTTGCCGTTGCCCTGCTCGAGGCGCGACAGATTTGACTTGGCGATGCCAGCGGCAGCGGCTAGCTGCGACAGCGACAGTCCCTGTTCCTGACGCAGCCGCTGCAGGTGCTGGCCCAGGGTGCCAAGCGAGAGGTGGTCCACGTGACGCGCTCCTTGAGAGTTCCTTCCAAGCCTGTGCATGACAGGCTATGTTCAATAGAAAGATTGTTCTATATAAAGAACGTTCTATAAAAGGAACGAGGCGCTGTCAAGCCCAAGCGGGCGCGGCTGAGTCGTTAAGGCTGTCAGCCGGCCGCCACGGCAGGCACCGGCTTCTGGCCGGTCAGGGTGGTGCCGATGGAGGCGGCGATCACCAGGGCGATGGCGAGCCATTGGGTCAGGCTCAGCGCCTGGCCGAGGAAGACGAGGCCGGAAAGTGCCGCGACGGCGGGTTCCAGGCTCATCAGGGTGCCGAAGGTGTGGGTCGGAAGCTTCGGCATGGCGATCATCTCGAGGGTGTAAGGCAAGGCGGTGGAGAGCACCGCCACCCCCAAGGCCAGCGGCAAGAGCGCCGGCGAGAACATCGCGGTGCCGACCTCGACGAGCCCGATCGGGAAGAAGATCAGCGCGGCGATGGTGATGCCGAGCGCGGCGGTCTGGGTGCCGTGGTCGGTGCCGGCCTTCTGGCCGAAGAGGATATACAGCGCCCAGCAGACCCCGGCGCCCAGCGCGTAGGCGGCGCCTATCGGGTCCACGTCCCAACCGCTTTCGCCGCCGAGCAGCAGCAACAAGATCAGCCCGCTGATCGCCATCGCCACCCAGCACAGGTCGAGCCAGCGCCGGGAGTTGAGCAGGGCTACCGCCAGCGGGCCGGTGAACTCCAGCGCCACGGCGATACCCAACGGAATGCGATTCAGCGCCTGATAGAAGAGCAGGTTCATCAGCCCAAGTGCGGCGCCGTAGATCGCGATGGTGCGCCAGCCGCGGGCATTGATCCGGCGCCGCCAGGGGCGCAGCACGGCCAGCAGGATGAGGGACGCGATCAGTAGACGCATGGCGGTGGTGCCGGTTGGGCCGATAGCCGGAAACAGCGAGGTGGCAAGCGAGGCGCCGCTCTGGATCGAGGTCATGGCCACGATCAGGATCGCTACCGGCCACAGCCGGGCCCGCATAGATGCACTCATGCTACGCTCCCTTCCTATCGAGTTTCAGTAAATCAGGTCTCAGTGCCGGGAAGTGTAGCGATGAGCAGTATATTGCACAATGGGGCGGACGAAGAAACGTCGCGCCCGGACGTGCTGGTGCACGTGGCGGCCAATGTGCGCCGCCTGCGTAAGGCCTCCGGCCTTAGCCAGCAAGCGCTGGCCGAGGCGGCGGGGGTCAGCCGACGGATGCTGGTCAGCATCGAGCGCGGCGACGTCAACGTCAGCCTGACCACGCTCGACCGGCTGGCCGAGGCGCTGGGGGTGATCTTCCACGTGCTGGTGCAGCCACCGGAGACCGAGGATTCCGCCTACATCGACGAAATCGCCTGGGCCGGGCGCTCGCCGGAAAGCTACGGCCGGCTACTGGCCAGCAAGGCAACGAATGAAGTCGAGCTGTGGCGCTGGCAGCTGGCGCCGAGCGAGCGCTATGCCTCCGAGCCTGATGCCAATGGCTGGCACGAAATGATCGTGGTGGTCGAGGGCACTCTAACGCTGCGTATTGGCGAGCAAGAGCTGACCCTTCAGGAGGGGGAGTTCCACGTCTTCCCGAGCGACCAGCCCTATGCCTATTGCAACGAGAGCGAGGCCACCGTGGGCTTCATTCGCAACGTGCTGCATTGATTTCGCAGCGCACAGCACTGAGCTCGTGACGTGGATTCGCAAGGTGTTGCACGAGCCACCGCGGGGCGCGGCGGCTCGTGGGGGTAACGGTACCTGAGCGTGGCGTTACCTTACATCACACCGGCTGGCATCACGCCTTAGGCGTCAGACCAGTTCGCGTTGCTCCTGGCGGGCATCGCGACGGTCGCGGAGTACGGCGCGACAGATCAGTACCAGCACGCCGAGGGTCAGGGCGGGCCAGATCAGTACATAGAAGGCAAACAGTGCGGTCATGGAAAGACTCCTGTTGGCGGGGCGCCGGCGCTCCGGCGCCCCTGATGATGGGATAAGCGGACGATCAACGAGCCGGCTCAGCGCGAGGCGCTTGCCAGGCGATCCCCGGCGGTCTTTCCGGTATCGCTGCCGGCACCGCTCGAGCTCATTGCGTCGTCATAATCGCCCACGCGTTGGGCGATGGTGTCGAAGTCGAAGCGCTGGCGGCTCATCAGGCTCATCACCACGCACACCAGGGTGCTGGTGCCGTAGGCGGTCAGCGAGGCCAGCAGCACGGTGTAGTCACGCAGGAAGTTGGTCGCGAACACCAGCATGGCCAACATGGCCAGCACCCCGGCGATCAGCCCGGCGGCGCGGCCCAGGAAGCCAAACACCATCAAGGCAATGATGATGCCGCCACCGATGCTGGCCAGGCCCTCGAAGGCCAGGGCGGTCAGACCGCTCATGGGCAGCAGCTCGAAGCGCGCGATGCAGAAGGTGACCATGGCCACCAGCACCGAGGTAGTGAAGGCGGCGTTGGTCACCCGGTTCCAGAAGCAGCTGGCGATCACCGGGAAGACGATCGCCCCCCAGAGCGCGCCGACGAAGACCAGCATCACCAGGATATCGAGCGAGAAGCTGGCGAAGACGATGCCCACCGCGGTGGCGATGATCATGGTCAGGCGACCGACCAGCAGCATGCGCTTGGGGTCGGCCTTGCCGCGGGCGATGTTCTTGCCGTAGACGTCGGCCATCATGATCGCGGACAGCGCCGAGAGGTCGGAGTCGGCGGTGGACGACAGCGAGCCGATCACCAGCACGAAGAACAGTGCGATGAATACCGGTGGCAGGTAGCCGGAGACCATCTGCGGAATCAGGTTGTTCATGTCGCCGTCGAGCGGCTGGATGCCAAGCGTCAGGGCCATCAGGCCGATCATGCCAAGGCCGATGACGATGGCGCCGTAGCCCACGGTGGCGGTGATGAAGGTCGGCTTGATGTGCTCTTCGTTGACCGCGAACAGGCGCTGGGAAATGGTCTGGTTGCCGATGGCGTAGGCCAGCACGGCGACGAAGAAGGGCGCGCCCTGATTGAGAATCGCATCGACCGAGAAGAAGTTGGCCTGCTCAGGCGTCAGGTTGTCCAGACCGGCCACCAGCTCGCTGGGCCCGCCCATGGCGAAGAACACGGCAGGGATGATCACCACCGCGATGGCCATCAGCGCCACCAGCTGGGCGAAGTCAGTCAGCACCGAGGCACGAAATCCGGACCATAGGGTATACAGCAACACGCCGATGCCGGCGATGATCACCCCGGCCTGGAAAGAAAGCGGCGAGAGCACCGAGACCAGGGCGCCGGCGGCGGTGAAGTTCACCATCAGGCTGATGATGCTGCCAAGCACGTTGGAGAAGGCCAGGATCAGCTGGCTCGAGGAGCCGTGGCGGGCATGGATCAGCTCGCCGAGGGTGTGGGCGTTGGGGGCCAGCTTGCGAAAGCGCCGCCCGAACGGATAGATGAATAGGATCATCAGCGCGCCCCACAGGCCGTAGTGGATGGGCCCCGAGACGCCATAGGTGTAGCCGGAGGTGGCCGCGGCGTAGAAGGAGGCGGCCCAGATCCAGGTGGCGGTCATGCTGGCCGCGCCGATGCCGAAGCCGACCCGGTGATTGGAGACCATGAAGGCGTCGGCGTCTTCTTTCTTCTTGCGGATGCCGAGCGTGAGGAGATAGGTGCCGCCGTAGAAGGCGAACATCAGCAGTAGCACGGTGCTGGTCGAGAACTGGTGAAGAGACAGACTGTTCAAGGGCATTCCTCGGTTGATGGGAACGCAGGCACTCATCGACCGGTCGTCTCGTCTGCTGCGCAAAGCAGAGACGAGCGGCGGCCCGCAGAGGCGGCGTCGTTGGATCGTTTCAGGATCGCGAAGGGGCGGCGGCCATGCGGCGTCAGTGAGATGACGCAGGCGCAGGAGGCCCCGGAGATATCGGCTCAGGCTGAGCCGATCAGGCATCGCCGATCAGGCGCTTCCCGGCAGGCAGGTCGGTGGTGGGCGTCGTGGCATGCAGTGCCCTTGAGAAAATGCGGGGGTCGACATGGGTTCCCTCTTGTTCGCTGACTGTGTAGGCCGGGGCTGACGCCAGTGTCTGGCAGTGGCAGAGGCCTATCGCGTCACCGTTGAAGCGAGATTTATGCGCGTTTTAGCAAGATTGATACGACAGGGCGCGTTGCCCACTCGGGCCGCCGTGCTGACGCTGATGCCCGAAGAAGGGCGCTACCTTAATGATTTGTGCCGACCAAGTCCAATCAACTCTCAGCATGAAGTGAATGGTCGGGAGTGTCTGCGAACGTGCCTGGCCAAGCTGGGCAAGGGTGACTGCTGATCTCGTTGGTCCAGGTTGACTGCGGGGGCGGCCTGCCATCCGCTGCACAAGCAGTGATTGTCCGGTCGCTCCATGGCACCGGAGTCCAATTTATTATACATTTGGGTAACAAGAGGCTGCTTGGCAGCCACTGCTCATCTGTAATGTGAATCGAAGGAAGCTGTATGACTAACGCGAACCCGATCCTGGGCGTCTATCTGAGTGATTCACTCGACCTGGATGCCGTCTATGGTGACGCTCTGCGCAGCGCTGCCGATGACGTCGTTCTGCGTCACCCGCACGAAATCGACAACCCTGAAGACGTGCGCTTTGCGATCTGCTGGTTGCCGGGCGAGCAGGCCTTCGAGGCCTACCCCAACCTGACGCTGGCCATGTCGATCGGCGCCGGTGTCGATGCCCTGCTGGCGCACCCAGGCCTTGGCGATGGGGTACAGATCGCCCGGGTGCGCGACCCGCATCAGGCCGACCTGATGGCAGGCTTTGCCGCGCACGAGGTGCTCCACCGCGAACGCGAGTTCGCAACGCTTGAGCGCAATGCCGCCAAGGCCCACTGGGAGCCGCTGCCGATGCGCGCGCCGGCCTCCGCCAAGGTGGCGGTGCTGGGGCATGGCACCATGGGGCGCGCTGTGGTCGAAGCGGTGGCCGCGCTAGGTTTTTCCGTGCGCGTGGCCTGCCGCAGCCAGCCACAAGCTCCGGTCAAGGGCGTGACCTACCTGACCGGCGAGCGCGCGGTGATGGAGGCATCAAATGGCGCCGATTATCTGATCAATGTGCTGCCGCTGACGGCATCTACCGAGAACGTGCTCGGCAAGGCTCTGTTCGCGAAGCTTGCCAAGGGTGCCTGGCTGGTGCAGATCGGCCGCGGCGAGCACTTGGTCGAAGATGATCTGGTCGCGGCTATCGAGAGTGGCCAGCTTTCTGGAGCGAGCCTGGATGTCTTCAGGGGAGAGCCGCTGCCTGCCGATCATCCCTTCTGGCAGAATGAGCGCCTGCGCATCACGCCGCATATCGCCAGTGACTCCCTGCCAGAGGTGGTCGCGGGGCAGGTCATCGACACCGCCCGTGCCCTGCGCGACGACCAGCCGCTGGCGATGGGCGTCGATCGCGCTCGCGGTTACTGAAGTCACCCCTTTTCTTTGGCTATAGAAGAGCTTTGGCTAAAGAGCTCTCGCTAATGAGCTTTCGCTACGGAATTTTCGCTAAGGAGCGTCCGATGAGTCTCGATCAGCCCAAGCGCGCCACGATCAGCAACACCGAACGAGAGGCCCGCATCGCGCTGGCGGCCTGCTATCGCCTGGCCGCCCACTACCGCATGACAGACCTGATCTATACCCATATCACCGCGCGGGTGCCGGGTGAGAAAGGTCACTTCCTAATCAACCCCTATGGCTGGCGCTGGGAAGAGATCACCGCCTCCTCGCTGGTGAAGATCGACGTCGACGGTCGCAAGGTCGATGACAGCCCGGAGGCAGTGAACCCGGCCGGCTTCACCATCCATTCGGCGATCCATGGCGCCAGCCATGACGCGGCCTGGGTGATGCATACCCACACCCGAGCCGGGGTGGCGGTGTCGTCGCTGGAACAAGGTCTTGAGACGCGGCTCAACCAGATCTCGCTGCAGTTTCACGAGCGGGTGTCGTACCACGACTACGAG
The DNA here is from genome assembly GCF_900100755.1 of Onishia taeanensis. Lineage (GTDB taxonomy): Bacteria > Pseudomonadota > Gammaproteobacteria > Pseudomonadales > Halomonadaceae > Onishia > Onishia taeanensis. Next base: position 15,956 of record NZ_FNCI01000013.1, read on the forward strand.
GGCATCGCCCTGGACCTGGCTGAGCGCGAGCGCATCGTGGCAAGCCTTGGCAACAACCCGGCGCTGGTGCTGCGCAATCATGGCCTATTGACCACTGGCGCTTCGGCCGCCGAGATGTTCAACAACATGTTCTATCTCGAGCGCGCCTGCGAGCTGCAGGTAGCGGCGCAGTCCACCGGCCAGCCGCTGCGGTTGGTATCGGAAGACACCGCCCACCATGTGGCCCGCCAGTACGATCAGACTATCCATGAAGATGGTGACCTCGAGCTCGAGTGGGCAGCGCATCTGCGTACCCTCGAAGCGCTGGATCCGAGCTATCGCGACTGAGCGGCCTGGACAGGGGACCGAGAGACTCATTAGTAGAGAGGCTGGTCGACAGAGGCAGGGCGTCTGGTGAGACGCCAGTAGGACGAGAAAAGGGGGCGGCCATTTGGCCGCCCCCTTTTTTTGTGGTGCATCGTCTCTTGAGGCCAGTGCCCCCGGCAAGCCGGGCAGGCGGCCGTCAGTGCGGTACGCGGTTCTCGAGCCAGCGCAGGCCGACGATCAGGATGCCGCTCAGGCACAGATAGACGGCGACTAGGAACAGCAGCGGTTCATAGGTCAGGTAGGTGGTCTGGCGCACCTGGGTGATCACCGCATAGAGATCCATCACCGTGATGGTGGCGACCAGAGGCGTGGACTTGAGCTGCAGGATGATCTCGCCGGTCAGCGTTGGCAGGGCACGGTGCAGGGCGCGTGGAAACCAGACGCGGGTAAAGACCTTGATCCGTGACATGCCGAAGGCCTCGGCGGCTTCCAGCTCGCCGTGGGGCACGCCAGCAAAGGCGCCGCGCATGATCTCGCCCTGGTAGGCGGCGAACGACACGGTCAGGGCGATGAAGCCATAGGGCCAGGCTTGGCGCAGGTAGTCCCAGGCCCAGGAGTCACGGATCTCCGGGAACTGGCCGAACAGCGCGCCCAGGCCGAAATAGAACAGCCACAGCTGCAGGAGCAGTGGGGTGCCGCGGATCACGGTGCAGAAACCGGTGGCCAGCCAGCGTAGCGGCCAGACACCGCTGACCTGCGCAAGCCCTAGGGGCAGGGCGAACAGAAAGCCTACGACCACGCTTGAGAACAGCATGATCAGGGTCATCTGCAGCCCTTCCCAAAGCTTGGGCAGGTAGCGGGGCAGCCAGCTCCAGTCCATCAACAGGATCGCGGCCACCAGGCCTGCTATGAACAGCGCCAGCAGAATGAGGCGATGGGGCTCGAGCAGGCCCGACAGCTTGGTGATTGGGCTCGTTCGCGAGGGGCGCACGAGCGACGCGAGAGAGTGGGGTTCAGACACAGGCATTCCTTGAAGTCAGCGTGCGGAGACAAGACCGCGCCGTGCGTAACGCTCGAAGCGGCGCAGGGCGAGGTTCGACACCAGCGTCAGCGCCAGGTACAGCACGCCCGCGGCCAGGAAGAACATGATGTAGGACTGTGTGGCACCGGCGGCCTGGCGGGTCACCAAGGTCAGCTCACTGAAGCCGATCACGGCCAGCAGGGCGGTGTCCTTGGTGGCGATCATCCACAGGTTGGCCATGCCGGGCAGGGCATGCGGCGTCATGGCCGGCAGCGTGACCCGGCGCAGCACCTTGCTGGGCGGCATGCCGAAGGCATGAGCCGCTTCGATCTGGCCGCGGGGGATGGCCAGAATAGCGCCGCGAATGACCTCGGTCGCATAGCCGCCCTGCACTAGGCCGATGACCAGGATGCCGGCAGTCAGGCCGTCGATATTGACGCTACCGAAGCCCATGGCGGTCGAGGCCCGGCTCAGAAGGTCGGTGCCGACGTAATAGAACAGCAGCATTAGTACCAGTTCGGGCACGGCGCGGATCACCATGGTGTAGATTTCCAGCAGGTCGCGGACGACCTTGTTGCCGTAGAGCTTGCCGGTGGCGCCGAAGATGCCGATCAGGATGCCCAGCAGATAGCCACCTGCCGCCAGCTCGATCGAGCGCAGGAACCCGACCAGCAGCACCTTGCCCCAGCCGGGGGGCTCAAAGGCCAGCAGGCTTAAGTCGAAGACGGTCGTCATGGATGGCGATTATCCTTGTGAGTAACGGATGTCCAACGAATGTCCAAGTAAAGACGGAAAGACAAAGGCCGCCACTAGGGCGGCCTTCGCAGGTGGGCAATTAGCCGCCGTAGATGTCGAAATCGAAGTAGGGCGCGGTGATGTCCTCATAGGTGCCATCGGCACGCATCGCCTCGATGGCCGCATTGACGCGTTCCTTGAGCTCGGTATCGCCCTGGCGCAGGCCTACCCCGATGCCCTCGCTCATCAGCTCAGCATCGCTTGCCACGGCACCGCGGTATTCACAGCAGGACTGGCCGGTCTCGGAGTTGATGAAGGTCTGAACGGCCAGGGTGTCGGCGACCACCGCGTCCAGGCGGCCGGCGACCAGGTCCTGAAGCTCTTCATTGAGGGTCTGATAGACCTTCAGGTTGGCCGTGTCGGCGAAATGCTTGCGCGCGTACTGTTCCTGGTTGGTGCCCGACTGAATGCCCAGATAAGCGCCTTCAACGCCCTCGGCAGTGGGCTGCACGTCGCTTGATTTGAGCGCCACGATGCCGGTGGGGCTGGCGTAATACTTGTCGGAGAAGGCGATCTGCTCGGCGCGTTCCGGGGTAATCGACATCGAGCCAATGATCATGTCGATCTTGCCGGTTTTAAGAGCCGGAATGATGCCTTCCCAAGCGACTGGCGCAAGCTCGCACTTGGCCTCAAGGCGGTTACATAGCTCGTCGATGAAGTCGATTTCCCAGCCCGACCATTCACCGGCAGCATCCGGCGAGTAGAAGGGGGGGTAGGGCTCGGCAGACAGGCCGATCTTGTAGGTATCGGCCAGAACCGGTGCAGCGAAAAGGCTCAGGCCGATCAGGCTGGCGGTCGCGGTGAGTGTCTTGAACATGGGGATTACCTCTCTTGTTTTAGGCGTTCTTGGCAGACGGGTTACATCTGCCGTTTAGGGTGTTTACGCGTGTCGTTTATGACGCCGTCGTTGATAAAGCTGTGTTGATAAAGAAAGGCCGGCGGTCAGGCCACCGAACTGATGAACTGCTTCAAGTACGGCGACCGGGGATCGCCAAAGATCTGATCGGGCGGGCCCTGCTCTTCGATGACGCCTTCTCGGAGGAACACCACGTGGCTTGCCACGTCGCGAGCGAAGGCCATCTCGTGGGTCACCAGCATCATGGTGCGCTGCTCGGCGGCCAGATCGCGGATCACGGATAGCACCTCGCCGACCAGCTCCGGATCGAGCGCCGAGGTGGGTTCATCGAACAACATGGCCAGCGGATCGACCGCCAGCACCCGGGCAATGGCGGCGCGTTGCTGCTGCCCGCCGGATAGGAAGCCCGGATACATCGACTTCTGGCTGCCCAGTCCGACTCGGTTGAGCAGCTTCTCGGCGCGATGAACGGCCTCGTCGCGCTTCATGCCCAGTACGTGGATGGGTACCTCGATGACGTTTTCCAGCACCGTGCGGTGCGGCCAGAGGTTGAAGTTCTGAAAGACCATGCCGAGGTGGGCGCGGATGCGCTGGACCTGACGGCGGTCGGCGATTTCCATATCGCCATGGCGAGAGGTTCGCATGCGATAGGTTTCGCCTTGAATCGCCACCTCGCCCGATGTCGGGCGTTCCAGCAGGTTGATGCATCTTAGCAGCGTCGATTTACCCGAGCCCGAGCCGCCAATGATGGCGACGATATCGCCCTGGCCGGCGGTCAGGGAAATGCCCTTCAGGACCTCGAGGGAGCCGAATCGCTTGCGCAGGTCGCGTATCTCTATTGCAGGTTCGTTTGCCATTGATTCTCTCGTCTCTGGGGGCGCCCATCTGCCTCCTGGAGGGGGAAGTGTCGTCATTTAGCAGGCGCTTGCAATTAGTTCCTTGTTATACGACAGTATAACTGTAAGCCAAGTACGGCGAGATTCAAAGCCTCAATATTAAACGAAAGGCTAGCTAGGCGCTTTAGGGTCGGCAGTTTCAAGGGCAGATCTGGTGTCAAAATCACCAATTTTTTCAGCACCTTGATGTATGTAGGGGCGCCCACGCGCAGCGGTCTTTATGAAGCGGTCTTTGTGAGGTGAGCTTTATGAAGCCGAGTGGGTGGGCGGCCTATATGCAGTGAAGCGCCGAGAGGGATGCTTCTTACCGGAAACGATGGAGACTATGAGCAGGAAATCATTTCAGCGTTGGTCCATGGATGCGCGGCGCCGCAGCTTGCTCGAAGCCACTCTGGACTGTGTCGCTGAGCACGGCATGAGCGGTGCCAGCGCTCGGCGGGTGGCCGAGCGTGCCGGCGTGACGGCGGGGTTGATTCGCCATTACTTCGGTTCCAAGGACGCGATGGTAAGTGCTGCCTACGGCTACCTGATCGGGCAACTGACCGGCGAAGCCGAGGAATCGGCAGAGAAAGCCGGCGAGGAGCCCGAGCAACGCCTGGCACGCTTCATCGTCGCCAACGTGACGGCGCCCAACCTGTCGCCCCGCAAGGTGGCGCTCTGGGCCACGTTCATCGGCCGTGTACGCACCGATCCTGGCTATGCCGACATCCACCGTGAGAGCTATCGCGAATTCCTGATCCTGCTGGAAACGCTGATTCATCCGCTGCTGCTGGCGCTCAAGCGTCCCGCGGACCCTGTCACCTGCCAGCACTACGCCATTGCGCTGAATGCGCTGATCGATGGCTTGTGGCTGGAAGGCGGGCTCGGGCACGGCCTTTATGACACGGCGCTGCTGCCAAGGATTGCGCTGAGTGCGGCAGAGGGCATCCTCGCACTGCCGGCCAATACTCTGATGCAGCATATCGCCGCCCCCTCAATATCTTCTCAACACGCAACACGATAGGAAACGTTTCATGCGCTACGCATCGATTACTGATCGCCTGTATGACCTCGGTGGCGACAAATGGGCGGTACACAACGCCGCTAGAGCGCGCCAGGCCAAAGGCGAAGAACTCATCGAATTGAGCATCGGCGAGCCGGATATCACCACCGACCCGGCCCTGGTCGAGCACTGCATCGATGCCCTGCGGGCCGGGCGCACGCGCTATTCCAACGGGCGCGGCGAGCCGGGCCTAGTGGATGCGTTGATCGAGAGCTATGCGCCGCGCTTCCCCGGCATCGGCGAAGAGAACGTGCTGTGCTTCCCCGGTACCCAGACCGCGCTATTCGCGGTGATCCTGGCGCTGGCCGGTGAGGGAGATGGCGTGCTGAGCGGCGACCCGTACTACGCCACCTATGAAGGGGTGATTCGTGCCGCAGGGGCTCATCTTCAGCCGGTGCCGCTGCGCATGGAGCACGACTTCATCATGCAGCCTGACGATCTGGCCGCCGCCATCACCCCGGAAAGCCGGGTGCTGATGCTCAATACGCCGCATAACCCCACCGGCGCGGTGTTGGATCGCGAGACGCTGGAGCAGTTGGGCAAGCTGTGCATCGAGCACGATCTGTGGATCCTCTGCGATGAGGTCTACGAGGCGCTGATCTTCGACGGCGACTTCGTCTCGCCGCTGGAAATCGAGGCGCTTCGCGAGCGCACCGTGGTGGTGTCCTCGATCTCCAAGAGCCATGCGGCCACCGGCTTCCGCAGCGGCTGGTCGATCGGCCCGGTGGAGTTTTCGCGGCGCCTGCTGCCGATTTCGGAAACCATGCTGTTCGGCAACCAGCCGTTCATTGCCGACATGACCGAGGCGGCTCTGCGCCAGCATTTCGATACCGCCGATCGCCTCTGTGAAGCGCTGGGCCGTCGCGCCAAGCTGCTGCACGAGGCCGTCGGCCGGGTGCCCGCGCTGTCGTCGAGCCTCCCGCAGGGCGGCATGTTCCTGATGATCGATGTCGCGAAGACCGGTCTGGACGGCGAGGCTTTCGCCTGGCGGCTGCTCGAAGAACAAGGGGTGGCGGTGATGCCGGGAGCCTCTTTCGGCGATAGCGCCACGACCCTGATTCGGGTGGCGCTAACGGTACCGGATGAAGTGCTGATGCAAGCCGTCGACAAAATGGCGACGCTTTGCCAGCGCTTGGACGGCAAGGATCTGGACGCTGAGACCCACCAGACCGAGGCCAGCAACCCGGCCTGATCACTGCCGGATGGGCCTTTCTACCCCGCCATGGTGTCTGCCATGGCGGGGTTTTTCGTTCCAGAGCGGACGGCTGGAAGCGGGACGGGTGGTTCAGTCGCGCTCGGTGGCCGCGTCACCGGCCCGACAGGCGGCGGCGGTGAACAGCACGTCAGTGGAGGAGTTCAGCGCCGTTTCGGTGGAATCCTGAACCACGCTGATCACAAAGCCAATCGCCACGACCTGCATGGCCACGTCGGTGGAAATGCCGAACAGGTTGGCGGCCATGGGGATGATCAGCAGCGAGCCGCCGGCCACGCCGGAGACACCGCAGGCGGCCAGCGCCGATACGATGCATAGCAGCAGCGCAGTGGCGAAGTCGACGCTGATGCCCAGGGTATGAGCAGCGGCCAGGGTGATCACGGTGATGGTGACCGCCGCACCGGACATATTGATGGTGGCGCCCAGCGGGATCGAGATCGAATAGGTGTCGGCGTGCAGGTCAAGGCGCTTGCACAGCTCCAGGTTGACCGGAATGTTGGCCGCCGAGCTACGGGTGAAGAAGGCAGTGATGGCGCTGCCGCGCAGGCAGGCGAAGACCAGCGGATAAGGATTACGACGCGTCTTCAGGAACACGATCAGCGGGTTGGTCACCAGTGCCACGAACAGCATGCAGCCGACGATCACCAGCAGCAGCTGGCCGTAATCGAGCAGTGCACCGAGGCCTGCGCTGGCAAGGGTGCCGGCCACCAGGCCGAAGATGCCCAGCGGTGCCAGGCGGATCACCCAGCGAATGATCTGCGATACCGCATCGGCAAGGTCAGCAAGCAGGGCGCGGGTGCTATCGCTTGCCTGGCGCAGCGTCAGGCCAAGGCCGGCCGACCAGACCAGAATGGCGATGAAGTTGGCATTCATCAGCGCGCTGACCGGGTTGTCGACGGCGCTCAACACTAGGTTCTTGAGGATCTCATCGACCCCACCGGGCGGGTTGCCGGTGGCCTGAGGAGCGTCCAGTGTTAGGGTGGTCGGGAAAGCGAAGCTCGCCACCACGGCGACCAGCGCGGCCGCCAGCGTGCCGATCAGATAAAGCACCAGCACCCCGCGGATGTGGGTCTGCTGGCCGCGCTGATGGCTGGCGATGGCCGCCGTGACTAAGACGAAGACCAGAATCGGTGCCACGGCCTTGAGGGCAGAAATGAACACTTGCCCCAGCAGTGACGCCGACTGGGCGAGATCGGGTGAGGTGGTAGCCAGCAGGATGCCGCAGACGATGCCGATGGCAATTTGAGCGATCAGCCCTATCCGCTGCAGGGGGCGGAAGAGGGTGTTAAGGGTTGCGATCATGACGCGTCTCTTGGAGGGTTCGGGATCGTGGGTTGCACGCAGAAGCCAGGAGTGCGCGGCGCGATTGGGTCCACCTGCCAGCCGCGCCGGGCCAAAACGGGCGCGGTATTCTACCATTCCCGTCGCCGCCGCGTCGGCGATCATCCCTATATCCCGCTTGAGAGCGATGCTGTCGTTGCCGTCAGGCTTGCCTAATTGCCGGACGATTTATCGCTGGGCGACCAGCCGCCTTGGCGAATCGCCGGATAGCCGGCCACGTCGAGGTTGTAAAGATACAGCCAGGCCGGGCCGAAGGCGGTGTCGTGGACGATGCGGTCGTAGGTGCCGGAGTGCGGCGCACGAACCCGGTAGTCTTCCAGCCGGTCGAGGCCGGACATGCAGCGGCTATCGACCCGGAATACCTCGATGTCGATCCCGCGAGAAGGCTCGAGCCTGGCGCCAGGGTAGGGGCCCAGGTCGTAGAGAGTGGCGGTCGTCAGGGTGTCTTCACCGACGAACTCGGCGCCCTCCAACCAGTGGTGGTTGCGCAGGCCACGCTTCAGGGTGCCGTAGACGGCGACCAGTGGCGTGCGCTGAATGGCGATGGCGGGAGAGGACATGGCTCACCTGAAATTCACGAGTGGCTTGGTGTCATATCTGAAAGGCGGTGCGGCCTCTCAGCCAGCGATTTTCCCATCGAGGTGGCGTGCCAGGGAGACCACATGCTCGTCGTGATGGCCTAGCCGCTCCAGCGCTGCCGCCAGGTTGAGCAGGTAGTCGCGGTTCGGGCCGCTGGCGCCTTGGGCCATGGCAATCTGGCGGGCGATGGCGTCATGGGGCGCGTCGCCGAGAAAGGCGGCGTTGTCTTCGGTGGCGAGATAGACCAGGCCTTCCGCCGACTCGCTGGCTCGACTGTCTTCATGGGCATCATCGAAGTGCAGTTCGGTGACCACGCGCAGATAGCCGTTCTTCTCCCGCACATCGAGAGGGCCGAGGGTTTCCGGTGTGATGCGATAGGCCATGCCGTGGCAGATGGCACCTGGGGCGCGCACCAGGGTCGCCACGCGCCCTGGGGCTTCGGGTGTGCCGCGATGGTCGTGGGAGCCTTGCCAGAAGCGGCGCACCCAGCCGCGAATATGCGCCGGGCGACGTTCCAGGTAGGGAAAGTCGGCTTTCCAGATCAATGAGCCATAGCCGAACAGCCAGATTTCCTGGTGTCCGTCGAAATGGGTCATTTGCTGGTTGATATGGGTGGTGTCGATCGTCATGGGCGTCCTGAGTAGCGTCACGCAGAGGTGTCGATTCTACCATTCGCCGGGAGGGGGGATGCATCTACCACACAAACGCAACTCTTTACCTCTCAAACGCAACAAGGCCCGCCGAAGCGGGCCTTGTACCTCAAACCTAGGGTTTGAGAGGCTTTCTAATCTCGACAGGAAGTCGGAGTTTAGATGGCCTTGATGTTTGACGCCTGCAGGCCTTTCTTGCCCTGGGTGACGTCAAAGGAAACTTCCTGGCCGTCCTGCAGAGACTTGAAGCCTTCTGCTTGGATCTCGGAGAAGTGTGCGAACAGGTCGTCGCCACCGTCTGCCGGAGAAATGAAGCCGAAACCTTTAGTGTCGTTGAACCACTTAACTGTGCCAGTTGCCATTTTCAATATCCTTACGCGCAAAAGCGCTCTTACAGTTGCCGGGTGATACCCGAGAAATAGTGGGTAAAACAAAGGAGATATACACCAGGGCTACCGAAGGACTTCGATTACAACTGACTATATTCAACTTGCTAACCAACTGAGATGCATCTTTCCACGTTGGGACCGCCGGGTCAACATTAATTTACGAGGATCCCCTGAGGGCGCGTGCGGCAATCTCGGCACGCGCCCAGCCAGGCCGGGGCTTACAGCGTGTTCTTGTAGATCTTGCCGCCTTTCATGATCATCAGTAGCTGCTGGTCAGGCTGCGTCAGCACGGAAATATCATCCAGCGGGTTGTCACGCAGGACGATCAGATCGCCACGGGCGCCGGGGATCACTTCGCCGAAGTCGCCGCGATTGCCATAGGCGTCGGCGGCGTTGCAGGTCGCGGCGCGGATCAGGTCATCCGCCGGCACCACGTCCTTGCGCAGCAGGAACTCGTTGAGCTGGTGGCATTGCATGCGACCCAGCAGGTCTGAGCCGTATAGCATCTTCACGCCGTGGCGTTGGGCCATTTCCAGGGCCTTGGCGCCGGCATCCAGCACGTCATAGACCTTCTGCTGGAGGTGTGGCGCCATGCCGGCCTCGACGCCTTCCCGGGCCAGGGCATCGTAGGTGGATAGGGTCGGCGTCAGATAGGCATCGTGCTCAAGGAACAGCCGGCAGCTTTCTTCGTCCATCAGGTTGCCATGCTCGATCGTCTTCACGCCGCGGGGAATCAGCCGGTTGATGGCGCGAGCGGTATAGGCATGGGCCATGGTGTGGATGTTGGCGGCGGTGGCTTCCTCGACGATGGCATCGATCTCCTCCAGCGAGAACTGGGTGCTGTCGATACGATCGGTGGGGGAGGAGACGCCGCCGGACGCCATGATCTTGAGCTGAGTGGCGCCCTTGCGGATCTCATCCCGAGCGGCGCGGCGCACCTCGCTGACGCCGTCGCAGACACGCCCGAGTCCCGAGCAGCAGAAGCAGCCCTCGAAGGTCTGTTGGCCTGGGCCGCGCATGTCGCCGTGGCCGCCGGTCTGTGACAGCGCCCGGCCGGCATACAACAGGCGCGGGCCGATCAGGCTGTCTTCCTCGACGGCGTTGGCCAGGCCATGATCGGCGCCGCCGGCATCACGCACGCTGGTAAAGCCGCGCATTAGCATGTCTTTCAGCAGCTCGCTGGATTTTGCCCCCACATAGAAAGGCGACAGCGTTTCGAGCAGCGCGAAATTCGGCGTAATGGCGGTGACGTGGACGTGGGAGTCGACCAGGCCGGGCATCAGATAGCGGCCTTCGAGGTCGATGACCTGATCGTCTTCGCCTTCGAGCGGGCCGGCACCGAGCGCGACGATGCGGCCATCCTGAATGCGCACCTGTTGGTCAGCCAGCACCTTACCCTGACGGGTATCGATGACGTTGGCATTGATGAAGCGGGTACGGGGGGCGTGTGTTGTCGTCATTGTTTTTCCTTGGACTGGCGAATCAGAACATTTGTTGTGGGAGATAGAGCGAGAGAGCCGGAATCATCACGATCAGCAGCAGGGCGATGATGTCCATGGCGATGAACCAGCTGACACCGCGAAAGACCTCTTGAAGGGAGACGCTTTTGCCTAGCGCGCCCTTGATGACGTAGACGTTCAGGCCGATGGGGGGCGTGACCAGGCCGACCTCGAGCAGCTTGACGACGATGATGCCGAACCACACCAGGTTCAGATCGGCTCCCTCGACCAGCGGCAGGATCAACGGCAGGGTCAGCAGCAGTAGCCCGATGGAGTCGATGAACATGCCTAGCACCAGGTAGATCACGGCAACGGCGAGGATGATCCACCAGCTCTCGGTGCTGACACTCAGGATCATCTCCGAGAAGGCCGTGGGCACACCGCTCAGGGCCAGAAAGCGGGTGAAGAACAGCGAGCCGATCAGGATGATGAAGATGCTGGCGGTGCTGACTGCGGTTTGCACCAGCGCCTGCTTGAGGGCCTCTATCGTCAGCGTGCGCCGGGACAGGGCGATCAGCGCGGCGATGGAGGTACCGACGGCACCCGCCTCGGTCGGCGAGAAAATGCCGCTGAAGATACCGCCCAGTACGGCGCCGATCAGCAGCGGCAAGGGCCAGATTTCCTTGAACGCATCCCACTTCTCCTGCCAGCTCGATTGCACATTGGCATGGCCGGCGAGGCTGGGTTTGAGGTGCGTTCGCACCATGATCATGACGATGTAGAGTAGCGCCGAGACGATACCGGGCAGGAAGCCGGCCATGAAAAGCTGACCAACCGACACCTGTGCATAAACGCCGTACAGCACCAGCAGCACGCTGGGCGGAATCAGCGACCCCAGGGTGCCAGAGGCCGCCACGGTGCCGGTGGCCAGGCCACGGTCATAGTTGTGCTTGAGCATCTCCGGCACGGCGATGCGCGACATGGCCGCCGAGGTGGCCACGCTCGAGCCCGAGGCTGCTGCAAAGAAGGCCGAGGCCATGACGCTGGAGACCGCCAGTCCGCCCGGTAGGCGAGCCATGTACAGGCGCATGGCCTGAAACAGACCCTGGGTCATGTTGGTGGTGGTGCACAGATAGCCCATGAACAGGAACATGGGGGCAGCGGTCAGCTCCCAGGTGCCGGCAAAGTCGAAGGGGGTCGCGGAAATCATGCCCCAGGCGATCGAGAAGTTGGTGATCTGGCTGATGCCGACGATCGATACCAGGCCCAGCGTCACGCCGATAGGCACGCGCAAGGCGATCAGGGCCAGGGCGATGGCAATGCCTGCCACGCCGATCTCGAGATTGGTCATGCTGATGCTCCTAGAGGGCGTGACGCAGGCGAATGGCCTTGATCATGTTGGCAAGGGTTGCCAGGCACATGGCGGCGAAACCGAGCGGCAACGCCCAGCGGCTGGGCCACAGGTAGAAGGTGAAGTTGGCCATGGCAGTTTCCAGTCTGCCGGTGGCGCGCACGGCATCCAGCAGGCTCTGGTAGCCAAGCAGGCCGAAATAGGCGAGCCCCAGCAGGCCGGCAAAAAGATAGAGGCCGAGCTGCACGCCAGCGGGAAACCGGCCGACCAGCACGTCGACACTGATATGCTCACGCTGCAGTTCCACGTAGGCCAAAGGCAGGAAGACCACGCCGATCATGTAATAGAAGGACACCACCTCCAGCGTGCCGGGAAAGGAGGTGCCTATCAGGAAGCGCAGGGTGACATCCAGGGTGACGTGCAGCGCCATCAAGGCCAAAAACAGGGTCGATGCCGCAAGCGTTGCCTTGCTCAGCCAGGTGCTGAAGACCTCGAGTCGGGTTTCCTCGGTCGTCATATGTGAATCCTCCGCTGCGGCGCGCTGCGTTCGCTGAACCCCTGGTCGATCAGGGTCTGTTTCCAGAAGGTCAGCATGTCGCGATAGAGCGCCGGGTCGTCGCGCCAGATGCTCTGAGCGCCCATGCCTCGCATCATGCACAGGGTGGCGTTCAGGGCGACGCGTTTCTCGTGAGAGCTGTGCCGGGTGCTGATCAGCAGCTGTTCCCAGATGGCCTCGAGTGAGGCATTGAAGCGGGCGGCCAGAGGTTCGAGCACTTCCTTGATCGACGCGTCGGTACGGGCCGCCGTGAGGTATTCCAGGGTGACCATGTAAAGGTTGCCCTTGAAGTGTTCATGCAGGGTGTCGATCAGCGTATCGAAGTCCAGGGTGCCCGCCTTGATGCCGTCAGCCATTTCTTTGACGCTGACCACCTCCTGGTTGAGCAGGTCTTCCAGGGCGGCCTGCATCAACGCTTCCTTGGAGGGGTAGTGGTGCATCAGTGCGCCCCTCGAAACGCCTGCCTGGCGTGCCACGTCGACCGTCGAGGTGGCGCGGATGCCTTTCTCCAGGATGCATTCCAGCGTGCCCCGCATGATCTTCGCTTGAGTCTGGCGCGAGCGTTCTTCCTGTGTCTGGCGTTGGCTCATCGGTGTGCCTCCTCGGTTGGCTAGGCAATGTCTGCAAAGTACTGCGCTCGTCGACTTTTCAGGCACAGCCTAAGGGTCGCCAAAGGGGCCGCCGAGAGCGGCCCCGGGAGTTGGCGGTTTCAGTAAATGCCGTAGTCGGCGGGCAGGGTGTCGTAGATCTCGCGCATGGCCAGTTCTGCCAGGGCGTCTTCGTCATGACGGTCTACGTCGGCAAGCAGTTTGACCCACTTGGCATGGGTGGCCAGGAAGTCGTCGATCAGGGCATGGGAGTCTTCGATGCCGTATTTGTCAGTTGCCGTGTCATAGACGCCCGTCAGTGCCTGCTCGCGGAACGCTTCGACGGACGCCATCAGATCCGCTTCAGGCTCATAGACATGGTTGCCCTTGGCAATCGCTTCTTCGAGGGCGGCATCTGCGGTGTCCAGGTACTCAACGATCATGCGGGTCATTGCCTTGGCGGTGGCTTGCTTGAAGACATCGCGCTGGTCGTCGCTGAGATCGGCCCAGAACGACGGGTTGAAGCCCCACTGTGGGCCTGACCAGTACATGCCGGTCGGCAACAGGGTGGTGTATTCGGCGACTTCCCACAGCGAGCGGTCGATCAGGTCGTTGGCGGCGTTGGTGGCGCAGTCCAGCGAGCCGCGATCCAGGCCACTGTACATCTCGCTGGAGGGCACGTTGACGGGTATGCCGCCTGCCTGCTCGACCCAGGCCGAGACCGTGGAGCCGGCGGTGCGAATCCGCTTGCCGCGCAGTTCCTCGAGGTTACGCACCGGCTCGCGGCAGAACAGCACATAGGGCGGGGTGTTGTAAGCGCCGAGATAGACAATGCCGACGTCTTCCCATTCCTGGAGCTGGACGGGGTTATGGGTGCTGAAGTCGGTGACGGCGAGAATGCCGACCAGCGGGTCATCGAAATTGAAGCCCAGCTCCTGAATGGCATTGGCGACCGGCAGTTCGGACGGCGTGTAGACGGCGGCGTGGTGAGCTACCTGCACCACATTGTCGCGGATGCCCTGCAGGTTGGCGCGCGGCGCCAGCAGCACGGTGCCGGTGAAGACTTCCGGCTGCAGTTCGCCGTCGGATAGTTCTTTGACGGTCTCCGCCCACTCGATATAGCCGTAACGAGAGTGCGGGTGCTGCTGGTCGTAAAAGGAATTGGCGATGAAGGACGTGGCGGCCATGGCCGAGGTCGCGAAGGCAGGAAGGGCAAGAGCGGCCACTCCCAAGGCAAGTCGGGTGGACTTGAAATGCATGATTCTCTCCAGTGCCGTGACGGTCGGCAGATTGTTGCTATTGTGGTACCAGTCACCTGGGCAAGGCGCAGAGTGGCGCCTTGAAATTGAGCCTAGTTCGCACTCATGAAAAAAACAAGCAGGCCTGTTTGTTTTTATTGGGGCCGTTAGCGGCTAGGCTAGAACCAGCGCTTTATGGCGTTTTCATCACCCTCAGGAGGGGCGAGCATGACATCTTCGCTCGAGTCGGCGGCGGCTATCCTGGATCGACCCGGCACTTGGCGCGGGGTGCGCCAGATGCTGCCGCTCGCCGCCTTTACCGTTGCCTTCGGGCTGGCGTTCGGCGTGGCGGCCGCCCAAAAGGGGCTGCATGGTTGGGAGGCCATGTTGATGAGCGCGCTGATGTTCTCGGGCCCCTCGCAATTTGCCGTGCTCGAGCTATGGGCCTTCCCGCTGCCCCTGCTGGCCCTGGCGCTGACGACCATGGCCATCCATACCCGCCATCTGTTGATGAGCGCGGCCTTGCACCCCTGGTTGCACGGCCTGCCCAAACGCCAGCAGTTTGCGGCGGTCTTTTTCTTGACCGATTCCAGCTGGGCCATGGCGCTGGGTGAATATCAGCGTGGCGAGCGTAACGTGGGCCTGCTGTTGGGTGGCGGCATTGCCCTGTGGGTGGCCTGGGTGGTGGGTAGCGGTATCGGGCTGATGTTTGGAGGGCGTTTGGCCGAGCCGGAGCGCTATGGGCTCGACGTGATCATGCTGTGTTTCCTGCTGGTGATCGTCGTCGGCGGCGTTCCGCGGCGGGACATGTTGCTGCCGTGGGGGGCGGCGGCGCTGAGTGCTTTGCTGGCCTATTACTGGTTACCGCCCTACCTTCATGTGGTGGTGGGGGCCTTGGTGGGGGGCGGCGTTGCCGTGCTGTGGCCTGCCGCTTCTGCTCGCCGGGCGGCATCATGATGGGAGCCTTTGCAAGCGCGAGCGGTGCGGCCTCGCTGGTGGCGATCATCATGATGATCATGATTGCGCTGGTGTCGCGCATCGGTGGGCTCATGATCATGTCGCGGCTACCCATCGGCCCCAAGGTGCGACGCTTCGTCGATGCCATGGCAACCTCGGTGTTGATCGCCGTGATCACCCCGATGATCGTCGACGGCGATGGCGGCGCGCGGGTAGCGGCCGTGGTTGCCGGCGCCGTGGCGATTTGGCTGCGAAGCCCACTGGTGGCGATTGCCCTGGGGATGATCAGTGCCGCCCTGTGGCGATTCGTGATGGCCACGGGGGGCGGGTGAGAAAAGCCAGCGGATGGCCTTGCGAATGGGAGTCTGAGTTGAGGTTGAGCCTGACAGAGCGCTGAGGCTCAGGCGCTGCGCGGCCCTAGCAGGATGATCCCCGCACCGATCAGGCACAGGGCCGCACCGATCAGATCCCAGCGGTCCGGCGCGCGCTGCTCGACAAGCCACAACCAGACGAGCGAGGTGGCGATATAGACCCCGCCATAGGCGGCATAGGCCCGCCCGGCGTAGTCGGCATCGGTGAGGCTTAACAGCCAGGCGAACAGGGCCAGGCTTGCTACCCCCGGCAGCAGCCAACCAAGCGGCTTATCGAGCCGCCACCAGGACCAGAAGGCGAAGCAGCCGGCGATCTCTGCCAGGGCAGCGGCCACGTAGAGCAGCGGGGTGGGCATGCGAGGGCTCCTGCGAAGGTTTGGCGGATCAGGTGCAGACGAGTCGGTGCTCCTGGTCGCCATCGGCTCATTGGTCTTGCATCAGGCATTGCCTAGTAAAGCTTGCTGGTTCGGCGGTCGCTCAACACCTCAGGCGGTGTAAACGACTCGGCGCTGGCTTGTTCCCAGTAGCTGTCGAATACCTGGTGATCGGGCTGGTGGGTGAGCAGCGACCCCGGCGCCAGATAGTTGAACATCTGGTCGAAGGCGCGGATCTCGTGGTCGGAGACCCGGCGCAGGATGTGTTCGGGCCCGAGCTCGCTGGGCGAGTTTAGGCCGGCGGCGGCCAGCATCTCGGCCATGGCCTTCATGGTGTTGTCGTGGAAATGCTGGACCCGGACGCTCTTGTTGGCCACGTCCAGGTGGGCGCTGCGCCGCGGGTCCTGGGTGGCCACGCCACTGGGACAGCGATCGGTGTGGCAGGCTCGGGCCTGGATGCAGCCCAGCGCGAACATGTAGCCGCGGGCGGCGTTGCACCAGTCGGCGCCCAGCGCGATGGTTCGCGCGATATCGAAGGCCGAGATCAGTTTGCCCGCGGCGCCGACCTTGATCGTTTCGCGCAGATTGGTGCCGACAAGGGTGTTGTGTACCAGCAGCAGCGCCTCGGTGAGGGGCATGCCCATGCGGTTGATGAATTCCAGCGGTGCCGCCCCGGTGCCGCCTTCGCCGCCGTCGACGACGATGAAGTCCGGGTGTTCGCCGGTGGCGAGCATCGCCTTGACCAGGCCGAACCACTCCCAGGGGTGGCCAATGGCTAGCTTGATGCCCACCGGCTTGCCGCCTGAAAGCTCGCGCAGGCGAATGATGAAGGCGATCAGCTCGCGGGGCGTGGTGAAGGCGGTGTGGGCAGAGGGGGACACCACGTCTTCGCCGGCCTTCACGCCTCGGGTCGAGGCGATCTCGTCGGTGACCTTGGCTGCGGGCAGAATGCCGCCGTGGCCGGGCTTGGCGCCCTGACTGAGCTTGATCTCGATCATCTTC
This sequence comes from Onishia taeanensis, assembly GCF_900100755.1. Lineage (GTDB taxonomy): Bacteria > Pseudomonadota > Gammaproteobacteria > Pseudomonadales > Halomonadaceae > Onishia > Onishia taeanensis. Next base: position 32,919 of record NZ_FNCI01000013.1, read on the forward strand.
ACCTCGGGCCGGGTTGCGCCCTCGATGAAACGCTCCTCATCGAAGTGCCCATCCAGGGTGCGACAGCCGAAGTAGCCCGAGCCGATTTCCCATACCAGGTCGCCGCCCTGGAGGTGATAGGGCGAGATCGCACCTTCGCCGGTATCGTGATAGAAGCCGCCCCGAGCGGCGCCCAGGTTCAGCGACTCGATGGCATTGCCGGAGAGCGAGCCGAAGCTCATCGCCGAGATATTGAACACGCTGGCCGAGTAGGGCTGGGCGCGACCGGCGCCGATCGTCACCCGGAAGTCATGGCCATTGATCGGCTTGGGGGCCAGCGACGGATTGATCCATTCATAGCCCGGCGCATACATGTCCAGCAAGGAGCCAAAGGGTTTCTTGTTCATGCTGTTCTTGGCGCGCTGGTAGACGGCGTCACGCTGCTCTCGGGAGAAGGGGCGCGGTTCGGTATCCGACTGGATGAAGTACTGACGAATCTCGGGGCCGATCGCTTCGAGGCCGTAGCGAAAGTGGGCGAGAATCGGGTAATTGCGGCTCACCGTGCGCCGGCGCTGGCGTAAGTCATAGGTACCCAGCACCACCAGGGCGGCGAAGACTAGCGCCGCCAGGCCCCAAAGCGGACTGATGGCCATCAGGGCGAGGCTCGTGATCAGACCGATAATGCTGGCACCGTAGGCGGCATAGCGGGATAGGCTGCGCCATTCTGGCAGGCGAGCAAGTAATGAGGGCATGCGACAAGCTCCTGAGCGGTCTGCGGTAGTCGTGGGCCAGGTTCGGGCCATGTTGGCGATGAGGGCAGTGATCGATATTACTAAAGGTCGTTCAATGGCCTGCGGTTTTATAACCTGTGGTGACTTGGGCGCTCGCTCCCAGCCCTGGGGTCTAGAACCTAGAGCCCAAGGGGCTAGAACGTCAGAAAGAAAGGCAGCAGGCTTAGCCCCAACAACAGGCCAAGCGCGATCAGGGTGACCAGCACGCCGGTAGGATGCTGGCGCACTCTATCCCAGATGCTGGGCGCCTCGCCTCTTTGCTGAGCCTCGGCGTATTCCCGGTGCACCCGCTCATAGAGGGATTGCTGGTAGGCGTCGATCAGGCCACGAGCCTCTTCGAGGCGCGATTCGTCGACCAGCCAGAGGGCCGGCACCGAAAGCTTCCAGCGGCCGGCTTCGGTCTCGTAGACCTCGAGACCATGTTCGGCCAGCAGAGCACGAACCTCTTGGGCCTCTTCTTCCGGCACGTCACGCAGGTGAAAGAGCAAGGCGGCCATCAGTTGTCGCCCCCCTGGCCGCGCTCCTGCTGCATGACCAGCATGGGGTCGCCGGTATCCACGGCCTGGCTAAACGCCAGGTCGCGCTGCCCCGCCCCGGATTGGCAGGCCAGGAACTCGGAGTGGTCGAGCCACTGCGGGTCCGGGTAGTAGGCGAACAGGTACTGGTTGTCCTCGAGGCTGTCGATCAGCGGCTTGGCCACCTCGCTGGGTACCGCCGGGCAGCCCCAGCTGCGGCCCAATCGGCCATTGGCCGCGATGAAGTCCTCGCTGACGTAATCGGCACCGTGTATGACGATCGCCCGTTCAAAGGCCCGGTCGTTGATGCCGGGTTCCAGGCCTTCCAGACGCAGGGAATAGCCGTTGCGGCCGGTATAGCTCTGCTTGGTGCGAAAGAGCCCCAGGCTCGATTGATGGCTGTCCGCCATGTTGGAGAAGTCACTGGCAAATTCCTGACCCGTTCCCTTGCCGTGGGATACCAGCTCCTTGAACAGCAGTCGTTGCTGCTGAAGATCGAAAACCCAGAGGCGCTTTTCGTTGGCCGAGCGCGAGAAGTCGATGACCGCCAATCGCTTGGCATCGGGGTCGGCGCAGTTGAGTGCCTGGGCCGCCAGTTTCAGTACCTGGGGCGAGGCTCCGGGCGCCAACTGCTCTAGGATCCGGGAAAGTGACTGCGGCGCTATCCGAGCGTACTGTTGAGAATGCTCTGGAGAGTGCTCTTGAGACTGCCCTTGAGAGAATGACTGGGCCTGAGCCGGCGCCGCCAGGCCCAGGGCGACAAGACTCAGCATGGCAAGGCTCAGCATTGTGGTGCCTAGCTTGGTCAGAAGCGGTTCTGGGCGCCAAGGCGGGGTCGTCGACATGGCAAAAAGCTCCTTCCACGGCGGCATAGCCGGTGGGTGATAAATCCTTAGAATAGGAAAAAGGCCATGTGACGGGGCCTCGACGTAGATGTCGGCCATTATGACAACGCGAAGGGGCCTCGCCAAACGAACGATGGCTCGCAGATATCGAGTGCGAACATGCTGCTCTGGGAACCTCGTCGTTGAGGCGCTATTGAGCGTTCAGTGTGCCCTGCCAGTAGCCCACGTCCAGCCAGCGGCCAAACTTGAAGCCGACTTCGCCTAGGTGGGCGACTTTTTCCATGCCCATCTTTTCATGCAGGGCAACGCTGGCGTCGTTGGGCAGTGCGATCAGGCCAATGGCGGTGTGGATGCCCCGCCCGCGCAGCTCGGCAAACAGGGCCTCGTAGAGCCGCGACCCCTGACCCCGGCGGACCCGCTCGTGTTCCAGGTACACGGTCACTTCCACGCTGTAGCGATATGCCGGCCGCGTGATCCATTGACCGGCGTAGGCAAACCCGATGACCTGCTCCGATGCTTCCAGAACCAGCCAGGGCAGGCCGTGATCCTGGCAGGCCTGGATACGAGTGGCCATGATCTCAGCGGTGACCGGCTCTTCCTCGAAGGTGATGACCGTTTGCTCGATGTAATGGTTGTAGATGTCGGCGATGCGCCCTGCATCTTCAAGCGTGGCGTTCCTGATCATGGATCTCTCCTGTCCTTGGCTGGTCTCGCATCGGGCTGTTGCATCAAACGATCAATTTATCAGCACCTCACGCGCAAATCATCGGTGTGGATTGTGCGCACAACAATATGTCGATAAACTCCGACATATGGACACGAACAATGCTATCGACATCTTCGCCGCCCTGGCCCAGGCCACTCGGCAGGAGGCCTTTCGCCTGCTGGTTGCCAATGAACCGGAAGGCTTGCCGGCCGGCGAAGTCGCCCGGCTGCTGGCGGTGCCTCACAACACCATGTCATCGCACTTGGCCGTACTGGCACGGGCGGGGCTGGTGCGCTCGCAACGCCAGAGCCGGTCGGTCATCTATCGGGCCAACCTGGACGCCATTCGCGACACGGTGCAGTTCCTGGTGCAGGACTGCTGCGGCGGGCGCCCCGACGTCTGCCAGCCGCTGCTCGATAGCCTGCAGCCATGCTGCCCACCGCCTGCCAACGGAGCATCTTCATGACTGTCACGATCTACCACAACCCGGACTGCGGCACCTCTCGCAATACCCTCGCCATGATCCGTGCATCCGGCGAGGAACCGCAGGTGATCGAGTACCTGAAAACTCCACCAACCCGGGAAACGCTGCTTGAGCTGCTGCTGGCAATGGCGATACCGCCCCGGGAACTGCTGCGCCGCAAGGGAACGCCTTACGACGAGCTGGGGCTTGACGACCCTGCGCTGAGCGACGAGCAGTTGATCGACGCCATGATGGCTCATCCCATCCTGATCAATCGCCCGATTGTCGTCTCCGAAAAGGGCACGAAGCTGTGCCGTCCCTCCGAAGCGGTGCTCCCCCTGCTCGACAACCCGGTGTCGACGTTCACCAAGGAAGACGGCGACGTGATTCACTTTGACGGGAGCGCGTCATGAGTCTGGCGGACCTGCCCAATATCGATCCTGAGCAGTTGCACCCCATCGACCATGCCTGCCTTGCCGGCCCGGACGCGCCACGCCATGCACCGCGCATCCTGGTCCTGTATGGCTCCCTGCGGGAACGGTCCTACTCGCGCCTGCTGGCGGAGGAAGCCGCGCGCCTGCTGCGCTGGTTCGGCTGCGAGGTGCGCACCTTCGACCCGCAGGACCTGCCGCTGCCGGATGGCGCCGATACCGACCACCCCAAAGTCGCTGAACTGCGGGAACTGGCCAGCTGGTCGGAAGGCATGGTCTGGGTCAGCCCGGAACGTCATGGCGCCATGACGGCGGTGATGAAAGCTCAGATCGACTGGATTCCGCTGGCCCTCGGCGGTGTCCGCCCGACCCAAGGCAAAACCCTCGCCGTGATGCAGGTCTGTGGCGGCAGCCAGAGTTTCAACGCCGTTAACCAGTTGCGGGTGCTGGGTCGATGGATGCGGATGTTGACCATTCCCAACCAGTCCTCGGTGCCGAAAGCCTTTACCGAGTTCGACGATGCCGGGCGCATGGCATCGTCCCCTTACTACCGGCGGGTGGTCGACGTGTGTGAGGAACTGGTGAAGTTCACCTGGCTGACCCGCGGTCACGGCGCCTACCTGACCGACCGCTATTCGGAGCGGGTGGAAAGCGCCGAACAAGTGTCCCAACGCGTTAATCAAGGTTCGCTCTAGGGGTTAATACGATGCTTGCTTTGCTGATTTTTATCGCGACCTTGGTGCTCGTGATCTGGCAACCCCGCGGCCTGGGGATCGGCTGGAGCGCCCTGGGCGGTGCGGCCCTGGCCCTGGCGACCGGCGTGGTCCACTGGCCCGATGTCGCCCTGGTCTGGGACATCGTTTGGGATGCCACCTTCACCTTTGTGGCGCTGATCATCATCTCGCTGATCCTCGATGAGGCCGGCTTTTTCTCCTGGGCCGCGCTGCATGTGGCCCGCTGGGGCGGGGGGCGAGGGCATGTGCTCTTCCCACTGATCATCCTGCTGGGGGCCTTCATCGCCGCCTTCTTTGCCAACGACGGCGCGGCCCTGCTGCTAACGCCGATCGTGGTGGGCATTTTGATGCGGCTGGAATTCAGCGCAACGGCAGCCCTGGCCTTCATCATCGCCACCGGCTTCGTCGCCGATTCCACCAGCCTGCCGCTGATCATTTCCAACCTGGTCAATATCGTCACCGCCAACTACTTCGATGTGTCCTTCGTGCGCTATGCGCAGGTGATGGTGCCGGTGAACCTGGCGTCGCTGGTGGCCACGCTGGCGGTGCTCTGGCTTTATTTTGGCCGTCGAATCCCTTCACACTACGACACTTCGACCCTGGCCGAGCCGTCTTCGGCCATCCGCGACCGGCAGGTATTTCACGCCGCATTCCCGATGCTGGTCCTATTGATGCTGGCCTATTTCGTGACCGCGCCGCTGGATATTCCCATTGCCCTGGTGACGGGCGTGGCGGCCCTGGCCCTGATGGCCATTGCCGGGCGCTGGTATGTGGCCAAGCGGGGGCGGGTCATCTCCCTTAAGCGGGTCTTGCAACAGGCGCCCTGGCAGATCGTGCTGTTCTCGGTGGGGATGTATCTGGTGGTTTACGGCCTCGGCAATGCCGGCCTGACCCATAGGGCGGCACAGGCCATCACCTGGCTGGGGGAACAGGGGCCCGTTATCGCCACCGTGGGCACCGGCTTCTTGACGGCGGTGTTGGCCTCGATCATGAACAACATGCCATCGACGCTGGTAGGCGCCCTGGCCATCGAGCAGGCCCAGGTGACGCCGCTGGTCCGAGAGTTGATGGTCTACGCCAACGTGATCGGCAATGACCTGGGCCCAAAGTTCACGCCGATCGGCAGTCTCGCCACCCTGCTGTGGCTGCACGTCCTGGCGCGCACCGGCCATCGCATCAGTTGGGGGCAATACATGAAGGTGGGGCTGATCATCACTCCACCCGTGTTGCTGGCGACCCTGCTGGCCCTCGCGTTCTGGCTGCCGGTGGTCAGCAGCCACTGAGCGACAGTCGATAATCGAGGGCTAGCGTCGTTTGTGGTGGGCGTACGAGCACCCGCCCAGATGCCCATGAACGGGGCGTTACAGAGCGCGCTGCGCGGGGCAAAAAAGGGCGTAAAAATTTGTTTGACGGGCCCTGAGCGCGCATGCATAGTTCGATGAGTTGGTCGGCAAGATGCATTTCGTCAGTAGTACTCGAACTCGCTGTAATTGCTTCGGTAGTCTGGTGAATATCGTACTTGTTTTGCCCACTCACTTCGGGTAATTCCCGGTTCATCATCAGCTATTCGAGGATTTCGACAATGGCAACTGGCACAGTTAAGTGGTTCAACGACACCAAGGGCTACGGCTTCATTTCTCCGGAAGATAACGGCGACGACCTGTTCGCGCACTTCTCCGAGATTCAGGCTGACGGCTTCAAGACCCTGCAGGACGGCCAGAAGGTTTCCTTCGACGTCACCCAGGGCAAGAAAGGCCTGCAGGCTTCCAACATCAAGGTCATCGACTGAACCGCGACCTTGATGCATTGCGGCTGGCTCGCTAGCCAGTCGCTTGGCAAGGCCCGCTTCCGGCGGGCCTTGTGCGTTTTACCGCCCGACAACGCCGCGCGGGTTTCTCTTGCCTGCGGTCCTGCCTGCTTTTCTTCTCGCTTGCCTCAAGGGTTCGTTATCGCGCCCCGCGCTTGAGTGTGCGATCGCGCTATTGGGAATAACGAAATTTCTACAAATAACTTTTCGCTATATTCGCAAGGCGTCACAATAGGCTACTTTCGATTTTTCTGGTGGGTGGTCGATGTCTTTGGATGCCTGGCTTGCCGTTGCCGTGGTGGTTGCCGTCTTCCCGATGATGGCGCTGACCCGGATCGGTACCGACATGATTCTTCTGGGTGCGGTCGTGGTGCTGATGACCTTCGGTGTGATTGGCCCGGATCAGGCGCTGGCGGGGTTCTCGAGCAGTGGCCTGTTCACGGTGGCCTTCATGTACGTGCTGGTGGCCAGCATCCGCGAGACCGGTGGCATCGATCTGATCATCCGCCATGGCCTGGGCCGGCCCGGCAGTGAAGCGGCTGCCCAGTGGCGGTTGCTGGTGCCGGTAGCCACCATGAGCGGCTTTCTCAATAATACGCCGGTGGTCGCGACCTATATTCCGGCGGTACTGGGCTGGAGCCGACGCATCCGTCAGCCGGCCTCGCGCTTTCTGATGCCGCTGAGCTTTGCCTCCATTCTTGGCGGTACGGTATCGCTGCTCGGCACCAGCACTAACCTGGTGGTCAATGGCCTGCTCGGCGAGCGCTATCCTGAGCTGAGCCTGGGGCTCTTCGACATCGCCTGGGTGGGGGTGCCGATGGCAGTGGTCGGTGTGATCTACCTGGCACTGGTGGGGCGACACTTGTTGCCCCGCGGCGGTGGTACCGCTCAGGCCTTCGAGAACCCGCGAGAGTTCACCATCGAGATGGAGGTCGATCCCGAAGGGCCGCTGGTCGACAAGAGCGTCGAGCAGGCGGGACTTCGTCACCTGGAAGACCTGTTTCTGGTCGAGATCGAGCGCGGCGGTAACGTGGTTAGCGTGGTGGGCCCGGGGGAGATGCTCAAGGGCAACGACCGGCTGGTGTTTGCCGGCACCTCGGCAGGCGCGGTGGAGCTGCAGCAGATCCGTGGGCTGATGCCTTCGCGGCAGGGCGAGCTGAGCCTCGAGAAAGACTACAAGGAGCGCCGGCTGGTCGAGGTGGTGGTCTCCGATCAGTGCCAGTTCGTTGGTCAGCGCATCCGCGAGGGGCATTTTCGCACCCTCTATGGCGCGGCCGTGCTGGCGGTGTGCCGTGGTGGCGAACGAGTCGCCGGCAACCTGGGCCAGATACGCCTGCAACCCGCTGACGTGCTGCTGCTCGAGGCCCGCCCGCCGTTCATCGAGCGTCACCGACAGTCTCGCGACTTCCTGCTGATCAGCCAGGTCAACGGCCAGGCGCGGCCGGTGCACGAGAAGGCCTGGCTCGCCTGGAGCATCCTCGGTGGCGTGGTGGTGCTGGCGACCTTCGGCGTGATGAGCATGCTCAACGCCGCGATGCTGGGTGCAGCCCTGGCCGTGATCACCGGCTGTTGCTCGGTGGGGGCCGCCAAGCGCGGCATGGACACCCAGGTGCTGCTGACCATCGCGGCCTCCTTCGGGCTCGGCGCGGCCCTTGAGAGCTCCGGCGCGGCGGCGGCGATGGCCAGTTCCGCCCTGGGGTTGGTAGATGCCAGTCCCTGGCTGCTGTTGGTGGGCGTCTATGTGCTGGTGGCCTTGCTTACCGCGCTGGTGACCAACAATGCGGCGGCGGTGATTACCTTCCCCATCGTGACGGCGGCCGCCGAAAACCTCGGCGTGAGCCCGATGCCCTATGTGATTGCGGTGATGTTTGCCGCCTCGGCGAGCTTCATCACCCCGATCGGTTATCAGACCAACCTGATGGTCTACGGGCCCGGCGGTTATCGCTTCCGCGATTATCTGCGGGTCGGCGGGCCGCTGAACCTGATCACCGCGGCGGTGGCGCTGGGGCTGATTCCGCAGATCTGGTCCTTTTAGGCCCTATCCGGCCACGGTCGGCGCTCGCCGCGGCGGGGGCGGCTGGGGTAGGGTAACGGCAACGTTTTTCCTGCTAGGAGCCCTCTGATGAGCACTTCCAACGAGCGCGTGATAGAGCCTGCCGGCGGCCGACCGGCCAATGCCAGCCTCATCCTTCTGCATGGCCTGGGCGCCGACGGCAATGATCTGGCGCCGATCGTGCCGGCGTTCACGCTGCCCGATAGCGTATCGCTGCGCACGGTGCTGCCCCATGCGCCCCGTCTGCCCGTCACCGTGAACGGCGGCATGCAGATGCCCGCCTGGTACGACATCCTCGAGATGAATCTCGGGCGCCGGGTCGACGAGACCCAGTTGCGGGCCTCCGCCAAGCGCGTGCATGAGATGATCGATGCGGAGATCGCGCGTGGCATCGACAGCCGCCGTATTATTCTGGCCGGTTTCTCTCAGGGCGGCGCCGTGGCCTATGAGGCGGCGTTGACCTATCCCGAGCCCCTCGGTGGCCTGCTGGCGCTGTCGACTTACTTCGCGACCGCGGACTCCATCGTGCCCAGTGACGCCAACCGTGACCTGCCCATCGAGGTGCATCACGGCACCTTCGACCCGGTGGTGCCGGAGTCGCTGGGGCGCGAAGGTGCCAAGCGCGCCGAGGCCATGGGGCACCCGCTGACCTATCGCAGTTACCCCATGCAGCATGCGATCTGTCCGCAGCAGATCACCGACATCAGTACCTGGCTGGGCGAGCGCCTGGGCGAGGGCGTCGATGCGTCGGCCAACAGTTAAAGGAACCGCGATGTACTCTGATTCCCGTCTATCGAGCCCGGCAGTGGCGCGCAATCGCGCCCCGATTCTTGAGGTGCTCGAGCCTGCGCTGCAAGAGGTGCTGAGCGCGTGCGGTGCCGACCGCCTGCGAGTGCTGGAACTGGCCAGCGGTAGCGGTGAGCATGCGCTGTATTTCTCCCAGGCATTGCCCTGGGTCGACTGGCAGCCCAGCGACCCGAGCGCCGAGGCGGTCGCCTCGATTCGCGCCTGGCGGACGGAGCAGGGCACGGCCAATCTGGCCGAGCCGCTGACCCTGGATGTCACCCGCCGGCCCTGGCCGCTGGAGAGCATCGATGCACTGGTGGCCATTAACCTCGTTCACATCTCGCCCTGGGAGGTGACCGAAGCGTTGATGGCCGAGGCCGGCGAGCGTCTGCCGCCGGGTGGTCTGCTTTTCCTCTATGGCCCTTATCGCCGCGACGGCCAGCACACGGCCCCCAGCAACGAGGCCTTCGATGCCTCGCTGCGCACACGGGATTCGCGCTGGGGCATTCGCGATCTGGAAGCGGTGCTGGCCTGCGCACAGGCCGAAGGCCTGACGCTAGACAAGGTCGTCGAGATGCCGGCGAATAACCTGAGCGTGGTCCTGCGCAAACAAAAGTAAAGCCAAGGGGAATGCCAAGAGGAATGCCCGGTACCGGGAACCTCTCAGCGGTGTCAGTGTTTTATAAGGTAGCGCCGGCTTGAAGTCTTGGCTGATTGCCCAGATCATTCATTGACGACACCACCAGACCTTCCCAGGAGACATGCATGCCCGATCTATCCGAAGACTTCCGCCTGCCGGTCGGTTGCCCCAACTGCGCAAGCCACCGCATGCGGGTATCTCAGGTGCACAATCCTGACGACAAGGTGTTCTGCGCTTCCTGCAACACGCCGGTGTGCCTCTATCACGAGGCCGAGGAGATCATTCGCAAGGGCGCGGGCAGCGAGAGCGAAGCCTTGCTCGAGGAAGCCGCCAACCGCCAGCGCTGAACCGCGCGCTAGCCGCGCAGACAGGGCGGCTAGCAAGACGCGCAATGTTAGACTGGAATGTAAGACGCCCGCCTGATGGCGGGCGTTTTTGGTTGCAGGTAAAGCAGGTGGGTTAAAGCAGTTCCTCACCCGCCAGGGCCAGCCGCGAGCGCTCGACGCTTCTCAGCGTGATGTGCCCCGCGTGGGGCCAGTCGCGGAAGTTTTGCACCACTGCCGCCATGCCGCAGGTGTTGGCAGTGAGGTAGGGCGTGTCGATCTGGCCGACGTTGCCCAGGCAGACGATCTTGGTGTTGCGCCCGGCGCGGGTGATCAGGGCTTTCAACTGCTTGGGGGTGAAGTTCTGCGCTTCGTCGATGATCAGGAAGGTGTCATTGAGGGTGCGGCCGCGCATGAAGCCCGGCGAGCGGATTTGCACCCGCGAGCCGATCAGCGACCGGGTGGCGTCATTATTCCAGCTCGATGAGCCGTCTTTCTCGTCACGCAGCAGGTTATCCATGTTGTCATGGAAGGCGCCCATCCAGGGCGACATCTTTTCTTCCTCGGTGCCGGGCAAGAAGCCGATGTCCTCGCCCATGGGAATCGGCGCTCGCGTGAAGACGATGCGCTCGAAGCCCTTCATGTCCAGCGTTTGCTGAAGCGCTGCCGCCAGGGTCATGAAGGTCTTGCCGGTGCCTGCGTTGCCGGCAATGGTCACCAGGTCGATATCCGGGTCCATCAGCAGGTTGAGGGTGAAGTTTTGGCGGCTGTCGTGGGCGTGTACGCCCCAGACGCCGGCGTGATGACGATAGTTGGCGAGTAGCTGCAGCCGCGCGCTGTTGGGGCCCAGCTCACGGATGATGGCTTCGAAGTTGGCGCCGTTTTCACAGTCAGAGACCAGCATGCCGACATGCCAGTCACTGGGCATCTCGCCGCTTAGCTGGTAGTAGGTGTGGTGGTCGGCGCGCTCGACCTTGACCTCGACATTGAGCGCCTCCCATAGCCCCATGGCATGCTCGCCGGCATCCGGGTATACCTTGGCGCCCTCGCTCATGACGTCCTGGTCAGAGAAGGCGCGGTCGTTGAGGTAGTCCTCCACCGGCACCTTGAGCGCGGCGGCCTTGACGCGAAGATTGATGTCCTTGGTGACCAGAATGACCGAGGCATCCGGGCGCTCATCACGTAGCCGACAGGTTTCGGCGAGGATGCGGTTGTCCGGACTGTCTTCCAGGTTGTCCAGCGGTTTCAGATCGTTATAGCAGAGAAAGCGCAGGCGTCCGGTGACGCCGATGGAGCCGGGAATCGGTATGCCGGCCTGGATCTCGTCGAAGCCGACTTGGCTGGTGATATCGGAGAGGGTGCGGCTGACTTGGCGGGCGGTACGGGCGATCTCGCGAATGCCGTTCTTGTGCTTGTCGAGTTCCTCCAGAACGGTCATGGGAATGACCACATCGTGCTCTTCGAAATGATAAAGGGCGGCAGGATCGTGAATCAGAACGTTAGTGTCTAGCACGTAAAGCCGGGTGGCTTTCTTGTCGATTCGTACCATCGGCAGGAACACTCCTTGGTTAACGGCAGTTCCGACACTGGCATTTAGCCCTTACGAGGGCATGACAGTTCAAACCTGGTCTCGGCCGGTGTCGCTTCTCCTGTCCTTGCGGTCGTTTGACTCCTCCTGTCGCTGGGGGGCGTTACCCAATAGCTTTAGCATGCACCCAGTGCGCGCGATTCGCCAACCCGATGTCTTTCACGTTGTGGCGACGCTGTGCCTAGTTGACCAGGGTTGGGTCGATGCCCTCGATATTCCGGATGGTGCAGACGACCGGCTCGAGGGCCTGTCCACGCCCAAAGCGCTCTCAGCCCAGGTCGATCAGCACCCGTTCTCCATCGAAGCGCAGCGGCCAGCAGCGCAGCCGCACCGCTTCGTCTTCCACGCATTGGCCGTCCTTGAGCCGAAAATGCTGCTTGTAGATCGGTGAGGCCACTACCGGCTCCCCTTGGATATCGCCGACGATGCCCCTGGCGATGACGTTGGCGTCGGAGAAGGGGTCGTGGTGATCAACGGCGAAGAGCTCGGTGGCTTGGCCGGGCAGGTAGAACACGGCCACCTGCACCGGTCCCTCTGGTGTTTCAGTCCAGGCGGCGACGCCGGAGTGGGCGACCAGGTCGGCCTTGGTGCAAAGGGGCTGCCACGTCTGGGTCATTGTCTGGTCTTGTGCGGTTGCGGCGGTCATGGAGGGTTCCTCGAGAAGATGGTGTCGGGTAGTTGGTGGGGTCAGCTTATCCGGCGACAAGCCCCGCGAGGGCGCTAGGAACTAATCCATGGGCGCTACTTTGGCCACCCATGGCCAAAACCCCCTCGCTTGGCCTTGTCCCCGGCGGTCATCCCGGTGTTGGCAACGACTCGTTTACGCCGGACGCAGCTGGCCGCGCTCCTCGGTGACGATGATGTCCGGGTCCGGGCGCGAGTCGTTGACGAAGCTGCGGAAGCGCTTGAGCTTCTCGGGGTCGTCGAGGGCGTTGGCCCACTCGCATTCGTAGCTGCCGATGACGTGGCGCATCTGGCTTTCCAGTTCCTCGCCCAGCCCCAGGCTGTCGTCGATCACCACGTCCTTGAGGTAGTCGAGTCCACCCTCGAGATTCTCGCGCCACACCGAGGTGCGCTGCAGGCGGTCAGCGGTCCGCACGTAGAACATCAGGAAGCGGTCGATGGTGCGGATCAGCGCCTCGTCGTCGAGGTCGGTAGCGAACAGTTCGCCGTGGCGGGGGCGCATGCCGCCGTTGCCGCATACGTAGAGGTTCCAGCCGTTTTCGGTGGCGATCACGCCGACGTCCTTGCTCTGGGCCTCTGCGCACTCGCGGGTGCAACCGGAGACGGCGAACTTGATCTTGTGCGGTGAGCGCAGGCCCTTGTAGCGGTTTTCCAGGTAGATCGCCATGCCCACGCTGTCTTGCACGCCGTAGCGGCACCAGGTGCTGCCAACACAGGATTTCACGGTGCGCAGTGACTTGCCGTAGGCGTGACCGGTCTCGAAACCCTCGGCGATCAGCTCGCTCCAGATATCCGGCAACTGCTCGAGGCGGGCGCCGAACAGGTCGACACGCTGGCCGCCGGTGATCTTGGTATAGAGCCCGTACTTCTCGCCGACCTCGCCCAGCACGCGCAGCTTGCTTGGGGTGATCTCGCCGCCGGGAATGCGCGGCACCACCGAATAGGTGCCGTTCTTCTGCATGTTGGCCATGAAGGTATCGTTGGTGTCCTGCAGTGGCACATGGGCGGCATCGGTGATCGGCTCGTTAAAGCAGGAGGCGAGGATCGAGGCCACCGCCGGCTTGCAGATGTCGCAGCCAAGTATCGGGGCTGATGAAGAGCCAAGTTTCGGGGCTGATGAAGAGCCCAGGCTCGGTGTCGACGAGGCACCGTGCTTTTCGATCAACTCGCTGAAGGTCTTGATGCCCTCGACACGGACGATCGAATAGAGCTCCTGACGGGTGTGGGTGAAGTGCTCGCAGATCGAGTGATCGACCTCCACGCCGCGGGCCTCGAGTTCATGGTCGACCACGCTCTTGAGCAGGGCGGTGCAGCCGCCGCAGCCGGTGCTGGCCTTGGTCTCTGACTTGATGGCGCCCAGGTCGCAGGCACCGGCATCGATGGTCTCGCAGATCTTGCCCTTGGTGACATTGTGGCAGGAGCAGATGGTCGCGCCCTCGGGCAGGGCGTCGGCGCCGAGGGTGGGGGCGCCCTCGACGCTGGGGAGGATCAGCGAGGCCGGGTCCGCCGGTAGCGCGATGCCGTTCTGAGCGTATTGCAAGAGGGTATCGTAGGAGGCGTTGTCGCCCACCAGCACCGCGCCGATCACGCGCTTGCCATCGCCGCTGACCACCAGCCGACGATAGACGCAAGTTGCCTCGTCGCTGTAGCGATAGCTGATGGCGCCGTCGGTTGTGCCGTGGGCATCGCCGATCGAACCGACATCGACACCCAGTAGCTTGAGCTTGGTGGACATGTCGGCGCCCGCGAAACGCTCGCCGGCAGGCTCTGGCCCGCGAAAGGGGCCGGACAGGGCGTCGGCCGCGCAGCGCGCCATGGTATAGCCCGGCGCCACCAGGCCGAAGATGCGGTTGTCCCACAGTGCGCACTCGCCGATAGCGAAGATCTCCGGGTCCGAGGTGCGACATTCGTCGTCGATGACGATGCCGCCGCGCTCGCCGATCTCCAGCCGACATTCGCGGGCCAGGGTGTCCTGCGGGCGGATACCGGCGGAAAACACGATCAGGTCGGTCTCCAGGTATTCACCGTCCTGGAAGGTCATGCGATAGCGATAGTCGTCGCCGGCGGTGATCTCGGTGGTGGCGCGGTTGAGATGCACGCCCACGCCGAGTTCCTCGATCTTTTCGCGCAGTGCCGTGCCGCCCTGGTCGTCGAGCTGGACCGGCATCAGGCGCGGGGCGAACTCCACCACATGCGCCTCCAGCTCCAGCGACTTCAGCGCATTGGCGGCCTCCAGGCCCAGCAGGCCGCCGCCTACGACCACGCCGCGCCGGGCATCGGTCGCCGCCGCGCGGATGGTGTCCAGGTCGTCCAGGGTACGGTAGACCAGCCGGTTGGGCTGGCCCGTCTCGGCGCCGGGGATCGGCGGCACGAACGGGTAGGAGCCGGTGGCCAGCACCAGGCTGTCGTAGCGATAGCGGCCCTGGTCGGTGACGACCTCACGGTTTTCGCGGTCGATGCGGCTCACCGCCTCGCCGAGGCGCAGGGTGATGTCGTGGGTGGCATAGAAGTCCGCCTCGCCGAGCGCCAGGTCGGCGGCATCGCGGCCGCTGAAGTATTCCGAGAGGTGCACTCGGTCATAGGCCGGGTGGCGTTCCTCGCCGAATACGGTGATGCGGAAGTGATCGACACTGCCGCGCTCGACCAGTTGCTCGACCAGGTGATGGCCGACCATGCCGTTACCGATGATGATCAGGTCTTGGGGAGTGGGCGTCGTCATGCGGCGGCCTCCTGAGTGGCGTTGTTGGAAGGGGCGTTCTCGAGCAAGGGGACGGCATCGCCGGCCCCGAACAGTAGGGCTTGGCGGCCAGCCGACAGGTCTTGTCCGGCTAGCGACTGTTCGAAGTACCAGGGACCGGCGGCGGTATCGCCGTAGAGCACGGCCCCCTCGAGTCGGTTGTCGCGCAGCAGCAGGCGGCGATAGTCGCCCTGCTGCGGGTCGTGGTAGCAGAGCACCTCGTGGTCGTCCTCGGGCTCGATGGGGCCGAAGGCGTAAAGCGAGACGCCGCTGATCTTGAGCTTGGTGGCGGTAGGGCGTTCGACGTAGCCAGCCACTGGTGCCGCGTCTTTATCACGGCAGAGGTGATCGGCTAGGACCTCGACTTGGCGCCAGATCGGTTCCACCAGGCCGTAGGTGGTGCCCCGGAACTGGCAGCATTCGCCGAGGGCGTGGATGGCTGGGTCCGAGGCGGTGAGGTGTGCGTCGACCACGATGGCGCGGTCCACTTCTAGGCCGGCGGCGCGGCCCAGCTCGGCATTGGGGGTGATACCGGCGGCGATCACCACGCAGTCGGCGGCGAGGCGTCGCCCGTCTTCCAGGTTCACGGCCCTGACTCGCCCCTCGGCATCGCCCTCCAGATTGGCCAGACGGGCACCGGTGATAATCCCCAGGCCGCGCCGGGTCAGCTCGTCTTCCAGTAGCCCGGCGGCGGTGGCATCGAGTTGGCGGTTCATCAAACGATTCGCGCGCTGCAGCACCTTGACCGTCAATTCCGGGGGCGACTGGCCTTCGTCATCGCAGCTGCGCTCGGTCTGGGTCCGCGCCTGCTTGCGCAACCCCTCGGCGGCCTCGAGGCCCAGCAGCCCACCGCCGACCACCACCGCGTGGCCGCCCTGCTCGGCGGCACGGGTTAGCGCGGCGACATCGCCAAGGTCGCGAAAGCCGTGCACGCCCTCAAGGTCGATACCCTCAATGGCGGGTATGGCCGGGCGCGAGCCGGTTGCCATCACCAGTCGGTCGTAGCGGAGGGTGTCGCCGCCGCTGGTGACGAGGCGACGTGCCTGGCGGTCGATCTCGACGACTCGCTGGCCGAGCTTCAGGTCGATGCCATGTTCGCTGTACCAGCGGGTATCCCGCAGGGTCAGGGCCTCACGATCCATCTCCCCGGCCAGCCATGGCGATAGCAGAATGCGGTTATAGGCCGGGGCGGTTTCCTCGCCGATCACGGTGATACGCCCCGGGCGACCGGGGCGTTCGAGCAGGGCCTCCAGCAGGCGGTGGCCGGCCATGCCATTGCCGATGATCACTAGATGCTCGGGGCAAGATGTCGGGTGAGGGGTCATGGCGCCTCTCCTCCAGCGGTCGGGTCCTTGCCGTGTGTCGTTATGCGGCCGGCTCGTTATGTTGAGTGCGGCGCTAAACGCACGGCATAAAAAAACGCCCGGCCGGGCACTGCCGCGTGGTGCGGCAGTACCTGGCCGGACGTCTTCGTCCGTGGCTGAGCGGCGACCGCCATTGGTCGCTACTAGCCCGTCGGGGTCACCCCTGGCGTTAGGGGCGATACTGTTGGATGCAATGCATGGAGCCTGCCAAGGGCCCCTGTGGTAGATTTTTTTATTTTATAAGCAGTGGGTTAAGCCAGATGAGAAGGCGCCGGCCGGCTTGGCCGACGCCTCTTAAGGCGCACATCATTGGTGCGTGGCGGCATCGAAGTGCACGGGGGAGTAGCATTCATCGAGGGTGGCTCGATCCAGGTGACGACCGTTGTCGCGCATCTGCTGATCCATTTGCTCGGCAAAGAGCCCGGCGGCCTCGACATCGGGTCGCAGCACGCCCGGCCCGTAGAGCTGCTGGCAGATCGGCGGCTCGTCCAGCGGCAGGTGCGAAAGATGGCTTATCGAGCGGTCCAGGTAGGGCGGCAGGGCCAGCCACTCCCGGGCCTGGCGCCGGTGAGCGGGGTCGGCCGCGAGCCACTCGCTGGCCTCCCAGATCGCACGAATCAGGCGGGATAGGGTGGCGGGGTAGCGGTTGGCCCAGGAGCGGGTCACGCCCAGCACTTTTTCCGCAGGCGTGCCCCACAGCTGGGCTCCGGTAGCGACGATACGGCCGGCCTGTTGCGATTCAGCAAGCGAGCCCCAGGGTTCACCCACGCAGAAGCCATCGATGCTTCCGGCCTCCAGGGCCTCGACCGTTTGCGATGGAGGCAGGACGGTCAGCGTTACGTCCCGGTCTGGGTTCAGGCCACCGAGGCTCAGCCAGTGGCGCAGTTGATAGTGCTGGCAGGAATGCGGGTAGACCATGGCCAGGGTCAGCTTGCGGTCGGTTTGTCGGCTCAAGTAGTCGGCGAGGGCGCGAGCACTGTCGGCCGGGCCCTGCCGATGGTCGGCGCCGCTGGCATCGGCAAGCCCATTGGCGAGGACGATGGCGTTGCCGTTACGCCCCAGGGTGATCGGCGCCAGGGTGTCGCAGGGCGCGCGGCCGAGACCAAGGCTCATTGCCAGCGGCAGCGGGGCCAGCATCTGGGCGCCATCCAGCAGGCCGGCGGCGACCCGGTCGCGTAGGGTTGACCAGGCGTTCTGGCGCGACAGGGTAACCTCGATGCCCTGGGCGGCGAAGAAGCCCTGCTCCCGGGCGACCACCAGCAGGGCGCAGTCGAGCAGCGGCACGAAACCCAGCGTCAGCCGGTCGAGTTCGGCATCTTGCAGCATAGTCATTGGCCCTTCTCCAGGGGTTCGAGAATATCGATGACGCTCTTGGCGACCTCGAAGATGCGCTGACTGCGATCCATGGCGATCTTGCGCAGCATGCGGTAGGCCTCTTCTTCTCCGCAGTTCTGGTGTTGCATCAACAGGCCCTTGGCACGTTCGATGCGCTTGCGTTCAGCAAGCTTGTTGCGCGCCTTGTCGAGCTCGGTGCGCATCGACTGGAAGGCATCGAAGCGGGCGATGGCGACATCGATGATGGCGCGCACCCTGCCCGGTACCAAGCCATCGACCACATAGGCGCTGACCCCGGACTTGAGTGCCGCTTGCATGATGTCGGAGTCGTGCTGGTCGGCGAAGAAGACCACCGGGCGGGGGTTCTCCCGATTGAGCAGCGCCATGCTGTCGAGGGTGTCGCGGTCGGGGGACTCCATGTCGATGATCACCACGTCGGGCTCGTGGCGGGCGACCATCTCGTTGAGACTGGTGGGGTTCTGCAGCCGACAGATGACTTGGTGGCCCTCTGCGGTGAGTGCCTCCTCGACCATGGCGGCGCGTACAACCTCGTCGTCGACCAGCAGGATGTTGAGTGGTGGGGGCATGGCGGTGACTCGCGATGTTCGATGGATGTCATGCAGCGTCTACCGGGTCATGCAAGGAATGTTCCGTCTAGTCGCATTTTTTAGCGAAGATGCACTGATGCGGCGCAGTTGGCGCAGCCTTTTACAGCGCGTGCAGCGCTCGACGTTGGCGGGAAGACAGTCGCGGGGAAATCTGGTGAGTGAGCTGTGATGGTGCGATATCGTGCTGAGATGTCGCCTGATGGTGCGTCGTATGAGGCTAGGCCGACCGAGCCCGCGCTCGATTGACTGCACTCGCAAGCCGAGCAGCCCCGTCGCGGCGGGCCCTGGCCGGGATACAGGCTCTTGGCCGTCTTTAGTTGGCATGTGGCTTGCTAGGTAGAGGCTAACAACGAGGCGCCAATGACGGCGCGCTCATCCAGACAATGGCGTCCGGCTCCCTGCCTCTCACGGCAGCGGAGCCGGGCGCTTTTTTTAAGGGGCGGCCCGGCGGCGAGGTGCGATAGACCACGGGCGATCAGGAAAGGAGAGAGCCGTATGCATCAGGTGCGGACGACCTGCCCCTACTGCGGCGTCGGCTGTGGTGTCGTGGCCGATATAGCGGATGGGATCATGACTTCGGTCGACGGCGACCGAGAACACCCCGCCAACTTCGGCCGGCTCTGCGTCAAGGGCTCGGCGCTACACGAGACGCTGGGCGAGCCGGGACGGCTGACCCGGCCTCGGGTCGATGGTCGTGAGGTCGACTGGGACGCGGCGTTGGATACCGTGGCGGAAAGGCTTACTGCCACTCGCCAGGCGCATGGCGATGAGGCGGTGGCGGCCTACCTGTCCGGTCAACTGCTGACCGAGGATTACTATGTGGCCAACAAGCTCTTCAAGGGCTTCCTTGGCACCCCGCATCTGGATACCAACTCGCGGCTGTGCATGGCGTCGGCAGTGGCCGGCTACAAACGTTCCTTCGGCGCCGATGCCGTGCCCAGCAACTACGAGGATCTGGAAGAGGCGGAGCTGGTGGTGCTGGTGGGCTCGAATCTGGCCTGGAACCATCCGGTCATCTACCAGCGCCTGCGCACCGCCAAGGCTCGCAATCCGCTGATGCGGGTGGTGGTGATCGACCCTCGGGTCACCGACAGCTGCGAGATAGCCGATCTCTACCTGGGCCTGGCGCCGGGCAGCGATGCACGCCTGTTCAACGGCTTGCTGGCCTTCATGGCGGACAAGGGACGCCTCGATCGCGTCTACCTGGAAGGCCACGCCGATGGCCTGGACGAGGCGCTGGCCGCTGCCCGGGAAGGCGACGCCTCGGTGGAGGCGGTGGCCGCTGCCCGGGAAGGCGACGCCTCGGTGGAGGCGGTGGCCATCGATTGTGATCTCGACCCCGAGGCGTTGCAGACCTTCTACTACTGGTTCGCCAGCCAACTGCACGTGGTCACCCTCTATTCCCAGGGCATCAACCAGTCGAGCAGCGGCACCGACAAGTGCAACGCCATCATCAACTGCCACCTGGCCGGCGGCAAGATTGGCCTGCCGGGTGCCGGCCCTTTCTCGATCACCGGCCAGCCCAATGCCATGGGCGGGCGCGAGGTCGGCGGACTGGCCAACCAGTTGGCCGCTCATATGGACTATGACACCCCCGGCGCCCTCGATCGGGTCACGCGCTTCTGGGCCACCGAGTCTCTAACGCCGACCCTGCCGGAGGGGCCCGGCCACAAGGCGGTGGCGCTGTTCGAGGCCATCGAACGCGGCGAGGTGCAGGCGCTATGGGTGATGGCCACCAATCCGGCCGTCAGCCTGCCGGAGGCCAACCGGGTGCGCGCGGCGCTGGCCAAGTGCCCGCTGGTGATCGTCTCCGAGTGCATGGCCAATACCGATCTGATCGCCTATGCCGACATCGTGCTGCCGGCGTCTTCCTGGTCGGAGAAGGATGGCACGGTCACCAACTCCGAGCGTTGCATCTCGCGCCAGCGCGGCATGCTGCCGCCTCCCGGCGAGGCTCGCCACGACTGGTGGATCATCAGCCAGGTAGCAAAGCGCCTGGGGTATGGCGAAGCCTTCGACTACAGCCATCCCGCCGAGATCTTCGATGAGCACGCCCGCCTTTCCGGTTTCGAGAATGACGCGGCCGCGCGCGGCAAGGGCTTTCGTCTGTTCGACATCTCGGGTCTGGCCGGGCTCGATCGCGACGGCTACGACGCCTTGGCGCCGATCCAGTGGCCGGTCAATGCCGCCGCGCCCAAGGGCACCGCCCGCCTGTTCGAGGATGGGCGCTTCGCCACGCCGAGCGGGCGGGCCCGCTTGCTGCCGGTGCGCCCACGGGGACCGGCTCAGGCGCTCGATGACACCCGCCCCCTGCGGCTCAACACCGGCCGGGTGCGCGATCAGTGGCACACCATGACCCGCACCGGTCGTGCTCCGCGGCTCATGAACCATCGTGCCGAGCCTTTTATAGAGGTGCATCCCGAGGATGCGCTGGCGGCAGGCCTCGGCGACCAGCAACTGGCGCGGCTCAGTGGTGCCGACGGTGACTACCTGGGGCGGGTTCGGCTTGCCAAGGGCCAGCGGCGTGGCGAGGTCTTCGTGCCCATGCACTGGACCGATCAATTCAGCAAGAGGGCCCGCATGGGCGGACTGCTCAGTGCCCACCTCGATCCATTCTCCGGCCAGCCGGAATCCAAGCATGGCGCCGTAGCGCTGGACCCGCTTCAGCTTTGCTGGGAGGCCACACTGCTGGTGGCCGCCGACCTGACTGCCGAGGCCGCCTGGCGAGACGAAGCCACCTATTGGTCGCGTATCCCGCTGGCCCATGGCGAGCGCTGGCAGCTCGCCGGTGGCGAGACTGACAAGGGGGCTGCCGATCTCGACGACTGGCTGGCGCGGCTATCGGCCTGGCTGCCGGTGGCGCCGACCCTGTGGTGCTCCGACCCGACGAGCGGCCGGCTGCGTGCTGCGGGAGTCGCCGATGGTCGTCTGCGCTGGTGGTTAATGGTGGGTCCGCCAGCGGAGTTGCCGGGGCTTTCCTGGTTGGACGAGCGCCTCGCCGAGGCAGCACGTGGGGATTGCCTCACCGATGACGCGCGGCGGCGACTGCTGGCCGGCTGCGCCAGCGGCGAGGCCGATGCCGGCCCGCTGGTCTGCAGCTGTCATCAGGTCGGTCAGAAATCCATCGTCGCGGCCATTCAGGACGGGGATGCCAGTGTCGAGGCATTGGGTGCCCGGCTCGCCTGCGGCACCCAATGCGGCAGCTGCATTCCCGAACTCAAATCCCTTATCGAAGAAAGTGCCTAACAGGAGCCTGTCATGCGGACGTTGACAAGAAGCGGGAAAAACAAGCCCTTTGAGGCCATGAGCGTGCTGGTTCGCCTGGGTCATGCCCTGTCTCGGGCTATTTCACGGGCCATGCCACGGGGAATATTGAGAGAGCCGCTGGGCACCGTAGGCCCGGCGGTCGATGCCCTTGGCACGCGATACAACACGGTGGCTGGTCGCTGTCGCGCCGGCACGGTGTATCTGGTCGGCGCCGGCAGCGGCGATTGCGAGCTCTTGACCCTGAAGGCCGCGCGGCTACTTCAAGAGGCCGATGCGGTGGTCTACGACCGCCTGATCGGCGACGACGTTCTGGCGCTGATTCCACCTCGCCGGGAGCGCTATTACGTCGGCAAGGCCCGAGGCCAGCACAGCGTGCCCCAGGCCGAGATCGGCGCGCTACTGGTACGACTGGCCCAGGAAGGCAAATCGGTGGTGCGTCTGAAGGGGGGTGATCCCGGCGTCTTCGGGCGCATGGGCGAAGAGCTTGCGGAACTCGGCGCCGCCCAGGTACCCGCCGAGATCGTGCCCGGCATTACCGCGGCTTCGGCGGCCGCCGCCAGCCTTGGCATTCCGCTCACCGACCGGGCCCATGCCCAGCAGCTGCGGTTGGTCACCGCCCAGCTGTGTCGCGAGGGCGGCGAGCCGGACTGGGCATCGCTTGCCCGCCGCGACGAGACCCTGGTGTTCTACATGGGGCTATCGAAGGTTGAGGCGATCTGCGCCGGGCTGCGCGGTGCCGGGCTTCCCGATGACTGGCCGATCATGCTGGTTGCTAATGCCAGCCTGCCCGAGCAGGCGGCTCTTACCGGCACCCTGGCCGACATGCCCGGGCGTCTCGCGGCATCGCCGTTGCCGTCGCCGTGCCTGATCGTGGTGGGCAGCGTGGTCGGCATGGTCGAGCACTCACCGGTGGCCTTGGCAGACCAATACCCGCCGTTTGGACATCGCCGACCATGACGCAGGCAATGAGGTTGGCGTCGCAGGTGTCGGAGAAAGGTGCCGCTGATTGTTGAGTGGCAGATATGCGCAGGGGGCGTAGACGGCGCTTCATTTTTTGATATGGATCAATGTTGCCATCTTGTTGTTTTCCTTACTCGTGACCTTTTCGGTCTAAAAAACCGTATTTTTGGATCTATAAGGTATATGTCACCCCCTTGTATTTTTTATTTAACTGTAATTATTAAAAAGCATAGATTTTTGAGCCTTTTTTTATGGTAATTACAGATGATTTTTCTTTTTGGCCGTAGGCTTCGGGCGGTGAAAGCATTTGGCTGATCTGCCGATGAGTCATCGATGTAGGGCGGGTGGCGACAAGGAATAAAGCGACCCGAAAAAAGAATTCAAGCTCAATAACCTCGAGCAAAGCCCAAGATTTCAAGAAGAGTGATTGTTGATGAAGAATTTACTCAACCGCATAACCATGGGGCGAAAGTTCGTGCTGACGCTGGCACTTCCTTTGCTTGCCATGGCTTACTTTGCGATCAGCGGTATCGTCGAACGCCAGCAAATGGCCACTAGCATGAAGCATCTTCAGTCGCTTACTGCCATGGCGCAGCAGGCTGGCGACCTCGTGCATCAGCTTCAGCGTGAGCGGGGTATGACGGCAGGCTTTCTAGGCAGTGAGGGGAAAATTTTTGGCGGGAAGCTGCGTGAGCAGCGACAGTCTACCGACTTTCAGGCCAAGGCCTTTGAGCGTCACGTTGAAGGGTTGAGTGATGACAACCTAGGCACTGAAATGCTGGATCATATTGGTGCCATTCGCCAACAGCTGACATCCATAGACGGGCTGCGTCAAAGCGTGGACGGGTTTACGGTGCCCACTGGCGAGGTCATCGCGAACTATACCAATCTCAATGCCGATCTGATGGAAGTGGTCGCCATGATGAGCCATGCCACTCAGCAAGCGAGTGTCTCTCGTCGTCTTGGCGCTTACTATAATCTGTTGAAAGCCAAGGATCTCGCCGGTATCGAGAGAGCTGTATTGTCGAGTGCCTTCGGCGCCGATCAAATAAGCCCGGCGACGTTTCAGCGCTTCTTGAGCCTGATCGGCAAAGAACAAGCATTTTTAGCGAGTTTTCGCGCCATGGCTGAAGATGCCATGAGTCAACGCCTCGATGACGCCTTGTCCGGGCCTGATATCGAGCGATTAAAGGAGCTGCGTGAGTTGGTCATGCAGCGTGCTGACCAGGGTGGCTTCGGTGTCGACCCTGAGCAATGGTTCGAATGGCAGACGGTCAAGCTTGGCCGCCTGAAGGCCGTGGAGGATGCCGTGGCCGAGGATGTGTTGGCCACCACCGGCGATCTGTATGAAACGGCGCGCAATGATTTGCTGCGGTATGTCGTGATTGCCCTCCTGGCCTTTGGCTTGGCGACACTGTTGGCAACGCTGATCGTGCGAAGTATCACTGTGCCTCTCAAGCATGCGCTTGCCAGCATCCAATCGCGGGGTGGCGACTTGACCCTGCGCCTGGATGTGACAGGTAGCGATGAGCTGTCGCAACTCTATCGAGCCTTCAATGAATCCACTGCTAGTACCGAGCAGTTGGTGGCGAATACCAAGCAGACGGCGATGAGTGTGAAAGTGGCGAGCGGCGAAATCGCCAAAGGGAATCAGGACTTGGCCCAGCGTACCGAGGAGCAGTCAGCCTCGTTGGTGGAAACCGCATCAAGCATGGAGCAAATGACCGCTACCGTGCATCAGACCACCGACAATGCCCGTGAAGCACAGAAAGTGTCTGACGAAGTGGCTGAACAGGCACGGCAGGCCAGCCAAGTGGCGACTCAGGCGCGTGCGGCGATGACTCAGCTTCACGAGGCGAATCAGCAGGTCGCCAGTATCATTTCCACCATCGATAATATTGCCTTTCAGACTAACCTGCTGGCACTCAATGCATCGGTTGAGGCGGCACGCGCGGGTGAGCATGGACGTGGCTTTGCCGTGGTGGCCGCTGAAGTTCGCAATCTGGCGAGTCGGAGTGCCAGTGAAGCCGACCATATCCGCAAGCTGATCGACAACAACGTGGCCAAGGTCAATGAAGGCGACACCTTGGTCACCAATACCAGCGATACACTGGAAGCTATCGCCGATCGAGTGAAGCAGATGGCTGGGCTGGTAGCCGAGATTACGGCGGCAACCACGGAAGAATCCTCTGGCATCGAGCAAATCAATCAAGCCATGACGCAACTCGAGGAAGTGACGCAGCATAACGCTGCACTGGTGGAGCAGATGGCGGCGGCGAGCAAGTCGCTGGATGAACAGTCCGATGACTTGGGCGAAACGATCGGTCGATTCAAGGTCAGCCCTGACCTGGAGCAAGGCATGAGCCGTCAGGAGAGCAGGCCTATGCTCGTGAGCAATCGACAAACAGAAGAGGCGTTCTGATCACGCTCGACTAACTACCCCGGTGTTCTGTGGCTAGGCCACGTCATCCCACCTCTAGCGCTGATGAGCCACGTCGGTCTGTTTCTCGACTGACGTGGCTTTTTTCATATGTCGGCTTATGTCGTGCTCACCAAACGAGTTTTTTCGCGCTTTGTCGTGGTGATAAGTACGTTCTGGATGAGCGCTCACTCCCCGGCTGCCGAGAATGCTGCGCAAATGGCCATGACTTGAGCCATATCATTCTCTGAACGAGCGTTTTCAACTAGCTTTGAGACATCGGCGTTCATTCGTGGCACGCCGCCACGCTTGCTCGGAGTCCGGCCAGTTGGAATTCAAGGATTACTATCAGACGCTCGGGGTAGCCAAGACCGCTACCGCCGAGGAGATCAAGAAGGCCTATCGCAAGCTGGCCCGCAAGTACCACCCCGATGTCAGCAAGGAGCCAGATGCCGAGGATCGCATGCAGGCGATCAACGAGGCCAAAGAGGTGCTGGGGGATCCCGAGAAGCGCGCTGCCTATGACCAACTGGGCCAGAACTATCGGGCCGGTCAGGATTTCAGGCCGCCACCGGACTGGGATGCGGGCTTCGAATTCACCGGCCGCGGCTTCGACGGGGCTGAGGCGGACGAATTCAGCGACTTCTTTGCCAACCTGTTCGGTCAGGCCGGACGCCGCAGGCAACACGGCCAGGGGTACCGCATGCGCGGCGAGGACCGCCACGCCAAGGTGGTGATCGACCTGGCCGATGCCTATCAGGGTGCGACGCGCACCATCAGCCTGCAGGTGCCCGAAATGGATGCTCAGGGCCGGGTAGTGACCCGTCAGCACAGCCTCAGTGTCAAGATTCCCAAGGGCGTCAAGGAAGGCCAGCACATTCGCCTGACCGGGCAGGGTAGCCCGGGCATGGGCGGCGGTCCGCCGGGCGATCTGTTTCTGGAAATCCACTTTCACCCCGACCAGGCGTTTCGCGTCGAGGGCCGCGATGTCTACGCCAGTGTGCCGGTGACACCTTGGGAGGCGGCTTTGGGCGCCAGCATCGAAACACCTACGCCCGCAGGGCCGGTCAGGCTCAAGGTGCCTGCTGGCTCGCAGAGTGGGCGTCGACTACGGCTAAAGGGACGCGGCATTCCTGGGCAGGAGCCAGGCGATCTCTATGTGGAACTCACGGTGGTGCTGCCGCCGGCGGATACCGACAAGGCCCGCGAGCTTTACGCCACCATGGCACGGGAGCTCGATTTCGATCCGAGGAGGGCAGGTCATGGCAGACGATAAAGCCGTGCGTGGTGAGTTGATCGATGAGGCCACGCTGACCCTCGAGGAGCTGGCCCGGGCCTGTGCGGTGGAGGCCGACTGGGTCATCGAACGGGTCGAGAGCGGCCTGCTGGCCGATGGCAGCCGCTATGTGAGACGTCAACGCTTAACCAGCCAGCGCTTCACCAGCCGAGACCTGACCCGGGCCCGGCGCCTGCGCCAGGTCGAACGTGACTTCGAGGCCGAGCCGGAGCTCGCCGCACTGGTCGCCGACCTGCTCGAGGAGGTCGAGCGGCTGCGTACCCGGCTTCGCGCAACGGGAGCGGAATGAAAAGCGGGGCAGCCGTGAGTGGGCCTGAGGCCAACCGCGGCGTGGTGTCGGCGGTGCGCGGCAGCGTGGTCGAAGTGCATTTCGATGCCCGCCTGCCAGCGATTCACAGCATCCTGCGGGCTGGCGCCGAGCAGCAGATCGTCATCGAGGTACTGGTGCAGCTCGATGACCACCGGCTGCGTGGCATCGCCCTGACCCCGACTCAGGGGCTGGCTCGCGGCATGCCGGTGGTCGATAGCGGTGGCCCGCTGAAGGCCCCGGTGGGGCGCCAGACCCTGTCGCGGATGTTCGATGTCTTCGGCCGGCCCATTGATCGCCTGCCCGCCCCGGCACCGGTCGAATGGCGCTCGGTGCACCGGGCCCCGCCGCCGCTGGCGAGTCGCTCGACCCAGTCGGCGATCTTTCTGACAGGTATCAAGCTGATCGACGTGCTGGTGCCGCTGGAGCGCGGCGGCAAGGCGGGCCTGTTCGGCGGCGCCGGGGTCGGCAAGACGGTGCTGCTCACCGAGATGATTCACAACATGCTGGGCACCCAGCAGGGCGTCAGCCTGTTCTGCGGCATCGGTGAGCGCTGTCGCGAGGGCGAAGAGCTCTACCGGGAGATGAAGGAGGCCGGGGTGCTGCCCAACATGGTGATGGTGTTCGCGCAGATGAACGAACCGCCCGGGGCGCGTTTCCGGGTCGGCCATGCGGCCCTGACCATGGCCGAGTACTTCCGCGACGACGAGCAGCGCGACGTATTGCTCTTGATCGACAACATCTTCCGCTTCATCCAGGCCGGCGCCGAGGTGTCGGGGCTGATGGGCCAGATGCCCTCGCGGCTCGGCTACCAGCCGACCATGGGCACCGAGCTCTCGGGGCTCGAGGAGCGCATCGCCAATACCGATAGCGGCGCCATCACCTCGATTCAGGCGGTCTATGTACCGGCGGACGACTTCACCGACCCGGCGGCGGTGCACACCTTTTCGCACCTCTCGGCTTCCATCGTGCTGTCGCGCAAGCGGGCCAGCGAAGGCCTGTATCCGGCCATCGACCCACTGCAGTCGAGCTCCAAGATGGCGACCCCCGGCATCGTCGGCGAGCGCCACTACCGGCTGGCCCAGGAAATTCGACGGACTCTCGCCCAGTACGCAGAGCTCAAGGACATTATCGCCATGCTCGGCCTCGAACAGCTTTCTCCAGAGGATCGTAAGGTGGTGGCCCGGGCCCGCCGCCTGGAGCGCTTCCTCACCCAGCCGTTCTTCACCACCGAGCAGTTCACCGGCCTTAGCGGTCGCCTGGTCAGCCTAGAGGATGCCCTGGAGGGCTGTGAACGGATTCTCGCCGACGAGTTCCAGAACGTGCCGGAAAGCGCCCTCTATATGATCGGCGCCATCGATGAAGTGAAGCTCAAGGCTGACGATGAAGCCAAGCGCAAGACGGATGACGCGAGCCGAGGTAACCCTGGCCTAGCCAGGGCCAACCAAGAAGCCAAGGTCAGCGAAGAGGCAACGCATAACGCGCAGACGGGGAAAGCGGGCAAGGAGAAGGCGAGCCAGCAGGAGGCCGGACATGTCGACTCAAGCGACGACGCCTGACGGCTTGATGACCCTCAAGGTGCTACTGCCGTTTCAGGTATTCGTCGAAACCGCAGGAGTGTCGCGGATCGTGGCCGAGACCGTCGAAGGCTATGTCGGCCTGCTGCCCCGGCGGCTTGACTGTGTGGCTGCGCTCGCGCCGGGCATTCTGATCTACGAGACCGCCGCAGAAGGTGAGCGCTATGTTGCCGTGGACGAAGGCGTGATGGTCAAGGCCGGCTCAATGGTGCTGGTATCGGTACGCAGGGCGCTGATGGGCCGCGATCTTGCTGCACTGCATGTGGCGGTAGAGCAGGCCTTCCTCAGCGTGGACGAGCAGGAAAAACGGGTGCGTTCGGTGATGGCCAAGCTGGAAAGCGGCTTTCTCAAGCGCTTCGCAGGCTTCGAACATGACTGAGGCACCGAAGCATGGCAGCGACAAGGGCAAGCCGAGCCTCTCCGAGCAGGTCGGGGCCAAGGCGGCGCGCAAGCTCAAGGCTCGCCGCCACAGAAGCCAGGGCGTCTGGTTCGGGCTTGGCATGATGGGGTTGATCGGCTGGTCGGTGGTGGTGCCGACCCTGGCTGGCGCGATGATTGGAGTATGGCTCGACAAGCGTCATCCGGGGCCGCCGTCCTGGACATTGACGCTACTGCTGGTCGGGTTGGTGATTGGCTGCTGGAATGCCTGGCACTGGGTGTCCAAGGAAGACCGGGCCATCCACGATGCGCAGCGCAACGGCGATGAGGATGAGCCCAGGCCCCAGACAGAGGCTAAGCCCCCACCGGGTAATAGCGAGGAGCAGCGGCGTGACTGAGCGATTCAACGCTTTTGGCCCGATAGTATACGAGGCGCTGTGGGCCTGGGCTCCGGCGTGGCTGGCGGGCCTGGCGCTTGGCGCCTTCTTCTTCGGAGGGCTCTACTGGACCGTTCGCCACGGGCTCGTCTCGACGCGGCCGGCACGGTGGTTTGTGATCAGTCTCGCGGTGCGCCTGGTGGTGACTCTCTATGGCTTCTATCTGGTGGCCGGTGATCAGTGGCCGCGGTTGCTGGCCTGCCTGGTCGGTTTTCTGATCGCCCGCGTGGCGGTCACCTGGCTCACCCGAGGGCCCCGCTCAGCGAATGCCGCCCCGGCCAAGGAGGCCCGTCATGCGCCTGAGCCCTGATGAGATCATCTTCTGGCAGTTCGGCATGCTCAAGCTCAATGCCACCATCCTCTACACTTGGGGACTGATGCTGGTGCTGGTGATCGGCGCTTGGCTGATTACCCGCCGGCTATCGAGCGGCCATCAGCGTTCGCGCTGGCAGAACCTGCTGGAAATCATCGTCACCGGTATCATGGGCCAGATCCGCGACGTGGGCCTCGATCAGCCGCGCCATTATATCGGCTTCATCGGCACCCTCTTTCTGTTCGTGGCCGCGGCGAGTCTCGCCACCATCTTGCCGGGCTATGAGCCGCCGACCGGCTCGCTGTCGACCACCGTGGCCCTGGCACTGACGGTATTCGTCGCGGTGCCGTTCTTCGGTATTGCCGAGCAGGGCCTCGGCGGCTATCTGCGCTCCTACACGCAGCCGACGGTGGTAATGCTGCCCTTCAACATCATCAGCGAGCTGTCGCGGACCCTGGCACTGGCGGTGCGCCTGTTCGGCAACATGATGAGCGGCACCCTGATCATCGCGATTCTGCTCTCCATCACGCCCTTCCTGTTCCCGATCATCATGAACTTGCTGGGTCTGCTCACCGGCATGGTGCAGGCGTATATCTTCAGCATCCTGGCCACCGTCTACATCGCGGCGGCCACCCGCACGCGAAAACCCGAACCCAAGGTCGCCGCGCCGGCCGACGACCAGCCCCCGCCGGAATAGTCGCGGCTATGCCAAAACGGGCCCTGTGCTTTTGCGCCTCTGATCGCTTTTATGCAATGCGCCTCGCTACGGATCAAAACGCCTCACGGAGACTTCTATGGACAGCATGACGCTCATCGCGGTGATCTCGATCTTCACCGCCGGCATTACCACCGGCATTGGCACCATGGGACCGGCGTTCAGCGAGGGGAGGGCGGTCGCGACTGCCCTGACGTCACTGGCCCAGCAGCCGGACGCCTCGGCCACCATTACCCGCACCCTGTTCGTTGGCCTGGCAATGATCGAGTCCACCGCCATCTACTGCTTCGTGGTCTCGATGATCTTGATCTTCGCCAACCCCTTCTGGAATCACGCCATTACGCTGGGCTCGGGGTCCTGAGTCATGATTATCGACTGGTTTACGGTGCTGGCTCAGCTGCTCAATTTCGCCATTCTGGTGTGGCTGATGAAGCGTTTTCTCTATCAGCCGATTCTGAATGCCATTGACGCTCGGGAAAGCCGGATCGCGGCGACCCTGGCCGATGCCGATGCTCGGCAGGCCAAGGCCGATAAGGAGCGCGAGCGCTTCAAGGCGAGCAATGCCGAACTGGAGGCACAGCGCACGGCGTTGATGGCTAAGGCAAGCGAAGAGGCGGCGGCCGAACGCGCGCGGCTGCTCGAGGAGGCTCGTCAGGCCGCCGATGCCATGCGCGATCAGCGCCAGCGTGCGCTGCGCACCGAGGCCGAGCGGCTAAACCAGACGCTGCGGCGCCAGACCCAAGACGAGGTGTTTGCGATGACGCGCCAGGCGCTGTGTGACATGGCCGATGAGGGGCTGGAAGCGCGCCTGGTCGCGGTCTTCCTCAAGCGCTTCGATGAGATGGATGAGGACACCGAGCAGCGCTTCGGTGCGGCGCTCGAGAGTGCGCCTGACAAGGGCGCATCGTCCGTCAGGGTGCGTAGCGCCTTTCCCCTGCCCGACGCCCAACGGGCGGCGATTCGCGAGGCGCTCACGCGGCGCTTTCCCGCTGCGTTTACCCTGGAGGCCTTGGCAACCGGCAGTCTTCTCGGGTTCAAGGTGGCGCCGGAGGTGATCAGCGGCATTGAGCTCAGCGTCAATGGCCAGCAGCTCACCTGGAGCCTCGAGGGCTACCTCGAGGCCCAGCAAGAGGCCGTCGCCGCGCTTTTCAAGGATAGGGTCACGCCGGACGCCGCGTCATGAAGGATGAGCCCCCCAAAACCGGCACCCAAAGCGAGTCTGACGCCGTGAAGGCGTCGGGTCCTGGTGACGTCATGCCCGGACCACCGGCAAGCCTCGAGGCCGTCTTCACCGAGGCCTTCGCCGACCTTCGCGAGGTGCGGGAGAGCACGACCTATGCGCTGTCGACCCACGAAGTGGGCATCGTCACCAGCGTTTCCACGGGCATCGCCCGGGTCGCGGGCCTTCCCAACGTCGGCTTCGAGGAACTGTTGCGCTTTCCCGGTGAGATCTATGGCATTGCCTTCAACATCGACGAGGACGATATCGGGGTGGTGCTGCTGGGCAACTACTGGCAGCTTCAGGCCGGTGATGACGTTGAGCGCACCGGCCGGGTAGTGGATGTGGCGGTGGGCGAGGGCTTGCTTGGACGCATCATCGACCCGCTGGGGCGCGCGTTGGACGGTCAGGGTGCGCTTGTCTCCGATGAGCGCCTGCCCATTGAGCGGCCGGCGACGGCGATCATGGATCGCGCCCGGGTCAGTGAGCCGCTGCAAACCGGCCTCAAGGTCATCGATGCGCTGATCCCGATTGGTCGCGGCCAGCGTGAGCTGATTCTTGGCGACCGTCAGACCGGCAAGACCGCTATCGCGCTGGACGCCATCCTCAATCAGCGCGGTCAGGACCTGGTCTGCGTCTACTGCGCGATTGGCCAGCGGGCCTCGGCGGTGGCCAAGGCGGTGGCCGTGCTGCGTGACAATGAAGCGCTTGCCTATACCGTGGTGGTGGTCACCGAAGGCAATCAGCCGCCGGGACTTTCCTATATTGCGCCCTATGCGGCGACCAGCATCGCCGAGTACTTCATGGAGGCTGGCCGCGATGTGCTGATCGTCTACGACGACCTTACCCAGCACGCCCGTGCCTATCGCGAACTGTCGCTGTTGCTGCGCCGCCCGCCGGGTCGCGAGGCGTTCCCCGGCGACATCTTCTACATCCATTCGCGGCTGTTGGAGCGCGCTACCCACCTGCGCGAGGAACGGGGCGGCGGCTCGCTCACCGCCCTGCCGATCATCGAAACCGAGGCCCAGAATATTGCCGCCTACATTCCCACCAATCTGATCTCGATTACCGATGGCCAGATCTATCTGTCACCGACGCTGTTCGAGCTTGGCGTGCTGCCTGCGGTGGATATCGGCCAGTCGGTATCGCGGGTCGGTGGCAAGGCTCAGCGGGCCGCCTATCGAGTGGCGGCCGGTGATCTAAAGCTGGCCTACGCCCAGTTCGAGGAGCTCGAGACCTTCGTGCGCTTTGGTGCCCGCCTCGACGAGGCTACGCGACAGGTGCTCGAACATGGCCGGCGCATTCGCGCCTGTCTCAAGCAGCCGGCCTTCGCGCCGGTTTCAGTGCCAGCGCAGATCACCCTGCTACTGGCGCTCGGCGAAGGGCTATTCGACTCGCTGCCCCTCGAGAAGATGCCGGCCGCCGAGCAGGCTCTGTATGATGCGGCCGCGACGCTGCCCGAGACGATATGCGAGCGTTTTATTAGCGCCAACACCCTGAGCGATGAAGACCGTCAGGCGGTACTCGACGTGGTCCGCCAGGCGCTGCTTCCGTTTCAGCCGGTCGCCGACGATGCGGCTATCGCCGCCAAGGAGGGGGCGTCGTGATCGAGACCATGGGCAGCCTGCGCCGCAAGATCGACAGTGCCGAGGACCTGCAGTCGGTGGTGCAGACCATGAAAGCGCTGGCGGCCTCGAGCATCGGCCAGTACGAGCACGCAGTGACGGCCCTTGCCGACTACACCCGAACCGTGGAGCTGGGGCTTTCGGCCTGCTTTCGCGAGGCGGCCCTGGCAACGCCGGCGCTAGAGAATACCAGCCCCGGCACTGGTGCTGGGAATGGCGCGGCAACGGGGCCGGTCAGTGCCGTGGTGTTCGGCTCCGACCAGGGCTTGGTGGGGCAGTTCAACGACCTAGTGGCCGACGAGGCGTGTCGTGTGCTCGGCGCATTGCCGGGTACGCCGGAGGTGTGGGCGGTGGGCGAACGGGCGTACGCCCGGTTGGCCGATGCGGGGCTCGAGCCGGCCGGACAGTTCGGCGTGCCGGGCTCGGTGGAGGGGATCGCACCGCTAGTCGGGCAGATCCAGCTTGAAAGTGACGCCCACCGCGATGCCGGCGTTTTCTACGTTTTCCACAACAGACCCAAGCGGGGCTCGCTGTATGAGCCGACCCACCAACGTCTGCTGCCACTCGATGCGGCCTGGCAGCGGCGCCTGTCCAATATTCCCTGGCCGACCCACAACCTGCCCGAGGTGCTCTGCCAGAGCGGCGTCACCCTGCGCGGGCTGATCCATGAATACCTGTTCATTTCGCTGTATCAGGCCTGTGCCGAGTCGCTTGCCAGCGAGAACGCCAGCCGGCTGGCGGCGATGGAGCGCGCCGATCGCAATATCGATGAACTACTGGAGACGCTTCACGGCACCCTGCATCGCCTGCGTCAGAGCTCGATTGATGCCGAGCTTTTTGACGTCGTGTCGGGGTTCGAGGCACAGCCCAAGGATGGCAGCTGAGCAAGCCCCCTGATGACGCTGGCGAACACGCCCATCACTAGGCCTGGTCTCGGAACTGCTGTGCCTCATCGCTTAACCAGTCGATGAAACGTTGCACGAGGGGAGGGGCGCTACCGGCGGCGGGCAGGATCAAGTCGTAGGTGAATGGCGAGCCGATCACGTAGCGGTCTCCGAAAGGTCGCACCAATACACCACTCGCCAAGCGGTCGGCGACCACGGCGGGATTGGCAAGCATCACGCCGCGCCCGGCGATGGCCTGATCGAGGGCCAGCCCCGAGAGCGAATAGCGCCGCTGGATAGGTACCTCAATATCGGCTAGGCCGGCGGCGTCAAACCAGGCCCGCCATCCTGGAAAATCAATGCCCTGCGGTGATTCCCAGGCCACCTCGAGCAGCGGGTAAGCGAGCAGGTCGGCGGGCGTTTCGATGGTGGCGTATTCCAATATTGCCGGGGCGCAGACCGGGAATAGCTGGTCATCGAACAGCCGAACGCTCTCAACACCCGGCCAAGGCCCCTGACCATAGCGAATCGCCAGTCGCCCTCCGTCACCCTGCCAGGTGGGTGAGATCAGCTCAGGGCTGGCATCCAACGTGATGTGCAGGCGCTGTTCCTGTGCTTCGAAGTCCGCCAGGCGCGGTAATAGCCAGAACTGTGTGAATGACGGTGGTGCACTCAGCACCAGCGTCTTTTCCGTGCGTTTGTGTTCGCTCGCCGCTCTGACACCGGCGGCAATCCGCTCAAGTCCGGCTTCTACTTCCTCGGCCAGCCGACGCCCGGCGTCATTGAGAATAACGCCGTTGGGATGGCGCTCGAAAAGCGTCAGGGCGAGCCGATCCTCGAGCTGTTTGATCTGCCGGCTAACCGCACCGGGTGTCACACCCAGCCGGTCCGCGGCGGTCTTGAAGCTGCCCTCTCGAGCGGCTTCCACGAAGGCACGTAGCGCGTTGAGGGGCAGCCTTTCGATTCGCATAGCGTGATTTTTCCTAAGCCTAGAGGGACAGATTAATCGTTTGGAGTCGGTGCCGGCAAATGCTGAACTGGGCGCTCTTTCTCACAGGAGTCGCTCATGAAATCCTCGCGTCTTACCTCGCATGATGGCGCCGTTTCAGCATGTGCTTTGCAGCGCCGCTCCTTGGATAGCCAGGCCGGTGTGTTGATGACGCTGTTCTGTCTGGCGCTGGGGGCGCAGCAGGTGGCAATCAAGGCCGTGGCCAGCGATATTCCGCCCCTGGCGCAGGTGGGGTGGCGCTCGCTGATTGCCGCTGGGCTGGTATTGGCGTTTGCCTACTGGCGCGGGGTGCGGTTCAGCGACTTTCGTGCCGGCTTGGGGCCGGGTGTGTTGGTGGGGCTAGGCTTCGCCGCCGAATTCGGCTTTGTGGCCTGGGGGCTGAACTACACCCTGGCCTCTCATATGTCGGTGTTTCTCTATACCGCACCGGTCTTTGCCGCGCTTGGCTTGCACCTTTGGGTGCCGGGTGAACAGTTGGCTCGGCGCCAATGGTGGGGAATAGGGCTGGCATTCGCCGGCATGCTGATCGCCATGGCGCCAACCACGCAGCAGGTCGATGCCTGGTCGGTACTGCTGGGCGATGGACTGGGGCTCTTGGCCGGTTTGTCCTGGGCCGCCACTACGCTGGTATTGCGCCGCTCCTCGCTTTCCGAGGCGCCGCCGGTGCAAACGCTGTGCTATCAGTTGGGCGTTGCGGCGGTGGTACTGCTGCCATTATCGGCGTGGTTGGGGTATCTCGACGCTATCACGCTGACGGGGCCGGTGGTGGCGAGCATGGCGTTTCAGACGTTGGTGATCTCATGCGCTGCGCTATTGCTGTGGTTTGCGCTGATGCGCCGTTACTGGGCATCGCAACTCGGGGTGTTCTCGTTTCTTTCGCCGGTGTTTGGCGTGCTATTCGGCGTCATGCTGTTGGGCGAACCGCTGACGTTGAATTTCGTCGCCGGAGGCATCGCCATTCTGATGGGGATTCTGCTGGTTAGCGGTAAGGGTGTGTGATGCCAGTCGTTGATCGAGCCGGCAAGCAGGGGGTAGGTGCGCCGAGCCGGTGTCGCCGGCTCGGCTTTCGAACGTTATAGCTTGCTTAGAACGGTATCGGCGCTGCTTTCGTCAACGCCCTTGGCGTCGACGCCCAGGTATTCCACCACGCCGTCGTTGGCGATCAGCGCAAAGCGCTTGCTGCGGATACCCATGCCACCCGCGCTTACATCCATGTCGAGCCCCAGGGCCTTGGCGAACTCGGCGTTGCCATCGGCGAGCATGGTGATTTGCTGGGCGTTCTGGTCTTTCTGCCAGGCATCCATCACGAAGGCGTCGTTGACCGCCATGCAAGCGATGGTGTCCACACCCTTGGCGAGGATGTCGTCGGCCTTGATCACGAAGCCGGGCATATGGGTGTTAGAGCAGCCCGGCGTGAAGGCACCAGGGACGGCAAACAGCACCACCTTCTTGCCGGCAAAGAGCTCGCCCAGGTCGATGTCTTCCGGGCCATTGGCGCCGTTGGTCTTGATGGTGACGTCGGGGATCTTATCGCCTACGGAAATACTCATGCGGCGCTTCCTTTCTTGGGAAATGGCACGGTCGGCTGGTTGCAGACCGTGGACCTTAACTCTAGCAAGGGCGTCGCCGAGGGCAAAACCAACGCGCATGCCAAGCAACGGGGCGAGCCATTTACCGCCAGCTTATTTCCTCGTAGAGAGTGAAGAAACGCTCTTGTCGCTAAGCGGCTATCGCCAAGTCTTGCTGCTATACATCATGCTACTGGCTTCATTCCCTAATCACGACGCTTTCGACTATCAGGTCGATGACGCGCTGCTGGATGATCTGCAGTTCGAGCGCGACGTTTCAGTCGGTTACCAGCATCCTCCTGCACGGTATAGGCCTGTCGTCCTTACAAGAGTTGTGTGTTCAGTGTCATGGTCCTTCGCTTAACGAGGGCATGTCCTGCAGAAAATGATCTCCATAGGCGTTGAGCCATTTTAGACTTCTTGCGTAAGCGAAATCTTACGTCTTGTGAATCTTATGCTGACATCATGGGAACCAGAAGTTGCGTTATGGTACATCTTGTTACACGCTGAGGCCGATAAACTTCCTATATAGCAGTGTTGTTTTCAACAACCAAAATGGCTTGGAGGTTTAAGCCTCGGGTAATTATTGCAGTATCAAGAAAGTAATATGAGATTTTAACTTTGCAATCGAGTCTTAGTCTTGAGCTTACAGCTTTTCATTGAAGGTGTCGTCCAGTGAATTTTTAGATCTAGCGATCAGTTTAAAGCACCACCCGTCGATGAGTACTGAATAACGCAAGCCTGAGCTGGTTGCTTGAATCCAGGAAACTCACTTACCGGTTACATCTGAGCGAGCCGTTACATGTCGTCACCCCAGTCACCCACCGATTTACAGTTGGCACTGAAAAGCTGCCGAGGTTCTTTCTTTATGGTGGGCTGTTTTAGCATGTTCATCAATTTGCTGATGCTCGTGCCACCGCTCTATATGTTACAGGTTTATGACCGGGTTATTTCCTCACGGAGTGAGTCGACACTGCTAATGCTGACATTGGTGGTGGTGTTTCTATTTTTTGTCATGGGCGGGTTGGAGTTCATCCGCTCGCGCATCTTGGTGCGTGTCGGCAACCGGCTAGATATGCAAGTCAGTGAACGCCTTTACGCAGCAATGTTCCGTCGAGGCGTACTGAGCGCTGGACAGCAAACGGCGCAACCGCTCAGCGACTTGAACAACTTGCGTCAGTTCTTAACTGGCAATGGGCTGTTTGCCTTTTTCGATGCGCCATGGACACCGGTCTTCATCGGGGTACTGTTTCTTTTCGATGTCTGGTTCGGTGTTTTTGCGACCATTGCAGCACTGATTCTGCTTACGCTGGCTATCGCCAACGAGAAGTCGACCAAGGAACTTCTCGCCGAAGCCAACAGGGAGAATATCAAGGCGCAGGATCTTGCTAATTCCAACTTGCGCAATGCCGAGGTGCTGCATGCCATGGGCATGCTTCCCGGTATTATGGGGCGCTGGTCGGCGCGGCATCACCATTTTCTCGCCAAACAGTCACAAGCGAGTGACCGTGCTGGCCTGCTTTCGAACATCTCGAAAGTACTGCGTTTGATGTTCCAGTCGCTCATTCTTGGGTTGGGGGCCTTGCTGGTCCTTGAGGGTGACTTGACGCCGGGTATGATGATCGCGGGCTCGATTCTCATGGGGCGCGCCTTGGCACCGATAGACCAGATGATCGGTAGCTGGAAGAGCTTCGTCAGTGCGCGCACCGCTTATCATCGCCTCAACGAATTGTTCGAAAAGGTGCCTGCTGATCAGCGGCGGATGTCGCTGCCGGCACCTGAAGGCCGCCTTTCGGTCGAAGGCATTGCCGCCGCACCGCCCGGTGTGCGCATGGCGACGATTCGCGGTATCAACTTTGCCATTGAGCCGGGCGAGCATGTCGGCATCATAGGCCCCAGCGCCGCCGGCAAGTCTACCCTGGCACGAGTGCTGCTTGGCATCTGGCCTACGCAGATCGGTACGGTGCGCTTGGACGGCGCGGATATAAGCCAATGGAATCGGGATGAACTAGGCCCTCACATTGGTTACTTGCCTCAGGATATCGAACTCTTCGACGGTACTATCAGCGAGAACATCGCGCGCTTTGGCGAGATCGATGCCGAAAAGGTCGTCGCGGCAGCCAAGAAGTCTGGCGTTCACGAGATGATTTTAGAACTGCCTAACGGCTACGACACCTATATCAACTCTAGCAGTGGTTCGCTTTCCGGTGGTCAGCGTCAGCGCATTGGTCTGGCACGAGCCCTTTATGCCTCGCCGTCGCTCGTGGTGCTCGACGAGCCAAACTCCAACCTCGACGAAAGCGGTGAACGGGCTTTGAGCCAAGCCATCGGAATGCTCAAACGAGAAGGAGTTACGCTGTTTGTGATCAGTCATCGGCAGAGCGTGCTCAAGCTTGTCGATCAGCTACTGGTACTGAAGGATGGTCAGGTCAACATGTTCGGTCCCCGTGACCAAGTAGTGGCGAGATTTGCACAAAAGGGCAGTCACAACCAGGCACAGGACACGAACGGCCGTTTAAAAGCCGTTCATGCCTCGCAAAGAAGCCAGACCGCTCCACGTCGCAACGATTCCACGCCGGAGGCCTAACATGGCGCATAAAGATTCCTCACTAGAGGTTCAAGCGGCATCCGAGCGTCGTGCTGCCTCTCCCGAGACCTACAATAGCGCTAGCATCGTTCCGCAGCAGTATCCTCCAATCGGCGATAAGCGCTATCGGCGAATCGGGTTACTCATCTTACTGCTGGCCTTCGGCGGATTCGGTGGCTGGTCCCTATGGGCCCAACTCGCTGTGGCGGTCGTCGCCCCCGGGGCGGTTTCGGTCGAGTCCTTCAAGAAGACGATCCAGCATTACGAGGGGGGGATCGTGAGTGAACTGCCCGTCAACGATGGTGATCACGTCGAAGTGGGGGACTCTCTGGTTGTGCTTGACAAAACCCAGGCCCAATCACAACTGTCGATCGCAAAGTCGCAGTATCTGATCAATCGCGCCGCCGAGGTCCGGCTGCTTGCCGAGCAGTCTGGCGAAAGCACGCTTCGTTTTCCGGCGGAACTCGTTGAGTCCGATACCCCACGCGTGCAGGAAGTGGTCGGCGTGCAGCGGGCGCTCTTTGCCGCACGCCAGCAGGCACAGCAAGGCAGGCTGGAAGGTCTAGACGAGCAGATCGAGCAAATGCACGGCCAAATAGAGGGGCTAGAACAACAGATTGGCATCAACCGGCAGCGCATCTTATCCCTGAAGGATGAAGCGGACGACTTTCGTTCGTTGTTCAAAGAGGGCCTGGGCGACAATCAACGGCTACGCGAGTTGGAACGTCAGATTCTCGAATACCAAGGCCGCAATGCTCAACATGCCTCTGAGATTGCGCGCTTGAAGTCGCAAATCAGCGAAAACAGGGTACAGAAGCAAGTTACACGCCAGGAGTACCAAAAGGAAATCGGTGAACAGCTACGCCAGGCGCAATCGCAGATCGCCGACGCCGAGGAGCGCATCACCGCATTGAGCGACCAAGTCAAGCGTACCACTATTACTGCGCCAGTCTCCGGCACTGTAGTCGGTATGAAGGTGCATACCATCGGGGCCGTTGTCCGTTCAGGCGATCCCATCATGGATATCGTTCCCAGTAACGATGGCTTCGTCGTCGAAGCACGGGTGCCTGATCGGGACATCGATAATATCTACAAGGGACAGGAAGCTGAGATCCGCTTCAGTGCTTTCAACCAGCGTCTGACCAATGTCATTGAAGGCGAAGTTGCCAATGTCTCGGCGGATACCTTCGAAGATGAAGCGACGGGTGCCATGTTCTACAAGGCGCGTGTTCGCGTATCCGAAGAAGGGCGCCAGGACATGACCGACAATATGCAACTGCTCGCTGGCATGCCCGCCGAAGTATTGATCAAGACCGGGGAGCGCACTTTTGCCAGTTATATCGCCAAGCCGATTACCGATATGCTGTCACGTGCGATGCGGGAGGAATGATGCGAGTTCGACACTGCCTCTTAACATTGGCCCTTGGCATCGTACTGCATTACCCTGCGCTGGCTCAGGAAGAGAGGCGATCACTGCTCGATCTTTCCGCATACGATAACGCCGCTGACAACGCTCAGGCCTCACCGGCGCTAATGGATGCTAAGGGCAGTCCCATACTGCCTTCACTGCCGCAACTGTTTGAGCAGGCGCTACGCCATGATGCCGACCTTTCCCAGGAGCGCTACCAGCTCGATGCCACCCGGCAAGGCATTCCCAAGGCACAGGCGGGATTGTTGCCCCAGGTCGAGGCAAGCGCCACCTACAACTATCAGAAGTCACAAAACTATTACACCGACAATCCCAGTTACGATCCGGGAAACGACCGCGTCAACCCGGACTATGAAGCGCGCTATCAAGGCCGTACTAAGGATGCAGTTTGGCAAGTCCAACTGACACAGCCACTGTTCAGCATGGAGAGATGGCGCCAGGTCGATAGAGCCGAGGCTCAGGTCGAAGTCGGCGAACTCAAGCTGGCGGTGGGTGAGCGCAACCTAGCCCTAAAAGTCGCTGAGGCCTACCTGAATGCCTTTCTTGCCTCGCGCAAGCTGGGATTGCTGGACTCCAAACGAGAATCCTTTGCAGCTCAGAGCCGGCAAGCGCAACGTGCTTACGATCTTGGTGTGGGAGATCGCATCAATCTTCTCGAGGCCCAGTCGCGCCTCGATCAAGCCATCGCCGACCAGATCAAGGCCGAGAACGAACTGGCTAACGGCCTGAGCGACCTGCAGCGGCTGACTGGGCAACTGCCGAATTTCGGCGCGCCCGCGCTTGGTGACCTGACGCGGGCCGATGTCGCTACCAACTGGGGTGACACCGATACTTGGCTTGAGCGTGCCAAGGCCAACCTTCAGGTTCAGTTGGCACGTGCGCAGCGCCGTGCCGCCCAGGCCGATACTGGCGTGCGCAGCGCAGGTCACTACCCTGAGCTCAATCTCAATGTTAGCTACTCTGATCGCGCCTCAAACGATCCATTTCGCGAAAGCCAAGACGCCGCAGCCTCGTTGCAACTCGCGGTACCCATTTACCAGGGCGGTTACACCACGTCCGATGTGCGCCAGAGCGAGCTGACCGTAAAGGCCAGGCAGGCCGCTGTAACCAATGAGCTCAATTTGGCGCGACAGGAAGCGCGCAAGCGCCTGCGCAGCCTTCAGGGCGATGTGCGCCAGCTTGACGCGCTGCAGCAATCCATTCAGTCCAGCCGTTTGTTCCTGGAAGCGGCTGAAAAAGGTGAGCAATTAGGCATGCGCGACCTGGTGGACGTTCTCGATGCTCGCGCCGAACTATATGACCTGAGAATTAAATTTGTCGAAGCGCTATGTCAGTACTTGCTTGACGACCTTAATCTTCATGCATCGGTAGGTGAGTTGGATACTCCGGATCTGGTAGATGCCATGGCACTTCTTGTCCGTATTACGGGCGAGGGCGACATGTCTCAAATATCAGATGTGACACGGTTAAATAGGTTTGAGGCTAACGGCTAGTTTCTTAGTTATCTCGGCGTGCTTTCTCAGGGTATGCCAATCATTTAGGGAATATCGAGTGAATATCCAACTCTTTAAGGAAATGTTATGCGCTACCTGATTTTGATGTACGTCATCATGACCCTAGGCTTCTTCTGGAATTTAAAGTGGTCGCTGGTCGTGTTCACGCTCACCTGGGTGCTGTGCCTTGTCTTCAAGAGCTATCTGCCGTCGGTGCCCTATCCGCGCATCGACCAGCGATACCTGTACCCCGGGCCGAAGCCTGGGCTGATTTTCTACTCGTTTTTCGTCTCGCCGGCGCTACTGGCCGCAGCGCTCTATCAGGGCATGCTGCTAGTCGATCCGGCCTACCTGCGCTCGGAGTTGCCCTTAGCTGATCTGGGGGCCTTCACCCGAGTTTTGCTGTTCGATCGGGACAACGACTTTGCCTACCCCGATCCTGTACAGGGCCTAGAAACGGTGTATCTGCTACGGGGAATGCTGACCACCTATTTCATTGTTTTTGTTTACTTCGTGGCGCACTGGTTTTGCTTCTACGTGGAGGGTTTTCGGAATATCAAGCAGGAGCCACACCCGCCGCAAAGCCCCTTGGACTTCTCTTTCTGGAAGTGGGTTTGCTTGTTTGTGGGGCTGATCATTGTGTGTGTTACGAACTCTTTATTTTTCATTTTAATGATAGGTATGGAGCCATGGGGAACCCGAGGGTCGGGAATTATAGTGTACCTGACCAATCACTGGCCGCTGGCGTTACTGATGCAATATTTTTTCTGGTGTGCCGCCTGGGTAAGCGTGTGGATGATGATCAATGCCTTATCGATGAAGTGTTTGAGGACAAGCGTTTGATATCAAGCGTTTGAAATATCAATAAATCATATGCGCAGGAGAAGCAAGGATGGCAACCGACAACTCCAATGCTGTTGAGAATGGTGGTGATACCCAGTCCCCGGGCGATTATGATGCATCCATGGAGAAGCTCGCCGAGCTGACCCTTGATCCCGATGTCCAGGATGCACTAACCCTAAGCGTCGATGGCACTACCCAACTGTCTGCTCAGGCCAAGCTCGAAAAGGCCGGCCGCCTGCTGTCCGATGGCTGGATGGGTGGGTCTCTGGGAATCGACGACCTGGCGGCGCAGATAGAGGCGGGGAGCCTGACGAAATCGGCTGCGCTGCAGAAGTATTCGGGGACGGCGTTTTCGTTGGGGATATCGGCCTATAACATCGCTATGGCTCCCGAAGGGCAGAAGTTGGACCAGAGTAATAAAGAGGCCGCTTCCCAAATGATCAGTATAGCTAGCGGTGCAATGGCTTCTGCACTTATGGTTGCAGGCGGCATCTACGGCACGCCGGCGATCGTTGGCGGACTTGCAGTGTCATCCGTGATATCAGGAATAATTCAATCCAGATGGGGTGAAGCCGTTGAGTCGGGGCTAGAAAGCGTTGGCGACTGGCTGGTCGACCAGAAAGACAGCATTGTCACCAGCGTTGAAGAACGTATCGGCGAGCTCAATCGTTACCTGAATGATAAACTCGTCGAATGGAATCCGCTGGGGATAATGACCGACGATGACGATCTGCCGACTTTCGATCAGGCTGAGCGTATGGGCTCGCCGATCGTTATCGACCTGGATGGCGATGGCCTCGAAACCCTGTCTAGAGAAGACGGCGTCCACTTCGATCACGACGGCAATGGCCTGGCCGAGAAGAGCGGGTGGGTGGCAGCAGATGATGGCCTGCTGGTACGCGATCTCAATGACAATGGCCAGATTGACGGCGGCCAAGAGCTGTTCGGCGATCAAACCTTATTAAGTGACGGCAGCCGTGCGGCCAATGGCTTCGAGGCTCTGGCCGAACTAGATAGCAACGGCGATGGTCGGATAGATGCCGAGGAGGCCGATCAGCAGGGCATCCTGATCTGGCGTGACACCAACGGCGACGGCAAGGCGCAGGCGGATGAACTGCTGAGCTTCTCCGAGGCAGGGCTGGCATCGGTAGCCGTCGGCTACAGCGAGGTCACGGAAGCGGATGGGCAGGGAAATGACATCCGTCAGCGCGGCGAAGCGCAGACCGAGTCGGGGGAAACACGCGACGCTGCGGATATCTGGTTTTCCGTCGACCCGCAGGACACCCAGGCGCTCGACGATCTGCCGCTGAGCGATTCGGTTGCTGTCCTGCCGGACGTGCCCGCCTTTGGCAATGTGCTCGACCTGCAGCAGGCAATGATTCTCAATGCCAAACTCGAATCCCTGGTTCAGCATTTCGTCGATGCCGACTCGGATGCGGCGCGTCAGGCACTGCTCGAACCGCTGATATATCAGTGGACTGGGGCGGCCGACACCGACCCGAACAGCCGTGACGAATACGGCAGTGTCTATATGGATGCGCGCAAGGTCGTAGCGCTAGAAGCCCTAGTTGGGCGCGGTTACGACAGCGGCCAAGGCGGCAATTACGTTCAGGGGCCACAGGCGGCCAGCATACTCGAAGCGCAGTTTGCACGCTTCGAGAGTTTTGTGAAGGGCCAACTGCTGATGCGCAGCGAGTTTCAAGAAGTGTTTGATACTCTCACGACGACCATTAAGTTTGATAACGACTCTCTGCATCTCGCGCTGGATACCGACGCGTTCATCGCGACGCTACGCGAAAAAGTCGATGCAGGCCATGAGGAAGAAGTGGTCAATATCCTCAAGGCCTTGCGTGGCGCTGATAACTACTCCACTCAACTTCAGGACGTTTCCGAGGTCTTGAGCTCCGACGAGATTCTGGCTTCGTGGATGCGGATTCGAGCTGCAAGCACAGGTAGCGATGGAGAAGATTTTTTAGAGGGTACTCGCGGCAACGACTTTGTGGATGGCCAGAAAGGAGACGATCGTCTACAAGGTGGCGCAGGAGACGATATCTATCGCTATGATCTCGGTGATGGCAGCGACATCATCTACGATACCGGCGGCCAGGATACGCTGGCATTTGGCGCCGGCATCACCCCGGATGATCTGATCGTCACCCGCGATGCGACCACGCTCTTCCTCACGCTGCCCGACGGGGCGGGCGGCAC
The DNA here is from genome assembly GCF_900100755.1 of Onishia taeanensis. Lineage (GTDB taxonomy): Bacteria > Pseudomonadota > Gammaproteobacteria > Pseudomonadales > Halomonadaceae > Onishia > Onishia taeanensis. The sequence continues at coordinate 77,843 of NZ_FNCI01000013.1, forward strand.
TGCAACACTGCGACTGGATCGCGTTTTCGACTTCGATGGCAATCTGCGCGACACGGCAGTCGAGCGCTTCACCTTTGCTGATAGCAGTACCTTGACGGTCGAGCAACTGATCGAACGAATCGATCAGGCTGCGACCGAAGAGGGCGATCAACTTTATGGATTCAGTGGCGACGATACCTTCGATGGCCTGGAGGGTGACGACCGCATCGCGGGTGGCTCGGGTAACGACACTCTGAAGGGTGGCGATGGCGATGACGTTCTGCAAGGTGCGGCAGACAATGACGATATTCGCGGTGGCAATGGTGCCGATGTGCTGCAAGGTGGCGATGGTGCTGACCATCTAGAAGGTGGTGTCGGTGACGATACCTTGGAGGGCGGCAAGGGCTCGGATACCTATCGCTTCGCCGCCGGCTGGGGCTCTGATGTCATTCGAGACGTGGGCCATTATCGTGACTATCAGGCCGATACTGATGTGATCGCCTTTGGCGAGGGTATCTCGCCTTCGGAGATCGCGATCAGCCGTAGCGGCGACGACTTGATCCTGATGCGAGCTGGAAGCGATGACCGTATCCAGGTGGATAACTATTTCCAGAACGATGGCAATGGTCGCTACGCGGTGGAGACGGTCCGCTTCGCGGATGGCACTGAATGGTCGGTTGCGGATGTGAAGGCGCAGGTGCTGTTACACACCGATGGTGACGATGATCTGACTGGCTATGCCTCAGACGATGAGATCATTGGTGGTAGTGGCGATGACATTATTCGTGGCAGAGCGGGTGACGATACGCTTCGCGGTGATGAGGGCAACGATACCCTATATGGGGAAGAAGGCAGCGATACCTACCGCTTCGAGCAAGGCTGGGGCTCGGATCGCATTCGTGACGACGCGGGCTATTATCGTGACTATCAGGCCGATACGGATGTGATCGCCTTTGGCGAGGGCATCGCGCCTTCGGAGATCGCGCTCAGCCGTAGCGGGGACGACTTGATTCTGACCCGCAATGGTAGCGATGACCGTATCCAGGTGGATGGCTATTTTCAGAACGATGGCAATGGTCGCTACGCGGTGGAGACGGTCCGCTTCGCGGATGGCACTGAATGGTCGGTAGCGGATGTGAAGGCGCAGATGCTGATACCCACCGACGGCGCCGATGACCTGATGGGCTATGCCTCAGACGATGACATCCGTGGTGGTGGTGGCGACGACACCATTCGTGGTGGAGAGGGTGACGATACGCTTCGCGGTGATGAGGGCAACGATACCCTATATGGAGAAAAAGGCAGCGATACATACCGCTTCGAGCAAGGCTGGGGCTCGGATCGTATTCGGGACGTGGGCTCCTATTGGCACTATCAGGCCGATACGGATGTGATCGCCTTTGGCGAGGGCATTTTGCCTTCAGAGATTGCGCTCAGCCGTAGCGGGGGCGACTTGATTCTGACCCGCAATGGTAGCGATGACCGTATCCAGGTGGATGACTATTTTCAGAACGATGGTGATAGTCCCTTTGCAGTGGAGACGATCCGCTTCGCGGATGGCACCGAGTGGTCGGTAGCGGATGTGAAGGCACAGGTACTGACACCCACCGATGGCGACGATTATTTGATTGGCTATGCCTCGGACGACGAGTTGCACGGTGGCAACGGTGCTGACCGGCTAGAAGGTGGTGCCGGTGATGATACGCTTCTCGGTGATGACGGTGCGGACCGTCTTGAGGGCAACGAGGGTGATGATCTCTTGCAAGGCGGTATTGGTGACGACCGGCTTTATGGAGGCAATGGCGCTGATGTACTCGTAGGGTCTGCAGGCAACGATACTCTGTATGGCGGAGAAGGTAGCGATACCTATCGCTTCGAGCGGGGCTGGGGCTCGGATCGCATTACGGACAGTGGCGACTATTACGACTACCAGAGCGCCGCGGATGTGATCGCCTTTGGTGAGGACATCCTGCCTTCAGAGATTGCGGTCAGCCGTAGCGGTAGCGACTTGATTCTAACCCGCAATGGTAGCGATGACCGTATCCAGGTGGATGACTATTTCCATGACGATGGTAATAGTCGCTACGCATTGGAGACGATCCGCTTCGCGGATGGCACCGAGTGGTCGGTAGCGGATGTGAAGGCGCAGGTACTGACACCCACCGACGGTGACGATTATTTGATTGGCTATGCCTCGGACGACGAGTTGCACGGTGGACGCGGTGCTGACCGGCTAGAAGGTGGTGGCGGTAACGATACGCTTCGCGGTGATGAAGGTGCGGACCGCCTTGAGGGCAACGAGGGTGATGATCTTTTGCAAGGCGGTATTGGTGACGACCGGCTTTATGGAGGTAATGGCGCTGATGTACTCGTAGGGTCTGCAGGCAACGATACCCTGTATGGCGGAGAAGGTAGCGATACCTACCGCTTCGATAAGGGCTGGGGCTCTGATGTCATTCGAGACATTGGCCATTATCGTGACTATCAGGCCGACACGGACGTGATTGCCTTCGGTGTGGACATCCTGCCTTCGGAGGTCGCGATCAGCCGTAGCGGTGACGACTTGATTCTGGCCCGCAATGGTAGCGATGACCGTATCCAGGTGGATAATTATTTCCAGAACGATGGTAATAGTCGCTACGGGGTAGAGACGATCCGGTTTGCGGAGGGCACCGAGTGGTCGGTAGCGGATGTGAAGGCACAGGTACTGACACCCACCGACGGTGACGATTATTTGATTGGCTATGCCTCGGATGACGAGTTGCAAGGTGGCAGCGGTGCTGATCGCCTAGAAGGTCGTGCCGGGAACGATACGCTTCGCGGTGATGAAGGTGCGGACCGCCTCGAGGGCAACGAGGGTGATGACCTCTTGCAAGGCGGTATTGGTGACGACCGGCTTTATGGAGGCAATGGCGCTGATGTGCTCGTAGGGGCTGCGGGCAACGATATCCTATATGGGGGGAGGGGAAGCGACACATACCGCTTTGAACATGGCTGGGGCGCGGATCGTATTGAGGACAGCGGTGATCTTGAGGGCTACCATGCCGACACGGACGTGATTGCCTTTGGCGAGGGCATCTCGCCTTCGGAAATCGTCTTGAGCCGCAGTGACGACAGCAATAGTTTGGATAGCAACCGTGAAAACTTGATCCTGACACGAACTGGCAGCAATGACCGTATCCAGGTGAATGGTTATTTCCAGAACGATGGCAATAATCGCTTCGCGGTGGAAACGATCCGCTTCGCTGATGGCACCGAGTGGTCGGTGGCGGATGTGAAGTCAAAGTTGCTGACATCCAGTGATGGCGGCGATGAACTGATTGGTTATTCCTCGGACGATGAGATTGACGGCGGTGCTGGCGATGATGCACTGCAAGGTCGTGAGGGTGACGATACGCTGCGCGGTGATGATGGTGCGGACCGCCTTGAGGGCGGCAGTGGTAATGATTCATTACTGGGTGGCAGTGGTAATGATGAGCTCTATGGCGGCAAAGGTGACGATCTTCTCGAAGGTGGTACCGGCAACGACATCCTAAATGGGAAAGAAGGTAGCGATACCTATTCCTTTGATCGTGGCTGGGGCACGGACCGTATTCAGGACGAGGGCCACTATAGTGACTATCGTGACTCAACAGATGTGATCGCCTTTGGCGAGGGCATCGCGCCTTCGGAGATCGCGGTCAGCCGTAGAGGCAACAACCTGATTTTGGAACTGACCGGTACTGACGATCGTATCGAGGTGGTTGAGTACTTTCATAACGATGGCGACAGCCCTTATGCGGTTGAAACGATCCGCTTCTCGGATGGGACCGAGTGGTCGGTAGCGGATGTCTTGCGCACCGTGACACAGGGGACGTCCGGAGACGATAGGCTCTTCGGCGGTTATGAAGATGATCATTTGTCGGGCCTGGAAGGAGATGATGTTATCCATGGAGGTGACGGCAATGATTACCTTGAGGGTAACGAGGGCAACGATCGCTTGGATGGCGGCCTGGGCATAGATCAGCTCGATGGTGGTCAAGGCGATGACACGCTCACGGGACGAGGAGCCTTGATCGGTGGCTTGGGGAACGATCACCTCACGGCGACGGAATATGGCCCTTGGAATCAGGGTAAGGGCTCACTGATCGTGGGTGGTCGAGGGAATGATGTACTGCAAGGCTCTTTTGCCGACGATACCTATCTTTTCGCCAAGGGCGATGGTCACGACATCTTGACGGAAACGCGCCGGGACGAAGCGTACAGTAATGTCATGCCTTCAACGGATACCCTGAAATTCAGCAGCGGTGTTCGTGCCGAAGACTTGAGCTTTTTCCGCCAAGATGATCACTTGCTCATCGTGAACGGCGACGACTCGATTCAGATTCGGTATTGGTTCGTCGAGTCGACAGATCACTTCAAGATCAATCGCTTCCAATTTGAAGATAGTGGTGAAGAGTGGTCGGTAGCTGATGTCGAGAAGTTAGTCGTGACGCTGGGTAACGAGGAGGCAGACGAGCTTGTCGGTTATCGCGAACAGTCGGACGAGATAAAGGCCGGTGGCGGAGATGATAAGGTCTGGGGGCGTGAAGGTGACGATACGCTAGACGGTGAAGCCGGTAACGACTACCTGCGTGGAGGCTCCGGCGACGATACGATATTGGGGGGTGACGGCGACGATCAGCTACAGGGGGATGCCGGTAATGATCACCTGAAAGGTGGTGGCGGTGATGATGTATATGTCTATGCGCCCGGCGATGGTCATGAGCTAATCGATAATGCTGGAGGAGGCACCGACTGGCTGATTTTTAACGGCGGCATAGGCGAGGAGCGCCTGAGCTTTTCCCGTGACGATGACGACCTATTGATCGCCATTGATGATGGTAGTGAAGGGACCGTGCGCGTAAGCGGGCATTTCCTCGGCTCGGAATCTGCTATCGATTGGGTGCAGGGCGACGGAGGCTATGGCATTCCAGCCTCGCGAATCAACCGTGAGGTGGCAGCAGCAGCCAGTCGCAACGAAGCCTGGAGCCCAGGAGGACAACCCGACGAGACAGGGGGTGACAGTAACGAAACCAGCGACCCAACCGAAGACGATGCTGCGCTAGATGATGTTGACGGAAACGAACTCACTGGTAACTCGGCTTCGGATATCATCGTCGGCGGCAACCGTGATGATTGGCTCGACGGTCGGGGTGGTAATGACCGCTTGTCCGGAGGTAACGGAAACGATGTCTATCGATTCAGTGGTGGGGTTGCGCATATTCGAGATACGTCTGGCGTAGACCGTGTCATCGTCGATAGTCGTATTACCTTCAATGATGTCGCTTCGGGTCTGCAACGGTCAGGAAATGACTTGCATTTAAGGGTCAGCGAAAGCGCGGATCGCATTACTGTCGAAGACTTCTTTGCGGATGGTAATGCTGTCATTGAGACCATAGAGTTCGAGGCAGGTGGTCAACTGACGGCGACACAGATATTCGATGCATTCGGTGTCTCTGCGCCTGAGGCTAAGCCAGCGCTGCGCCATTTAGTGGCTGATGACCCGGCGGGGAGTGTTCTGAATGGTAGTGACGAGAATGAACTGATCCAGGGCGGTAATGGCAATGATACCCTGGCAGGTCATCTCGGAGATGATGTTCTGGAGGGTGGTCGAGGCGATGATCGCTATGTATTCACCACCGGGGACGGACAAGATGTGATCAACAATCAGGGTGGTGGCTTCGATACGTTGTGGTTCGAGGACATCGGTTTTCAACAAGTTGCCAATAACCTTATGAGGACCAATGACGACCTGAAGCTGTCACCGAGCGATGGTGATAGTGTGTTGATAAAAGAGTTCTTCCTGGGCGGAGACCAAGCGATTGATAGCATTGCATTCTCTGAGGGGGGAAGCATTTCCAAAGCTCAGATATTCAATGCTTTCGGTGTCACTAACCCTGATCCGGTGGGCTCACCTGATTATACAGGATTGCCTGATTCGACGAGTCTTGATCGTGAAGTGGCTGGCAGTGCACATAGCGAAACGATCATTACCTCTTCCGGAAGAGAGCTGATCGACGCTGGGGCGGGAGACGATGTATTACGTGGCAATGGTGGCGATGATTATCTTATCGGAGGCGATGGCGCTGACCAATATGTCTTCGGTGTTGGTGACGGCCACGACACCATCAACAACTTCTCCCGCGATGAGCAGCCCGATACTCTCTACTTTGAGGGTATTGACTTCGAGGCACTGCTCTTCTCCCGAGATGGAGACGACCTCTCGATCGCAATGAATGGCCGTGATGACCAAGTCACTGTAGATAACTGGTATGTCGATGAGACCTACCGCCTGGCTAGCATTGAGACCGATGAGGGAGACGTTCTAGAGGGTGATTCACTACTTCCGCTGGAAACGCTTGAGTCTGGCGCTGGTGTGTTGGGCGTTAACGCAGAGAACGAGTTGACGCTAGTGTAGCCTCTCGCCCTGCTTATACGGGGCAGCGTTTGTTTCGTCCACAGCGGCTGTCGACAGTGTGTCGTCAGCCGCTTTGGTTTGATACCCCTCTTCTTAGCTGCCTTGGCTATTTCCCATCGCGGCGATGCTGGGCGAGTGTCGCGATGTCGTCTGGGCCGGTGCGGCAGCAGCCACCGATCACTGTGGCACCGGCGGCCAGCCAGCGCGGGGCGCCTTCAGCCAGGTTCGAGGGTGCCTGAGCGCTTGCACAGCCGGCCAGCCAGCGCTTGGTTTCGGCATCGTAGTGCTCGCCGGAATTGGGGTAGACGATGATCGGCAGATTGCACTGGGCGCGGATCTCGCCGATTAGCGACTCGATATGCTCGAGTGACGTGCAGTTGATGCCGATGGCGCAGATGCCGGGGTGGTCACGCAGCGCGCGTGCGCACTCAGCAATCGGGGTGCCATCGCTGATGTGCTGGCCGTCGCGGGCGGAAAAAGTGATCCAGGCCTGTGTGCCGGGGCGTTCTGCGACCAGCTCGGCAAGCGCGAGCGCCTCATCTAGGCTCGGCAGGGTCTCGATGGCCAGCAGGTCCGGTTGCGTTTCGAGCAGGGTGGCGAGGCGCGGACGATGGAAGTCGGCGAGTGCCGCCCGATCAAGGCCATAGTCGCCGCGATATTCGCTGCCATCGGCCAGATAAGCGCCATAGGGCCCTACCGAGGCGGCCACCAGCGGATAGGGCCGCTCATCGCTTGTGTGTGTGGCCCAGTGGGCATCGCGGGCTTCTTGGGCTAGCGTCACCGAACGCTGAATCAGCGCTTCGGCGCTGGCCGCATCGAGCCCCAGGCGCATGAAGCCTTCGACAGTGGCCTGATAGCTGGCGGTGATGGCGATATCCGCGCCCGCCGAAAAGTACGCCGCGTGCACGTCGCGAATGGCCGCCGGGTCATCGCGCAGCAGGCGAGCCGACCAGAGGTCGCCGCTAAGGTCATGTCCGCGGGTTTGAAGCTCCGTGGCCAGGGCCCCGTCGACGATTAGGTAGGGCGCGCGGGCGAGTCCGGCGGAGATAGGGTCTTGGGTCGGCATCAGGCCGCCTCCTTTTCGGTGTTAGGCATCGACTGGAGACGCATGATAAAGAAACTGGCCGGATAACATCATGATGAAGTGATGTTTTTTATAGATTCCTTGCAGTGCGATCACCGATACCCCTCGGCCTGCAGGCGGAACAGCTTGGCATAGCGGCCGTTCTCGGCCAGCAGGCGCTCGTGGTCGCCACGCTCGATGATCCGTCCCCGGTCGATGACCAGTATCTGGTCGGCGGCGCGTACGGTCGAAAAGCGGTGCGAGATCAGAATGGTCATCTTGTCCTTACGGTGTTCGCGGAAGCGGGCATAGACCCGGGCCTCAGCGGCGGCGTCCATGGCCGCCGTGGGTTCGTCGAGCACCAGGATATCGGCGTCTTCGCGCATGTAGGCCCGCGACAAGGCCACCTTCTGCCACTGCCCGCCGGAGAGTTCCTGGCCGCCCTTGAACCAGCGCCCGAGCTGGGTTTCATAGCCCGCCGGCATCTGGGCGATGAAGTCGTCGGCAAGTCCGTGTTCGGCGGCATAGCGCCAGCGGGCTTCGTCGGAGAAGGCATCGACGTTGCCGACGCCGAGGTTTTCGCCCACCTGTAGCTGATAGCGCACGAAGTCCTGGAAGATCACGCCGATGCGTCGGCGCAGGGCCTGAACGTCCCAGTCCTGAAGCGGACTGCCGTCGAGCAGAATGCGGCCTTCGCTGGGTGGGTATAACCGCGTCAGCAGCTTGATCAGGGTGGTCTTGCCGGAGCCATTTTCACCGACCAGCGCCAGGCTTTGGCCCGGGCGAAGGTGAAGGCTGATATCGGCGAGCACCGGCGTTTCGGCGCCGGGGTAGGTGAAGCTGACCTGCTCGAAGCGGATACCGTCGCCGGGATGCTCGCCTTGGGTAAGGGTGCCGGCGTCTTTCTCCACCGGCTGCTCCAGGTATTCATAGAGATTCGAGAGGTAGAGGTTATCCTCGTACATGCCGCTGACGGCGGTGAGGCTCGCCGAGAGCGCCGACTGGCCCTGCTTGAAGACCATCAGATACATGGTCATCTGGCCAAGGGTCAGCCGTCCGATCACGGTATCGATCACCACCCAGGCATAGGCGCCGTAGAAGGTCAGGGTGCCCAGCAGGCCGAGCAAGAAGCCCCAGGTGTCGCGGCGAATCGTCAGGCGCCGATCCTCGGCGTAAAGGCCCTTGAAGATGTCCCGATAGCGCTTCAGGAACAAGGGTTCGAGACCGAAGAGCTTGACCTCCTTGATGCTGTCTTCCCGGGCCAGCACGGTCTCCAGGTACATCTGCATGCGTGTCTGCGGCGAGCGCCAGCGAAACAGCCGGAAGGCATCGCCGGAGAATTTCGCCTCGGAGATGAACACCGGCAGGGCGCCGACTATCAGGATGGCGATCGCCCAGGGGGAAAACTGCACCAGCAGTACTGCGAAACTGGCAAGCGAGATGCCGTTCTGCAAGAGCCCGAAGGTCTTGTTGACCAGCGCCAGTGGTCGGGTCGAGGCCTCGCGGCGGGCCCTGGTCAGCTTGTCGTAGAACTCCGAGTCCTCGAACTGGGCAAGCGAGAGGGTGCCGGCCTTCTCCAGAATCATCACGTTGACCTTCTGGCCAAGCAGCGCGCGCAAAAGCGACTGCTGGGCCGAGAGCCCGCGCTGGGCCAGGTCGATCAGGGCAATGATCAGCCCCTCGAGCGCCACGTATTTAAGCACCGGCAGGGCGCTGTCGAGCAGTACCGGCTGGTCTGCCGCCTTGTAGCCGTCCATGGCGGCCACGACCGCATCGACGATCAACTGCCCGACATAGGCCGCGACCGCCGGCAGTACGCCGGCGACCAGGGTGCAAAGTGCCAGCCCCAGCGTTAGGCCTCTGGAGGTCTCCCATACCAGTGACAGGGCGCGACGGCTGTAGCGAAACACGCCGATGAAGCTCGAGAGGCGAGCCGGCGTGGAGGAGGGCGGTGGTGACAAGATAAGCGTCCTTGGCGGCAATGGCCCCAGTGTATCAGCCGGCGCCTATCGAGCACTTGCCGCCAATCTCACCGGGGCTGACTGAGTTGCTGAGCGATCACGGTCCACCAAGACATGCCGCTGATCGCTACTATGCCTGTCGGTTGGCGAGGCGGTCGTGCAACAGCGACTCGAGCTTCACCTGATCGGCCTCGAAGCCGCGGATGCCCTCGGCCAGCTTTTCGGTCGCCATGGCATCCTCGTTGAGCTCCCAGCGGAAGGCCGCTTCGCTCAGAGGCGACGGGCGGCTGTCGCGTTCGCCAGTGTCGCTCAATTCCGGCGTGACGCTGCCCTCGCGCTCGGCCAGTTCCTCGAGCAGCGCGGGGCTGATGGTCAGGCGGTCGCAGCCGGCCAGTGCCAGTATCTCGCCGCTGTTGCGAAAGCTGGCGCCCATCACCACGGTTGGATATTCGAGCCGGCGGAAGTAGTCATAGATGGCCCGTACCGACTGCACGCCGGGTTCCTCTTCGGGCGCATAGGCGGTGTCCGGGTTGGCCTTGCGATACCAGTCCAGAATCCGCCCAACGAATGGCGAGATCAAGAAGACGCCGGCTTCGGCGCAGGCGCGGGCCTGGGCGAAGTTGAAGATCAACGTCAGGTTGCAGGGGATGCCTTCGCGCTCCAGTACCTCGGCGGCGCGGATCCCCTCCCAGGTGGAAGCCAGCTTGATCAGGATGCGCTCACGCCCGATGCCGGCCTCTTCATACAGGGCCACCAGTCGCCGGGCCTTGGCGATGCTGCCCTCGGTATCGAAGGACAGCCGGGCATTGACCTCGGTCGAGACCCGGCCGGGCACGTGGTCGAGAATCAGGGTCCCCATCGCGACGATCAGCCGGTCGCAGGCCTCGTCTACCGCCTCATTACGGGTGCCATTGTGGCTGCCGGCGGCATGCAGGATGTCGTCGAGCAGCGCATCGTACTGACCGGACTTCACCGCCTTGAGAATCAGCGAGGGATTGGTGGTGGCATCCTGGGGTGCGAAGCGGCGGATAGCGTCGAGATCACCGGTATCGGCGACCACGGTGCTGTGTTGTTTCAGATCTTCGAGCAGGTTAGGCATGAGATTTCCTCCAGCATAAGACGTTGTCGATCAGGGGCTGCGGTCTGGCCGTGCAGTCCGTCACGGGGCGCTGTCCTGCTGTGTCAGGTGAAGGTCAGCGCTGCGACTGTTGCCGAGCACGGTGGCGGCGTTTTTCAGATCGTTGTCTTGCGCCTTGGCGGTGGCGGCTGCAGGGGAGAAGCCAAAGCTCAGCCAACGTTGCACGAGGCGCTCCTCAAGGGCCTCGATCGGCGGGGCCAGAAACACCGAGGCATCGAACCACTCGGCCAGCGCCTGCCATGGCGGCGTATCGAGCAGCAAATAGTTGCCCTCGATCACCACGATGGGGGTCGTCGCCTTGAGAAGCCCCGCGTCCGGCAGGGCGCAGTCGAGGGCTCTATCGAAGAGCGGATAGGGCGTATCGGCCTCGGCTGCCCTGAGGCGGCGGACCAACTCCACCAAGCCATGCGCATCGAAGGTTTCCGGCGCCCCCTTGCGTGCCAGCAGGCCACGCGCCTTCAGGATCTCGTTGTCGAGATGGAAACCGTCCATGGGCAGCAGCGCCGCTCGGGGTTCGCCGCCTGACTCGGCGTTCAGCCGTTCGACGACCTCGCTGGCAAGGGTTGACTTGCCCGAGCCGGGCGGCCCGGCGATGGCGATGAGCAGGCGCTTGCCGGAAGGCTGCGTCCGTTCGATCAATGCCCGCTCGATCAATGCCAGTACGGCGTCGCTATCGGTAGGTGCGGGTGCCATCGATCAGCTCGCCTCGGCCAGTTGAGAAGGGTCCTTCGCGCCAGTCATCAGGGCGACGGCATCGTTCATGGTGCAATCCTCGGGGCGAATCACGCAGAGCCGCTTGCCCAGCCGGTGGATATGAATGCGATCGGCGACTTCGAAGACGTGGGGCATGTTATGGCTGATGAGAACGATCGGGATGCCCCGCGAGCGCACTTCCAGAATGAGGTCCAGCACGCGACGGCTTTCCTTCACGCCGAGGGCCGCCGTGGGTTCGTCGAGAATGATGACCTTGGAGCCGAAGGCGGCGGCACGCGCTACGGCCACCCCTTGCCGTTGGCCGCCGGAGAGCGTCTCGATGGCCTGGCGGATGTTCTGGATCGTCATCAGCCCCAGCTCGCTGAGCTTCTCGCGGGCGAGCCGCTCCATGGCCGGTCGATCCAGTTGCCGAAACCACTTGCCCATGATGCCCGGCTTTCTGATCTCGCGGCCCATGAACATGTTGTCGGCGATCGACAGGGCGGGCGACATCGCCAGTTGCTGATAGACCGTTTCGATGCCCTGTTCGCGGGCATCCAGCGGGGAGGAGAACTTGACGCGCTGGTCGTCGAGGTAGACCTCGCCCTCGTCGGGCGTGATAGCGCCGGAGAGCGCCTTTATCAGGGACGACTTGCCGGCGCCGTTGTCGCCGATCACTGCCAGGATCTCGCCCGGATAGAGCTCGAAGTCGCAGTGGTCGATGGCGGTGACGCGGCCGTAGCGCTTGACGAGATTCTTGGCTTGCAGAATGGGAGCTTGTGCTTGCATTAGACGGACACCTTTCTGATCCATTGGTCCACGGCGACCGCGCCGATGATGAGCACGCCGATGAGCAGGTAGGTCCACTGGGCATCGGCGCCGAGCAGTCGTAGACCGAGGGTGAAGACGCCGACGATGAGGGCGCCGAACAGGCTGCCGAGGATCGACCCGCGACCGCCGAACAGCGAGATGCCCCCGATGACCACGGCGGTGATGGATTCGATGTTGGTGAGCTGCCCGGCGGTCGGTGAGACCGAGCCGATACGTCCGATCAGTGCCCAGCCGGCGAAGGCGCAGATCAATCCGGAGAGCATATAGACCGAGATGATCACCCGGTCCGTCTTCACGCCGGAAAGTGCGGCGGCCTCCTTGTCGTCACCCACGGCATAGACATGCCGCCCCCAGGCGGTATGGCGCAGGGCGTAAGTGAGCACCAGCACCAGCGCCACCATGAAGACGACCCCGACGGTGAAGACCGCGCCGCCGATGTTGAATTTCTCGCCGAACAGCTGCAGCAGCGGCGCATGGGTCTCGATATCCTGGGCGCGAATCGTTTCATTGGCGGAATAGAGGAAGTTCGCGGCCAGCACGATCTGCCACATGCCCAGCGTCACGATGAAGGGTGGAAGCTTGACCTTGGATACCAGCATGCCGCTGACCCAGCCGCAGAACATGCCGCACATCAGGCCGGCAAGAATGCTGACCGGAGCCGGGATCCCATAACGAAAGGTGAACTGCCCCATGACGACAGACGAAATCACCATGATCGCCCCCACCGACAGGTCGATGCCGGCGGTGAGAATGATCAGGCTCTGGGCGGCCGCGACGATGCCGACGATCTGTACCTGCTGCAGGATCAAGGTCAGCGCGAAGGGCGAGAAGAACTTGGAGCCCAGCAAGGCGCCAAAGAGCAGGATCGAGAGCAGCAGCACGATCATGGGCACGAGCGCCGGATTCATGTGCAGCGCGTGCTGCAGACGGTAGGCAAGGCCGGTGCGATGGGGCTGGAACTCGGCAACGGCTTCGCTGGCATCAATGCGAGCGGCGTTGCTTTCTTGTCGCGTCACTTCAGGTTTGGCCATGACGTCCTCGTGGAATTGATATGACGATCGCTGGGTGAAGGGGAGGCGTGGTGCGCCTCCCGTGGTTCATTGGTGGGTCATCAGCCCCAGCAACGTTCCATGCCTTCGGCAGACGAAATGGAATCCACGTCGTCGACGGGCTGGTCGGTGACCAGCGAAACGCCGGTATCGAAGAAATCCTTGCCCGGTGTCGGCTCCGGCTTGATGCCCTCGTCGGCCCAGGTCTTGATGGCTTCGATACCCAGTGATGCCATGCGCAAGGGGTACTGTTGGGCGGTGGCGCCGATCACGCCGTCTCTGACGTTGGCGACGCCGGAGCAACTGCCATCGACCGACACGATCATGACTTCGTTCTCGCGCCCCATGGCCTTCAGCGCCTGGTAGGCCCCGGCGGCGGCCGGTTCGTTGATCGTGTAGACCACGTCGATCATCGGGTCTTCGACCAGCAGGTTCTCCATGCCTTCACGCCCGCCTTCCTCGTTGCCATCCGAGGTGTCCTGGCCGACGATCCGCGGGTCCGTCTCGTCCCCCCACTTTTTGGGATCGCCGAGGTCGATGCCGAAGCCCTGCAGGAAGCCCTGGTTGCGCAGCACGCCGACCGCGGGTTGGCTGACGTTCACGTTGAGCAGGCCGATGCGGGCATCGTCGGCGTCGTCGCCGAGCCGGCTGGCCGCCCAGGTGCCGATCAGCTCACCGGCCTTGAAGTTGTCGGTCGCAAAGGTAGCGTCGGCGGCGTCTATCGGGTCGAGAGGGGTATCCAAGGCGATGACGAGGATGCCGGCGTCACGGGCCTGTTGCACCGCTGACACGATGGCTGAGGTATCTGAGGCCGTTAGCAGGATGCCGTCTGCGCCGTCGGCGATGCAGGTCTCGATCGCCTGCACCTGCGTCTTGTGATCGCCGTCGATTCTGCCGGCAAAGGACTTGAGCTCCATTCCCAGCTCTTCAGCCTTGGCGCTGGCGCCTTCGCGCATCTTGACGAAGAAGGGGTTGGTTTCGGTCTTGGTGATCAAGCAGGCGCTGGTGGTGTCATCGTCGGCCATGGCGGTGCCCGCCACGCTCATGCTGGCAAGTGCCGTGGCGGCCACCAGGGCGGCCATGCGGGTCTTGGTTGTTGGCATTGTTATTGGCATTGCTGTCCTTCCGTTTCGAGTCGAGGAATGTCGTTGAGTCTTTTTATTACTTCATTTTGAAGTAATTAGTATTCGGGACGACAATTGGTGTGGTATCCAGGTCAGGAACCTGGTGCGACAGGCCTCTGCACAGCTCTCTTTACTTAGCTCTCGTTACTTAGCTCTCGATGCCGGGCTCTCGTGCGTTATCCTCTGACCTGTCTTTTGCCTTACACCTCGGACGGTGTGGTATCGGTATAGGTGCTGCGCGCAGGGGCAGTCAACCGAAGCGGCGGCTTTTGGGACCAAAGTACAAGGACCCGGCCGTGGCTTGTAGAGCGTGATGGCGGCAAGAGGGGCGACGGCTTTGCTATCGTCTCGGGCGTTGCCGTTGTTTTCTGAACCTAGAGGGGCAGTATGAAAAATAAAGAGGGCGACCAGCCCGATGCCCAAGCGAGCACGCACCCGCTGAAAGGCTCGAACCTGACGACGGTGAGAGGGGTCAACGAACGCTTGGTGCTGCACCTGGTGCGCAGTCACGGAAAGCTCACCAAGGCCGATGCGACCCGGATGACGGGCCTGTCAGCGAATGCCGTCTCGGTCATCTTTCGTGCGTTGGAGGCGGATGGACTGCTGCTGCGCTGCTCACCGATTCGCGGGCGCATCGGGCAGCCCTCGGTTCCCATGATGCTGAATCCCGAGGCACGCCATTACGTGGGACTCAAGATCGGGCGACGCACCTTCGAACTGGTCGTCGTCAACTTCGTGGGCGAGGTGCTCGCCCACCGCAGCGAGGCCCATGCGTATCCCACACCAGCCGCGACGAAACGCTTCTTGAGCCAACACTTGGCCACGCTAGTGAGCTCTGCCGGCATAGCGCAGCACGACATCGCCGCGATGAATATCGCCATGCCTTTCGAACTATGGAGCTGGGTCGCTGAATTCGGCGCCCCTCAGCAGGAGATGGACGCCTGGCGGCGTTTCGATCCGGTGGCGGAGTTCAAGGATGTTGTCCCCTGGCCCATCACCGTGGAAAACGACGGTAACGCGGCCTGCCGGGCCGAACTGGTGTTTGGGCCTCCCGAAACGGCCCAGGATTTCGTCTACTTCTTCGTGGGTTCCTTTATCGGCGGGGGAGTGGTCCTGAACGGCAGCGTCTTCCCCGGGCGCAGCGGTAATTCAGGCGGCTTTGGTCCACTGCGGGTGCCCGACGAACCCGGAGGCGATCGTCTGGTCGATCATGCGTCCCTGGTCGTCCTCGAGCGCATGATCGTGGACCAGGGCGGCGATCCGGCCCGTGACATTCCGCCCGAGGCCGATGATTGGGACGCCGTGGAATCCTGTCTACAGCCATGGATCAGGCGGGCGGGGCGGAGTCTGGCCCATGCGATTATCTCTTCTCTGGCGGTCATCGACTTTCAGGCCGTGGTGATCGACGGCGCCTTTCCGCCCGCGGTTCGCAAGCGCCTCGTCGATGAGGTGGAACGCCAGCTCGATCGGCTGGATATGCAGGGCATAACTCGGCCCGATATCAAGCCGGGGCACTTCGGCGGCATCGCCCGTGCTCTCGGCGCCGCCGCCTATCAGATATCGACGGAATACATGATCGATCAGAACACCCTCCTGCGGCAGAATCCGTCGACGTCCGGCCTTCCACTGTAATGGCTGATGAGCAACTGAGCCGGCCTTGACCGCTCACACCAGCGGCGAGTCCCGCCGGGGTTCCTCGTCGAGCAATGCGGCCAGCCTCGTTAGGCCCTCATCTAGCTGGGCGCGCTCGGCGGGCGGCGTCACGCAGATGCGCACCGCCTGAGGCGCCGGCTGGCTGCCCACGCAGAAGGGGTCTGCGCCGATCACCGTTACGCCGCGTTCCGCGGCCCGGGCCACGAAGTCCACGGCCCGCCAGGGCTCCGGCAGCGTCAACCAGGCATAAAAGCTGCAGGGGTGGGCGCTTATTTCATGGCCCTTGAGGCGCTCGGCAAGCAGCTGCTGGCGTTCGGCCACCTCCTGCCATTGCCAATCAATCAGCGTTTTCGCCTCGGGGCTGGTCAGCCATTCGACGGCGGCGCTGGCCATCAGCTCGGGCGTGGCCCAGTACTGGGCGCGCAAGGCCGCAGCGAGGCGTGACATCAGGTTGGCCGGGGCATGTATGGCGCCCATCCGCAGGCCGCCGGCGAGCAGCTTGGAGACGCTGAAGATATACAGCGAGCGCTCCGGCGCCAGCCGGTAGAGGGGGACGCCGCGCCGCTCGGCGGTCACGAACTGTACGCCATCTTCCACTAACAGCAGGTCGTGGCGCCGGGCGATCTCGACGATCGCCTCTCGGCGCGCCTGCCCCATTCGGGCGCCGGTGGGGTTGTTGTGCTCGGGCATCAGGTACAGCAGGCGAATCTTCTGCTGCAGGCAGAGCCGTTCGAGTGCCTGGGGGAGGATGCCTTGGTCGTCCATCGGCACCGCCAGGTGCTTGAGACCGAGCTGGCGGGCGGCGGCGATCATGCCCGGGTAGGTCATCGCCGCCGAGGCTACGGCCTCGCCGGGCTGCACTAGCGCCTGTAGGGCCAGATAGTCCGCATGCTGGCCGCCACTGGTCAGGATCAGCTCGTCGGCAGCCATGGGGAGGCCCTGTTCCGTCAGCCAGTCGGCTAGTCTTTCGCGGCTCGTCTGACTGCCCTGTTCAGGGTGGTAAGCAAGGGCGGCATCAATGGCGCCTGGGCGATGAGCCAGGCGCTCCATCACTGCGGCGAGCTGCTGAGCGCGCATGGGATGAGGAATCGGCACACTCAGCGATAGGTCGACGCTGCCGTCGGTGGCTTGGGACAAGTGGTGAAAGCTCGGCGCATCCGACGCCAGGCTGCGTACCCGGGTGCCGCTGCCGACCTTGGCTTCGACCAGGCCGCGGCGCTCGGCCTCTCGGTAGGCGCGGGTAATGGTGCCGACGGTCACCTTGAGGGCGTCCGCCAGCAGGCGCTGTGGTGGTAAGCGCTCGCCGGGGGCGAGGGTGCCGGCGGCGATGTCGGCGGCCAGCCGCTCGACCAGTGCCTGGTAGAGCGGAGCAGCGGCAGCATCGAGGTCGGGCAGCCAGTGACAGCGGGCGCGGGCCTTGGTCTGAATAGTCATGTGGCGATGTTCCAGCAGGCAGATGAAGGGGCGAGTCGGGTGGCCGCCGGGCAAGAATCGGGCAATGTCAGGGTGACAAAGCATTGCTTGATCGGCGCTGACGGCGGCGCATACTGAAATTGTGCGCACAATTGCCGTATTTGTCAGGCGGTTTAGATAAATTGTACCCCTACAATAAAAGCGATTCCGCCAACTCCCGATGCCAATCCCACGACTTAAAGGAGCCTGCCATGTCCGCCCCGCTGCCCGAACTGCTCGCGCTGATCGGCCCGATGATGCTGTTTTCCATCAGCATGTCGGCCACGCCGGGCCCCAACAACATGATGCTGACCGCTTCGGGCGCCAACTACGGCTTCCTGCGGACCCTGCCGCATATGTTGGGTATCTCGATTGGGGTCATGGTGTTGATGGGGGCGGTGGCGCTGGGATTGGGAGCCCTTTTCGAGCGGTGGCCGCCGTTGCAGCAGGGCCTCAAGGTCGCCGGTAGCGCCTATCTGCTGTGGTTGGCCTACAAGATCGCCACCGCGCCGCCGCCGGATCAGCGCGAGCCGGACGACGATGCGCGACCACTGACCTTCTGGCAGGCCGCCGCCTTCCAGTTTGCCAATCCCAAGGCCTGGGTGATGGCGATCTCGGGAATCGCGTCTTTCACCTTGTCCGGCGATGCCTTTCTGGCCTCTGCGGTGGCGGTAATTCTGGTCATGGGCATGACCAACCTGCCGTCGATCGCGCTGTGGGCAGGCTTCGGCGTGGCCGTCGGCAAGATGATGAAGACGCGTCGCCACTGGCGGGTCTTCAATGCGGTGATGGGGCTGTTGACCGCCGCCTGCGTGCTGATGATTCTGAGCTAAGGCTCAGGCTGGTTTCGGCGTCATGGAATGAGCGGCGGGTTTTAAGCCTTGAGTCGGCTAGTCCAGATTAAGAAGAGCGGGGCTAGCGCTCGACTGGCGGGGTGGGGCGCACCAGTATCTCGTTGACGTCGACGTGGGGCGGTTGATTGATGGCATAGAGCACCGCGTTGGCGATGTCCTTGTCTTCCAGCGCTTGCGAGGGCGGCTCATCGAAGAAGGGCGTGTCGACCATGCCGGGCTCGATCAGCGTCACGCGGATGCCGCTGCCACGCAGCTCTTCGCGCACGTTATAGCCGATGCCGGTTACCGCCCATTTGGTGGCGCCGTACATCGAACCGGGAATGGTCGCGCGCCCTGCCGCCGAGCCGGTTAGCAGCACATGGCCGCGGGTCTTCTGAAGCGCCGGCAAGCAGGCCTGTAGCGTCAGGCCCACGCCGTAAATATTGGTCAGGATCATATCCCTCCAGGCTTCATGATCGGCGCCCGAGAAGCCGCCCGGTGAGCCACCGCGCCCGGCATTGGCGAATACCGCATCGATACGCCCGAAACGCTCAAGTGCTTCCTCGACCATACTTTGCTGATCGTCCATCGAGGTGACGTCGCAACTGACGGTCAGCACATTTTCAGGACCCAGCTCTTGGGCCAGCGCTTCGAGCTTGCTGACACTGCGGGCGGCCAGCACCAGTCGGAAGCCATCACGGGAAGCGGCGCGGGCAGTGGCGGCGCCAATACCACTGGAAGCGCCGGTAATCAGCAGGACGCGATCATTCATACGAACTTCCTCTACTCGAAACCCATATACCTCCAGCATGGCGAAGGCTGCCAGTGTGTGCAATGGTTTTGCTGCTAACGAAAAATGCCACCGCCACCCGTTATGGTGGCGGCGACATTTTCGCTACGAGGCATAGCTAGGCTAGCGCAGAGAGATGGCTGCAGTGGGATGTTCGCCGGCGGCATCTTGATAGGCGGAATTGACCTCGCTCTCAACGTCGGCAGAGAAGCGGACCACCAGGGCACAGAGTGAGGCAATGATCACGGCGATGCCGAGATAGAAGAGGCCTTCCTGATAGGTGAGTGCCTCGGTGCGGAACAGAAAGCCTGCGGCGACGGCCCCGGCGTTGCCACCGGCGCCGACAATACCGGCGACGGCGCCCAGTGCCTTCTGGTTGATAAAGGGCACGACACCGAAGGTAGCGCCCTCGGCCATCTGCACGAACAGGCTGAATACCAGCATGATGCCGATGGCGAGCGCCAGGATGTGCATCTGCGAGAAGAACATCAGCGCCACCCCTTCGCATAGCATGGCAATGAACAGCCAGCGCACTCGACCCTTGAGCCCGGCATTGCGCGCGAAGAGGTCGGAGAAGACGCCGCCCAGGGTGCGGGCGAAGAGGTTCATCAGCCCGAACAGGCCGGCGATCAGGCCGGCGCTTGCCAGCGTCAGCTCGAAGTTATCGAAGAAATAGATGGCGGCGATGTTGTTGATGGTTAGCTCGACGCCGAAACAGGCGGCATAGACCACGAAAAGAGCCCAAACGCGGATGTCCTTGGCGGCGGTTGCAAAGCTCGCGCCCATGCCATTTTCGCCGCTGGCGGGCGGCAGTTCGCCCCGGGCTCGCAGGTCCTCGAAGTTGCCGTCCGGCGCGTCCTGGGTGAAGAAGTAGTAGGCGATGCCGGTGAAGAATAGCACCACGCCCGGCACGACCATGGCCAGGCGCCAGCCAAGTGCCTCGTTGACCCCAAGCATCAGGATGCCTGAGAAGATCAGCGGCATCACGATCTGGGTCGTACCGCCGCCCAGGTTGCCCCAGCCGGCCGAGGTGGCGTTGGCGGTACCCACTACGTTGGGGGCGAACATGATCGACGTATGGTACTGGGTGATCACGAAGGAGGCGCCGATGGCGCCGATGGCCAGGCGTGCGAGGAAGAAGGACTCGAAGCTGTCGGCTAGGCCGATGCACATGACCGGTAGCGAGCCCAGGCACAGTAGCCAAGTATAGGCGCGGCGTGGACCGATCTTGTCGCAGAGGACCCCAATCGCCAGGCGCACGATCACGGTAATGGCCACCGAGGCGATGATGGTATTGCCGATCTGGGTCTTGGTCAGGCCCAGGTCGTCACGTACCACTGCCATCAGAGGGGCGATGCCAAACCAGCCGAAGAAGCAGATGTGGAAGGCAAACCAGGAGAAATGGAAGGCCCGCATCTGCGGCGTTTTCCAGTTCAATAGGCGAATCTTGTTGGCTTTGTTTCGGATTTCCATAGAGACATACCTTGCCGAATGACGTTCGAACACACGATCTTGGGCCTTCGCCGTTGAAGGTTGAGTCCGACGCACTCGTACCCCTATGGAGCCTGGTCTACGCCTAGTACTGATTGATATTGACTAGGCAAAAATTCCGCCATTTTAATATTTTTATATTATTTTCATTGTCTTATGTTTTTTACGGTCAGCGGTGGTGGGCATTGAATGAGCGCTGATGGTGCAGATTGCACCGCGAGATGACAGTGACTCACCGTCAGGAAGCAGAGAGGTAACAAAAACCCCGCCATAGCGACGCTATGGCGGGGTTTTTGGTTCGCGGCTGATGACGGCGAGCTAAGTCAGCTGTCGTCGCCGCTCTGCCGGGTGCTTGCCTGTGCGATGGCGGAGGTGCTGCCATCGTTTTCCAGGCGGGCCAGCATCGGTTCTGCTTCGCGCTTGAAAGCGGCCAGAGCGGGACCGGAGAGGCTCTGGTTTTCCGGCAGGTCGACGCGCATGGCATCGACCCGGTTGCCGTTGGCGATCACCTCGTAGTGCAGGTGGGCGCCCGTGCTGCGACCGGTGTTGCCGGAAAGGGCGATGCGCTCTCCCATGGTGACGCGCTCGCCTTCGCTAACCAGGCGCTTCGACAGGTGCAGGTAGCGTGTCTTGTAACCGTTGTCGTGGCGAACCACCAGGTAGTTGCCTGCCAAGCGATGGTAAGCGGATTTGACCACACGGCCATCGGCTGGCGCTCGCACGGTGGAGCCCGACGGCATGGCAAAGTCGGTGCCGTAGTGCGGGCTGATGCGCCCGGTGATCGGGTGCTTGCGGCGCAGGTTGAACGACGAGCTGATCCGGTAATGACCGTCGAAAGGGTAGCGGTTGAAGGCAGGGTCGAGGCTATGGCCATCCGGGGTGTAGAAGCGGTTATCGTCGCTATTGCGCACCACCGTCAAGTCCATCCGCGCGCCTTGGTAGCGCACGGCGAGAATGCGCGAGTCGAGGCTTTTGCCGTCGATGATGTCGGACTCGACCAGGACCTGGAAGGCATCGCCACGGCGGGTGTCGCGACGGAAGTCGAGCTTTTTGGATAGCACGTTGGTCAGCTCGGCCACCTCGGCCGAGTTAAGACCGGTCGCCTGGGCCGACTGCCCGAAGCTGCCGCTGACGGTGCCCGAGAACAGCCGCTGGGTCGCCTCGCCGGCTTTCTCGATATCGGCGATCTCGAAGGCTTGCTGCTCGTCTTCTGCCCGTTCGATCAGATAGCCAGTGCGGGCATTCTTCATGATGCGCAGGGCCATCAGTTGGCCGTCTTCATCGACCTTGTAGTCGAAGTTCTGACCCACTCGCCAGCGGGTCAAGACGTTCTTGTCCGGCATGGAATCGAGAAGCTGCATGACTTCGCTATAGCCGAGACCCAGGGTGCGCTCGGCGAGCACGGCGAAGGTGTCGCCGGGCTGCACGGTATAGGTTTCCCACTGGGGAACGAAGTTCTGGTGGGCAACGATCTCCGCTTCAAGCGACGGGTCATCGTCAATCAGCCATAGCGGGTCGGCGGAGAAGTCATCGTAGGAAGTGCCACCTTCGGCGCCACCGTCCACGTTGATTTCGGTCAGGTGACTGGCCAATTGCAGGACGCCGGCATCCAGTGTCGGCGGCTCGCCGGCGACGAGCCCAGCGGTATCATCGACGGTGGTGCTATCGCCTTGCTCGATGACCTGGGGGGAGGCGTCGAATGACGTCAGGTCGCGTGCGTCAGAACCATCCAGGGTGCCGGCATGCGCCTTGGCCAGGAAATTGATATCGACGATTTCCTGCGCCTTGAGGGTGTTGAGGGGGATATAGCCCTCATTGTCACTGCGCAGCGAAGGGCGTTCTTGTCCGGGCGTGGAAGCCGTTTCGACGACTTGCGTCGCGTCAGAGTTGCCGATGGGCATCTCGACGACGGTGAATTCGGTGTTGTCGGTCTCATCATCCGAGGCCGACACGGTGGAATAGAGTTGCTGCGCGCCTAGCACGGCCACCATGGTGGCAACGGGTAACAAAAGAAACTTGTGCGTGCGCGGTAGCGAATGAAGGATTCGCAACATAATGAGTAAAGGCCAGTAAGGATCAAATGGATATAAAAAGGCATCAGAACCTTACCCCATGGCGTATTAGCTGCCTAGTCTGTACGCACATACAGTAAGCGGTAATTCACACCCATTCGCCCAGGGTTTGGGAAGTGTCGTCACTAATTGGATGGAATGCCAGAAAATTAACACTGTTTCATCGAGAAACCTTGATTAATGTCCTGGCATTTTCTTGAGGCGGGGCCGTGCCGGGAATCAGCCGGTCAGGGTGCCATCACGGTAGTCGCGCAGTGCCTGCTGTAATTCCGCCTCTGAGTTCATCACGAATGGCCCGTAATGGGCGATCGGTTCACGATGTGGCGTACCCGCCAGCAGTAGGGCCTGAGCGCCGTTGGGGCTCGAAAGTGACAGGCTGTCGCCCTTGCTCAGGCGCACCAGCTCACCGGCGGAGACGCTCTCGCCGGCAATGGCTACTGTGCCATCGAACACATAGGCCAGCAGGGTGGGGGCATCGGCCTCGAGCGCAAGCGATGCGCCCTCATCAAGGTGCAGGTGCGCCACGGCGCCCTGACCGGCGAGTGCTTCCAGTGGGCCGTCAATGGCTTCGCCGTTGCTGGTCTGCCAGTGCCCGCCCAGCGCGGTGAGGCGTGCGCCATCCTGTGTCAGGTGTGGCATCTCTGCGGCCTTCACATCGCGATAGGTGGCAGGGCTCAGCTTGTCGCGACTCGCTAGGCTCAGCCACAGCTGGAACGCATGCAAACCCTGATGGTCAGTCAGCGGCATTTCCGAGTGGATAATGCCGCGCCCGGTGTGCATCCACTGAGCGTCGCCAGCCTCGATGGTGCTCGAGTGGCCCAGGTGGTCTTCATGGGTCAGGCCACCGTGAATCACGTAGGTAAGGGTCTGGATGCCTCGGTGCGGGTGCGGGGGAAAGCCGCCGATGTAATCGTCGGGGCGATCCGAGCCCAGTTCATCGAGCATCAAGAAAGGGTCGAGGCCGCCGCCAAAGTCGTGCAGGCGCTTGATCTTGACGCCATCACCGTCTTGGCTGGGCTGAGCGGCGAGCCGGCGTTCGATGCGACGGTCGCTGCCTTGTGTATCGTGGGTAGCGCTCATGAGAAATCCTCCGCCAAAGCGTCTGGTGTCGATGGCATGAATTGTTGATCATGAATACGGCGCAACGATAGCGCATAGTTTTGCTCAAAAGGTTCGAGGAAATCGAAATGTCCCGAGTGACGCTTTCCCAGTGGCGGATGCTGGCGGCGGTCGTCGATCACGGTGGCTTTGCCCGTGCTTCGCTCGTCGTGCACAAGAGCCCCTCGACGCTCAACCACGCCGTGCACAAGCTCGAGGAGCAACTGGGTGTCAAGGTGCTGGAACCGGTGGGGCGCAATGTGCGGCTCACCGAGGCCGGCGAGATGCTGCTGCGACGGGCCCGCCAACTGATCGAAAGCGCCGAGGCCCTCGAGGACGTGGCCGACAGCCTCGCCGAGGGGCTGGAGGCGGAGGTGGTGTTGGCCATCGACCAGATATTTCCGCCGGACGTGCTGGCCCAGGCGCTGGAGCGTTTCTCGGCGGCCTTCCCACATGTGCGCATACAGCTGCACGAGACGGTGCTTAACGGCGGGGTCGAGATGCTTTACGACGGCCGGGCCGATTTGGTCGCCTCGGGGCTGGCGGCGCAGGGATTTCTCGGCGAGCCCCTGGCCACGGTGACCTTCCTCGCCGTGGCCCATCCCGACCACGCCCTGCATCAGCTAGGCCGGCCGCTCGACCTGCGTGATCTGGAGCAACATCGCCAGCTGGTGGTGCGCGACTCGGCGCAGCGGGAGGCGATGAATGCGGGCTGGCTGAAGGCCGAGCAGCGCTGGACGGTCAGCCACCTGGCCACTTCGGTTGACATGCTCAAGCGTGGCCTGGGATTCGCCTGGGTACCGAAGACCCTGATCGAGCCGGCCCTGGAGCGCGGTGAGCTCCTGCCGCTGCCATTGCTGGTCGGCGGTGTGCGCCAGGTGCCGTTTCAGTTGATCCATCGCGATCGCGACCGGGCCGGTCCGGCGACCCGCGCCATGGCCGCAGCGCTGATGCAGTCGGTCAGCGAGTGGGAAAAGGCGCAAGCGGCAGCACAATGATTCGAAAGCATCGAATGGAATCCCGGAAAATACGCGCTTGAGCGTCGAAAGAATGGGCGTAGGCTGCACAGTCATACGCGACATCTAACTTGAGGAGGGCTTATGGGCCTGTTGATCGACGGCGAGTGGCACGACCAGTGGTACGACACCAAGAAGCACGGCGGCGAGTTCGTCCGCGAGTCCGCCCAGCTACGCGATTGGGTGACCGCCGATGGCAGCGAGGGGCCAGATGGACAGCCGGGTAGGCTGGCCGAGCCGAACCGCTACCACCTTTATGTGTCGCTTGCCTGCCCCTGGGCTCACCGTGCCCTGATCATGCGCCACCTCAAGGGACTCGATGATGTGATCGGTACCTCGCACGTGAGTCCGCTGATGCTGGACCAGGGCTGGAGCTACAACCAGGAAGAAGGTTCGAGCGGTGACCCCATCAATGGTGTGAGCTATCACCGCGAGCTTTACACCCTCACCGACCCGCACTATACGGGCCGCGTCACGGTGCCGGCGCTGTGGGACAAGACCGCCGGCAATATCGTCAGCAATGAATCCGCCGATCTGCTGCGCATGTTCAACGGCGCCTTCGACGACATCACCGGCAACCGTCTGGACTTCTATCCCGCCGATCTGCGCGAGACCATCGATGCGGTGAACGCCGACGTCTACGACCACATCAACAATGGCGTCTACAAGTCAGGCTTTGCCACCGACCAAGCCGTCTACGAGAAGCACGTGACCGCGCTCTTCGATGCCCTCGACCGGATGGAAGCGCGCCTTGACGAGCAGCGCTATCTGGCCGGCGAGTGGTTGACCGAGGCGGACATCCGCTTGTTCACCACGCTGATCCGTTTCGATGCCGTCTATCACGGCCACTTCAAGTGCAATATCCGGCGTATCGAGGACTATCCAAATCTCTCGAACTATGTCCGCGAGCTGTACCAGTGGCCGGGGGTCAAGGAAACGGTGAACCTGGACCACATCAAGCGCCACTACTATTACAGCCACGACAACATCAACCCGACCCGCATCGTGCCCAAGGGCCCAGCGCTCGACCTGGAGCGGCCCCATGACCGCGAGCGCCTGCCGGGACAGGGCATCAGGGAGAAGGCGTGACGCCTGGTGGGGTGGCGCGGCTAACCCGTGGACAGGCCTTCGCGAAGGCGCTGTAAACCCTTCCCTGGGCGCTACATTCTTCATCCCTGAAGAATGACCTTCGCTCAGACCTGTTCCCGGCGCCGCTCAGATCCCACGTTTCTCCGCTTAGGGGCGGCCCAAGCGGTCGTCTCAGGCGTTCTTGGCCAACCAGCGGTCCAGGGCGTTGGCGAACTCTCGGCGGTCGACGTCCCAGCAGTTCTGAGTCAGAGGAGCCCTTGGGACCGCCGGTGTGCTCACCGCTCGAGCGCATGGTTTCCATGCAGGCCCTTATCATGCGCTGCATCTGTACCGGGTACAGATGCGTTGTTTTCACCGGTTCTTGGCCAACCAGCGGTCCAGAGCGTTGGCGAACTCTCGGCGGTCGACGTCGGAATAGCCCTTGGGACCGCCGGTGTGCTCACCGCTCGAGCGCATGGTTTCCATGAAATCCCGCATCTGTACACGTGCGCGGATATTGCTGCGATCCAGCGCTTCGCCGCGATTGGTCATCACCGCTGCTCCCTTGTCGATCGCTTCCTGTGCCAGCGGCAGGTCGGCGGTCACCAGCAGGTCTCCCGGGACGAGGCGGCGAACGATCTCGTCGTCGGCGGCGTCGAAGCCGCTTGCTACCGCCAGCGGCTTGACCCAGGGCGAGGGCGGCAGCGGCACTTGATGGTTGGCGACGAACCAAGTCGCTGTCTGGGTGCGCTCGGCGGCGCGCACGATGATGTCGCGTGCGACACGCGGGCAGGCGTCGGCATCGACCCACAGGCTAGGCATTCACGGCTCCGAAAAGACTGGCATGGCAAAGGTCTCGATGATAGCATGCGCTCTCCTCGCATGTGTTGACCCCCACCATCATGACGAATTGCACCCGCCTCGCTAGGTTGGGATGGCAAGCTTTCGCAAGACGCCAGGCGCGATGATCCGCGACCAAGCGCTGTGACCGGGCTCGCCAAGTGTTCGCCCGGGGCAGGCCCAAGGCCTCGCCCAGTGCGTCTGGATTTGTAGATGGAGCGCCCACTGCCTGTCGGCAAGGTGCACAAGGTCGCCACAGCGGTTCGCCGAGAGTTTCCGGCAAGCCCCCGCGCTTGTCGAGGCTCGTTTGATTCGGGCAATGCCCGCGTCTCGACGTGAACCGAATGCCAGGTGCGACCGGCGTCCCAGATTCCGCCCGAGCCAGCCCCCGCATGGGGTGGTTCGCATTCGACCCTACAGGCTCTCATCGAACCTGTGCTATTGCGTGTTCCGGGTCGGGGACGCCACCAAACTCTGTTGCCGGTACTGACCGGCCTACCAAGGTGTGATTGATGACCTCGACTTCTGTCGCCTCGCCGAGCTTCGGCGAACTGGCACTGCTGCCTGCCGTGCTGACTGCCCTCGAAACGCTGGGCTACGAAACTCCCTCCCCGATCCAGGCGCAGACCATTCCTGCCCTGCTCGAAGGCCGTGACATGATCGGCCAGGCTCAGACCGGTACCGGCAAGACTGCGGCCTTCGCACTGCCGATCCTGTCTCGCATCGACCTCGCTCGCCGCGAGCCCCAGGTGCTGGTGATGGCCCCGACCCGCGAACTGGCTCAGCAGGTTGCCGTGTCCTTCACCAAGTACGGCCAGAACCTTCAGGGCCTGCAGGTCGCTACCCTGTGTGGTGGCCAGGAATATCGTGAACAGCTCGGCGCGCTCAAGCGTGGCGCACAGGTCGTGGTCGGTACCCCGGGCCGCATCATCGATCACCTGGATCGTGGCAGCCTGAAGCTTGACGGCCTGTCCGCCCTGGTGCTCGACGAAGCCGACGAAATGCTGCGCATGGGCTTCATTGATGACGTCAAGCGCGTCGTCGCCGATACCCCGAAAGACGCCCAGCGGGTGTTCTTCTCCGCGACCCTGCCGGCTGAGATCGAGCGCATCGTCAATCGCTATCTGGTCGACCCGGTCAAGGTCACTATCGAATCGGCCAAGGGCACTGCCGACAGCATCGATCAGCGTCTGGTGCGTGCCGAAGGTGGCGCCAAGCTCGAGGCACTGTCGCGCATCCTCGAAGTGGAGCCGGTCGATGGCGCCATCGTCTTCGTGCGTACCCGCGCCGCCTGCACCACCCTGGTCGAGCAGCTGACCGCCCGCGGCGTCAATGCCGCTGGCCTGTCCGGCGATCTGGACCAGAGCCTGCGCGAGCGCACCATCACCCGCCTCAAGCGTGGCAAGGTCGATGTGCTGATCGCGACAGACGTGGCCGCTCGTGGCCTCGACGTGCCGCGTATCACCCACGTCATCAACTACGATCTGCCGCAGGACTCCGAAGCCTATACTCACCGTATCGGCCGTACCGGTCGTGCTGGGCGTAGCGGCGTGGCGATCACCTTCGCCGGCTTCCGCGAAACCCGCAAGGTGCGCTGGATCGAGCAGGCCACCGGTCAGCACATGAGCGACATGGCGCTGCCCGATGAGGCGGCCATCCGCGCTCACCGCGACGAGATATTCCACCAGCGTGTGGTCGGTACTCTGACCGCCGGCAGCGACGAGCAGCGTGCGCTGGTCGAGCGCATGGTCGCCGAAGGGCATGATCCGGTTGAGCTGGCCTGTGCCTTCGCCGCCATGGCGCGCGCCGACGAAGCGCCCATCGGTCGCCTGCAGGCACCGAAGGATCGCAACAACGATCGCGCCGCTCGTGATGGCAAGCCGAAGCGTCGTGACAGCGCTCCGCGCGAAGGCATGACACGCTATCGCGTTGCCGTTGGCCACAAGGACGGCGTCAAGCCGGGCCAACTGGTCGGCGCGCTGGCTAACGAAGGTGGCATCGAAGGCGCCCGCATCGGCCGCATCGACATCCGCAATGCCTTCTCAGTGGTCGAGCTGCCGAGCAGCCTGCCCGCCAGCATCCTCAGCAAGATGGCACGCGCCAAGGTTGGCGGCCGTCCGCTGGAGATCAGCGAAGACAGCGGCGCGCCGGAACGCGCACCGCGCCGTCGCAACAACGACGACGCACCCGTGCGTCGCCGTTCGCAGGCCTGATCACAGGTCCACCCGTAGCGAGAGCCTGAACGAGGCTCTCCGACCAAAGGGTGATGGCGCCGCGATAGCCGTTATCGGATAGTCGATGGCGCCAAGGTAACAACCGCGCAGGCTGGGGATATCCCCAGCCTGCGTTTTTTTATGGCCAGTTTTTGTAGATGGTTTTTATAGATAGTTTTTATTGATTGTTTTATGGACGGTCCATGGATGGGATCAAGGAGAGGACAAGGATGTGGCAACGACTGTCGTGGCGGCTGCGCGGTTATTTGATCACCGGGCTGGGTGTGTTGCTGCTGTCGCCGGATGCGCTCTTCGTCAAGGACACTGACGTCGAGGTCGCCACCTTTATGTTCTGGCGGGCCCTGATGCTCGGGTCGGTGCTGAGCCTGGTGGCCCTGGCACGCTACGGGCGCAAGTTGCCGGCGGCGGTGCGCGCCTGCGGCCCGGCGGCGTTCTGGTGCCCGCTGGCCTTCGCCGTCGGCGCCTGGAGTTTCGTGATTGCCAACCGCATGACGGCGGCCGGCAACGTCTTGGTGATCCAGAATCTGGCGCCGCTCATCGCCGGGCTGATCGGCCTTCTGGTCTATGGCCAGCGGCTGCGCCGCCAGACCTGGGTGATCATCTTGCTGTGCGTGGCCGGTGCCTGCCTGATGGCGGCCGGCGAAGTCGGTCGGGGCAACCCGCTTGGGCTGATAGTGGCGCTGTGCCTACCGTTTGCGCTGGCCATCAACACCACGGTGGCCAGCGCCCAGAAGGGCGTCGATACCACCGTTATCCTGCCGCTGGGCTGTGTGATGATCCTGCTGCCGGCTTTGCCTCTGGGCGGTGCTATGCTGCCGTCCAGCGATGATCTTCAGCGTCTCGCGCTACTCAGCCTGGTCTTTCTGCCGGGCGCCTACTTATGCATTCAGACCGGCCCGCGCTACCTGGCAGGTGCCGAGGTCAGCCTGATGATGCTGCTCGAGACCCTGGCCGGGACCCTGCTGGTCTGGTGGTGGATCGGCGAGGCGCCGGCACTCTTGGCCTTCGTCGGCGGTGCGCTGATCATCGTCTCGCTGCTGGGCGGGGGGGTGCTGGACCTGGTGCGCCAGCGACGCAAGGCCGCGGCCGGCGCGCTGGATCCTCAGGCATTGCTGGAGGAAGAGGCTGGTGGTAATGCGTCCACCAGCCCGAACTCCGACCCCGGGCTATTACACCCGGAGGCCGGAGAGAGGTTTTGAGCGACTCCTTAAACCTCGCGATTGCCGTCGACCAGGCGGCTGACGCCGGCCGGGTTGCCGTCACGCAGCGCTTCGGGCAGTAGGCCCTGGGGCAGGTTCTGGTAGCAGACCGGGCGCAGGAAGCGGTGGATCGCCGCACTGCCCACCGAGGTGGTGCGCGAGTCTGAGGTTGCCGGGTACGGGCCGCCATGGACCATGGCGTGACAGACCTCGACGCCGGTCGGCCAACCGTTGGCCATCACCCGGCCGGCACGACGCTCCAGCACCGGCAGCAAGCCGCGGGCCGCCTCCAGGTCGCCATCGTCCATCTGCAGGGTCGCGGTGAGCTGGCCTTCCAGATGCTCGGCCACACGCTTCACCTCGGCCTGATCGGCACATTCCACCACCAGCGAGGTGGCCCCGAAGACCTCGGCCTGCAGGGCCTCGTCGGTCAGGAAGTCCTCGGCGGAGGCCACGAACAGCCCTACCTGACAGGCATTGGGGCCGTCGCCGGCCGGGCCGCGCGCCACTTCGCGAGCATGGCTGCTGGCCACCAGGCCATCCACGCCCTGCACGTAAGCATCATGAATGCCCGGGGTCAGCATGGTCTGGGCGGCAGCGCCCTTCACCGCCTCGCCGGCGGACGCCACGAAGGCATCGAGTGCTTCGCCCTTCACGGCGATCACCAGGCCGGGGTTGGTGCAGAACTGACCGGCGCCCATGTTAAGCGAGCCCACGAAGGCCTCACCCAGTTCCTTGCCGCGAGCCTTGAGGGCTTCAGGCAGCAGGAAGACCGGATTGATAGAGCTCATCTCGGCATAGACCGGGATCGGCTCCGGGCGTTCCTGGGCCGCCTTGGCTAGCGCCGTACCGCCGTTGCGCGAGCCCGTGAAGCCCACCGCCTTGATGCGCGCATCGCGGACCAGGGCCTGGCCGATGTCATTGCCGGAGCCGTAGATCAGCGAGAACACGCCCTCGGGCAGC
>NZ_FNCI01000003.1 GCF_900100755.1 Onishia taeanensis
ACCGGCACGCTCACCTACACCGTCAGTGATGGCAGCGCCACCGACACCGCCAGCGTGACCCTGACCGTCAACGGCGTGAACGACGCCCCAACCGGCAACACCGATGGTGGCACCGGCGCTGCCGATGACGTCTTCACCACCGACGAAGACACCGCGCTGAGCGGGGCCAACGTGCTGACCAACGACACCGACCCCGAGGGCGATAGTCTCTCGGTCAGCGACGCCGGCAGCCGCCAGGTGACCTTCACCGGGCCCGATGGTTTTACGGTGACCACCAGCGTCACCATCGCCGCCGATGGCAGCGTAAGCTTCGACCCGGCCGGCGACTTCGACGCCCTGGGCGCAGGCGAAGCCGCCACCGGCACGCTCACCTACACCGTCAGTGATGGCAGCGACACCGATACCGCCAGCGTGACCCTGACCGTCAACGGCGTGAACGACGCCCCAGCGTCGTCGGATTCCCAGTTTACGGTTCAGGAAGATACAGCTTATACGCTAGACCTTGATGATTTCGGGTATTACGCCGATGTCGAAGGCGATGCCTTGGCGGCTATCGAGATCACTTCGCTTCCGGAAAATGGCGTACTGGAGCTATCGGGGGAGCAGGTGTTTGCGGGTGACACCATTGCTATCTCCGCTATTGAGGCCGGCGATCTCGTGTTGGTGCCCGATACGAATACAGATGAAGATGGTGCCTTTGGATTCCGCGTCCAGGATGCCGCCGGTGACTGGTCGAAGAGCACCTATCAGGCCGCGGTAGTGGTGGAGGCGATTGCCGATATACCTGACGTTGCCATCCAGCTCGGCGCCCCCACGGAGCTCAAGGATACGCTTCAGTATGAGAGCAAGTCTCTGACCTTCGATGCTAAGCTCGGCGACGATAAGGGCGATGGCAACATCGATGGCAACTCCAGTAACTACGAAGAAAGTGTCTCCCAGACACTGAGCTTCGGCCCGCAATATGCGGGACAGACGGTATCCCTGACATTGGATGTCGATATACAGGGAACCTGGAACCAAGGATGGGGTGTGACCGATGATTATTGGCAGGTGCTGTCCGGTGACGAGGTGCTTGAGACATTTACTTATGGTTCACGTTGGAACGAGGACGTTTCAGGCAACTACGTCTATTCGGGTCAGGAAAATGCGAGCCTGGTAGTGACGCTGGATGAGAATGGTGAGGTGGCCTTGTCGTTCCGGGCCTCGACTACCGAGAAGAGTGAGACGGTCACCATTAATGGAGCAACCGGCGAGGTGGCAGGTACCACCTATGAAGTGGTCACAGGATACGAATATTCTATCGATGTCTCGGCAGCGCTTCAGGATCTCGATGGCTCTGAGAGCCTGAGCCTGTTGATCGAAGGGGTGCCGGAGGGCGCGACGCTTAGCCAAGGAACAGACAACGGCGATGGTACTTGGATGCTGTCGGTGGCGCCCGGAGAACAGGACGTTGTGACCAACCTTACAATGACAACACCCGCTAATGTGAATGGGGGCTTTACTCTCACCGTCAAGGCGACGGCGACAGAGGCATCTGGCGGAGACTCGGCCGTGAATACGGCGATGGCAGTCGCATCTGCTTATGAGTCAGGAATCCCGAGTGTCGACGCGCCGTCAGCCGAACCGATCATTGCCGGTTACTACGGCTATGTCTCTGGCCAGGGGCACGGTAACAACACCGGCACCTATGCCAATAATAATGGCTTGAAGGAGACCTCGGCTTCCAATGCCGAAGCGATAGTCAGTGCCGATGGATTCTACTCCGTTGAACGAAACGGCCACCCGCACTCAGAAACCAGCGATCGAATCGACCCGACCGAAGCACTTGTCCTCAAGCTGGGCCAGTCGGTAACCAGTGTGACCTTCGAAGTTCAGGGGAATGTTGGCGAGGCTCAGTGGTCTGTATTTGCCGCTAATGGCGATCGCCTTGGGGGTGCCAGCGCTCTCGGTGATCCTAATAGTGAAGGCTTGCTGACGGTCTCCTACGATATGCCTTTTAGCTATATTGCTCTGGATGGTGGTGATGATTCTGCCTTCGCGGTCAAGCCAGTCGGTATCGGCATTGCGGGCACAGCCTCGGATGACACACTGAATGGGTCGGCGGGAGACGACACGCTGATCGGCGGTGAGGGAGACGACATCCTCTACGGCCAGGAAGGTGCCGATGTCTTTGCTTGGCAGCTAGGTGACGAAGGGCAACCCGGCAACCCGGCCCAAGATACTGTGAAGGACTTTTCGCTTGCCGAAGGGGATTCCCTCAATCTTGCCGAGCTGCTGGTCGACGAGCGATCTGGCTCAATTGATGACTATTTGCATGCCGCACCCAGCGCCAGTGGCGGCGACACCATCTTGCATGTCAGTACTGGCGGAGGTTTTGCTGGCGATTATGCCAACAATGCGGGGCAGGAAGATCAGACGATTACCCTGGATGGGGTGTCGATGGGTGACCGATCGTCACAGGAATTTATCAACGATCTAATTAATAATGGCAACCTGCATATTGATCAGTGATGGGTCTGTGGCGATATCGCAAGCCCGTGTCAGGGATGAAACGTCTCGCGAGGAGGCAGTGTGTACATCAAACGCAATAAGGCGGGAAATATCGAGCAGCTCAGCCGCGTAGCGACAGACGAGTGTCGGGAGCGAATCGATGTTGACGCCCCCGAACTGGATGTCTTTCTGGGACGAGAGGACAATGAAAGCGGGGCCAGGCTCGCTCAGTCGGATTTGGGTCTGGTTCGCGTGATTGAGGACCTGGTCGATGTGCTCATCGAACGCAACTTGATCAGCTTCACCGATCTACCAGAGCCTGCGCGGGAAAAGTTGATGACTCGCCAGACGCTTCGGCAGCGTCGTAACAGCGTGAGTCTGCTAAGCGAGGAAGACGAGGAAGAGTCAATTTAGGACCCAACCTAGGTCAGTGCAGCTCCATTGCTGCTTGGACCTTATAAGCCGGATTGGCCATTGGT
The DNA here is from genome assembly GCF_900100755.1 of Onishia taeanensis. GTDB lineage: Bacteria > Pseudomonadota > Gammaproteobacteria > Pseudomonadales > Halomonadaceae > Onishia > Onishia taeanensis. The sequence goes on from NZ_FNCI01000003.1 coordinate 2,970, forward strand.
CAATCCGGCTTATTAGTGATTGCCTGTATCGTGACTTTGCGCGGTACTACCGTGCGTATTGTCTTAATCTTCGATCTTGACCGCCGTGCCCGTGACACCATCCATGCCAAGCTCAAGAAGCACCCGGTGCTCCTCTGGGGTGGATACGCCCTCGGCGATCGCTAGGATGCCCAGTGAGTGACTGAGGGTGGCCATTCCGCGAAGCAGGGTCTGCTGGGCCGATTGGTGATCAACTCCCTTAGTGAGCGAGGTATCGAACTTCAAATAGCTAAGGCCACTGTCCTGAAGGTCGGCTAGGTGAGTAAATTGCTGCCCGACGTGCTCTAGGCCAATACGGCACTCGAAGCGGCGCAGGTCATGGCACAGTGACTTGAAGTCTTCCATATGATGGACGGCCACCGATTCGGGTAGCTCCAGCCATAAACGCTTTGCCTCGCGAGGGTAGGCGCTTAGCAGTGCGATCAATCGCTGCCGGAAATCGGTACTCGAAATGGCCCTTGAGGTGAGATTGAGCGCCAGAGGTGTCTCTTCCCTTTCCAGGCACTTGAGCGCGCTGGTGATGCTGGCAAGATCCAGAGCGTCGTCCATCCCGAAGCGTGAGATCCAGCCGAGATAGGCACCTGCGGGTTGCCACTCGCCTGCCAACCATAGCCGTGACGGACATTCTTCGTGTAGCAAGCTGCCATTGGCATCCATGACCGGGTAACGGGCTAGCTGAACCCCATGAGCGAGTGCAGCATTCAGCGCGTTGCGCCATTCCGAATGGGTGCTAAAAAGTAGATGCCCTGTGTGCTGGTTCGCTACGCAAACCGTTCTGCCACCACGTAGCTCCGCCTTGGCGAGTTCGCCGTCAAGCCGACTCAGTATTACGTCACGGGTTTCCTGTCGTGAGATGCCCACTATGCCAATGGGAAGATTGAGCAGCACAGGTTGCCGGTCGGCAATGGGGTGTAGCCGCCGCTTTAGCTGGTCCGCCACATCATCGGCTGACAGGCTGTTAGGCAGCAGTAGCGCAAAATCACTGCCATTGAGCCGGCCTGCCTGGCTTCCCGGGTATTCCAGGGCATACTGATGGAGCGTGGAGGCTAGGTCATGGAGGAAACGGTCGGTCTCAGGGCGGCCCATTCCTTCATTGAGACCTTCCAGGTCGGATACGCGCACCAGCGCCAAGCAGCCATGATGGAGTTCTTCATCGCTTTCCAGCACGTATCCAAGGCGAGTCATGAAGTATGAGCGGTTGGCAATGCCCGTGGTTTCATCTTGTTGTAACTTGCGCCTCAGCTCTTCTAGTTGACCGCTTTCTCGGGTCAGCATCTGACGCACGCTGCCAGACAGCCTGTTCATGGCCATGACAAGGTCGCGAAGCTCCCGGGTCTTGGGTTCTGGCGAAGTGGTGAAGCGCCGGTTGCCGATGTCGTTTGCCTGGGCAATCACGGCTGAAAGCGGTCGACGGATCTGCAAGACAAGCAGCCAGGCTATCAGCATGCTGATAAGGGCGGCAAAGGCGAACCAGGTAACCAGTTGCTGGCTACTGCGCCACAGCGAGCGGTAGGCATAGCTATGCTGACTCTGCAGTGTCAGCGTGCCGTACTGTCGCCAGCCGTCCTGCACAACCGCACTGCCAGCCGGCACTGAAATGCGCACCAAATCGACGAACCAGCCGGGTACGTCACCGATGGAAGGCGAGGCTTCCCGGCGCAGAATGAGATCCCCTCCGGGGTCACGCAGCTCGATGCGCTGGTAGTGACCGGTATCGAACTGGGCAGACAGCAATAGCTCAATGGTGACGGGGTCCTTATCGAGCTGGCTCATGGACAAGGCGAGGGCATTGGCATTGTCCTCGTTTTTTATGCGCACTTCCTGCTCGATGTAATGCCGACTGGTCGATAGGCCCACTATCAAACTGCCGCCGAATGCCAGCAATAGTACTGCGGCTATGGAGAGCCATAGCTTTGTGATCAGAGACATTCCGTGGCCCCTCCGTGCCGCCCATGGGCGGTGCTGTCTATTATCATAGGAATCCTTGCTCCTGCATTCTGGCCAGCACGCTACGCCAGCGCGATAGCCGCTGCACGGGATCGGCCCGCGAGCGGCTGGAGCCGCCTGCCCAAAGGCCGTCGCTATTGAAGCTGAACACGGGGGTGAGATCGTTCCGTTCGCTAGCCGGCCGGATGCTCTCCACTAGGTTGTCCAGTACCTGCGGTTCCGCGCCGGGCAGTTGGTAATAGCCCAGCACCATGTGCGCTTGCGAAAGCCCGCCACGGCCAATACTCGCCCGGACGTAGATCAATCGCAGCCGCTCGGTGGGAACACCTAGCTGCATCAGGCTGATGTATTTGGCGATGGTAAAGTCTTCGCAGTCGCCATCTCCCTTTCCCAGCGTTTCCAGCGGGGTCGCCCAATAATCCTCCTGCTGCCAAATGGCTCGATCCTCCAGCCAGCGAATCCGCTGGTTGAAGAAGTCGTTGACACCCCTTAGCTGTGCGGCAATACCCAGTGGCTGAAGGCGATCAAGCAATGCAAGCCAGGCATCCAGGGCAGCGATGCCCTCGGCACCAAAGCGAGACTGCATGACCTGACGTAAACGACTGGGGTTGAGGGTTGCGGCGACTGGCGATGAAAGCCCCAGGCAGGAGGCGGCCACTAACGCTCCCATCCCCATCAACAACTGGCGTCGTTGACGGCGAAAGGTGGGGCTGGAAAGTGGTCGAGCCATCGGCGATTTCCTGCCCGAAGGGCCTGAGTAGGAGAGATTTTTTAAGGCAAGATGAATATATCAGGCCTTGCCTGGCCCCTGCCAGATACGTAGCCGCCCCATCCAAGGCAGGCCATCAGCATGTTGGCGCAGGCTGTCGGCCGCCTCGTCGAGGTCGAATTCGAAGGACATCGGGGGAACGAAGAGGGAAACGTCGATGCGCTGATCCAGGTAGTGTAGGTCCAGGGTCAGTCTGGATTCCCAGGCGGCGAGCCCGGACCAGGCCTCGGCGAGCTCGGTCTCCACCTCTTCACGCAGTGGCAGTGCATGAAGAGGATGCTGGGGTGGAGCGTGCTGATCGTCTTCGGGGTCGATGTGGAAGGTCACATCGCTCAGGCTAGGAAATGACTGATGCAGTTGCCGGCAGACCTCATTGCCGACTTCGTGGGCTTCCGAGACGGTGACCCTGGGGTGAACCACCAGATGCAGGTCGACCAATATTTGGCCGCCGACGGTGCGAGTGCGCAGATCGTGTACGTCGAGCACTCCAGGGACCTGTGCGGCGGTTTCTTGCATGCGTTGTTGGTCGGCCACGGGTAGCGCGGTATCGATCAACTCCTGGCTGGCTTCCCACAGTAGGGAGCCACCGATCTTACCGACCATGATGGCAACCACGACAGCCGCAGCGCCATCCAGCCAGCCAGCGCCGAATTGAGCGCCAAACAGACCAACCAGCACCACCACGGTGGAGAGGGCGTCTGAGCGCGAGTGCCAGGCATTGGCCTCGAGGAGCTTGGAGCCCACCTCTTTGGCGACCTTCATCGTGTAACGATATATCCACTCTTTGGCGAGCAGGGCCACAATGGCGATACCAATGGCCCAGGGGCCAGGTGCCAGAACCGGCGTGCCGCTGAAGAGCCGCTCGAGACTGGCCCAGGCGATGGCGCCGGCGACGAAGATCAAGATGCTGCCCAGCCACAGCGTCGCTAGTGTTTCGATGCGGCCGTGGCCGTAGGGGTGGTCGCTATCGGGTGCTTGACGCCCGAAGTGAGTGGCTCCGATGACGAAGATGTCGGTCAGGATGTCCGAGAAGGAATGAATGCCATCGGCCACCAAGGCAGCCGAGCCGACCATCAGCCCCGCCACCAGCTTGAGCATGCCCACCACGAAGTCGATGCCTGCACCGATCAGGGTGACTCGATGCGCCGCGCGCGTATTGGCGGCGTGGCTATCGGTCTGGTCGTTGGCCGTGCGATCGTTGGTCGAGGCGGGGTGGTGGGCCATGGGGATTACCTCAAAAGGTTGGCCCATCGCGATGGAGCCGGTGGCTGAGAGTGCGTTAGGGACGGCGGCCGTGTCATGTATTGGGCCGATGGCACCGCCCAGGCGCAAAGCCGAAGGCGGGTTTAATCGTTAGACCTCCACCCAATAGGCGTCTAGAGCCGACCGGCGCGGTTGAGTACCGGGTTGGCGTACTGTGCAAGCCACCAATCACGTAGGTGAGTGGGAACCTCTGCAAGCCGGGCATGGAAACGCTGACGATCCGCGTCGGTGACCTCGGTAAGGTCGACGAGATCCGGGGCCAGACCGCTCGCCTCGAGGGCCAGTTGGTGGCTCGGAAAGAGATGATAGCCCTTCATGACCTGTCGATCGATCTGTTGGGCAACGGCTTCGGGGCTTTCGAAATCTGCCGACAGTGGCGTGCCGAAGGTCAGTTTGATTCGCCCCTTGGCGCCGGTGATGCCGGCGACGATGGAGCGAATGTCCTCGAACTCGATCTTCTGGTAAGCGCCTTCTGTATGCATGGCATAGAGCTCGCGGGCCTTTTGCAGGTCGCAGGGATCATACTCGTAGCTGATCGACACCGGGACCATCTTCATATCGCGGATGATATCGCCTAGCGTTGCCTGCTTGTCGGCCTGGCGTCCTGACATGGTCAGCATCTTGATGATTGCCGGGTCGGCACGGTCGATGCCGTCCTTGGCACGGCCTTCGCGCTGTGCCATCCAGATTGAATGATTATCCTCGCTAATCGAATGGCGGATATAGCGCGAAAGTAGCTGATAGGCCGCCAGCATGGCCCGCTTACCCTTGGCGGAGCGCGGCACGATGAAGCTCTTGTTGAGCCGCATCAGGTCCGACACATAGGGCTTTTGCAGCAGGTTGTCGCCGATGGCGATGCGGACCGTGCTGCGGCCAGCCTGATAGAGCGCGAAGTTGACGAAGGCCGGGTCGAGGGCAATATCGCGATGATTGCCAATAAACAGATAGGCCTGGTCATGCTCCAGGCGGTCGAGTCCTTCCACCTCGAAGGTATCGGTCGTGGTGCGGATCATGCGCTGCATGTAGCTGGCGATGCGCATCTGAAAATCATAAATGCTATTCACCCCCCGCATTTCGCGGCGGATAGCGAAGCTGGCAAGGGCGCGTGCAATGCGTGGTGCCAGCCGCGCGAGCCTTGGCAGCTTGAACTGAGTCAGCGCATCGAGCAGCTCGGCATTATTGGCCAGCCGCACGATGACCGCGGCCACCTCATCGTCCTTGTAGGGACGAATATCGGCGAAAGGATCGTTTGTTGTGGTGGAATCTGTGGTCACGATGAAGAAATCACGAGGTTGAAGACTAAAAAGAAATAAAGGCTAGCGATCATGGGCTGGGCGCGGCGGCAGAGGCTTCGCCGCCCAACCAGCCGATCAGGCGTTCCACGACCTCGGCCAGCGTTTGCGCCATCAGCACGAAGTCCGCTTCCATGCGCAGGATGGCGTCATCACCGTCATTGGCTTGGCTGGCCTCGTCGAGCAGCGCATCGGAAAAGCGCAGAGACTTGAGCGCCAGGTCGTCGTGCAGGACCAGGGATAGTTGCCCCTCTACCTCGATGGCTAGCTTATGGGCTTGGCGGCCGCCTTCAAGCAGGGTCTGGATCTCTTCGCTGTCCAGATCCACGGCCCGGGCACGCAGCACGCCATCATCGCCCTGAGCCTTGAGCTCGACCTGGTCGCCCAGTATCAGCCCGGTCGGGCGAGTCTCCGCTTCTTTCAGCCAGGTCGTCATGGCACGAATCGGCAAAGCCTGGGTGGCAAGCGGCGTGACCTTGAGGCTGCCCAGTGTTTGGCGTAGCAGATCGAGAATCTCCTCGGCACGGGCACGGCTGCTGGCGTTCACGGCGATCAGGTCGCGGCGTGTATCCCACCAAAGATCGACCTTCTGGCTCTTGATGAAGGCGCGTGGCAGCAGCTCCTCGTAGACCTGCTCCTTGATCGTCTGCTTTTCCTTGCGCGGCAGCGGGCGACCCTCGGCGGCCTCACGGTCGGCACAGCGCTCTTCGACTTCCTCGCGCACCACGCTCGCCGGCAGCACGCGCTCCTGGCGAAGGGCCGACAGCAGGCGATGCCCCTGGATCTCATGAAGATGGCGCTCGCTGCCGCGCCCGCCCGGTGTCCGCCAGCCCAGACGCGTGGCTTCGCTGCCCCCTAGCGGGCGGAAGGCCTGTTCGGCGAGCTGGTCGTCCAGGTCGTCGTGGGATATCTGCGGGGCATCATGTAGGCGATAGAGATGCAGGTGCTTGAACCACATGGCAAGTCTCAGACAAAAAAGGAGCAACATTATGGCCAAAGGGGGCCTTCGGTGCCAGCGCTGGGCTGGCGGCGCGCATTTCGTTGAGGTGCAGGCGCAGGTGACGGCCCGGCCTCAAGCGCTGGGTGGTGCGTCTAGCGGGAAGTCGCGAAGCTCGGGTCCTTCTCCGGCTTCGAGGCGAATATCCCAGCCTTGGTCGGGATGCCAGTCGCCCAGCACGATGCGTTTGGCTGGCTGGCCATCGAGCGTGAGGTCATGAACGTCCGGGCGGTGCGTATGGCCGTGGATCAGCAGGGTGGTGTCATGCGCCTTCATGGCTTTGGTCACTTCTTCCGGCGTGACATCCATGATGTCTTCGGCCTTGTTGGAGTTGGCGTCGCCCGATTGTTCGCGGATTTGCTTGGCCAGCGCCAGTCGTTCGGGAATCGACATGGCGAGGATCTGCGCCTGCCACTGCGGGTCGCGGGCCTGGGCACGAAACGCCATGTAGGCCTCGTCCCGGGTGCATAGGCTGTCGCCGTGCATCAGCAGGATCGGCTCGCCGTCGTTATCGAGCAGTGTGGGGTCATCGAGCAGGGTGGCGCCACAGGCGTCGGCGAAGCGCTTGCCGATCAGGAAGTCGCGATTGCCGTGCATCAGATAGACGGCCGTGCCGGCGCTGCTCAGATCGTGAAGTGCCGTCGCGACACGCTTCACGAGTGCGGCGTTGCCGCTGGGTTCAGCCTCCGGCAAGTCGAGAATGTCATCACCGACCCAAGCCTCGAAGAAATCACCGAGGATGTACAGCGCATCCGCCTTGCTGGCGGTCTGCTCCAGATAGGCAAAAAATCCATCGGTGATCGCGGGGGCGCCTGGGTGCAGGTGCAGGTCGGAAATCAGCAGAGTCGTCATGGCGAGCCTGTTTTATATAAATGCGGTTCGTTTTCGACCCTGTTGGCTTTACGGGTCGATACGACGGGCCGATCTAATCGGCCAATACACTAATGGGCCAATACAACGAGAGACGCCCGCACGAAGGCGGGCGTATCCCAGGACACGATGCTTCAGGCGTCGCCTTGAGCGTCATCCTTGATATAGGCGCGCTGAATCACCACGTCGTCGGCGGGTACGTCGGCGTGCATGCCGCGGCGAGTGGTGGGTACAGCGCGAATCTTTTCGACCACATCCATACCATCGACCACCTTGCCGAACACGCAGTAGCCCCAGCCCTGCAGGTTCTTGCCGCTATGGTCGAGGAAATCATTGTCGGCGATGTTGATGAAGAATTGGGCGGTGGCCGAATGCGGGTCTTGGGTCCGTGCCATGGCCAGGGTGCCCTTGCGATTCTTCAGGCCGTTATCTGCCTCGTTCTCGATCGGCGCACGGGTGGGTTTCTGATTGAAGTCGGTGTCGAAACCGCCGCCCTGAACCATGAAACCGTCGATGACACGGTGGAAGAGGGTGTCGTCATAGTGCCCATCGGTCACGTACTGCTGGAAATTCTCGGCGGTCTTGGGCGCGTTGTCGAAATCGAGCTCAATGGTGATGTCGCCGTAATTGGTCTGGAGAACAATCATGTCAGTTTCCCGGAAGTCTTGGTGGGCGCCTTGGCGTTGCGCATCTGCGTCGCGCTATAATAGCTGTTTTGCATCGACGCGCGAAGTCGGCATCCGCCATCCGTCCACGTCAGTTTGGATGGGCGAAAGGGCCGGCCAGTCGCCAGCGTACTCCATCAAGAGGTTCCTAGACGCCCCATGAGCAATGACAGCACCAGCGCCCCGAACTTCATTCGCAATCAGATCAGCGAAGAGATCGAGGCTGGCAAGGTCGACAAGATCGTTACCCGTTTTCCGCCGGAGCCCAATGGCTTTCTGCATATCGGCCATGCCAAGTCGATCTGCTTGAACTTCGGCCTGGCCGAGCAGTTCGGGGGCGACTGTCACCTGCGTTTCGATGACACCAATCCGGCCAAGGAAGAACAGGCCTACATCGATGCCATCAAGGAAGATCTGCACTGGATGGGCTTCGAATGGGCCGGCGACGTGCGCTATGCGTCCGATTATTTCGATCAGCTTTATGCCTGGGCGCAGCATTTGATCCGCGAAGGCAAGGCCTATGTCGACGACCTGTCGCCGGACGAGATCCGTGAGTATCGTGGCACCCTGACCGAAGCCGGCAAGCCTAGCCCCTATCGCGAGCGCAGCGCCGACGAGAGCCTCGATCTGCTCGAACGCATGAAGCAGGGCGAGTTCGCCGAGAGCGAGAAGGTCCTGCGCGCCAAGATCGATATGGCATCGCCCAACATCAATCTGCGCGACCCGATCCTCTATCGCATTCGCCATGCCGCCCACCACCAGACCGGCGAAAAGTGGAAGATCTATCCGTCATACGACTTTGCTCATGGCCAGTCGGATGCCATCGAAGGTGTGACCCACTCGGTCTGCACCCTGGAGTTCGAGGATCATCGCCCGCTCTATGAATGGTTTCTCGACAATCTGCCTGTGCCGGCCAAGCCGCGCCAGATCGAATTTGCACGCCTCAACCTGAATTACACCTTGACCTCCAAGCGCAAGCTAAAGCTGTTGGTGGACCAGGAGGTCGTCGATGGTTGGGACGACCCGCGTATGCCGACGATTTCTGGCATGCGTCGCCGCGGCTACACATCGGCGTCGATTCGCAAGTTCTGCGACATGATCGGCGTGACCCGTGCCGACGGTGGCCTGGTGGATATCGCCATGCTCTACCACGCAATCCGCTCGGACCTCGAGGACAACGCGCCGCGTGCCATGTGCGTGATGAAGCCGCTCAAGGTGGTGTTGACCAATGTGCCAGACGATCACGACGAGGTGTTCGAGGTCGCGGGTCACCCGGCTCGTGATGACATGGGGACCCGCAAGCTGCCGTTCACCCGCGAGATCTGGATCGACCAGGACGACTTCATGGAGGAACCGCCGAAGAAGTTCTTCCGCCTGGCGCCCGAAAAGGAAGTGCGGCTGCGCAACGGCTATGTGATTCGCTGCGATGAGGTGATCAAGGACGACGCCGGCGAGATCAGCGAGCTGCGCTGTTCGGTGGATTTCGAGACCCTCGGCAAGAATCCGGAAGGCCGCAAGGTCAAGGGCGTCATCCACTGGGTCAGCGCCGAGCACGGCGTGCCGGTCGAGGTACGCCAGTACGACAACCTTTTCCAGGTCGAGCAGCCCGACAAGGACAAGGAAACCGACTTCCTGGAGCACCTGAATCCAGAGTCGCTGGTGACCGTCCAGGGCATCGCCGAGCCCTCGATTCGTGAGGCCGCGCCCGAGTCGCGCTATCAGTTCGAGCGGGTCGGCTACTTCTGCGCCGACCGTCATGCCTGCGTCGATGGCAAGCTGGTGTTCAACCGCACCGTGGGTCTGAAGGATGGCTGGGCCAAGGCACAGAAGAAGGGCTGATATGCAGATTTACAACACCCTGACGCGGCGCAAGGAATCGCTTGCGCCGATTGAGCCCGGCAAGCTTGGCATGTACGTCTGCGGCATCACCGTCTATGACTACTGCCACATCGGTCATGCCCGGGTAATGGTGGCCTTCGATGTCATCACTCGCTACCTGCGTGCACGGGGCTACGACGTCAACTACGTGCGTAACATCACCGATATCGACGACAAGATCCTCAAGCGTGCCGAGGAGAACGGCGAGACGATTAGCGCGCTGACCGAGCGCATGATCGCTGCCATGCACGAGGACGAGGATCGTCTCAAGGTGCTGCGCCCGGACCATGAGCCGCGCGCCACGCGTCATATCGATGACATCGTTACGATGATCGAGACCCTGATCGACAAGGGGTTTGCCTACGCGGCCGAGAACGGCGATGTCTACTATCGGGTTCGCAAGTTTGCCGACTACGGCAAGCTCAATAACCGCGACCCGGATGAGATGCGCTCCGGTGCGCGTATCGATGTGGGTGAGCACAAGGAAGACCCGCTGGACTTCGTGCTGTGGAAGGCCGCCAAGCCGGGCGAGGCCAGCTGGCCCTCGCCCTGGGGTGAGGGCCGGCCCGGTTGGCACATCGAGTGCTCGGCCATGTCGACCTGCTGCCTGGGTGATACCTTCGACATCCACGGCGGCGGGCCGGACCTGACCTTCCCTCACCACGAGAATGAGATCGCCCAGAGCGAAGCGGCCACCGGTTCTCGCTATGTGAATACCTGGATGCATGCCGGCGCGGTACGGGTCGACAGCGAGAAGATGTCCAAGTCACTGGGCAACTTCTTTACCATCCGCGAGGTGCTCGAAGTGCACGACCCGGAAGTGGTGCGCTACCTGCTGGTGGCGAGCCACTACCGCAGCCCGATCAACTACGCGCCGGATGCGCTGGATGATGCCCGTCGCTCGCTGGAGCGCTTCTATAACGCCCTGAACGGCGTCGAGGCGGTCGAAGGTCAGGTGGATGCCCGCTTCGACGCGCGCTTCACCGCGGCCATGGACGATGACTTCAACACGCCCGAGGCCCTGGCGGCACTGTTCGATCTGGCCCGTGAGTTGAACGTGGCCAAGAAGGAGGCTCCCGAGACTGCCCCGGCGCTGGCTTTCGAGCTCAAGCGGTTGGGTGAGGTGCTGGGGCTCTTCGACCAGGATCCGGCAGCCTTCCTTCAGGCGGGTGCCACGGCGCTTGCCATTGGCGAGGACGAGATCGAAGCGCGCATCGCGGCGCGTGCCGCGGCGAAGAAGGCCAAGAACTTCGCCGAGGCGGATCGCATCCGCGAGGAGCTCACCGCATTGGGCATCACCCTCAAGGATTCCCGAGAGGGCACGACCTGGGTCGTCGATCGCGACTGATCCTTGACTGGGGCGGCGACCTCACCCGGCCTTCGTTCGATTTAGCGGGTGAAGGCCACCGGGGCCGGCGGCAACGGCAATCTACGCGGCCAGTCGTCGCCCACAACGAACAGCCGCTGCCAGCCGCCATTCTCGTCCTTGAGAACCAGCGGCAGCGGCGCCGCCCCGGTGCTGAATCGCGTCGTCAGGTAGGCGTCGACTTCCTTGAGTGGCCGGAGCTGCTCGGGCAGCGGCGGCGCCAGCCAGTGGGGCTTGTGCAGCCAGGCCCCGCGGGTGCCAGCCGCCAGGCCGGCGCGAAAGGCTGGCCAGTCGTGCCAGGTGAGCCAATGGCCGCGCATATGCTCGGCGGTGGCCTCATGGGGGGAGGGCAGTGATACCTGACCTGGCTCAGACTGCCAGGGGTAGAAGAGCACGCCCGGCATTGCCATGCGCTGCCACACCTTTATCTCGTCATGATCAGTGCCATTGAGCGCGCCCGGCATCTCGCCGGTGAACTCATTGACGGCCAGACGCGCTTCCGGGGTGTCAATCAGCGGCAGTTGGTGGTGATAGAGATGGCTGCGCTTGCCGGCTAAGCTATCCGCGCATCCAGGCCCTACCCAACGCGCTTGGTCAGTGTCTTCTCCGGGGCCCTCGACGAGGCCCAAATAGAACTTGATCGCGACTTCCAGATGGATCGGTTGCCGGCATCCCGCTTGCCGATAGACGATATCCAGCTCACCCAGGGTGCGTCGTTCTCGCATCACCGGCAGATTATGGGCCAGCAGCCGAGTATTGGGCGAGCTCTCGAGCAGGAATTGCCATAGCCGCTCATGATAGTGCCCCAGGCGCGCATTCATGGCGTCGGCTACCCAGTCTTCCAATACTTCCGGCGCCGCTTCCAACCGGTTCAGGTAATCTCGCCAGCCACCCTTTGACAGCCCCAATTCATCAAGCCCCGGCCGACCAGGGCAGGGCATTCTCAGCAAATCTGGGGTCAAGCACAGCCAGCCAAGGTCACGCACTAGCGGGTGGCGCCAAGCGTCGAGCATGTCGTCGGGGTTCGTTACTCTTTCGTCGTCCATCGATTCCTCAAGCCAGGACAGGCGTTTAGCGTTGATGTCCTGCCAGCCTACCCACCCTGACATTGTAACGTCAGTTCCTTATACTGCCTGAATACTTGCACACCACTGGGGTTGGGGCGATGAAGCGGACATTGACTTGGGTAGCGGCATTGGCAACCAGTGCCATGGTCGGGCAGGCGCAGGCGGCCGACCCGGTGGTGGTTTCCTCTAAGATCGATACCGAGGGCTCGGTGCTCGGAGAATTGATCATGCAGTCGCTGGAAGCCGGCGGCATCGAGACGGAAAACCGCCTGCAGCTAGGCGGAACTAGCATCGTACGGCAGGCGATCATCGCCGGCGAGATCGACATCTATCCCGAGTACACCGGCAACGGTGCCTTCTTCTTCGATATGGCCGATAGCCCGATATGGAGGAATGCCGACGAGGCCTATGCCAAGGTCAGTGAGCTGGATCGCGAGGCCAACGGCCTGGTGTGGCTGACTCCCGCCGAGGCCAACAATACCTGGGCAATGAGCGTGCGCGGTGGTCTGGCCCGGGAGCATGGCCTCGAGACCCTCGAGGATCTATCGACGTATCTAGCGCAAGGCGGTGATTTCAAGTTCGCCGCCAGCGCTGAATTCGTCGAGTCTGAAGCGGCCTTGCCGGCATTCGAGGAAGCCTATGGTTTCGATCTCGACTCCGACCAGTTGGTGGTGCTCTCCGGCGGTAATACCGCCGCGACCCTGCGCGCCGCCGCACTGCAAACCAATGGCGTCAATGCTGCCATGGCCTACGGCACCGATGGCGGCCTGAATGCGCTGGACCTGCGCGTGCTCAAGGACACCTTGGGCGTGCAGCCGGTCTATCAGCCGGCTCCTTTAGTGCGCCAAGAGGTGCTCGATGTCTATCCGCAGATTCCCGAACTGCTCTCGCCGGTGTTCGCGGCGCTGGACCTCGAGACGCTGCAGCGCCTGAACGGTGAAGTCGCCGTCAACGGCGCCGACCCCGCCAAGGTCGCGGCGACCTTCCTCGACCAGCTCGAGCCATAAGCATTTCTGGGCGGGCTCAGGCAAGCGTGTCGGCTTCCTCTTCAGTGTCACAGCCACATTCGGCGTCCCCTAATCGGGTGTTGCTGGCCCTGATGCCGGCAGCGCTTGCGGCGCTTACGTTGCTGGATATCGCCAGCGTCCAGCCCAACCGCATCGCGCCGGGGCAAGGCTTGAATCTTTGGGCGATCATGGGGCCCGCCGGGGTGCTGCTGGCCATGCTGCCGCTGGGCGTTTGCAGCCTTGCCTGGCGGGCGACGACGCTCAGGCTGCGCTGGGCCCTGTGCCTGGTCGTGTTGGCCATGATCGCTCTCCCCCTTGGGCTGGCCGCCTTCTGCCGTGTATTTATCGACCCCGGTGCGCCCTACGCCCGAGTGGGGCTGGCGGCAGGGTTCTGGGTGCTGCTGTTCGTGTTCATGCTGGCGCTGATCGAGTTCAAGGCGAGCCTGCGACTGCCGCATGGCAGTTGGTGGGGGCTTGGTGCGCTGATGCTCGGGGCTTGGGGCCTGTCGCTTGCCAGCGGAATGCTGGATAAGCTAGCCCTGATGCAGGAATACCTGGGGCGAAGCGACAAGTTTATCGAAGCGCTTTTATACCACAGCCTGTTGGTGGCCTCGGCGGTAGGGCTGAGCCTGCTGATGGGATTTGCCCTGGCGCTGGCCATGCGCCGCTGGCCGCGCCTCGAGCGAGGCATCAACGGGGTTCTGAGCCTGATTCAAACCATTCCGAGTCTAGCGCTGTTTGGCTTATTGCTGGCGCCGCTGGCCTGGCTTGCCGATCGCTATGAATGGCTGGCCGCGCTTGGGGTACAGGGCATCGGCGCGGCCCCGGCACTGATTGCGCTGGTGGGGTACAGCCTGCTACCCATGACGCGCAATACCTTCGTGGCTCTGGGCGATGTCGACAAGGGGGTGATCGAATCGGCACGGGGCATGGGCATGAGCCCAAGCCAGATATTCCTGCAGGTGCGCTTGCCGCTGGCACTGCCGGTCATGATCGAGGGCGTGCGCATTACCAGCATTCAGGCGATTGGCCTGGCGGCCGTCGCCGCACTGATCGGTGCCGGTGGGCTCGGTACCTTCGTCTTTCAGGGCTTGGGGCAGGCCGCCATGGATTTGGTGCTGCTGGGTGCCTTGCCGATCATCGCCATGGCCGTGATCGTCGATGGCCTGCTGACCGCTTTGGCCGGGGCCCTGCGACAAGGAGTTCGTCATGACTGATCAGGTGCGTATCGCGCTGCTGAACGTGTCCAAACGCTTCGGCGATGACACCGCCGTTGACGGCCTATCGCTTGCCATCGCGCCTGGAGAGCTCTGTGTGCTGGTGGGCACCTCCGGTTGTGGCAAGTCCACCACACTGCGCATGATCAACCGTCTTATCGAGCACAGTGACGGTCAGATTCACATCGACGGTCAGCCGATTCGCGAGATCAACGAGCAGGCGCTGCGTCGGCGCATCGGCTACGCCATCCAGAGTACCGGGCTTTTCCCGCACTGGACGGTGGCCCGCAACATCGGCCTAGTACCACGGCTTTTGAAATGGCCCAACGAGCGCATCCAGAAGCGGACACGCGAGCTGATGCAACTGCTGGGGCTCAAGGAAGCCGAGTTCGCCGGCAAGTACCCTCATCAGCTCTCGGGCGGTCAGGCGCAGAGGGTTGGTGTGGCCCGGGCCCTGGCCGCCGACCCGGACATTCTGCTGATGGACGAACCCTTCGGTGCCCTGGACCCCATCACTCGAGAGGCCTTACAGAACGAGCTGATCAGGCTGCAGGCACGCTTGAAGAAGACCATTGTCTTCGTCACCCATGACATGGAAGAGGCGATGAAGCTTGCCGATCGCATCGTGGTCATGGATGGCGGGAAGGTCGTGCAGCAGGGCAGCCCCCAGGATTTGCTGATGGCGCCGGAGAATGCGTTCGTGGAATCACTGCTGGGTGGGCGTGATCGTGGCCTCAAGCAGGCGGGGCTCATTCCTGTGCGCGACGTGATGCACCCGACCGGCGCGCGCCGTCAGACCACGGCGGCCGCCGTGAGTGCAGATGACAACCTGCGTGGCGCCCTGTCGTTGATGCTGCTGAATCGCCTTTCCAGCCTGACCGTGGTGGATGAGCGTGATCGCACTGTGGGTACCCTGGGGGTCGATGACATCATGCATCGCAAGAACCTGCTTCCTGCCGCCTCGGCCAAGCCCACTAACTCGTCTGCCAACCAGCCCGCCAGCAAACCTGCCCCCAGAAGCGATGACGGCGATGCGCCTGAAGCCAAGGCCAAGGTTCAGGGTGTTTCCACGGATAGGGCCGAGAAAATGTCTCCACACCAAGGGTCGGAGCCTCACCATGAGGAGTGATCCCGCTATCCTGGGCGATTCTGATCTCTTGGCCTGGCGGCACTGGGCGGCGCCACTTGGCTGGTTCGCGGCCCTGGGCGTGCTGCTTGTCGCCATGCCGCATTTGGGAGCGCTGTTCGCGGCTATCGACCCCGAGGCCCGTGAGCCTATCTATCGCCGTGACCCCTTCATCGACCTGTTGGCCAATCACCTGCTGGTGGTGGCCGGGGCGTCGTCGATTGCCATCGTCAGCGGCGTCAGTGCCGCGATCATGGTCACCCGACCCTGGGGGCGCGATTTCCTGCCACTGGTCAGTCAACTGGCCTCCATCGGTCAGACCTTCCCGCCGGTAGCGGTGCTGGCGCTCGCCGTGCCCTGGCTGGGCTTCGGCGGGCTGCCGACGGTGGTGGCCCTGGTGCTCTACGGGCTATTGCCGATCGTGCGCAATACCCTGGTCGGTATCGGCGAGGTGGATCCCTCCACACGGGAGGCCGCACGGGGCATGGGCATGTCGCCAAGCCAGGTGCTCTGGCAGCTCGAGCTACCGCTGGCCGCGCCGGTCATCCTGGCCGGTATCCGCACCTCGGTTACCGTGGGGATCGCCACCGCGGCGATTGGCTCGACCATTGGCGCCAAGACCCTCGGCGACCCGATCATCGCCGGCATCATCAATGGCAATACCGCCTATATTCTGCAGGGCGCAATCCTGATCGGCGTATTGGCGCTTTTCATCGATAGCGTCTTTGCGCGGCTGTTGCCTTCGCAGCGCTAACGGTTTCCTTTCGGGCTCATATCTCGAGCCGCTTTCCCGCTTTTTCCATCTTATCTCGAGCTGTTTCGGCACCTCCTGCTCGTCCCTTGCAGCGGATGACTGACCGCTTATGACGTCTGCGACCATGGTCTCAGGTGCGGTGGCTATACAGCACCCCTTGCGGGGCTCTATCTTACGTTAACGTAAACTTGTGGCATCGAAGGGTCTCCAGGCGGTATGTCATCGCATGGGTTTATGACTATCTTCTGAATAACCATGCCCTCAAAAGGGGCGTGAGGCTTTTCACCATTACCCCCAGGGAAGAGCATCATGACAACAACCACTTCCTCGCTCGTCCACTCTCCGGCCTTTCTTAAGGGCGATGAGTTTTCGATCGACACCTTCGCCTTGCTCAAGCAGGACGGAAGCCTCTTCGAAGGGGCGGCGCCGCCCGATCTTGACCGCGACAAGGCGCTGCGCATCTATCACGCCATGGTCTTCACCCGTGTGCTCGACGAACGCATGCTGGCCGCCCAGCGGCAGGGGCGTCTCTCCTTCTACATGCAGTGCACCGGGGAAGAGGCCGCGGTGATTGGCAGCGCCGCGGCCTTGGATGACGAAGACATGATCATGGCGCAGTACCGGGAGCAGGGGGCGCTGGCCTACCGCGGCTTCAGCTGCGACGAA
This sequence comes from Onishia taeanensis, assembly GCF_900100755.1. Taxonomy (GTDB): domain Bacteria; phylum Pseudomonadota; class Gammaproteobacteria; order Pseudomonadales; family Halomonadaceae; genus Onishia; species Onishia taeanensis. The sequence continues at coordinate 19,893 of NZ_FNCI01000003.1, forward strand.
TTCATGAACCAGATGTTCGGCAACGAGCGTGACTACGGCAAGGGACGCCAGATGCCGATCCACTATGGCTCGGCCAAGCTGAATTACATGACCATCTCCTCGCCGTTGGCGACACAGATTCCCCAGGCCACCGGCTATGCCTATGGGCAGAAGCTCGCGGGCGATGGCCATTGCACCATCACCTATTTCGGCGAGGGGGCTGCCTCGGAAGGGGACTTCCACGCGGCGCTGAACATGGCCACGGTGCACAAGGTCCCGGTGATTTTCTTCTGTCGCAACAACGGCTATGCGATCTCTACTCCGGCGGTCGAGCAGTTCGCTGCCGATGGCGTCGCGCCCCGGGCCTTCGGCTACAAAATGCGGGTCATCCGAGTCGATGGCAACGATGTGCTGGCGGTCTACCAGGCCACCATGGAGGCGCGTCGGCTGGCCGTGGAGCATAACCAACCGGTATTGATCGAGGCCATGACCTACCGCCTGGCGGCCCATTCATCTTCCGATGATCCCTCGGGCTATCGCAGCAAGAAGGAAGAGGAGGCCTGGCGGGAAAAAGACCCCATCCTGCGCCTGCGTCGCTGGCTTGAGTCTTGCGACTGGTGGAGCGATGAAGAAGAGAAGGCCCTTCAGGAGCGCCTGCGTCGTGAGGTGCTGGAGACCATGAAGGCCGCCCAGAAACGGCCGGCGCCGCCCCTGGATAGCCTGGTCACCGATGTCTACGACACACCCACGCCGCAGTTGAACGAGCAGCTTGCCAAGCTAGAGGCTCATATCCGGCTGTATCCAGAGGCCTACCCCAAGAGTGCTTCTCGCCGTTCGGCCGAGGGCTCTGCTGGGGCACCGGGCGCCGAGAACGGCCAGGGAGGGCGCTGAGATGGCGAATCTCAATCTACTGCAGGCCATCAATCAGGCGCTGGACATTGCCATGGCCGCCGACGAGCGGGTGCTATGCTTCGGCGAGGATGTCGGCGGTTTCGGCGGCGTTTTTCGCGCCACCAGCCACCTGCAGGAAAAGTACGGCAAGGCGCGCTGTTTCAATACGCCGCTGGTGGAACAGGGCATCATCGGCTTCGCCAACGGCCTGGCCGCCCAGGGGTCAACGCCGGTGGCGGAGATCCAGTTTGCCGACTACATCTTTCCGGCCTTCGACCAGATCGTTAATGAATCGGCCAAGTTCCGCTATCGGTCGGGGGATCTGTTCAATGTCGGTGGCCTGACCATCCGCACGCCCTATGGCGGCGGTATTGCCGGGGGCCTCTATCATTCCCAGTCGCCGGAGGCCTACTTCGCGCATACCCCGGGCCTCAAGGTCGTGGTGCCGCGCAATCCGCATCAAGCCAAGGGCCTGCTGCTGGCCGCGATTCGCGACCCCAACCCGGTGCTGTTCTTCGAGCCCAAGCGGCTCTATCGCGCCTCGACCGGTGAGGTGCCGGAGAGCGATTACCAACTGCCGCTCGGTGAGGCCGAGGTGATCAAGGAGGGCAGTGATATCACCCTGCTGGCCTGGGGCGCTCAGATGGAGGTCATCGAAGAAGCCGCCGAGCTCGCCGAGAAGGAAGGCATCTCCTGTGAGGTCGTCGACCTGCGCAGCATACTGCCCTGGGACGTCGAGACCGTGGCGAACTCGGTCTTGAAGACCGGCCGGCTGCTGATCAGCCACGAGGCTCCGCTGACCGGCGGCTTCGCCGGCGAGATCGCTGCCACCATCCAGGAGCGCTGCTTCCTGTACCTGGAATCGCCGATCAGCCGGGTCACCGGCCTGGACACGCCCTTCCCGCTAACGCTGGAGAAGGAATACCTGCCCGATCGCCTCAAGGTCTTCGAGGCGATCAAGGCAAGTGTAGCGTACTAGCACCCGGTATCCGGACAGGAGAGCAATGATGAGCGATTTTATGCTGCCCGATATCGGCGAAGGTATCGTGGAGTGCGAGGTGGTCAAGTGGCTGGTCAGTGAGGGGGATGTGATCGAGGAAGACCAGCCCGTGGCCGAGGTGATGACCGACAAGGCGCTGGTGGAGATTCCCGCCCCCTATCACGGTCGGGTCACCCAGCTGTACTACCAAGAGGGTGACATCGCCAAGGTGCATGCGCCGCTCTTTGCTCTGATGGGAGACGAGAGCAGCGAGGAGGGGCAAGGGGAATCAGAGCCAGGACTGGAAGAGGAAAGAGCCGCGCCGGATTCCTCGCACCCAGAGCGCCATACTGCTGCTGATAAGGCGCCAACGCCACGGGAACACGACACTCGGGCCATAACGCCTGCGGCCGGCGCTGTCGACTTTATTCTGCCGGATATCGGCGAGGGGATCGTCGAGTGCGAGATCGTCGAGTGGCGTATCCAGGAAGGTGATGAGATCGCCGAAGACCAGCCGGTGGTCGATGTGATGACCGACAAGGCGCTGGTGGAGATCACCGCGCCGGAGGCCGGCCGCGTGAGCCGGCTTTACTATCAGCAGGGCGAGCAGGCGCGGGTACACTCGCCGCTGTTTGCCTACCATCCGGAGGACTCGTCCGCATCCGCCGGGCCTCCGGCAGCGGCCGAGCCGCAAGAGAGCCGTCCTGACGAGACCCGACAGCCAGACGCCGCTGCTGCCGGCGCGATGTCGTCACCGCGCGCGCCCCAGCAAGGTCGTGCTAACACAGGCCAGGGCGTTTTCGGGAGGATTCCGGCGAGCCCGGCGGTGCGCCGGCTGGTACGCGAGCATGCGCTGAGCCTTGCTGATATTCCCGGTTCGGGCAAGCAGGGCCGGGTGCTCAAGGACGACGTGCTTCGCTTCCTCGAACAGGGCGCAGACGGCAGCGAGCATCCCAAAGCAGCGTCGACTGCAGCGCCTGCGCCGTCGGCAGCCGATGAAACCACTGCCGTCGGCGAGGTGCGCATCGAGCCCCTCAAGGGGGTTCAAGCGGTAATGGCGCGGCGTATGGTGGCATCAGCCAGTACCATCCCGCATTTTGCCTACGGTGACGAAATCGATGTTACCGAGCTGCTGGCGCTGCGCGAACGCCTCAAGCCCGATGCCGAGGCGTTGGGAGTGCGATTGACGCTGATGCCCTTCTTCATGAAGGCGCTGGCGCTGGCGGTACAGGAATTCCCGATCCTCAACAGCCGTCTCAATGATGAGGTGACCGAGATTCACTACCAGAGCGCCTGCAACATTGGCATGGCGGTGGATAGCCGGGTCGGCTTGATGGTGCCCAATGTGAAAGGCGCCGAGCGCAAGAGCCTGCTGGCCATCGCCGGTGAGATCGCCCGCCTGACTCAAGAAGCACGCGAAGGCCGCGTTCAACAGGCCGATCTCAAGGGTGGCACCATCAGCATCTCCAATATCGGTGCCCTGGGCGGCACCTACGCCACACCAATCATTAACGCCCCGGAGGTCGCCATCGTGGCGATCGGCAAGACCCAGCAGTTGCCGCGCTTCGATGCCGATGGCCAGGTGGTGAGCCGGGCGATAATGACCGCGACCTGGTCAGGCGATCATCGCCTGATCGACGGTGGCACCATTGCCCGTTTCGTCAATCGCTGGAAGGGCTATTTGGAGTCGCCGCAAAGCATGATGCTGCACCTTGGCTAGGCAATGTCTGAAAAGTACTGCGCTCGCCCATACGGCGTTAAAAATCGGCTCAAGATGCTCATTTACACCCCGTAAACTCCGCTCTTTCGCCGTTTTTTGCCTTGTCTGGCCTTCGCTCGTCGACTTTTCAGACACAGCCTAGGTCTTGTATGCCGACTTACCGGCGGTGGGGCAGGTGGACGCGAGGATCTTTCGCCGGGGATGGCGAAAGTAGTGCCCATGGAAGGGTTCACAGCGCCCTCGCGGTAACCTGCCGCCAACCCGAGGAGGTGTCGAAGTACACTCTTTGACCAATACTGAACGACATCGTAACGGGATGAGCCCATGACGGCGACGTCGCTCCAGCAGTTCTATATCCCGGAAGAGCAGTCGATCTATCTGCTCAGCCATGACGACGCCAAGAAGCTCAAGGACTGGGTGGCGCTTTGCCAGACCCAGCTCGAGCAGCTTGGCTATCGTGATATCGCGCTGATCGGCAAGGGCGCCTATGGCTTCGTGTTCGCCGGTCGTGCGCGGGGCCCGGCTGGCGAGGTCGAGCACGTCTTCAAGTTCACCCGGATCACGCTCCCTCAGCAGTTGCAGGATCGGCTCGAGGAAGAGGCTTTCATGCTCGAGCAGGTCGAGCATCCGCGGGTGCCAAAGCTGATTGCCTATCAGCGGGTGCGCAATCAGTCGATCCTGGTCATGGAGCGGGCGCCGGGGGAGAACCTCGAAGAAGTGTCGTTGCGCCAAGGCCGGCTGTCGCCGCGGCTGGTGGTGCATATTGCCGCTCAACTGGCTGATATCCTGCGTCACCTGCGACGTGAGTCCGGGCGGCGCAAGCCGCTGGTTCATGGTGACATCAAGCCCTCGAACCTGGTCTTCGATGCCGCCACCGAGCGTATCGCCCTGATCGACTGGGGCTCTTCGGTATTTGCTCAGCTCGATGAGCGCTTGCAACACGTGGCCACCAACGTCATGGAGCTGATGTCCGATAATCTTCAGCAGACCAATGCCCGCCTTGGCGATGTCTATTTCATTGGTGAAGAGCAATTGAACGGTGCGCTGTCATCGCCCCGTTTCGATGAGCAGGGCGCGGCCGGGGCGCTATATGCATTGGCCTCGGGGCAGTCCTGCCGCTTCGGGCACCGGGCGATACCGGCTACCTCGCTTGGCCTGCCCATGGAATTTGCCCGCATGCTCGATGCCATGCTCTCGCCGAACCCGGCGCTGAGAATGCGGGCCGGCGATTACTTTCTCGAGCAGATGCCTCGGCTGGCGCGAACCGTAATGGTCGACCTCGACGAGCCTCCCGAGACGTCGCTGCTGCCCGTCTGGGTGCGTCCGGCGGGGCGCGAGATCGATACCGTCGTCTACAGCTCGCGCAAGGCCTTCCTGCGCGAGGAAGGCGCGCCGGAGCAGATGAGCGAGGTCAACGACGTTCAGCTCGACCGCTACTACAAGAATTTCATGCAGGGCATGGGGGAAACCGAGAAGGCTTTCCTGGCCGCTGTCAGTCGTCTCGGTCGCTATCCCGTGGTCGGCGGCCTGGCGATTCGCTGGGAGACGGACGGCATCTACGTCGATATCTCGCTTAACCTGCATGATCCCGCCCTCAAGGCGGCCTTCGTTAGCGCCGTCAACAACATGATTAACCTGGCCAGGGCCATTTACCGCCGCGGCATCTTCAAGAGCTGCTTGTTCAATGCTCGCGAGACCCTGCACGTCGACCGGCTGGGGCCTGACCGTCCGTTTATTCTCACTCCGGACATGCGCCTGCCTTACGAGGTCAGTGCGGTTCCCGAGCTCGAGGACCACACCCGGGTGCATTCCTATTTCGAGGATGGCCCCGACCCGGAAGAATTCCTGGTGCTGCCAGATGAGATCATTGCCTCTCTGGAGGCGCTCAACGACATCCACCATACCGGCATGATCATTTTTGAGGCGCTGCCCACCCACCTGAAGATCCACAGCTACTACCGGCTGCTGGATCCGGCACGCGAGTCGGAGTTTCGCAAGCGGCTGGATGATATCCTCGCGGCGGTGGGGCTGATCGAAGGCCTTGGCGTCTCGGGCTTCATGAAAATGCCCTACAAGGACACCAAGTTCTTTGCCCACATCGAGCGCATGCCGGAGCGCTACTATCCCAAAAACCCTTATACCCCCAAGAATCCTTATACCCCCAAGACCCCCTCCGCCTCATAAGGCAGTCTGCCAACCGCGCCCAGCGCACTGGCGGCTCGGAGGCCTAACCGTGCTCGAGCCAGATACCGATGAGACCGATATCGGAATGCCTGCTCGGGCTACATCCAGGCGCTGCCTCTGGCAAGATAGGGGGTATGGATGTCAGTAATGAATAAGGACGCGGCATGGCCCATCTTTTACGCATCGTGATGATTCACGGCCACCTTGACGGTGTGGTCGAGCTGAACGTCGACGGTCACACCAATATTTGCGGGACCAACGCCTCGGGAAAGACCACCTTGCAGCGCCTGGTGCCGGTGTTTTACGGCGAACTGCCCAACAAGGTAGTGCCCAAGACGCGCATGAAGTTCGATGCCTTCTATCTGCCGCATCGCAACAGCTACTTGGTATATGAATATCGGCGCGAGGCCGGCAATGTCTGCCAGGCCGTGTTGACGCGCAAGAGCGATGGCGGCGTCGAGTATCGCTTCGTGGGCGCGCCCTATCGCCCTGAGGACTATCTGGTCGAGAGCGAGGCCGGTGTGGCAGCCCTGGATTACAGTCAGTGGGCAAGCGAACTGCGCCGCAACGGGGTGAGCGTATCCGCCAAGCTGGGGGCTACCTCCGAATACCGCTCGGTGATCCAGAATGATTTCACCCAGCTGCATGGTAACAGCCGTGATGGCCTCAAGCTGCGCCAGATAGCCGCCCAGTTCAGCCTGGTGAAGCCCGAACACCGCATTCGCCACATGGAGAAGCTGATCTCGGCAGTGCATGCCAAGGAGGGCAAGATGGATACCCTCAAGACCATGCTGGCGGCGATCTTCGAGGAAGATGGCGTCGAACTGCCGGTGACCCGGATTCGCAATACCAAGGCCCGGGACTGGATCGCGCAGATGCGTCAGTCGATGCGCCTTGAGCCCATGCAGACGTTGGTGACGCGGCTTGGCGAGGTGGATCGCGATATCGCTGACCTGGAAGCCACGCTATGGCAGCTCAAGCCCCAGCTGGAAGCCGACCGACATCGTGCCGAGCGCGGCCTGGCCGATAGCGATGAGCAGCTCGGCGCGCAGCAACGTGACTTCCAGGCCCGCGAGCGGGACTACGAACAGACCCGCGACGCCCTTAACGACCGCTTCAGCGAGTTGAACAGCGAGCTTGAACGTACCCAAAACGAGCTGACCGACCTTCAGCAGCAGTACGAGCGTTTCGCCGAGGCGGATATGCCGGCCCTGGAGCGTGATCTGGAAGCCTTGCCTCAGTGGCGTGAGCAGCACCAGCAGCTTCGTGAACACCTGAACTACATGCAGGAGGCCGTGCAGGCCAGCCAAGCGCAGCTTGATGGACGCCTGCGCGAGCTGGCCGATGTGCTGGCGCGGCAGACAGAGGAAACCCAGGGAATCATCGATGCGCTGGGTGATGAAAAAACCACCAGTCGCGAACAGCAGTGGGAGGCCGAGCGCCGCATCGAGTCGCGCTATCAGGATGCGCGTTCGACCCTCGAGGACAGTTACCAGGCGCGTCTTGCCCAGGGCGTAGAGCGACTGGCCGAACTCAAGGCGCAGCTTGCCTCTACCGCCCAGAGCGCGGAAGAGGCCCAGGAAGCCGAACTGGCCCAGGCACGCCTGGATCAGGCGCAGAGCGATCGCAATGCGGCTTCCGAGAGCCTGGATGGCGTGCGCCACGAGCACGAGACTCTCAAGCGCGAACGTGACGCGGCCGAGCGTGAGCGCGAAGCGGCCAGGCAGAAGCTATCGGAGGCTCAGAACCACGGCTATGCGCTGCATCAGCAACGTGATCCGGCCCAGGGCAGCCTGCGACATTTCCTGCGCTACCACCGCCCGGGCTGGGAGCAGCAGTTGGGCAAGGTGATTGCACCCGAATTGCTCGAGCGTCGCGATCTGTCGCCGCAGCTGTCGGAGCAGGCGCCGGAAGCAGAACCGCGTGACCTTTTTGGTGTGACGCTGGATCTGGCGGCGATAGACCTGCCCGATTACGCCCAGGACGAGGCCAGCCTGATGGCGGCTATCGAGGCGGCCGAGGAGTCGCGTCAGCGGGCGGAGGCCGAGCTCCAGTCGGCCGAGAAGCAGTTGAAATCTGGCCACGAGCGCGTTCGCGAGGCAGATGAGTGCCTGGGGCAGGCACGGATCGTGCTCAGGCGAGCCGATGAGGAAGTGAAGTACGCGTTTGAGGCGCGCAGCCATCAGCAGGAAAGGCATGCCCGCCAGCAGAAAGAACGTCGTCTGGCGGGCGAAGAAGCGCTGGCGGTTCAGGAGGCGGCTCAGCAGGCGTTGCGTGACGAAAAGCGTGAACAACTGGAGGCACTGTCGGAATCTCACCAGGCGCAGCTTTTGGAGCTGAAAGCCGATGGTCAGAGCCGGCTGGACGGCCTGGACGAACAGATTCGCCAGCATAAGCAGCGGCTCGTTGACTTGAAGGATGAACACCGGCGTCAACGCGAGGAGCTGGAAGCCGCCTATGATCGCGAGCTGCAGGAGCAGGGCGTCGATCCCGTTACGCTGCGAGACACCCGCGCGCGTTTGACAGCACTCGATGAGCGTATTCGTACGACGGCCCGGCGCCGGGAAGAGCTCGATGCCTATACACGCTTCATGCGCGTTGAGTGGGGGGAGCGCAAGCCACAGCTGGTCGACAAGGAAGCGGTTTTGTCGCGTGACCTTCAGGCGGTCAAGCGTGAACTCGAGCAGTGCCGGCAGGATTTCCAGACGGCCAAGTCGGCACATCAGGATACGATCAAGACACTCAAGGCCCAGCGCGACTCACAGCAGCAGGTGATCGACGCCCTCAAACCGCTGCTGAGCCAATTGGACGGCCTGGGGCTTGGCGCCTCGACTCAGCCGATCAGCGAGGCGCCCGGCGACGTGCATGAGCGCATGGAACGGACACGCCAGGCCCTGGCCAGTCGCAGTCATGAACTGGACACCCTGCGCAAGGGCTGCGAGCAGGTGGAAAGCGAGTTGATCAAGGGCGCCAGCACGGGCTTCGTCGAGACCCTCGACGCCGAGCGGGCCAAGCTTGTGGAGGACGACCCTGAACAGGCCGGCAACCCTCGACGTCAGCTACCGCTGCTGCGTGGCATGCTCCAGCTGCTGGAGGATCAGCAGCAGCAGTTGATCCAGGAGGGGCGCAACCTGGGCGATGACCTGGACAAGTTCTTCACCGTGTTCCGCGATCTCAATCGCCGTATCAGTGCCCAGAGTCGTCGCCTGTCCGAAGAGGTCGCCGACGATCTGCGTCTAGAGGGCATCAGCAAGGCCGAAGTGCGTATCCAGTCGACCATCGATGAGTTGGGCTTCTGGGAGCCGTTGAAGCTGTTTGCCGAGCATTTCAGGGCCTGGCGCGGCGACGGCCTGCCCAGCGATGACTATCTCAATGCGCTGGCCGATGTAGTGGACCTGCTGCGCAGCGATCAGCAATACAGCTTCGAGAGCCTGCTGCGCCTTGAGCTTTACTTGAACGAGGGCGGCAACGACCTGGTGATCAAGAATGATCGCCAACTGCTGGAATCGTCCAGCCACGGCATGGCCTACCTGATCCTGTGCAAGTTTCTGCTTGCCTTCACTCGCTTGCTGCGTGGCCAGGCGGATATCGCCATCCACTGGCCCATCGATGAGATCGGTACCTTGGCCTATCACAACGTCGAAAAACTCTTCGATGCCTGCGACAGCAACCGCATTCACATCGTGGGCGCCTTCCCCAACCCCGAGTCGGACGTGCTGATGCTGTTTCATAACCGCTACCTGATCGATCGCGACGATAGCCGCGCTAACCGTCGCTGTCTGAAGCGGATCGAACCGCGACTGAGTCGCCTGGCCGAGCGGCTGCAGGCCCGCGCTACCGAGGAGGTCGCGGGATGATCGAACATGGCCCATTGATCGAGCGGCTGTTGGCCGGCGACTTCATCTGTGCGGTGAGCGACGAGAACGCCTTTCGGCGCCTGCAGGACGAGCAAGTTCGCGAGCAGCTCGATACCTACCTGCGACCGCTCAATCGGCGGTTGGCCGCCAACCCGGAGAACAGCGTCTATTTCCTTGCCTGGCGGAACCTGAACGACGAGGCCCGGGAGCAGCTTTCTCAACAGCTGGGCGAGACGCTTCATAGCCTGTTGCCGTTGCTTGAATGGCTGCGACTGGTGCAGGAAGCGCTGGGGCGAGATGCCCTGGTGGCGCCTGGCGATGTGCTCAAACCGGCCGAATTCAGCGCCAAGTGTGAGGATAACCAGAGCCTTCGCGAGCGGCTGGAACGACTGGCCACCGATAGCTTCTTCGGCTCCCAGAGCGAGCAGCTAGACGCCCAGTTGAAGCAGGTCTTCAAGCGCCTCAAGGAGCATGGCTATCTGCTCCAGCCCCATGCCGACCGTCAGGTCTACCTGGTGACCGGCAAGGTCGATTATCTGATCGACCTGGTGCGTTTCATTCGCGACGAAGAGAACCTGCCCATCGACGAGGAGGCGCCGGCGACTCAGGAGGCCCTGCTGTGAGCGAGGTTCACACCCTGGAAAGCCGACTGCTGACGACCGGTACCGAACGGCTGGCACTGCTTGGCAAGCACGCCGATGCACTGATGCAGGGCTACACCCGCGATGAGGTGCCGCTCGAGGCACTGACGGATGCCGCGCTGCGCAAGCTGCTCGCGGCTCGGATTCTATGGCGACCGGATGAGCAGAGCGGCGTGAAGCTATCTCCCAAGGTCCGGGATCTGATCGCCGAGATGCTGGCCGACGAGACCCGCCGCCACGTCAATGCCGATGTCGCCGAGACGCTGGAGCTTATCCGCAGCCTGGTGCAGAGCTACCGCGAGGCACGGAGTCGCGGTGAATACTGGCAGCAGGAGCAGCAGCTCTTGCGCCTGCGCCAGGAGCTGGACGATCTCAACGGTCGCTTCGCCGATGCCATCGACAGCCTCTGGCAGCGGCTCAACAGCGATTTTGGGTTCGTCAGTCGTTTGAACGACAAGATTCGCGAGAATCATCGCGCTCAGAAGCAGATCGAGCGCCTTCTGGATGGCCTCACGCTGATTGACTTCGACGAGCTGATCGCTCTGGTGGGCAGCGATGGCACCCTGCGCAAGTTGTTGATCAGCCAGTTGCAGCAGCAACTTAGCCAGCACTACACCAGCCTTCGGGAGGTGCAGCGACGCCTGACCGAGCTGATGGCACGCTTTCGTCAGCAACAGTCGCAAAGTCGCCTGGTGGCCGGCATGGCCGCTTTCCTGCGCGAGCATCCGGGGTTCGTGCCTGGCAACTATGCGCGTCGTAGCGAGGTCCCGGCGCTGGTCAACCGTGCCACGCCCCTCATCGCAGCGGCGGCACCCGCGCTGGACCGCCACCAGGATGCCGCTGTGCTCAGCGAACTGATTAGACAGCTACCGGCACCGGTGCACTCGCCACAGGCCGTGGAGGCCGCGCAACCTGCCGAGCAACAATTGGAATCCCACGTCGCTGCGCGTCAGCAGGCCCTGAAGCAGGATGTCGAACGCTTCTATCTGACGGTGGTCGACGAAGCGGATGCCGCAGGCGCCCCCGGAATCAGTGCCTTGGGCTATCTGCACGCCAGGGAACTGGAATGGCAGGACGAGATTTGGCTGTTCCAGGTAATCGCCGAGTATCAGAGCCTGCCGCGTAGCGAGCAGCGCGCCTTCCGCCTGCATCAGGAAGAGAGCCAGGCCAGCAGCTACAACCATGTGCGGCTGATCCATGACGTCACCCTCACCCTGGCGCTTTCCGCATGACGCTCTCTGGTGCCGCCCGTCGCGCTCTCAACGAAGTCGAACGCCGGCTGCGCGGTCAGCCAAGGCTGGACAATCCGCGCAGTGCCAAATGGGTCAAGGAGGTCGAGGCGTGGGCTTGAAGGGTATCGAACTGCGCCCGATCGATATGACCGGCAGGTGAGGATGCAGGCCAAGGATGGCCTGCATCTTGTCAGTCTTGCGCCTAGAGCGAGGCCGCCGAGCGAGCCGCCTGGTCGTAGAGTCCCGACATGGCACGCAGTAGCCCGGCCATCTGATGCATGTCTTCACGGCCAATGCCCAGCGAAGACAGCGATTCGACCAGGCAGTCCTCGCGGATCTCGGCGTAGCGCTCACAGGCGGTGCGCCCCTTGTCGGTAGTGCGAAAGAGGGTTTCCTTACCCTGTTTCTCGCCGGCCACTAGACCAAGCTTGCCGAGTTTTTTCAGCGCATAGGTGACGGTGTGGGTGTCCTCGACGTTCAGCACCAGGCAGATATCCGCTTGGCGCTTGGCGCGTTCACGATGATTGACGCTGTGCAGCACCAGCACATCCAGCACCCCAAGTTCCGGATATCCCGCCGCGGTCATGCAGCGCACCATCCAGCGGTTGAAGGCATGCCCTGAAATGATCATGCCAAACTCGAATTCCGACAGCTCCTGTGCGCTGTGTGAGAGGTGTTCCGAAGACACGATCGGGCCTCGGCGGGTCGCGGCGGGTGCGACGGCGCTGTCCTTGCTCATCAACTGTTCCCCATGGCCTCGGGCAGGTAGGTGACTATCTGTGGAAAGAGAGTGATCAGAATAACACCCAGCAGCATCAGGCCGAAGAAAGGTAGTGCGGCCCTGGCGATATGCAGAATGTTGCGACCTGTCATGCCTTGCAGCACGAAGAGGTTAAAGCCAACCGGCGGGGTGATCTGTGACATCTCCACCACGATCACCAGGAAGATACCGAACCAGATCAGATCAATGCCAGCGGCCTCGACCATCGGCAGCATGATCGAGGTGGTCAGCACCACCACCGAAATACCATCCAGGAAGCAGCCCAGCAGGATGAAAAAGACTGTCAGTACGGCCAGCAGCATCAGCGGTGACAGCCCCAGGGTGCCGATCCAGGCGGCCAGGTCGCTCGGTAGGCCGGTGAAGCCCATGGCGGCGGTCAGAAAGGACGCACCGGCGAGAATGAAGGCGATCATGGTCGAGGTCTTGACCGCGCCGAGCAGCGCTTCCATGAAGATGCGCCGGCTCATGGCGCCCTGTAGCTTGGCGAGCAACAGCGACAGCACCACGCCGACGGCTGCCGCTTCTGTGGGCGAGGCGATACCGGCATAGATCGAGCCGATCACGCCTACGATCAGCGCGAAGAGGGGTATCAGCCGCCGGGAGGCACGCAGCTTGTCCATGAAGCTCATGCGGGCTTCGGCTGGTGGCACCTTGTCGGGATAGCGCCAGGACCACAGCATCAGATAGCCGGCGAATAGCGTGATCAGCATCACGCCCGGCAGCACGCCCGCCATGAACAGACGCGCGATGGACTGGTCGGTGGCGACCGCATAGACGATCAGGATGATCGAGGGGGGAATCAGCAGGCCAAGGGTTGCCGAACCGGCCAGGGTGCCCAGCACCAGGCGTTCATCGTAGCCACGCTTGGTAAGCTCCGGAATCGACATCTTGCCCATGGTGGCGCAGGTGGCAGCCGATGAGCCGGAGACCGCCGCAAAGAGGCCACACCCCACCACATTGGTATGCAAGAGGCGCCCGGGGATACGCTGCAGCCAGGGCGAGAGGCCGCTGAACATGTCTTCCGCGAGGCGTGAGCGAAACAGGATCTCGCCCATCCAAATGAACATCGGCAGGGCGGTCAGTTCCCAGCTGTAGCTGGCGCTCCAGATATCCGATGCCATCACGTCGCCGGTGGGAATCGAGCTGAACTGACTGATGGCGATCCAGGCGAGCCCCATCAGAGAAAAGGCCACCCAGACGCCGCTGCCGAGCAGCAACAGAAGGGCGACCAGCAATACGGTCATCATGACGAGCATGGGAGTACTCCGCGCTTATTCGTGGCCGCTATCGTCGACCTGGAAGGTCGCCGGGCGAGTCAGGGCAATGACCAGGGTATTCACCCAGGCCTCGAGTAATGCCAGGCAGAACAGCAGGGTGCCGATCAGCATGGCGCTTTGCGGAATCCATAGCGGAATGCGTAAAAGCCCGTAGGAGGTCTCATTGAAGGCAATGCTGTCGGCCAGCAGCCGGTACTCATAGAAGGCCAGATAGCTTGCCAGCAGCAGTGCCAGGCTCAGGCACCATAGCTCGATGAACACGCGGATCTTGGGGGGCAGGTGGCCGATCAGCAGGGTCACGCGGATATGACCACCATTGACGAAGGTGTAGGCCAGCCCGAGAAAGCTGGCGCCCACCAGCAGGAAACCGGAAATTTCGGAGAGGCCGGGAATGGTTAGCCCCAGGCTGTCCATGGCCAGTTGTTCCGCGGCCATGTCAGCCAGGCGTCCAAGAATCTGGGCGGTGATCAGCGTACAGATCAAACACAGGCAGAGAGCCGCGCCATAGGCCCCGAGGTCGTACAGGGGGCGAAGTCGGAATTGCATGAGAAGTACCTCGGCGAGGGAAGGGCAAGGCCCCGGCGACGTGGCCGGGGCCCTGGCGAATCACTTGCGGCTGAACTTATTCCTTCCCGCTTTCCTTCGCGTCGCGGTAGTTCTGGAGAATCTGCATGCCCTGGGGGCCGGCACGATCGACCCACTCTTCGGTCATCATGCTGCCGATGTTCTGCAAGGCCTTGGCCAGTTCCGGGGTAGGCTCGGTGACGGTGATGCCGTTCTCCTTGAGGGTCGCCAGGGCGTCCTGGGTTTCCTGGCGGCTCATGTCCCAGCCACGCTGTTCGGCTGTCTTGGCGGCCTCGAGTACGGCCTGCTGGGTCGCTTCATCCAGGCGCGAGAAGGCTCGCTCACTGACGATCACCATGTTCTTGGGTAGCCACAGCTGGGCGTGGTTGAAGTGGCTCAGGTAGTCCCAGGCCTTGGTGTCGGCGCCGGTGGCCGGCGAGGTCACCATGGCATCGACACGGCCGGTGCTGAAGGCGGTGGGGATATCCGGCACCTCGATTTGCGTCGGCACGGCATTGGCCAGGCTGGCTAGGCGCTCGCTTGAGGTGTTGTAGGCGCGCATTTTGAGGTTGCGCAGATCCTCAATCTTCTCGACCTCACTCTGGGTGTAGATGCCCTGCGGTGGCCAGGGTACGGCGAACAGCAGGCGCAGCCCCTGCTTCTCAAGCTCCTCGCCGATGATCTCGCGTGAGGCTTCCCACAGCGTCCAGGCGTCTTCGTAGTTGGCTGCCAGGTAGGGCACCGAGTCGACCTCGAAGATCGGATTTTCGTTGGCCAGACGCGACATGATCAGCTCACCTGCCGGCACGATGCCGCGACGGACCGAGTTCTTGATCTCGGCATGATCGATCAGCGAGCCGTTGGAGTGCACGGTGATATCGAGCTCACCGTCGGTGGCGTCGCGGACGTCATCGGCAAATTCGCGAATGTTCACGGTATGGAAGGTGCGGTCGCCGTAAGGGGTTGGCATGTCCCATTCGGTGGCGGCCTGGGCGCTGGAAGCAAGCGTCAGGCCAAGGGTGGCCACACCAAGGCTGGCGAGACTTGCGTTGGCAAAGGTCTTGGCGGTCATCGAAGAGTCCTCATTGTTATTGGCGAGGTTATTTATCGGGGCATCGGTACATGGCCAAGCATCGCATGGCTACGGCGAAACCAAGGTACGAGAGAAAGCCTAGGTCGAGATAGTTGTCGGCGTCAACGATATTTCGACTCTTTGGTAGTGTTTTGATAATAAAATATAGATAAATCGTATATTCGGGGTGCGGCGTTCGTTCGGTTGAGGCGGATAGAGGCGGATAGAGGCGGAGAGATGGCGAAACAAAGGGGAAATGAAGGGGCAGCCAGAGGGAAAAGACAAGGCCTGCCCCGCTAGCTTGAGCATGGCGGGGGACGGCAGCAGGGCAGAATTGAATCGTGACGCAGGCCAGTTCAACGCGAGGCAGGTTATCAGACCAGCCCGCGAGCCTGCATCAGATCGGTGATGATCGGCACCGGCGTCATGATGTGGTCGCGCGTCAGGTCGCCGGCTCGCTTGGCATCGCGGGCGAGTATCGCATCGACCAGCTCGGCATGCTCCTGGCGTTTGGCGGCCAATGCCTGGTCGGAAAATACCGTCTGGCAGAGCCATAGGTGGCGGTAGCGCGCGGCCTGGTCGAAAAGGCTCTCTCGAGCCATCAATAGCTGGCGCGAACCGCAGCCGGTCACCAGGGCAGTGTGGAAGGCCTGGTGCCGTCTGTCCCAGACATCGAGCATTTCATCCGGGCCATGTACCTCGGCCACCTTGGCCAGGGTGTGGGCCTTGGCCAGTATCTCGGCCTCCCAGGTGTCATCGCCGCGCTCAATAGCCAACTGCACCAGCATGGCCTCGAGTTGGGCTCGGGCATCGTAGATATCCCCCAGTTCCTCAATCGACATGGGGGCCACGCGATAGCCCCGCTGGCTGATCGCCACCACCAGGTGCTCGGATACCAGCTGTGAAAGAGCCTCACGCAGAGGGCTGATGCCCAGTGTGTAACGCTCCTTCAGGCGGCTCATCAGGAGCTTCTCCCCCGGCTGGTAGACCCCACTGATAATGTCCTGCTTGAGCCAGGCATAGGCACTGATGCCCATGTTCTGACGAGGCTCTTCTTGCTGGCGGGCGCTGCTGCCCTGGCGTGGGGAGGTGTCCTGGGGCGGGGAGTGTTCCATCGGGGCTATCCATGCGAGGTGGTGACAATAGCGACATCATACCCAATCCGGCAGGAACCAGCATATCGTCGCGGAGAGTCACTATTTTTTACGAAAGATCAAAATATCTATATTTTTATATGCGGTTGTTGTTATCCCTCTGGTCCTGGATCAAATATTGGCCAAGAAGGCATTGTGCAGGACCTGAGCGGCTTGAGAATTGAGGCCCGTTTTTGAGCCGTCTTAGCACTAAACATGGTCTGACGATTGGTTGCCGGGAGCAGCACGCCATTCCCAACTACGAGGAAGTGCCGGTGTACGATTTCATCATTCTGGGCGGTGGTATTCTGGGCATGTCCACCGCCATGCAGCTGGCCAAGGCCTATCCGGGGCGCCGGTTGTTACTGGTCGAGAAAGAAGCCGGGGCCGCTCGACACCAGACTGGCCACAACAGTGGCGTTATCCATGCCGGCGTTTATTACACGCCTGGCAGTCTGAAGGCGCGTTTTTGCTTCCGGGGTAATCGGGCCACCAAGGCGTTTTGCGACACCCACGGCATACGCTATGACGAATGCGGCAAGCTGCTGGTCGCCACCAATGCGCTGGAAATGGAGCGCATGAGGGCGCTATGGGAGCGTACCGCTGCCAACGGCCTTGAACGAGAGTGGCTCGAGGCGGATGCGTTACGGGAGCGCGAGCCCAGTATCACCGGTATTGGCGGCATTTTCGTGCCATCGAGCGGGATAGTGGACTACGGCGAAGTGACCAGAGCCATGGCCGGCGAGTTCGAGCGGCTGGGCGGCGAAATTCGTTATTCCACCGAGGTGATCGGCGTTCAAGAGCGTTCTCGGGAGGTGGTCGTTGAAACGCCCCAGGGGGGTATCACTGGCAAGTTTCTGGTGACCTGCTCGGGGTTGATGGCGGACAGGGTAGTGCGGATGCTGGGCGAGACCCCAGGCTTCACGATCTGCCCATTCCGCGGCGAGTACTATCGACTGCCCGAAAAGCATAACCAGATCGTCAATCATCTGATCTACCCCATCCCCGATCCGGCCATGCCGTTTCTGGGCGTACACCTGACTCGAATGATCGACGGCAGCGTCACGGTGGGGCCGAACGCCGTGCTGGCGCTCAAGCGTGAGGGGTATCGCAAGAGCGATGTCTCTTTGAGTGACATGGCCCGTATGTTCACCCACCCCGGCATTCTCAAGGTGCTCATGGCCAACCTGCGCCCGGGGTTGATCGAAATGAAGAATTCTCTTTATAAGCAGGGCTATCTGGAGGAGATACGCAAGTATTGTCCGAATCTGACCGTGGATGACCTTGAGCCTTACCCGGCAGGCGTGCGGGCACAGGCGGTGTCCCGAGAGGGCAAGCTGGTCGACGACTTCCTGTTCGTTGACACCCGGCGCACGGTCAACGTCTGCAACGCGCCTTCGCCGGCGGCGACGTCTGCACTTCCTATCGGCGAGTACATCGTCGGTCGAGTCAAGGAGCGCCTGGCGGATATGTGCTGAGCCGGGCTGCGTGCCGGAAGGGTGAGACGTTCATTCCTTGCGCTGGCGTAGCTCGCACCAGGCCGCATAGGTGCTGAGAAAGACCCGGCCGCTAAGGTTGTCCAGTAGATCGCTCTGCTTGAGCTTGTCCATCACCGGCCCTTTGACTTCGGCCAGGTGCAGGGTGACCTCGGAGTCTTTGAGTCGCTCATTGATGGCGTCCAGGCTCTCGAGCGCCGAGGCATCGATCAGGTTGACCGCCGAACAGATCAGGACGACATGCTCGACCTCGGGCCGGTTGGCAATCAGGGCGTAGACGGTATCTTCCAAATAGCGTGCATTGGCGAAGTAGAGGCTCTCATCGATGCGCAGCAGCGCGACATGGCTATCGCTTTCGACGTCATGGCGGGTGATGTTGCGGAAATGCTCGGTGCCCGGGACGCGCCCGACCAGAGCGCTGTGGGGGCGGCTAGTGCGATACAGGAAGAGGCCAATCGACAGCACTACTCCGGCGATGATACCCGCCTCAACGCCTTCAATCAGAGTCAACAGGATGGTGGCTGCCATGGCGGAAAAGTCGCTGCGTGAATAACGCCACGTCTGGCGGATCATCTTCACGTCGACCAGGGTCAGGATCGATACCGTGATGGTGGCGGCCAGGGTGGCGACCGGCAGGTGGTAAAGCAGCGGGGTCAATGCCACGGTCACCAGGGCAATGCCGATAGCGGCAATGGTGCCGGCGGCAGGGGTCTGGGCGCCGGCATCGAAGTTGATCACGGTACGAGATAGCCCGCCGGTGACCGGCATGCCCGCAGACACTGCAGCGGCGATATTGGCCGTGCCCAGCCCAATTAGCTCCTGATTGGGCGAAATACGCTGGCGGCGCTTGGCAGCCAGCATCTGGCCCATGGACACCGATTCAACGAACCCCACTACGCTCAGCAGCAGAGCGGGTATCAGCAGTTGATGCCACAGGGAAAGATCGAAAGCCGGCAGCGTTAGAGGGGGTAAGCCACGGGGAATATCGCCGACCACGGCGACGCCCTGGCTGGCGAGATCGAAGTGCCAGGTCACCAGCGTGGTCACTATCACGGCAAACACCGGCCCTGCCTTTGCCAACAGGTCGGCGGCTCCTGCGGGGAGGCCTATCGCGCGCAGGCCTTGGCGACCGCGGCGGCGTATCAGGACTAGGAAGGCGAGGCTACCGGCGCCGACGGCAAGGGTTGCGGCATGTGTATCGGTCAGGCCGGTGATCAGGTTCGGCAACAGCTCGGCGGCGGTAAAGCCTCGCGCCGAAATGCCCAGCAGGTTGGCGACCTGACTGGTCGCAATCAATAACCCTGATGCCGTAAGGAAGCCGGAAATCACCGGGTGGCTGAGGAAATTGGCGAAGAAGCCGAGCTTGAGAATACCCATCAGCGTAAGCATCAGCCCCGAAAGCAGGGCCAGGACCATGGCCGCCTGCAGGTATTCCGCGCTGCCGACTATCGCCACAGGCGCCAGTGCAGCCCCCGTCATCAGCGCAAGAATCGCCACCGGCCCCACCGCCAGCGTGCGGCTGGTCCCGAACAGCGTATAGGCCAGTAGCGGCAGTATGCTGGCATAAAGCCCGACCACTGGGGGGAGCCCAGCGATGAGTGCATAGGCTAGCGACTGGGGAATGACCATGATGCTGACGATGACGCCGGCTATCATATCGGCCGCAAACAGGCGGCTAGTGTAGTGAGGAAGCCAGGTCAGGATGGGCAGGTAGCGCTTCAACATGGGCTCTACTTTTGGCCAGCAGCGGCGTGAACCGAGCGGTTACGAGACGACCAGGCCGACCATGAATAAAGCGCAAGGCCCAGCCAGATTATCAAGAAGCTCACCAGTTGCAGCGGCGCCAGAGGTTCATGGAACACTAGCAGGGCGATACCAAACTGGATGCTCGGGTTGATGTACATCAGAAAGCCGAGTGTGGCCAGACGCAGTCGTCGGGCTGCCCCGGCAAACGCCAGTAGCGGCAGGGCGGTAATCACCCCACTGGTGATCAACAGGGCCGTCTTGGCTGGGCTTTCCAGAAAGTGTCCGTTGCCCTGGGCGCCTAGCCAAGCGACGGCGACCAGGGCCAGTGGGAAGAGCAACAGCGTCTCGACGAATAGGCCCGATAGGCCATCCAGAGGCACCTGTTTGCGTAACAGGCCATAGGTGCCAAAGGAAAAGGCCAGCGCCAGAGTGATCCAGGGCAGCTCTCCCAGGCCCAGCAACTGGATAGCGATGGCAACACCGGCGAGAATGACCGCCACGCCCTGCAAGCGGTGCATGCGCTCGCGCAGCACCAGCATCCCTAGGGCCACATTGACCAGCGGTGTCAAGAAGTAGCCAAGGCTTGCCTGCAGTACCTGGCGGCTTTCCACGGCATAGATATAGATACCCCAGTTGGCGCCGATCAACACCGCGCAGGCAAGCACGCGTCCGAGCCGCTTGGGCTGCTTGAGAGCGCCAATCACCGGTGACCAGCGGCTCAGCGCGCTGACCACGATGACCAGGAACAGGCATGACCAGAGCACGCGGTGTAGCAGGATCTCGAAGGCCGGCACGCCATCGAGCAGCGCAAAGAACAGCGGAAAACAGCCCCACATCACATAGGCGCCTAAGCCAAACGTGACCCCCTTGGTGGCCTCTGGATCCCGGGGTAAGGAAGTCGTCGTTTGTCCCATTGCTGCGTCCCTGCCTCGCCTCGGAAAAGTCATAAACTAGCACAACGCTTGAATCAGCCCCAGCCGATGTTAGTGGAGTAGGGCCGGCCTCGCTCTGTCATCGGCAGTCGCACGACGACACGAGGCGGTCGAGACCGTTACGATAGGGAGAGACTGGCTTGATTAACGGAGGGCATGTCATGAGCGATTTGAGAACCACTCTGGTGCAGTGCGACCTGCGCTGGGAAGATCCGGATGCCAACTGTGAGATGCTCGAAGAACTGCTGGGCAACCTAGGGGCGGCCGAGACGGATCTGATCGTGCTGCCCGAGATGTTCGCCACCGGTTTCACCATGAACTCTCGGGAAATGGCCGAGCCCATGGCCCAGAGCAGCACCGTCGCCTGGCTCAGGCAGCAGGCAGAGTCCCGTGGCTGTGTGGTGACAGGCAGCGTTGCCATCGAGGATAACGGCAGCTGTTACAATCGCCTGATATGGGCGCGGCCCGACGGTAGCATTACCCATTATGACAAGCGCCACCTGTTTCGCATGGCCGGAGAGCATGAGCGCTATGGCGCCGGTGACCAGCGAGTGATTGTCGAACTCAAAGGCTTCCGTCTGCTGCTTTCCGTCTGCTATGACCTGCGTTTCCCGGTGTGGATGCGTCAGCATCCAGGCCAAGAGGAGCATTTCGAGTACGATGTACTGCTTTGCGTCGCCAATTGGCCGGCGCCACGTCGCCAACCATGGCGGACGCTCCTGGCAGCCCGAGCGATCGAGAATCTTGCTTACGTGATCGGCGTCAATCGGGTGGGCGAAGATGCCAAGGGCCTTGCCTATGCCGGTGATTCCATGCTGCTGGACTTCAAGGGCGAGCCCATCGTCGACCGCCCCCGTGATCAGGCCTTTCTGCACACCGTGACCCTCGAGCGACAGCTGCTCGAAGATTTCCGCGACAAGTTTCCCGCCTGGCGGGATGCCGATGATTTTGAGGTTTCTCTTTAATGCGTTTGGACAAGTTTCTCAGCGATACGACCGATCTGACCCGCAGCTTGGCCAAGAAGGCCATGCATCGCGAGGAGGTCATGGTCGATGGTGTCGTCGTCAAGAATCCGGCGACCCAGGTCGGTACGGATAGCAAGGTAAGCTGGTTAGGACAGACGCTGGCGCTGGTGGGAACGCGCTATGTAATGCTGCACAAGCCCGCCGGCGTCGAGTGCAGTGCGCGTCGCGGTCTTTACCCACTGGCGCATGAGCTCATCGATCTGCCCAAGGCGGAGCGGATGAATACGGTGGGACGCCTGGACGTCGATACCACCGGTTTGGTGCTGATGACAGACGATGGTCAATGGTCTCACCGCATTACATCGCCGAAACGGCGCTGCGAGAAGGTCTATGAGGTGACCCTTGCCGAGTCGCTCCAAGGTGAAGAGGCCCAGCAGGCGGTAGAGGCCTTTCAGGAGGGGGTGCTGCTTGATGGCGAGGAACAGCCGACCAAGCCGGCCAAGCTCGAGATGCTTGGCCCACAAAAGGCCAGGCTGGTGCTGATCGAAGGCAAGTATCACCAGGTCAAACGCATGTTTGCTGCCATCGGTCATCATGTCACGGCGCTACATCGTGCCTCGATTGGCCCAATCGAGTTGGATGTGGCCTTGGCACCCGGTGAGTGGCGCCATCTTAGCGAGGAAGAAATCGCCGCTTTTTAAGGGCTTCTAGACCGAGCAAGTATACCGTTATTTTGAGTGATGTGATGGCGTGTGTTGGCCTGAACTGAGTGCGCGTGATAGAGAGCAGGACTTAGCTGTCAGGTCTGGGATGTAGGTCTGGGTGAACAAGCTTAGAGAAAGCCCAGGAAACCACTCGGTCTCGATAGGTCAAAAACGGAAAACCAGCGAGGCGGTGGCCATGGTCAGGTGCTCGAGGTCATCGGAGTCGATGACTTCATATTCCAGTTGGCCCACCAAGGAACGATATAGCCGCATGTTGGCGCCCATGCCGTAGATAGGCGCGGTACCCCCCATTGACCCTGATGACTCGGGGGCGTTGGTGCTGCCGCGCCATTCGGCGAGCCCTGACTTGGCAAAGACGCCTACACGCCCCATTTTCACACCGGCCAGCAGGCTGCCGTTCATGCTGGTGGTATCGAGAAGGGTGGGGGAGCCATCGAGTGACACTGAAACATTATTGCTTTCGAAATAGGCAAGTTCGGCGCCGAATTCGAGGTGTGGAAGGCGAGAGAAGAAATAGCCTGCCATGACGCGAAAGCCGGTGGTATCGCCGTTGGCGCTGTTCACTGGTTTTCCGCCAATGGTCAGGCCGTTGTCCAGGACAATGCCGCCGCTTTCGGTGTCAGCGTAGATCGAGCCGTTATCAGCATTGGCGGCCAGTGCCGAGCAACTCGCGCCCAGAAGACAGAGCAACGTCAAAGGGATCAGACCGCGGCTCAACGTTGGGGGCGTCATGTGATGTTCGCCTGTACGTGGATTCCGGTGAAGTCACCCATTCACCGGCTTAAAGCTTAGTGCTCGGCACCAGGTTTATCTACTTTTTGTCGTCCACTGGCTTGCTGTTGCTGGTTTTTCCCTTGAATTTGCTGCGCAGGGTGAACAGCAGCGACTTGAAGGCCTGGGTCAATACGAAGACAACCCAGGCGGCCGTTGCAAGGATGTTGACCATCAGCATCTTCTGGCTGCCGCTTAGCGGGGTTGCCAGGAGCCCCTCCACTACCACCGCAAAGAACAGCGCCATCAGCAAGGGCAGGGCAAAAAGGTGCATCTGCATCTCTGTGCGCCGGCGGCGAACCCGGAAGCGTCGCAGGGTGATCCGCATCGGGCGGTGTCCCCAACTGACCACCAGGATGGTCGCGACCATTGTCAGCGCCGCGACCGTTGGCATCGCCGAGCCATCCCATATCGAGAAACTGACCGACCAGGCCAGGGCCAGCCACATGGCGCCCTCCAGGGCGGCAATGATATCGGCTGACTGGCGAACCCTTGGCATGATGTTTCTCCCTGAATAAAGGCCACCATAATACGTAACCCGACGGGGCTTGTCGCAAGCCCTTATCGCAAGTCTTGCTGTGCTTGAGGGTGGCTTCTTACTCAAGCCCCGTAGTTTGGAGGGTTGCTTGATGGCTCGCTCGGGGGCCACGCAGTGAAGTCGAAACGTTATACTATGCCCCGCCATCTACCACACAGGATCCGCCGTGAATCAGCTGACCATCACCACTCCCGACGATTGGCACCTTCACCTGCGCGATGGCGAGCCGCTAAAGGCGGTCTTGCCCTACAGCGCGCGCCAGTTTGGCCGGGCGATCATCATGCCCAACCTGACCCCGCCGGTCACGACCACCGAACAGGCACTGGCCTACCGTGAACGCATCCTGGCGGCGCTGCCTGAAGGGGCGAGCTTCGAGCCGCTGATGGTGCTCTATCTCACTGATAACACCCCGGCCGAGGAAATCGAGCGGGCCGTGGCCAGTGGCGTGGTCAAGGCGGTCAAGCTGTATCCCGCTGGTGCCACCACCAACTCATCCTCGGGGGTTACCGATGTCCGCCACTGCGACGCGGCTATTGGGGCCATGGCGCGCCTTGGCCTTCCGCTGTTGGTGCACGGCGAGGTGACTTCGCCTGAGATCGATATCTTCGATCGCGAGGCCGTCTTCATCGAGCAGGTCATGGCGCCGCTCCTCGAGCGCCATCCGAGCCTTAAGGTGGTGTTCGAGCACATCACCACCGCGGATGCGGTGAACTTCGTGCGTCAGGCTCCCGATAACGTCGCCGCTACCATCACCGCGCATCATCTGCTGTTCAACCGCAACCATATGCTGGTCGGCGGTATTCGCCCGCACTATTTCTGTCTGCCGGTGCTCAAGCGCGAGACCCATCGCGCCGCGCTGATCGAGGCGGCAACCTCCGGGTCTCCCAAGTTCTTTCTGGGGACGGATAGCGCGCCCCATGCCAGGGGGGCCAAGGAGTCCGCCTGTGGCTGTGCCGGCGCCTTCACCGCCCCCGCGGCGCTGGAGCTCTACGCGACCGCCTTCGAGCAGGCCAGTGCATTGGATAAGCTCGAGGGTTTTGCCAGCCATTTCGGTGCGGACTTCTATGGGCTGGCCCGCAACCAGGGCACGGTCACCCTGAAGCGTGAGGACTGGCAGCTGCCAGCTGCGCTTGACTATGTCGGCGATGAGGTGATCGTGCCGCTGATGGCGGGTGAGACGCTCGGTTGGAAACTGGCTGGCGCCTGATCGACGCATGCCAGATCAACGCCAGACCCATGACGACCGACTCATGACGGATGTGGCCACTCAACTGCCCATCGAGGCTCGTCTGCCGGCTATTCGCGACGCGATGGCCGGTCACTCGCGCGCCTTGCTGGTCGCCGAGCCCGGCGCCGGCAAGACCACCCGGGTTCCGCTCGAATTGCTCGACGAGCCCTGGTGCCGTCAAGGCAAGCTGTTGCTGCTCGAACCGCGCCGCGTGGCGGCAAGGCTAGCCGCTCGCTACATGGCCGAGCAGCTTGGTGAATCTGTTGGCGAGACGGTGGGCTATCGCATGCGCGGCGAGAGCCGAGTGGGACCCAACACTCGACTCGAGGTCATCACCCAGGGCGTGCTGACGCGCCTCTTGCAGGACGACCCGCTGCTTGAAGGTGTATCCGGGATCATCTTCGATGAATTCCATGAGCGCAGCCTCGAGGCGGATCTGGGGCTGGCGCTGACCCTGGACGCGCAGCAGGGCCTGCGCGATGACCTGCGCCTGCTGGTGATGTCGGCGACTCTGGAGGTTGAGGCACTCAAGGGGGTGTTGGGCGCTTCGGTTCCAGTGATCGATTGTCCGGGTCGCAGCTATCCGGTCACCACGCATTATCGGCCGATGAATGGTCGCGACGATGCTGCCCGTCAGCAGGCGACGGTGGTGCGCGAGGCGCTGGCGACGCAAGAGGGTGATCTGCTGGTATTCCTGCCCGGTGTCGGCGAGATTCGCCGTTTGGTTCGGGCGTTATCCAGCCTCGGTGACGACGTCGTGGTGCTCGAGCTACATGGCCGCTTGCCCCTGGCCCAGCAGCAACAGGCACTGGGCCGAGACGATCAGGGGAGACACCGGGTGGTGTTGGCCACCGCCATCGCCGAGTCCAGTGTGACCGTGGACGGGGTACGGGTGGTGATCGACGGCGGCTTCGAGCGGGTGCCGGTCTTTCAGCCGCGATTAGGTCTGACGCGACTGGCCACCCAGCGCCTCAACCGAGCCAGCGCCGATCAACGGCGGGGCCGTGCCGCCCGCCAGGGCCCCGGTGTCTGCTATCGGCTATGGGCCGAGGAGCAGCCGTTGCCGCCTCATGGCGACCCCGAGATTCTTCAGGGCGATCTCTCGGCGCTGGCCTTCGAGCTGGCTCGCTGGGGTGTCCAGGACGCCCAGGCGCTCGACTGGGTCACGCCGCCGCCGGCCGGTCCCTTGGCAGCCGGCCGCGCGCTGCTGCTAGGGCTTGGCTTGCTCGATGACCAGCACCGGCTGACGGCACTGGGACGTGGCTGCAGTCGCTGGCCTTGTCACCCGCGCCTGGCAGTGATGCTTGAGCGGGCGGGCGAGCGCGATGCCATGCCATTGGCCTGCTGGCTAGCGGCGCTGCTTGAGTCGCGTGCGGGCGGTGACGCTCGAGACCTGGCGGTGACCCTGTCAAGGCTCCCCGGTCGCGATGCTCGGGGCAGCGAGGCGCAGTGGTACCGCGATGCCAAGCGTCTGGCCGAGCTGGCGCAGTGCGGCCTCAAGGTGGCGTCGCTGGCCGCCTTGGGAGAGCTGCTGGCGCTGGCGTATCCCGAGCGCATAGCGCTCTTTCAGGCACCGGGGCGCTTCAAGCTGGCTGCCGGCAACCTGGCGCTGCTCGACGCCGATCATCCGCTCGCCCACTGCGAGGTCCTAGTGGCGGCGGAATTGGACGGTCAGGCACATGGGGCGAAGGTCTATCGCGGCGCGGCCCTCAGTCTATCGCGCCTCGAGACGCTCTTTCCCGAGACCCGCGAGTTTCGCCCTCGGCTTGAATGGAGCGATGAGGAGGGACGGCTGATCGGCGAGGAAGTGCGTTCGCTCGGGGAACTGGTGCTGGAGCGCCGGCCCTTGACGGCCTTGCCCGCCGAGGCAGTGCGTGAGGCGCTGCTGGCAGCAGTGCGTCGCCGCGGTCACCTGGCCCTCGATGCCAAGGCCGAGCAGCTACTGGCGAGAGTCGCCCTGCTGCGCCGGACCCTCGGCGACCCCTGGCCTGACTGGTCTCAGGAGGCGTTGCTTGCCGACATGGAGGCTTGGCTGGCGCCTTATCTCGAGGGAGTGCGGCGGCTGGACAAGCTGGATCGTCTGCCGCTGGCGACCATCCTGCTGGACAGGCTCGAATGGCCCCAGCGCCAGGCCCTCGGTGAACAGGCACCGACGCACCTGGCCGTGCCCAGCGGCTCACGTATCCGCCTTGACTATACCGGCGCCGAGCCCGTACTGGCCGTCAAGCTCCAGGAGCTATTTGGCCTTGCCCAGACGCCGCATATTGCCGGTGGTCGAGTGCCGGTGCTGTTACACCTGCTGTCGCCGGCGGGGCGCCCGCTGCAGGTCACCCGGGATCTGGCGAGCTTCTGGGCCCATGGCTATTTCGAGGTGCGCAAAGACATGCGCGGGCGCTATCCCAAACACCCCTGGCCCGAAGACCCTTGGGCTGCCCAGGCTACCGCCCGCACCAAGCACGCCAGGCGTCAATAGCTCGTCTCCTCAGGTATTGCCAGCCGCGGTTGATCCGCCTTCGAGTGACTTCACGAAGGCGGTCAGGGCGTGAATGCCGTCGCGAACCTTTTCGAGCCCTGGGTGTGCGATCACGGAGCCTGACGTGGCAAGCAGAGCCTCGCCATCGAAGTCGACGTAGGCCAGGCGGGCGGTGAGCCGCTCGGCTGGGGCGCCAAACGCAGAACCTGGCAATAGCGCGACACCGCATTTCTTGAGCAGCGCCTGGGTAAGTTCGCTGCCGGTCGTGATGCCATGCCGTGCCAGGGCCTGGCGGTGAGCTTCGAAATCCGGGTAGAGGTAGAAGCCGCCGTCGGGCGCATGGGTGCGGATGCCAGCGGCATCGAGCTCGTGAGCGGCCCACTGACCGATCTCGGTGAGAATCTCACGCTGACGGTTGATATAGGCCTCGAGTGCGGGAGTGCGCTGGTAGGCAACGCAGGCCGCTTCTTGCACCGGGCTCGCGACGCTCGACCAAGTCTCGGAGGCAATGCCGAGCAGCCTTGAGAACAGCGCCTTACCCAGGGCGGCTGGCACATGCATGGCGCCGAAGCGCCAGCCGCCTGCGCCGCACCATTTCGAGAGGCCGGTGGTGGTCACGGTGCCTTCCGGGTAGTCCCGGGCAAAGGCGCGGTGGCTGCCGTCATGGTCGAGCACGCCGTAGATCTCGTCGGATAGCACCAGCAGATCATGGCGCCTGGCGACGTCAGCGAGCTTGGCCTGCTCGGCATGATCAAGCGATAGGCCCGTGGGGTTGCCCGGCTGGTTGAGAATCAGTAGGCGTACCCGGTTGTTCGGCTCGTTGCGACCTGAAAGGGCTTCCTCTAGAGAGACTGCATTGACCTGCCAGCGGCTCTCGAAACTGCACGTCACGCGGCGGGTGGCAAGGTGGCACATCCGCGCCTGAGGCGCGTAGGAGACCCAGGCGGGATCAGGAATCAGCACCTCGGCGTCGGCGGGCAGTGCCTTCAGCAGAGCGAACAGAAGAAGCTTTGAGCCTGGGGCCAGGAGCATTTCTTCGGCCTGCCAGTCGACGCCATCCACCTCACGATGAAAGGCAGCCACCGCTTCACGGGCCGCAGCCAGACCCTGAACCGGCAGGTAGGCCTTGTCGGCGGCATGGTCGGCCAGGGCCTCGACGGCTGGGGCGAAAACGGGGAAGGGCGACTGCCCGAAGCCGAACTTCACGATCCGCTCACCGCCGGCCTCGCGCAATCTTGTCTGCTCATTGATCAGCAGCGTGTCTGAGGCGCGGGGAGCCTCGCCGGCATTGAGGCGTTCCGTCAATGTCGATTTGCTGGCGGAGGCGGGAGCGTGGTGGTTGGACGGGTGAGAGGGCATGGCAGCCTCCTTAGGCGTTGCTCTTGTCTGTGGTGCAGGGTGGTTGGGGCGTGATGGAGTGCGGGTCTTATTTACTCGACGCTAAGGCGTGCGATGAGGGCCTCACGGCGCCGGATTCGCTTGATGGCCTCTGGCCCCAGGCGAGTGGCCAGCCGGGAGAGCAGCATCTCGATCAACAGGAAGAGCGAGCTCATCGGGTTGAAGAAGAAGGGGCCTGCCGCCGCTGCGACCAGCGTTAAGCTGCTCAGCCCCGGAACTTCGCCGCGTGGATGGTTAGTCAGGCCGATGATTGGCGTGCCCTGGTGGGCGGCGGCACGGGCATAATCCAGCGTGCTACGACTCTCTGGGCGAAAGGCGATAGCAACGACGCAGTCTCGCTCGTCGAGATCCAGCACTCGCTCTACATCGACGCCGGCAGTGGAGGCAATCAGTTGGACGTCATCGCGCAGGTAATCGAGGTAGTAGGCCAAGTAGTGCGCCGCGGCAAAGCTCGCGCGTAATCCCACGATATGCACTCGCCTCGCGCTGACCAGCTGGGCGCATGCAGCTTCCAGGGTGTTGTCATCGATGGCCTCCACGCAGGCCCTGACATTGTCGTGTTCGGCCTGGTAGAGAGCCTGCTCCGGCGCCAAAGCGCTCAAGGGTTGACTCTGTTGGGTGTCACCGATCAGGCGCTGGGCGCGGCTTGAATAGAAACTGCTGTCGGCAAGATCTTCACGGAAAAGGGCCTGAAAGGTCTTGAAACCATCAAAGTGCAGGGCCTTGCAAAGGCGGGTGAGTGTCGAGGCGTTGACGCCGTGGTCTTGGGCCAGCGCCGAGATGCTGCTCAGGCCGACCTGCTGAGGCTGGGCCAGAAAACTCTCCAGCAGTGTCAATGCTCGGGCTGATAGCTTGGGAAGGGGGCCGCTTTGAAAGTGCTTATCGCCCCGACGCGCAGCCTCGACAAGACGTGCCAGTGTTGCCAGGTCGCTGGGAGGAAGGGCGTTTTCATGGGACGAACCATCAGGCGGTGCTGGGGATAAGGAGGGCATCGGGTATTCTCTAGCCTGCGTAGGGAACTGATCATGATGCTAGAGTAAATTTGCATAAATGCAAATATATTTGCGATGCGAGGTTGCGAGGCTCACTACCTTCAATGAGATAGTCCCGTGGCTGGCGGGCAGAACTGGCGGAAAGCGCGATGCCGGGTGGAGGAGTGGCACGAAGTAATGTCGACTGCCTATCAACCTTTGTTCAGTTCAGTCCGGGTCGCCTCCGCTATCATGACGACCCTCCAATCCCTCGCACAAAATAGAGCGTCAGGAGCCATGTTCGCCAAATGATAGATATCAGTAACTTATCACCCTTGATGCTCGGCACGCTGGGTAGCCTAGTGGCTGGTTTAATGACGGCCGTCGGGGCTCTGCCTGTACTTTTCGGCAGGGTTCCATCGCCTGCCATGCGTGACTTGTCGCTGGGGTTTGCGGCTGGGGTCATGCTCTCGGCGTCTTTCTTTTCGTTGATCATTCCCGCGCTGGATGCGGCTGGTGGGCGCTATGAGGATGGCATGATCCCAGCAGCCATCGTGTCCGTGGCGATTCTTGTGGGTATTGGCGCTGTGGCATTGCTCAACGAGGTCTTGCCTCATGAGCACTTCGAGAGCGGACCAGAAGGACCCGCCAGCATATCGCTACGGCGCGTCTGGCTATTCGTCTTGGCGATCACGATCCATAACTTTCCAGAAGGCCTGGCCGTAGGTGTCGGGTTTGGCTCCGAGGGGCTCAGCGGTGGAGTGCCGCTTGTCATCGGCATCGGGCTACAGAACATGCCGGAAGGGTTAGCGGTAGCCGTGGCGTTGATGGGTGAGGGCTATCGGCGGTATCAGGCGTGGGGTATTGCCGCCGTCACAGGGTTGGTCGAATGCATCGGTGGTCTACTAGGGGCGGGCATCACGACGCTGTCGTCACTGCTATTACCCTGGGGCCTCGCCTTTGCAGCGGGCGCTATGCTCTATGTCATCAGTCATGAAATCATCCCCGAAACGCACCGTAACGGCCACCAGAAGAAGGCGACGGCGGGCCTCTCGATCGGTTTGGTGGTGATGTTGTTCCTGGATGTGTGGCTGGGGTGAGCCAGATAGACCGCAAACGATGGTTGACCTCGGCGCGCAAAAGCTTCAAGGTGAGCGCAGTTGGTTAGCAAGTAGTAGAACGTCAGTTGTAAGCGATCCCCTTGATCGTCCTGGTGTATTTCTTTCTTGTTTACCCACTGCTCCATCGGGTAACACCCGGCAATAGTATCAACGCGCTTACGGCGCAAGGATCGTTAAAAATGGCAACTGGCACAGTTAAGTGGTTCAACGACGCTAAAGGTTTCGGCTTCATCGCACCGTCCGACGGCGGCGACGACGTCTTTGCTCACTTCTCCGAGATCAAAATGGAAGGCTTCAAGTCTCTCCAAGACGGTCAGGAAGTGACCTTCGAAGTGACTCAGGGCCAGAAGGGCCTGCAGGCTTCGAACATCCAGCCGGCGTAACGCCGCTGCTCCTGGTACGGCCAGGCATATAGAGGTTTCAAACCTCGTACAACAAGGCCCGCGCAATGCGGGCCTTGTTGCGTCTAGATCTTGAACGTTGCGCCTAGGTCTTGAAGAAAACCAACGCCTTTACGTTGAGAGCGGCTTGAACGTACTCCGACGTTTCTTGCCGCGCACCTGCATGGCCCTCTGAGCCCTGTGCGAAGGGCGCCTGTAGCCGCCATGACCTGCCAGATGGATAGAGACTAATACCCAGCGCTGATCGCTCCGAGCCCTATCCCAAGCTTTTGATAAATAAAAATTTTTTTGCATAGCGCCGCCACTGGTGTCTAAGCGAGTGCCCCTCCTGTACAAGCGCCAAGATTAGATGTCTCACACTCATTTGATGATGAAAATGATGATGTGAAATCCCTATGATTTTGTAACCTAGTGAAAGCAATCTTCATTTAATGTAACAGAATGTCTTGCTTGAAGATGGCTGCCCGACATGTGGCTGCAGGTGCGTTTGGTCAGCCCAGGGTGAAAAAAGATAAAGATATGGGGCATTTGGCCAATACTGAAAGATGATTTCAGTGGCGGTAGCGTGGTTTTATTTCGCACGGGAGTACGAAATGGAAGAAACCTTCCATGCCGAGGAAGTTCAGAAAAGGCCCGTCGGCAGGGCT
This sequence comes from Onishia taeanensis, assembly GCF_900100755.1. Classification (GTDB taxonomy): domain Bacteria; phylum Pseudomonadota; class Gammaproteobacteria; order Pseudomonadales; family Halomonadaceae; genus Onishia; species Onishia taeanensis. The sequence continues at coordinate 51,615 of NZ_FNCI01000003.1, forward strand.
TGCACTCTCATAGGCCTTTCTCTGCTATTGTCCGTTGCTATCTTGGCGTCTCAAGGCTGTGCCTATGCGCCAGGAGGACATATTAGCTATGAGACTGACTCTCCCCCGATAGATGATTTGGTCGATATAAAAGCGATCACGCCTGAACTTGTGGCGGCCTATCGGAAAGAAATTAATGGGGACGTTGCAAGCCTGGTGCCGCCTGAGCTTCAGCAAGAGCTCGATGATTATCAATATCTCGTTGGGCCAGGCGACATTCTGAGCATCATTGTTTATGATCATCCAGAGCTAACCATTCCTGCCGGCGCCGAGCGCAGCGCTGCGGAAACCGGTAATACCGTACATCCGAACGGGACCATATTCTATCCCTATATCGGTAGCGTTCGTGTTGCGGGTAAGTCGTTGGATGAGATTAGGCGACTTATTACCAGCCGACTGTCTAATTACATTAATGACCCGCAGGTCGAAGTCAATATCGCTGCCTACCGTTCAAAGAAAGTCTATATAAGTGGTGCAGTGACGACACCTGGGACCTTACCAATTACCAGTGTCCCCTTGACTGTACTGGACGCCGTGAGTCAAGTCGGTGGAGCCACCGAGAATGCAAACTGGCACAGTGTGATACTCAATCGCAAAGGCGGTAAGCAGGAAATTTCCCTGTATGCCTTGTTGCGGCAGGGCGATCAGTCGCAGAACCTGTTGTTGAGAGATGGAGATGTTCTCCATGTGTCGACTCTCGAGAACCAGAATGTCGCCGTGCTCGGCCAGGTGCGCACGCCGGGTAATCTGGCGCTCGGGAACGAGCGGATAACATTGACAACAGCCCTGGCTAGAGCAGGTGGTGTCATTGAAACCACTGCAAAGCCTTCCGGCATATTCGTGATACGCGTCCAGCCTCCTGAGAGTGGCAAGCTAGCTACTGTGTATCAGTTGGATATCAGTAATGCCACTGCATTGACAATGGGAACCCACTTCCCGCTACAGCCAAAAGATGTCGTTTATGTAACGGCCGCACCACTGGCTCGCTGGAACAATGTCATCAGTTTGCTATTGCCCACCGCCGTGCTGCCAATCACTATATCTGATGCCAATAATGGACTCCAAGACTTGTAGCCATCAGTTAGCTAGTATACCCGGTATACTGTCGTAGTTTGGTTGCTGATGACTGCTATTAATCAATGTCTAGGCAAAATGATTCATATTTTCTATTGGTTCTCTTTGCAGATGTCTGCGAGTGACGATGATCCAGTATAAAGGCACCGTTATGACTAAGATGCAGCAGATTCCCGGTGTGCCTCATGAAAGTGGAGATATAGACATTTCTCGCTTGTTAGGTATTGTGCTGGATAATAAGTGGTGGATACTCTCTGTGGCATTCTTGTTTTTCCTGAGCGGGGTTTTTTATGCACTCATGTCGACTCCAGTGTATAGAGGGGATGCTCTGATTCAGATAGAAAAGCGTTCTTCCGTAAACCCGCTTGGAGATCTGAAAACGGTCCTGGGCGAAGAAGAAAACAATGGTTCATCGGTTGAGGTTGAAATTCTTCGTTCCAGGATGGTCCTAGGAAGAGTCGTTGATCAGATGAGCCTTGATACCATTGTCGCTCCACGTACTCTTCCTCTCGTTGGCGAGTATATCCAAAGAAAAAACATATCCCGCCCTAGCACGCCCTCAATACCAGCACTGAACAACTTTTTAGGGCGCTATAATGATTATCTCCCTTTTTCCAATGCGGTTGAGGCCTCAGTGTGGGGTGGTGAGACCATTGACGTTGGGCTTTTCTCCGTCGCGGATGCATTGCGTGGTCAATCTTTGACATTGAAATCATTGGGCCCGGAGAGGTATCGGCTCTCCCTTGGCGATGAGCTGCTGGGTGAAGGTGTCGCCGGGCAGAAAGCCAGTTTCATGGACGGGGCTATAGAGCTGCGAGTCTCTGGCATAACAGCGCCAGCGGGCGCTGAATTTACGCTGACCAAGGCGCTTCGGTCGGCTGCGATCCAGTCTCTGTCTTCCAGGCTCTCCGTTTCTGAGACGGGAAGTGGTTTTGTTGGCAATGCGGGCATGCTCCGCTTGACGCTGACGGGTACGGACCGCGAAGAAATACGTCGTTTGCTTGATGCTATCAGTGAAACTTTTTTGATGCAGAATGTTGAGCGACAGTCGGCGCAAGTCGATCAGAGCCTGGCTTTTATTAGCGAACAGGCGCCGGATCTGCGGACCCAACTATCCAGTGCCGAAGACAAGTTGAATGAGTACCGTGTCAAGATGGATAGCGTGGACCTTGATTCGGAGTCTCAGTCCGTTATTGCTCAATTGATTGATGTAGAAAAAAAATTGAGCGAAGTTGAGTTCCAAGAAGCGGAGATGGCGCAGCGGTTTACGCGTAACCACCCGGCGTATCAAGCCCTGATGCGTCAAAAGAGCTTTCTGAGAAATGAAAGAGACCGCCTCAATGCGCGTGTTGAGAAGATGCCAGCTGCTCAGCAGGAAGTTGTCAGGCTGACTCGGGATGTGGAAGTCACGCAGGCAATCTATGTCAACCTTCTAAATCGCTCGCAGGAGCTTAATTTGGCCAAGGCTGGAACAATCGGTAATGTTCGGATTATTGATTCAGCCCAAGTTAGCCCAAGCCCGATTGCACCGAAAAAGGGGCTGGTCATCATGTCCGCCACCTTGCTAGGCGCGACTTTGTCCATAGGTATTGTATTGCTCCGAGCCTTTATTAATAGAGGAGTAGAGGTGCCAGAGCAGCTGGAGAGTATCGGGTTGCCAGTGTATGCGACTGTTCCTTTATCGGATGACCAGCAGAAACTCGTCAGGAAAAGCAGAAGCCACTCTCGAAATGGACATGTGATCAAGGGCATTCTTTCCGTGGAAAGGCCGACGGATATTGCCATCGAGGCGCTCAGGGGACTGCGGACCAGCTTACACTTCGCCATGATGGAATCAAAAAATAACTGCATCATGGTGTGCGGGCCTAGCCCTGAAGTGGGCAAGAGTTTTGTGGCGATGAATCTCGCGGCAGTTTGCTCTCAGACAGGTAGCCGAGTCTTACTAATCGATGCCGACATGCGAAAAGGAAATATTCACAAAGCATTCGGTGAGCATTCGGCAGAGGGGCTTTCAGACTTTCTGTCAGGGAAGGTTGAATGGAAGACGGTGGTTCGTGATACGAGTATTGAAGGGCTTTCTTATGTTGCTCGTGGCTTAGTGCCGCCAAACCCTTCGGAGCTTTTGATGCAGGACAGGTTCGGTAGTTTCCTGGCGGATGCTGGAAAAGAGTACGACCTGATTGTCATTGATACGCCACCTGTCCTAGCCGTTACAGATAGTGTGATAGTGGGCAAACAGTCTGGCACATCCCTAATGGTGGCGCGCTATCGGCATAACCCTCCAAAAGAGATAAAGCTGGCACTGCGACGGTTCGAGACCTCTGGCGTGGAGATTCGAGGTTTCATACTCAATGCCCTGGAAGGCAGGACGAGTGCTAATTATGGTTATTATAATTATTCCTATAAGTAAGTATTCTGCATTAGCTTTAATGCCGTGACGATGCCATGTGGTAGTGATCTGAAGGATCGTCACGAAGGTCTGGGTGGGGGTTAGCTGATGTGCATTAGGGTCATGCTGTTAATTTCTGGGAAATAGTGATAATTAAAATGAATCTAAAAGGGAAGAAAGTCCTCGTTACGGGCGCGGATGGCTTTATCGGCTCTCATCTCGTCGAAGCCTTGGTAAAGCAGGGGTGTTCTGTACGCGCCTTCGTGATGTATAACTCCTTCAACTCCTGGGGATGGCTTGATCATTGTGATCCCGTTGTCCGCCACGACCTGGATATATTCTCTGGAGATATACGAGACCCTAATGGGGTTCGCCAGGCCATGAAAGGGTGTGACGTCGTCTTCCACCTTGCAGCCCTTATCGCCATTCCCTACTCCTACCACTCGCCCGATACTTACATTGATACCAATATAAAGGGCACTTTGAACGTTATGCAGGCAGCGCGGGATTTGGACGTGTCGAAGGTCGTGCATACATCTACTAGCGAAGTGTATGGAACGGCGCGTTACGTGCCTATCGACGAAGAGCATCCGCTACAAGGGCAGTCACCTTATTCCGCGTCGAAGATCGGGGCTGATCAACTTGCCTTGTCGTTCCAGCGTTCATTCTCTACGCCTGTGGCGCTGATTCGTCCGTTCAATACCTATGGACCGCGCCAATCGGCCAGGGCTGTTATCCCCACCATTATCACTCAGGTCGCATCCGGTGCACGCCAGCTGAGCCTTGGTGCCTTGCACCCGACCCGCGATTTCAGTTTTGTCTCCGATACTGTGGCCGGTTTCATGGGCGTCGCGGAATGCGATGCTGCCGTGGGCGAAGTGATCAATGTCGGCAGCGGCTTCGAAATCAGCATTGCGGATACTGCCGGCATGATTGCCGAGCTTATGGGCTGTGAGATTGATATCGGCACCGATGAGCAGCGGCTGCGTCCTCAAAAAAGTGAAGTAGAGCGTCTCTGGGCAAGCACGGAGAAAGCCAACCGCTTGCTGGGGCACCAACCCGAGCATGGCGGCTTGGATGGATTGCGTCGTGGGCTAGAAAAGACCATTGCCTGGTTCACTGAAAGCGACAACCTGAGCCATTACAAAGCGCACCTCTACAACATCTAGGCGCTGACGCAAACGACCTGCGCTCGCCTTCCGAAGAGGCTAGCACCGATATCAAGCGCACTGCTGTTGTGCCGTTGAATAGCCAGGAGAGCCAGTGAGTGAATTTTTCGTAGTCGGGGGCGGCGGCCACGCTCGGGTGTTGATTCATGGGCTTCTGAAGTTGGGGCATCAAGTCTATGGCTATACGGCATTGCAAGATGAAGGAAGACTGATGGGCGCACGCTATCTGGGCACCGATTTGTCATTCCATGAACTTGAGGCTCATCTATCTGCATCCGCAGTACTTGGGATGGGAAAGGTGGCGGTAGAGGGGCCACGGCTCGCAAGCTTCGAGCAATACCGGGCGCGTGGTTTCAGCTTTCCAGCCATTTATATGATGGGCGCGACCGTGCATGACGATGTTCGTGCCGGAGCCGGGACCGTCGTGCTGGATGGCGCTGTGGTCGTCACCGGCAGCCGCCTGGGACAGGCCTGTATCGTCAATACCTGTGCCTCGGTCGACCACGACTGCAAGCTGGGTAATGACGTTCATGTTGCGCCGGGTGCCACCCTCAGCGGCGGGGTTGTGATTGGCGATCACTGCATGATCGGAGCGGGCGCCACCATCATCCAATCCGTTCAGATATGTGCGGGGTGTCTGATAGGTGCCGGCGCTACGGTGACTCGCGACATCACCACTCCGGGGACCTATGTCGGCGTTCCGGCCAGGAGGATCTCATGAGCGCTTCACCTTCCACCTTTGTGATCGCTGAGGCGGGGGTGAATCACAATGGCTGCTTGGACATGGCCATCGAACTGGTCGACGCCGCCAATCGGTGCGGCGCCGATGCCGTCAAGTTCCAGACCTTCAAGGCTGACCGCTTGGTGACGCGCCATGCCGCTAAGGCCGCCTACCAGCATCAGGCCGTGCCGGGCGCGGACTCCCAGTATGCGATGCTCAAGGCTTTGGAGCTGACGGATGACGATTTCCAACACCTTCATTCTCACTGCCTGGACATCGGCATCGAGTTTCTATCCAGTCCTTTTGATGCCAGCAGTGCTGTCTTCCTGAACGAGCTAGGCATGCGCCTGTTCAAGGTTCCCTCCGGGGAGATCACGAACCTGCCTCTCCTCAAGCGCATCGGCAGTTTCGGCAAGCCGGTCATCCTGTCGACCGGCATGTGTTACCTAGCGGAGATCGAGGTCGCGCTGAATCTGTTGAAAGAGGCTGGAGCAGGTGACATCACGATCCTTCACTGCGTTACCCAGTACCCGGCTCCCTATGAAGAGATCAACTTGCAGGCGATGAACACTCTGGCGAATGCCTTTGGTGTCAGCGTGGGTTACTCCGATCATACGGCAGGCATTGAAATCCCCATCGCTGCGGTGGCCATGGGCGCCACAGTGATCGAGAAGCACTTCACTTTGGATACCACCCTACCGGGCCCCGATCATGCCGCTTCACTGGCACCGGGGGAGTTTCGCCAGATGGTTCAGGCCATCCGTCATGTGGAAAGCGCCCGTGGCGACGGTCGTAAGTGTCCGGCTCCCTGCGAGCGACCTAATCTCGATGTCGTTCGCAAGAGCATCGCGACGGAGCGCCCGATTGCCGAGGGGGAGGTCATCACCCTGGAACACCTGGCATTGAAGCGACCGGGAAGTGGGCTTGCGCCAAGCCAGCTCGAGATGGTGGTGGGACGCCGCACGTCTCGCTCGATCGCTGCAGATGAACTCCTCGGCTGGGGAGACTTGCTGTGAGCAACCGACGTATATGGGTCCTATCGACTACTCGAGCCGATTATGGCCTGCTTTATTGGCTGTTACGCGAGATCGACGAGGACCCCGAGCTGGAACTGATGCTGGTGGTCAGCGGTTCGCATCTGTCGACCGAATTTGGTGAGACCGTCCGCGAGATTGAGCGCGATGGTTTTCGCATTCATCGTCGTCTCGAGATACTGCTGTCTTCCGATAGCCGCACGGCGATGGTCAAGGCGATGGGACTGACCATGCTGTCCTGTGCCGAGTCCTTGGCCGAGGATCGCCCTGATCTGCTGGTGTTATTGGGAGACCGGTTCGAGATCGTGCCGGTAGCACTCGCCGCGGTGGCGCACGGTATTCCTCTGGCGCACCTGCACGGCGGTGAAACCAGTCGAGGGGCCCTCGATGAGTACTTCCGTCACGCTGTCACCAAGCTTGCCAATATCCATTTTCCAGCGACCGAGGTATATCGGCGCCGCATCATTCAGATGGGGGAGGACCCGGCATGGGTGTTCAACTACGGTGCGCCGGGCCTGGATCACCTGCATCGCAGTAAGCCGGTTAGCCGTGAGGCCTTGGAAGAGTCCCTCGGCATATCGCTGAACCGGCCAACGGCCATCGCGACCTTTCATCCCGCCACCAGCGATATGGCGACCGGCTCCGGGTCGCAGGTCGCGAACCTGCTGGAGGCACTCGAGGCGTGTAATGACCTCCAGGTGGTTTTTTCCAAGGCCAATGCCGATACCCAAGGGCGGGATATCAATCAAGCACTGGCTCGCTGGTGTACAGATCATCCTGACCGCAGTCGCCTTTTCGACAACCTTGGGCCACTGGTTTATCAGGGGTGCCTTCGTCATCTCGACCTGATGTTGGGTAACTCCTCGAGCGGTCTGGTTGAAGCGCCGTCTTTTGGACTTCCTGTCGTGAATATCGGGTCTCGCCAGGAAGGTCGCTTAGCCGCAGGCAATGTCATATCAGTGGACAATCGAGTCGACGAGATTCGTCGAGGCATTGCCCTTGCCCTGAGTCCCGAATTCCGGGCGCAACTCATCCATCTGCAAAATCCCTATGATCGCTTCGGCGATGGTTGGACCTCGCGACGGATTAAGGAAACCTTGAAAGTCGTTCCCCTGGATACCGGGGTGACCAAAAAAGGGTTTATCGATGCAGCTATGGCAGCCGGGAACGAATGAGGGGAGGTGATACGATGTTCGACTCACTCTTGATCGATGAGCATCGCAAGGTCCTTGCGGCGTTACACCAACTGGAAGAGACCCGGCGTAAGATTCTCTACGTCACCAATGAAGAAGGTCAGTTGCGTGGCACACTGACAGATGGTGACGTGCGACGTTGGATTCTAAGCGGTGGAGACCTGGAAGGACAGGTCGGAGATGTGTGCAACCACATTCCCTATTCGGCGCGTGAAGGCTATCGCATCGCCGATATCGAAAATGCCATGTCGACGCACAAGATTACGTCGGTGCCGGTGCTGGATGACGATGGTTGTATCGTCGATGTTTTATTCTGGGAAGACCTCTTTCATAAGGAAGGAAGCATCAAGAAGCAAGCGCCCCTCGCCTTGCCGGTCGTGGTGATGGCGGGTGGGAAGGGCTCTCGGCTGGCGCCTTTCACTAGCGTATTGCCCAAGCCGCTGATTCCGGTTGGAGAAAAGACCGCAATCGAGATGATCATCGACTCATTCGTTCAGTGTGGCGTTGATGATTTTTATCTGTCGGTCAATTACAAGTCGAAGTTGATCCAGGCCTATTTCGAAGAACTCGAACCCGCTTACCGTATTAATTATATCCATGAGGAAAAACCGCTGGGCACTGGCGGGGGCTTGCATGCCTTGATTGGCCGCTTTGATGGCGACCTAATCGTGACCAATTGCGATGTCATTATCAAGGCTGATTACCATGCTCTGATGGCACATCACAGCCTGGAAAACAACGATATCACCATGGTGGTATCACTTCGTCATTACGATATTCCTTATGGCATCTGTGACATCGTCGATAACGGCCAGCTATGCGAAATGCGGGAAAAACCCCATTACAACTTCCTGGTTAACACCGGGCTTTATGTTCTCAAGTCTTCGGTACTCAACCTGATTCCCGAGAACCAGTTCTATCACCTCACCGATTTGATCCAGGACGTCAAAGAGCGGGGCGGACGTGTCGGCGTTTACCCTATTAGCGACAAGGCCTGGTTGGATACCGGTGAATGGCAACAGTACTGCGAAACCATGGCGCAGCTACGCGCTTGATGCCCCCCTGACAGCCTCTGCACGTCCCTTGTTTGAAGGTAAACGCGATGATTGATAGCCAACGCGTCGTGGCCATGATCCCGGCTCGCGGCGGCAGCAAGACGGTGCCTGGCAAGAACCTGCGTGATCTCAATGGCAAACCATTGATTGCCTGGACCATTGAGTTGGCCTTGAGCCTCGAGGAGGTGGATCGGGTCATTGTCTCCACCGACAGCGACGAAATTGCCGCCGTTGCACGCCAATATGGCGCTGAGGCCGTTCCTCGCCCTCCCGAACTGGCAACCGATACTGCCTTGGTCCTGGATGCTGTGCGTGATCTCGCCCAGCGCCTTCATCAAGAAGGTGAGGGCGCGGCCTATGCACTCCTATTGGAGCCGACGGCACCCCTGCGCCGCGGTATCGATGTGCAGTCCTGCCTGCAACGCCTGCATCAAGATGGCTTGGACTCGGTGGCAACGTTCAAACCCGCCGACCTGAACCCGCACCGGGCTTGGCGCATCCGTGAGGGGATGCCGGAAACCTTCGTCGAGGGCAGCGTGCCCTGGTTACCGCGGCAGCAATTGCCGGAGGCCTTTCAGCTCAGCGGTGAGGTTTATGCTTTCCGCCTCGACACGCTCGCAACCGCGACGCTGGGCATGCTCTTCGGGCGGACCGGAGCTGTGGTTGTCGATGGAAAGGCATCATTGGACATCGATAACGAACAGGATTTTCTGATCGCGGAATTCATCACCAGGGAGAGCCAGAATGAACAGATCTCTGCATGACTTACTCAGCCTCGAAGGTCGCACCGCGCTAATCAGTGGTGGAGCCGGTCATCTTGGGCTCGCCATGGGTGAGGCGCTTGCCGAGCTAGGAGCTAATGTAGTGATTGCCAGCCGTGATGCCGAACGCTGCAGGGCAATTGCGGCTGGGTGGTGCGATCGTTGGCCAGCTGCGCAACACCGGGGCATCGCCCTCGATGTTACCGACCGGGAGTCGGTCGCTCGCTGCGTAGAGTATTTGCAGGACACTTGCGGCGGTCTGAATATCCTGGTCAACAATGCCTGGTCGGGCCGCAAGAACAGCTGGCAGAGCATCGATGAAGATGACTGGTATTACGACGTGAATATCAGTCTGAATTCAGTATTCCGGATGGTGAAACAGTGCCACCCCCTGCTAAAAGCCAGTGCTGGCAATATCATCAATATCTCGTCCATGTATGGCCATGTGGCTCCCGACTACCGGCTCTATGAAGGCACTGACCATGCCAACCCGCCCAGCTATGGCGCGGCCAAGGCCGGTGTCCTGCAGTTCACTCGCTACCTGGCCAGTTTTCTCTCGCCTGATGCCATTCGTGTCAACGCCATCAGCCCGGGTGCCTTCCCGCATGCCGTAACCCAGGAAAACCAGACCTTCATGGAGCGCTTGAAGAGCAAGGCCCCCGCCGGCCGCCTAGGCGAGCCAGAGGATCTGAAGGGCGTCGTAGCGCTGCTGGCAAGTGATGCCGGTGCTTATATGACGGGACAGAACTTGTGTGTCGACGGTGGCTGGGCAATCTGGTGAACCTGAGCCGCGAGGATGAGCCACTAGCCGGGAAGGTGGGAGACGCAATGAAAGTATGTCTGGTCAACGATACCTCCGATGACCCGAATTGGGGCGCTAGAGCGACCTCTTTGGCGCTTCGCGAGCTGATTCATGAGGCCGGCGGGCGGGTCGAATCGACGCTATATCAGTACCGTATTGGTATGGCACAGGCGGAGGATATTGCGTCAGTTCGAGACGCGGAAGTTCTATCAGGGCAGGTGGAAGATGTCGCGCCGAGACGTTGGCAAGAGTTTGAGTCTAGAGCCCGCGACGTCATGGATGGCGTCATCTTTCCGGAAATACATACCGCTCTGGCCAGCAGTGATGTCGTGCTAATCAGCGGCGAAGGCTGCATCTATGACTGTACCCGGCAAAGTCGCATGATCTACTTCATCGCCTATCTGGCAAAGCGCTTTTTAGGCAAGCCAACGGCGATAGTCAATCACAGTATCGTGATGAATGACCCGGTATTGCGGGAAATCGCCGACCATGTCTATCCGTTATTGGATGACGTCGTGTTTCGCGAGCCAGACTCGGCGCTGGCCTGTGTCAGCGGGCTGGGCCGTGTCGCGTCTGATGCCGCCTACCTGTACCAACCGCAAGGCGATGAATGGTGGCCTCAGTCGGGATTGTCTCAGCAATCGCCCCAGGGCGAGAACGAAGGCGAGATATTGCGCGGTGGCGACTTCGATCCACAGGTCCCTTATGCCTGTATCGGCGGAGGCTCGGTATATTTTCGCGGACTCAAGCCGGGGTTCGATGCGGTACCCGGCTTCAGCAAACTATGTCGCGCGCTGCAGGCATGTGTCGGGCAGGTCATTCTTACCGCTTCGTCGGGCAAGGATCTAAGCATCATGGAGCCCCTGGCCGAACGCCTCGAGCTGCCTTTGGCCGGTGTCAATTTGCCTATCCAAACGGCGGTCAATCTGGTGGGGAATGCCCAGGTGTATATTGGTGCCCGCTGGCATCCCAGCATCTTTGCACATAGCGGCGGTACACCGGTCATCGCTCTGAACCGGCATACCGTCAAAATGGATGCTTTCCTCAAGCAGGTGGGCATGCAGCAGAGCGCTTTCGATCCATTCGCGATCGAGGATCAGCTTGATGATCTGATGGCAGAGGTCAAAGCTCACCTGCAGGCGGGAGAGGAGCTCAGAAGCCACTTGCGCAACGGTGCGCTTCGGCTTGCCGGTATGGCGCGTGAGAACGTGCACCTCCTGACCTAAGTTCGTCGTGTCTATTCAATCTCTTGATACCCAACTCCTGCTCTTAAGTTAGAGGCGTACGCCCCATGGTCACGCGTGTCGGCATGCTGGGAATGAGTGATGGTAACGGCCATCCGTTCTCTTTCTCTGCGATCATTAACGGTTACTCAGACAGTGGGATGCGGCATTCCGGCTGGCCAGGCATCTATGACTATGTGAGTCGTCGCCATGGGTCGGAATTCGGCGTCGGTGATCTTCGCGTCACCCATGCCTGGACGCAGCACGTAGAACAAACGGCGCTACTTTGCAGGGCCGCAAGTATTGCGCATGCCGTTTCATCACCTACGGATATGTTGGGTGAAGTGGATGCGGTGGTTATTGCTAGAGACGATCACACCTCGCATCTCCCTCTGGCCAAGCCATTTCTGGAAGCCGGTATACCCGTATTTATCGATAAGCCTCTGACACTGGATATTGACGAGTTGCGCTGGTTTACGCCTTATCTGGAGAGTGGGTTGCTGATGTCCTGCTCAGGGATGCGCTATGCAAAGGAACTGGATGCATGCAGAGCAGGGCAGGTCAATCACGGTGAGATCAGACTGGCGCGCGGAACCATCCTCAATGATTGGGAGCGCTATGGCATACATCTTTTAGACGCCATCCTGCCGTTGATGTCATCTCGACCGATATCGGTTAGCGCCCTGCCAGGCCAACATGACTCTGTGGTCGTCTTACTGGAAGACGGTGTGCCTGTCCATATAGATGCCCTCGGACAAGTGCCAGCAATGTTTCGTATAGAAGTGATGGGCAGTCAGCATATCTCAAGCTTTGATATTACGGACAACTTCTCAATGTTCCGCCGCACGCTCTGGGCTTTCTGGCGACAAGTCGTCGAAGGACGGCCGACAATTGCGACGACAGAGACTCTCGATGTCATTCGTACACTGATCGCTGGAAAAATGGCGCTACAGAACCGAAAGGAGGTGTCACTCGATGGACTCGGCGACCTTTTATGACCTGTTCGATCTCAAGGGGCGCGTCGCAATCGTGACCGGAGGGCTCGGCATTCTGGGGCGCAACTTCTGTCAGGCGCTGGCCGAATTTGGTGCCAATGTCGTGGTGGCTGACCTGGATGGCGCTTCCGCGAAGCGCTATGCAGCGGATCTTGAGCGGGACACGGGCGTGCGTTGTATCGGACTGCCTTGTGATGTCAGTGACGAGGGATCGGTGGAGGTACTAGTCACTAGCACCATCGAGCACTTCGGTGCCATTGACATTCTGCACAATAATGCGGCCAGTAAGTCCGATGATCTTGATGCCTTTTTCACGCCGGTAGAAGAATACAGCCTGGCGGAGTGGAGAAAGATCATGGCCGTCAATCTGGACGGCGTATTTCTGGTGTCGCGTAGTGTGGGGCGCCGCATGATTGAGCAGGGTAGGGGAGGAAGTATCATCCATACTGGCTCTATTTATGGCGAGTTAGGGTGCGATCCTCGCATTTATGAAGGATCTGAATACTTAGGCGTTGCCATTAACACGCCACCTGTCTATGCCGCCTCCAAGGCAGGTGTGTCCGGGCTTGCAAGGTATCTTGCCACTAACTGGGCGCCGCACGGTATTCGGGTCAATACCCTGATTCCTGGTGGAGTCCAAAGCGGTCAGAACGCCGCATTCGTTGATCGTTACTCCCAGCGAGTGCCACTGGCAAGGATGGGGCAGCCCGTCGACCTAGTGGGAGCCCTTATCTTCCTGGCCTCAGACGCTTCGCGATACGTGACTGGTCAGTGCCTGTATGTCGATGGCGGGCTCAGCGCCTGGTAGCCCGCAGAACATTTCGATAAGAAGACAATGACTAGGTAGCGACGATAATGGCCAATAATCTCACCATCGTGATGTATCACTATGTCCGCCCCTTGAAAGGGTCCCGCTATCCTGAGCTCAAGGCCCTGGAGCTGGACAAATTTCGCGGCCAGCTTGATTTTATACAGCATCACTACACCGCAGTGACGATGGAAGACGTCATCGCTGCGAGCCGGGACGAGGCCAGGCTACCTGAGCAAGCCATCCTGCTGACCTTTGATGATGGCTATCGGGATCACTACGAGCATGTCTTGCCGCTTCTGTTGGAGCGAGGCATGCAAGGAAGTTTCTTTCCCCCCGCTTGTGCGGTAAGGGAAGGGCGAGTGTTAGACGTCAACAAGATTCACTTCACCCTTGCCAGTGGCACCAATCCACAGCGGTTGATCGACGAGATCTTTGCCGAAATGGATGCTCACCGAAAACAATATGGTTTGCTCAGTAATGCGGAATACTTTGCGACCTTTTCGAGGGAAAGTCGCTATGACAGTGCCAAGGTGACCTTCATCAAGCGCATCCTGCAAAAAGGGCTGCCGGCGGCGATGCGAGGGCCATTAATTGACCGGCTTTTTCGACAATTCGTTACCCAAGATGAGCGCGACTTTGCGGCCGAACTGTACATGACCGATACCGAGCTTCGAGACCTGCTTGATGCCGGCATGTACATTGGCAGTCATGGTGATCAGCATCTTTGGCTGAATACACTTAGTGGCGAAGAACAGCTACGCGAAGTCGAAACCAGTCTGGCATTCATGGCGGATCTTGGTGTATCGCAACAGGATTGGGTCATGTGTTACCCCTATGGCGGCTATAACGATGCTCTGCTATCGCTATTGCGCAAAAAGGGCTGTGCATTGGGGCTGACGGTTGATGTCGGTGTGGCAGATCTGGCGATAACGGACCCTCTATGCCTGCCCAGGTTGGATACGAACGACTTGCCCAGTTCGCTTGATGTTTATTCCGTTGATAGTGAGCCGGCCAGCGATGGCCATCAACTCGAGGCGTAACCTCATATGAGTCGTCGTAACAGGACTTGCCATGACTGACATGATGAAACTGCTAGCCGATCTGACGCCGCTCAACCGCGTGGTGTGCTCTAGCGACTTTGACGATACCATTCGCTACATGCAGGACATTCTGCCATTTCGGGAACATACCTATTCTGCTGATAATCACTATAATGGTTGGGTGATTCCCAATAAATGGGATATCAAAGCCGCTAGGATTGATTATCAGGGAAAAACGATCTACGAGAGCGGACATCCGTTGGCCGTCATGGCCCTCTCCACTTCTTTTAGAGGCACCGTGGATCGCGAGGAACTGCGGTGTCATCTCCACTACGACCATCGTTACCCTGACGCTGTCCCTTTCCACTTCCGTCAGCTCTTTCGTAGTTGGCAGCGAGACTGGGGTTTTTGTGTGCCAAAAACCTTCTACGACGGCCTTCAGGAAGGCGACTACGATGTTCTGATCGAGACTGAAGAGGCGCCGGGAACGCTGCGGGTGATAGATTACACCCTCGAGGGGAAGTCCCCCGAAACGATCATTTTTGCTGCTAATTTGGATCACCCTGGTGTAGCCAACGACGGCCTATCCGGTGTGGCGGTGGGTGTGGCCCTGTTCGAGGCATTGCGCCGACGCCAGGAAAAGACCAACTTCAGCTACCGACTGGTACTGGCACCGGGCATCATCGGCAATGAATATTATCTGGGCCACCTGACGAGTGCCGAGAAAGAGCACTTGCTAGAAGGGGTAATGCTGGAAATGCTAGGTTCACCTACCGAGCTGGCCCTTCAGCATTCCCGTCATCGCGAGTCCAATATAGAGTTAGCTGTAGTCGACTCGCTAGTAGAGAATGATTGTGAACACCATACCGGCGAATTTGAAAGCGAATTACTTAACGATGAGTATATCTGGGAAGCCTATGGCATTCCCATGGCATCATTATCACGCTTTCCGTATCCCGAATATCACACCGATCACGATAACCTGGACTTAATGCGACCCGAAAGGTTGGAAGAAGCCGTAAAGGTGCTGCTGGATGCTGTCGAGACGTTAGAGTCAAGTCCCATCATCCGCAAGCGTTTCTCAGGTAACATCTGCTTGTCCAATCCCAAATATGATCTATACATCGACCCTGGACAGGCCGCCTTTGGCGATATGCCTGATGAACAGCGCCGTCGCATGCGATTACTAATGGACACCATTCCGACCCTCAATCGGCCTACGAGTATCAATATACTGGCTGAGCGTGTTGGCCTGCCACTACTGATGGTCGAGAACTATCTGAAAAAATGGGTCGCTCATGGCCTGCTGGAAATGACTTGATTTTTTATCTGGCCTAGAAAGTGAGTTGTTTGAAAGTTTTTTCTCTGAAGTACCTGCCCTTCTTTTAAAGACGTTCTACCCTACCTTGGGTGAGTAAAATGTTGAAAAGTATAAAAGAACTGTATTCGTTGTTAAATAAGGAGCAGCGATCTAAACTCCTCGTTATGCAGTTGCTGGTTGTTTTTATGTCTTTCTCTGAGTTGGCAGGTGTTGTCTCTGTTGGACCCTTTATGGCCCTGGTCGGCGATATGAGCCGGCTCGAAGGTGATTCCCTGTGGGCTGAAATCTATCGCGTCAGCGGAGCCTCTTCACCTAATGATTTTATCTTCTGGTTTGGTGTTGGCGTGTTGTTGCTTTTAAGTATTACCACGCTAATATCTATATTTGCTACCTGGCAACTAGAAATGTTCGGTCACCGCGTCGGGGCGGAGCTTTCTAGCCGCTTGTTTAAACACTATATGTATCAGCCTTGGCTATTCCACGCTAATGGCAGTAGCAGTCAACTTTCAAAACAAATAGCTCAAGAATGCCAGCGTGTTACCGTTTCTGTGATAATCCCTCTAATGAACATGAATGCCAAGGTTGTGATGGCAAGCCTGATGGCGACGGCACTGTTCCTTTATGACCCGCTAGTCGCAATAGTTGGCTTGTTGATTTTCATGATCGCTTATCTGCTTCTCTACCGTACAGTGCGCAGTCGGCTGATCAGAAATGGGACGACGGTTTCACAAACCCAGGCGCTACGGTTCAAGTTGATGGCGGAGGGGTTTGGCGGCATCAAAGATGCACTCTTGCTTGGGCGGCAGCGCGTGTTTACCGAACGCTTCGAACACGTGAGCCAACGGTTTGCCGATGCACAGGGTACTACCTTGGCAATGAGCCAGGTACCGCGCTTTGCCATGGAGCTAGTGGCATTTGGTGCTGTGATATTCCTAGTACTTTATCTGCTGGCTGCTCATCAAGGTAACTTGGGCACCATTCTGCCAGTGCTCTCCGTCTATGCCCTGGCTGGCGTCAAGCTTCTTCCGGCCTTCCAGCAAATATACTCCAGCGTGTCTCGGGTGCGAGGTAACCTGGCCGCATTCGAGTCAATGCGTGATGACCTTCACGCCAGTGCGATTAGCAGTGTTGATCAGGCTTTAGCGGATCCCGAGAAAGCTGGTCGTTGGGTACCTCAGCAGTCCATCGAATTTCGCGACGTCCACTTTACGTATCCTGGCAAACAAACGCCTGCCGTGGCTGGATTATCACTTAAGATCACCGCTAACCAAGTCATCGGTCTTGTTGGAGCCTCTGGTTCTGGGAAGTCGACAGCCATCGATCTCCTGCTAGGGTTGATCGACCCGGTAAGCGGCCAGGTACTCATCGATGGCGAACCTCTGACCGCGATGAATAGACGGGCCTGGCAGAACAGTCTTGGCCTGGTGCCACAGAGTATTTTTCTCTCTGATACCAGCATTCGCGAGAACATTGCGTTTGGTCTACCGCCTGCTGACATCGATGACGCTCGCGTGGAACGGGCGGCGAGTCTGGCGAATCTCGATGATCTGATATCGGAGCTTCCTGAGGGGCTAGAGACCGATGTGGGTGAGCGCGGGGTCCAGCTTTCTGGTGGACAGCGCCAGAGGATCGGTATCGCCCGTGCCTTGTATCACGATGCTGACGTGCTCGTACTGGATGAGGCCACCAGTGCTTTGGATGGTATCACTGAGCAGTTGGTGATGGATGCGATCCATGAGTTCTCAGGCACCAAGACGATCGTTCTCATAGCTCATCGCCTCGCGACTGTGAAGCAGTGTGACTGTATCTATCTGATGAAAGATGGACGAGTTATTGATCAAGGCCGATTTGAGGACCTGGTCATTCGTAACGATACTTTCAAGCGGATGGCAGAGCGGGCCTGATTCATCTCAAAATTATCAATGATCATTGAGCTGCGCCAGTAGGCGATGTTGGCTTGTGATAAAGATTAATAAAAAAGAGAAGTTTTCCGCAGCTGGGAGTCTTTTAGAATGAAAAATGTTTTCTTTCTCTTGTCGGTGAGTGAGCCTTTCTTTTCTGACTGTATGAGGTTGTTCAAGAAGGATGCGCGTAGCAAGGATGTGCACCTGTCTTGTTTCTCATATTGCAACAAGGGTGATAACGACTTATCTGTTTTTGATTATGCCGTTTATTTTAAGGATGTTCTTGATTCCAGAAAAGGCTTCAGTGTTAAAGAGTGTCTCCAGCAAGCGAAGCGGATGGAAGAGGAGTATCAATTCGTCTTGTCAGATTTGATTCATGCGGAGCGTAATTTTGATCGCTTTGGTAAGCAGGATGCATTCCGTACTGCTGTCGTAATGGCGTTGAAGATAGAGGAGGTTCATTCATTAAAACCGATTGAGATGGTGGTGTCAGAAGGGCTGGATGATTTTTTAAGTATGTTTTTATACTTCTTCTCAAAAAAGAATGGTGTGCCTTTCAGATATCCCGTTCGTAGTAGAATCGGTACCGGCTTATATCTTTCCGATGGCCCAGATGGCCATGTCGTCAAGAAGAGCTTAAATAAAAAAGCCAAGTCCATGTCTGAAGCCGAGGCGTATATAGAAAATTACTTGGAAGAAAAGGTTCAGCCATCATATATGGTTGCAAATAGACGCTTTTTTAAGGTGGCTAGTAAGCAAGATATCCTAACTTTTGGGAAGATGTTGGTGCTGAAGGATAGAAATACAACCTTTCACGCATACCAGAACCCTTCTAACGCCTTGATGAAAAGAGTGCTTCGGATAATCAATGCTTCAAGATACGCTTCATGCTTGAGTAAGAATGAGGCTGACCTTGAGGCTTTGTCAGATATGGGGTTGAAGTATTTTATTTATCCGCTGCATTTTCATCCAGAAGCATCAACCCTTATAAAGGGGCGTTGGATAAATAACCAGCTTCAGATTATAGAATTCATCTCAAAGTCATTGCCTTCTGACTGTGTGTTGCTTGTAAAAGAACATAAGGTATCTATAGGAAGAAGGCAGAGAAGTTTTTATAATGAAGTTGTCAAGCACCATAATGTGATGCTGGTCAGTCATAAGTTAAATCCCCACGACCTAATCAAGCGATCATGTGGTGTGGTGACTATCTCCTCTAGCATGGGGTTAGAGGCAATATTTCATGATAAAGCGGTTATATGTTTCGGTGATGTTTTTTACAACCGCATAAGCGGCGTAGTGAATGCAAGAAATATCGCCAAGATGAATGATTATGTATTAAAAGCCTTGGGTTTTAAAGGCTATTCAAAAGATGAGGTTAGATTTCTTATACACGAAATAATAACATCCTCGGCTTTCCCCGATAAAGACTTTAGCCCACATAAATATGCTGAAGAACACTGTGAGGTCTTCCTGGATTTGCTCTCAGAAGATATTGACTCTGTCATCAGCGGGGAAGCGTTAAGAGAAGAAGTAGCATAGCCGACATCATGTAGTGACTTCTCCTGGTGCAGGCCAATCTTTCTGGCCGTTTTTCGTAGTTAGTTCCATGTCGATTATTTTTCGACAGGAGATATAAATGTGCGGCATATTTTTTTGCAAAGTTCTTGATGAGTCAGTGTACGATCATTTCGACCTGGACGAGCTATTTGCGAGATCTCTTGAAAAGATGAGGTACCGCGGAGAAGATAATGTGGCCGTTCGGAAAATAAATGGACTTTACTTTGGCCACGCGCGCCTGGCCATAAATGGTTTGAATTCGGCTTCCAATCAGCCTGTAGTAACTAGTGACTACGCTCTTATATTTAATGGAGAGTATTATAATTATAAAGAAGCTTACCCGAACAGGGAGTCAGATACGCTTGCGTTATTCGACTATTTGCAGGAAAGAAGGTATGCCCACTCTTCTGTGAATGGGCCATATGCTTATGCATGGTATGATAAAAAGAGTAACAAGGTTTTCTTTCGTAGAGATTTTTTTGGTGAAAAACCTCTTTATTACTACATGGATAAAAAAGTTTTGGTGGTGTCATCCACGCTTAAATCCATTCTGTCTTTTGTGAAGGGGATCGGTGTTGAGGTTCGGCTTAATGTTGAATCTTTGCGAAGTGATTATGTGATAAATGGTTTTATCAGGGAACCTGAAACCATCTGGAAAGGTATATATGAGGTTCCGCCGAACCACTCACTTATCTTAGAAGGTTTGGAAGTTTCTCTGCAGAAGGAGAAGATCGGCTTTTTAGCTAATGCCGGGCCTGCAGCAGCTGAAAGTTATGTGGAGCATTCACTAATAGCTAGAGACGTCGATGCGGCTCTGTTACTGAGTTCTGGTGTGGACTCGAGTTATCTTTTGGTAAAGTCGATTGAGGCGGGTGCCGGCTTATCACTGGTAACTTATGGAGGTGGTGAGGGTGCTGGGGAAGTTGGGGAAGTTGGTGAAGTTGAAGAAAACCTATCTTCCATAGACTTGAATAAAGCCGGCTGTCAATTTTCCTCACTCCAAAGAGATAATGAAGGTCATCCGGTAAATATCAGAGAAGAGCTTGAGTATTATGCAGATATCATGGAGCAGCCCACCTCAGACGGCCTTCAGGTGCATAGGATCTTGCAGCACCTAAAAATGGAATTCCCTCATCTGAAAGTGGTTTACTCTGGTTTGGGAGGTGACGAGATATTTGGCGGTTATCCATCTTTCAAGAATTACCAGATAGTCAATATATTGGCCGGAATTCCTCGGGCATCGCTTCTTGTGCCAAAAATGAGAAGGTTTTTAGAGGGGAGGACAATACTTGGTGAATGGAGCGTTATGGCATATTACTTTCTGTATAGGGCCGACCCATTGTTCGTAAAAAAGGAATGCGCGGATAGGGTCAAAGAGTCCTATGAGCGGTTTAAAAAAGGTGTTTATGAATCGGTTCCAGAAGAACTTATGGAGAGGTTCAAGAAGTGCTCCGGCATGCAGCTAAAGTTTCTTGAGACGTTCGATTACTGCAAGAACCAGTTGCTGAGAGATATGGATAATATCTCTATGCATCATGGTGTTGAAGCCAGAGTTCCTCTTCTTAACCCTTACCTCATTATCCAGCCCGTAGACAATAAGAAAAACCTGAAAGAATACGTGCAAGCTAGGACAAAAATATCTTTTGGGAAGAAGAAGGGGTTTTCTATTCTCGATAGCGAAAGCTTGGATGTATACAAAGACTCCTTGAGTGGTAATAAGAAAACCCTTGATACGGTGTTCGGAGACAATATCTGCAATGGTTATGCTCTTTCCGATATTGGTCTTATGAGGAAGTTCTCGTTTATTGCAGAGTGGTTGAAAGCGAACGTTGTCGTTTCTGAGGCAGATGGCAGCACGTTGGTAGCCAAATGAAATTGGCGCTTTTAGTGAGGCTAGGGATAACCGGCAATCTCATTCAAGGCTGTCAATAACGCAAGGAATAACGAGAATAAGATGATGGATAAGTCACGTGACCCTCTGGTGAGCTTCTATATGACGGTAAGGAATGGACTTCCATTCCTTCCTGGCTCTATCGAAAGCATTAGAAAACAAACCTATTCTAACTGGGAGGCTGTGATCGTTGATGATGGGTCCTTCGATAATACGTTGGAATATTTGCGTGAAGTTGAGAAGATAGACCCGCGCTTCAGGGTTATTGCTACAGATGGGGTTGGTCGTGGCAAAGCGTTGAATATGGCGATCGAGAGCGCGCGGGGAGAGTATGTGGCGAATTTAGATTCTGACGACTTGTCACATCCACAGCGTTTAGAGGTTCAGGTTAGTATTTTATTGGCTACTAAATGCAGCCTGCTATATAGTGAAACTAGCTACATTCATGATGATGATGATATCGAGTGGCCTCATCTCTCCCAGCCGATAAGTCACCATGTTGAAGATGTGTCGATGGACTTGATGAAAAGAAATCCGGTTAGTCATATAAGTGTGATTTGCCAGCGGAGTGCAATCATAGAAGTTGGGTTTTATAGTGAAGTTAGAAAATCTCAGCTTGACTATGAGCTATGGTTCAGGCTCGTAAAAAACGGCGTCGCGTTGCAGAGGACGAGCTACTGTCTTGCCGCTAAAAGGATTCACACTGCGCAGTCGTTTGAGAATAAGAAACGCATAAAATACCTCTTTTCTAGCATGTTGTTACAAAATAAGATTATCAGCGAGATAGATGGGGGAATCAGGTATCGTCCTTATCCCTTTTTACGCTTCATCTATGGCCTTTTGCCACAGAAGCTAAGGGTGCGCCGCACACGCTGACTGCCAGGTAAATTGTTACACTTCATAAAGGCTTCGATTAATCCTGTACTTTGGCGGCCATTTTGATTTTTTCATCTTTAAATTGTGCCGAGTATGAGCCATTGAAAGATGGTTGGGGGATGCCGTGATTTGGATAGTATTTTTGACTTTGCTCGTTGCAGGTGCATTGAGCCCAATGTATGTGTATCCTAGCGGCCAAGCTCAACCTACGGATTATGTTTTCGCGGCCATGGTCGTTTTGGTCTATTTTCATTCGATAGCCACTTCAAGAGCGCTCCCATTGGCCAAGCTCCCGCTTTATTGGTTAGGGCTTATATGTTGGATAGTTCTGCATTGTCTGGTTTTATCGTTGCTTCTTCAGTCGACAGAGTTTTATCGTGTTATTGCCTTTTGGACATACAATGCTGCCGTCGCCTCCTGTTTTTTATATTTAATTGATTGTGACGATAAAGGTAGAGTTTACATCGAGCGGGCGATTTGTCTTGGACTAATAGTTTCTGGGTTTGGCGTCTTTCTTTCACTGAGTGAGGGCGGTCGAGTGACCGGGTTCTTTAATAACCCAAATCAACTTGCATTCTATTCTCTGCTGGGCGTCTCTTCCTTGCTGGTGATTAATAGAATGAGTTTAAATATTAGACCTCTGACGATCATGGCAGTGCTTTCTGCCGTTGCTGGCATATTTGCCGCGTCCTCATTAGCAGCAATTGCAGGTTTTTTGTTGGTTGTTTTCGGCTACTTGCTGGCGAATCTACAGCCGAAGAGGCTTTTTCGATTTCTGGTTTTAATCGTATCATTCTTTGTTGTCACCTCGTTCTTTGATGATCAGATTTTGAATAGTATAATTGATAATGTTTATGACAGGTCTCTTGTGGCTGGTGAGAAGTTCGACTCTATAGGTAAAGAAAGGAACTATGATCGTATCTTTGCTTTTCCCGAATATATAATTATAGGGGCCGGGGAGGGGCATCTGGAACGTTTTTATCCCTATGATAAACTAGAAATACATTCAAGCTTCGGTAATTTGTTGTTTGCATATGGCATTCCCGGTATAGGCTTGTTTTTACTCTTGGTTTTTTCTCTTTTACGAAATGCTCCACTACCTGTTTGGCTCGTCGTATCGGGGCCAATGGTATATTCATTGACCCACATGGGGCTCAGAACAACGTTGTTCTGGATTTTCTTGGCTATCGTTTGGTCTGAGTATGGGCAGGAAAAGTCTCACGGCCATAATTACAGAGTTCTCGGCGAAAGTTCCTGATCTGAATTTCTTTGGAGACCAGCTACTTGTTGCTCCCATACGTGCGCTGCAATTATTTCAGTACTGGCACCTGGTGGCCCGCATTATGGAAGTGCCCATGCGGCAGGAGGCTGGCGTCCATTAACAATGCCACATGCCAGGCCGGAGGAGTGGGTAGATGAAACGATTCTTGATGATCGCTAGCTACGCTGATTCTTTGATTCACTTCCGCGGTCACCTGTTGGATTCCTTGATTGCCAATGGAATTGAGGTCCATGCCGCCTCGCCCGATGTCGCGTTTGACAACATCTGGCGGCGGCAGCTGGAGGAGAAAGGGGTCACGGTGCATGAGATCGGCATGCAGCGGACCGGGATGAATCCGCTCGTCGATTTGAGGACCTTCGCCGAACTCTATCGTCTGATGCGGCGTATTCAGCCCGATATCGTCATGGGATACACCATCAAGCCGGTGATCTACGGGACCCTCTGTGCTTGGATGTCAAGGGTTCCCAGACGGTTCGTGTTGATCACCGGCCTGGGCTATGCCTTCACCACCGATGTGTCGGGCAGGTGGTTCAGCAAGCGCCAGGGGCTGCTGTGGGTCGTACGATGCCTATACCGCGTGGCTTTGCGAGGGACCCACAAGGTGTTCTTTCAGAATCCTGATGACCAAGTGCTCTTTCGGCAGCTTAAGTTGCTGTCGGCCAAGATTCCCTCTCACGTCGTCAACGGCTCTGGAGTCGATTTGGACCAGTACGCGGTTGCGCCTCAGGCGAAAGGGCCGGTCAGATTTCTGATGATCGCCAGACTACTCGGTGACAAGGGGGTACGCGAGTATGTCAACGCCGCCCAGCAGGTACACCGGACCCATCCACAAGTAACGTTCGCCTTGGCCGGCTGGATCGATAACAACCCCGATGCCATTTCCCAACAGGAACTGGACGACTGGATCGCCGAGGGCACAGTCGATTATCTCGGCTGTCTCGATGATGTACGGCCAGCCATTGCTGCCTGCCACGTCTACGTTCTGCCGTCTTATCGTGAAGGCACGCCTCGCACGGTACTCGAGGCCATGGCCATGGGACGGGCGGTCATCACCAGCGATGCACCCGGCTGCCGCGAGACAGTAAGCGAGCCAGCGAACGGCTACCTGGTCCCGGTTCGCGATGCCTCGCGGCTCGCCGAAGCCATGCGCCGTTTCATTGATAATCCCGAGCTGATCGGCGCTATGGGCCGCCAGTCCCGTGAGGTCGCTGAGGCCAAGTACGACGTCAACAAGGTCAACGCGGACCTTCTCGAGCAGATGGGAATGGGGGCTAAAGCAGAGGGATGTCGTGTCGAGCCGGTCCAGTCAGAACTGCGAGGTGTATATGGCAAAACGACTCTTTGACGTCAGTGTCGCACTGGCGCTGCTCGTGGTGCTTTCCCCCCTGATTACCATCGTGGCGATGTTGATCGCGTTCAGGCTGGGGCGGCCAGTGTTCTTCCGCCAGTCCAGGCCAGGCCTCCATGGGCGGCCCTACGAGATCGTCAAGTTTCGAACCATGCGGGATGCGGTCGATTCACAGGGCAGACCGCTGCCCGATGAAGCAAGGATGACGCGGTTGGGGACCTGGTTACGCGCGACCAGCATCGATGAGTTGCCCGAACTTTGGAACGTCGTAAAGGGCGAAATGAGTCTGGTCGGCCCTCGGCCGCTGATGATGGAGTATTTGCCCCGTTACAGTGTCGAGCAGCAGCGCCGTCACGAGGTACTTCCCGGCATCACCGGCTGGGCCCAGGTGAATGGGCGCAACTCGCTTTCCTGGCAAGAGAAGTTCGAGCTTGACGTTTGGTACGTGGATCACCGCACGGCATGGCTTGACCTTCGTATTCTGATGTTGACCGTTAAGAAAGTATTTTGCCGAGACGGGATCTCGGCGGAAGGGCATGTGACCGTCGAGGATTTCTATGGCAACGATTGACGCTTTGGGCTAGGAATCATCTCTTTGTTACATGAAGCCAATTCCATGGAGCCAGAGGAACCGGGTTATGTCCTACGATTACGCATTGCTTGCAGATATTTCGGGGCGCGTGGGAGGCTCCTTTTACATTTTCGATAGCGAGCTGTTCGAGCGTAACTATCGAGCATTCAGGGACAGCCTGCGGCAGTATTATTCCAATGCGGATGTCGCCTATTCGTTCAAGGCCAACTACATGCCTGCCTTGGGACGTATCCTGGATGACCTGGGCGGCATGGGTGAAGTCGTCTCTCGGCTAGAATACGATATCGCCAGACGTCACCTTCCGCCTGATCGGGTGATCTTCAATGGCCCGGTGAAGCGGGCAGAGGATGTGAAGCATTGCCTCGCTTGCGGTTCACGCCTCAACATCGATTCGTTCAATGAGATTGAGTACCTCGAGGCCTTGTCAGAAAGTTTTGATCATATCGAGGTGGGACTAAGGATCAGCTTTTCCCTGGAGGGCCGTACCTCGAGGTTCGGTTTCTGCAGCCACAATGGTGATCTGGAAAAAGCGCTCAAGCGGCTTCAAGCGATCGGTAATGTCACGGTCAACGGTATTCACTCCCACCTTAGTACGCGTGAAAAGAGCCTGGCGCTGTTTGCTTCGAGATCGGAAAGGATGATTGATCTGGCGGAGCGCATCAGCCCCTCCCGCCCACTGGCGTCCATCAACGTCGGGGGAGGGTTCTTTGGTGAGATACCGCCAGCGATGCGTGACCAGTTCCCCGTCGACCTTCCTTCCTTCGATGATTATGCCAGTACCATCGGCCGCATTTTCCAACAAGAGTACGGTGAGCGGGGGCCGCGGTTGATCATCGAGCCGGGTATCTCCCTGGTTGGCGATACCATGGTGCTGGTGGCCGAAGTCATCGAGATCAGAGAACGGCAGGGCACCAGGTACGCGTTGTTGGATACCAGTATCAATGTCGTTAATCCGACGCATTCGACGGCTCGGCGATGCTTCTCGATCGTACCTCGCCAGGCGCTTTCCGAACCGGGCCAGGACCACTATGTGCTAGTCGGCAACACCTGCATGGAGCACGATGTCATTGATGCGGATTTCGTGGGGCGAGTGCAGCGAGGCGATTTCATCGTCTTTCCCAATCGCGGGGCCTATTCGAACAATTACACGCCGCCTTTCATCATGCCGCCGGCCGCGATTGTCTCGCCCCATGGTGTGATCTACAAGGAAAGGGACGGCGTTGAGAGCATCCTCGCGACCTATCGCTAGTGATCTGTCCTACCTGTGCCGACCGTCGGTCGGCGCCCTGACTGCCTGCAATTTCAATGACGACCTTCCTGGAGAATGGCGATGAACGTGTTGCTTACCTGCGTGGGGCGACGCAGCTACCTAGTGGACTATTTCAGGCAAGCACTGTCCGGTGAGGGCATGGTCATCGGTGTCGACATGGATGCTGATACCGCCGGCATGGCATGTGTCGACAAGGCGTATCTCGTACCAAGGGCTGACTCCAGTGATTATATTCCGGCGTTGTTGGACATCTGTACGCGGGAGGGTGTCGGTCTGCTGGTATCGCTGTCGGACCTGGACCTGGGTCCTCTTTCTCGCGCCATTGACGCTTTCGGGCGCATCGGCGTTAAGACGTTCGTCAGCGATCCCGGTGTCATCGAGGTTGCCAATGACAAGTGGGCCTGTTTCGAGTTTCTTAAGCGCCATCACATCCCGAGCCCTCTCACCTGCCTGCAACTCGACGAGGTGCAACAGTATCTGCGTGATGGCCGTCTTGCTTTCCCGCTGATGGTTAAGCCGAGGTGGGGCATGGGCTCGGTCTCGTTGTTTAAGGTAAACGACGTCGAGGAGTTGGCGTTCTTCTATCACCATGCCCGTAATCAGGTTCGTGACTCCTTCCTTAACGTGATCAGTCAGGAGGATATCGACCACTCTGTGATTATCCAGGAATGGCTGGAAGGCGATGAATTCGGCATTGACGTATTGCATGACTTTGACGGCGAACACGTCGCCACGGTAGTTAAACAAAAGCTCGCCATGCGGGCCGGCGAGACCGACAGGGCCATCACCGTAGAGAATAGTAG
Organism: Onishia taeanensis; assembly: GCF_900100755.1. Classification (GTDB taxonomy): domain Bacteria; phylum Pseudomonadota; class Gammaproteobacteria; order Pseudomonadales; family Halomonadaceae; genus Onishia; species Onishia taeanensis. The sequence goes on from NZ_FNCI01000003.1 coordinate 78,765, forward strand.
GTTAGCGAGCACCGCTGAGCGTGTTGCTGCATGTCTTCGCCACAGGGGAAACCTGGATATCGACATCATGCTCGATTGCGATGGTTTGCCGCGTGTGCTGGAACTCAATGCGCGCTTCGGTGGTGGCTATCCTTTCTCACATCTTGCCGGTGTCGATTTTCCCAGGGCATTGATAGAACTGGCGCAGGGGCGACAACCCGCCTCTTATCTATTACGTGCGTCGATTGGCGTAAGGGGCATGAAGCATATTGTGCCGACCGTATCTTCAACCCCGCGTTGCGAAAAGATGTTTGAGGCGTTACCCCAAACGGAATGCACGGCTAGCATGCAGATATCATCGACCGGCAGCCCGCGTTCCGTATAGCAACGTCGCCTTGGAGGGCGTCAGAATGCTCAATTCTCATTTTTCTCCCTGGCCTGCTTTCACTGACGAAGAAGCCGATATTGTCAGGCAGGTGCTGCTTTCCAATAAGGTGAACTACTGGACCGGTAATGAAGGGCGCTTATTCGAAAGCGAGTTCGCTCGTTTTGCGGGTGCCGAATATGCCATTGCTGTTTCCAACGGCACCACGGCCCTTGATTTGGCGATGAAGGCCTTGGGAGTCGGTGAGGGTGACGAAGTGGTGGTCACTTCTCGTACCTTCATGGCATCGGTGTCCTCCATCGTCACCGCTGGAGCAGTGCCTGTGTTCGCGGATGTCGATCGCGACTCTCAGAACATTACGGCAAGCACGGTGGCCCCCCTGATTACGCCGCGCACCAAAGCCATTGTCGCAGTCCATCTGGCTGGCTGGCCTTGCGACATGGACGGATTGATGTCGCTGGCAGAACGCCATGGTCTAACTGTGATCGAGGATTGTGCTCAGGCCCATGGCGCCACCTGGCACGGGCGCAGCGTCGGCAGTATCGGGCATGTGGGGGCTTGGTCGTTTTGCCAGGACAAGATCATGACCACCGGCGGAGAGGGAGGCATGGTCACCACCAATGATCGGGCCTTGTGGCAACGGATGTGGGCCTACAAGGATCACGGCAAGAGTTGGGAGGCGGTATACGAGCGTGAGCATCCGCCAGGATTTCGCTGGTTACATGAATCCTTTGGCACCAATTGGCGCCTCACCGAAATGCAGGCCGCCATCGGCCGCGTGCAACTGCGCCGTATGTCGGATTGGACAAGGCAGCGTCGTGATAACCTGGGGCGCATTTGGCAGGCAGCACGAGGCTGTGGCCTACGGGTGCCAGAGTTGCCAGCCCATATCGGACACGCCGCTTACAAGGCCTATGTATTCGTGGATACAGCATCGCTGCGGCCAGGCTGGGATCGTGACCGGATCATCGACGAAATTCAGCAGCGTGGTATCCCGTGTCTCGGGGGCAGCTGTTCCGAGGTCTATCGTGAAAAAGCTTTCGATGGCACAGGGTGGCGGCCCGCTCAGGCTCTGCCGGTCGCCGCCGAACTGGGCAATACCAGCCTCATGTTTCTTGTCCACCCCACCTTGACGGCAGAGGAAATTGATCACACTTGTCTGACGTTACAGGACGTCATGGCCTTGGCTGTGGGTTGATCTTGTCATCGAGTCAATCTAAAAAGCGGCCATTACACCAAGCGCCCCCGGTCAAGATATCTTGGTCGGGGGCGCTGCGTTTGGTGGATAGGTTAGAGCCGCAAGTCGGCCTCGCCATTCGCCAGCAGATATTTCAGGTCGAATAGGACATGATTGGGCTTGCCCCAGGAGCGTATACGCTCAATGCCATAGTCGCGGAATTCATGATGGGCGACTGCCAGTATCATGGCGTCATAGCTGCCTTCATCTGGGCGCTCGACAGGGCGGATCCCATAAGCCTTTATGGCTTCGTCACGGTCGGCATGAGGATCCAAGACGTCGACCATGACGTTAAAGTCCGCCAGCTCGCGAATGATATCGGTGACACGCGTATTGCGCAGGTCCGGACAGTTCTCCTTGAAGGTTAGGCCAAGGATCAGCACCCGTGCGCCCTGTACGTGAATGCGTTCCTTGATCATTTGCTTGACCAGCTGGCCTGCAACATAGGCACCCATACCATCATTGATGCGTCGGCCTGACAGAATGACTTCAGGGTGATACCCCACCTGCTGGGCTTTGTGCGTCAAATAATAGGGGTCGACGCCAATACAGTGCCCGCCGACCAGCCCCGGCCGGAAGGGAAGAAAATTCCATTTGGTACCCGCGGCCAGCAAGACTTCTTCGGTATCGATACCCAGGCGATTGAAGATCATGGCCAACTCGTTGATAAGGGCAATGTTGACGTCGCGCTGAGTGTTCTCGATGACCTTGGCGGCCTCCGCCACCCTCATTGAACTGGCTTTGAAGGTGCCCGCCAGGATGACCGATGCATAGAGCGCGTCGACGAAGTTTGCCACATCGGGAGTTGAGCCTGACGTCACCTTTCTGATCGAGGTGACTCGATGTTCCTTATCGCCTGGGTTGATGCGTTCCGGACTGTAGCCGGCGAAGAAGTCGCGATTGAAGGCAAGCCCCGAGCCTCTCTCGATGACAGGAATGCATTCCTCTTCGGTGGCGCCAGGATAGACGGTCGATTCATAGATGACGATATTGCCTGGCGAAATGACCTGGGCCACCGTCTGGCTGGCCTTGAGCAGCGGGGAAAGGTCTGGGCAGTGCTGTGCGTCGATCGGCGTGGGCACCGTGACGATATAGACATTGCACTCGCGCAGTCGCTCGACATCATCACTGAAGTCGAGCTGTTTGGCATCTCTGAGCTCATCGCATGAGACTTCGCGCGTGGTATCGATACCGTCGGTAAGCTGCAGGATGCGATGGGGGTTGATGTCGAAGCCTAGCGTTGGATAACGCTTGCCGAACTCTACGGCTAGGGGCAGGCCGACATAACCCAGCCCGATCACGCCAATACGAATAGTGTCCAATTTCAGAGTCAGATCCATAATCCATGATCCTTGTGATAATCAGAAGTGGCTGTCCTTGGCCATGGCCGCAGCTGCGAGATTGAGTTGGGCTGACCTCAGCTTTAGAGGGCAAAGTGGGGTTGCTATACTTTCGTTGACTGGATGCTTCTCCTCCTCGATGACGGGAGTCTCTAGCGGCTGAGGTGTGGCTGTGTCTATGCGTTTCTGCAGCCAGAGCAGGTCGGAAATCGCATGATTGGGGTGGTAGGCGATGGGCGCTTCCAGCAAGAGCTCTCTGATGATTTCGTACTGAGCCTTGGCCACAGCGTTATGCAAACGACGTAAATAAGCTTCCAGGCGAGGCCATTTCCAGTGGGTGTCCCGAGCGGTCATGATGCGAGGGTGTGCTGTCGATGTGGTGTCGCTGCCGATCAGTAATTCTTCATAGAGCTTTTCCCCTGGGCGAAGGCCGCTATAGTGGATCGCAATGTCACCCTCTGGGTTGTCTTCCGTGATCAACTCGAGTCCTGAGAGTCGAACCATTTGCTTGGCCAAATCGACGATTTTGATTGGCTCACCCATGTCGAGCACGAAGACATTGCCGCCGTCACCCATTGCGCCTGCCTGGATCACCAGCTGAGCGGCTTCGGGAATCGTCATGAAGTAGCGGGTGATATTGGGGTGGGTGACCGTGATCGGCCCCCCGTCGCGTATCTGACGCCTGAATAAAGGCACAACGGAGCCGGATGAGCCCAGCACGTTACCGAAGCGAACCATGCAAAAACGTGTTTTAGCTTTTTCCCCGGACAGCGCCTGGCAGATGAGTTCGGCAAGGCGTTTGGTGGTGCCCATGACATTGGTTGGCCGCACGGCCTTGTCTGTCGAGATCAAGACGAAGGTTTCCACCCCACACTCGATAGCTGCCTGCGCGGTTTTGAGTGTGCCGAAGACATTATTGCGAATGCCTTCTACCATGTTGTGTTCTACCATCGGCACGTGCTTATAGGCGGCAGCGTGATAGAGCGTCTGCACGCCAAAGCTGCGCATCAGGAGAGTGAGGCGAGGCCGGTTCTGGACGGACACCAGCAGTGCCTTGATAGGTATGTCGAGATGATGGTGTTCGGCGAGTGCCTTGATTTCCTGCTCTATGCGATAAAGCGCGTATTCACAGACATCCAGCAGCAGCAGCTGACGTGGTTCCTGTAGCAGAATTTGCCGGCTAAGTTCGGAGCCTATCGAACCGCCTGCTCCCGTCACCATCACGACCTTGCCCAGGATGTTGGCCTGCATCAGTAATGGCTGAGGCGGCACAGGGTCACGGCCCAGCAGGTCTTCGACGGTCACGTTGCGGATGTCATTGATTCGCGCGCGCCCAGTGACGATGTCTGCTGTACCCGGAACGGTTTGTACCGGGATCATGAGTGGCTCTAGTGCCTTCAAGATGGCGCGTCGTCTTGCTCTAGTCGCACTGGGAATCGCTAGTAAAATCTGTTCTACGCCGTAATCATTGATCAGTTCGCCAATCTGTTCAGGGGCGTGCACCTCCAGCCCTTCGACTTGAGTGCCATGCATCCCTCGCCAGTCATCCACGAAGGCTACTGGTGCATGCTGGTCACTATGTTTCAGTGAGTTCACCAGATGGGCGCCAGCGGCTCCGGCGCCATATATCACCACAGGTATCCGGCTCTTGATGCTTGCTCTTCTGTAGGCTGCCCTGAGGAGATAGCGAAGACCTCCAACACTCACGAATGCCAGCAGGAAAAAGACCAAAGACACGGATATGACGGATATAGGGGATGGCGAACCCAGCATAAAACTGACGGCAATAAGGGTGACGGTTGTAGCAGCCAGGCCTTGCAGGATGGTCTTGAGCGCGCGTTGATTGATATATCTGATTACCGCACGGTAAAACCCTAGCCTGACGAAATAGTAGATGCCGATAGGTAGCGTAATGAAAAATGCCAGCCAAGCGTTTTTATCCAGAACGCTGCTCAGGTGCTCGTATTTTATCAGCATGGCAAACAAGAAACTCAGGGTGAGGCACGCAGAGTCGACAAGCACCTGAATGAGTCGCTTGTATATGCGAGGCAGTCTGAATATATGATGAATTAATTTATGCATCATTTCACCTTCATCCCTGTGTCTTTATGCGATCATCTAGTTTTCGGGTCGCATTTTTTATAATTATGTCGTTCGTTATTGCGTGACATGCTGCATATGAAAACCTTTTGGCTGTCTGCTGACGCATGAGTCGCTGTCAGCGTGTTGTTTTGTGTTGCCAATGTTAAATTGTGTTGTATTATGATAAATGGCGTAAGCAGTCTTCCCAAGATGGTTTTTCTAGTCTATTTCGGGATGAGAGAGTAGGTATAAGCAGTACAATTTTAATGTTGTGAATATTATAAGTTCATACGTTAATTGGCGGCCGGTTCGTTAATAATGGTGAGAGAAAGTATTAGAAAAATAGTCACCTGCTAACGCCATCTCTTCCTGGCGGCCTGCTTCGGAGTTAGTGGCTGATTGCTTGTCATCCTATCTCGCGACGTAAAGTGGAGTGCGGTGCGCCAACGGCTTGTGGGCATTGGGTGTCGGCGTCTTGAATTGGACTTGAAGCGACTGTCATACCGTACTATCAGAGTTATATAGGTCCTCATCAGGGGAGTTAAGATGAAACTATTGATCACAGGCATGGCGGGGTTCATTGGCTTTTCATTAGCCAGGCAGCTTTCCGGTAGGGGGCACACGATCATCGGGATCGATAACCTCAATGATTATTACGATGTGACACTGAAGCAGGCACGGCTGAATGTCTTATCGGAGTATGAGGATGTTCATTTCGTCAGGCTGGATCTCTGCGACCGGGAAGGCATGACGGAACTTTTTTCACACCACGGCTTCGATAGTGTCGTCAATCTGGCCGCTCAGGCTGGGGTACGTTATTCACTGGACAATCCCCATGCCTATGTCGATGCCAACCTGATGGGATATCTGAATGTGCTGGAGTGTTGCCGTCATCATGGTGTCGGCCATCTCGTTTATGCCTCATCCAGCTCAGTCTATGGCATGAATGAAACCGTACCGTTTTCTACTCGGGACAGCGTCGATCACCCGGTCAGCCTCTATGCGGCCACCAAGAAGGCCAATGAGCTGATGGCTCACACCTACTCTCATCTTTATGACTTGCCTACCACAGGATTGCGATTTTTCACGGTCTACGGGCCCTGGGGGCGTCCGGACATGGCAATGTTCATGTTCACTAAATCGATTCTGGAGGGTCGGCCGATCGACGTTTACAACCATGGGGATATGTCACGCGATTTCACCTACATCGACGATATCGTCGAAAGCATCATGCGGATTATCGAGGTAGTGCCGCAGCGTGACAGTGCCTGGCAGCCTTCCCTGGCCGGGCCGGATAGCAGCAGTGCACCCTATGCCCTTTACAACATCGGGCATGGAGGCCCCGTAAGGCTGATGGACTTTATTCATGCGCTTGAAGAGGCGATTGGCCGGCGAGCTGAGTGCAATTTTCTTCCCATGCAGCCCGGTGATGTGCCACATACCTTCGCTGACACTGAGGCGCTCTACCAGGCGATCGGCTATCAACCACGAGTAGATGTCTGGGAGGGAGCCAAGCGTTTCGTCGCTTGGTATCGCGACTATCACCGGGTTTGACGAGTGGTATCATGTCTAACGCAGGCAGGCTGGGCCGATGACCACCGAGATGTGGCACCGGCTCAATAGCCGGTTGTTGTTTGCTTTTCTGACGATGTTGATCGTGGTGCCGGGAGGATATGCGCTGCCCCCGCTGCTGTGTCTGGGTGCCTTCCTGATAGCGGCGCTAACCGGCGCCTTGGCCGCAGGATGGCGAACCTCACGACTGGATTGGGAAGACGGGCTGTGGTGCCTAGCGCTGCTGGCGTTCGCGGCAAGTTGGCTAGGTGATGTGGCCAGAACCCTTAAATGGCCGGAATCTGCCACTGGCAATGGCATAGGGTTACCACTGTGGCCCGTGGTCGGGGCGGCTGCGCTGATCGGGTTACGCTGTCATGCACCGTCGGCGCGTCACTGGTGGCTGGGGCTGTCTTGTGGCGCCGTGGCAGCGGGCTCGATAGCGCTTTTTGAACGGCTGGTCCTTGCGTACTCGCGAGCCAGCAATGACATGAACGCCATTCCGTTTGGCAATCTGGCGTTGCTGCTCGGTTTTCTCTCCTGTCTGGCAACACTCTGGTGGCTCTACCGGCTACCTCGGCTGCAGCCCTCCTGTCGCTGCCGCTGTCTGTGGCTATCGGCGGCAGGTGGCATGGCTGGCATGATGGCGTCGCTGTTATCCGGCACCCGTGGTGGCTGGCTGGCGGTGCCATTGCTTGTATCGCTCCTTTATATGGCGTGGCAACAGATACCAACAAGGAAAGAGCGCCTGCGGCTGGTGACACGATATATGGGAGCGGGTGCGCTACTTTTGACCATCATCCTGCTGGCTATTCCTGAGACGGGAGTCAGCCAACGCCTAGCAGGCGCCGTCGCAGACGCTCAAGAATACTGGCAGGGCGAAGATCGTGATGGCTCTGTCGGTCTTCGCCTGGAGATGTGGCGCGGCGGTTTGCAGCTCTTTGTAGAGCGCCCATGGACGGGATGGGGAGAGGGGCGCCTGGAAACCGCACGAGATGCCTTGGTGGCAAACCACATTCTGCATCCCGGCGTTAGTTACTATGATCAATTGCACAGCGATATCATCGATACGGCGGCAAGAAGGGGCGTTGTGGGGCTCTTGGGATTGGTACTCTTATATGGTGTGCCGATCTATTTGTTTTCGCGGCGGCTTGGTTGCAGCTCACCCGGCGTGCGAATTTTGGCCATGTCGGGACTGATGATTACCTTGGCGTTTCTCATTTTCGGGCTGTCGCAATCCATGCTGCGCGATGTGCACGGCCTAAGCGGTTATCTCGGCCTCAGCATCGGTTGCTGGGTCATCCTGAAGCGCGAAGAACGGCGTGCGCTGTGTCAGGCAAGCACCGGTGCCGGCCGCCGTTATGCCGCCGAGGCCTTTGTCGGCAAGCCGCGATGAGGGAGATTATTGGCATCTTCGCCCGCCGGTAGGCCGCCCACCATACCCATTCTGTCTTTGCATGTGTAACATTCCTGCCCGAAATGGCATTTACCTGGGCGTAAGCGGTTAGGCGCGGGTTGCCAGGGGCTCATCGGTTATTTATTGGCAGGAGTAGCGACATGAAAATCACCATTTTCGGCACGGGATACGTAGGCCTGGTCACCGGCACCTGCCTGGCCGATGTGGGGCATGACGTGATGTGCATGGACGTGGATGCCGACAAGATCGCTCGTCTGCACAAAGGCGAGATTCCGATTTACGAGCCGGGCCTCGAGACCATGGTGACGGCCAATGTGGCATCCGGGCGGCTGCGTTTCACCACCGACCCGGCCGAGGCGGTGGGGCACGGTGAGCTGCAGTTCATCGCTGTCGGCACGCCGCCTGACGAGGACGGCAGCGCCGACCTCAAGTACGTGCTGGCGGTGGCCAAGACCATTGGCGAGCACATGACCGAGCCCAAGGTCATCGTCGACAAGTCCACCGTGCCGGTAGGCACCGCCGACCGTGTGCATGCCACCGTCGCCAGCACGCTTGCCGAGCGTGGTGTCTACATCGACTTCGATGTCTGCTCCAACCCAGAATTCCTCAAGGAAGGCGCGGCCATCGAGGACTTCAGCGGCGGCGCCCGCATCGTGGTGGGCACCGGCTCTGAGCATGTCAAAGCGCTGATGCGTGAGTGCTACGGCCCTTATAACCGTAACCATGAAAAGATGATGTTCATGGACGTGCGGGCCGCCGAGCTGACCAAGTATGCCGCCAACGCCATGCTGGCGACCAAGATCAGCTTCATGAACGAGATCGCCAACCTAGCCGAGCGGTTAGGGGCCGATGTCGAACAAGTGCGCCAGGGCATCGGCAGCGATCCGCGTATCGGCTATCACTTCATCTATCCGGGCTGCGGTTACGGCGGTTCCTGTTTTCCCAAGGACGTGCAGGCGCTGGCGCGCACCGCCAGCGAGGTTGATTACCCAGCAGATCTGCTGAATGCCGTCGAGAGCGTCAATCGTCGTCAGAAAAGCACCCTGTTTGCCAAGCTCAACCAGGCCTTCGACGGCGATCTGGCCGGCAAGACGATTGCCCTGTGGGGGCTGGCCTTCAAGCCCAACACCGATGACATGCGCGATGCCCCGAGCCGCGACGTCATGGAAGCGCTGTGGGCCGCTGGCGCCAGGGTGCAGGCCTATGACCCGGAGGCTATGAAGGAATGCCGGCGCATCTATGGGGAGCGCGATGACCTGGTGCTGGTGGCCGATCGTATTCAGGCCGTGAAGGGCGCGGACGCCCTGGTCATCTGTACCGAATGGAAGGAATTCCGCATTCTCGACTTCGACTGGCTCAAGGCGCAGCTCGCCATGCCGGTGGTGGTCGACGGGCGTAACCTTTTCCCGCCGAAGGCCGTCAAGGATGCGGGCCTGATGTACTACGCGGTGGGTCGCGGTGATTCGCTGGTCACGGCGTCGCCATGAGTGCTGGTGGCTCCAACGCTCGGCAGGCAGCAATCGCGATTCGGCAGGTGGAAAAATCGACGGGTGCCAGCCGAGTCGCCTTGGCACAAGCCAAGCTGCTAAACGACTTGGGATTCGAGGTCTCACTGCTGGTCGAGCGCGGCAATGCCGACGTCGTGGCAGAGCACGGCGCTTCAGTCGTCAAACTGTGGCGCTGGCCATTCAAGGGGGCTTTTCGGCGATTTTGGTTCAATCGGCGTGTACAGGCCTGGTGTCGCCGCCATCGTCCTGATGTCTTGCTGAGCCATGGCGACTGCGAAACGTCGGATAGCCTGTATTTGCATAACTGCGTCCACTTGGCCGAGCAGTACATCCGAGGGCGCGAGCTGCCTGCACGGCATGAGGTCGCCTCGATACATGACCATGTGCTGGGTGGCGGAAAGTTTCGTCAGGTGGTCGTGAATTCGCGATTGATGGGCAACGAGCTTACGCATCGCTATGGCATCGAGCCTACCAAGATCGAAGTCAGCTACCCGGGGTACGATCCTCAGCAGTTCAATGAGCAGCGTGCTCGTGCCGACCGAACGGCCCGGCGTGAGTCGTTGGGCGTGGCCGAGGACGAAAAGCTGATCGGCCTGGTCACCTCGGGCAATTTCGCGAAGCGAAATGTCAAAGGGTTCGTCGAGATGGCAGCCGAACTCCAGCGCCGCGCTCCCGGTCGCTACCGTTTCCTGGTGGTTGGTAAAGACAAGGCGGCGGCCTACCAGCAGCAGGCGAAGGAGGCGGGCGTCGCCGAGCGAATGATCTGGCGCTCGACCATGCCCGATGTCGAGACCGTTTTCGGCGCCTTGGACTTGTTCGTTCTACCCGCCCACATCGAGGAGTTTGGGTTGGTGGTCGCGGAGGCTATGGCTTGCGCGACGCCTGTACTGGTCTCCGATCGCGTTGGTGCATCCGAGCTGCTAGCGGATGCGTACCCTGATTTGGTAATGCCCCACGGGGCGACCTGTGCCGAATGGGCTGACCGGATGGGGGCGCTGCTCGACCAAGAAGACTCGTCCATCGGGGGCGAGCTTGCCACTTACGTCCAGCAATATTCCTACATTGCTCAGCGCGAGAAACTCAGGCAGGGCTTGCAACGGCTTACCATGAACGCACTGTAAGGTGCTACAAAGGCCACCGAGCCTTGGTACGGAGGCAACGTCAATGTGTATTGGCAAAGGCCAGGGCAGGCCGTCGTTACAGGCAAGGCATGTAAGAGCCGTATGCGGGAAAGCTACAGGAAATCAGGCTCACCGGTAGCTAAGGTGAGCCTGAGTAGGGTTATTCGACCACGTCTATCTTGATAGTGCTTGACCAGTCAGGGCCATAGGACTGGTGCTTACCATCGGCGAATTGAAGCGTCAGGGTGTGTTCGCCAGGAGGTAGGCTTAGCTCGTAGCTGGTTTGACCACCGCCGAAGTGGATATGGCTATCATCGGCAGGGATGACCTCACCCTTGGCCACCGGCCCGCCATCAATGATCAGGTGGTGATGGCCTGTGCCTTCCTCCATGGTGCCCGCAGGCTCGACCTGCATGCCCATGACTTCCATTTCGACCTCTATCGGATTCGATACCTCTGCACCGTCCTCCGGTGCCGCAAAACCGACTCCCTCCATGGCCATGGCGGGCATGGCCAGTGCTATCAGCGCTAGAGCCGTTAACCAGCGGCCGGTACTTTGCGTCAGTAGCTTCATTTGCGTCTCCCGATCTCGGACTAGGCGCCCCGGCATCTCATGCCAGGACAGGCAGCGTTTCTGCCTGCACTCAGCGTAGCTGTTTCATGAGATGAAGATGAAGTTTCTGGGCACTTGTACAACAAGAGAAGTATCCGACCTTTGCCCGCTCATGCAGATGACAGGTCAAATGCCGCGGCGGCAGCTTGTGGGTCGGGCTGACCGCAGATGGCGGATATTACCGCCAACCCATTGGCCCCAGACTGGCGGATGGCTTCGACATGGCTCGTGTTCAAGCCGCCGATGGCCACACTGGGCAACGGGCTCGAAGCGGCTAATTCGGTTAGACCCTCCATACCCAGAGGCGGGGCATGATCCTGCTTGCTAGCGGTGGCGAACACCGGGCCGATGCCGATGTAATCCAGTCCCTCTGGATCGAGAGCGGCGAGTTGGGCGCTGTTTTCGACCGAGAGACCCAGAATGGCATCGGGCCCCAGTTGGCGGCGTGCCTCGGCTATGTCGCCATCTCCCTGCCCGATGTGCAGGCCGTCGGCCCCGGCGGCAATGGCCACGTTCAGGCGGTCGTTGATGATTAGGGGTACGTCAGTGCCGTGCAGTGCGGTCATCAGTTGTCTGGCCTGGGCGATGAGCTCAGCATCGCTTGCGGTCTTGTCGCGTAGTTGAACCATGGTCACGCCGCCGCGCACGGCGGCAAGTACCGTATCGATAAGCCCTGTCGTTGCACAGAGCGCGGCGTCGGTCACCAGGTACAAGGACAGGTCGAATGCCTTGGCAGGGCGGTGGTTAGACATGGTGGATCTCCAGATGGCGATCTGTCAGTGCTTGAGCGTCGAGGCCATATAGGGCATCGAGAAAGGCGACCGAGAAGCTGCCGGGCCCCTTGGCGTCCTGGCCGGCTATTTCACCGGCCTTGGCATAGCAGGCAAGGGCTGCGACGGTCGCAACAAAGGGGTCCTCGGCCTCGGCGATGAAGGCCGCGACCACCCCAGTCAGCGAGCAGCCCAGGGTGGTGACCCTTGGCATCAGCGGATGGCCGCCCTCGACCCATGCCAGACGCTTTCCGTCTGTAACGAGATCCTGCTCGCCGGTGACGGCGACCACAGCGCCGGTCTCCCTGGCCAGTTGTAGGGCCGCTTCGCGGGCACTGTCGGCGGCATCGGTGCTGTCGACGCCTCGGCCACTCGCGCCCTCGGTCGCAAGAGCGATGATCTCGGAGGCATTGCCGCGGATCACCGTGGGCGAAAGGGCAATCAACTGGCGGGCGGCCTTGCGGCGATAGGCGGTGGCTCCCACCGCTACTGGGTCCAGTACCCAGGGCGTGCCGGCCGCTCGGGCGGCGCTTGCTGCCTCGAGCATGGCCTCAACCCAGTGGGGCGACAGCGTGCCGATATTCAGGGTCAGCGCCTGGGCCAGTCCGGCGAACTCCGCGGCCTCCTCACGGGCATGCACCATGGCTGGCGAGGCGCCGATGGCCAGCAGCACATTGGCCATGGCATTCATGGCGACGAAGTTGGTGATGTTATGGATCAGCGGCGCCGTCTCGCGGACGCGCGCCAGATGGGCGCTGGGATCAATCGTGGTCATCGTGCCTCCTGAGCGGAGGCGTTCGTGTGGCAGGGGCCGAGTGCGGCCGCCACACGACTCCCTCCGCCGGCATTATCCGGGTCAGGTTCGAAGGGTGCCTCTCAGCCGGCGATTGCCGGCGCCCCTGTCGTTCGGTGCGCTCACTATCGCTATCGATCGGCTGGCTGTAAACCCCAGAGTCAGTCGGTGACAGGCACCAGGCCGGCAGCCTCGACCAGCGCTCGTGTGTAGGGCGTTTGGGGTGCGCCCAGCACCTGCTCGGTCGAGCCCTCCTCGATGACGTCGCCATCCTTCAGCACCATGACGCGATGCGCCATGGCGCGCACCACGGCCAGGTCATGGCTGATAAAGAGATAGCTCAGCCCGCGCCGAGCCTGCAAATCCCTGAGCAGCTCGACCAGCTGTTTCTGCACGGTGCGATCGAGCGCCGAGGTCGGCTCATCGAGCACGATCAGTTCCGGCTCGAGAATGATGGCGCGGGCGACGGCAATGCGCTGGCGCTGACCGCCGGAGAACTCATGGGGGTAGCGAGAAGCGCAGTCGGCGGGCAGTCCGACCTCGAGCAGTGTCGCCTGAACGCGCCGTTCGATCTCGGCATCATCGAGCTCGGGGTAATGAAAGCAAAGCCCTTCGCTGATGATCCTCGCCACGGGCAGGCGCGGCGACAGCGAGCCATAGGGGTCCTGGAAGACGATTTGGATGCGCCGGCGTTGTTGGCGAAGCGGCTTGCCGCTGAGGGTGTCCAGGCGTTCCCCGGCGAAGTCGATTTCGCCTTCACTGGGCGTCAGGCGAAGCAGAGCCATCGCCAGGGTCGTCTTGCCAGACCCCGATTCTCCGACGATGCCCAGGGTCTCGCCGCTACGCAGGGTCAGGTCCAGCGGCTGCACGGCCACGAAGGGCGGTGGATTGCGAGAGAAGAGGCGCTTGGGGCGCGAAAAGGCCACTTGCAAGCCTCGCGCCGCCATTAGCATGGGAGCCCTGTCGATGGGATGCGGCCGGCCCTCTGGCTCGGCATTCAGTAGCGTACGGGTGTAGTGGCTCTCTGGATCACGAAAGACGCGCTCTACCGGGCCGGTTTCCTGCTCGCGACCGTGATAGAGCACGCAGACCCGGTCGGCATGGCGGCGCACCAGATTAAGGTCGTGGGTGATCAGCAGCATGCCCATACCATGGCGCTCGCGAAGTTCTCTGAGCAGGGCCAGGATATCCTGCTGCACGGTAACATCGAGGGCTGTCGTCGGCTCATCGGCGATCAGCAGCGCCGGTTCATTGGCGATCGCCATGGCGATCATCACCCGCTGTCGCTGGCCGCCGGATAGTTGATGGGGCCAGGCGTCGAGCAGTTCATCGGGTCGTGGCAGCTTGACCTGAACAAGCAGCTCCCTGGCCCGGGCGCGGGCGGCCTTACCGCTGAGGCCCTGATGTAGGCGCAGGGTCTCGCCGATCTGTTTCTCGACGGTATGCAGCGGGTTCAGCGAGGTCATGGGCTCTTGAAAAACGAAGCCCACGCGACTGCCCAGCAGCCCCTGCCAGTCGCGTTTCTTCAGGCTTGCCAGATCGGTATCGCCCAGCTGGCGCCGCCCGGTGACGCTGGCATTGGCCGGCAGCAGGTTCATGGCGCCCAGGGCGCTGACCGACTTGCCGGAACCGGATTCGCCGACCAGGGCCAGTGCCTCGCCGGCATGGATAGATAGCGACAGCGAATCCACGACTGTCTCGCCGTCAAAGCCGATGGTCAGATCGTCCAGGCGCAGCAGTGGACGGTCATGTGGGTGCGTGGGCGTTTCAGGCATCGTCCGTGCTCCTGGCGGCGTTATGCGGGCTAGCTGGCGTCGTCGTGGCGATTGCCTTGGGGCTTGACTGAATGTGGCGCGGGTCGAATGCATCGCGCAGCCCTTCGCCGATGAACACCAGCAGCGAGAGCATCAGCGACAGGCTCACGAAAGCCGTGATGCCGAGCCAGGGCGCCTGCAGGTTGTTCTTGCCCTGTGCCACCAGTTCACCTAGCGACGGCGATCCTGGCGGCAGGCCAAAGCCGAGGAAATCCAGCGCGGTCAGGGTCGTGATGGCGCCGGTGAACAAGAAGGGGATGAAGGTCAGGGTCGCGACCATGGCATTGGGCAGCACGTGGCGCCACATGATCAGGTGCGAGGACAGACCCATGGCCTTGGCCGCGCGCACGTATTCAAGATTTCGAGCGCGCAGAAACTCGGCGCGCACTACGTCCACCAGCCCCAGCCACGAAAACAGCAGCATGATACCCAGCAGCCACCACAGGTTGGGCTGTACCAAGCTTGCCAGGATGATCAGCAGGAAGAGTACGGGAAGCCCCGACCAGATCTCGATCAGCCGCTGGCCGATCAGGTCGACCTTGCCGCCAAAGTAGCCCTGTACGCCGCCGATCATCACCCCCAGGGTCAGCGAGCCGATGGTCAGCACCAATGCGAAGACCACTGACAGGCGAAAGCCATAGATGACTCGAGCCAGCACATCCCGCCCCTGATCGTCGGTGCCCAGCCAGTGACGACCATCCGGCGAAGAGGGCGCCGGTCGGCTGAGTTCCATGTCCAGCGTCTGGTAGGAGAAGGGGAACGGCGGCCACAGCATCCAGCCATCTTCCTCAATGGCCTCGCGCACATAGGGGTCGCGGTAGTCGGTGGTGGTGGGCAGAAAGCCGCCGAAATCGGTCTCCGGGTAGTCGACCAGCAGTGGCACATACCAATCACCCTGGTACTTCATCACCAGCGGTTTGTCATTGGCGATCAGTTCGGCGCCGAGGCTCAAGATGAACATGAACAGAAACAGCCACAGCGACAGGCGAGCCCGGCGATTGCCGTGGAAAACGGCCAGGCGACGGCGCGTGATCGGCGAAAGGGACTGATAGAAGCGTGTGAATATGCGCATCAGGCCTCCCTGGTCGCGAAGTCGATGCGCGGATCAACCCACACATAGGTCAAGTCGGAGATCAGCTTCAAGATCAGCCCGATCAGGGTATACAGATAGAGCGTGCCGAAGATCACCGGGTAATCACGCTGCATCACGGCTTCGAAGCCCAGCAGCCCGAGACCGTTGAGCGAGAAGATGACTTCGATCAGCAGCGAGCCGGTGAAGAAAATGCCGATCAATGCCGAGGGCAGGCCGGCGATAATGATCAGCATGGCATTGCGGAAGACGTGGCCGTAGAGCACCTGATGGTCTCCCGCCCCCTTGGCGCGGGCGGTCAGTACGTACTGCTTGTGAATCTCGTCGAGGAAGCTGTTCTTGGTCAGCATGGTGAGCGTGGCGAAGCTGCCGATGGCCGAGGCCAGCACCGGCAAGGAAATATGCCAGAAGTAGTCCTTGACCTTGCCCCAGGCCGAAAGGGTGTCGAAGTCCGGCGAAGTCAGGCCGCGCAGCGGGAAGACATCGAAGTAGCTACCGCCGGCGAACAGCACGATCAGCAGGATCGCGAACAGGAAACCGGGAATGGCATAGCCGACGATCACCAGGCCCGAGGTCCAGACATCGAAGGGCGAGCCATGGCGCAAGGCCTTGCGCACCCCTAGCGGGATCGAGATCAGATAGACCAGCAGGGTCGTCCATAACCCCAGCGAAATCGACACCGGCAGTCGCTCGATCATTAGGTCGACCACCGGGCGGTCACGGAAGAAACTCTCGCCGAAATCGAAGGTGGCATAAGAGCGGAGCATGTCGAAAAAGCGCTCATGAGCCGGCTTGTCGAAGCCGAATTGTTCCTCCAGCTGGGCGATGAAGCGTTCCTCGACGCCCCGTGAGCCCCGAGACTCGCCCTTGACGCTATCGCCACCGCCGCCATCCAGGCGAGTGCTTGCCGAACTGTCCAGCCCTTGGCTGCGTGCCAGCATCTGGTCGATGGGGCCACCGGGAGCGGCCTGCACGATAATGAAGTTGAGCAGCAGGATCCCCAATAGGGTAGGGATCATCAGCAGCAGGCGACGAAGGACATAGGCAGCCACGAAGAGTCCTTTTCAGCGTTACAGCGGTAATGTCGGTGAGCGGTCCTGATCGCGCATGACCGGCTATTATCGCCGGTCTTGCATGATCAGGCCGCCGGGAATAAAGCCAACGAGCAATATAAAAGGAACGGCTCCGGCCTGCACCAGAAACTAAGCCATGAACTAAGCCATGAACTGGTATTAGCGCCCAAGAATCCGAGTCAGGCGCCATTATGCAAGCCCCTGTCATGGCAAAGCCACACCGAGCTCTGTAGTGTCCTTTGGGTTAATGGGGGCGTCTTGATCAGCGACTGCGCTGTCGATTGCGGATATCGGCCTCTCGCTCTGGGTCGACCCACCAGGCCGATAGGTCGAGATTGTACTCCGGAAACGGCTGGGGGTAGTCGAACATGTCCCATAGCGCGATCCGCGTCTTGTCGAGATACCACTGCGGCACCACGTAGAAGCCATTGCGCAGCACGCGGTCCAGGGCTCTCGCGGCGGTATTGAGCTCTTCGCGGCTGTCAGCGCGAATCAGCGTCTCGACCAGGGAGTCAATGGCTGGGTTTTTCAGGCCAATCAGGTTACGACTCTGAGGCTGGTCGGCATAGGCACTGGTCCAGTATTCGCGCTGCTCGTTGCCGGGGTTGTTCGATTGCGGGAAGCTGCCCACGATCATGTCGTAATCGAACTTGCGCAGCCGGTTGAGGTACTGGTTGACATCGACGATACGGATGTCGCCTTGCACCCCGAGACGGGCCAGATTGCGCAGCAGCGGCTGGACGACCCGCTCGAACTGGGTGTCGTAGAGGAGCACCTCGAGATTCAGCGGCTCGCCGGTTTCCACCTGCGTCATCACGCCCTCACGCACCACATAGCCGGCCTCGTTGAGCAATTCTAGTGCCTTGGCCAGGCGCGGGCGCAGCTTTTCGGGCTCTTCAATTGGCAGCGGGGTATCGAAAACCGCTGCAGGCAGCTCATCCCTCAATGGCTCGAGAAGCGCGAGTTCCTCCTCGGAGGGCAGGCCGCTAGCCGCCATGGGTGAGTTCTCGAAGAAGCTCTCGGTGCGCTCGTAGGCGCCATAGAAAAGATTGTCGTTGAGCCACGGGAAGTCGAAGGCCAGGTTGATGGCCTCGCGGACACGCGGGTCCTTGAAGGTCTCGCGGCGCAGGTTCATCACATAGGCCTGCATGCCCGCAGGTTGGCCGTCGTGAATGTTCAACTGCTTGACGAAGCCGTTCTCGGCCGCCGGGAAGTCATAGGCGGTGGCCCACTGGCGAGCACTGGACTCGATGCGCATATCCAGGTTGCCGGCCTTGAAGGCCTCGAGGGCAACGGTCTGGTCGCGATAATAGTCATAGACCAGCTCGTCGATATTGTGACGGCCCCGGTTTACGGGCAGGTCTTTGCCCCAGTAGTCTTCGACTCGCTCATAGACAATGCGCCGGCCAGGCTGTACCTCGCTGATGCGATAGGGCCCCGAGCCCAGCAACGGATCCAGCGTGGTAGCGGTAAAGTCGCGATCGGCCCAATAATGCTCGGGTAGGATAGGTAGCTGGCCAATGATCAGCGGCAGCTCGCGGGAATTATTGGCGGCGAACTCGAAGCGCACGGTGTCGTCATCCAGCGCTCGGACCTTGGTCACGTCTGCGTAGTAGCCCGCATAGAAGGGCTGGCCCTTCTCCGTTAGCGTCTCGAAACTGAACACCACGTCACTTGCCTCGACCGGCTCGCCATCATGAAAGCGTGCCTCGGGGCGCAGATCGAACTCGATCCAGCGCCGCTCTGGGTCAAGGCGGATACCCTCAGCCAGCAGGCCATAGCTCGAGAAGGTCTCGTTGGGGTTGCTCTCGAGCAGGGTGTCGTAGATTTGATTAAGACCTGTGGCGGGCGTGCCGCGCACGATAAAGGGGTTGGTGGAGTCGAAGCTGCCGCCGATTGCCGCCCGTAATAGGCTGCCCCCCTTGGGTGCCTCGGGATTGACGTAGGAAAAATGGCTGAAATCCGCCGGCAGAGCGGGCTCACCGTAAAGCGCCAGGCCATGCACCGTCGCTACCTTGGGCGATGCCAATGCCACGACTGGAAGGACCAAGCCAGCCAGCGCTATCCACGGGGCCGCAAAGCGGGAGGATGGTCGGGAGCGAGGGGGAAGGGCAGCAGTTGTCATGAGTGACGTCCTTGAATCCGGTCAGGCGGCCCACCTCTGGGGACGTGAGCCCAGCCGATAAGGTGTCAGCCGACGCGCCACTTGTAAACTCTGCTGGGCCACGGGGCGCCCCTCGCGCTCACGCGAGGGGCTAGCGTGAAGGGCTGGCGTGAAGGGCTAGGGGCAAGTGGCTGCGGGAAAGCATCTGCAGCCATCTTCACGGCAGGCCGGCTGGAGGTTCGGGCATGTCTATCCAGAAGGCCAGACGTCCAGAGGTCAGATCCGGCCTAGTTGGAGGCGAGGATCGTCTGATCGGGAATGTACAGTGTCTGACCGGCGCGGATCATGTCACTACTCAGGCCGTTGCGTTGGCGCAGGGACGCCAGGCTGACGTTGTGCCGATCGGCGATGACCGAGAGGTTGTCCCCTTGGCGAACCACATAGCGCACCGTGCCGGTGGAAACGCCATCCAGGTTGGCCAGCAGGGTATCCTTAACGGCGGCAGGGACGACCAGTTCAGGCGTGTAGGCGGGGTCGACAAAACCATCCAGGTGGCCAGGGTTGAGCGACTTCAGTCGGTTCACGCTGACGTCGGCCATCTGGGCGAGGCGCTCGAGACTCAGGGGAACGTCGACCTCCACTGCGGCCACGGTAGGCGTATTGTCGATGGTTGGCAGTGACAGCGAATAGCGCTCGGGATCATTGATGATCGCCGAGATCGCCAGCAGCTTGGGCACATAGTTCATGGTTTCGCCCGGCAGGCGCAGGTGCCAATAGTCGGTCGGCTCGCCTCGACTCGCCGCGTCACGGCGGGCCCGGTTCACCGTGCCGGCCCCCGCATTATAGGCCGCTAAAGACAGTTCCATATCGCCTTCATACCACTGCGCGGCCTGCCCTTCGAGGTAGTCCAGCGCCGCCTCGGTGGCGGCGACCACATCCAGTCGCCCGTCATAGCCGCGGGTGCGGGTTAGGCCAAGGGCATCACCGGTGCGCGGCATGAACTGCCAAAGTCCTGATGCTCCCCTGTGGCTGCGTGCCTTGGGATCGTAGGCACTCTCAATGAAGGGCAGGAGCGCAATCTCCCCGGGGAGATCGCGTGCTTCCACGCGACTGGTGATCCAGTGCATCCACGGCCGAGAGCGTTCGATGATATCGGCGATACTCTCGGGATGTTCCTGATAATGATCGATCCACTCCTGTACGCGAGGCTGATCAATCTGGTCCTGCCAGGCAAAACGCTGGCGCAGAACTTGCCAGAATCCCGGCGGTTCGAGGACCAAGGCATCCCAGAAGGTGGTGTTCGACTGGTCGAGCGCCTGAAGGCTATGACGTTCTCCGCTGGCGGTCTGGCCTTGGGGGAAGCTGCTGGCTTTGGCGGCCGCTGCAGCCAGCGTCATGCTGGTGATGAAAAGCGTACCTGCCAGGCAAACGGCCCGGCGACGTGCGGTGATATAGGTTGACATATAAATACGGGTCCTCGTGGGCGCTAAATGGCGGCGTCCAGGGGCAATGGAATCATGATCGGGATGACTTAAAAGG
This sequence comes from Onishia taeanensis, assembly GCF_900100755.1. Classification (GTDB taxonomy): domain Bacteria; phylum Pseudomonadota; class Gammaproteobacteria; order Pseudomonadales; family Halomonadaceae; genus Onishia; species Onishia taeanensis. The sequence goes on from NZ_FNCI01000003.1 coordinate 99,181, forward strand.
CATCCTTCCAGGCGCGTAGGGTGGTAAAAGTGGCGAGGGGCGTGTCGGTATCGCCTTGGGAACTGGCGGCTCGCTGAACGCCGCGCTGGTCGGTGCGCAGGAAGGGGTTGACCTGTAGTTCGCGTGCCATGTTGCTGGGAAGCGTGGGGCGGTCCAGCTCGCGAGAGCGTTGACAGTCGCGCTGATAGGCATCCAGCAGGGTGTTGTCTGTATCGGCTGCCTTGGCGAAACGCAGATTCGCCAGCGTGTACTCGTGAGCGGCAAATACCAAGGTGTCGCCGGGCAGGGCCGCCAGGCGTGACAGCGAGGTGTGCATCTGTTCTGCCGTGCCTTCGAATAGTCGGCCGCAGCCGCCGGAGAACAGGGTGTCACCACAGAACAGTAGCGGTGGTACACCCGCGGCGAAAAAGGCGATATGGTCGAGCGTGTGACCGGGCACTGCCATGACCTCGAAGCGGCGCCCCATCACCAAGCATTCGTCGCCGTCGCCGAGGCGCTCGTCGATACCGTTGATGCTCGGGTTGTCTGGGCCGATAACCCGCGGGTGATAGCGCTCGATCAGTTTGGGCAGTCCGCCAGTGTGGTCTGGGTGATGATGGGTAATCAGGATGGAGGCAAGCGTCAGTCCCTCGCGCTCCAGAACCTCGATAACCGGCGCAGCATCGCCCGGGTCGACAACAGCCACCTTGTCACTGGTGTCCTGGCGAAGGAGCCAGATGTAGTTGTCGTTGAAGGCCGGGATCGGTGTCACGCTCAGCATGGGATAGTGTCCTCGGTTATGGCTGCGTCATATCGGACGGTGCCGGCTGCTATATTTAATGCCTACAGCAGTTGCGAAAGGGGAGCCAGGCGAGCATGGTGACGCTTGATGGCGTCTTCATGCATTAGCAGTTCCCACAGTACTCTTCAGTACCCACTGCCCGCGCCATCATCCTGACTGCGCCACCACGCTATCGGTATGGCGATTCTTCCTTGAATCCTGACAGTATCCAGTACGTTAGAGAGCGATGTATGGTGACGGTGCGACCCAAGCAACGACGGGGACTAGAGTAATCCTGCGCGCCACAAAGGCAGCTACGGGCAAGCGTTGGTCTAGTTCGCTTTAGACACACAGGCCATCAAGACAGGTCATTTAAGAAGGGATGAACCTTCTCAGTTTGCCGCCACTCCTATGACTGGCCACCTCGGATTTGGCCAAGGGCCAGCGTCAAAAATAGCCGCTACTTTGGAGGCTTCGGCATAGCGTGTCAAATTCACCCGACCCGATAGTACTGGCACAGATGGTGCGAGACGCCCGACGTTTCTGGTCCACCGAGGATGGGCGCGCGCAATGGGCCGCCGAGCGAGCCTGCCTTGGGCCGGCGTGCGAGCAGCTATTTGGTGGCCATAGCCTCGAGCTTGGCATGGCGCCGCGCCTTGCCGATATGTGTCCGATCAATCATGCCATGCAGTGGTCGCCGACCCGTGAGTTGGCCGAGCACGCCGCTACGCTGGTTTGCACCCCCGACCAGATTCCCTTGCCGGATGAATCCCTGGCGCTGGTGGTGATTCATCACCTGCTTGAGGTGGTGGATCAGCCCCATCATGTTCTGCAGGAGGCCGCGAGGGTCACCGCCGATGATGGCCGGTTGTTCATCTTTGGCTGGAGCCCCAGAGGCGCCTCTGGCTTGAGCCGACTGATACCGAACAGGCGCCGTCGACTGCCTTGGTGCGGTCAGTGGCGAACCCCAGGGCGGCTCAGGGACTGGCTGGAATTTGTCGACTTCGAGATCGAGCGGGTAGACTACTGCGGTTTTCACTGGCCTGGCAGCGCACCCCGCAATGCCGGTCTCGAGGCCTTGGGGCGGCGCTATAATCTGCCGCTCGGGGATACGTTCATGATACGTGCCCGGCGGCGCTCGCAGCTGGCAACGGTTCAGCGGCCGCGCCTAGCGCTCGGCTCTTCTCTGGGAGCCGCCGGTCTAGGGCGAGCCACCGGCCTGGCACGACAACCCGATAGGATGGCCGAGGGTGACTGACACCGCACTGCCCCGCGTGACGATTTATACCGATGGAGCCTGTCGTGGCAATCCTGGCCCGGGAGGATGGGGGGCCCTGATGAAAAGCGGTGATCACGAGAAACGCCTCAACGGATTCGAGGCCAAGACCACCAATAACCGCATGGAGCTGATGGCGGCCATCATGGCCCTGCGCGAACTCAAACGAGAATGCCAGGTGGAATTGTGGACCGACTCCCAGTACCTGCGTAAGGGCATCACCGAGTGGATCCACGGCTGGCAAAAAAAGGGCTGGAAGACGGCCTCTCGTCAGCCAGTGAAGAATGCCGAACTATGGAAAGAGCTGTTGGCAGAGACGCATCGCCATCGCATTGAATGGCACTGGGTAAAAGGCCATAGCGGCCATCCCGGCAATGAAGCGGCCGATGCCCTGGCCAACGAAGCCATTGACGAACAGCAGGCGTCGCGGGCTTGAGCGCCGTACTCCGTGACGGTGCGGCTTACCTGCCTTTGGCCTGGAAGGTGCTTTGGCGCTTTCCAGAAGGCGATGGTCTTTAGAGCCGCGACACCGCAGCAAGTTGGCGAAGCTGCTCGCGCCCGCTGCGCCCCCGAAAGCCCGTTTTAAAAAGCCCGTTCCTGAGAGAGACAACATGCGCCAGATCATTCTTGATACCGAGACCACCGGCATCGACCCTCGAGATGGACATCGCCTGATCGAGATCGGGGGGGTGGAGATGATCAACCGGCGCCTGACCGGGCGGACCTATCATCAGTTCATCAACCCGGAGCGGGAGATCGAGGAAGAAGCGATCGGCATCCACGGCATTACCAATGAGCGTGTGGCCGACGAGCCAGTCTTTGCGGCCATTGCCGATGAATTCTGGGCCTTCATCGAAGGGGCCGAGCTGGTCATCCACAATGCGCCCTTCGACGTTGGCTTCATCGATAATGAACTTTCGATGCTCAACGCCAAGCGCAGCATAACGCTCGGTCCCGTTGCCGAGCATTGCCGGATCCTCGACACCCTGGTCATGGCGCGCAAGATGCACCCTGGGCAGCGCAATAGCCTCGATGCCCTGTGCAAGCGCTATCAGATCGAAAACGGCCACCGCGTGCTGCACGGCGCTCTGCTGGATGCCGAGATCCTGGCCGATGTCTACCTGCACATGACCGGTGGGCAAACGGCGCTGACGCTGGATGCTCAGGCTGGTAACGAGCAAGAGAATACCCAGCAAAGCAGCGGCATCCGGCGACTCGACGAACAGCGGCCTCGCCTGTCGGTCATCGCGCCCGACGACGTCGAGCTGGCGGCACACCGCGCCAAGCTCGCGGTTATTCGCGAGGCAGCAGGCGAGTGCGGCTGGGACAGTTTGCCAGGATGGGCGCCGGCACCCGGTGCCATCGAAGGTGAGACGCACTGATGTTTCAGCGTGTCCTTCCCAAAGGTGCAGCGTCCGGGTGGACGCTGCACCTGCACCGTGGCCGCATTGCCCCTGGCGTCGATGGCGCTCCCCTCCAGGGTCCTGGCCCCTGGCCCTCAGAGGCCCTGCCTCTTGGCTACTGGCACGACGTGCCGGTCGCACTGGTCTTCGATGACGAGGATCCCAGTGCGGCGGAGGACTGGCCTGATGGGCGTGCCTGGCTGGCGAACATGCCGCAAGCCTATTTCCCACTGTTGTCGACTGCTTTACAGGTCGCTAGCTGGTGGCAGAACCACCGCTTCTGCGGCCGCTGTGGGAGCCGCACACGGCATGTTTCCTGGGAGTTTGCGATGCACTGCGATGCCTGCGGGCATCGCAACTATCCCCGCATTTCACCCTGTATCATCACGCTGGTGACCCACGGCGATGCCATGTTGCTTGGGCGCAGTCCGCGTTTTCCCGTGGGGCGCTATTCGACCCTTGCCGGGTTTATCGAGCCGGGGGAATCAGCAGAGGAGGCCGTACGGCGAGAGGTGTTTGAAGAGGTGGGCGTCTCGGTCGGGCGAACCCGCTACTTTCTCAGCCAGGCATGGCCGTTCCCGCATTCGCTGATGCTCGGGTACTTCGCCGAAGCGGCAAGCCGTGATATTCGTATCGATGATCGGGAGATCGCCGATGCGGCTTGGTTCCTGCCGGATGAGATGCCTGAACTGCCGCCTAGATTTTCCATCTCAAGACAGCTAATCGACACCCACCTCAAATCTGTCTCGTCGCGCGGCCAATGAGACAGTCAAGAGGGAATACCGCTTTGTTGATACGCCTTCACTGAGATCGCTGAGCAGCGGGCTAGGCAGAAGGCAGAGTAGGGCGAGTCGTTAGTCCTGCGGACGTTGCCATACGCCAATGGCGGCGGATGGCAACCCGGTGAGTCGACTTAGCGGCTGGGAAACAGGCTATTCAGGCGTGTCGCCAGCATGATGTTGCCGGTGGCTTTGAGCTGGCCGCTCATGAAGGCGCTCATGCCGCTGAGTTCCCCGCTCATCACGCCCTTCAGGGTGTCACTGGACATCGTCAGCGTTACCGACGGGTCCTCGTGCTCGCCCTCCTGGATATCCAGGTTGCCATCCTTTACCACCAGGTAGTAGTTACCTTTGTCGTTGAAATTGAACTGGAATACATCGTCCATGCCCTGTGCCGCCTGGGGGTCGAAGCGTGTCTGGAGTTTCTCGAGTACATTGTCGGTCATGACGAATCCTATTGGTGACGGGCTCAGCTGTGACGATTTAAACGACGAAGACGAATAAGGGCACGGATGGCCACCCTAGAGACCGAGGCTATTTAAAACGAGCGTTCTGATCAAGGCTTTATATGTCAAGCTGATGAAATGCTTTCCCCTTTGCCGCCAGGATGATGGAATCGACTGACTGATAGTGCTCGTATTCAAGGAGAGCGTAGTGAACGAATGGATACAGGATTACGCCCTGTTTTTTGCTCAGGTTCTGACATTGCTGGCGATGCTGGCAGCCATCATGGTCCTGGTAAGCAAAGGCCGTGGCCAGGAAGGTGCAGGGGCACAGCTTCGCGTCGAAGAGCTGAACCTTCGTCAACGCAAGCGGGTGCGACGCCTGAAACTGGCGGTGGCCGAGCCACAGGGCCGCAAGCGGCTACTCAAGGGCTTTCGTCGCGACGATAAGCAGGCGCGCAAGAAAGGCGGTGAAGATTCCGCCCGCGGCAATGTTTGGGTCCTCGACTTTCATGGCGACTTGAAGGCCTCGGGAACGGCGCGGCTTGCAGAGGAAATTTCCGCCTTGTTGGACGTCGTTGCCGAAGGCGATGAAGTGGTGCTGCGCCTCGAATCTGCTGGAGGGCTGGTGCATGCCTACGGCCTTGCCGCGGCGCAATTGGATCGCTTACGCGAGGCGGGCGTCGTGACGCGGGTCTGCGTCGACAAGGTGGCCGCTAGCGGCGGCTACATGATGGCTTGTTGCGCCGATCATCTGCAGGTCGCCCCCTTCGCGGTGCTGGGCTCGATTGGCGTCGTGGCGCAAGTGCCCAACGTGCATCGGCTTCTCAAGCGTCATGATGTCGATGTCGAAGTGCTGACAGCGGGGCGCTACAAGCGCACCTTGACGGTGCTGGGCGAAAATACGCAAGAAGGTCGAGACAAGTTTCTCGCCGATATCGAGCATACCCACGAGCTTTTCAAGCGCCATATCGCCGAAAGGCGTCCGGCGATGGACATCGAGCAGCTCGCGACCGGTGAGATCTGGTATGGCCGAGAAGCCGTCGACAACGGTTTGGCCGATGAGGTCATGACCAGCGATGCGTATCTTCTCGCGCGTATGCAGGACGCCCGGGTGCTGTCAGTGCGACTGGAAGCGCAGAAGCGCCTTCCCGAGCGCCTGGGGCTATCGCTGTCGGCAGGTGTCGAGCGGGGTGTGACAAGGCTGCTTGAGGCGGTTGATGCCAGTCGATGGCTCAAGCGCTAGAGAGGTGACCCGGGCGAGTGGGAGGATTCATTATGTCTGGGGTCAGGCAGCGCCTGAGTGGGTGAGCTAGTCGCACCGAACAACGGCCGGCGCCGCAAAAGAAAACGCCTCGAGACCTGTCTCGGGGCGTTTTGTGTTTAACGACTGCTTGCTCGTAACTAGGCGGGCTTGCCTGGATAAAGCCGGCTGATAGCGTCGATGATGACCCTCGCCTGGTTGCCTTGCAGCGAATAATAGATCGTCTGTGACGCGCGTCTCGTGGTGACCATGCCCTCGCGACGAAGAATCGCTAGGTGCTGAGACAAGGCGGATTGACTGAGGCTCAAGCGAGCGTTGAGCTCAGACACAGAGAGTTCAGCCCCGTCTAACAGGCAAAGGATGCGAAGCCGGTTTTCGTTTGCCATGGCTTTGAGCAACGAAGTCGCCGCGCTCAAGACGGTGTCGCCGGCTTCGAGCAGTTGAATGGCGGGTTGTCGCGAGCTCATGAAGTGACCTCCTGGCTGTGCGGTCCGTGCGCCTAAGACACTGGTGGCGGCGCACGCAGGGTAGGAAAATGCCGAAAGATCAACTTCCCTGGCTGTTGGACGGCACCAAGCGTGTCAAACATCACGATGCTCGTCGGTCAATAACGAGGATGCCTACTGGGCAATCGGACGGATTTCATCGCTTCATTAAGCGAATCATCAATATGGGTTTAGTAAAGTTTTATTAACACTGCAAGCATGAATCCCTTAAGGCCAACGCAGTATCAACGCCTGCCAGTGGGGTCCTATGGTCATGTGTTGCCGGTGGAGCTCTTGATCGTTGTCAACAATATTGGTGTTAAGTAGGTCGGTTAGCCCATTGTCGCAGAGAAATTCGTGTCAAAACCTCTAAAGTGTCAACAATCGGTTCGCACAGAGGTGGCTTATGGGGCCCTGTCTGTGTACGCCCAGGACGCTCATTTCCATTAAAGGTGCTGCCATGAGCCGCTATCACGACATCTATCGCCATGCCATCGATCGCCCTGAGTCTTTCTGGGCCGAGCAGTCTCACCGCATTCCCTGGATCACGCCACCCAAGTCAATCCTCGACTATGACGAGCAGGGGCATGCGCGCTGGTTCTCCGATGGCGAGATGAATACCTGCCATGCCGCCCTGGATTACCATGTCGAGCAGGGGCGTGGACAGCAGGCGGCTGTGCTTTGGGACTCTCCCGTCACCGGACAGCGTAGACGCCTGAGCTATCGCGAGCTGCGCGATGAGGTAGCGGTATTTGCTGGCGCGCTAGCCGGGTTAGGCGTCGGCAAGGGTGATCGGGTGGTCATTTATATGCCTATGGTCCCCGAAGCCCTGGTCGCGATGTATGCCTGCGCACGGTTGGGCGCCATTCATTCAGTGGTGTTTGGCGGCTTCGCCCCGCACGAGCTTGCCATGCGCATCGACGATGCCGAGCCCAAGGTCATCATCGCCGCCTCCTGCGGAATCGAGGTCGACCGGGTCATCCCTTACAAGCCAATGCTCGATGAAGCGCTGGCGCAAAGCCGCCATCAGCCCGAAGGTTGCGTAATTCTGCAACGAGATCAGACCGTTGCAGAGCTGGGGGCTCGGGACCATGACTGGGCGTCACTGGTGGCTCAGGCTGAGCCAGCCGATTGCGTGCCGGTTAAAGCGACCGATCCGTTGTATATACTTTACACATCTGGCACTACCGGCAAACCCAAGGGAGTGGTGCGCGATAATGGCGGCCACGCGGTTGCTCTTCATTATTCCATGGACGTCATCTACGACATGGCGCCTGGCGAAGTATTCTTTTCGGCCTCGGATGTTGGCTGGGTGGTGGGGCACTCCTACATCGTTTATGCGCCGCTGCTGCGCGGCTGTACCACCGTGGTTTATGAAGGCAAGCCGGTGCGAACCCCGGATGCCGGTGCCTTCTGGCGTGTGATCGCCGAATACGGTGTGAAGACATTCTTCACTGCGCCAACGGCCTTTCGTGCCATCAAGAAAGAGGACCCGGACGCTAAATGGCTCGAGAAATACGATATCTCCTGCCTCAAATCGCTATTCCTTGCCGGTGAGCGCCTCGACCCGCCGACGTACCATTGGCTGAATGACCTGTTGAAGATTCCCGTCATCGACCACTGGTGGCAGACCGAGACCGGTTGGCCGATTGCCTCCAACCTTCAGGGGTTGGCGCCCATGCCTAGCAAGGCAGGCTCGGCGACCTTCCCGGTACCCGGCTTCAACGTGCAGGTGCTGGGGCGCGATGGTGAGCCAGTCGCGGCGGGGCAAGAGGGCAGCGTAGTCATTCGTGAGCCGATGCCGCCGGGCTGTTTGGTGGGCATATGGGGCGACCCGGCTCGCTTTCAGCATGCCTATATGTCGGCCTTCCCGGGCTGTTACCTGACCGGTGATGGTGGCCACTTCGATGAGGATGGGTATCTGTTCATCATGGGGCGCACCGACGACGTCATCAATGTGGCGGGTCACCGGCTTTCCACCGGCGTGATGGAAGAAGTGCTGGGTGGCCATCCGGCGGTAGCCGAGTGCGCGGTGATTGGCATTCACGATGCGCTCAAGGGCCAGGTCCCGGTTGGCTTGGTGATTCCCAAGGATGATTTCGACGGCGACGAGCCGGCTCTGGAGGAGGCCTTGGTTGCCCTGGTGCGTGAGCAAATTGGTGGCATTGCCAGTCTCAAGCAGGTGTTGGTGGTCAACCGTCTGCCCAAGACCCGTTCGGGCAAGATTCTGCGCAAGCTGCTGCGCACCATCGCCGACGGTAAGGAATTCGCGATTCCTTCTACCATCGACGACCCCACCAGCTTGCAGGAAGTGCATGACCTGATGTGCGACCGTGATCTTGGCCTGGCGGCTCAGGCTAAGCCACAGGACTGATCGTCATGTGAGGCGACTAGTCAAGCATGCGCATGACGCATTGCCCAAGTAAGAGGCCGCCCTTCAGGGGGGGCGGCCTTTTTGATGGCATGTCGGTAGGCGAGAACGTTCTTAGCTAACCAGCGGGCTTGTATCAGCTCGCCTGACGCTGTCGATGATTCAGGCGGCGTTGGTGTTGGTGTTGCCAGGTCACGGCAAGTGCCAGGGTGGCTAGTGTTACACCCAGCGCCAGAAAGTGGGGGCCACCAAGGCCCAGCGTTAGGTAGCCGGCAAGGGTGGATAGCGCTCCGAGGCCTGCATAGGGTAGCTGGGTGAGCACATGGTCGATGTGGTGGCAGGCGGCGCCGGTGGAAGACAGGATGGTGGTGTCGGAAATCGGCGAGCAGTGATCGCCGAAGACGGCGCCTGCCAGCACCGCTCCCATCATCGGCAACAGCATGGCGATATCCGTGGCGGCGGCCATGTCGCCAGCGATGGGCAGCATGATGCCGAAGGTGCCCCAGCTGGTGCCGGTCGCGAACGCCATGATGCCGGCCAGCACGAACAGTAGCATTGGCAGCCATTGGGCGGCCAGGATCCCTTCGACGAGGCTTGCCAGATAAGCCCCCGTGCCCAGGTCCGAGATGATGCCGGTCAATAACCAGGCCAGCACCAGGGTGTATACCGCCGGCAACATGCTGTGAATACCGTGCAGCAGTGCCAGCCCCGAGCGGCGGCGCACTGCCGGGCGAGGCCACAGCATGGCAAGGGTGGCGAGCAGTGCTACGGTGCCGCCGACCAGCAGCGAGTGCGCGACGTCGGTCTGCTCGAAAGCGCCCAGCAGGCTGAAGGCGACGCCATCGGTCTTGAGTGCCGCCGCCCCGGTGTAGAAGATCATCGCCACGGTGGCCGCCACCAGGATCAGGATCGGCATTAGCAGATCGCGGGTGCGGCCGCCTTGCGCCTCTTCGATGGTCAGGTTGCCGGGCGGCTTGCCGCGAGAGGCGTCGAATACCTGCCCTTGGCGCGCCATGTCGTCATGTCGGCGCATGGCGCCGATATCCAGATCCAGCCAGGCACTGAGCAGCACCAGTAGCAAGGCACTGATGGCGTAGAAATTCAGCGCCGATATCTCCAGAAAGGCCTGCAGCGCCGTGATGTCGGTGATCGCATGGGCGGTGAGCACACCGCCGACCAGGCTGATGATGTAAGCGCCCCAGCTGGAGATCGGGGTGATGACGCACACCGGTGCTGCAGTGGAATCGATCAGGTAGGCCAGCTTGGCGCGAGAGATGCTTTGGCGGTCGGTCAGCGGACGGCTGATATTGCCCACCGCCAGACTGTTGAAATAGTCGTCAATGAAAATTACCGCGCCCAGCAACACCGTGGTGAGCTGAGCGCCGCGGCGAGTTCTGACGTGCTCACGAGCCCATTCACCGAAGGCTCTGGTGCCACCGGACAAGGTGACCATTGCCACCATGGCACCCAGTAGCAGCAGGAAGGCAAGGATAGACAGATTCCAGATGTTGGCGCTACCCAGGCCAGCGGCACCACTCTCGGGAAGCGTCCAGAACACGCCAATCAGCCGTCTGGCAAGACTTTCAAGGGTTGCCAGTGGATGGAAGTCGTTGAGCAGCAGGGCGCCGACCAGGCTGCCCATCGTCAGCGAGAGCAGTACGCGGCGTGTGAGTATGGCCATGCCGATGGCGACCAGCGGTGCCAGCAAGGACAGAAACGAGTTGGCCTGAGAGGTCAGTTCCATGGTGATTGATATCGAGTCGGGCGCGGGGCGCGTTTTTTATCGAAAGAAGGGTGCCGAAGCACTGGGGCGCGGATTATGCCCGAGTGGCGGGGTAGGAGAAAGGCACCAGCGGTGGTGGCAGTAAAAAATAGGGTCGATACGTGAAAGCCTGAGAGATGTGAGACAGGAAAGCTCATTTCATGGAGAAACTTGCGCAAAAATCCATTCTATGAAGAATGGCGGGCACAAATACGACATAGGGTGCCCAGCGTTACCATGGATGTTTCATTCTCCGACCTCTTTACCCAACTGGTCAGTGCCGGCAATGGCCTGATCTGGGGCAGCGTGCTGATCTATCTACTAATTGGTGCCGGTCTGCTGTTTACCATTATGACGGGTGGGGTTCAGTTCCGTTATTTCGGCCATATGTTCAAGCTGCTCAGGCGCTCTCGGGAAGGCGGGGAGGGCATTTCCTCGTTCCAGGCATTGTCGACCAGCTTGGCCGCACGTGTGGGTACCGGCAACCTGGCCGGCGTGGCGGTCGCGATCTACTTCGGTGGACCCGGCGCTGTGTTTTGGATGTGGGTGACGGCTATCGTCGGCATGTCGACCAGCTTCGTCGAATCGACCCTGGCACAGGCTTACAAGGTCAACCATGGCGACCAGACGTTCCGCGGTGGCCCCGCCTACTATATCGAACGCGGCCTCGGCTCTCGCTGGCTTGCCACGGCCTTTTCCGTCTGCCTGATCATTGCCTTTGGCCTTGCCTTTAACAGTGTGCAGGCTAACTCCATTGCGCTTGCCATGGAGCAGGCCTTTGAAGTGCCAACCTGGATCGTGGGTGTGGCCCTACTTGTGGTCGTGACGCCGATCATCTTCGGTGGCTTGAAATCGATCGCCAAGGTCGCCGAGCTGATCGTGCCGCTGATGGCGGTGCTGTATCTCGCCCTGGCCCTGGTGGTGGTGGCGATGAACGCTAGCGAGCTGCCGGGTGCGATCATGACCATCCTGCGCAGTGCCTTTGGCATCGAGGAGGCGGCCGGTGGCGCCATGGGCTATGCCGTGGCGCAGGCGATGATGCAGGGCATCAAGCGTGGTCTCTTCTCCAACGAAGCCGGCATGGGCTCGGCGCCCAATGCCGCCGCGACTGCCAGCACGACACCGAACCATCCGGCGGCGCAGGGCTTTATCCAGATGCTGGGGGTCTTCCTCGACACCCTGGTGATCTGCACCGCGACGGCAGCGATCATTATCATTTCTGGCCCCATGTTGGACAGTGGTGACTCTCCCAACGGCATTCAGCTCACCCAGATGGCGCTGTCCTCTCACGTCGGCGACTGGGGTGGCATGTTCATCGCGGTGGCTATCCTGCTGTTCGCCTTCACCTCGGTGATTGCCAACTACTCCTATGGCGAGAGCAATATCGAGTATCTGGCCGGTCCGCGCCGCGCACGAACCGCCGTTTTCATCTATCGTCTGGCGGTGTTGGCCATGGTGATGATCGGCTCGGTGAGTAGCCTCAAGGCCATCTGGGGTTTCGCCGATCTCTCGATGGGCATGATGGCGCTGATCAACCTGGTGGCGATTCTGTTGCTGTCGCCGCTGGCCGTGGCGCTGTTCAAGGATTACGACCGGCAGATGCGTGCCGGCGTCGAGCCGGTATTCGATCCGCGCCGCTTCCCCAAGCTTGCCGGCAAGGTCGACCCCAAGGCTTGGCCCGAGCGCGATGCGTCGACTACTGCCGAGAGCGGCCGGCCCGCTCGAGCCCGCTAAGCGCGTTTCACCCCTTCCAGGGGAACGGGTATACTGTTGTGCATGAAGGGCGCCACGGCTTATGCCGTGGCGCTTTGTGTTTCGAGGGTTCCCTCACCCCTCCGTTATCCAAAAAGGTGACTGATGTTCACGTTGACCCCGGCCCAAGCCAGCCGCTGCATGGCGATTCTGGTGGCGTTTCATATCACGGTGATTGCCGCCAGCAACTATCTCGTGCAACTGCCTTTCACGCTGTTTGGCTTCCATACCACCTGGGGAGCCTTTAGCTTCCCGTTCATTTTTCTAGCTACTGATTTGACGGTGCGGCTCTTTGGCAAGGGGCCGGCGCGGATGATCATTGCCAAGGTGATGCTGCCTGCCCTGCTGGTATCCTATGGGGTGTCGGTGATCTTCCCTCAAGGCAGTTTCGCTGGCTTTGGGGCCCTGACGGAGTGGAACCTGTTCGTGGGCCGCATTGCCCTGGCCAGTTTCATGGCCTATGTGCTGGGTCAGCTGATGGATATTCAGGTCTTCGACCGGCTGCGCCGCCTGCGCGCCTGGTGGGTCGCGCCGGCGGTATCGACGCTGTTTGGCAATCTGGCGGATACCTTCGCCTTCTTCTCGATCGCCTTTCACAACAGCCCGGATGCCTTCATGGCCGCCAACTGGCCGGAAATTGCCTGGGTCGATTACAGCATCAAGCTCGGCATCAGCCTGCTGTTGTTCCTGCCGCTTTACGGCCTGCTGCTTGGCTGGCTGAGCCGCCGTCTGGTGGCCTGGACGGGGCAGCGGGATCGCGACCCGGCAATGGCCAAGTGACGACCGGACGGTCTCGGTGTTGATGAATGACATTCGCAGGCTTTCACTCAAGCCCAGCACCCTTATCGATAGAGGAGATCTCATGACAGCGGAACTTCATACTCTCGACAGCGGCGGAGATGGTACGCCGCTGGTGGTCATCCACGGCCTGCTGGGCAGCGCCGACAACTGGCGATCGCATATCAAACAGTGGCAGCGTCGCCACCGGGTGGTGGCACTCGACCTGCGCAATCATGGTCAATCGCCGCACCTGGAAGGCATGGCCTACCAGGCCATGGCCGAGGACGTGCTGGCGGCGTTGGACCGCCTGGAGATCGCACGCTGTCATTTGCTGGGGCACTCGATGGGGGGCAAGGTCGCCATGAGCCTGGCACGGCTGGCCCCTGAGCGCGTTGCCTCGCTGATCATCGCCGACATCGCGCCGGTCACCTACGGCCACGGCCACGATGAGATCTTCAAGGCCTTGCGTCATGTCGAGGCCAGTGCGCCGGCCAACCGCCGCGAGGTCGACGCCTTGATGACCGAGCATATCGGCGAAAAAGCAATTCGATTGTTCCTGGCGACCAATCTGGAGCGCGACGAGGCAGGTGGCATGCGCTGGCGGATCGGACTCGATCATATCGAGGCGGGGTATGAGGACATTCGCGGCGAGCCGGCCGGGCAGGGCGCCTTCGAAGGGCCGAGCCTGCTGCTGCGCGGCGGACGTTCGAACTACGTGACCGATGAGCTGCTGCCGGCGGTGAAAGAGGTATTGCCCGCGGCGCAGATTGCGACCCTGGATGCCGGCCACTGGCTTCATGCCGAGCAACCCACGGCCTTCCAGCGATCCGTAACCGAGTTTATCGAATCGCTCGACTAGGCTTTGGAAAGCTAATCAGCGTCGCTATCCAGCCGGTGAATCGTCAGCGATGCATCGGCCTTTTCCCCCTTCTCGTGTTTATCCAGGGCGCGGCTCAAGATCTTGTAGGTGTCGATATCGAAGGCCACCGGCTGGTCGTTGAGAGTCGCCAGTGAGGCATCATCCAGGGTCTCGACGCTGCCCAGATAGCACCAGTGATCGACCAGGTGCCAAGTCAGCGCGCCCTCGGCATGGGCCGTGGTGCCCTCGCCGATGGCGACCCGGCCGGGCCAGGGCCAGTGTTGTACGCGCAGCCTTTCCAGGGCCTCGCGAGCGCGAGCGTCGTGGTCGTCTTTGGATTCTGCGCCGTGGCAGGCGCCGCGACAGCGCCCTAGTTGGCTCGAAAAGCAGCGCCCGCGTCCTTTCTCCAACCCCAGCAAGCGAGGGCAGAGCCCATGATGCTCGGCAATTTGCTTGAGCGCCTGCCTGGCCTCTTTGGCGGCGCGAAACAAGCCGTACAGCGGGACCTGTGGGTGTGAGGTGATGTCCTCGGCCGACACCAGCTTAGGTGCCTGCTCGCCTTGCGGCCATTGCCAACCCATTAGTTTGCCTTGGCGGCGCAGGCGACGATTCATGATCGGAAGCTGGGTCTTGATCAGCCGTGCTTCGAGAAGCTGGGCGCCCAGATCGCCAGACGTCTCATGCCACTCCAGGTCCTGAATCTGCTGGGTGAGGCGCATCTTGCGATCCTGGCTCAGGTCATCATGAAAGTGTGACAACACTCGGGCACGCAGATTGACGCTCTTGCCGATATAGAGCGGCAAACGGTTGTGCCCATAGAAGAGGTAGACCCCGGGGCGTTCAGGGATCTCCTGCAACAAGCCGGGGTCGAGCTGGCTTGGCAGGCTCGGCATGCGGCGCTGATCGGCGATCAGGGTGGCAAGATGGTTGCTATCCACTCGTTCTTGCCAGCGTAGCCAAAGTGCCAGCAAGGCCTCGGCATCGCCTTCGGCGCGGTGGCGCTGATGGCCGGTCAGCCCGTGACGCTCGATTAGGGCATCCAGGTTGTGCTTCGGGTGCTCGGGCGCTAGTCGCCTTGATAGCTTGAGGGTACAGAGCGTCGAGGCACGAAACGCGATACCCACGCGGGCAAACTCGTTGCGCAGAAAGCCATAGTCGAAGCGCATGTTATGTGCGACGAGTTCGGCGTCACCGAGAAAATCGCGCAAGGCATCTGCCAGGTCAGCAAAGGATGGGGCGTCTGCCACCATCGCATCCGAAATGCCTGTCAGGCGCTGGATCTGGGCGGGAATCGCTTGGCCTGGATTGACCAGCTGTACGAAGCGTTCTACCACCTTGCCGTCTTCAACTTTCAGGGCGGCGATCTCGGTGATTCTATCCCGAGTGGTACGCGTTCCCGTGGTCTCCAGGTCCAGAAAAACCTTGGTCATTGTGGTGCTGCCTGATGATAGACGGTGATGCCTAGGAGGAGCTGGGATCCACGGCGATACGCTTTACCGGGGTGGAATCGTCGATGAAGGCCTTTTTGTTCAAGAAGGTTTCAAAGGTGGCATAGCGATTGACGTTGAGCGCAGCAGGACTTGGCGCCATGCGCCTTAGGCTGGCCTCCCAGGCCTGCCGATTGGCATCACTATCAAGGCTTGGCTCTTGGTCGATGAGTAAGTCCCATGCTTCATCCGGATAGTTGATCATCCAGTTGGTCGCTTCCTCAAGCCCGGCAAGTAAATGATCGATGTCGTCGCGCTTGGCACTAAGGTGGTCCCGATTGGCGATCAGGATCAGACCGTCATGCAGCGGCAGGCCCTGTTCCTCGGGGAGGAAGCGGCGGGTAGGAACGCCTTCCTGGCCAAGCAGGGCCGGTATGACGTTACGCGGCGCGCCAATCAGTGCATCGACACGTTTCTCGGCCAGGGCTCGCACCATGGCAAATTCGACTTTTTCGAGCGTCACGTCGTTTAGCGTCATGCCGTGGTGGTTCAGCATCGTGGCAAGAACGGGGTTGATGCTGTCCTGAAAGGCGTAGCCTAGGGTCTTGCCTGCCAGGTCAGTGATGTCGGTAATGTCGCTGTCTTCGCGCACGATCAGGGAAGAAAGCGGCGTATCGATCAAGGTGGCGACACGCACCAGCGGTAGCCCTTTGTCGATGAGCATATGCAGTTGTGGCTCGCGTCCCACCGCCAAGTCGGCACGGCCGGCCGCCACCAGCTTTGCCGGTACGCTTGGGTCAGCCGGGGTGGTGATGGTGAGCGACACGCCACGCCGCTTGAGCTCGCCATGCGCCTTTGCGATCAATAGAGCGGCGTGTTGCGGTGACGGGTACCAGTCGAGAACCACGTGCAATTCGCGCGTCGGCGGCGGCTCGATGGGTTCGGGAGACCCCTGAATTACTGAAGGGACTTCGACGACAGTCTCTGTCGCTTTGGGACCACTATCAGAGGCGGCGCCTTGCTCGCCTCCACTCGTTGAATCGCCGCCTGTGGCCTCGGCCGACGAGGTTTGCGCTGATGCTCTTGGTTGGGCTTCTTCTGCCATAGAAGACGATTGCGGCTGTGTCTCGTCGTCGGTGGGCTGGGCCCATGCGGGGCCGGTCGCCAATGTCGCTGCCATCAGGATGGCTGGCAGCAGCCTGGCGAGTCGGGCGGTGTGCCTGGCTGGCAGCATCGAGCATGTTGTCATCAACTGTGGCTTCCCAAGGCAAAGGGTTTGTCGGGCCCATCGGCCAATTCGGCAGTAGTTTATCCCTCTTCTATATGTATGAGCCACCCGCCACCCTGTGAGCACGTCGCTGGCTTCCTATGGCTGTGACATAATAAGCGCTGGTTTGGCTTGACCACGGACGATCATGGATAGCATCAATACCCTTTTTCTGCTCAGTGGCTTTCTGATTGCCTTGAGCATTCTAGCAAGCCGCCTTTCTACCCTGTTTGGGCTTCCTCTGCTGGTCATCTTTCTCGGCCTTGGCATGCTTGCCGGCGAGGAAGGGGTGCTGGGCATAAAGTTCGACGACTATTCCCTGGCCTTTCTGATCGGCCACTTGGCGCTGGCCATGATTCTGCTCGATGGTGGCCTGCGCACTCGCTTGAAAACCTTCCGGGTGGGCTTCAAGCCTGCCCTGTCGCTTGCCACCCTAGGGGTCTTCATCACCAGCGGCGTGGTGGGGCTGATTGCCATGTGGGTCTTCGACCTGACCCTCATTCAGGGGTTATTGGTGGGCGCTATTGTCGGCTCTACCGATGCCGCCGCCGTGTTTTCGATGCTGGGTGGGCAGGGCATCAACCTGAATGAGAGGGTGGGAGCTACCCTGGAAATCGAATCCGGCACAAACGACCCCATGGCGATCTTCTTGACGCTGACACTGGTCGAGGTGCTGGTCGGTGATCTGCGAGGGGTGACCGGCACCCTGATGTTTCTGCTCTCTCAGTTCGGCCTTGGACTGGCGATCGGTCTGGGGGCTGGCTGGTGCATTGCGCGCCTGCTGCGCTGGTTGGATTTGGCCCCGGGGCTTTATTCCCTGCTGGCGCTGGCACTTGGTTTCTTCGTGTTCGGTGCCACCAGCTGGCTAGGTGGTAGCGGCTTCCTCGCCATCTATCTGACGGGGCTGATGATCGGCAA
This sequence comes from Onishia taeanensis, assembly GCF_900100755.1. Classification (GTDB taxonomy): domain Bacteria; phylum Pseudomonadota; class Gammaproteobacteria; order Pseudomonadales; family Halomonadaceae; genus Onishia; species Onishia taeanensis. The sequence goes on from NZ_FNCI01000003.1 coordinate 116,727, forward strand.
CCAGCCAGGGCGTCACCTGGATTTCATTTTGCCGGTTCACGATGGACTGGCCTGGCTCAGTCAAATCGGCCTGTTCCTAGTGCTGGGGCTGCTGGTTAACCCCAGTGAGGTATTCGAGTTCGCGCTGCCCTCGCTGATGGTCGCGCTGGCGCTGATCTTCTTGGCGCGCCCGCTGGCGGTGTTGATCGCGATCAAGCCTTTCTTCAAGTTTCGCTGGCGAGAAGTCGGCTTCATTTCCTGGGTGGGGCTACGTGGTGCCGTGCCGATCGTGCTGGCCATCTTCCCGGTTATCGGCGGCGTCGCGAACGCGTCGCTGTATTTCAATGTCGCCTTCGCCGTGGTGCTGCTGTCGCTGCTCATTCAGGGCGGCTCATTGCCGTTCATGGCGCGATGGATGAAGGTCGAGGTTCCCGCCACTATCACACCGAATCGGCGCGGGCCACTCGGCGTATTGCCGGAAAACGACTATGAGATGTTCGTCTACAAGGTTGAAGATCAGGCCCTAAACGACGTACCGATTCGCCTGCTGCGTTTCCCTTCAGGGGCTCTGATATCGGCCATGTTTCGTCAGCATGTCATGCTGCATCCCAAGGGCAGCACTCGACTACGTGAAGGCGATGTGGTCTGCGTCATCGGTCGCACTGATGACCTTCCGGCCCTGAACCGCCTCTTCAATGGCGATGCAAAACTCGACCGTGCCCGTGCTTTCTTTGGCACCTTTACCTTGCAGGGAGATGCCTTGATGTCGGATGTGGCCGAAGCCTATGGCCTGACGTTAAGCCCAGGTGAACAGGAGATGACGCTGGGTGAATACGTCTCGCTGCGCGTCGGTGGGCACCCGGTAGTGGGCGATGACGTCGACTGGCATGGCTTCCACTGGGTGGTCAGCGAAATGCGCGGTAACCAGATCACCCGGGTCGGTCTGCGTCTCTACTATTAGACATGGGCCGTTGCGACATTATGTCGTAACGCATTGATCGCAAACTGCCTCTTGACGAATAAAGCAAAGCTGGTAGTATATGCACTCGTAAGCCGGAGGGATGGCAGAGCGGTTTAATGCACCGGTCTTGAAAACCGGCGTAGGCTAATACCTACCCAGGGTTCGAATCCCTGTCCCTCCGCCACCGAATTAAGCAAAAAAGCCACCTGCGGGTGGCTTTTTTGTGCCTGAACGTTGGAGAAGCTAGATTTCGCCTGCATTGGTTGCGTGCATGGAGCGGGTGTATGCTCGTTGCCTCATCCTTTGGCCGTTTTCGTTTTCACTGCCTTCCGCAGACAGTGCTCACGCAGACGTAGAAGCCGTACATAATGTATGTCATGCCTTTAGGCTGGGCGTTGGGGGCTGGATAAATATTCCACTATCTCATTCAAAGGTAGCGGCTTTGAATAGAGGAACCCTTGGATGAAGTCACACTCTTCTGCAACCAGAAAATCTTTCTGGCTCTCGTGTTCCACGCCCTCGGCAACTACCTGACAACCTAGCTTTTGAGCCATTGCAATGGTCGCTCTAACGATCGTTGAATCCTCATTGTTTATACCGACGCCATCAATGAAGGTTTTGTCTATTTTTACTTTGCTGACGGGTAAGTTTCTTAGATAGCTGAGACTTGAGAACCCTGTGCCGAAATCATCGATAGAGGTGCCCACCCCAATTTTCTTCAGCGATTTTATTTTTGCCACCGACTCATATTCGTCTTTCATTAGGAGGCCTTCGGTTATTTCTATTTCCAGGCTGCCCGGCGCCAGGGAGTTTTCTTTTAAACAGCTTTCGATATGGGGCAAGAAGTCCTCCCTGAGGAACTGTAAGGGTGAGACATTGACAGCGATGCTGACCTTGATCTCGCAGTCTCTGGCTATCGAGGCGATATCCTGACAAGCCCTTTCTATTACCCAGGCTCCAATAGAGGAGATGAGGCCGATCTCTTCTGCAAGCGGTATGAATTTCCCTGGGCTGATATAGCCTTTTCCAGGGGAGTACCAGCGTATAAGGGCTTCCAGGTAGGTTCGAGAGCCTTCCCGGCAGGGGATGATTGGCTGGTAGTGAAGCTCGAGCTCCTCATTCTTCAATGCTTTTTTCAATTCTTTGCCAAGCGTTAGCCTTTCTCTCACGCTCTGACTCAATGCGTCGGTGTGCCAATGGTAAGTGTTCTTGCCACTGCTTTTGGCTCTAAGCAGCGCCATGTTGGCGTGCCGCACTACATCACTGTCTGAGCCATTATTATCGACGCATATGCCGATGCTGGCTGGTGCCTCGACTTCATATTCCGCCACGTGGTAAGGCGCGCGTAACCTTTCGAGAATCGCCTGAGCTAACGTAGCGGCTTCTCCTTCAGATCGCATGTCATGACGAAGCACTACGAATTCATCGGCACCAAAATGGGATAGGATGTCACTTTTTTTCAAGCACCCAGTGATTCTGCGTGACGCCTCTACGATGATCTCATCCCCAGATACGTGTCCCAGAGACTCATTCACATCTTTGAAGTTATCCAGGTCGATATACAGCAACGCCATTCTGGATTCGTGTTGGTGAGATACTTTCTTGGCGTACTCAAGTCTGCTGAGAAAGCTGGTTCGATTGGGAAGGTGTGTTAATGGGTTGTGCGCCGTAAAGTAAGCGAGCTTATCTTGGTAGTGCTGTTTCTCACTGACATTGTTCTGAATGCCAATAAGGTGAGAGGTGATGCCATCTTCATCGCAAACAGGGGCTATGTGTAGGTCATTCCAGAAAACAGTACCGTCCTTTCTATAGTTCAAGATGGTCTCGCGGAAAGCAGAACCTTTGGATAGCCCGCTGCGGATTCGGCCAATGGATTCGGTTGAGGTATCTTTTCCTTGTAAGAACCTACAGTTCTTTCCGATAGTTTCATCCTGGCTATATCCGGTCATATTATAAAAAGCCGGGTTGGCGTGAACTATCGGTTGGTCCTTGGCTCTGGCATCGACGATAACCACACTGTTGGGGGTGGCTTCGACACTTCTACGAAATATCCTTAGTGTGTCCTCATCCCTTTTTCTGGCTGTGATGTCTTTAGCCATGCCGTGGATACCGATGACCTCTGTCCGGGCAATGATTGGAATGAACGTCACCAAGACAATTGAGTCCCGACTGCGAAAAGATGAAATATCGCATTCGAACCTTGATGTTGTCCCTGAAATTGCAGTGCGGAAATGTCTATCTACCGCTTCTTTATACTCTTGCTTGATTCGGCCAATGAAGGGAGAGGCCAAGATATCTCGTTCTTCAGCTTCCAGTAGAGATGTGGTGGCTTCATTGACGCTCTCGAAATTGCCTCTGAGGTTTAGCGAGAAGACGGCGTCGGGGTTCCTCGAGAATAGGCTTTCATACCTGTTTTGAATGAGCGCTAGTGACTGTCTGTCACTGTGCCGGCTGATGGCCAGAGACGTTAGTCTGGCGGTGCGTTTGATGAGCTCGACATGACGATCATCTGGCTGGCCATCACGGCTAAAATAGCTGGCGAGTGTACCTAATAGCACGCCATCCTGGTTTTTAACTGGATAAGACCAGCAAGAAAGAAGACCACTGCTTATCTCTACGTCTCGAAGGTCCGACCAGTTGTTTGCATAGCCAATGCTCTCTGTGGCGCCAGCTTCAGAGAAGAGAGTGGTATGGCCGCAGCTGCCGGCATTCGGGCTGGTGGGAATGTTGTCAAGGAGTCGGCAAAAATCGCGTGGCAAGGAGCCGTTCGCAGCAAGCGACAGGCTTCTGCCATGATCATGTGTCAGCATCACTGAACACATGATGTCACCGGCCTGACGTTCGACCATCAGGCAGATGGCCTGGAGCGTCTCTTCGAGAGGCTTGCCCATGGCAATCATTTCTTGGATGCCTTGCAGGGCTTTGAGCTCTAGGTAGGTGCTCTCCATGCCTTCTTTCTCCCGTGCCAAGGCTCATGGAATCAATCATTTATCGCTCGAGCTTATCCTGGCGATAAACCTCTGTCCAAGGCAAAGGCTATGCTCGCCTAATGGTTTTTTGAGCCTGTAGGATATCTCCATTGTGCATGAGTTGGAGATGTAGGAACGCCGGGGCGGAACTTATCGGCATGAATGAACCAGTTCGGTGAAAAAATCGCTGTTTGCCTATGGGAACCGGCATATTAGCTAGACTGGAATTAATGGCCGGGGCCACCTCCCTCTACTTTATTCGCTATTTTTTCGATAACGCAGTGTTGATAGGGCTCGCGACACAGGCTGTTGAAGCCCGAGCCGAGGCTAACCATGAAGGTGAGTGTCACTGGCGGCTTGATTTGCCTGTATGCGCTTGATAGCCCATCCCTCAGGGGTAGCGGCCACTTCGACGGTTCTCGACCAGCACGGCGAGGATGGCGTTGGCGGCCTGCATGATCTCATTTGGCTTTTCCCCTTTTCGCCGGCTGCAGAGGATGGGAATGGTGATGTGCTTCTCGGCCAGATAAACATAGTTGATACCGTCGCGCTGAAGCCTGCGAACCTGTTCCGGTACCAGGGTGATGCCCAGGTCCGAGGCCACGAGCCCCAGCGCGGTCTGCATTTCGTTGGCTTCCTGCGCGACTCTTACCCGCAGCCCTCGGCGGCGGAACATGCCGAGCACGCTGTCCGCCATACTGGGGCGCGGCGTGGCCGGAAACAGGATCAGTGGGTATTCGGCTAGCTGCGCCATGGTCGGCGTGGTGCCTTCGAGAGGGTGGCCGTTAGGCAGAGCCGCCATCATTGGCTCTTCAAACAATACTTCCTGCTCTATATCCGGATCGTCGATGCGCAACCGACCGAACCCCAGATCAATACGCCCCGCCTTCAATGCCTGAATCTGCTGCACGGTGGTCAGTTCCGCCAGCGTCAGTTCAAGGTCCTCCTTTTGTCGTAGCCCTCGCACCAGCAACGGTAGCTGGCCATAGAACACCGACGGAACGAAGCCGATCCCGAACAGCTGGTGCTTGTTGCGGGCGATACGCCGGGTGCCAGCGATGGTGGTGTCGACTTTTTCCAGTATCTGCAGGGTATGCTCATGAAAGAACTGACCCGCGGGGGTGAGGGTCAGCCCTCGGGAACTTCGCTCGAATAGTCGAGCTCCTATTTCTTCTTCTAACTGATTGATCTGGCGAGTTAAAGGGGGCTGAGCCATGTTCAGCCTGGCGGCCGCTCGGGTCATGTTCAGCTCTTCGGCCGCTATGCAGAAGTACCGCAGGTGGCGCAACTCCATGATACCTCCAGGGTATGGAAAGGCACTTAAACAATATTGGTTCCGTCTGCAGGCTGCAATCAAACTGCCCTGCAATTACCAGATTCCTGGACCTCGGAGCCGCCATGCCCCCCGTGATCAACACAATCGAGACGTTGCTGGTCGACCTGCCGACCATCCGCCCGCACAAGCTTTCCATGACGACGATGGCATGCCAGACCATGGTCATCGTGCGGATGCATCACAGCGATGGTGTCGAGGGAATCGGTGAGGGCACCACCATCGGTGGCCTGGCCTATGGTCCCGAGAGTCCCGAGAGCATCAAGACCAATATCGATACCTACCTGGCGCCTCTGCTGGTCGGCCAGCCCTCTTGCAACATCCAAGCGCTACGCGCTCGGCTGAATCGGCATGCCCGCGGCAACGCCATCGCCAAGTCGGCACTGGAAACCGCATTGCTCGACGCTCAGGGCAAGCGCCTTGGCCTCTCGGTCGCCGAGTTGCTGGGGGGTGCCCGCCAGGTGCATCTGCCGGTGCTCTGGACCCTGGCCAGCGGCGACACCGAGAAGGACATCGATGAGGCCCTGCTGCGGCTCGAGCAGCGCCGCCATTGCAACTTCAAGTTGAAGATCGGAGCCAACCCGGTGGATCAGGATGTGCGACATGTGGCGGCGATCAAGGAAGCCCTGGGTGACAGGGCCAGCATCAGGGTCGACATCAATCAGGCCTGGGACGAGCCCGCTGCGGTGCGCGGCATTCAGGCGCTCCAGGATGCCGGTATCGATTTGATCGAGCAGGCCATTTCCGCCCGCGAGCATGCCGGTCTGATCCGGCTGTCACAGCGTTTCAATGTGCCGATGCTGGCCGACGAGGCCGTTCAGGATGCCCGCGACGGGTTCGAGCTGGCGGCGGGCGGCTTCAGTGGCGCCTTTGCCCTGAAGATCGCGAAGTCCGGCGGGCTCTATGGAGTGCTGGAGTTGGCCCATGTGGCCAAGGCCGCCGGCATCGGCCTTTACGGCGGCACCATGCTGGAAGGCTCCATCGGCACCGCAGCGTCCCTGCATGCCTGGGCGACCCAGGACGACATGGCCTGGGGCACCGAGATGTTCGGTCCGCTGCTGCTCAAGGACGACATTGTCGTCGAGCCACTCCACTACCACGAGTTCGGGGTCGATCTCCCGCAAGGGCCAGGACTCGGCATCACCTTGGATGAAGACAAGCTCTCACACTACGCACGCAAGTACTGAGAAGGAGAACGTCATGCTGTTTCAGGTGGAAATGACCGTCAAGCTGCCGCCGTCCATGCCGGCCGAGCAGGCCGCCGAGATCAAGGCGACCGAGAAGGCTTACTCACAGGAACTGCAGCGCGCAGGCAAGTGGCGCCATCTGTGGCGCGTAGCCGGCAGCTACTCGAACGTCAGCATCTTCGATGTTGAAGACAACGCCGAATTGCAGGAGCTGGTCAGCAATCTGCCGCTCTTCCCCTATATGGATATCAGCGTCAAACCCCTGTGCCGTCATCCGTCCTCTATCCGCGAGGATGATGCCTGAAACGCGGATAACGCACGCCAGCGTCCGCGAGCGGAATGGAAAACCATAACAAACGAGGATAATCGACCATGACCGTTAAGATTTTCGACACCCCCGAGGTTCAAGACTTTCTGACAACCGTCGCCGGCTTCGACCAGGACGGCGGCAACGAGCGTACCAAGCAGATCATGCATCGGCTGCTTTCCGACTTGTACCGCCTGATCGATGACTTCGATGTCAGCGAGGAGGAGTACTGGTCCGCCGTCAACCTGCTCAACGCCTTGGGCAGTCAGACACAGTTCGGCTTGCTGTCGCCGGGTCTGGGCTTCGACCACTATCTGGACATGCGACAGGACGCGATCGATGCCGAGGCCAAGCGCAGCGGCGGCACGCCGCGGACCATCGAGGGGCCGCTCTATGTGGCAGGCGCGCCGCAGGCCGAGGGCTTCGCGCGGATGGACGATGGCCAGGATACGGATGGCGAGACCATGTGGCTGACCGGTCAAGTACGTGATGTCGAGGGTAACCCGGTGGCTGGCGCCAAGGTCGAGATATGGCACGCCAACTCCAAGGGCGGCTACTCCTTCTTCGACCAGACGCAGAGCGAATACAATCTGCGCCGCACCATCCTTACCGACAGCGAGGGTCGTTACACGGCTCGCAGCATCATCCCCTCCGGTTACGGCGTGCCGGTAGGTGCTCCCACCGATGTGGTGCTGAAGGCTCTGGGCCGGCATGGCGAGCGTCCAGCGCATATCCATTACTTCGTCTCCGCACCGGGGCATCAGCACCTGACGACCCAGATCAACCTGGCCGGCGACCCCTACACCTTCGACGACTTCGCCTTTGCTACCCGCGAGGAACTGGTGGTTCCTGCCCGCCGCAGCGAAGACGCAGCCGAGATTGCCAGCCGCCAGCTGGACGGTCCCTTCGCTGAAGTGGTGTTCGACGTCGAACTGGCCAAGACCGACGCCCCCGAGCTTCAGGTTCGCCACAAGCGTCCGCGGGCTATGGAAGACGAGCAGGACCAGGCGAGCCAACTGGCTGGTACCGCCAGGGTCTGATCGCACAGATCGACACCTTTCCCTATCTGTATCCAACGTGTCCGTGTTGCCGGCTCTGCCGGGAGCACGGCCGGGCCCCTGCGCCCCAATAACGTCAATAATATGATCGCCAAGCAAGGATCACCGTCATGACTACCCAGCTTGATCTTCTCGAGCAACGCGTCCGCGGCGCCGTCGTCGACGACGCTGACAACGGCGTCTTTCGCTGCCACCGCAGCATGTTCACCGACCTGACCTTCTTCGACCTGGAGATGAAGCACATCTTCGAGGGTAATTGGTTGTTCTTGGCCCATGAGAGCCAGATTGCCGAGCCGGGTGACTACTTCACCGTGACCATGGGCCGCCAGCCGGTGGTGATCACCCGCGACAAGGCCGGTGAGCTGCATGGCCTGATCAATGCGTGTGCTCACCGTGGCGCCACTCTTTGCCGGCGAAAGCGGGGCAACAAGGGCACCTTCACCTGCCCGTTCCATGGCTGGACCTTCAAGAACGACGGCAAGCTGCTCAAGGCCAAGAACGAGAAGAACGGCGCTTATCCGGAGGGGTTCAAGCAGGAGGGCTCGCATGACCTCAAGCACCTGCAGCGTTTCGAGAACTACAAGGGCTTCCTGTTCGGCAGCCTGAGTGACGATGTGATGCCGCTGGAGGACTATCTCGGGGAAACCCGCAAGGTGATCGATAATATCGTCGACCAGGCGCCGGAAGGCCTCGAGATTCTGCGCGGAACCTCGTCGTACACCTACAACGGCAATTGGAAGCTGCAGGCCGAGAACGGTGCCGACGGTTACCACGTGAGTTCGGTGCACTGGAACTATGCTTCGACCATGGAGCGTCGCAACTACGATGCCGGCGGCACCAAGGCCGTGGACGCCGACGGTTGGTCGAAGAGCAAGGGCGGCTTCTACTCCTATGAAAACGGCCACATGATGCTGTGGACCCGGCTCATCAACCCCGAGGTACGACCGGTCTTCAATCGCAAGGATGAGATCGCGGCTGAGCTGGGTGAGGCCCGGGCCGACTCCATCGTCAATCAGACCCGCAATCTCTGTCTCTACCCCAACGTTTACCTGATGGATCAGTTCTCCACCCAGATCCGGGTGCTGCGTCCGCTTTCCGTGGACAAGACCGAGGTCACCATTTACTGCTTCGCGCCCAAGGGCGAGCCCGCGGAGAGCCGCCGGGTCCGCATTCGCCAGTACGAAGACTTCTTCAACGTCTCGGGCATGGGCACGCCGGATGACCTCGAGGAGTTCCGCGCCTGCCAGGACGGCTATAACGGATCACTGGCCGAGTGGAGCGATCTTTCTCGCGGTGCCAAGCAATGGATCTCCGGGGCCGATGAGAACGCCCAAGCCATCGATATGAAGCCGCTGCTCAGCGGGGCCTCCCCGGAAGACGAGGGCCTCTATGTGCTGCATCACCAGCACTGGGTCGAGGAGATGCTGCGCGCTATCGACAAGGAACGCAGCCGGTTTATTCCGACAGCGCCCGCCGCCCAGAACGCCTAAGGTCTGCACGAATAGAGAAGGGGAGAACAGACATGAGCATCAGCTACCACGACATCCAGGCGTTCCTATACCGGGAAGCGCGCCTGCTCGACGACCGCCAGTGGGACGCCTGGCTCGAGTGCTATCACCATGACGCCGAGTTCTGGATGCCGGCCTGGGATGACGACGATCAGTTGACCCGGGACCCGCACGCCGAGATCTCACTTATCTATTACCCGAACCGTGAGGGCTTGGAGGACCGGGTCTATCGGATCAAGACCGAGCGCAGCGGGGCGAGCACTCCCGAGCCCCGCACAACCCATCAAGTCACCAATCTCGAGGTGCTCAAGGAGCAAGGCGACACAGTGGAGTTGCGCTTCAACTGGCACACCCTGAGCCACCGCTACAAGAAGACCGACAGCTACTTCGGCTGCGCCTTCTACACCTTGGATGTGTCGGGGGAGACGCCGCTGATCACCAGAAAAGTCGTGCAACTCAACAACGACTACATCCATCAGGTCATCGACGTTTATCACGTCTGATCGGGTCACGCTGACCCGGTGCGGGAGGAGATTCGACCATGAGCTACAACATTGCACTCAACTTCGAGGACGGCGTCACGCGTTTCATCGGCTGCAAGGAGGGGGAAACGGTCCTCGATGCGGCCTATCGCCAGAAGGTCAACCTGCCGATGGACTGCTCCGACGGCGTCTGTGGTACCTGCAAGGGTCACTGCGAGCAGGGCAAGTTCGATTTGGGCGACGAGTATCTCGATGACGCGCTCTCCGACGAGGAGGCCGCCGAAGGCCAGGTGCTGACCTGCCAGATGGTGCCATCGTCGGACTGCGTCATACAGGTGCCGGTGGCCTCTACGCTATGCAAGACCCAGGTGGGCAAGATCCAAGGCACCCTGGCGGCGGCCGAGCAACTGTCCGAGGGCAGCATCGAGCTGGCGGTCGACCTGGACGAGGGCGGCGAACTGGCCTTTCTGCCGGGCCAGTACATCCATATCGATGTGCCGGGCAGCGGTCAGCACCGCTCTTACTCCTTCAGCTCGAAGCCAGGTGAGGCGCGCGCCACCTTCCTAATCCGCAACATTCCCAATGGTCTGATGAGCGGCTACCTGACCCAGCAAGCCAAGGTCGGCGACCGTCTCTCTCTCACTGGGCCACTGGGCAGCTTCTATCTGCGCGAGATTACTCGTCCTGTGCTGATGCTGGCTGGCGGCACGGGCCTCGCACCCTTCCTCTCGATGCTCGAGCAGCTGGTGGAGAAGGGCAGCGACCAGCCGATGCACCTGATCTACGGCGTCAACAAGGATGATCACCTGGTCAAGGTCGATGCGCTGGACGCGTTCGCCGAGAGGCTACCGACGTTTACCTACTCCACTGTGGTGGTGGACGAGGCAAGCACGCATCCGCGCAAGGGCTATGTCACCCATCACATGGACGCTGAGGTGCTGCACGACGGCGATATCGACGTCTACCTGTGCGGGCCACCGCCGATGGTTGATGCCGTGCTCAAGCACTTTGACAAGGAGGGCATCGTGCCGCAGAGCTTCCACTACGAGAAGTTCACGCCTAATCAGGCACCGGGAGAAGTGGCATGAGCGCGCAACGCATCGACGGCTTAGGCTCTCAGGGCTCACGTCTTCAGAACTTACGTTTCCAGGACAAGGTCATGGTGATCACCGGCGCCGCCCAGGGGATCGGGCGGCGAGTGGCCGAGCGGGCCGGCGCGGAGGGAGCACGCCTGGCCTTGGTGGATCGTTCGGAATTGGTGGAAGAGGTCGTGGACGATCTGCGAGCTCAGGGCGTGGAGGCGATCAGTGTGTTGGCCGACCTGGAGACCTGGGCCGGGGCCTCTGACGTCATGGCCAAGACAGCCGAGCATTTCGGTCGTATCGACATCCTGATCAACAACGTAGGTGGGGCCATCAACTTCAAGCCGTTCACCGAATTCAGCGAAAGCGAGATCGCCGCCGAAGTCCAGCGCTCGCTGATGCCGACACTGTGGTGCTGCCGAGCCGTGTTGCCGCTCCTGGTCGAGCAGGGTGGCGGCGTGATCGTCAACGTCTCGTCAGTGGCGGCCCGGGGTATCCATCGAATTCCCTATTCGGCGGCGAAGGGAGGCGTCAATGCACTGACCGAGTCTCTGGCCTTCGAGTACGCCGAGCACGGTATTCGTGTGGCGGCCGCCGGCATCGGAGGGACCGAGGCGCCGCCGCGCAAGATTTCCCGGGGTACCCCGGAGCCCAGTAACGAGACGGAACGGGCCTGGTTTCAGGCGCATATCGACCAGACCAAGCAGAGCTGCCTGATGAAACGCTACGGCACGCTCGACGAGATGGCCGCCCCGATTCTGTTCTTGGCCTCGGACGAGGCGAGCTATATCACCGGCAGCGTACTGCCGGTCGGCGGCGGCGATCAGGGCTGAGCCCTGGACCTCTACGCATTCGAGGTCTGCCGAAGCTACCAAAAACGACAACGACAATAATTCCCTGGAGCACACCATGAAACATCTCGAGAGAGGCGTCGGCCTAGCGTCGGCGCCGCGGGACTTCCTGCGCGACTTGAATGCCGACAACCTGAGCGCCGGCGTGGTTGCCGGTATTTTTGGCCTCAGCGCTGGCATCATCCATATCAGTGCTGGTACCGCCGCCGGGCTACCCAAGGATTTCACCCTGCTATGGGTAATCAGCTACCTCTTCATCAACGGCCTGTTCGGCTTGCTGCTCCCGGCCTACTATAGGCTGCCTCTGCCGATGGCCAACTCCATTCCCGGGGCCCTGCTGTTCGCCGCCATCATTCCCATGGTTGGGCTCAATGAGGCCCTGGGGGCGACGCTGATGGCGGGCGCCATTTCGGTGGTAGTCGCCTTGGCTGGCTGGATGAGCCTGGTGATGCGGCTCATCCCCATGCCCATCGTCATGGGGATGGTGGCTGGGGTGCTGCTCAAGTTCGGCACCAACATGGTGATGCCGCTGCAGAATGCCTTGATACCGGCGATGGTGATGATCCTGGCCTTTTTCTTCTCGGCGCGATTCCTGCGCCGAGTTCCTCCGCTGGTAGTGACGCTGGCGGTGGGCGTGATCTATATGGGCTTCTCCGGTGCCGACTTTTCAAGCGTGGAGTTTTCGTTCCGCATGCCCGAGTTCATCGCGCCGGCCTTCTCCATGGATGCCTTTCTGGCCTATGGGCTGCCGCTGGCGCTGATCCTGGTGGGCATGGAGACGCCTGCCGGAGTGGGGTTGGTCAAAGGCATGGGCTTCAAGGAGGTGCCGGCCAACGCCATCACCTTCGTTGGTGGCATTGGCACCATGGTGTCTGCCTTTTTCAATCTCCATAGCACCTGCATCGCCGCGCCGATGACCGGTATCTGCTCTTCCCCTGAAGCAGGTGCCCATGACAAGCGCTGGGTGGCGGCAGTAATCGTTGGTGTTATTTTCGTGATTGCCGCTCCTTTTTATGGTTTTGTGTTTAGCCTGATCGAGGCGATGCCGAGCTATTTCATTGCGATCATTGCCGGCTTGGCGCTTTTGAGAGTGATCAGCTCGGCGATGCACATTACCTTCTCCGGTAAACATGAAGTCGGGGCGATGTTCTCCTTCCTGATCGCCGTGTCGGGCCTGCAGATCTTCGGTATCGGCGCTTCGTTCTGGGCGCTGATCCTGGGGGCGCTCATCTCTATGCTGGTAGAGTTCCAGGACTTTGACTTCTCGCTGGAACGCGCGGCCCTTCGCAAGCGGTTCTCAGCCAAGAAAGCAGGCTGACCGATAGTGCCGGCGTGTTGACGTCGGCACTGTCATGGCGCTTTCTCTTTGTGGCCCGCGATTGCCTTGGCAGCGCGGGCGTTTTCAGCTCTGCGCTGCGCGAAGGTGCATCGCTACTCGTGCCGAGGATGACTGTGATATTCAAGGATTGGTCGATATCTGCGATTACCGCCGGTTTTGTCGCCGTGCTGGTGTCTTACTCCGGGCCACTGATGATCTTCTTTCAGGCCGCCCAGAGCGCCGAGGTCTCAAACGCCATGATCACATCATGGGTCTGGGCGATTTCCATTGGCGCTGCGGTCTCGGGCATTCTGCTCAGCCTGTTGCTCAAGGTCCCTGTGGTCACCGCCTGGTCGGCGCCTGGCACGGCCTTGCTGGTCACCCTGTTTCCCGACCTTTCGCTAGGCGAGGCGGTGGGGGGCTATCTGGTGGCGGCAGCGGTGATCTTCGTGATCGGTGTGACCGGCTCTTTCGATCGCATCATTCGGCGGATCCCGCCAGGCATCGCCAGCGCCATGATGGCGGGCATCCTGTTCCAGTTCGGTGTCGGGGTTTTCGTGTCGTTGGAGTCGGTGCCGGCCCTGGCCATCGGCATGATCCTGGCCTATCTGGTCTTCAAGCGGTTGAGCCCGCGCTACAGCCTGGTACTGCTGTTGGTGGTCGGCGTCATCCTCGCGGTGGTGCTCGAAGACGCCAGCCTCGATGGGGTGACGCTGAGCCTGGCCGACCCGCAGTTCATCGCTCCGGAATGGAGCTGGAATGCCATCCTTAGCCTCGCCATGCCGCTAGTGCTGGTCAGCATGACCGGGCAGTTTCTGCCAGGCATGACGATCATTCGCAGCGCTGGCTATAACACGCCGGCCAAGCCCATCGTCACGGTGACCAGCCTGGTTTCCTTTGTCACTGCTTTCTTTGGCGGTATCACTACCGCGACTGCGGCTATCACCGCGGCCATTTGCACCAGCAAAGAGGCCCACGAAGACCCGGACAAGCGCTATGTGGCTGGGGTCGCCAACGGGGTTTTTTACCTGATCGGTGGCACCTTTGCCGGGACCATCGTGGCGCTGTTCACCTCGTTGCCCGGCGAGTTCATCGCAGTGCTGGCGGGGCTGGCGCTGATCGGGGCCATCTCCAGCAACATCCAAGCCTTTGCCTCCCGAAAGGATCACCTTGAGGCCTCGGTGATCACTTTCATCGCCACGGCGTCCGGCATGAGCTTCCTGGGCTTAGGGTCGGCCTTCTGGGGAGTGATAGTGGGCGCTTTGGCCTACAACCTCCTGCACCGGCGCTTTACCTCGGGAAAGTCGATGCAAGTCTCCGATAGCGAACGATAGGTATCCTGACCGAGCCAGGCCCACATGGCGCGACTAGAAAGCGGTGGGCCAGGCTAGGCAGCCAGTGGGTGCCGGTATGCTGTTGCTAGCGCGAGACGCTTTATCGGCAGCATGCTGGGCATGGCTCGATGCGGCGCTATCCAAGAATACGCCAAGCCTGACGGTGAGATCACGCAACGGGTCTTGCCGTCGCCCCGCCTTAATGACTATCAGTTGAGACGTTGAGTCGGGTGCGAGTTATTTTATTTCCCTCGTTATTTTGATCATCAAAGCGCAGTATATTCGCAGCCGTCGTGATACTTATTGTTTATATACTATAGTCTATAGCATATGTGTTCTGCTGAAGCCTTGTTGATGATAATCCTTTTTTGTCAGTATCTTACGGTTTCATTCTGGAGCTGTTTCGAAAAAGTCCAGATTGGATATTTCTCCATACTGGTCGCGTTGCCCGCATGCAAAAGTGACGGCTAAGATGTCGCTGACAGTTGGGTCGCCAGCCCTGAATTTAATTATTAATAAAATAAAAGGTTATTGTCATGTTTAAAAAGAAAGTTCTAAGCGTAATGGTAGCTACATTAGTTTCAGGAGCTGTCTACGCACAAGATGAAGTAAGAATTGGTATTACACAAAACAACGTCGGTGTGGATAGTTATCAGACCACCTACGAAAAGGCATTCGAGGAAGCCGCTGCGGCAAATGACAATGTCGATGTTGTCGTCCTTGATGCCGGTGGCGATGTGGCTCGCCAGATCGGTCAGGTTCGTAACCTGATCCAGCAGCAAGTCGACGCCATTATCATCTGGCCGACCAACGGTCAGGCAGTTATACCGGCCATTAGGCAAGCCTACAACGCGGGCATCCCGGTGGTGGTGACCAACTCCAAGATCGCCGATGCTGGCCTTGAATACATCGCCGCCTTCTCTGGGCCGGATAACGTCCAACAGGGCGCTTCCTCCGCCGAGATGATGTGTGAAGCCCTGGATGGCGAAGGGCAGATCGTTCAGATTGCCGGGCAACCCGGCTACACCACTGCCATGGAGCGTTCACAAGGTTTCGAGGATCGACTGGCAGAGGCCTGTCCCGGCGTCGAAATTCTGGAGACCCAGCCCGCAGACTGGAACCGCGAAAAAGCTCAGCGGGTCATGGAGAACTTCCTCACCAAGTATGACGTCATCGATGGTGTCTATGCCGGTGACGATAACATGGGAGTTGGTGCACTCAATGCAGCCAAGAGTGCCGGCAGAGCAGGGGATATCGTTTTCATCGGTGCCACCAACTTCGCGGTGGGATACGAAGCCATCGAGCGTGGCGAGTACTACGGCTCGATTTATCAGTCCCCGGTAGACGATGCCGAAGCGGCGCTTCAGACGGCACTTGATGTCCTGGCAGGAAAAGACGTTCCGAAGATGAACTTCTTCGAGACTCCCAAAATCACGGCCGACAATCTGGCCGAGTTCGACAAGCCGGTGTTCTAAAGGCTTCCGCCGAGGTGCATGAGAGTCAAGCCTCATGCGCCGCTGCGCTTCGCCAAAGAAAGTCCGTTGGTTTGAGGGATGTCTCTGCAGTGTTCTGTTCTTTCTCCGGGAATGAAGCAGTACTTGGAAAGTCAGCCCACTGAACGGACAACCGGTGACCTTTGGAAAAAGGTTGCGCCCATATAGGTGAGTGACATGGCTTCTGCAGAACATACCAAGCAAGGCTTCATGCTCAGCAAGAAACACAAGGCAGGTCTCCTGAACTTCTTATCGGCTCAGGGAATTCTTGTATTCTTCTTGATTTGCATGTTTGCGTTCTCGTTAACGTCCGAACAGTTTCTTTCCCAGTCAAACATCATGACGGTAGTCCGGCAGGCATCGATCATCGGTATCATCGCGGTGGGCGTCACGGTGGTGATTATCGGCGGCAATCTGGACCTTTCGGTAGGGTCCATGCTGTCGTTCTCCACCGTCCTGGTGGTGGATCTCCACGACAAGATCGGCCCGGTCGGCGCCATTCTGGTGATGTTCGCCCTGACCCTGATGCTCGGTGCCTTGAACGGCCTGTTGGTCGGGTTCATGCGCCTCAATTCGCTCATCGTGACGCTGGCGATGCTCTCGGCTATTCAGGGCCTCGTGCTGATCTACAGCGGCGGCCAAAACGTCGATATCGCCAATCAGAGCGACACATGGTTCGGGGTGTTCGGGCAGGGGTATCTGCTGGGCATTGCCGTTCCGATCATCATCTTTTCCCTGCTTGCCATCATCGTCCAAGTCGTCATGTCGTTTACCGGCTATGGCCGCCGCATCTTCGCTATCGGTGGCAATCCCGTTGCGGCGGTCTATTCCGGTATTCGCAAGAACTGGTGCGTGTTCAGCACCTACATGATCTCGGCTTTTTGTGTGGCCTGCGCCGCTCTGGTGCTGGGGGCACGTGTAATGGGCTCCCAGAACAACGTCGGGCAGGGGTATGAGTTGCTCGTGCTGGCCGGGATCATCCTTGGCGGCACCAGCTTGTTGGGTGGCGCCGGCAGTATCTGGAAGACGGTCATCGGTGTGTTGATCCTTGGCTTCATCCAGAACGGCCTACTCCTGATGGGCTACCCCTATTACACCCAGTGGCTAGTGACCTGGGTCATCATCATCCTCGCGGTATGGCTGGATCTTGCCAATAAGCGCAAGCGTCTGCTGACCCGCCACTCCTGACAGGGTGAATATCATGATTGATATAAAGCGTTTCATGAGCGGCAGTGCCTTCATCCAGCCGATTTGGGTCTTCGTCGTCGCTATCACCATCTTCTTCAGCATCATGTCCGACTACTTCCTGTCGGTGGGCAACCTGACGAACATCCTCGTCCAGACCTCCACCATCGGGCTGATCGCGCTGGGCATGACCTACGTGATGATCAACGGCAACATCGACCTCTCGGTGGGGGCCACTCTGGGCTTGGCGGCCTCGCTTTCGGTGGGCCTGCAGGACTATGGCATCACCGTTGCGGTGCTGGCCGCCATTGCCACCGGCGTGGCGCTGGGCGCGCTGAATGGCCTGCTCGTTTGGAAGACCGGCGTCAATGCCTTCATCGTCACCCTGGGCGCGATGATCGGGGTGCGCGGCCTGATCTTCGTCTACACCGAGGAGCAGTCCTTTTACGCCAGCAACTTCGCCTTCTCCGACTTCGGTGCCAGCACCATTGGCCCCATTCCCGTGCTGGCCATCATCTTCCTTCTCTGCACCCTGGCGATGCACCTGGTACTCAAGAAGACAGGCCATGGCCGCAACACCTTTGCCGTGGGCGGCAATCCCGAGGCGGCCATGGATGCCGGCATCCGCATCGGGCGCAACATGATGATCAACTTCATGATCGTCGGCTTCTTCGCGGCCCTGGCCGGTGTCCTGCTGGCCACGCAGATGGGCGCCTCAACACCCAACCTTGGCCGTGACTACGAGCTCTGGACCATCACGGCTGTCGTGCTTGGCGGCACCAAGCTGACCGGCGGCTACGGCAGCATCATGGGCACTCTGGGGGGCGTGCTGGCCATCGGCGTCTTGCGCAACGGCATGAACATGATGCAAGTGCCGGCTTTCTATGTGTTGGTCATCCTCGGGGTGATCCTGATTGCGGTGCTGATCATCGATCAGCAGATCAACCTCAAGTCTTTCAAGGGGGTGCAAGCATGAGCGCTGCAACGGTGACACAGGCTTCAGATGCGCCTGGGAAAGCAGAAGCGCCCATCCTCTCGCTGGTGAACATCACCAAGAAATTCCCGGGGGTGATCGCGCTCAACATGGTCAGCTTCGATGTTCGGGCAGGTGAGGTTCATGCCCTGCTCGGCGAGAACGGTGCCGGTAAATCCACGCTGATGAAAGTGCTGGCCGGCAAGCACAAACCCAATGGCGGTCAGATCCTGCTCGAGGGCAAAGAGAAGGTTTTCGATAACCCCAAGCGCGCCAAGAAGAGCGGCATCGTCTTGATTCACCAGGAGCAGTCGTTGGTGCCGGAAATGTCGGTGGCCGAAAACATCTTCCTGGGAAGCCTGCCCAAGAAGTGGGGCAACTTGGTCGATTGGAAGAGACTGCACCGGGAGAGTACTGAAATTCTCGATCGGCTGAAGTGCTCTTTCAGCTCGAAGGACATGGTAAGCGATCTTTCTATCGCCAAGAAGCAGATGGTCGAAATCGCACGGGCGCTGGTGTTTACCCCCAAAGTGGTGGTCTTCGATGAGCCGACGGCATCGCTTACCGACCATGAAAAGCCCGTGCTCTACGACATCATCAACACCTTGCGTGAGCAGGGCGTCGGCATCGTCTACATCTCCCATCGCATGGACGAGATATTTCACCTCTCGCAGCGCATATCCGTGCTGCGGGACGGCGAGTACAACGGCACGGTGAACACCGCCGACACCAACGAGGATGAAGTCACCAAGCTGATGATCGGCCGTAGCCTCGAGTTTGACCATGCCAGCAAGCCGAAGGACTTCGGCGACAACATGCTCGAGCTGCGAGGCCTCACCGTCGATGGGATGTTCCGCGACGTCAGTTTCAGTGTCCGTAAGGGCGAGATCGTCGGCATGTACGGCTTGGTTGGGGCGGGGCGCTCGGAGGTGGCGGAAACCATCTTCGGCCTGCGCAAGCCCTCAGGGGGCGAGATTCTGCTCGATGGTCAGGTCGCTCAACTGCGCTCTTCCCATGAGGCGGTCGCCCAGGGAATCGCGCTAGTGCCGGAGGACCGCAAGGATCAGGGGCTGATACTGGGGATGAACTGTCGCGACAACATGACCCTGGCGGGCCTCGAGACCGTCTCCAAGAACGGGTTCATGAGGCCCGCTGCCGAGAAGACGGTCTACGACAAGTATCAGCAGGCGATGAAAATCAAGACGCCCGGCTGGCGGCAGAAGGTGGGCAACCTCAGCGGCGGCAACCAGC
Organism: Onishia taeanensis; assembly: GCF_900100755.1. Lineage (GTDB taxonomy): Bacteria > Pseudomonadota > Gammaproteobacteria > Pseudomonadales > Halomonadaceae > Onishia > Onishia taeanensis. The sequence goes on from NZ_FNCI01000003.1 coordinate 135,998, forward strand.
AGAAGATCGTCATCGGCAAGTGGCTACATACCCAACCTAAGCTGTTGATCCTCGATGAGCCGACCCGCGGCATCGACGTGGGTTCCAAGTCGGAAATCCATGCCCTGATCAAGGAACTGGCCAGAACCGGCTATGCGGTGCTGGTGATCTCCTCGGAGATGCCCGAGGTGCTGGGCGTCAGCAATCGCATCATCGCCATGTACGACGGCAAGGTGACCGCCGAATTCGACGGCGATGCCGTTTCCGAGGATGCGCTGGTGCAGGCCATCACCGGGCAGTACGTGACCAGTGCCGGCAAGCCGGACGATCAGCCAGCTGCCTGATGCCCGATCCGTGGCTCATCCCATCAACAAGGACAACATCATGATGCCGTTTATCTACAATGGCCTACCTTCTCGGGTCATCTTCGGCCAGGGCACCCTGGCCGGGGTGGCGGAAGAGGTCAAGGCGCTGGGTTGCCATCGGGTGCTGGTGCTTTCCACGCCCGAGCAGGAAGGCCAGGCACGCCAGGTGCTGGAACAGCTCGGTCAGCTGGGGGCAGGCGTCTTCGCCGGGGCCCGCATGCACACGCCGGTGGAGACCACCGAGGAAGCAATGCGTGAGCTTGCCTCGTTTGGTGCCGATGGCGTCGTGGCGATCGGCGGTGGTTCCACCATCGGGCTCGGCAAGGCGATTGCCCTGCGCACCGATCTGCCCCAGATCGTCATTCCCACCACTTACGCCGGCTCCGAGATGACGCCGATCCTCGGCGAGACGAAGGATGGCCTCAAGACCACCCAACGGACCTTGAAGGTGCTGCCCGAAACGGTCATCTACGACGTCGATCTGACGCTCGGGCTACCCATCGGCATGTCGGGCACCAGCGGGATCAATGCCATCGCCCATGCCGTGGAAGCCCTCTATGCCAAGGATCGCAACCCGATCGTCTCGATGATGGCAGAGGAGGGCATCGCGGCCCTGGCGCGCAGCCTGCCGACGATTGCCGGTACCCCCGACGACGCCGAGGCACGCTCCGATGCGCTCTATGGCGCCTGGCTGTGCGGCACCTGTCTTGGCTCGGTGGGGATGTCGCTGCATCACAAGCTCTGCCACACCCTGGGCGGCTCCTTTGACCTGCCTCATGCTGAAACGCACACCATCGTGCTGCCGCATGCCGTGGCCTATAACGCCGCAGCCGCCCCAGAAGCAATGGCGCGCATCGCCCGGGCGCTGGGCACGGCAGATGCCGCCGCGGGGCTCTATGATCTGGCGCGGTCCGTGGGGGCACCCCTTGCCCTGCGGGACATTGGCCTGGAGGCGGTTGACATCGACCGTGCCACGGAGATTGCCACCGCCAATCCCTACTGGAATCCCCGCGAGATCGAGGCCAATGGCATCAATCGACTGCTGGATGATGCCTATGCCGGTCGTCGCCCCGACACCCTGGAGGCTACCGACGCATGAAGATATTGCTGACCAATGCCACCGTGCTGACCCTTGATCCGGCCATCGGGGATCTGACCTCGGGCCAGGTCCTGGTGGAAAACGACCGCATTTTAGCCGTGGGACACGATCTTTCCGCCGAGGATGCCGAGGTCGTCGACTGTCGCGGCGGCATCCTGATTCCGGGGCTGGTCAATGCCCATATGCATACCTGGCAGACGGCCCTGCGCGGCGTCGCCGCCAACTGGACGCTGCTCGAATATTTCGGCCATGTGCATCGCGGCCTGGCGACGCTGTTCACCCCCGAGGACATCCATGTCGCAACGCGGTTGGGTGCGCTGAACCAGCTCAACTGCGGGGCCACCACGCTGGGTGACTGGTGTCACAACAACCCCACGCCCGAGCATACCGATGCCGCCGTCAGAGGGTTGCAGGAGTCGGGCATCCGCGCCGTCTTCTTTCACGGCTCGCCCAAGCCGGACCCCAAACCCGGCCAGCCGCATTTCAGCGAGATTCCTCATCCCCGCAGTGAGGTGGAGCGGCTGCTGGCTGGGCCACTAGGGGACCCGGAGGGGCGGGTGACCCTGGGCCTTGCCATCCTTGGGCCGCATTACTCGACCCTGGATGTTTCGCTGCACGACTTCGAACTCGCCAAGGAGTTCGGCCTGGTGGCCTCCATGCATCAGGGCGGTGGCGAGGCCGTGAGCCCCGGTGGCTGGGACGTCATCGAGGAGCGTGGGCTGCTGGGCCCTGACATCAACATCGTGCACGGCCAAAGCCTGGATGATGGCCAGCTCGCGCGCTTCTGCGAGCAGGGCGTGACCTTCTCGATCGCCCCCGAGAACGAGATGACCCAGGGACACGGCTTCCCGATCACCGGCCATGTTCGCCGCCATGGCGGCGTCGTGTCGCTGGGGGTGGACCTCGAGTCGGTGATTTCGGGCGATATGTTCGCCGTGGCCCGTGCGGCCCTGGGCATGCAGCGCTCGCTGGACAACGACGCCTCGCGCCGAGAGCAGGGCAGCATTCCCGCCACTTCTACCGTGCGCACCCGTGAGGCATTGGAATGGATCACCCTCCACGGTGCGCGGGCGCTGGGCCTCGATGACCGCATCGGCAGTCTCACCCCCGGCAAGCAAGCCGACATCGTGCTGCTGGACAGCAACCTGCTCAACATGCAGCCGGTCAGCGACCCGGTGTCGAGCGTCGTCATGCAGGCGAGCCTCGCCAATGTCGATAGCGTCATGGTGGCGGGGGAGTTTCACAAGCGACACGGCCGGTTGGTGGCCGATGTCGAGGACGGTCTGCGTGAACTCGAGGCGTCCGGTCATCGCATCTATGCCGAGCTGCAGGCGCGGCAACAACACGAGGAGACAGCCAAATGACAACCATACACAAGGTGGCCTGGGTGGGCCTGGGCAAGCTCGGCCTGCCCATGGCGGCCCGTATCGCTGCCGCAGGACATGAGGTTCATGGCTTCGACCTCAGCGCCGAGCGTATGGCGCTGGCCGAGCAGGCCGGCATCACCCCGCATGCTGACCTGGCCAGTGCCATCGACGGCTGTTCCCTCGTGCTGGTCTCGATTCCCGATGACCGGGCTTTGCTAGGGCTTTGCCTCGAGGCTGGAGACCTGATCGGCAAGATGGCGCCGGGGACCACGCTGATCGAGACCAGCACCGTGAGTATCGAGGCGTCCGCACAAGTGGCGCGGGCTGCCGAAGCACGCGGTATCGCCTATCTGCGCAGCCCGGTGTCGGGCAATCCGGTGGCGGCCGAAGCCGGCACCCTGTCGGCCATGGTCTCTGGCCCCCGCGAGGCGCTGGATGATGCCGTTGCGGTGATGCAGAGCTTCACCAAGGCCCAGTACTGGCTCGGTGAAGAGGAGCAGGGCCGCTATGCCAAGCTGGCGATCAATCTGATGATCGCGGTCAGCGCCGGGATGTTGGGCGAGTCCCTGACCCTGGCGCGCAAGGGCAATATCGGCTGGGACGATATGCTCGAACTGGTTGCCGACAGCGCGGTGGGCTCGCCGATGGTGCAGTACAAGGTGCCGCCGCTGAGTCAGCGAGACTTCACCTCGACCTTTTCGGCCGCCCAGATGGCCAAGGATCTCGACCTGATCCTCGGCTGTGCTCATGTCGCCGGCGTACCGGTGCCTCTCGCCGCACAGATGCGCGAGGCTTATACCTCCTTGATCGGCACGGGGTATGGCGAAGACGACTATATTGCCACGGTGCATCATACCGAGCGCCTCGCTGGACTACCGGCCATCGAGCCCGCCGCTGACGCAAGGAGGGGCTAGCGCCATGCGCAACCTGAACGCAGACAACATCACCGAGGCGGTGATCGAGGAGTTCTCCGGCTGCCAGGATGAGCGACTCAAGACAATTCTGAACAGCCTGGTGACGCACCTGCACGCCTTCCTGCGTGAGGTGGAGCCCACTGAGAAGGAGTGGACCCAGGCTATCGACTTCCTCACCCGCACTGGCCAGATGTGCGACGACCAGCGCCAGGAGTTCATTCTGCTCTCCGATACCCTGGGGGTGACGATGCTGGTCGATGCCATCAACCACCAGACCTCGGACCCGATGGTGTCGGAAAGCACCGTGCTAGGGCCTTTCTATGTCGCTGATCCGCCCGAGATCGCCCAAGGCGAATCCATCGACTGGAATGTCGAAGGCGAGCCTTTTTTCGTTGAGGGGCGGGTCCACGATGAGCATGGAGAGCCCCTGGCCAATGTCGTCATCGACGTATGGCAGTCAGACAGCGAAGGCTACTATGACGTCCAGAAGGAGCTCGAGAGTGCCTCGCTGCGGGCCCGGTTCAGCACCGACGATCAGGGGCGATATGCCTTCTGGACGGTGACGCCTTCTCCTTATCCCATCCCGACGGACGGCCCCGTCGGCAAGATGCTGGAGGTCACCGGTCGACATCCCTACCGGCCCGCCCATGTGCACTTCATGCTGATGGCAGAGGGCTTCGAGACCCTGGTCACTCAGGTGTTCGCCGAAAATGACCCCTATCTCAATTCTGATGCCGTTTTCGGCGTCAAGGATTCCCTGGTTACGGAGTATGAGTTGTTCCCGCCAGGCAAGGCACCGGATGGACGCTCGATGGACGTTCCCTTCCGCCATTTGACATATGATTTCGGCTTGAAGGCAAGCTGAGAGTGCGACACACAATAACCCACTGTTTTACCAGAGGTATGCCACATGACCGCCATTGACCAGAATGCTATCGAGACCCTGTTTACCGCTGCCAGGACCCATAACGTCTGGCTGGACAAGGACGTGAGCGACGACAAGCTTCGCGAGCTTTATGAAGTGATGCACTTCGGCCCGACCTCGATGAATTGCCAGCCTCTTCGGATACTGTTTCTGAGGAGCCAGGAAGCCAAGGAAAGACTCAAGCCGGCCCTGATGCCAGGCAACCAGGAAAAGACCATGAAGGCGCCGGTGGTGGCCTTGCTGGGTTACGACACCACATTCTACGAGCATCTGCCGCGCATGTTCTCCCACAACAAGGATGCCAAGTCACTGTTCGAGGGCAAGACCGATTTCATCAACACCACGGCCTTTCGCAACAGCTCCATTCAGGGCGGCTATTTCATCCTGGCCGCTCGCGCGCTGGGACTGGATGCCGGGCCGATGTCCGGGTTCAACAATGCGGCCGTGGATGAAGAGTTCTTCTCCGATGGCAAGGTGAAGAGCAACTTCCTTTGCAACCTGGGGTATGGCGATGCCTCGGCGCTCTTCCCGCGCCAGGACCGGTTCGCGTTCGACGAGGTCTGCCAGCTCCTCTGACCGAGCGGGTAGACGGCGAGTTCATCTGATCGCCGAAGCAAGCCCTCATCGTCTGGGCCGTGTTTGCACGGCCCTTTTTTATTCCTGTTTGAAAAGCGCGAGGCGTCACATGCCGTATGACTGGCAGTTCATTGCCCTGATGGTGGTAGCGGTGCTGATCACCGGCATATCGAAGTCAGGATTTGCCGGGGGCGTCGGGGTGGTGGCCGTGCCCTTGATTTCGCTGAAGGCAAGCCCGGCCTTTGCCATCGCCGTCATGCTACCGCTGTTGATCGTCATGGATGTGTTCAGCTTGAGGGCCTGGTGGCGATATCGCGTCGATTCGCTACTGTGGCTGGTGTTTCCGCCGGCGGTTCTGGGTGTGGCCATCGGGTATCTGACATACGGTTTCTTCGATGACGACTTGCTCAAGGTGCTGCTGGGCGTTTTCTCGATCCTGTTTGGTCTCTGGGGATTGCTCAAGCCATTCCGTGGCCGCGTGATGCCCGCCTGGATTGGCGGCCTCTGCGGGGGAATCGCCGGGTTCACCAGCTTTATTGCCCATGCAGGGGGGCCGCCGCTGAACTTCTATCTGCTGCAATCCAAGCTATCCAAGGAAGCGTTTCTGGGCACCGCCGTGGTCTTTCTGGCCGCTGCCAATCTCGTCAAGCTGGTGCCATACAGCTTGCTCGGCTTTCTCAATGTCGAGAATCTGACGCTGGCGCTGCTGATGATTCCCGTCGCCTGGCTGGGGGTACGACTGGGGCTCGTGATCCAGAAGCGCCTTAGCGGAGAGCTATTTTTCCGGATCATTCTCACCCTGCTAATCCTGCTGGGCATTCGGCTGATCGTCGATGGTGCCGGGTGATTGCCGAGAGGGAAGGTGAGAGGTACTTTCGATACCAAGTCCATTGATATGTTTGAGGTGAGAATGATCGATGATTCGGTCACGGGGCATCCGGAGGGGCCCTACGACACGCTGCCCCAGACACCCATGTCAAAGCTCTCCAATACGGAGCTTGCGCGATTCATCGACTTTATCGAGCAGATCGAGGAGGAAACGGAGCAGTCACTCTCCATCAACCATGGCTATCGGGAGATGCGCATGATGACTCACATCATGCGTAACCATCTGATGGGCAGGCTGACGACGCCGACCTCGCTGGCCGATGCCTCTGGCCTGTCCTACGGCACCGCCAAACGAGGCATCGAGAGTATCCTCAAGCGAGGCCTGATCGTCTCGCGCCCGCGGACCAAGTCGGGAAAGACAGTGTCACTCCATCCCTCTGCGGCACTGATCGACGAGTGGGAAGCCTATGCCGTTCGGATCAAGTCCTTGCTGGGAGCAACCTTTGGAGCGGATGCCGGCTCCGGCCAGGACCGGCGAATATTGTTGGGCAAGCTCGACGAGACCTCCGCTGTCATACCGCCGCCCGCCGTGCTCTCGCACCGCCTAGAGCTTAAAGGGGGGCTGCGTGTATTGGTCCATGCCGACCCGACGTTCATGGCCATGCACAATCTCAAACGACAACTGGAGGCGGTCTTTGGGGTGGATATCAAGAACAAGGCGAAGTCCATCGATGGGCTACGCTCGGAGATACTCGCCAATGCGCGCCTAGCGAAGTCCCGATACGACGTCATCGCCTGTGACCTGCCATGGTTCGGGGAGTTGGCGTCCCAGGACATGCTGCTTCCACTAGACAGTCTGCTGGCGCGGGATGGCCATGACCTGTCCGATTTCCACCCCATGGCCATCAAGAGCTCGCAGTATGCCGGCAAGCAGTACGGCATTCCGGTTCAGACGACGCCAGAGCTGCTGTGCTATCGAAAGGATATCTTCGAACGAGAACACCTGGCTCCCCCGACGACCACCGAAGAACTGATCAAGGTTGCCAGGCGACTGCACGATCCTGGCAAGGGCCGCTACGGCATCGCCTGGAACGCTGCCCGGGGTACGCCGCTGGGTCATACGTTTGCCTTCCTGATGGCGAAATATGGCCAGCCGATCATCAACCTGCGAAGCACGCGGAACGGCTATGACTTCCAGCACGTGTCAGGGGAAGAGTATCGGCCGATGTTCCAGTCGGATGCGGCCTTTCGTGCCTGTGAATACATGCTGGATATACTGAAGTATTCGCCACCGAACATCCTCAACATGAGCTGGTATGAGCGCGCCAAGTCCTATGCGTCGGGCGAGTCCTGCATGGCCTACAATTACACCTTGCTGGCTCCCTTGTTCGAGCTCAACCAGCAGTCGCCGGCTTGGGGCAACACCGGCTACCTTCCCCATCCGGTCGGCAATCATGGCGCTCCTATCACCCCGATCGGCGGCTATGCGCTGGCCATCCCGTCCAATCTGTCCAAGGAACGTGAGGAAGCGGCCTGGAGCGCCCTGAAAACGCTGACGTCTGCCGGTCTGTCGAAGCTCTACATCATGAACGGCAGCCTGGTCACACCGCGCTTTAGTGTCAGTCGTGACCCTGAGGTTTCATCCTTGTCACCGCTTATCGATGTGGTGGACGGGATGGCACGCAAGGATGTTCTCCAGGCCTGGCCACGTCCCCCGGTACCGGGAATAACCGATTTGATCGGCATTGCCGGGCATGAGCTATTCGACATGCTCGACGGTCGCCGTTCCATCAAAAAGGCCCTGTCCATGGCACAGGACAGGGCCGACCGACTGATGCGCGACAGGGGATACTACTGAGCCTATCGTCGGGTTGCCGGGAGCATCACTGCATGATCATGCCACCGTCGATCATCAGCAGTTGGCCGGTCATATAGTCCGACTCCGGGCTTGCGAGGAAGGAAGCGGTGCCGACGACATCTTCGGGATAGGAATAGCGCTTCATAAGGATCATCTTCTCGGCAAGCTCGTCCATGGACTGGCCCTGCTTATCGAACTTGCCGATGCTGACCAGGTCCTTGTCCAGCTGCTCCCATAGCTCAGTACGCACGACCCCGGGGCCATAGCCGTTCACGGTGATATTGTGATCCACCAGCGCCTTGGCGCCGCCGTTGATCATCGCCAGTACGGCATGCTTACTACAGGCATAGGGCACGACATCGTCGAAGGCTTGACGAGAGAGAATGGAGCCGACATTGATGATCTTGTAGGGGCCGTTTTCCTTGCCTTGCTCGATCATTTGCTTGCCAGCTTCCTGCATGCCGATCAGGCAACCCAGGGCATTGACGTCCATGATCTGGTGCCAGTTCTCTTCTGTGATATCCAAGAACATCAGCGGCTTGTTGATGCCAGCATTGTTGACCATGACGTTAAGGCTGCCAAAGGCATCGACGGTGGCCTTGACGGCGGCCTGCATCTGGTCACGCTCGGTGACGTTCAGCTTCACGGCGATGGCTTTGCCACCCTTTTCCTTGATGCGTGCCACGACCTCATTGCACCCGTCGATGTTGAGGTCCGCCACGCACACATTGGCGCCTTGTTCCGCATAATGTTCAGCAACCGCCGCCCCCATGCCACGCGCAGCCCCTGTGATCAGGCAATTTTTTCCTTCAAGTCGAGTCTTGTCCATGGTGTTACCTCGGAAGTCTTGTTGCGAGTCTCTCCATATCGCCGCTAGGCCTTTTGTCATGGCGTATGGAGCCTTTGTGTACAAGGAGTTCTGATAACGCGAGCTGTAGCGTGAGCGGTACGTTGTAATTCCTTGCTGACTCGCATTGTCAGCAGGCCAGCCTGCCAATGACAGTTGCCTCCACGGCCAATTTGACCAGATTGGATGTTTCTGAAGGCGTCGCGATGTGTGCGGCCTATCTAATAAATAGAAAGGCGCAGATTGGCAAAGAGAAGGGGGCAATAACGGCTACTAGGGCGTTTGGGAAATGTCCGGAGAGTTCTCCGGCTTTCAATCAAGAACGGTTCGATAGAAATGGCATTTTACTCGTGAGGTATTGGGCCTTTCCTCGCCCGCCAAGTCGGAACGGCCTACCCGCGGTGATGGCCTCTGACAAGGGAGTATCGACTGGTGTCGGCGGTCAGACTTTAAGCCTCCTTGTCAGCAAGTAAGCCGATCGGCTAGTGGCTGATTGATGGGTTGGGCGGCAGCCAAGCGTCAGCTGACGCTGGCGTGTATTTGCCGGGCTTTCTCCTGCAGCAGGGGCAGGTACTCTCGAATCAGGGTGTCATAGTCGATGCGGGCTGCATTGGTACTGATGTTGATTGCGCCCAGCAGTCGGTCGTTGGCATCGAAGGCTGGCACGGCCACTGAACGCAATCCGGAGTCGAGTTCCTGGTCGGCGATGGCGTAACCCTGCTTGCGCACGTCGAGGATGCGGCGTTTGAGTTCGGCCTTGTCGGTGATCGACTTGTCGGTGTGAGGTTCGAGCGCCACCCGCATCAGAAAGGCATCAAGGTCGGCATCCGGCAATTGGGCTAGTAGAACCCGTCCCATGGAAGTATGAGCCGCCGGCAGGCGCGTACCCACCGAGAGCGTGATGGCCATGAGCCGGTGCCTGGACGAGGAGCGTGCCACATAGGTGACGTCGTCACCGTCTAGCACGCCAAGCGATGAGGATTCGCCACACTCGGTGGTGATGTCCTCGAGAATCTGCTGAATCACGCTGCGATAGTTATTGGCGGAAAGAAACGCATAGCCGAGGTTTAGTACTTTGGGGGCGAGCTCGAAGTGGCGGTGCTGCTTGCGCACATAGCCCAGCGCATGGAGCGTCAAAAGAAAGCGCCGGGCCCGAGCCCGGTTCATGCCCGTCTTGGTGGCCACCTCGCTCAAGGTCATGCGAGGGGAGGTCTCATCGAAGGCGAGGATCACCTCTATTCCGCTAGCCAGTGCCGTGACGAAGTCGCGATCGTCCGGGCTTATCACATCTTCCTGCATCCCGTTTCCCTCTGCCTGATGGTGGTGTCAGCGGATACTGACTATCGCCCAAATCTAGCATATTTGTTCGCTTGGCGAACATTTCTATCCTTCCTGCTGTCAGTCGTTATTCTCGCCGAGATTAGACTTTGGTCGCGCTACTCCCATCTTGCCCAGAATGAAACCCCTGTGTTGGTAGTGGGTTATCTCAAGCTATTCGGTCTTAATGGGCTGGGCGATGTCTCTCTGCGTTTGACGCTTACGGGCATTGGCGCTAGATTTGTTCGTAAAGCAAACTTGTGTGCGCATAGCGAACTTGAGTCGACTGCTTCATGTGAAGGGTCCTCGAGTTCACCACCAGAGAGGTACATTCCGATGGCCGAGTTTCTTAGCCTGCATGACGCGATCGCGCAATACGTCGAGGACGGCGCCACCGTGGCCATGGAAGGCTTTACACATCTGATCCCGTTTGCCGCGGGTCATGAGGTGATCCGTCAGCGCAAACAGGATCTAACCCTGATCCGTATGACCCCTGATTTGATCTACGATCAACTGATCGGCGCGGGCTGTGCCAAGAAGGTGATCTTCTCTTGGGGGGGTAACCCAGGCGTCGGCTCACTGCATCGCCTGCGCGATGCAGTGGAGAAGGGATGGCCACGTCATATCGATATTCTCGAGCACAGCCACGCCGCGATGGCATGTGCCTTTGAAGCCGGCGCCGCCGGCCTGCCTCTGGCCGTGCTGCGCGGCTACGTGGGCAGCGAATTACCCAGCGTTAATGACCAGATCAAGTTCATCGAATGTCCCTTTACCGGGGAGCGCCTGGCAGCGGTGCCGTCGATTCGTCCCGATGTGTCAGTAGTGCACGCCCAGAAGGCCGACCGTGCCGGCAACGTGCTGGTGGAAGGCATTGTCGGGGTGCAGAAGGAGGCCGTATTGGCCGCCACGCGCAGCATCGTCACCGTCGAAGAGATCGTCGATGACCTGGATGCGCATCCCAACGCCTGCGTGATCCCCGGTTGGGCTATCGATGCTGTTGCCGTGGTGGAGAAGGGTGCCTTGCCGTCTTATACCCATGGCTACTATCCGCGCAACAATCGCTTCTACAAGGAGTGGGATGCCATCGCGCGTGATCGTGACGTCTTTAGCCGGTGGATCGACGAGAACGTGATGAACCAAAGGGAGGATGCCTGATGAGTACGCTAGACATGAGCCAGGAATATACCTCCGCGGAGATGATGACGGTCACCGCAGCTCGCGCCCTGGAAAATGGCATGACCTGCTTCGTCGGCATTGGCTTGCCTAGTGAGGCCGCCAACCTGGCGCGCCTGACCCATGCTCCGGGCGTGGTACTGATCTATGAGTCCGGAACCCTCCAGACGAAGCCCGACGTCCTGCCACTGTCCATCGGCGACGGCGAGCTTTGCGAGTCGGCGCTGACCACTGTCTCCGTGCCGGAGATGTTCCGCTACTGGTTGCAGGGCGGCAAGGTCAATGTGGGCTTCCTGGGGACCGCCCAGATCGATCGCTTCGCTAACCTCAATACCACCCTGATTGGCGACTATCAGGCGCCCAAGGTGCGTTTGCCGGGTGGTGGCGGTGCGCCAGAGATTGCCACCAATGCGGGGGAGGTCTTCATTACCCTGAAACACTCCAAGCGTGCCTTCGTGAAGGACGTGGACTTCGTGACGACCCTGGGCTTCGGCCGCGACGGTAAAGGGCGCGATGGCGTGCCGAATATTGGCAAGGGACCCACCCGCGTCATTACCGACCTGTGTGTGATGAAGCCCGACCCCGAGACCAAGGAGCTCACCGTGGTGTCGCTGCATCCTGGCGTGAGTCGCGAGGATGTGACCGAGGCGACCGGCTGGGAGATTCGCTTCGCCGATGAACTCGAGAGCACCCCGCTGCCCGCCGAGCACGAACTCAGGATCCTGCGGGATTTGAAGAACAGAACCGAACGCCAGCACGCCGGCGAGTAAATTTACGCTATAACGGTCTGCGCTTGGCCATACGGCGTTGAGAGGCAGTTCAAAATGCTCATTTACCCATTTGTAAACTCCGCTTTTTCGCTGTCTCTCGACTTGTCTGACCATCGCTCGCCGCGTTCTAGCGGCGAATTTCAGGAGCCTAAATCATGAGCGACGTATTCCTCTGCCACCCCCGCCGCAGTGCCGTCGGTCGCTTCGGCGGCACCCTGGCAAGCGTTCGCCCCGACGATCTGGCGGCCAGCCTCTTCAGGGCGGTGCTGGCTGAGGCCCCCGGGCTCGACCCGGCGGCGATCGACGATGTGTTCATGGGCTGTGCCAACCAGGCTGGGGAGGACAACCGCAGCGTGGCACGTATGGCGCTGTTGCTGGCCGGCCTGCCGGTGTCCATACCTGGCACCACGTTGAATCGCCTGTGCGGCTCCGGCATGGACGCGGTGGGCACCGCCTTTCGTGCCATCAAGGCCGGCGAGATGGAGCTGGCGCTGGCCGGTGGCGTGGAGTCGATGTCCCGGGCGCCCTACGTGATGGGCAAGGCCGACAGCGCCTTCTCCCGCGGCCAGCAGATCGAGGACACCACCATCGGTTGGCGCTTCATCAATCCGTTGATGAAGAAGGCCTATGGCGTGGACTCCATGCCCGAGACTGCGGAGAACGTGGCTGAGCAGTTCAAGATCGCCCGCGAGGACCAGGACGCCTTTGCCCTGCGCTCCCAACGAAAAGCCGCCGCCGCTCAGCAGTCGGGCCGCTTTGCCGAGGAAATCACCGCCATTGAGATCCCGCGGCGCAAGCTGGCGCCGCTGATCTTTGACCAAGACGAGCACCTTCGTGAGACCTGCCTCGAGAAGCTAGCAAGCCTGCCCACTCCCTTCCGCGAGGGAGGAAGCGTGACCGCCGGTAACGCCTCGGGGGTCAATGACGGCGCCGCCGCCATGTTGGTGGCAAGCGCGGCGGCCGTTGAGCAGCATGGCCTCACGCCCATGGCGAAGATTCTGGGCATGGCCACTGCCGGTGTCGAGCCGAGAATCATGGGCTATGGCCCGGTGCCGGCGGTGAACAAGCTGCTCGAGCGCACCGGGATCTCGATCGACGACATCGATGTGATCGAATTGAACGAGGCCTTTGCCGCTCAAGCACTGGCCTGCATGCGTGATTTGGGGCTCAAGGACGACGATCCGCGAGTCAATCCCAACGGTGGCGCCATTGCGCTGGGGCACCCGCTGGGCATGTCCGGCGCTCGCCTGATGATGACCGCTGCCCACGAGCTGCAGAAAAGCGGCAAGCGCTATGCTCTGTGCACCATGTGCGTGGGTGTTGGGCAGGGTATCGCGACCCTTATCGAGCGAGCCTGAGAATCCCCGGCGCGCGATACAGAAGCCTGGCGTCAGAACCCGACAGCGGCTTTCGCGGCAACGAACGAAGAGGTTGATATGGTATTTCTGAACATTCACGGCCGCAGCGTGGCGTACCGATTACTGGGCGCTGAGGCCAATCCGCTGGTGATCTTGGCTCATCCGCTGGGCATGAGTCAGGCGGTTTGGGACGAGGTCCTGCCCGCGCTGCTACCGCATTACCGGGTGCTGACGTGGGATCTGCCTGGCCACGGCGCCAGTGAAGCCTGGGGAGAGGGCCCGATTACGCCGGCCGATCTGGCGGGCCAGGCACTGGCCCTGGCCGACCAGGCTGGCGTTGATCGGTTCCACTTTGCTGGAACTTCTATTGGTGGTGTGGTGGGCCAGCAATTGATCAGCCAGCACGGCGAGCGGCTGCTATCTGCCACTCTGACCAACACGGGGGCCGTGATTGGCAACGCCGAGCTCTGGAATACCCGGGCCGGCCGAGTCCGTCAGGAAGGCCTGGCGGCCATGTCCGAGGAAATCGTACCGCGTTGGTTCGCTCCGACCTGCTTCAAGGCCGAGCCGGCACTCAAGGACGGCTGGTGCATACAGATGGGCCGTAGCGACGACGATTCCTACGCCAAGCTCTGCGAGATGCTGGGTCGCGACGACTTCAAGGGCAAGCTTTCCAATAAGGAAGTGAAAGTGCAACTGCTTGGCGGCAGCGAAGATATGGCGACTCCGCCGTCGACGCTAGAGGCCTTGGCAGTCGAGCTTGATGGCGCTCCGCTGGAGATCTTCGAGGGCGTGAGCCACGTGCCTTCCGTTGAGACACCTACGCAGTTCGCCGAGACGCTGCTTGCCATTTTGCGAGCGGCCTAGACGCCACATCATCCCGCATCCCTAATGCGCTGCGGGGTAAGCGAGGTCAAATGACCAATCCCTGTATTATCTGCGTGGCCATCACCGGCAGCCTGCCCCGCAAGGAAAACAATCCAGCGGTTCCTGTCACAGTCAACGAGCAAGTCGAGAGCACTCAGGCAGCCTTCGAAGCCGGGGCCAGTATTGTTCATTGCCATGTTCGCAATGACGATCAGACACCCACTTCAGCCCCCGAGAAGTTCGCCAGATTGATGGAAGGCCTCAAGAAGCACTGCCCGGGGATGATCATCCAGCTCTCCACTGGCGGGCGCTCTGGGGCGGGCGAGGAGCGAGGCGCCATGCTGTCGCTAAAGCCGGACATGGCAAGCCTCGCGGTGGGTTCCAATAATTTCCCCACTCGAGTCTACGAGAACTCGCCGCAGCTTGTGGAGTGGCTCGCCGACGAGATGTTGAAGTACGACATCAAGCCCGAGATCGAGGCATTCGACCTGTCGCATATTCATCAGGCGGTGAACCTAGCCAAACAGGGCAAGCTCAAACCCTCGCTCTACGTTCAGTTCGTGATGGGGGTCAAGAACGCCATGCCGGTAGACAAGCCGACCTTCGATTTCTATGTGGAAACCTTGAATCGGCTCGCTCCGGATGCCCAATGGTGTGGTGCCGGCATCGGCGCCAATCAGTTGCTGCTCAACGAGTGGTCCATCGCCGCCGGCGGGCACACTCGCACAGGGCTCGAGGACAATATGCGCCTCGACCGTGACTCCTTGGCGCCCTCCAATGCCGCACTGGTCGAGCGTACCGTGTCCCTTTGCGATCGATATGAGCGTCCGGTCGCCACCTGGCAGCAGGCCCGAGAAATCCTTGGCCTGAGGGTGGCCTGATACGCCGATTTGCGATGACGACCGGGTGACCATCATCAGGGGCTTGCATCCATCAGGGGCAGGCCCCTTCTTTTGTGCGGGCGCGCTACCGGGCACAGTTTCGTGGGAAGAGTCTCGTGGGCCAGGTCTTGTGGGCAAAGTCTCGTTCCGTAAGGCGAGACCAGGGCCGCATTTGAATTGATAGCAGGGTGTTCCCCAGGTGCAGAATGCCGGTTCCGACCGCCCTGGAATAATGCCACCAGCGATTCTGCGGATTTGGGCGGCTCATGATTATGGGGTATACCGGACAGGTTTGCCGGGCCCTACCTCGCGCTAACCAGGTGGCAAACAATGGATGAGATGAACCATCCGCGATTGTTAATTCACACCTTAGGTAACCTTACTCCCCATGTTGAATCAGCGCGCATTAGCGTATCTAAGTGAAGTCGTGCGAAGAGGGTCATTCCGACGAGCCGCCGATCACCTGAACATCGATGTATCGGTGGTCAGCCGTCAGATCAAAGCACTTGAGGAGTCCCTCGGCGTGGCGCTTCTCCATCGCCACTCGTCTGGTGTTCAGGTGACAGAGTCAGGTCAGTTCCTAGTCGATCACTTTCAAGGCCAGATGTCTGCCGAGAAGGCGGTGCTATCGAAGCTTCAAAAGCTACAGGGGTTAGTCAGTGGGCAAGTGGCTATCGCGGTGGGAGAGGGTTTCATCGCTGACCTCGTTTCCGAGCCGCTGGAGTCCTTCATGACGGCTTACCCCGGTATCGAGCTCGACGTCACCATGGCGGGAATGGACGAGGCGATAGACCTGGTCACCCAGGGGCATGTGGATTTCGCCTTGCTTTACGCCCCACCCGTCGACGCGCAACTGGTCTGTCACGTTGAAACCAAGCATCCACTCGACCTGATCGTGCCTGCGGGTCACCCGCTGATGGCGCTGAGGCGGCAAGTGTTTCTGCAAGATATTGAAGGATATCCCTTGGGGCTGATGAATCACCCCTTCGGTATGCGCCATCTGGTCAACGCCGTCGCTCATCAAGAGCGGATTTCCTTACGGGCGAGGCTGCACACCAACTCGGTGGCGGTGCTCAGGAATTTCGTGGTGTCGGGGATCGGCGTCACCTTCATGCCGCAGCTTACCGTCATCGATGCGCTCGATGATGCGGAAATCGGCATTCTGGAAATGGCGCACCCGGCTCTGAACGGCGCAACAGCACAGATCGTCAGTCGGCAGGGCCGTGCGTTGACGGTATCGGCAGAAGCATGCCTGGAGCATTTACGACGTGGCATGCGCTTTTTCAACAGCGATGCGCCGCGCCTGTTGTCATAAAAACAACGCGGGGTCTATTGCAAAGGCAACAGAGGCAACCATAGCCTGACATGCAAGGCCACATGGGTGAGCCGACCACATAACTACACAAGACACTTCACTGAGGAGTTCGGTATGGACCTGTCTCGGAAATTTGCGCTTAACACTCTTGCTTCAGCCTGCGTGATGGCATCTCTCGCCACTAGTGCCCAAGCGGCCACCACGGTCAATCTTAGCTATAACGGTGCGCCGGACGCTGACAAGAACGCCGTCCATGCCTTTGCCACCAACCTGAAAGAGCTGGTCGCCGAGAAAACTGATGGCGAAATCGAGCTGAAACTCTATCCCAATAGCATGCTGGGTGAAGAGCAGGAGCGCATGGAGCAGGTGATGAACTCGCCGAGCCTCAACATTGCCTCTTTTGCGGGCATGTCGCCGGTGGTTCCGGAGATTTTCGTCAGCGCCATTCCTTTCTTGTTCGATGATTTCGCATCGGCGCGCACTTTCTTTGACGAAGGCCAGTATTGGAGCAATGTAGAAACGGCGCTTCGCGAACGCACTGGCGCGGAGTTGCTGGCTGTGGTCGAGGAGGGGGGCTTCCTGGCGTTCACCAACGATAAAAAACCCATTTCTTCGCCTGCTGATTTCGACGGCCTGCGCTTCCGGGCAATGGACCCAAGCCAGGTGGCGCTCTATGAGGCCTTCGGCGCGTCCGGTACTCCAATACCCTGGACCGAAGTCTATATGGCCCTCAAGACCGGTGTCGCAGACGGTCAGATGAACCCGCCGATGTATATCATCCTCGGCAGCCTATACGAAGTGCAGGATTACCTGACGTTGGCGAACATTCAGTATTCCGACCAATTCCTGGTAGGTAATGGCGCCATGATCGACGGTTGGGATGAGGGGATGCGAGCCAACTTCATGGAGGCGGTGGCCGAAGCCAACACCATGGCGCGCGAGCAAAATCAAGCCAAAGTCGATGAGCGTATCGCCTATCTAGAAGAGCAGGGCATGGAAGTGATCCGCCCCACGGAAGAAGAGCTCAATGCCTTCCGGGAACAGGGACAGCCAGCGTACTTAGAGTGGCTCTCCGAGCAGGGTATCGAACAAAAGTGGGTCGATATGGCGCTCGAAGATGCCGGCATGAGTGATCTCGGCAAGTAAGCAATGTGGCGCCGCTTCATGAGCGGCGCAGTTCGACATCACACTCGCGGGCAGAGAGCGGCATTCTCTGCCCGTTGCAGTTGGGGCTCTTACTCCTATGTTATCTCTACGCTCTCGGAGCCTTCTGGTCAGCCAGAAGGCCACTCTGTGGCTTGCCAGTAGTCTGCTGCTCATCGACCTGCTGGCCATTCTCTTCGGCGTCTTCATGCGCTATATCGCGGGTGGCGCACCGATATGGACCGACGAGCTTGCACGGTACCTCATTATCGCCAGTGTGTTACTGGCCATGGGGGCCGTCTGGGTCGAAGGTGGACACATGCGCGTGGCGCTTATCGAGCGCCTTCTTCCATCAGGATTATGCCGGCTTCTGAACGTCTACCAATGGCTGCTGACACTCATGCTGGCCATTGGCGGTGCCGTGGTTAGCTACCGCTATGCGATGTCAGTATCGATGTTTACCAGCTCGGGGTTGGGGATCAGCCGCACCATTCCGATGTTGTCCGTCCCGGCTGGCTTTGCCCTGCTTGCCTGGCAGGCACTGCTTTATGGCCCTGCACCGCTCAAGACAATCGCGGAGGAAGTCGAATGACACTCACCATGTTGGGGGTCTTCCTGGTTCATGTGCTATTGGGGCTGCCGCTTTTCATTGCCTTGCTGACGACCGCCTTGGTCGGCTTCCTGTTCATTGATTTCAGCATGGTACCGCGCATGATGCCGCAGCAATTCTTCAGCGGTATCAACGTGTTCTCCCTGATGGCAATTCCGTTGTTCATCCTTGCGGGTAATCTGATGAATGCCAGTCGCCTGACCGATCGATTGATGGGGTTGGCGCGTTTACTGGTTGGCCATTTCCGCGGAGGAATGGGGCACGTCAATGTCGTCTCAAGTGTGTTTTTCGCCGGTGTGAACGGTTCTGCCGTTGCGGATACCTCAGCGCTCGGTTCATTGCTCGTGCCAGCGATGCGCAAGGATGGCTATTCGACCGCATTCGCGGCCGGCTTGACCGCCGGTAGCTCCTTGATCGGGCCGATCATCCCACCCAGTATCTTCATGATTCTCTATGCCTCTCTCACCAACACCTCGGTGGGCGACCTCTTCCTGGCGGGGGTGATCCCTGGGCTTATTCTCGGCGTTGCCTTCATGGCGATGAACGCTTGGTATGCCTGGCGACACGACATGCCCAAGCAAGGCGGTTTGCCATCAGCACGAGCGCTTGGAGTGGCGACATTGGGGGCTCTCCCGGCATTGGTCGCGCCCTTCATCATCGTGGCGGGTATCGTCATGGGGTTTGTCACGCCGACCGAGTCGGGTGCACTCACTGCACTCTATGTGGCGCTCTGCGGCATGGTGCTGGGTAATCTTAAGCTGCGCGATTTCTGGCAGGCGATCGTCGAAACCACGCGTCTCACCTCGGCGATCTTTTTGATCATGGCGGCATCGGCGACGATAAGCTGGCTGCTGTCTTATGCTCAGGTGCCGACTCAGTTTGTCGAGTTGCTCACGCCCTACATTTCAGACCCCATCGTGATTCTGCTGATGCTCAGCGGTATCACCTTCGTGACCGGTATGTTCATGGAAGAGGTATCGGCCCTGATGCTGTTGACGCCGATCTTCTCCCCGGTTGCCATGATGGCAGGTATCGATCCGGTGCACCTGGGGATCATCATTACGCTCAATATCACCATCGCCTTGATTACACCGCCGATGGGGGCGTGCGTGTATGTAGCTGCCGCCGTTAGCCGGCTGGAAATCGTGTCGCTGTTTCGAACGATCTGGCCGTTTGTGCTCATGGCCATTCTGGTGCTGCTGGTTTTAATTGTGTTTCCGTCGCTGACGCTCTGGTTACCGACGGTCTTGGGGTAAAGAACGATGCCAACATTGAAAGAAGGCGCAACTAGGTCCTTCGCTACGCCTATCCCCCATGTGAGGGAGCCTGACTGGTCCAAAGTGAGCCAGATTCCCATCCATGAGAGTGATGAGCCATTGGTGCCGCTCGGTCTGGCACCGCTGCCCATCAAGGTATTTCCGGTATATGCCAAGCAAGGAGTGCCTGGCTCTGTCGATGAGTGCTACGTCAGGGAGACGACCTATCGTCGTCTGCTGAAGGTGGCACGCTCTCTTCCCGACGGCATGGGGCTGGTGGTGCTGGATGGCTGGCGACCCTGGCGGGTCCAGCAATACCTGTTCGATACCCTCTACGAGTCACTGCGAGCCCATCGCAGCGACTTGAGCGAGGTTGATCTGACGGTTCGCACGCGCGAGTTCGTGTCGGTACCCAGCCGCAGCCAGGAGGCTCCCAGCCCTCATCTGACCGGCGGGGCGGTGGATGTCACGCTGTGCGACGCTGATGGTCTCTTGCTCGATATGGGCACCTTGTTCGATGAGGCGGTGAGCGAATCGCATACCGTGTCGTTGGAAGAACTCGAGGCCCCCACCGAGCGACAGCGTGTCGCCAGAGACAATCGCCGGTTGCTGTATAACGCGATGGCGGCCCAAGGCTTCACCAATCTGCCTAGTGAATGGTGGCATTACGACTGTGGTGATCAGCTCTGGGCCTACCATAGTGGCCAAGCTGCCGCTCGTTACGGTCCGGCTGAGTTAGAGACGGTCGAGGAACGCTGGCGTAAACAGCTATAGGGTGAGCACTCCCCACTTTTTTCCATCAACAGGAGTGGGCGCGAGCGCCACCTTCGTCGCGCCTGCGCCCTGCCACTAGGCGTTCATTCGACGGTCAGCAGCATCTTGATAGCCTGTTCTTTTGCCGCTTCGCCAAAGATATCGTAGGCCTTTTCGATCTCGTCGAGCTTGAAGCGATGAGTCACCAGCCCTGCGGGCTCGACTCTGCCGCTTTCGACGACTCTCATCAGTACTGGAATGCTGTCGGTGTTGACAAGACCCGTTCGCAGGGTAATGTTCTTGATCCACAGATCTTGCAGCCTGAGGTCGACGCTCTTGCCATGCACGCCAATATTGGCGATATGCCCGCCTGCACGAACGATGCGCTGGCAGACATCAAACGCCTCGGGAATCCCCACCGCTTCCATGGCGACATCTACGCCTTCGCCCCCGGTGAGCTTTTCAATGGCTTCTATCGGGTCCTGGGCAATGATGTCGGTGGCGCCGAGTTGCTTTGCCATCGCCAGACGGTTCTCATCGGGATCGATCATGATGATTCGCGCGGGAGAGTAGAACTGCGAGGTCATCAGTGCTGCCAGGCCGATAGGGCCAGCGCCGACGATGGCGACGGTGTCGCCGAGCGTGACCTCGCCGTTCAGCGCGCCAATTTCGTGCCCGGTCGGCAGGATGTCGCTGAGCATCACCGCCGCCGCGCGATCGATCTCCTTGGGTAGCGGATAGAGGCTGTTATCTGCGTGTGGAATACGCACGTACTCAGCCTGGGTGCCATCAATCAAGTGGCCGAGTATCCAGCCGCCGTCTCGGCAGTGGGAATAGACACCGCGCTTGCAATAATCGCAGCGCCCGCAGGAGGTGATGCAGGAGATCAGCACTTCGTCGCCAACCTGGATATTGCTCACTCCTTCACCGACCTCTTCGACCACCCCTACGCCTTCATGCCCCAGGATGCGGCCTTCCGTGACCGCAGGGACATCGCCCTTCAAGATATGCAAATCGGTGCCGCAGATAGTGGTATGGGTGATGCGTACCACAGCGTCCGTCGGATTGATTAGCGTCGGGCGCGGCTTGTCTTCCCAGCGACGCTTGCCGGGACCATGGAATACCAGAGCCTTCATGACGCATCCTCCTTAAATGAAAAGAAACAGCCGATGAGCGGCCGCCAACGACCACTTACTTAGGATGGTATGAGGCGTTCATGGCCGCCTTGACGTACATCAAGGCAAGTCCCTGAGAACGGTACCAGGCTGCCGCGGCAGGTATGGCCCGGAGCGAATGGGTAGTGATTGATTTATGATACGTTATAACATAATGTTGGTGATTCGTTTTCCTACTCAACAGACATAGCGAGTTCCACGATGCGTTTCCTATTCGCACATACCAGCCGTGCTTTCACTTTCGGTGTGCTGACACTGGCAGTGCTGCAGAGTGCACAGGCGTCTCAGCACGACCACGGCGGGCATCAGCATCATCACGACGATCACCATGATCACAGTCATCAGCATCACCACGATGATGAGCAGCAAAATAGCCATGCACATGGCCACCACCATGAGCACGATGAAGATATCTATGCTGGGTATTTTCAGGACAGCCAGATAAAAGATCGATCGCTTGCGGATTGGGAAGGAGACTGGCAATCCGTTTACCCGTTCCTGCAAAGTGGGGTGCTCGACCGGGTCTTTGCTTATAAGGCAGCGCGAGCAGACGATAAAACCGCGCAGGCATATAAGGAGTACTACGAGACGGGCTATCAAACGCAGGTCGAGCGTATCGTCATTCAAGGCGATACGGTGAGCTTCTATCGCGGCGACGACGCGGTAACCGGCACCTATGACTATGATGGCTATGAGGTCTTGACCTACAAGGCCGGCAATCGGGGAGTGAGGTATGTCTTTGAACTCGAAGATGACGCGGCAAATGCCAATCCCGGGCTTCCCGACTTTATCCAGTTCAGTGATCACAGCATCTTTCCCACCCAAGCCGGACATTTCCATCTGTATTGGGGAGATGATCGCGAGGCGCTACTCAACGAGGTCACGAATTGGCCGACCTACTACCCGTCGAAGATGAGTGGTGACGAGGTTGCCGAGGAAATGATGTCGCACTGACCAGGCCCCTCTGATTTGCGACAGCTTTAGCCCCCATCGAGCCTGGTCGATCACCTGTCCGCTGCGCACTTTTGTCCCAGCGCGGGAAGGCGCATTAGGCTGTATCATCACCAGATGATATTGCCGGCTCGATGGGGGCCCCGTGTTCAAGCGATTCATTCCCTTGCTGATCCTGGTCTTGGGTGGACTGGTATTCCTCTACCTGAAGATGACGGCGCCGGCCCCAACTGAGGTGACCGCGGAGGAGCGGAGCTGGCGCGTGACGTCGATGCCCGTCGAGCTGAAGTCGCATCGTCCAGTGGTGCCGCTTTATGGCAGCGTGGTGGCGCCTGATTTGATCACCGTGACCGCGCCTTTGGCAGCCCGAGTGGCGATGCGGCCGGTGCATGATGGCCAGCGCGTAGCCGAAGGTGAGCTCTTGGTGGCGCTTGACGAGGCGGATGTGCAGCCGCCGCTCACCCAGGCCCGTGCCGAGGTCGCCGATCTCGAAGCGCAGCTAGAGAGCGAACAGATCGGCTATGCCAACGATCAGCAGGCACTGCGTCGCGAGCAGGCGATACTCGACAATGCCCAGCGACGCCTCGAGCGGGCCCAATCACTGGCCTCGCGCAACCTCCTTTCCCAGTCTGAGCTCGATGATGCCCGCGATGGCGAGGACCAGGCGCGGCTGACTGTGGCCAACCGCCAGCGCCTGATCGACGAGCATCCGACTCGACTCAAGCGCCTTCAGGCCCAGCTTGAGCGTGCCCGCGCAGGCCTTGGAATCGCCGAGCGAGACGCTGCGCGAAGCCGTGTCATGGCCCCCTTCGATGGCGTGATTACGCGTATTGAAGCCGCTCCCGGTGATCGTGTCGCCAGCGGTGCCGACTTGCTGAGCGTTTACCCGTTGACCGGGCTTGAGTTGAGGGCTCGGGTGCCCAACCGCTATCAGGACGACATTCTTAGCGCGCTGCGCGAGGGGCAGCCGCTGTGGGCCAGAGTGCCCGAGCGTGACATGGCATTGCGTCTTGAGCGGCTGGCCGGGGAGGGCGACCCTGCCGGCACCGAGGCGATACTGTCCGTCGCACCGACGCTTGCGACGACAGCCCTTTCAACCGAAGCCCTTTCAACACCGGCTTTCGCCAACACAGCCGAAGGCGGTCTGGTGCGCCCTGGCAGCATGCTTTCCGTGCTGCTCGAATTGCCTCCGGTGGCCAATACGCTGGCCGTGCCCTACAGCACCCTCTACGGCAACGATACGCTCTACCTGGTCAATGAAGACGACCGGCTCGAGCGGCTGAGCGTGACCGTGCTGGGGGAAACGGTGCCCAGGGCAGCCGAGCAGGAGGGAGGCGCAACGGATGAGGCCATGACGGCGTCGGGAGAGCGCTGGCTACTGGTGAGAAGCGATGCGCTGGCCTCCGGACAGCGGGTGGTAACGACGCATCTGCCCAATGCCGTGGACGGTTTGCTGGTCGACGACGGCACCTCGGCGGCAGCGGCCGGCGACGAGGAGTCGACACCTTGAGTCGGCGCCGCGGCATCATCGGTTTCTTCGTCCACCACAAGGTGGCGGCCAATCTGATCATGCTGATGATGCTGCTGGGTGGGTCCCTGGCGCTACTGCGCATGAATATCCAGTTCTTCCCGACCTTTGCGCTGGATGTGGTCAGCGTGCAGGTGGTCTGGAGCGGTGCCTCGGCGGAAGACGTCGAAGAAGGCATTACCGTGCCACTCGAGCAGCGCCTGAAGAGCGTGGAGGGGCTCAAGCGCATGAGCTCCACCTCCGCCCAGGGCGTGTCGAGCCTGACGCTTGAGTTCAATGAGGGCACCGATCCCATCATCGCACTGGATGACGTTCGCCAGCAGGTCGATGAGTTCACCAACCTGCCCGCTGATGCTGAGCGGCCTCGGGTGATGCGCGCCGCCCGCTACGACCCGATTGCGAGGTTACTGATACATGGCGACCTGGCCCCCGCAGAGTTGCGCCGGCTAGCGCACCGCTTCGAAAATGAGCTGCTGCAGGCCGGTATAGACCGGGTGGAGATCAGCGGCCTGCCGGAGCAGCAGATCAGCATCGAGGTGCCTGCCGAACGGCTGATGACGCTTCAGCTCAGTCTCGATCAGATCGCTGAACGGGTGCAGGGCTTGTCCCGGGATCTGCCGGCGGGGCTGATGGGACAGCAAGACAGCACCCGCGAACTCCGCTCGGTGGAGCAGCGTCGCGATCCCCAGGCATTTGCCGAGCTGCCTGTGATTGCCGATCAGCGGGCGGAACTTCGCCTGGGCGACATTGCCAGCCTGAGACAGGAGCCTCAGGACGGCCAGACCACCCTGTCGCGCTCCGGGGCCCCGGCGGTTGAGCTGCTGCTGCAGCGTGCCGAAGACGGTAATTCCCTCGATGCCGCCCGGATCCTCGAGCAGTGGTTGGCCGATACTCGCCCGACGCTGCCGCCGTCGGTGACCATCGAGGCCTACGACGAGAGCTGGCAGCTGATCGATGATCGTATCTCGCTGTTGGTCGGCAATGGCCTGGGCGGTCTGTTGCTGGTCATGGTGCTACTGTATCTGTTCCTGCCGGGGCGGGTCGCCTTCTGGGTGGCGGTGGGGATTCCCACCGCCTTTTTGGCGGCGCTGGCGGTGCTGTGGGGCATCGGTGGGTCGATCAACATGATCTCGCTGTTCGCCCTGATCATGGCCCTGGGGGTGATCGTCGATGACGCCATCGTGGTCGGTGAGGACGCCGATGCCCACTACCGCCTCGGTGAGGCCTCGCATCTGGCCTCGGAAGGTGCGGCCAAGCGCATGGTATGGCCGGTATTGGCCTCGTCGTTGACCACCGTGGCGGCCTTTATGCCGCTGCTGGTGGTCGGCGGGGTGATCGGTAATATCCTCGTCGATATTCCCCTAGTGATGATCTGCGTGCTGGCGGCCTCTTTGCTCGAGTGCTTCATCGTCTTGCCGGCGCACCTGCGCCATGCGTTCCAGCCGGCGCCGGCGGGGCGTCGTCCGCATCCGGTCACGCGGCTGCGCGAGCGCTTCGATAAGGGCTTCATGCGTTTTCGAGAGGTCCCTTTTCGGCGCTTCTCTGTCTTCACATTGCGCCATCGCGCCGCCACCATTGCCTCTGGCCTTGCCGTGATGCTCGTTACCGTTGGGCTGTTGGCCGGTGGGCGGATCAGCTTCGAATTCTTCCCCACGCCTGAATCCAGCATCCTCTACGCCAATGCCAGCTTCGTCTCGGGCACCGACCGTGAACGGGTGGATCGTTTCCTTGGCCACCTGGAAGACTCCCTGGACGAGACCGAGCAGGCCTTCGGCGTTCCGCTGGTCGTGCACGCCGTGACACTGCACGGCAGCAGTCTCGATGACGGTGGCGGCAGTCGAAGCGGTGACCAGGTCGGCGCGATGCGCTTGGAGCTGGTATCCCCAGATGCCCGCGAGGTACGCAATGCCGAGTTCATTGCCGCCTGGCGCAAGCGTATCCACCTACCGCCGGGGCTCGACAACCTGAGTATCAGCGAGCGCCGCGCGGGGCCGCCGGGAGAGGACGTCAATATCCGCCTGAGCGGTGATGACCCCATGGTGCTCAAGCAGGCGGCGACGACGCTTGCCGCCGCGCTGTCCAACTTGCCGGGCGTGCTCAATACCAATGACGACATGCCCTGGGGGCGAGAGCAGTTGGTCTATTCCTTGAGCCCCCAGGGCGAGGCGCTGGGGCTGACCACGGAGTCGCTGGGTAGGCAGCTGCGTGCGGCTTTCGACGGGCGCCTGGTTCAGAAATTTCAGGATGGCGCCGATGAAATTGAGGTAAAGGTCCTGCTGCCCCGAGAACAGCGCGAGCGGCTGAGCACCCTGGCGCTTTTGCCGATTCGCCTCGAGGATGGGCGCTTCGTGCCGCTCGATCAGGTGATGGAGCTTTCCTACCGCCAGGGGTTCGAGGCA
This sequence comes from Onishia taeanensis, assembly GCF_900100755.1. Taxonomy (GTDB): domain Bacteria; phylum Pseudomonadota; class Gammaproteobacteria; order Pseudomonadales; family Halomonadaceae; genus Onishia; species Onishia taeanensis. Next base: position 162,252 of record NZ_FNCI01000003.1, read on the forward strand.
CTGCGGCATGCTGATGGCCAGCTTGCGGTCGAAGTGACCGCTTCGCTCAATCAGGCCGTCACCTCCAGTGACGAGGTGCTGGCGAGTCTCGAGGCCAAGGTCCTGCCGCAGCTGGCTCAGGAGCACCGCCTGCGTTACAGCTTCGAGGGCCGCTCGGCGGATCAGCGCGAGACTCTTGGTGATATGCGCACCGGTCTGATCATGGGGCTGGCGCTGATGTTCGTGGTGCTTGCGTGGGTATTTGCCTCCTGGAGCCTGCCGCTGATCGTGATGGCCATCATCCCGTTCGCCCTGGTGGGGGCGCTGCTGGGTCACTGGGCATTGGGCATCAAACTGACGATTCTCTCGCTGTTCGGGCTCTTTGGGCTCTCCGGCATCGTGGTCAATAACGCCATCATCCTGGTGAGCTTCTATCGCCAGCAGCGGGATAAGGGCTTGGATATTGATACGGCGCTGGTGGAAGCTGCGGTGCAGCGAGTAAGGGCGGTGCTATTGACGTCTCTGACCACTATCGGTGGCTTATTGCCACTGCTTTTCGAGACCTCGCTTCAGGCACAGTTCCTGATTCCAATGGCGGTCTCTATTGCCTTTGGCCTGGGCTTTTCGACGCTGCTGGTGCTGGCCGTGATTCCGGCGCTGCTCTCGTATCTGGAGCAGTGGCGGTCTTCACGAGGTCCTGACGTGTCGACATCATCCGGCTTGCCTACCGCAACATCCAACGAGTAAGGCGCCTCTTCCTGACTTGCCAGAGGGCTTGATGTTACTAGACGCCTGGTCTAAATTATTTCCCATGACAAAGACTACCGCTATTCGCCGCCGTGGCAGGCCGCCCAGAGTCCCGCGAGACAACCCGGACACCCGGGAGGCATTGATTCGCAGCGGCCTGGAAGTGCTCACCGAGCAGGGCTTCAGGGCTGCCGGCATCGACGGCATCCTCAAGCGAGTCGGCGTGCCCAAAGGCTCCTTCTATCATTACTTCGCAAGCAAGGAAGCCTTCGGGCGTGCCGTGCTCGAGCAGTATGCGGCCTTTTTTGCGCGCAAACTCGACCGCCACTTGTGTGATGCGTCCTTGCCGCCGCTGTCACGTATCGAGGCGTTTGCCGAGGATGCCAAGGAGGGGATGGCCCGACATGGCTTCCGGCGCGGCTGCCTGGTAGGCAACCTTGGGCAGGAGGTTGGCCTGTTACCAGACAGCTATCGCGCTGCCCTTGAGCAGGTTCTCGGCGATTGGCAGCAGCGCCTGGCGGTGTGTCTTGACGAGGCACGCACAAGCGGTGTGCTGGCGCCTGACGCGGATTGCGATGCTCTGGCGGACTATTTCTGGATTGGTTGGGAAGGGGCCGTGATGCGCGCAAAATTAAAGGAATCGGCGGCGCCGCTGGATACGTTTCTGGCCGCCTTCATGGCGGGATTACCTCGCCGACGTGACTGACGCCGGACGCCGGACCTCGATCCACGGGTCGAGTTTTTTTATCCACGATTAGACGACCAGTCTAAAAGGAGGAACGATGTTCAAGGCCATCCTGATCGAGAAGGACGATGCCGGCTATCGCGCCGAACTGACGGAGCTTGATGACGCCCAGTTACCTGAAGGTGAGGTGACCGTACGGGTGGAATACAGCACGCTTAACTACAAGGATGCCCTGGCCATTACCGGCAAGGGGCCGGTGGTGCGTCGTTTTCCCATGGTGCCGGGGATCGACCTGGCGGGGACCGTCGAGGCAAGCGACTCGGCAAACTTCGCGCCGGGCGATCGTGTGCTGCTCAACGGCTGGGGCGTTGGTGAGGGGCACTGGGGCGGGCTCGCCCAGAAGGCGCGCCTCAAGGCTGAATGGCTGATCCCATTGCCCGAGGCTTTTTCGGCCAAGCAGGCCATGGCGATTGGCACGGCAGGCTATACCGCCATGCTCTCGGTGATGGCGCTCGAGCGCAACGGGCTGACGCCTGCAGCGGGGCCGGTGCTGGTCACTGGCGCCAATGGTGGTGTGGGCAGTTTCTCGATCGCCCTATTGGCCGCGCTGGGTTATGAGGTCATGGCCTCCACCGGCCGGCCGGAAGAGGCGGACTATCTCAAGCGGCTGGGTGCCTCGGAGATCATCGACCGGGCCGAACTGACCGAGAAGGGCAAGCCCCTGGCCAAGGAGCGCTGGGCCGGCGCCATCGATTCGGCGGGCAGCCATACCCTCGCCAACGTCTGTGCCGGCACGCGTTATGGCGGCGTGGTGGCCGCCTGTGGTCTGGCGCAGGGCATGGACTTCCCGGCGACCGTTGCCCCCTTCATTCTGCGTGGCGTGACCCTTGCAGGCATCGACAGCGTCATGCGCCCGCGCGAGGATCGCCTCGCCGCCTGGAGCCGGCTGGCCGAGACGCTGGACACGGCGATTCTTGATGAAATCGCCCACGAGATCGGTCTCGGCGAGGCCATCGAAACGGCGGGGCAACTGATCGAGGGCAAGGTGCGCGGACGCATGGTGGTCGATGTGAGCCGCTGAGGAGGGCGAGCTCGCGGTCGATGCTCATCGAGCACTAGCCGACACCACGCCAAACATCTTGGTAGAACGTAACGCGCGGCAAATGCCGCGCGTTTTGTCATGTGCACTGGAGGGGCATGCTTACCGGATGCGCTGAATGGCGTCTGGGTTGGCGTGCGCTAAGCCGAGAAGGGGGCAAATCGAGTCCAAGGCTACCTTTCTAGCGTGACTGAAACCGTCTGCCCAGGCCGCACGCTGACCTGGTGGATGATCGGGCGCCCGTTCAGGGCGCTGACCCGGCCGGCGACGTAGTATTCGCCTGCCGGCAGGCCATTGGCCACGAAGTTGCCGTCGCCATCGGTGCGCGCATAGTGGGTGTATTCCCGGGCTCGCGGATCGGCGGGGGCGATGGCGCGTCCAGACAGCGCGACCTCGGCGGCTTCTGCCGAATAGGTGGTAACCGGTGCGATGGAAACCGTTTCGCCGGCCCCAGGGACCAGATTGCCACGAGCGTCGCGCTGATAGAGCCGGCCGCGAATGCTGGCATTGCCGGTTTTTTCCAGGGCGGCATATTCGCGTTCGGGAAAGCTGACCTGTCGGGGCACGCGGCCATCCGTTTTAGATTCGTCCGGCGCGGGGAGTTCTTCGATGCTGGGTTCGCCGCTTGGGGGCGTCGGCCACTGCGGGGCGATCTGGCAGCCCGTCAGCACCAGGGCGAGCAGTATCACCAAGCTCCATCGCATCATATCCCTTCCTCCTGAACGTTTGAGGGGGCAGTATATCCACGGCCGTACCCCGTCACGAGGTGTCGTCGAATGGCGTCAGTGGCGGGTGGTCAGGACGTATGCCTCTATGCGGGAGGTGTTCGGGCGTCAAAGTCGCTTGAAAAATAAGCGCTTGGCGACTAACAGGTGGCTCATAAGTGGCGTTGAATCCTTACTCGCCAATCAACCTTAAGTTCTTGCGTCGTGAACTCTGAGGCGGCATCCTTAGTCAAAGGTATGATCATCAACAAAGGGAGCATCGAAAGATGGCCTATCAAGACACGCATGTAACACAACGCCAGGAAAGTGCTGTAAGCGCCAACAAGGTGCTGCGTAACACCTACGCGCTGTTGGCCATGACGCTGCTGTTCTCTGCACTGACCGCTGGCGCCGCCGTTGCCATGGGCGTCCAACAGATGAACATCTTGGTCTTCTTCATCGGCGCCTACGGGCTGATGTTCCTGGTGCACAAGACCGCAAATTCTGCCATGGGCCTGCTGGCAACCTTCGCCTTCACAGGGTTCATGGGCTTTACCTTGGGGCCGATTCTTAGCGCCTATCTCACGCTGCCCAATGGTGGCTCGCTGATCATGACAGCGCTTGCCATGACCGGCGCGACCTTCATCGGCCTGTCCGCAGTCGCGCTGATCACCAAGAAGGATTTTGGCTTCCTGGCCAACTTCCTGACCGCCGGTGCGATCGTGTTGATTCTGGCCATGGTGGCGGGCATCTTCTTCCAGATCCCGGCGCTGTCGCTTGCCGTGTCTGCAGGCTTCGTACTGTTCTCCTCGGCCGCTATCCTGTTCCAGACCAGTGAGATCGTGCATCGCGGTGGCGAGACCAACTACATCCTCGCCACCATCACCCTGTACGTGTCTATCTACAATCTGTTCATCAGCCTGCTGTCGATTCTCGGTATCATGAGCAACGACTGATCCCGGCAGGTGATGCGATCTTGGCCCCGCCGAATCGGCGGGGCCAAGTCGTTTCTGGAGGCGTCGTTTTAGCTGAGTGGTTTCCGGCCAAGCCTTTCTGGCATGGTGGGTACCGGAGCATGTTGTTCTGGGAAGGGCATTCTTGAGCGACTGCACGGCAAAACTGACCCTTTAGAGCCTCTTATACTTCGGCCTTTTCAAGCGCCATTTGCTGCGAGGAAACCATGCGTTACGCATTGCTGGTTCAGGGAGCCCCCTACAGTTCGCAGGCATCCCATTCGGCCCTGCGCTTTGCCCAGGCAGTGGTCGCGCGTGGCCACCGCCTGGATACGGTGTTCTTCTATCACGACGGTGTCTACAATGCGGCTCGCCTAGCGGCGCCGCCACAGGATGAGCCGCATCTTGGGGATGCCTGGCGTGCGCTGCATAACGAGCACGGTACCGAACTGCTGGTATGCATCGCAGCCGCTCTTCGCCGTGGGCTGCTCGACGAGCGTGAAGCGTCACGACACGGCAAGCCCGGGCATAGCGTTGAGCCTCCCTTCGAGTTGACCGGTCTCGGCCAGTTGGTGGAAGCGGGCCTTAGCCATGATCGCTTGATCACCTTTTCACCGTGAATATGGCCGAGCGATGAACGAGTCTGAGATAACGGCTGACGGGACCGAGGCCGCGGTGAAGGGGGTATCATGAACGAGACAGAGAGCGCGATAGACAAGGGTGAAGTTGAAGGCAAGGTTGAAGGCAAGGTTGAAGGCATCGCCAAGGGCGACCTGCTGGTCATCCTGCGTCACTCGCCGCATGGCTCAAGCTGGCTCCGGGAGGGCCTCGATGCGGCCTTGGTGGCGGCCGCTTTCGGGCAGCAGGTGTCGCTGCTGTTTGCGGGGGATGGCGTGCTGGCGCTGATGCCCCATCAGCAGGCTGGAGCGCTTGGCCAGAAGGGGACTCACGGCGTGATCGACATGCTGGCCATGTACGATATTGAAACACTGTTGGTCGATGCGCATGCGCTGACAAGCCGGGGCTTGAGTGCCGAGGACCTGATGCTGCCGGTATCAGTGGTGGAGGGCGATGCCTTGCCCAAGCTGCTCGACCGTCACCCGCTGGTGCTGAATTTCTGAGCACCTGCCATGCCGGCACGGCGATATGCCTACTGATTGACCAATGGTTTGAACAATCCTCTGTCCTCACGGTGACGCAACTACCGTCACTGGGTAGCGCAACAAGGAGCGCCTTTCGCATGATCCTGCACCTTCTCAACCGCTCGCCGGCGACCGGCGGAACCGTCGATGACGCTCTGGCGGCGATGGGGCCCGATGATCGGCTGCTGCTCATCGAAGATGGCGTATTGGGCGCTTTGCCTGCCCAGGTGGCGCGCTTCACTGGCCTGACGGGGCGGTTATTTGCCTTGCGAGAAGACCTTGCCGCACGAGGTCTGCTCGAGCGTTGCGAGGAGCAGGCGAACATCGTCGACGTCGATGGCTTCGTGACGCTGACAGAAGAAGCCGACAAGACAGTGAGTTGGTCCTGATGGCCTCTAGTGAAATATACCGTTATCTCTCTGTGCAGGACAAAGACATAGCGCTGGATCCTGAAGGATTCCTGGTGGACATGGCGGACTGGTCGCCGGCGGTGGCAGAGGCCTTGGCGGCAGAGGAGGAGCGCACTCTCACTGCTGAGCACTGGGAGGTCATCGAGGTGCTGCGGAATTTCTATGCGCGCTATGAGATGGCGCCGGCCATGCGCCCTTTGGTCAAGGCCGTTGGCTTGGCGCTGGGCGCCGAAAAGGGCAAGTCGCTGCATCTGATGCGCTTGTTTCCGGATAGCCCGGCCAAGGTCGGGGCAAGGCTGGCTGGGCTGCCCAAGCCAGCCAACTGCTTGTGATAGCTTCCGAGACAGGTCGCCGTCGGATGGGTGGCAAAGGAAGTGAGGCATGCATGGGCGCTGAGGGTGCAGTGACATGAATTTTCTCGCCCATGCCTGGCTTTCCCACCACGGTAGCGATGACTTCCTGTATGGCAATCTGATCGCCGATGGCGTCAAGGGAAGTGACCTGAGCGCCTGGCCGGCGTCGGTGGCTGACGGCATTCGCCATCATCGGCGCACCGATACCCTGGTTGACGGCCATCCCCGCACGCGAGCCGCCCGGGGCAGGGCACCCGAGGGGCGTAGCCGATACGCGGGTATCGCGCTTGACCTTGTCTGGGACCACTTCCTGTCGCGCCTGCTGGCCAACGACCCTACCCAGCAGGCGCTGATTCAGCGCTGCTATCGGCTGCTGAAGGTCCAGCAGGCCCCTGAACGCCTGGCGTCGATGGTGCCGGCACTGGTCGAGCAGGACTGGCTGACTCGCTATGCAGACTTCGACTTCACCTGTCGCGCCATCGCCGGGATCGGCCAGCGTTTGAGCGGTCCCAATCGCTTGGCCGAATTGCGCCCCTGGCTGGAAGCCGACTATGTGCAATTGGAGGCCGACTTCCGTTCACTTTGGCCTGACATGGAAAGCGCGTTGCAGGCGCCTGGCATCAGGCTTCCGTGAGCCACAAACACTCGACGATATCGCCCGGCACCACGCTTGAATGGGCGGGTATCACGGCTAGCGCATTGGCCGTCACGCAGGAAGACAGCACTGCCGAATTCTGATCGGCGAAGGCGCTGGCAATGATTCCCTCTGGCAGGAAGCGCAGGTCAACGCGCATGTAATGTCGGCGCGCCTTGGTGTCGGTGGTGAAGTCGGCTTTTACCCTGAGCTTGGGTAGCTCCAATAAGGCGGGACAGCCCAGCAGGGCGCCGAGCAGCGGGCGCAGGTAGATCCAGGCGCCGACGTAGCTCGATACCGGGTTGCCTGGTAGCCCGACCAGCCGGGCCTCACCGCTGGCATTCGGCAGTCGCCCTAGCGCCAATGGCTTGCCGGGCCGCATGGCCAGCCGCCACAGATCGAGCTGTCCTAACTTCTCAAGGGCCGCTTTGACGTGGTCCTCCTCTCCGACGCTGACGCCGCCGGTGGTGATTACCACATCGGCCTGCTCGGCGGCTTCGCTTAGCAGTTGGCAGGTGGTATCGAAATCATCGGCGACACGCTTCGCCATCACCACCTCGCCGCCAAAGCGTTCGATCAGCCGTCTCAGCATGGGGCGATTGGAGTTGTAGATCTGCCCCGGAGCCAGGGCCTCGCCCGGATCGATGATCTCGTCGCCGGTCGATAGAAGGGCGATTCTCGGCCGGCGGCGCACCTTGACCTGGGTAATGCCTTGACCTGCCAACTGGCCAAGGGCTGCGGCTTCGAGGCGCGTGCCCGCGGCCAGTAGCCTCTCGCCGGTGCTTACATCGCGCCCGCGACGGCGAACGTTATCGCCAGCCGGAATGCCATCGGGCATTTTGGCCCGGTCGCCGTCACGTTCGACGCGCTCCTGCATCACCACGCAGTCTGCACCCGGTGGCAGCTCGCTGCCGGTAAAAATGCGCGCACATGTACCCGCTTCCAGCGGAGCAGCCTGAGAGCCCGCGGCAATCCGTTGGCTGACCTTCAACCACCTGCCAGCGTCGGCGGCGCGCAGCGCGTAGCCATCCATGGCGCTATTGTCGAAGGCGGGCACGTCCAGGCGCGCGGCAACGTCATCCGCAAGCACGCGCCCGGCGGCTTCTGCGCAGGCCAGTGGTTGACTGGCCACTGGCACGACGCCCTCGAGCAGTGCGGCCAGCGCGTCTTCGACGCTCTGTAGCTGGCTTGTCGGGTCAGCCATGGGTGCCGCGCCCCGGAATTACGAGATTGGCCTGGGGTGATAAATAGCTACAGGGTTTATGTCGAATATGTGTTTTAACCATGGGTGCCGCGCTCCGGAATGACGAGGTTGGCGTAATTGCAGGGTTTATGACTGCCATCCAACTGCTCCTTGAGAATGCCGTCCCAGGCGGTGCGACAGGCGCCAGTGGAGCCGGGCAGGCAGAACACGACGGTGGCATTGGCAAGCCCACCGAGACAGCGGCTCTGGATGGTCGAGCTGCCGATTTCGTGCCAGGACAGGTGGCGAAATAGTTCTCCGAACCCTTCGATACGCTTATCCAGCAGGACGTCGACCGCTTCCGGCGTCGAGTCGCGGCCGGTGAAGCCCGTGCCACCGGTGGTCAACACCACCTGAACGTCGGGGGCGGCAATCCAGGCCGCGACCTGGGCGCGGATCACGTAAACGTCGTCTGGCAGAATGCGCTTTTCGACCAACTGATGGCCGGCTGACGTCAGGCGTTCGACCAGTGCCTGACCGCTGCGGTCAGTATCGTCGGTACGGGTATCGGAAACGGTTAGTACCACGATGCGCAGGGGTTCGAAGCCGGGGCGCTGCTCGCTCATGCGTTATCCTTCTTGTTCTGGTTGCGGGCTTCCAGGGCGGCTAGCTGTTCGGGTGTTGCCGGTGCCTGGTAGTGCGCTTTCCATTCGCTGTAGGGCATGCCGTAGACATACTCACGGGCCGCTTCGTAATCGACGTCGGCACCCTGTTCGCTGGCGGCGGTGACCAGCCATTTGGATAGGCAGTTACGGCAGAAGTCGGCCAGAATCATCAGGTCGATGTTCTGTACGTCCTTGTTGTCATCGAGGTGCTTGAGCAGGCGGCGAAAGGCGGCCGCTTCGACTTCGGTGCGGGTCGCGTCGTCGAGATCTTGCATGGTCAAACTCCTGTTTGGGAGCGCCGCTGGGCGCTAGATCGGTGATGTCTCAAGCATAACAAAAGACACCGCCGGTGGGCGGTGTCTGTTGGATAGTGAAAAGGTCGTTGCCGGCCTGTCTAACCAGGGGTGCCGGGTGGATGAGTGGCTTGGCCCTTGTGATGACCTTCAGTCGATGGGTCGGGGGTAACGGCTTGATCCTTGACCTCTTCGTACCAGAGGTTGTGATGCTCCTTCGCCCAGGTTTCGTCGACGTAGCCGGTGGTCATGCCTTCCAGGGCGCCTTCGGTGCCGATGGTACCGATATAGATGTGGCCCAGAGAGACCGCCGTCAGCGCCAGGGCGCCCAGGGAGTGGATGACATTGGCCCACTGCATGGTGTCACGGCTTTGACCATAGTTCGGGAAGTCCATGACCAGGCCGCTGGCTATCACCAGGACGCCTGCAGTCGCCAGCAGCCAGAACCAGGCTTTTTCGCCGCCGTTGGCGAAGTGGGCATCGACGTGCTCCTTGCCGATCAGGCCGCCACCCTTCTTGAACCACTCCCAATCCGTTTTGTCGGGAATGTTCTTTTTCAGGAACTTGGCCAGGATGACGATCAGCAGGAAACCGAATATCGGTCCCAAGTAGTTATGCAACAGCTTGGTTCCCGACATCATGGCGGCCCAGACGGCGTCGCCAAGCAGCGGGTTGAACACGAACTTGCCATACAGCAGGTTGAGTCCGGTCAACGCCAGGACGACGAACAGGGTCGCCACCGTCCAGTGCAGGGCGCGCTCCAGGGTAGACCAGCGCAACAGCTTGCGACCGCTACGCGGTTCCTGAAGGTCCTTGCGACCGACGATCAGGTAGAACATCAGGATCAGGGCTGCCATGCCGCCGACCGCGATCAGACCGAAGGGCGAGACCCAGCGGTTGCGAATCTGCCGCCAGGTCTCACCGCTCGGGTTGACCAGGTTGTAGGTGGAGTCGTGGCGCGTGTCGATGAAGTTCTCGCCGCTCTTCACCTGTCGCCAGATTTCGGCATCGACCGGTGGCACGGCGGTGGCCAGTTCGCCCTCTGTACCGGCGCTTTGAGCCAGCGCCTGGCCGGCAAGCAACAGGCTTGTCACTAGCAGCAGAAGCAGGGTCAGCCGCCGGCCAAGGGCCAGGCATGCGTTATGGGTGAGCATAGGGCCTCCTTACTCCTGACGGGTCGCATCAAAGGCGAGGTTATCCATCGAGGTTTGCGGGCCGACTCGCTGGGTCGATGACCAAGCACCATCTTTGTGTCCGCGCTGAACCACCCGCTTCCGGAAGATGTCCGCTACGGTCTGGGCATCACCGGCGATCAGTGCCTTGGTGGAGCACATCTCGGCACATAGCGGCAGTTTGCCCTCGTCGATGCGGTTGGCACCGTATTTCTCGTACTCCTCTTCTTTGGAATCGGCCGGGCCGCCGGCGCAGAAGGTGCACTTGTCCATCTTGCCGCGCTCGCCGAAGGCTTCGGTGCCCGGAAACTGCGGCGCGCCGAAGGGGCAGGCGTATAGGCAGTAGCCGCAGCCGATGCACATATCCTTGTCGTGTAGCACGATGCCATCGTCGCGCTTGAATAGGGTCTCGGTAGGGCAGACCGCAATGCAGGGCGCATCGTCGCAGTGCATGCAGGCCACCGAGATCGAGACTTCGGTGGGCTCGCCGTCGTTCAGCGTCACCACCCGCCGGCGCTGAATACCCCATTCCACTTCGTTGGCGTTCTTGCAGGCGGTTACGCAGCCGTTGCATTCGATGCAGCGTTCTGCGTCACACATGAATTTCATCGTCGCCATGGTTGTCTCCTCACCCCCGGGTCCGGTCAGGCCCGGGGGGATGTCTTATAGGTATTCTGGACTCAGCTGGCCCGCTCGATGCGGCACAGGGTGCACTTGGTTTCCTGCATCTGCGTCACGCTGTCGTAGCCGTAGGTGGTGGCGGTATTGGCGGCCTCGCCCAGCACATAGGGCGACGCGCCTTCCGGATAGCGATCGTGCAGGTTCTCGCCCTGGAACACGCCGCCAAAGTGGAAGGGCATGAACACCACCTCGCGAGAGACGCGTGGAGTGACCATGGCCATGACCTTGACGCGCCCGCCCTCGGCACCCTCGACCCAGACCATTTCGCCGTCTGCGACGCCGAGATCATTGGCCAATGATGGATTGATCTCGATGAACATTTCCTGCTGCAACTCGGCCAGCCAGGCCATCGAGCGTGTCTCTTCGCCACCGCCTTCGTATTCCACCAAGCGGCCCGAGGTCAGAATGATCGGGTAGCGGCTAGTGACATCTTTCTCTTGGATGCTCTTGTAGAGCGTCGGCAGCCGGTAGTGGGAGGCGACGTCGTCCCAGGTCGGGTAGTCGTTCACCAGGTCGCGACGGCTGGTGTAGAGCGGTTCGCGATGCTTGGGAATGGGGTCAGGGAAGGTCCAGACGTTGCAGCGTGCCTTGGCATTGCCAAAGGGCGCGCACTCATGGGCGATGGCCACCCGCTGGATGCCACCGGATAGGTCGGTTTTCCAGTTGCGGCCCTCGGCGGCTTTCTGCTCCTCAGGCGTCAGGTCATCCCACCAGCCCAGGTCCTTGAGCATATCGGCGGTGAACTCCGGATAGCCATCATCGAGATCGGAGCCCTGGCTGAAGGAGTTGTCGGCCAGCAGCGAGACGCCGTCGCGCTCGATGCCGAAACGCGCACGGAAGGTCAAGCCGCCCTGCGAGACCGGTTTCGAGGTGTCATAGAGAATCGGCGTACCGGGATGGCCCATCTCGGGCGTTCCCCAGCATGGCCAAGGTAGGCCGTAGTAGTCGCCGTCGGCGGGGCCGCCCTCGGCCTTGAGATCGCTAAAGCTGAAGGTATGCCAGTTCTGCTGATGCTGCTTGAGGCGTTCCGGGCTCTGGCCGGTGTAACCCACCGTCCACATACCGCGGTTGAACTCGCGGGTAATGTCTTCGATCAGCGGTTCGGTGCCGTTGACCTGGATGTTCTTGAACAGCTCGTCGGCGAAGCCAAGCTTGCGAGCCAGCAGGTACATGATTTCGTGGTCAGGCTTGGATTCGAAGCTCGGCTCGATCACTCGGTCGCGCCACTGAATGGAGCGATTGGTCGCGGTCACGCTGCCGTAGGTCTCGAACTGCGTGCTGGCCGGCAGCAGGTAGACACCGTCAGTGCGCCCGTTCATGACGGCCGCTACGGTCGGATAAGGGTCGACGATGACCATCATCTCGAGCTGTTGCATGGCCTTTTGCATTTCTGGGCCGCGCGTCTGTGAGTTGACCGCGTGGCCCCAGTAGAACATTGCCTTGAGCTTGGCACGCTGGGAGATCTGGTCTTCCTTTTCGAGCACGCCGTCGATCCAGCGAGAGACGGTGATGCCGCTCGAATACATCGGCTTGCCGTCGGTGTAGTCGGACTGATCGAAGCGGCTCTTGAGCCACTCGTAGTCCAGGCCCCAGACATCGGCCCAATGCTGCCAGGCACCTTCGGCGAGGCCGTAATAGCCCGGCAGCGAGTGCGACATCAGACCCAGGTCGGTGGCGCCCTGAACGTTGTCGTGGCCACGGAAGATGTTGGCGCCGCCACCGGACTTGCCAATGTTGCCAAGCGCCAGTTCGAGGATGCAGTAGGCGCGCGTATTGTTGTTGCCGGTAGTGTGCTGGGTGCCACCCATGCACCAGACTACGCAGCCGGGGCGATTTTCGGCGATGGTCTTGGCGGTGTCGTACATGGCCGCTTCGGGAACGCCGGTGATGTTCTCGACGACCTCAGGCGGATAGGCCGCGACTTCGGCGCGGACCTCTTCCATGGCATAGACGCGCTGGTTGATGTATTCGCGGTCTTCCCAGCCGTTCTCGAAGATGTGCCACAAAAGGCCCCAGATGAAGGCGACATCGGAACCGGGGCGCAGGCGCACGTACTTGTTGGCCTTGGCGGCGGTGCGCGTGAAGCGCGGATCGACGACGATGATCTGTGCCTTGCTGCGCTCCTTGGCCAGCAGGATATGCTGCATGGCGACCGGGTGTGCTTCGCTAGGGTTAGAGCCGATGAACAGGATCGACTTGCTGTTCTGTAGATCGTTGAGCGAGTTGGTCATCGCTCCGTAGCCCCAGGTATTGGCAACCCCGGCAACGGTGGTGGAGTGACAGATACGCGCCTGGTGGTCGGTGTTGTTGGTGCCGGCCAGGGCCGCAAACTTGCGCATCAAGTAAGCTTGTTCGTTATTGAATTTGGCCGAACCCAGCCAATAGATGCTGTCTGGGCTGTAAGCCTCTTGGAGCTCGAGGACCTTGTTGCCGATTTCTTCGATGGCATCGTCCCAGGAGAGTCGTTGCCATTCACCGCCCACCAGCTTCATCGGATACTTGAGTCGACGAGTGGAGTGGCCGTGCTCACGCAGCGAGGCGCCTTTGGCGCAGTGGGCGCCGCGGTTGATGGGGTGGTCGAAGGCCGGTTCTTGATGGGTCCAGATGCCTTCCTGAACCTCGGCATAGACGCCACAGCCCACCGAGCAGTGCGAGCAGATGGTGCGTTTGGTTTCCGTCGGGGAATCCAGGTACGGCGTCTTGTCGGCGGCATCCGCCGAGCGGACCATCGAATGGCCCATGAGACCCGCGCTGGCGATGCCACCGGTAGCGAGGGCGCTGCGCTGCATGAATTGCCGGCGGGAAATGCCCAGACCATTGCTGGCCTTGGCGGTGTTGGAGGTACGCGTCAATCGCATGGTATCGATCCTCTTGGCCGAAAGGGCGGTCCGGGTTAGTCGCGCAAGGTGGCGTAGTAACGGCGGATGTGGTCCGTCTCTCGATAGCCGCGAGGCGCGTCAGGAGCAGTCGACGCTGTGGTCTTCGCTTGAACCAGCGGGGCTTGTCCGATTGCGAAAAAGGCGCCCGCCGCCGCGGTGCCCGTGCCGACCGTTTTCAGGAAGAGGCGACGCTGTGGGTTGTGATGTTGTGCCATGGTTCACTCCTCTGCGATCCGGATCTTTACGCCCGGCATCGTTATAAGCAGTTCTGCTTGTTTAGTTATCGTTCATATCAGGCGCAGGTTTAGTGGAATATGCATCCGGGGTCATGATGTGCACCGGTTGGCGGGCCGCCTCGTCTGCCTGATGACGATGCTCCTCGCTCATGAAGGCGCTGCCTAGTGCGCCCAGGTTGGCGTAAAACGGAGTGTCCACCGCTGCCAAGTCATCGAAGCAGCGCGATGCCCAGGGGGCGAGGTGTGCCATGAAGAAGGGAGCGGCTTCATCTTGTTGGTCGTCGTCCAGCAGCATGGCCATGGTCTCGCATACGGCGGCAAGATGGTCCTCGGGGTCGTGGCATTCTTCGGCACGGCGGATGCCAAGGCGGCGCAAATCTTGGCGTAGTGTCAGCAGCGCTTCATCCATCAGGTTGCCTTGCCGGTACCAGGAAGCGTAGGGCGTGATCTCTCCCTGGACGACGCCCACTAGGTGGCGGAAGTGGGCCGACGAGAGCTTCTTGACGAGCGCATCCTGAGGCATGTCATGTGCGCTCGCAGACTGGATCAGCGCCGTCCAGCATTTAGCCAGCTTGCTGCCATCCTCGGCGGCGTCGAGCGCTGAAAGCCAGGTCAAAAGCTCCGCCGAAGGCGGTTCGCGCAGCAGTCTCGCCAATAGCCGATAGATGTCGGCGCGTAGGGCGTCTGTCTCTTCTTCAATGATGTCATGCGAGCCCTCCCGTGCAGCCGGCTGGGTCTTCGCTGAGCTATCGGTCATGTCGTTACCTTGTTATCAAAAACGGCGCTATCAAAACCGTCGCATCGAAGCCGTCGTAGAGAGCGTTACTGAGACTGTCATCTTCCCGAAGGGTGTCGGGTCGCGCTTCAACTAGATGTTCAATTGTTAGATGTTCAATTGTGATTCTGGGTCATTGGCCAGGCCCTGCCAGACATCTCTGACTCGACAGTCCTCGCACATTTCCAGGCGAGCCATGGCGTCACCGGCAAAGTAGGGGTGATCGGCGAGCTTGGACTTGATGGCGGCGATAGCGCTGGCACTGGCGAAGGGCTTGCCGCAACGAATGCAGGGGAAAGCGTCTTCCTGCTTGCGTACCTGTCGCACTTCGCGTTCGGGTGCTGCCAGGAAGCCCGGCATCAGGCGAATGGCATCTTCCGGGCAGATCTCTTCGCAGAGGCCGCACTGCACGCAGTCCGCTTCACGAAAACTCAGCTCGGGGGAGGTGCGCCCGCCGGCGAGAGCCGGTGTCGGGCATACCGCGACACAGCCCAGGCAAAGCGTGCAGGCATCCTTGTCGATGGCCACGTCACCAAAGGGCGCGCCCTGGGGCATGGCATGACGCTCTCCGCTGGGCTGACCTGCTGCGGCGAGGCGGGCCAGCGTGGCGTTGAGACGCTCGCGCTTGCTGTGCTCTCTGTCCCCGGCCTTTGCTGACGCCTGTGCGGGGGCATCTTGGCCGGGTGCGTCAGTGCGTTCGGGTAGGGAAAGCGCCGCCAAGGCGGGCAGGGCGTCGCGGCTCTCGCTGTCCTCAGGTGCTATCAGGCACAAGCGGCGGCTGTCATGGCCGAGCGCCTCGAGCATGGTGACGGCTTGACGATACTGGTCGTCGATCAGGGTTTTCAGGCTTGACGGCAGGCTGTCGGTCAGCTGAATGCGCACCTCGTCGGCGCCTGCGGCGAGGGCTGCCAGCCAGTGATCCTGTCCCGCTGCGCCGAGTTCCTCAAGGGGCACATCCAGCACATGGCCGGCCGGGGTGGGCGATTCAGTTGCTAGCAAGCTGGACTCGGCGAAGCGCACCACCGGCGCTTGCCCCCCCGCCAGGCGATACGCGTTCAGCAGACGTTCCACGTAGGCCTGCTGGTCAACGGAGGGGGGCAGCCGATACTGGATGGCCCCGGTCGGGCAGGCGCTGGTGCAGCTCCCGGCGCCATGACAGCGCATCGGATCGATTTCGATCCAGGACTCGATGCGTCCCGACTGGCGTGACAGGGCGTCTGCAGGACAGACCTCCAGGCAACGGGTGCAGCCGGTCTTGCCGCTGCTATCGTGAGCACAGATGTCATGATCGATGTGGAAATAACGCGGCTTGGAGAATTCGCCGACCTGCTCGAGCAGGTCATCGATGGCCTGCCGGCACTCTGCTGTGCCCCAGAGCGCAGCGCTGTACCCCGGTGGCGGCAGTTCTAGCGTCAGCGTAGGGGGCGTGCCCAGGTCGAGCACCAGGTCGAAATGCGCGCGCCCCAGGCTCGCCTTGGCAAGATCGATCTCTCCGTCTTCATGGGGCAGGCTCAGGGTGAACTTGCCCAGATAGCCGGCGAGGTGCCACCGTCGGGCCTGGTGCACCGACAGGAAAGCGGTGTCCTCCAGCAGGGTCGCTATATCGGCGCTATCTGAGCCTGCTTCCCCGAGGCTGTCTGCCGTGGCATGCGTGTCTTCGAGCGTTGCGGTGCTGGCCTCGGGAGAATTGGCGGTTACCAGCAGCGTGATCGAGGCGAGGCCACGATCCTTCAATTCACGGGCCGCACGGCGTCCTGTCAGTTCGTCGGCAATGATCAGTAAGTGACCATCGCTTGAGTAGGTGACGCTCTCAGGCGTGAGATTGGCGGGCCAGGAGATACGGGAGTACGCGGTATCTCGCGCAGCCAGGTTCTGATCAGCATCCAGCGGGGTCAGGTCGATGCACTGATTCATGTAGCCTCAACGGTCAGGTGCAGTTTTTTTTAATTTTCGTCGCTTAACTCACTCGGCGCCAATCCTCATTGGTCTTAGCTTAGCGCTAATATAACTATCGAGCAGATAGTATTCTTCTATTCATTTAGGTTCGGTCTTTTAGGTTCGGCCTTTCTCTGGAAACGGCGGCTTTGCCTCATTCGTTCCATTTTCCTGGCGGCCTTTGGCCTGGGCATCTTCATGCGTGCCTTGTCCGTCGTGGCCGGGAATAGGTTCGCTCGCCACACTATCGGCCGTTTTGGCTTGATGGTTGGGTGGTGAAGTGTCGTCGTCGCGTTGCGCTTCTGCAGTTTCGGCAGGCTGGTTAATGTTGCGCTCTGCTTGCTCTGGCTCGCGCTGGGTGTCTTCCACCTGATCAGCGGGTTGACGCGTCCATTCCCGTAGGCGGTCGGCGACTTCCTGGGAGAGATTCTTGAGCTGACGATAATCCTCGTCGTAGTCGTTGAGCCCGTCCCGGTGATGATAGTGGTCCGCCGCAAACATGCGTTTCATGGCGCGACGGCGCACCTCGCGGCTGACGCCATGGGCGAGGTAGGCCGTGAGGTCGCTGCCAGGGGGCAGGCTTTCCGGGTCGGGCAACTCCTCGACGGTTTCTGAGGGGGGCGTTGCCTCGCTGTCCGCCATCGGTCCACGGTCAATCAGGCTGTCATCTTGCTTTTCGCCAGAATTCTCCTCAGGAGTTACGGTGCCTCGCTCGTTCGGCGTTAGGGCGCTTTGCGGTGTCTGCTCCTCGGTTGGCTGGATGCCACGCTTGCGCAGTGACCAGCGGGAAAAAACCGTCATGTCTGGTTCTCCTGGGCGCGCCCCGCGCCCTTGCGCTTTTTCTTGCGGCCTTCGTCAGGGGCTTCGCCATGGTGAGCGAGATAGGCCTCCAGCCACAGCTGGATGGCGGTCGGCATGGCGACCTCGAGCACCTGCTGCTCGCCATCCATCCAGCCGGCGGCCACTTCCTGGCTGGCCGTCAAGGCCGTGGGGTCTGGGGCTTGTCCGGAGAATCCGGCGCGTATGAAGAGTCGCGGGCTAGGCGAGTTCAAGTTGAACCGGTAGGCCGCACGCTCGGTCATGTAGAGTTGCAGCGCCAGCACCTGTGGGCCGATATCGCCCGGCGCAAGGTCGTGGATATGCCACTGGGTCGCGGTAAAGCCTTTGATGCGCTTTTGTTCGGGAACCAAGCTGAAGCTTAGGTATTTGCGACTGAGATACTTGCGACTGGTCGAGTCGGTGGTTTCAGAGGAGTTCATGGCGTAGCGACTCACTTCAGGACGTCTTTATGACAAATGACATGTGGGATAGGACGAAGGCACCACACTCGTGAAGGCCTTCCTTATCCCGAGCCGCCAAAGGCGGCGGTGAATAAAGACAGTAGGCGCCACGAATGCAATGATGGTCAATATGGTGCCGTTAACGTTGGGCTGAAAGTCATTTGCGCTGGGCTACACGATGGGCTCGCCGCGCTAGTCGCCAAGGAGCGATGCATGTGTTCGTTACGTCTTAGTCACGCCCGCCTGCCGGCGACGCTGGAAATCGACATTCACGACGAGTTTGGTGACGTGCGCCGCCAGGCCATCTCTGCCGAGCGAGCGCTGACCGTCTATCTGAACAAACGCGAAATCGTCACCCTAATGACGCTGGGCGCCGACCCGGAAGCGCTGGTGGTGGGGTATCTTCGCAACCAGGGGTTAGTACCGTCGCGCGGCGACCTGGAAGCGGTTCATGTGGACTGGGACGTCGAGGCTGCGGCGGTCGTCAGTCGCCGCGCACCTGACGACCTGGAGGAACGCCTGGGCCAGCGCACCGTGACGACTGGCTGCGGCCAAGGCACGGTTTTCGGCCGCCTGCTCGATGCCGTCGGTCTCGAGCCCGTGCCTAGCACAACCCTTGCTCAGTCCACGCTTTATGCATTGCTCGAGAATCTTGGCGCTTACAACGAAACCTACAAGAGTGCCGGTGCGGTACATGGCTGTGCGCTTTGCCGCCAGGACCAAGTGCTGGATTTCGTCGAAGACGTCGGGCGTCATAACGCCGTCGATACCTTGGCGGGTCGGCAATGGCTCGAGGAGGGCGGTGACGCCATGTCCGCCGACATCTTCTATACCACCGGGCGGCTGACCTCTGAGATGGTACTGAAGGTAGCGCAGATGCGGATTGGCATCTTGGTGTCGCGCTCAGGCGTGACCCAGAAGGGGGTTGAGCTCGCCGAGCGCTTTGGTGTGATGTTGATCGCGCGTGCTAAAGGTCGGCATTTCCAGGCCGTCCACTCGCAGCAACGTCTGATCTACGATGCGATTCCGCCGCGTCGTGCGGGGGATCGTAAGGCATCGAAGATATAGGCCATGATCGACCTGATGCGATGGCCTTCCGGAGGCCCGTACCTGACGAGTGTAGGAGGGCGTCTCACGCCTAGTGGCTCAGTTGGGTTGGCCGCGGGTGCATACCGACAGAACAACGGCGTCATCGTCACTGATGGACACCAGGGCGTGCCCCATGTCGCTGTCGAAATAGATGCTGTCACCGCGCTCCAGGCGTAGGGGCTCGTAGAACTCGGTGTAGAGCAGAATAGCCCCTTCCAGCACGATCAGGAATTCCTCGCCATCATGGCGTACCCATTCGGTGAACTCGCTGAAGGCCCGGGCCCGAACGATGGTCTTGAAGGGAATCATGTGCTTCTGCGCCAGCTGCCAGGACAGTAGCTCATGCTCGTAGGTGGGGGTCGGGTGCTGCTGGCCTTCGCCTGCCCGGGTCAGGTCGCGCCGGCCCAGGGTGCGACTCTGGGGCTTGGGCTGCTTTAGCAGTTGGGGCAGGTCGATATCCAGGCCGTTGATCAGTTTCTGCACGGCGGTGAAGGTCGGCGAGATATGATCGTTTTCAATCTTGGACAGGGTCGAGCGTGCCAGGCCGGTGCGCTTGCTGACGTCTTCCAGTGTCCAATGGTTGGACAGCCGGATTTCCTTGAGGCGCTCCCCGAGCTGCAGCGGCTCGACGAAGGCCTTGCGGCCAGAGGCAATCTGCAGGGCGGCAGTTTGATCGTTATTTGGGCTCATCGGCTTTTCACTATCGGAAACTTAGTTTCCGTCAGGCTAACACAACAGCTCTCGATCAGGCGGCGGTTTTTGCGCCTCATCATTGCCTCTAGGCGACCATTCGGTGCCTAGCGATACCAGGCACCTTCTGCATACAGGGGAGGATATTTCCTAGGGGGAGGAAACATGGCCTGACACTGGCGCGCCGATCACTGCTTGAAGGGTAGGCCCAGCAGAGCACTGACGTGTGCTTCGGCGCAGAGGCCGAGTGCCTCCATGTCATAGCCGCCCTCAAGAACGGATACCAAGCGGTTATCGGCATAGAGGGCGGCGATCTCCATGGCCAGATGCGTTACCCAATGGTAGTCGGCGGCCTCGAGGCAGAGGTCGGCCATGGGGTCGCTGCGGTGCGCATCAAAACCCGCGGATACCAGCACGATGTCCGGCTTGAAGGCATGCAGGGCGGGGAGCCAATCGTCTTCCACGGCGCGCCTGAAAGCCGGGCCATCGGTGCCTGACGGCAGCGGTGTATCGATGATGTTGTGCCACTGACTGCGCAGATAGCGCCATGGATAGAAAGGGTACTGAAAGCTCGAGCAGACCAGTACGTTAGGGTGGTTCTTGAAGATGTCCACGGTGCCGTTGCACTGATGTACGTCGAAATCGAGGATAGCGACACGCTCCGCCCCATAGCGGGCGATGGCATGGGCCGCACCCACCGCAATGTTGTTGATAAAGCAGAAGCCCATCGCATCGGTGGCTTCTGCGTGGTGCCCAGGTGGCCGCACGGCACAGAAGACATTGTCGGCCTGGCCGCGGTATACCTGGTCCACGCCTCTCACCACGGCGCCGGCAGCCACTCGGGCGGCATCCATGCTGGCGGGGTTCATCAGGGTATCGCCGTCGAGCAGGATGATGCCTTCTTCCGGCACGCAGCGATCGAGCGATGATAGATGGCGTTGAGGGTGAACGCGCGCCAGCTGTTCAGCGGTCGCGGGTTTGGCTTCCGACTGCATGGTCTGCTGCAGTACACCGCTCAGGGCAAGCCGGGCGCGGATGGCATCTAGGCGCAGCGGGCTCTCGGGATGATCGGGCCCCATAAAATGATCGTGGCATAGGGGGTGGGTGATATATGAGGTGATCATCGACGGCTCCACGGTTATTGATGCGACCTTAATCGCCTTGCTTCCTTGCATGACAGTGTCAATAAGTCGTACACATGGAGACTACACCCACGCGGGAGGGCAGGTCTTGGGTACGCGATTTCTTCGTCATTTCTTCGAGCCGCAGAGTCTGGTGATCATTGGCGCCTCGGAAAAACCCTATTCGATGGGCGGCCTGGTGATTCAGAACCTCCAGGAGAGTGGCTTTCCCGGCAAGCTATGGTCAGTCAATACCAAGGGATACGAGACGGTTCACGGCGTCTCTTGTTTCCGACATGTTGCCGATCTGCCGGAGGTGCCCGAGTTGGCGGTGATCTGCGCGCCGGTGGCTACGGTGCCTGACCTGATAGCCGAGTTGGGTACCGCCGGTGTCCGCGCGGCGATGGTGCTATCCGGTGGCTCCTTTCTGGATGACCGCAGTCACGATGGTGGCTCGATTCGCGAACAGATGCTGCGTGCCGCCAGGCCTTCAGGCATCCGGGTGCTGGGGCCGGAGTGCATGGGCATCCTGGTGCCGGGGCGGCGGCTCAATGCCTCTTATTCCGGCCAACCGGTCAAGGCCGGACGTGTGGCTTATCTTGGCCAGTCGGGAATGCTCGGTAATGCCATCATCGACTGGGCGGCTGGGCGTGGCATAGGCCTCTCGCACCTGGTGACCCTGGGCGATAGTGTCGACGTGCTGTTGCCGGATCTGCTCGACTACATCAATCAACATACGGCAGCCCAGTCCATCCTGCTGCATCTGGAACGCACCCAGGATGCACAGCACCTAATGACGGCCCTGCGCGAGGCGTCCCGGCATCGGCTGGTGCTGGCGATCAAGAGTGGGCGCACGCCGGCTTCGTCGCTTTCGAAGGTGCCCCCAACCCCCGGGATCGCCAATCGTGATGTGATCTTCGATGCGGCACTGGCGCGGTCAGGCGTGGTGCGCGTGGATAATTCCGACGAGCTCTTCGATGCCCTGGAGACGCTTTCGCGTATGCGGCCATTGCGGGGGGATCGGCTGGCGATCGTTTCCAATGGGTTGGGGCCGGCGATGCTGGCCATCGACCGTCTAATCAGCAAAGGCGGGCGTCTGGCCGATTTCAGCGATACCACCCGTGAGGCGCTGGCAAGAGACGATGTGGATATGACGCTGCCGGGTCGCAACCCCGTGGATCTTGGCGGGGGGGCCACCCCGGATCAGATCGTCGCGGCATTGGAGATCGTGGCCGCTGATCCTTTCGTGGATGCGGTATTGCTGGTGCATGCGCCCACCCGTCTGGCCCCTTCGAAGGTCACGGCAGAGGCGGTCGTCGCCAACCGGCGCCGCTTCAAGCGCAACCTGCTGACCAGTTGGATGGGGCTTGAACAGGCGCTGTCGGCGCGACACGAGAGCAATCTTGCCGGTATTCCCACCTACATGTCCCCGGAGAAGGCCGTCGGTGCCTTCATGCACATGGTCAACTACCGGCGCGTGCAGGCCTTGCTTCAGGAAACGCCGCCTTCACTTCCCTTTGCGACCAGCGCGGCCATTCGCCGGCAATGTCACGAACTCATTGATCAGGCCCTCGAGCAAGAGCGCCAATGCCTGACACATGCAGAGACGGCTCAGGTGCTGGCTGCCTATGGTATTGAGACGCCGAAGAGTCGTTATATCGCGACACCTGAAGAGGGTAGCGTTGTCGCCCAAGAGCTGCTTGAGGCCGAGCATGACTCTGGGGACACCCTGGCGCTGAAAATCGTGCACGATAACAATATCGTGCCGTATCGCTATCGGAGCCATCCGCACAAGCTTTCGGCGGGCCTGCTTCAGGATCTGGTGAGCCCCGAGCAGGTCAGCAGCGGCATGCAGCGGCTCGAGCAAAAGGTTCACGAGAAGTTTCCCGACTCGCGTATCCATGAATACTGCCTGCAGCCGATGCAGCGCGGTAAGCACTCCCTTCAGCTGTGCGCGGGCATCACCCGAGATCCTGAATTCGGGCCCTTGGTGGTCTTTGGCGTCGGCGGTTACAAGGTCAATGTGCTGGCCGATCGTCACGTGGCTTTTCCGCCGCTGAATATGACGCTGGCCGCCGACCTGGTGAGCCGTACCCACGCCGCCAAGCTGATCGATGAGCACTCCCGTCAACCGCAACAAGATGTCGAGATGATCTGTGAGCTATTGGTCAAGCTATCCCAGATGGCGTCTGACCTGCCGCGGCTGAGAGGCATCGAAATCAATCCGCTGCTGCTCAATCGTGATGGCCTGCTTGCCGTGGATTTTGCGTTGGATCTAGGGACACCCGCCCGGCATGCCATCATGCCCTATCCTGAAGAACTTCGAGAGCGGGTCGAGTTGGATGGCATGGACGTGGAGGTGCGGCCGATCCGGGCTGAAGACGCTCCCTTGATCACCGGTTTTCACAGGCATCTTTCCGAGGAGAGCATCCGGTTTCGCTATTTCCATCATAAGGCGGACCTGACCAAGCGAGACTTGGCAACCCTTGCCGATATCAATTACGACCGTCAGATGGCGTTCATTGCGGTGCGGCTGGATGCAGAAGGGCAGTCGGAAATGCTGGGAGTGGTGCGAGTGTGGAATGATCCGGACAATATCCGCACGGAGTTTTCGGTGATCATTCGCGATGACCTGCATGGCCATGGATTAGGGCGATTGCTGATGACCAAGATGATTCGCTATTGCCAGGGACTGGGTACCCTCGAGATGTTTGGCAAGATCATGATCGATAATCAGCCCATGCGGTCGCTGATGAAACAACTGGGCTTTCGCCTGCGCTTCAATATGGAAGAGCAGGTGGTCGATGCGCTCCTCAGGCTGAATGAGCCCGAATCCGACTGGCAGCGCCATCGTCTGGCCTCGTCACCGGACTGAATGCCGTTGAAGACGGTCCCAACCCAGTCTTTTCGATAGTCAAGCGGGGCGAGGTAGCACTACATGAGCGTTGATTGATCATCAGCTGTTCTGATTTGAGGGGTTATTCATAAGTATGTATGATCCAGCGAGTTCAATCACGACAGTCATGTACCGTGCATAGTCGGAAAGGGGCGCTAGCGTGGCCTTCCAGGGCTTGCCGGCATGACATAACAACAGGCAGAGCCGATGAGCGAAAAACGACCCGTCAAGATACAGGTGCGCGGCCTCAGTAAGGTCTTTGGCAATCAGCCGAAGAAGGCCCTAGAGCTGCGTGACCAGGGGCAAAAACGCCCGGAAATTCTGGAGCAGACTGGCCAGACACTGGGCTTGTCCAACATCGATTTCGATGTCTACGAGGGTGAGCTCCTGGTGATCATGGGGCTTTCCGGTTCGGGCAAGTCGACGCTTATTCGCTGTCTCAATCGTCTGATCGATACCACCGAAGGCGATATCATCATTGATGGGGAGAATATTCCGACGCTCAGCACCAAAGAGCTGCTGGAGTGTCGTCGGCGTCACTTCTCCATGGTTTTTCAGAACTTCGCCTTGTTTCCGCATCGCACGGTGCAGCAGAACACCGAATACGGGCTTGAAATCCGTGGTGTCGACAAGGCTGAGCGCACGGAAACCGCGCGCAACTCGCTGAAGCAGGTAGGCTTGGACGGTTGGGAAGATGCCATGCCTAGCCAACTCTCCGGCGGCATGCAGCAACGTGTTGGCCTAGCGCGCGCACTGGCCAATGATTCAAGCGTTTTGTTGATGGATGAGGCGTTTTCCGCGCTCGACCCGCTGATCCGCAAGGATATGCAGCAGGAGTTGCTCGAGCTTCAGCATCGCATGAAGAAGACCACTGTCTTCATTACCCACGACCTCGATGAGGCCCTCAACATCGGTGATCGCATCATCCTGCTCAAGGATGGTGAGATCGTGCAGATCGGTACGCCTGAAGAAATTCTGACGTCGCCTGCCGATGAATATGTCGAGCGCTTCATCGAGGGCGTGGATATGTCGCGCATCCTTACCGCTCGCCATGCGATGCGTCCGGTACGTGCAACGGCCCGAGAAGATGACGGTCCACGCACCGCCCTGCGCAAGATGAGTGAGAACGGCCTGGATTCCATTTACGTCACCAGTCGTGATCGTAAGCTCATCGGTCTTATCGATGCCGATAGCGCTGACAAGGCCGTCAAGGAGGGTCAGCAGAGCATCGACAGCCTGATTCACCAGGACTTCCGGAGCGTTTCCCCAGACGAGCCGCTGCATAATCTCTTTGCCATGTTCAGTGACAAGGGCTTCCCCATCGCGGTGGTTGATGAGGAGCGTCGCCTTCTCGGCGTGGTGGTCAAGGGCGCGGTACTGGCCGAACTGGCAGAAGCAGGAGACAACTGAGATGGCGACTGAGATTCCACGTATCGAACTGGGCGACTGGATTGAGTCCGGTCTGAACTATCTGACTAGCAACTATTCCGGTGTGACCCGCGGTATTTCCGCAGTGACGCAGACCGGTATCAATGGTCTCAACGACCTGCTGATGTGGATACCCGAGTGGGGCCTGATGGCCATGATTGCGCTGCTTTGCTGGCGTGTGGCGGGCATCCGTCTGGGCATCGGCGCGGTATTGGGGCTTGCTCTGATCTGGAACCTGGACCTTTGGGATCCGATGATCGAGACGCTGACCCTGGTGGTCATTGCGACCCTGGTCGCGGTAGTGGTCGCGATTCCCGTCGGTATTGCCGCCGCTCTTTCTGAGCGACTCTACCGCGTGATCATGCCGATCCTGGACTTCATGCAGACCATGCCGGCGTTCGTGTATCTGATTCCCGCGATTCCGTTCTTCGGCATCGGGTCGGTGTCGGCGATCTTTGCCACGGTCATTTTCTCCATGCCGCCGGCGATTCGCTTCACGACTCTGGGTATTCGTCAGGTTCCCACGGACCTTATCGAAGCGGCCGACGCCTTTGGCTCTACGACGACGCAGAAGCTCTTCAAGGTTCAGCTGCCGCTATCCCTGCCAACCGTGATGGCCGGTATCAACCAGACCATCATGCTGGCGCTGTCCATGGTGGTGATCGCGGCCATGATCGGTGCCGACGGCCTGGGTAACGAAGTATGGCGTGCCATTCAGCGCCTGCGTCCGGGCGATGGCTTCGAGGCAGGCATTGCGGTCGTCATTCTGGCGATGCTGCTGGATCGCTTGACCCAATCTTTCCGTAAGACGCGCAAGTCCTGACGTATTGCGTGACCCATCCCATCTGCCGGTATCGAGGTGTGATGGGCAGCATGATGTGGCGTCATCAGCATCATGCGGACTTCCAGGCGCAGCCCTGATCTGTTTGACTCTCGGCTGCTCCTGCTGTCCTGCTCAACTCCAATAAGCCATTAGAGAGGTGAAGGATGTTCGATATCAAGACTTTGTCACGCGGTGTGCGCCTTGGCGCCATGATGATGGCGGCTGGTACGGCCGTCGCAGCTGGCCAGGTGCAGGCTGAAGAGAAGGGCACCGTAACCCTCGCTTACGTCGAATGGGCTTCCGAAGTCGCTTCCACCAACGTGGTTCGCGCCGTGTTGGAAGATCAAGGCTATGACGTTGAGATGTCATCGCTCTCTGCGGCTGCCATGTGGCAGGCACTGTCCTACGGGGATGCGGATGCGATCGTTGCGGCCTGGCTGCCCACGACCCACGCGGACTATTTCGATCGAGTGAAGGACAACGTCGAAGACCTGGGTACCAACCTGGATGGCACCAAGCTTGGGCTAGTGGTTCCGGCCTACAGCGAAATGAATACCATCACCGACATCGACAAGAACGCTGACGATATCGATGGGCAAATCGTTGGTATCGACCCGGGTGCCGGCCTGATGAGCCTGACCGAAGAAGCCATCGATGAGTATGACCTCGATACCGATCTGCGCAGCGGTAGTGGCGCGACCATGACGGCAGCGCTGGCCAGCGCCATCCAGAACAAGGAAGAGATCGTCGTCACCAGCTGGACGCCGCACTGGATGTTCGCTCGTTGGGACCTCAAGTACCTCGAAGACCCGAAAAACGTCTACGGTGGTGCCGAGCAGATTCATACCATTGCTCGCAAGGGCCTGAAAGAAGATATGCCGGAGGCCTATGCCATTCTCGACAACTTCGAGTGGACGCCTGAGCAGATGGGTGAAGTCATGCTCATGAACCAGGAAGAAGACAGTGACCCCTACGAGAACGCCAAGGAGTGGGTCGCCGAGAACCAGGATGTGGTTCAGCAGTGGCTGCCCGACGCCGAGTAAGTTTGGCGAATTAGCAGTACGTAAAGCACAGCGCCCGGCTAATATGGCCGGGCGCTGTTGTTTCGGGTCGATGCTTTCTCTGCGAGTATCGAGCCGACAGGAACTATGAGGTTAGGATGTCAGGGCGCGAGGCGCACCTTGTACCATTCGCCGTCGCGCATTTGGTAGCGGATTCGATCATGAAGCCGGCTAGGTTGGCCCTGCCAGAATTCGACCATCTCCGGCACCAGGCGGTAACCGCCCCAGTGCGCGGGACGGTGAATGTCCTGGCCATCATAGGCCTGTTCGAAGCGCGCTTGGCGCTCCTCGATCCATTGGCGATCGGGGATTTCCACGCTTTGCGTGGCCACCCAGGCACCGAGCTGGCTCTCACGTGGCCGGCTGGAGAAGTACTGATCTGATTCAGACTCGGCGACCTGCTCGACCCGTCCCTCGACGCGGACCTGTCGGCTGAGCGATGGCCACCAGAACACCAGCGCCGCATGAGGAACGGTGGCGAGTTCGCTGCCCTTGTGACTTTGGTAGTTGGTATAGAAGACCAAGCCACGCTCGTCATTGCCCTTGAGCAGGACGATACGCGCATGTGGGCGTCCCATACTGTCGACAGTGGCAAGCGACATCGCGTTACCGTCGACGCCCTCGCTGTCCAATGCAAGCGTCAGCCACTCATCGAAGAGCGGCTCGGGCGTTGCAGGCGTATCCGCTTCGTTGAGACTGCCGCCTTCGTAGTCGCGTCGGATATCCGCAATATTCCTTGTCATGGCAATCATTCCCTCTGCATTTTCTTTATCTTCGCCGTTGCGAGGCGAAGGCTCAACCCTTGTTTGTGTACGCCGCGACAACGCTTGATCGTCATTCGACCTGCTGGAACAGGGGCATGTCGGAATCATTGCCGCCCAGGGTGATCAGATGACTGACGGCGCAGTTGGCGGCTACGAAAGCGTGCATAGCCAAGGCTGCCGACGAAGAGTGCCAGCGATGCTGCCGCGACCAGAATGCCAAACAGGGTTTGGCCGGGCAGGGTGGCGAACATCACCCCCTGCATGAAATAGAGCAGGCTGACGAAGCACAGCCAAGCATGGCCGCGGGCCCGCTTGACCAGTATGGATGGCAGAAACAGTAGCAGCGGTACCACCCTCACCAGCCAGGGGCCCCAGCCATCGGTTTGGACGTCATGCATGATCAGACCGCCATAGCTGAGCAGGACCAGCAGAGCGGCGAAGCTTGCGATGACCAGTCGGCGGCTTTTCTCGACCATGGTATCGAGGCCATGTTGCTCTTCCAGGCGTTCCATCTGTTGTCTCATCAGCTGCCCTCACGCATGGGGGCAAGCGCCAGGGCCAGGCGGGCGAGGCGCTTGCCTTGTGCCATGCAGAGATGCCGCTCGTGCTCATCGAGAGAGCGATTGCTGCGCTGCCCGGCCAGATGGCTGGCTCCGTAGGGGGTGCCGCCAGTGGTGGTGGTAAAGAGCTCGGTCTCGCTGTAGGGCAGGCCTGAGAGCACCATGCCGTGATGCAGCAGCGGCACCAGCATGGTCATCAGCGTGGTTTCCTGGCCGCCGTGCAGGCTGGCGGTAGAGGTAAAAGCGCTGGCCGGCTTGTCGATCAAGGCGCCATTCATCCACAGTTCGCTGCTGCCATCCAGGAAATGCTTGAGCGGAGCCGCCATGTTGCCGAAGCGAGTCGGACTACCGATGGCCAGGCCGGCACAGTGTCTCAGATCATCCAGGCTCGCATAGACGGCACCTTCCGCGGGAATCTCCGGATCCACCGCCTCGCAGGTAGCCGAAACCGGCGGCACGGTACGAAGCCTGGCGGCGATGCCAGATTCCGATTCGACACCGGCGGCCATGGCCTCGGCCATGGCACGGGTGGCGCCTTGGCGAGAGTAGAACAGAATCAGCACATAAGGCATGGAGGTGCTCATCAAGGCTCCAGAATCAATGATTGAAAGAGCGAGTCAGGCAGCGTCGATCAGCGACAGCACCGCTTCGGGCGGCCGACCGATAACGGCGTGGTCGCCGCGGTCGGCAATCGGGCGCTGCATCAGCTTCGGGGTGGCCACAATGGCGGCAATGACGGCCTGGCGGTCGTCGATATCGATATCCTGAGCCTTCCACTCCGCTTCGTTAGTTCTGACGAAATCCTTGAGGCTGCCCTCGAGGCGGTCGAGCAGCGCTTCGAGCTGTTCGGCATCCAGCGGCTCCTGCAGATAGCGATGCACGCGCAGCTCGATATCGGCTTCCTCGAGCAGTGCCAGTGCCTGACGTGACTTGGAGCAGCGCGGATTATGATAGAGGGTGATCACGTCGTCAGGGTCCTTATGCGGTTGGTACTCAAGTAATGGCAGATATTGTAGGCGGCCCCCAAGGCCCCCACAACCGTGCAGAGAGTGCTGGTTTATGCCCCTAAATTTATACCGTTATCTATATGCCTCGACAACTCGTCATACCGGCTGCTAGCTAAAGAGTTCATGTCAGAGGCGGCGATAGACCCAGACGTTAGTCCCACTTTCCAGTTGTACGCGAACTCGCTCATAGCGATAGCCCAGGCGTTCATAACGATCCAGATCGGCCAGCTCCTCGGCATCCACAAGAAGCACCATGCCATCGACTGACTGATCCGGGGCCTCTACTAGATCCAGCTCTTGTTTGCGAAAGCCGGCTAGGCTGGCCGCCTCTGGGCTGCCGGTGCGTCCGTAGACCAGCCAGCGAACCGGAGCGTAGGTCAAGGTGCCATAGACGAACACCCGGTATTCCCCACTGGGTATTGCGGCCAGGTCGGCGGGGCGCTCATAGCCGAAGGGGCTCAGCAGCACCCACCATAGATAGGTAGCGACGACCAGCATGGTACCGAGCGAAGTAGCGAAGGCGTATCTAAGGACGCGCATGGAAATGGCCTTGATCGTGGATTTTGAGGTCATCAGGGGTTCGCGAGTTCATCCTGGCATGGCATGCTTCTTGAACGCCAGTCAGGACATCGCCGCGCCGGGAGGCTACCACCATGAATATGATGGATCGCGAATTTCGCCGTCAGATGGGAGACGTACTCCCGCTTGCCAAGGGCAAGGACCGAGCCGATGTCAGCCAGAGGCCGAAGGGGCCTAACGAGGCACAGCAGGCGCGACGCCTGGCGGCACAGCAGGCCGGTGATGAGGGTAACTTCCTGTCGGATGATTTTGTCGAGGTGGTCGGCTCTCACGATCCCCTCGAGTATCGCCGTGACGGTATCCAATTGGGTGTGGTCGATCGCCTGCGTCATGGCGGCTATCCGCCCGAAGCCCATCTGCACCTGCAACGCCGGCCGCTTGCCGAGTGCCGACGTGAGCTGTTCGGCTTTATTCGAGACGCTCATACCAACGGACTGCGCTCACTGATGGTGGTGCATGGGCGAGGGCGGGAGGACGATAGTCCCGCTAACATACTGCGCTCTTATCTGGCCAAGTGGTTGGCACAGTTCGACGAAGTGCAGGCCTATGTTTCGGCCCCGGCGTCGCAGGGTGGACTGGGTGCCACGCTGATCATGCTGAAGAAATCCGAACGCGCCCGGGCCAATAACCGTGAGCGTCAGCAAAAACGTCGCGGCTGAGGATGCGCGCCACGTAAATTGTGTCCCTGAAACGCAGTGAGAAACGCCAAGGGCCCGGCATTGCCGGGCCCTTGATGGTTCAGCCGTCGATTAGAGGCGACTCAGGAGTGATTGCCTTCTCGCAGGCGACGCTCGAAGAGGGCCTCCTTGGTATCGACGCCAGGTTGGTAGCTGACGCTGAAAGCGCCCAGGGCACGCTGAGCATCCTCGAGGAGCTGGTCATCGCGCAGTGCCAGGGCATCGAAGCCACAGCGGCTCATGTAATAGAGCTGGTCGACCAGCACATCGCCAATGGCGCGGATCTCACCCTGGTAGCCGAAGCGTTCACGCAGCATGCGCGCGAGGGTGTAGCCTCGGCCGTCGGTGAAGGCCGGGAAGTCGATGGCGATGCGCGGCGCAGAGGCAAGCTCCTTGGCGAGTTCGCTGTCGAGCGCTGTGTCGCTGGGCAGCCAAGGTGCCAGGCCGCTGTCTTCTTTGGCATCGAGCCACAGCGCCAGCGGCACGATGGCCGGCCTTTGCTCGGGCAGCGCTTCGCTGTCACGAGAAAGCGCCCAGGTGTCGGTTTCCGGTTGGCCCTTCTTGAGTAGCGTACGGGCCACTGTCGGCTGTTGATCAGGCATAGACCCGCTCCTTGAAAGGTTTGATCCCGATGCGGCGATAGGTATCGAGGAAGCGCTCGTCAGCGTGGCGCGACTCGACGTAGACCTTGAGTACCTTGTCGATCACATCGGGGACGTCTTCGCGGTAGAACGAGGGGCCGAGGATCTTGCCCAGGGAGGCATCGTCGGTGGAGTTGCCACCCAGTGACACCTGGTAGTACTCCTCGCCTTTCTTGTCGACGCCCAGAATGCCGATGTGGCCCACATGGTGGTGTCCGCAGGCATTCATGCACCCGGAGATGTTGAGATCCAGCGGACCCAGGTCATAGAGGAAATCCAGGTCCTCGAAACGCTCCTGCAGGGCCTGAGCGATGGGAATCGACACCGCATTGGCCAGGCCGCAGAAGTCGCCGCCCGGGCAGCAAATGATGTCGTTGAGGGTGCCCACGGTGGGGTTGGCCATGCCCAGCTCGTCCAGGGCTTGCCAGAGGGCTACCATTTGATCGACGGGGACGTCCGAGAGCACCAGGTTCTGCTCATGGGTCACGCGAACCTCGCCGAAGCTGAAACGCTCTGCGAGGTCGGCCACGGCCTCCATCTGGTCCGAGGTGACGTCGCCCGGTGCCAGCTCGCGACGCTTGAGTGACAGGGTAACGGCCTTGTAGCCGGCGACCTTGTGGTCGGTCACGTTATTGGTCACGAAGCGGGCAAGGGCGCGGTCTTCCTGACGCTGTTGCTCGTAGGCAGCGATGGCCTCGTCGCTGACCGGACGGCGCTCGGGTTCCGGGAAGTGTGTCTTGGCGGCTTCCACGGCTGCAGGCGTCAGGGTCTGGGGGCCATCCTTGAGATGCTCCCACTCGGCGTCGACGCGACGACGGAATTCCTCGATGCCCAGGGCCTTGACAAGAATCTTGATGCGGGCCTTGAACTTGTTGTCGCGGCGACCGAACTGGTTATACACGCGCACGCAGGCTTCGAGATAGGTCAGCAGGTGCTTCCAGGGCAGGTCATCACGCACCACGTCGCCGATCATCGGCGTACGGCCTAGGCCGCCGCCCGCCAGCACGCGAACCCGTACCTCGCCCTCGTCGTCGCGCCACAGGCGCAGGCCAATGTCGTGGACCTGAATGGCGGCCCGGTCCGAGCTGGCCCCGGTAACGGCGATCTTGAATTTGCGCGGCAGGAAGGCGAATTCGGGATGCAGCGTCGACCACTGGCGAATTAGCTCGCACCAGGGGCGTGGATCCTCGACCTCATCGGCGGCGATGCCAGCGAACTGGTCACTGGTGGTGTTACGAATGCAGTTGCCGCTGGTTTGGATGGCATGCATCTGTACCTCGGCCAGTTCGCCGAGAATGTCCGGCACTGTCTCGATGGCCGGCCAGTTGAGCTGCAGGTTCTGACGGGTACTGAAGTGACCGTATCCCCGATCGTAACGCCTGGCAATGGAGGCCAGGCGGCGCAGTTGATCGCTCGACAGCATGCCGTAGGGAATGGCGATACGCAGCATCGGCGCGTATTTCTGGATATAGAGGCCGTTCTGCAGGCGCAGCGGGCGGAATTCTTCTTCGCCCAGGCGGCCATCAAGGTAGCGGGTCATCTGGTCACGGAACTGGGTGACCCGCTCATCGACGAGGGTCTGGTCGTAGTTGTCGTACCGATACATTCAGTCGTGTCCTGCTGGTCAGGGCGTGATGAAGGAGTAGTGCCGTTTGTGGGCGACAATACTCCTAACCTTATATTCTATGAAAGAATAAATGTTCATAGATTTTAATTAAAGAGTTATTAGGGCCGATCCATCTCTAGGTCAGTGGCTCGAGTGTGATCGGACTGACGCTAGATGGCCAGCCGTTGCCAATGGCCCCGCTGCCAGATGACGGCAAAGCCCAGCGAATTCAAGCAGCGATAGCCGAGCTGCACCCACCAGATGCCCAGCAGGCCATACCCCAGCGCGACACCGACCCACCAGGCTAGAGGCAGGAAGATCAGCCACTGGGTCGCCAGGGTCATCGTCATCACGGTGCGATTGGCGCCCGCGCCGAGCAAGGCCTGGCCCAGCACCAGGGCACAGACATCCAGCACTATCATAAGTGCGGTCAACTGGAGCGGCAGATGCCCGAGGGCCACCAGGGCCGGGTCATGCAGGAAGAGCCCCAGCACGGCGTCGGGGAATACCAGCATCGGCAGCGCGATCAGGGCCAGGCAGATCCAGGCGATGCGCACCACGTCCCACCCCCAGCGATGTGCTTCCTGGTTCGATTGCTGCCCCATGGCCTGTCCGACCAGGCTCATCGCCGCTACCCCGAGGCCGACACCCGGCAATATCAGCAGCAGTGACAGGTTCACCAGCACATGGCCTACCGCGACACTTGCGGTATTCAACTGGCCAAGGATCCAGAACAATACGGCGTAGCCGCCGGCGAACCATAACTGCTGAAAGGAGTGCGGGGCGGCCAGTCGCAGCGTCGTCAGCAGGGTGGCGATATGGAGCTTTCCTCTGATCAGTCCGGCATTGGCCGGGCCTAGATGACGCCAAGTATACACCGCCCACAGGATCAGCCCGAGCAGCAGGGATAGCGTGGTCCCCGCGCCGGCGCCAGCGGCACCCAGCCTTGGCAGGCCCGCATAGCCAAAAATGAGCCCAATGCTGGTCAGCACATTCACGACATGCATGATCAGGATGATGCGCAGATAGATGCCGGTCTGCTGAACGCCATTCCAGTAGCCTCTAAAACAGAAGATCATCGCCACCGGTACCAGCGAGACCACCCGCCAGCGGAAATACTCGACGGCCTGGTCGTGGACCCCGGCGTCCGGGTTGAGCAGGCCAATCAACGCCGGCGCCTGCCATAGGCAAAGCGCCGTCAGCGGCACGGCGATCACCAGGGCGATGGCCAGGCCGGCATGTAGGGCATCGGTGCGGTTATGCCAGTCCTGCTCGCCGTGGCGTCTGGCGGTCTGTGCCTGTACGCCGGAGGACAACCCAAACACCAGGGCGGTGACCATGAACATCGCATAGCCGCCGATGCCAACGCCTGCCAGCACCGTTTCCCCAAGCGAGCCGACCAGGGCGGCATCGATCAGGTTGAGCAGACTTTGCGACAGCATGCCGGCAATGATTGGCAGGGCAAGTTTGAGGATGGTATTGCGTCGTGAGGATTCGGGCAGCATGCCGCCTTCCAGTCAAGTGATGGAGCCCGCCCTGAGGGCAGGCTCCGGCGTGCAGCGCAGACGCGTCGATTGCGGCTGAAGCGTGGCTAGCTCAGTGCCATCGGATCGGGCAACAGAAGCGCTAATGTCAGCTCGGGTCGTAGGAGAGTACCGGCGACAGCCAGCGTTCCATTTCACCAACTGGCATGTTCTTGCGGCTGGCCAGGGATTCGACCTGATCGCGGGTGATCTTGCCGGTAGAGAAGTACTTCGACTGCGGATGCGCGAAGTACCAGCCGGAGACTGCGGCCGCCGGCCACATGGCGAAGTTTTCGGTCAGCGCCAGGCCGCTGTTCTTCTCGGCGTCGAGCAGCCGGAATAGGGTGGTCTTCTCGGTGTGATCGGGGCAGGCCGGGTAGCCCGGGGCCGGGCGTATGCCTTGATATTTCTCGGCAATCAACGACTCGTTATCGAGAGATTCGTCGGGCACATAGCCCCAGAATTCCTTGCGGACCCGCTCATGCATGCGCTCGGCGAAGGCCTCGGCGAGACGGTCGGTCAGGGCCTGCACCATGATGGCGTTGTAGTCGTCGCCGGCCGCTTCATAGCGCTTGCTCAATTCGTCAACGCCATGCCCGGTGGTGACCGCGAAGCCGCCGATCCAGTCGGGTATCCCGCTTTCCTCGCCGTTCGCGTCATAACGGGGCGCGATGAAGTCGGCCAGGCTGTAGCAGAGACCGTCGCGATTCTTGGTGGTCTGCTGGCGAATATGGTGCAGGCGCTCGATGACCTCGCTACGCGACTCGTCGGCGTAGACTTCGATCACGTCATCTTCGACGCTATTGGCCGGCCAGATGCCGATGACGCCGCGGGCGGTAATATGGCCCTCGTCGAGCAGCTTGATAAGCATCTCCTGGGCATCCTTGAACAGGCTGCGAGCGGCCTCGCCGACCACCTTGTCATTGAGGATCTTCGGGTACTTGCCCGCCAACTGCCAGCTCATGAAGAAGGGCGTCCAGTCGATGCGCTCGACCAGTTCCTGGAGGTCGTAGTCGTCGAAGACCTTGAGGCCGGTGAAGTTCGGCGCCGCAGGCGGTTGCGCGGCCCAGTCGGTCTTGAAGCGGCGCTCGCGGGCCTGCTCGTAGCTGAGATCAGCGGCCTTGGGGCGCCGCTTGGCGTTGCGTTCCCGCACGGTCTCGTACTCAGCGCGCAACTCGGCGGTGTAGGCCGGCTTGAGCTCCGGGGAAAGCAGCTTTGATGCCACGCCGACCGCTCGGGAGGCATCGGTGACATAGACCACCGGGTGCTCGTACTGGGGCTCGATCTTGACCGCGGTATGGGCCTTGGAGGTGGTAGCACCGCCGATCAGCAACGGAATATCGAAGCCCTGGCGCTGCATTTCCTTGGCTACGTGAACCATTTCGTCGAGCGAAGGCGTGATCAGTCCGGACAGGCCAATGATGTCGGCGTTCTCGTCGCGGGCGGTCTGCAGGATCTTCTCGGCGGGCACCATGACGCCCAGGTCGATGACCTCATAGTTGTTGCACTGCAAAACCACGCCGACGATGTTCTTGCCGATATCGTGGACGTCACCCTTGACCGTGGCCATCACGATCTTGCCCTTGGCCTGGGTCTCGCCGCTCTTCTCGGCTTCGATATAGGGGATCAGGTAGGCGACCGCCTGCTTCATTACCCGGGCCGACTTGACCACCTGAGGCAGAAACATCTTGCCGGCGCCGAACAGGTCGCCGACCACGTTCATGCCGTCCATCAGCGGACCTTCGATGACCTCGATGGGGCGAGTGGCGCGCTGGCGAGCCAGTTCGGTGTCTTCCTCGATGTAGGCGGTGATGCCCTTGACCAGCGCATGCTCGATGCGCTTCTCGACTTCCCAGCTGCGCCACTCGAGATCTTCTTTCTTGGCGGCACCACTGCCATCGCCCTTGAACTTGTCGGCAATGTCGAGGAGTCGTTCGGTGGAATCGTCACGGCGGTTATTGACCACGTCCTCGACGGCTTCGCGTAGCTCTTCCGGCAGATCGTCGTAGACCGCCAACTGACCGGCATTGACGATGCCCATGCTCAGACCGGCGCGAATGGCGTGGTAGAGGAAGACCGAGTGAATGGCCTCGCGCACCGGATTATTGCCGCGAAACGAGAAGGAGACGTTGGATACGCCCCCGGAGACCAGTGCATGGGGCAGGTGTTCGCGGATCCACTGGGTGGCCTGGATGAAGTCCACCCCGTAGTTGTTGTGCTCCTCGATGCCGGTGGCGATAGCGAAGATGTTGGGGTCGAAGATGATGTCTTCCGGCGGGAAGCCGATCTCGTCGACCAGTAGGCGATAGGCACGTTCGCAGATCTCGGTCTTGCGGGCGAAGGTGTCCGCCTGGCCCTGCTCGTCGAAGGCCATGACCACTACCGCAGCGCCGTAGCGCATGCAGCGGGTCGCCTGCTCGCGAAAGGCGTCCTCGCCTTCCTTCATGGAGATGGAGTTGACCACCGCCTTGCCCTGCACGCACTTGAGGCCGGCCTCGATGATCTCCCATTTCGAGGAGTCGATCATGATCGGCACCCGCGAGATATCGGGTTCGCCGGCGATCAGGTTGAGGAAGCGCACCATGGCTTCCTCGGACTCGAGCATGCCCTCGTCCATGTTGATGTCGATGATCTGGGCGCCGTTGTCGACCTGCTCCAGCGCGACCTCGAGGGCGGTGGTGTAATCCTCTTCCTTGATGAGCCGCTTGAAGCGCGCCGAGCCGGTGACGTTGGTCCGCTCGCCGACATTGACGAACAGCGAGTCGGCGCTGATGTTGAAAGGCTCGAGGCCAGACAGACGACAGGCGATAGGGCGCTCCGGCACCTGGCGTGGCGCCATGTCCTTTACGGCCTCGGCGATGGCCTTGATATGCTCGGGGGTGCTACCGCAGCAGCCGCCGATGATGTTGACTAAGCCACTGCTCGCGAATTCGGCGACGATAGCCGCCATTTCCTCGGGGGTTTGATCGTACTCGCCGAACTCATTGGGGAGGCCGGCGTTGGGATGCGCCGAGACCAGCGTATCGGCCTTTTTCGACAGCTCTTCTAGATAGGGGCGCAGCTCCTCTGCCCCCAGCGCGCAGTTGAGGCCGATGGAGAAGGGGTGGGCGTGACGCACCGAGTTCCAGAAGGCCTCAGTGGTCTGGCCAGAGAGCGTGCGGCCTGAGGCATCGGTAATGGTGCCCGAGATCATCACCGGCAGGCGCTTGCCGAGTGCCTCGAAGAGCTCCTCGAGCGCATAGATCGCCGCCTTGGCGTTCAGGGTGTCGAAGATGGTCTCGATCAGGATCAGGTCGGCGCCGCCCTCGATCAGTGCCTCGGCAGCCTCGTAGTAATTCTCGCGCAGCTCATCGAAGGTGACGTTGCGCTTGGCCGGGTCGTTGACGTCCGGTGATAACGAAGCCGTGCGCGAGGTCGGGCCGAGGACGCCGGCCACATAGCGGGGAATGCCAGTCTCGGCGCCTACTGCATCACAGATCTCGCGGGCCAAGCGTGCCGACTCACGGTTGAGCTCAGGCACCAGGGTTTCCATGCCATAGTCGGCCTGAGACAGACGCGTACTGTTGAAGGTGTTGGACTCGATGATCTCGGCGCCCGCTTCCAGATAGTCGCGGTGAATGCGGGTCACCAGATCCGGACAGGTCAGCGCCAGCAAGTCATTGTTGCCTTTCAGGTCCGATGGCCAGTCGATGAACCGCTCGCCGCGGAAGTCGGCTTCATCCAGTCCGGCATTCTGCAGCATGGTGCCCATGCCGCCATCGAGAATCAGAATCTGCGAGGCAAGGCGTGTGGCGAGGGTGTCAGTGACGGGTGTCGGGGTAGCGGCCATGATTCGGGGCGGTCTCCAGCGTGAGTCGCGTCTTCTACTGTATCGAGCGTCTAGGCTCGGTTTTGCGCGCTAGCTTACCAGAAAGGCGGTGATCCCGGCAGCGCCAAGCGGGGCAGCTATTATAAGCCTGAGTATTTCACTCGGGATTGTTTCGCCGCGCACTTTTGCTTAACATGATAAGCAAATTCGACCTCTCGAATCAGGACCATCTCCCCATGAGTCAGAGCATCCAGATTACCGACAGCGCCCAAGACTATCTCGCCGAGCTGCTCGAGAAGCAGAACGTCGAAGGCATCGCCGTGCGTATCTTCATCACCCAGCCGGGTACGCCCTACGCTGAGACGTGCCTGGCCTACTGTCGTCCGGGCGAGGAAGAGCCTACCGACGAGAAGCTCGCGCTCGACAAGATCACTGTCTTCCTCGATAAGAACAGTGTGCCCTTTCTCGACGAGGCGCTGGTCGACTTCAACGCCGATCGTATGGGCGGTCAGCTGACCATCAAGGCGCCCAACGCCAAGATGCCCAAGGTCAACGCCGACAGTCCCCTCGAGGATCGCGTCAACTACGTACTCTACAGCGAAATCAACCCGGGTCTTGCCGCCCACGGTGGTGAAATCAAGCTGATGCAGC
Organism: Onishia taeanensis; assembly: GCF_900100755.1. Classification (GTDB taxonomy): domain Bacteria; phylum Pseudomonadota; class Gammaproteobacteria; order Pseudomonadales; family Halomonadaceae; genus Onishia; species Onishia taeanensis. The sequence continues at coordinate 200,981 of NZ_FNCI01000003.1, forward strand.
TGACCGAGGACAGCGTGGCGGTGCTGGCCTTCGGCGGCGGTTGTCAGGGCTGCTCGGCCGTGGATCTTACGCTCAAGGATGGTGTCGAGAAGACGCTGCTCGAGCGTATTCCGGAGCTTGCCGGTATCCGCGATATTACCGATCACACCGATACCAGCCAGGCCTACTACCGCTGATGGGTCGAAGCGGCTGGTAAGGCGGTGGTTGAACGCCGCCAGTGATCGAGCTTCAGCAAACAACGGGCGCCTTCGGGCGCCCGTTGTGCGTTAGGGCGCGATTTTGCCCAACCCGCTTTCTGCCTGTCTTTTAACCTTTCAGCCTTTCTGTCTTTCCCGGACTATCTGCCGACCTGGCTATCAACCACCGCTTGTCCTTGAGTCGTCAGTAGACGAAGGGTGGCAGGGGCGTCTTGGCCAGTCGCGCCTCGGTCTCCAGCAGGCGCTTCTTGAGCGCTGCGATTTCTGCGTCCTTTTCTTCTAGGCGATGCTCGAGACGGTCCTGATGCCGCTTTCTGTCCCGATCCTGTTCCTTGCGCTGCTCGAGCTCCCAATGGGCCTCGCGTTGCTGTTGCTGAGAATCGGCTAGCTGGGTGCGCAGCTCCTGAAGCTGCTTGTCGAGATTTTCATTGCGCGCTTCCAGCTGTGCCTGGCGAGCACCATGCTGCTTGTCGGCGGCATGGCGCTCCTGGCGGGCGTCATCCAGCAGGCTCATCAAGCGTGCTTCGGCGGCTTCGTTGCGTTGCTCTTCCTGATGGAGTCGGGCCTGGTGTTCGGTATCGCGTGCCGTTAACGCCTCATGGTGTTGAGCGGCCAGCGCCTCATTGCGGTCCTGGAGTCGCTTGAGTTCCTTCTCGAGCTGCTGAACCTGCTGCAGGGCTTTCGCTTCACGCTCGGCAAGGCTGTCGCGCTGGGCCTGACAGCTCGCCAGGGTGGCGCTCTGTTCCTCGAGCCGCGCCTGGGCGTTGGCCAAATGATCGGCAACCGCTGCCTCACGCTGGCCGGCATCCTCTGCTCGGCGGTCGCTTTCGCGGGCGGCCTCCTGCGCCTCGCTGATGCGCTGGTCGGCTTCCTGACGATAGAGCGCCAGTCCCTCGCTGGCGGTGTCCTGAGCCTGGCGCCACAGCTCTTGCGTCAATGTCTGCAAGGCCTCGGGTAATTCCTGGGCGGGCGGTTGGTCGCGGTTCTCTTCGCGCTCGACCCGCCATTGCCGCAGATGCTCGCTGAGAGTAGTGAAGCTGCCCGTTCCTAGCACCTCGCGGATTCGCTGCACGCTGGGCGCGTCTCCGCGGCTCAGCAGGGTATGAATCGCCCGCTGCACATCCTCGTACTGCACGCCGCTTCGCGCCATGACGCCTTTCTCCATTCTTGAAGCATCGATTGATCGCCGGTCCGGCCTCGCGCCGTATGTCCATCGCGCTGTGCGACAGGGCCGGCCTAGGTCTTACTCATTCTAGCCATCTTATCGGCATTGAGGGCTTGGATAAAGAATATTACGTAATACGTTTTATGTAATATTATTTATCACTAAGGGCATAAATTCATGATTACGCGCCTTATCTTGATTATATGCAGGCGTAACGGCGACAATGGCAAGCTAGGCGCCGGAGCCTGCCATGAAGGGCCTGCCGAGGCGGCAGTGGGTCAAATAGGCGGCTATCTGCGGCTAGTCGAGCGGGTGATCCCAGTACACAACCAGCGCAGAAATCGCACAGGGAGCGCGAGGTGACAGAGAGTCGGTGGCCAGAGCAGGTAAGTGAGGTGGCGCAGCAAAGCGAGGTGCCCATTTCGCTGGAGGGCAGGGCGGCGGTGCTTGCCGATGGCGTACGGATCAGCGCCAACAGCGATGTGGAAGCCGTTGCCGCCTGGCTGGAGGAGTATCGTGATAGCGCCCAGACCCTGCGCGCCTATCGCAAGGAGGCGGAACGACTGCTGCTATGGCTGGATAGCCAGGGCCAGACGCTAGGATCGCTGCGACGTGACGGGCTTGATGACTTCGAGGCTTTCCTGGCCGATCCAAGGCCTGCCGCACGCTGGATAGGGCCGCCCAGGCCACGCCATGACGACGACTGGCGGCCTTTTCGGCGCCCGCTGTCGGCGGCCAGTCGCCGCCAGAGCCTGGTCATTCTTCAGGGGCTCTATAGCTGGCTGGTTGAAGCGGGGTGGGTGGACCATAACCCTTTTCGCCTGATGCGGGGCAAGCGCCGGCGTCTCGATAATCGCCAGGAGGGCATCGAGCGCTATCTGGAGCGTCCCCTGTGGGAATGGTTCTGGGGGTGGCTAAACCAGCCGCTGGCTCGGACAGCCAGCCCGCGTCAGCGTTTTGAATGGCAGCGACGGCGGATGATCTTCGGCTTTGCCTACCTGCTGGCTCCCCGCATCAGCGAGATGGCGGCGGCGAGGATGGGTGATTTCCAGCGTCGAGAAGGGCGCTGGTGGTGGCGGGTGATTGGCAAGGGTAGCAAGCTGGCGACGATTCCGGTGCCGCCGGACATGATGGCCCTGCTCGGCGACTGGCGTGAGCAGCTGGGGCTAGCCAGGTTGCCCGAGCCCGATGACGACTCGCCGCTACTTCGCGGGTTGGATGGAAAGCGCGGCCTGGGGGATAACCAGCTCTATCGGCTGATCAAGAAGGCGTTCGAAGCAGCGGCGGCTAGGCTTGAGAACGGAGATGATCGCGACTCGGGCCGCCTGGGCGTGCCGTCAGAGCAGTACGCCGCGCCATTGGGCGATCAGCCAGACCTTGGCAATGCGGTTCTGGCGCGGACCCTGCGCGCGGCAACCCCCCACTGGCTTCGCCATACCGCCATCACGCATCAGGCCCAGGGTGGCGTGGAGCTGCGTTACCTGGCGAGAAGCGCGCGTCACTCACGGCTCGACACCACTGCCCGCTACCTGCACGCCGAAGCCGAGGAGTGGCAGCAGCAAGTGAGTGGCCATGGGCTCGATTGACCTTGAATAGGGGCAAGGTGACAGTGCGCCGGTAACGGCATGACAGCCAAGGTGGCTGAAAGGATGTTTGCAAAGGGGGCTTTATGGGAGCGCAAGAGGCAGCGGCGAGGGGACGACGCCCCGGGCGGTGAGCCGTTATACTAGCCATCAAGACTCGCGGACCAGGCGTAGGCTTTGTCTAGCCCGGTCCCGCGGCCACTCATCATAGGGAGAGATCATGTCCGACACCGCTCAGGAAAGCCAGGCCGAGCTGATCGAAGAGTTCGAGATGTTCGATAACTGGATGGATCGCTATCAGTACATCATCGACATGGGCAAGCAGCTGCCGGCCTTTCCCGACGAGTGGAAGACCGATGAGCTCAAGATTCAGGGCTGTCAGTCCAATGTCTGGATGCGTTCACAGCGAGATGGCGAGCGGCTGCACTTCGATGCCACCTCCGATGCGGCCATCGTCTCTGGCCTGATCGCCGTGCTGATGCGCATCTTCAATGATCGTCCGCCTGCCGAGATTGCCGCCACGCCGCCAAGCTTTCTTGAGGAACTGGGGCTGGACAAGCATCTGTCGCCGACCCGCAGCAACGGGCTACATGCGATGCTCGAGCGCATCTACCAGGTGGCCAAGGCAGAAGCCTGACAGTCACTGATAATGCTCGGGTAATCGTTTCGCTGAACCGGGAAGTCGCCGAGACCGGCAGAATGCTAGGCTTCAAGCTTCCATAATCGTTTTTTTAGGATAAGGTGGCTTTCTAATCGTTTATTTGGTCTGGTAATCATTTTGTCGACGCCAACGCACAGTAAAATCGGTTATGGCTGGCTCTCAGCACGCTATGGTGTATTGGCAACCCAGCCACTGGCCGTGGAAAGCTACATCGGACGCAAACGCCATACGTATGAAACGAATGGCGTACGCCAGGAAACTTATCTCGAAGCCATGCGCCCGGAGGATACTCTCGCGGCGCATCTGACCTTTGCCCTGAAGCATGAAGGCGTCCACCTGGAGCTTCTGGCGCGTCTGTTCCAAAACATTGATGATGACCATCTAGCCACCTGGGTTCGCCAAGAGCCGACAGGCCAATATGCGAGACGTGCGGGTTTTCTGTACGAATGGTTGACTGGGAATACGCTCGATATCCCCGCTACCGGCGGCAACTATCGCGACGCTCTCGATCCTCGCCACTATGTCACTGCCGAGACGCCCCGTCGGAATCGACGCTGGCGAATCAATGACAACCTGCCTGGAACACCGGACTATTGCCCTTTGGTGCGGCGAACGCCGGACGTAGAATCGGCCCAGGCGTATGATATCGCAGGGCGCCTAAAAGACATGGAAGGGGAGTTTGGTGCCGACATCCTCCGCCGTAGCGCCGTTTGGCTGACGATCCACGAGAGCCGTGCCAGCTTTGCCATCGAGCATGAGAGCGGGCATCAGGATCGGATACAGCGCTTTGCCCTGGCGATGGAACAATTTTGCGGCCGGCTGCCCGATCCCTTGGATCCTCATGCTCTTAGTGAGCTTCAAAGCGCCATCCTTGGGGTCTCGACGATTCGTCCTGGCTTGCGAGAATCGCCGGTGTTCGTCGGGAGTCGCTCAGTGGGCTTTGGCTCGGTGACCCACTATGTGTGTCCGCATTGGGAATGGCTGCCTGAGATGCTCGAGGGCCTGCGTCGTTTCCTCGCCAGCACCGATTCGTCCCAGTCCCTGATACGCGCCGCGGTCGCGAGCTTCGGATTTGTCTTTATCCATCCACTGGCTGACGGCAACGGCCGTGTGTCACGTTTCCTGGTCAACGACCTCCTGCGCCGTGATGGTCTGGTACCTGCCCCCTTTATCCTGCCGGTATCGGCCGCGATTACTTCATCAGCGGTCAGGCGCGTTGAGTACGATCGTGTGCTTGAGCAATACTCACGCCCCTTCATGGCGAGGTACCAAGAGAGTGTCGAGTTCCGGCAAGAGCGTCAGCACTACGCCGATGGAATCGAGTCCGACTTCGCCTTTGCCGCCTACACGCAGGCAGCGCCGAGTTGGCGCTATCCAGACCTCACGGACCAGGTCGAATATCTTGGCGGCGTGATCCGCTACACCCTAGAACACGAGATGCATCATCAGGCCGCCTTGCAGCGGGCTTGGTACGGAACGCGTGCAGCGGTCAAGGATTGGGTGGAAGGGCCTAATGATCATATAGATCGCATCATCCGTGCTATTCGTCAGAACGGCAGGGTAAGCGGCAAGCTCTGCAAGGAATTCCCCGTGCTGGAGGATTCGCGTCTGGCACGAAAGCTGGAGGAACTGGTCGCAGAAGGGTTCGAAGGCCTTAACGAGCAGGCCTGAGGATCAGCGCCCCGATGACCGGCCCTGCTCGCCCTGACGGGGGCAAAAGTGTGCATCGAGGCTGTCATCTTCTTGGCACAGCGCCTCGCTGGTTCCGCCGGGAACGGGATCGATGCCGCCTGCATGCCAAGGGTTGCACTTGGCCAGCCGCTTGACTGCCAGCCAGCCACCGCGAACTGGACCATGCACCTGCAACGCCTCCAGCGCATAGTGTGAGCAACTCGGCCAGAAACGGCAGCGAGGGCCCAGCAGGGGGCTGATGCCGTACTGATAGCCCTTGATCAGGGCGATCAATGGCAGGCTGGCAAGCCGAGCAAGCGTAGAGCGCTTGTGGGGCTTGTCTTCCCCGTTGGGCTGATTAGAGCATGAGCGACTGGCCATGGCCGTCAGGAGCGGGCGTAGAGCTGGTCGGGGTCGATCAGGGTATCGCCGTCTACCGTTGCACCATCACCGGCGAGGGCGACATAGAAGCAGCTGCGCCGCCCGGTATGGCAGGCGGGACCGGTCTGGTCGACAGACAGCAGCAGGGTGTCGCCATCGCAGTCCAGGTGCGCCGCCTTTAGCGTCTGCATCTGGCCTGAGGACTCCCCTTTGCGCCAGAGCTTGCCGCGGGAGCGCGACCAATAGCAGACCCAGCCGGTAGCCAGGGTTTCTTTAAGTGATTGACGGTTCATCCAGGCCATCATCAACACTTCGCCGCTGTCATGTTGCTGAGCGATGGCCGGGATCAGGCCGGCATCGTTCCAGCCGACGCTATCCAGTATGGTGTCCAGCGATTCGCGTGTGCCGGTGGGTACGCGCTCTAGGCGCTTGAAAACGTCGCTCATCAGGGGCTCGGCTCAGGTTTGGGCGTGTAGGGTTGGCTCGGCGCGGGTGGCCAGGCAGTCGTGGCAGCTGCCAAGCAACTCGATGGTCTGGCGCTCGACGCGGAATCCCTGATCGCGGGCGCGCCGTGCCAGCTGGTCGTTGACATCGTCCAGGTGCAGTTCTTCGACGCGGCCGCAGTGCCGACAGATCAGTAGCTGAAAGCCGTGGGCGTGTTCTGGGCAGGGGCAGGCGACATAGGCATTCAGGGATTCGATACGGTGTATCAGCCCCTGTTCGATCAGGAACTCCAGCGCCCGATAGACCGTAGGCGGCCTCGCGGCGGCGTGCTCCTGGGTCAGCCGGTCGAGCAGCTCGTAAGCCTTGAGGCCACCGCTGGTGGTGGCGATCATCTCCAGTACGCGACGGCGAATCGGCGTGAAGCGTGCACCATGCGACTCGCAGTGGCGCTCGGCTTGTTGAATCAGTGAGTGCGTTTGGTACATATCGGCCTGGCGATGTGACGAAAGCATCTATTCTACGCGCCACATGAATTCCCAGCCAGTCGCACCACCATGGCCGCAGCCGCGTGGTGGTGCGTGGGTGCCGGGGCGTTTTCGTTCAGGCTGGCGTTTGATCCGCTGATGAGATCAGTTCGGCACGGCGGGCGAAATGTTGTCGGGCGAAAGCCACCCTGGCGGATGCATCGACGCCTTCGGGCTGTCGCTCGATAAGATCCAGGCGAGGGCGCAGGCCCTCGCCATTGGCCATCTGAATGGCGAGCCCAGGGCGGGCATTCAGTTCGAGTAGCATCGGACCATGATCGCGATCCAGCACCATGTCGGTCCCAAGATAGCCAAGCCCCGTCATCTCATAGCAGCTTGCCGCCAGCTCCAGCAGCGTGCCCCAGCCGGGGATGCGCAGACTGGCGAGCTCATGGCCGGTATCCGGATGGTCATGCCGGGTGCGGTCGAACTGGACGCCGCGCAGTGCCGTACCGGTGGCGATGTCCAGCCCGACGCCGACGGCGCCCTGGTGGAGATTGGCCTTGCCGTCGGAGGCAGCCGTCGACAGGCGCATCATCGCCATCACGGGATAGCCCTTGAAGACAATGACGCGGATATCGGGCACACCCTCGTAGGTGTACTGGGTCAGGGTGTCATCGAAATTGATCAATGACTCGATGACCGCCACGTCCGGCGACCCGCCCAAGGAATAAAGCCCGGAGAGGATATTGGAGACGTGACGTTCGATATCCTCACGGCCCAGGTGGGCGCCGCTGGGTTTTATATAGGCACTGCCATCGACGTGCTCGATGACCAAGATGCCCTTGCCGCCGGACCCCTTGGCCGGCTTGATCACGAAGCCGGCATGCCCCTGCAGAAGACGGGTGACGTGCTTGACCTCGAATTGGGTCATCACGGTGCCGATCAGCGCTGGACTGGTAATGCCATGCTCATGACACAAGAGCTTGGTTTTTAACTTGTCATCGACCAGCGGGTAGAGCTTACGGCTGTTGTAACGGCCTATGTAGCGGATGTTGCGCCGGTTCATGCCGATGATGCCCTTGGCTCTCAACTTGCCGGGAGTCGTCCACATGGGCTCAATCCTCCGTCACCGGCTTGAAGCGCTTGAGCTCCAGAAGCCGATAACCGGTGTAATTGCCGAGCAGCAGGATCAGAGCCATCAGGATCAGCTGCACGCCCAGGAAGTTAAAGGTGATGTGGCGCACCCAGGGGTTGTTCATGGCCAGGTAGGCCAGCACCGCCGTCAGCAGGCTGCCACCACCCTGAATCAGTACTTCCTTGGGGCCTTCCTCCTCCCAGAGAATCGACATGCGCTCGATGGTCCAAGCCAGGATGATCATTGGGAAGAAGGTGATGGTCAGGCCGGCATTGAGGCCAAATCGATAGGACATCACAGAGAAAACCGAAATGATGGCGATGACCGTGATGATCACCGCCGACACTCGCGCTACCAACAGCAAATTCAAATGGGAAAGATAACTTCGGATGATCAGCCCCACTGTGACTACCAGCAGGAAGCCGATCAAACCGGTGAGTAGGGTGGTCTGAATGAGTGCCAGGGCAATCAGCACCGGCATGAAGGTGCCCGAGGTCTTAAGACCGACAATAACTCGCAGGAACACCACGACCAGAGCGCCGATCGGGATCAGCAGGATGGTCTGGAAGAGCGCTTGCTCCTCGAGCGGCAGGCTGTGAATCGAGAAATTGATCAGGGTGTCATCGGCCAGTTGATTGCGCACCGCCGTGGAAGCCGGCTGGTTATGCTGAATCATCGAGAAGCTGACGCGGGAATTGGTGCCGCCCTGTACCTCGAGTACGGCTCCGCCGCGATCTTCCCACAGCAGCAGGTTATCGGGTTTGCCCTGTTCGCCGGTTACCGGGTTGAAGAGCACCGCGCTGCCGTCATCGCTGAAGACCTGCAACCAGCTTTGCAGTGACTGGCGGCGGCGACCGTCATCGAGTGCCAGGCCGCTGACCTCACGGGCACGCACGCCGGCCTCATTGAGCAGGCGCACGAGTAGTGGCGTGCGCTCGAACTGGGTCAGCAGCAAGCGTGCATTTTCGCCCTGGCGGTCGCCGGTAAAGTCACGGATCAGCTCGCGCGCGAAGGTGACGGCATCTGCCGAGCGTTGCTGGGCGCGCTCGATGACCTGACTGGCGGCCGTATCGAAAGGGCGCTCCCAGGCGATATCGCGGGGCAGAGCCGGCGGCTCGGCGGTGCGGTCAACTGCCTGGGGCGCAACCAACAGCTGCACCGAATAGTAGAGCTGCTGTGGCCCGGTGGCGTCGCGAATCGACCATTGAGCCTGGCGGCTTCCATTGTCTTCGAGGAAGGCAAGGCCATAACCCGACGAGGCCGTGTTCTCGGTCAGTACCCGGTAGCCCTTTTGGGTGGAAGGCAGTGCCAGATCCACCATGACCGGATCGCCCAGGGCAGTGAAGTTGACCTGGGCTTCGACCTCCCAGACCTGGCGCTGTTCGCCTGGCATCCAGGGCACCTCGAAGGCGACATGGCGATGCACGCTAAGCGCGATGCCGGCGATCAGCAGAAAGCCGACAAGTAGATAGAAGGGCAGACGTGACATACGCAGTCCTCGAATAAACAGCACCCACCGGCGTGGCGGTGGGTGGGGTGATGATGGCAGACAGAGGGGGCTCAGCTCTGGTCAGGCGTCTCGGCGTTATCGATATCGCGCGCCTCGTCGGCGGGGGCGTCACTCGCCGGCGCACCTTCCGGGAATTCCGGGCGAGGGTGCAGATAGCGCTCGGCCACATCGATGACGGCGATATCCATCATGAAGCGCCGCCCCAGCAGCACCGGATAGCTGAGCTGACGACGATCATTCAGGGTGAATTCGACCTGTTCACGAATCGGACCCAGCGTCATCAGCAAGCTGATCACCGGGCGTGAGGCCTCGCCGTTGGATTGCAGCACTCGCACACGGCGCTCTATCGGCGCTTCGATCCACTTGTCGCGAACGGCATCGACCACGGCGTCATCCGGCTCCAGGGCAAGCTTGAACTTGACCCAGTTATCGCCATCGCGCTCGAAGGGCGTGATATCGCGGGCCGAAAGCGACGACGTGTCGGCGCCCGAGTCGATCCTCGCCTGGAGATAGGTACCAATGCTTGGCAGACCCACCCACTCGGAGCGACCCAGCAGCTCCTTGTTGCCGATATCCGAATCGACAGCACAGTCCTTGACCACCGTCTGCGGTTCACGTTCGGCCTGTGCCAGGTCAGCGCGCAAGCCGCGCAGCAGGCTGCCCACTTCACGGATGTCGGCATCGACACCGTCGAGACGCTGCTGGTGTTGAGCGAAGCGCTCCTGTTGGCCGCCACACTGTCCGTCAACCGCTGCTTCCAACTGCATAAAACGCGCATCCAGCTGGGCCGTGGTGGCCAGCTTGGCGTGCGCCTCTTCCTGAGCCTTTGGCGACCAGGCGCACCCTGCAAGAAGCGAGAGTCCCACTACTGCTGCCAGGCATGAATAGCGATTGCCCATCTTTTATCCTGCACCTTTCCCGGTCGTAGGTATCCGACCCTAGCCACCGCCGGAATGTTAAGCCTTCTCGCAGCAAGCTTCGAGAAGAGTCCCGCGATGATAAGGAGTGATGACGAGCCTGTCCATGTAGGCACTCGCCATAAAGGCGCCGGGAGCCCCGGCGCCTTCATGCTCAGGAGGCTGTCGTTTCCTGGGCGCCTGCATCCTTGGCCGCATTGTGATCGCGGGCCAGCAACAGATAGAACGCCGGCAGCACGAACAAGGTGAACAGCGTGCCGATGCCCAGTCCTGAAGCGATGGTCAGGCCAATGTCGAACCGGCTGACCGCACCGGCACCGGTGGCGATCAGCAGCGGCACCATGGCGACGATCAGTGCTACGGACGTCATCACGATCGGGCGCAGGCGAATGGCCGACGCCTCGATGACCGCATCATGCTTGTTAAGCCCTTTTTCATGCTGCAATTGGTTGGCAAATTCGACGATCAGGATGCCGTTCTTGGCCACTACCCCGATCAGCGTGATCAGGCCAACCTGGGTGTATATGTTCAAACTCGAAACCCCAAGGGTAATGAACGTCATGGCGCCGGCGACCGACATGGGGACCGAGACCAGGATGATCAGCGGGTCGCGCCAGCTCTCGAACTGTGCCGCCAGCACCAGGTAGATGACGATCAGCGACAGGAAGAAGGTCAGTACCAGGGCGCTGCCCTGATTCATCAACTGCCGTGACTCCCCCTTGTAGTCGACCGAGTACGCCGGTGGCAGGCTTTCTGCGGCCGTCTTGTTGAGCCAGCTAAGAGCATCGCCCAAGGTCACGCCGGGGCGCGGCACGCCCTCTAGCACTACCGAGTTCAACTGCTGGAACTGGCTGCGCTTGGAGGGTTCTACGCTATCCTCGAAGCTCACCAGGTTGCCCAGTGGCACCTGTTCGCCGGAATCCGCTTCGATATAGTAGTTGTCGATCATCGCGGCATCGAGGCGATATTGCTGCTCGACCTGAGGAATGACCTTGTAGCTGCGCCCGTTCATGCTGAACCGGTTGGTGAAGCCTTCACCGAGCAGCGTCGAGAGTGCCTGGCCAACATCGGCCATGGTGAGGCCGAGATCCGCCACTCGATCACGGTCCACCAGGATGCGGGTATTGGGGCGGTTGAAATCGATCGATTTGCGCAGGAAGGCAAAGTTGCCACTGCCCATAGCCTGTCCGAGCAGGTCATCGGCGATAGCATTGAGCTCTTCATAGCTGTTGCCGGTTGTCAGCACGAACTGAACGGGCAAGCCGCCACTGGAGCCGGGAAGAGAAGGGCGCGCGAAGGCGGCAGTCTGCAAGCCGGTCACCTGCGACAGCGCTCCTTGCAGCTGAGGCATGACCTCCATTTGCGAGACATCTCGCTGGCTCCAGGGCGCCATTTTGAAACCACCAAATACCGTATCGGCGCTGGTGCCGCCAAGGATCATGAACGACTCCTTGTAGCCGTCGATGCTTTCCACCCGGCTCTGGATGTCATTGGCATAGCGCTCCAGGTACTCAAGGGTGGCGGTCTGCGGTGCGGTACCCTGGAAGAAAATGATGCCCTGATCTTCCGTGGGGGCCAGTTCGCTCTGGCTGGTGACGAACATGAAGTAGATCGAGGCTAGTACCACCGTGGCGAAGACCACCGGTACCGAGACGGTTTGCAGCGTACGTGTCAGCAGCCCTCGATAGCCGTTCGACAAGCCATTGAAGGTAGACTCGACGCCTCTTTCAAAACGCGACGACTTGCCGTGAGCCTTCAACACCTTGCCGGACAGCATCGGCGAGAGCGTCAGCGCCACGATGCCCGAAATGACCACGGCACCCGCCAAGGTGAACGCAAATTCCGTGAACAGTGAGCCAACCAGGCCGCCCATGAAACCAATCGGCGCATAGACCGCCACCAGGGTGGTGGTCATGGCGATGATCGGCACCGCCATCTCCCGAGCGCCATTGATGGCGGCATTGAAACGGGATTCGCCGGCCTCGATGTGGCGGTGTACGTTTTCGACCACGATGATGGCGTCATCGACCACCAAGCCGATGGCTAGCACCATCGAGAGCAGCGTCAGCAGGTTGAGCGAAAAGCCCAGCATCAGCATCACGAAGGCCGAACCGATCAACGATAGGGGAACCGCTACTGCGGGCACCAGCGCCGCGCGGAAAGAACCAAGCGACAGAAAGATCACCACCAATACGATAACCAGAGCTTCGAGCAGGGTCTTGACCACCTCCTTGATAGAGTCGTCGATGAACTCCGAGGCATCATAGGGCAGCACGACCTCGAGGCCAGTCGGCAGTTGGCGGCGGATTTCCGGCAGGGTGTCGCGTACGGCTTTGGCGACGTCCAGCGGGTTGGCGCCGGGGGCCTGCTCAATGGCCATGAAGGTGGAGGGTGTGCCGCTGTACCAGGCGGTGCTGTCATAGCTTTCGGCGCCCAGCTCGGTGCGCGCTACATCTCTCAGGCGTACCAGATCTCCGCCGTCATTACGTACCACCAGGTCTTCGAACAGGCTGGGGTCGGTGATGTCGGTATTGGTGGTCAGATTGATGAGCACGAACTCGCTGCGGGTCTTGCCGACGCCGGCTTGGTAGTTGTTGCTTTGTAGGACATCGACGACCTGACTCGGGCTGACATTCAAGGCCGCCATGCGCTGTGGGTCGAGCCAGATGCGCATGGCCATGCTCTGGCCAAAGCTGCGCGCCTTGGCCACACCCGGCAGCGCTTGAAGCTTGGGCTGTACCACACGTGTCAGGTAATCGGTAATGCGCGGGACTTCCATTTGCTCTGAATAGAACGCCAGATACATCAGAGCGGTGCTGTCACCGGTCGATGACTCGATGACCGGGCTTTCAGCAGAACTTGGCAACACGCTGCGCTGGCTGGCCACCTTGGCCTGGACCTCCGCCAGGGCCGCGTTGGCATCGTAGTTCAGCTCCATGTTGACTTCGATGGTCGAGGAGCCCTGGATACTGGTCGATTCGATGAAGTCGATGCCGTTGGCTTCGGCGATGGCCTGTTGCAAGGGGGTGGTCACGAAGCCCTGGACCAGCTCCGAGCTGGCCCCCGGATAGGACGTCGTGACCGTGATCACGGTGCTTTCAAGCTCCGGATACTGGCGGACCTCCATATCCATGGCGGCTCTCAGGCCGACCAGCAAGATCAGCAGGCTGACCACGGTGGCAAGCACCGGTCGCCGGATGAAGATATCGGTGAATTTCATCAGCCCTGCGCCTCCTCGTCAGCATTCGCCGCCTGGGACTCGGAGGCACTCTGGTCGGAAACCTTGACCGGCTGACCATCCCGCAGGCGAAGAAGGCCGGTAGCCACGACCTGATCGCCTTCAGAGAGGCCGTCGGTGATCTCGATCACATCACCACGGGTGTTCCCCGTCTTCACTTGCTGTCGGGACGCGATGGTCTGGCCCTGATCATTTTCGACGATACGAAATACGAAGTCGCCGTAGGTATTGAAGGAAAGCGCCGTGCGGGGGAGGGTGAGAACATTCCGAGTATCGGCGGAGAGCGTACTGACCTCGGCGAACATGCCCGGGTGCAGCGCGCCGTCGGCGTTGTCGAGTTTGGCACGGACATTGACCGTGCGGCTGGATTCATTGATCGAGGGCGCGATGGCCAGAATCTCACCCTTGAAGACACGACCAGGATAGGCGGCGACGGTGAGCTCGATGCTACGTCCGGCAGCCACTCGATCCAGCGCGCGTTCCGGTACGCTGTAGTCCACGTGGATCGGGTCCAGCATGTTCAGATCGACGATCGGCGTGCCGACGGCGATATATTCGCCCAGATCGACCTGGCGCAGGCCCACGACGCCGTCGAAAGGCGCGCGGATGGTCTTCTTGTTGAGCTGAGCACGCTGCTGCTCGGCATCGGCGCGGGCGGCCTGATAGTTGGCCCGGGCTTCGTCGAACTGTGACTGGGAGACTGCATTGCGCGGTAGCAGGTTCGAATAGCGCTGGTAGGTCTCGTTAGTCAGTTGCGCCTGGGCCTCCAGAGCCGCAAGCGCGGCCTGGTCGACGCTATCTTCGAGGCGAATCAGCACATCACCTTTACTAACGCGCTGGCCTGACTCGAAGTCCACTTCACTGACGACGCCAGCGACCTCGTTGGCGACCTCGACACCGTTGATGGCGCGAAGGGAGCCGACAGAGCTCAAGCCCGGACGCCAGGATTGCGACTCGATGGTGACCGCTTCGACGGGCGTCGGCGGTTGGGCCTGTGAGTTCTGAGCTGCCATTTCCTGCATTTTCAGGTATTTCCACCCGAATATGCTGCCCAAAGCCACCGTCAGCACGATGACGACAATGACGAGACGTATTGTGGTTTTCATAGCGTGTTCCCGAGAAGCGTCGACAAGAACCATTCCCGCTGCGCCATAAGGCATCGAGGCGGCACAGGGAAGAAGATGTTATAAGCGCCTAATGATGTAAGTATGACGACCAAATGGCCAGCGACCTACAGTAAAAAGAGAGGAATAGTGGCAAGTTTGTTTGGCTTAGTATATATGATTTAACATAATATATATTATGCGAAGTATGGGGTTTAGGATTAGGTTGGCGTTAGATTGGCGTCAGGTTAGCCATTAGACAGCCCCACCAAGACATGTGCTGAGGCTTGCCGTCGCACAGGCCAGCGACTAGGCGACTAGAGTAGCCTTGATAGTGATGGCACACGGTTCACTCACCCGTCGCTCAAATCGACACTCGCGGCATCAAGTGCTACCGTTCGCGGCTTTCATAACAGGAGACTCACGATGAGCGCAGAATATTCCCTGCATGACCTGGCCCAGGCCAAGGAAGCGCTGGAACTTGCCGAAAAGGCCTGGGAGGAAGATGACGGCAATAACCGTCAGGCCCACATCAAAAAGATTTCTGCCGCTCGTGCCAATCTCTCCATGATCGAGGGTCAATTGAAGCATGATGGCATCATCGCCGATGAAGACGCGGCGTTTTAAGCGGTTTTCTGGTTCGATATGCCTAGTGCGCGGCGACGTTAGGCCCGTAGCCCAACGAGCACGCTAGTCCAGCTGTTGTGGCAAAACCCGATAACCTTTCTGGTATAACAGCTTCGCAGGATGCTCTCGGGCGTCTAACTAGCCGCGGGAAGCGTCGATACCCGGTTCATTCTTCAGGAGTTACGCATGACGCAGAAGATCTACTGCATTGCCAGTTTCAAGCCCAAGCCGGGCCGCGAAGATGCCGCCTTCAAGGCGCTACAGAGCCTAGAGCCCAATGCGCACCGTGAAGATGGGTGCCTGCGCTACACGGTGACGCGCCAGATCGAGAGCCCCTTTGCCCAGGGGGAAAGCTATCCGATCGTCTTTCATGAAGTCTGGGCGAATCGTGAAGCCTTTGAAGCTCACTGCCAGCGCCGTGAAATCCAGGAGTTTTTCCAGTCTCAGGTGGAATCCCCGGATGGCGACATCGAAGACGCCAATGTATGCGTCTATACCGATGAACCGGCTGGTTTCGATGCACCGCAGTTCTAGTCAGGTCATCGAGCCCCAGCATTGAAAAAAGTGCGAGGCGCAGTCACGCTAGTCGAGATATTCGGCGCTGCGCCCGCCGTTTTCCATCAGTGCAACCGCCCTTCTTTCGTGCTTCGCCACTGAACTCGCCGCCAAGGCACGACTCTTAACGCCATGACCTTTCAGATCAGGAGCAATGCATGCGCCATCTTGCCAAACAACACCTTTGGGCATTTGCGTTTCTCGGTCTTGCCCTGACGGGCTGTGCCGGCGTGGACGTCGAGGATTACGCGGGCAGCGAACCGAGGCTGGATATTGCCGAGTATTTTGAAGGCGATACCCGGGCCTGGGGCATGGTCCAGGACTACTCGGGTGAAGTGCAGCGGCGCTTTACCGTGGACATCACCGGTACCGTCGAGGGCGATACGCTGACGCTTGATGAGCGCTTTCAGTATGCCAATGGCGAAACCGACCGCCGCGTCTGGACCTTCGAGCGCATCGACGAGCATCGCTGGGTCGGTCAGGCAAGCGACGTCGAGGGCGACGTGGAGGCAAGGCAGTACGGCCATGTATTCCACATGAATTATCCGCTCGACGTTACCGTGGACGGCCGTAAGCTGACCTTCACCATGGACGACTGGATGTACCTGCAGCCGGACGGCCGCCTGATCAATCGGACCAACATGTCGAAGTTTGGCATTACCCTGGGGGAAGTGACCCTATCGTTCGATAAGGCGCCCTGAGCCCTCTCGAGCGAGGACTGATCAACCCAGGATTAACGTGATTCGTTTTGATCGGTCTTGTGGCTTAAACGAAGTGGCTAGAACGCAACAGCCCCGATGATTCCTCATCGGGGCTGTTTTCATGCAGGCTCTATGTGCACGACGCCTGTATGCACGACGCCTGCCTAGGCAAAATGCCCTTAGCTGTTTTCGTCCGGCGCGGCGTAGGAGCCATCTTCGCGGTGCACTTCATTGCCGGTCAGGCCCGGGGTGAAGACACAGGCGAGATGCATGGTCTTGCTAGCACGCAGCAGGTGATCGTCGTGCTGGTCGAGGATGTAGATATCGCCGGGCTTGATCGGCCAGATCTTGCCATCGGCCAGGGTCTCGACTTCACCTTCGCCTTCGATGCAGTAAACGGCTTCGAAGTGGTTCTTGTAGTGAATGTGCGTCTCGGTGCCTTCGAAAATGCGGGTAATGTGGAAGGAACATTTGCCGCCATCGTCGGCAAGCGAGAGACGAGTGCTATCCCAGTTGCCGTTTTCCGCTTTCACCAGACGATCTGTCTTGCGCGCTTCTTCGAGATTGCGAACGATCATTGCGAACTTCCTCTGTTGGAATGCTGAACGGGAGCCCGGTATCGCCGGGTTCCCATCACGCTGCCATCACGCTATCGAGTGGCCGGCGTCGACTTACCCAAATACATGCTTGATGCTGGCTTCGAGGATGTCCAGCCCTTCCAGCAAATCTTCGTCGCTGATGGTCAGCGGGCACAGGCATTTGATGGCCTGGCCGTCATGGCCACTGGTCTCGATGATCAGGCCGCGCTGGAAGGCTTCTTCGGTGATCTTGTCGGCGATATCACCGGTGCCCACATCGAGTGCACGCATCAGGCCACGGCCGCGCTCTGACGCCGGAATACCCTTCTCGGTCAGCCACTCGGCCAACTGCTGGAAGCGCTCTTCGACGATGCGGCCCTTGCGGGTCACGTCGCGCTCCAGCTTGTCGTCGCTCCAGAACTCGCGCATGGCGGCCGTGGCCGTGGTAAAGGCCAGGTTGAAGCCACGGAAAGTGCCGTTGTACTGGCCGGGCTTCCACTTATCGAGCTCAGGGCGCATCAGCACGTGGGCAAATGGCAGACCGAACCCGGACAGTGACTTGGAGTTGGTCACGATATCGGGCTTGAGGCCAGCATGCTCGAAGCTAAAGAACTTGCCGGTACGGCCGCAGCCCGCCTGGATGTCGTCGATGATCAGCAGGATGTGGTGGTCACGGCAGATCTGTTCGAGGCGCTTGAGCCACTCGATACCCGCGGGGTTGATGCCACCCTCCCCCTGCACGGTCTCGATGATCACAGCGGCAGGAATATCCAGGCCGCTGGAGTTATCGCCCAGCATTTTCTCGAAGTAATCGAGGGTATCGACGCCCTCGCCGAGATAACCGTCGAAAGGCAGGAAGGCGGCGCCCTGCGTGGGAATGCCACCGGTGGCTTCGCGGAACTTGCGGTTGCCGGTAGTGGCCAGCGCGCCCATGGTCACACCATGGAAGCCGTTGGTGAAGGTCACGATGTTGTGGCGGCCAGTGGCAACACGCGCCAGGCGAATCGCCGCCTCGACCGCGTTGGTGCCGGTGGGGCCAGGCAGGTGAACCTTGTACTCGAGACCGCGCGGCTTGAGGATCAGCTCATCGAGGGTTTCGAGGTATTCGCGCTTGGCCTTGGTCCACATGTCCAGGCCGTGGACGATGCCGTCATCAGCCAGATATTCGATCATGGCCTTTTTGAGCTTCGGATGATTGTGCCCGTAGTTGAGCGTGCCGGCACCGGCCAGGAAGTCGATATACACCTTGCCGCTTTCATCCGTCAGACGCGCACCCTGCGCCTTGGTCAGCACCACCGGGAAAGAGCGCGAATACGTGCGAACTTCTGATTCCATCTGTTCAAGAATCTGGGTCTGCATGTTGACCTCCTTGCGAGAAATACTGCTTGAAGAAAAATCTGGACGCGAGCGGACCTAGCCTGCCGCCAATGATCTCAGCAGGCCGTCACCGAAATATGCGCGTAATCTTAGATACGATCAGGCTCAAAGGGTCCGATACGTACGAGGTTTTCCGGGTCATGTTCGCCACCAAGTTGATCAGTGGAGAAATACTCCCGGCTGTTGAGCGGTGCCTGCCAGCGATCTGCCAGACGGGTGAACAGGCCCCAAGAGGCCGCATTGTCCGGGGTGATGGTGGTCTCGAGATGGCGCACGTCGCTAAGCTCGGGACGGGTCATCACGGCTTCGACCAGGCGACGAGCAAGACCTGTACCTCGTGCCTTCTCACCCACGGCCACCTGCCACAGGAAGTAGGTATCCGACGCATTGCTTTTTACATAGCCGGAGACGAAACCCACGATTTCGCCCTCTTCATTGGTTGCGACGGCACAGCTGTCACGGAACTGAGTCGCTAATAGCAGATAGGCATAGGCGGAGTTAACGTCTAACGGCGGGCACGACTTGACCAGCTCGTAGATCCCCCAACCGTCGTCAGGGTTCGGCTTGCGGATAAACAGCGATGTCTTGTCATTCCCGACTACGGCATCGGCAACGCTTGGTCGTGCCAGTTCGGCGGAAGTCGTGAAAGGCTGCGTCGATACGTTCATAGATATGCTTCGCTATTGGCGAATTTGGGCATAAGCATAACAAAGGGTTATGACTAGATCAAAGGACCCCTTATTACGATGCGCAAAATCCATAATTTAAGATTATGGCCGCATGCCACACGCTGCTAAGCGCGGCCCACCAGAATGCAAACATACTGTTTGAGTTTACTCTAGCTGCGCCAAGAGCGTTCAACGCCAACCGACAAAAAAGCCATCCCGCGTGCGGAATGGCCTAGGGTGGCGCGCCCGATTCACAGGGCCGCGCCAATCGTATTGCGCTGGGTCGCTTAGGTGCGTGTCACGCTTCGCATGGTGACGAACTCCTCGGCGCCGGTGGGGTGAATGCCCACGGTCGCATCGAAATCGGCCTTGGTAAGGCCTGCACGAACGGCGATGGCAATGCCCTGAATCAGCTCACCGGCGTCTTCGCCCACCATGTGGGCGCCGAGCACACGGTCGCTTGCATCGTCGACGATCAGTTTCATGAGGCAGCGCTCGTCGCTTCCGGACAGGGTATGCTTCATCGGCTTGAAGTCGGCGGCATAGACACGAATCGCCGCATACTCCTTGCGAGCATCCTCTTCCGAGAGCCCGACAGTGCCGATATTGGGGTGACAGAACACCGCCGTTGCGATGCTGGCGTAATCCAGTGGCTTGGGGGCGCTGTCGCCGAAGTGGTGCTGAACGAGCTGCATGGCTTCTTCTAGGGCTACCGGAGTGAGCTCCGGCCCGCTGGTGACGTCGCCCAGCGCCAGGATGGAAGGCGTCGAGGTTTCGAAGCGTTCATTGATGGCGATCTTGCCGTCGCGATCGAGGGCGATGTCGAGCTTGTCGAGCCCTAAGCCTTCAAGGTGCGGCTTGCGGCCGGTGGCCGACAGCACGGCGTCGACCTCGAGAGTCTCGCCAGTGGTAAGGGTGACGCGGTAGGCGTCGCCGTCGGTATCGATACGTTCGATATTGGTCTCGAAGTGCAGGTTGACGCCCTTCTTGGCCATCTCATCACGGGTGAACTCGCGAACCTCATGATCGAAGCCGCGCAGGAAGAGTTCACCGCGATAGACCAGATGAGATTCGCTGCCCAAGCCATTGAAGATGCTGGCGAACTCGACCGCGATATAGCCCCCGCCGAGCACCAGGAAGCGCTTGGGAAAGCGCTCGAGGTCGAAGACTTGGTTGGAATTGAGCACGTGCTCGTTGCCCGGGAAATCCGGAACCCAAGGCCAGCCGCCGGTGGCGACAAGAATCTTCTCGCTGCTAATGCTCTCGCCGTTCACTTCCACGTGGTTGGCATCGGTCACCGTGGCACGGTCATTGAACAGACGGACGTCGGCATTATCGAGCAGCCGGCCGTATATACCGTTCAGGCGCTTGATCTCGGCGATCTTGTTGTCGCGCAGTGTGGCCCAGTTGAAACGCGGCGCCTCCGGCAGTTGCCAGCCAAACCCTGCGCTATCGTGAAAGGCTTCCTGAAAATGCGCGGCATAGGAGTAGAGCTTCTTGGGTACGCAGCCCACATTGACGCAGGTGCCGCCTAGATAGCGGTCTTCCGCGATAGCAACACGGGCACCGGCGGCCGCGGCCGTACGTGCAGCGCGCACGCCGCCAGACCCTGCGCCAATGACGAAGAGGTCGTAATCGAACTGGGACACGATGTTCTCCTGAATACTGGAACCAAAAAACCGATGCAGGGATGATAACAGTGATGAACAGGTGTCGGGAGGTCCTGCGTTGACCGCTATGGCATCAGAGGGTAAAAGACCCGCCCAATACAGCGGCTGCATCGATGAGGGTTCGAGGATGATGAATCAGATAAAGACATTACTGGAGCGCAACCGCGGTTGGGCCGAGAGCGTTCAGAAAGAAGACCCTGGTTTCTTTGCGCGGCTCTCTGGTCAGCAAAACCCCGATTACCTGTGGATCGGCTGCTCGGATTCTCGCGTACCGGCCAACCAGATCGTCGATCTGCCACCGGGTGAAGTCTTCGTTCACCGCAATGTCGCCAACCTGTTGCATCACAACGACATGAACGCCCTGTCGGTGGTGCAGTTTGCGGTTGATGTGCTCAAGGTCAAGCACATCATGATCGTGGGGCACTACGGCTGCGGCGGCATCAAGGCCGCGATGACAGGCGGTGAATGCGGCATCGTCGATTATTGGCTGCACAGCGTCCGCGAGCTCTACAGCCGCCACCGTAAAACGCTCGAGACGCTCCCCCTCGCAGAGCAGGTCGATCGCATGTGCGAGCTCAACGTCAAGGCGCAGGTCGACAACCTCTGTCGCACCAAGATCATCCAGCGCGCCTGGCAACGTGGGCAGCCGTTGGCCGTGCACGGCTGGGTCTATGGCCTGAATGATGGTCGCGTCACCGATCTGGAGTGCACCGTCGAGGGCCTCGATCAGGTGCCGCAGCTGTATCGCGTGGACCGCTTGGTGCGTGCCGACCAGGCGGATTGACGCCCCGGATCTGCTGCTCTCCATTCGCTGGCTGATTCAGCTAGTGAATGACGCCAGTCATAATTTCGATTGTCTGGTTCTCAAACGACTGTCTAAGGTGTCTAGAGTCCTCGCTCCCCGCGAGGCGGTATAACAACGGCATAACACAGTCGATAACAACCACAATTGGGGACCTACATGATCTTTCGCAAAACTCTGCTGGCTACCGTCATCGGGGCCACCGCCATGGGTGCTGCCCTACTCCCTGCCACTGCCAGTGCGGAAAACACTCTGCGCATGGCGTATGACGCCGACCCGGTATCGCTGGATATCCACGAGCAGCTCTCAGGCGGTATTCTGCAGCTGTCGCACATGACCTTTGACCCGCTGGTGCGCTGGACTCAGGATCTTGAGTTCGAGCCGCGTCTGGCCACCTCCTGGGAGCAGGTCGACGACACCACCATGCGCATGACGCTGCGTGAAGGCGTGACTTTCCACAGCGGCAACCCCTTCACCGCAGACGACGTGGTCTTCACCGTCGAGCGCCTGAAACAGAGCCCTGACTTCAAGGCGATCTTCGAGCCGATCGCAAGCGTGACGGCAATCGATGACACCACGGTCGAGTTCACCACCTCCAAGCCTTACCCGCTGCTGCTGAACCTGTCGACCTACATCTTTCCGCTGGACAGCCAGTTCTACAGCGGCACCGATGAAGATGGCGATCCTAAGGACGAAATCGTCAAGAACGGTAACTCCTACGCCTCTCGTCATCTTTCCGGTACCGGTCCCTTCGAGGTCACCAATCGTCAGCAGGGCGTGCGCACCGATTTCGAGCGTTACGACGATTATTGGGACACCGAATCCCCGGGCAACGTCGACAAGGTGGTGCTGACGCCGATTGGTGAAAATGCCACCCGCGTGGCCGCTCTGCTCTCCGGCGACGTCAACTTCATTGCGCCAGTGCCGCCCAACGACCTCGACCGCATCCGCGACGATGAAGACGTCAAGCTGGTGACTATGTCGGGCACGCGGATCATCACCTTCCAAATGGATCAGAATCGCGTCGAGGCCTTCAAGGACCCGCGCGTGCGTCAGGCCTTCGCCTATGCCATCAACCAGGAGGGCATAGCCGACCGCTTGATGAAAGGCTTCGCGACCCCGGCCGCCCAGCTCTCCCCGGCGGGCTATGCAGGCCATAACGATGAACTCACCCCGCGCTATGACGTGGAAAAGGCCAAGGAACTGATGGCCGAGGCCGGCTATGAGGGCGGCTTCAGCATCACCATGATGGCGCCCAACAACCGCTACGTGAATGATGCCAAGATCGCCCAGGCCGTGGCTGCCATGCTGGCGCGCATCAACGTGACCGTCGACCTGAAAACGCTGCCCAAGGCTCAGTACTGGGGCGAGTTCGACGACCGCGCCGCGGACATGATGATGATCGGCTGGCACGCCGACACCGAGGACTCCGCGAACTTCTACCAGTACCTCACCGAGTGCCCGGATCCCGAGACCGGTGCTGGCCAGTACAACGCCGGCAACTACTGCAACCCCGAGATCGATGCCCTGGTCGCCGAGGCCAACGTTGAGGTCGACCTCGAGAAGCGTGCCGAGATGCTCCAGGCCGTGGAAAAAGCGCTCTACGACGATGCCGCCTTCATTCCGCTGCACTGGCAGGATCTGGCCTGGGCGTCTGCCCAGAACGTCGACATCGAGCCGATCGTCAACGTCATGAACTTCCCCTATATCGGGGACCTGGTGATCGAGGAATAACCCTCGCCCCCCGTGCCGGCCCCTAGCGGGCCGGCGTTTGCCGATTCCGTTGTCAGCGTGCGGCCATTTGGCCGTGCGCTGACGGCCGCCTGCCTACAGGACGCAATC
Organism: Onishia taeanensis; assembly: GCF_900100755.1. Taxonomy (GTDB): domain Bacteria; phylum Pseudomonadota; class Gammaproteobacteria; order Pseudomonadales; family Halomonadaceae; genus Onishia; species Onishia taeanensis. Next base: position 224,273 of record NZ_FNCI01000003.1, read on the forward strand.
CATGATTGCCTTTCTGATCAAGCGACTGTTCCACGCCTTTTTGGTGATGTTTGTCATCAGCGTGATCAGCTTCGCCATCCAAGACAACCTGGGCGACCCGATCCAGCAGATGGTCGGTCAGTCCGTGCCCGAAAGCGAGCGCGCGGAGCTGCGTGAAGAGTTGGGCTTGAACGATCCCTTCTTCGTCCAGTACCTGCGCTTCGCCAAGAATGCCGCCCACTTCGACTTCGGCTATTCGTATATCTTCAACGAGCCGACCACTCAGGTGATCATGCGCCACCTCCCCGCCACCCTGGAGCTGGTAGCGGCGACCACCCTCCTGATCGTGCTGCTGTCGGTGCCGATTGGCGTATACAGTGCCATCAAGCCCCGCGCATGGCTGTCCCGAGCCTTCATGGGGGTGTCGATCATCGGTATCTCGATCCCGGTGTTCCTGACCGCCATCGTGCTGATTCAGCTGTTTGCCATTGGCGTTGAGTTCACGCCCTTCCCGACCGATACGGCCTGGGGTGCCTGGCTCAACGGCCTGCTGTCGACCGACGGAGGCATGCCCGCCTATGGCCGTGGCAATCCTGTGCATGTGTTTGGCACCTGGTATACCAATTTCAGCTCTCTTGAAGGCCTCACCTATCTGGTGCTGCCGGCCATCTCGCTGGCCTCGATCATGCTGCCCCTGTTCATTCGCCTGATTCGGGCCGAGATGCTCGAGGTCCTGCAGTCCGAATACGTGAAGTTCGCCCGCGCCAAAGGCATTTCGCTGCGCCGCATTTACTTCGTGCATGCACTCAAGAACACCATGCTGCCGGTCATCACCGTCGGCGGGGTGCAGATCGGCACCCTGGTCGCCTACACCATCCTGACCGAGACGGTCTTTCAGTGGCCGGGCATGGGACTGATGTTCCTCGATGCCATAGAGCGCTCGGATATTCCGCTGATCGTCACCTATTTGATGATCGTCGGACTGATCTTCGTGATCACCAACACCCTGGTCGACCTGATCTATGGCCTGGTCAATCCCACCGTCAAGCTCACCGGCAAGCCCGCCTGAGCCCTGCTGCCATGAGAGAGAACGCCATGAGTGACACTATCGTTCCCGGCAGGTGGGCACGCTTTCGCGATTCCTACCTGCTCTATAGCTTCAAGCGCGATCTGGTGGCCCAACTGAGCCTGGTGCTCTTCGCCATGCTGATCTTCGCCGCCGTATTCGCTCCTTGGTTGGCCCCAGCCAACCCCTATGATCTTGCCCAGATCGATATTATGGCCTCGGAGCTGCCGCCCTTTTGGATCGACGGTGCCGATCCCCAGTACCTGATGGGCACCGATGCCCAGGGACGTGACCTGCTATCGACCATTCTCTATGGCCTGCGCGTCTCGCTGATCATCGGCTTCGGTGCGGTGCTGATGCAGGCCGTGATCGGTGTGAGCTTCGGTCTGATGGCCGGCTATCTGGGCGGCCGCGTTGATGCTTTTCTGATGCGTCTAGCCGATATCCAGCTGTCTTTCTCGACCCTGATGGTGGCGATCATCGTCGGCGCCCTGGTCAAGGCGATCTTTGGCGGCGCCACCTTCAGTGAATATGCGGTGCCGCTGCTGGTGCTGATCATCGGCCTGGCCGAATGGCCACAGTATGCCCGCACCGTGCGCGCCTCGGTGCTTGCCGAGCGCAGCAAGGAGTACGTCGATGCCGCCAGGGTCATGGGCCTGAAGAGTCGGCGGATCATGTTCCGCCATATTCTGCCCAACACCCTGTCGCCGATCTTCGTCATCTCTACCGTGCAGGTCGCCAACGCCATCATCTCCGAGGCCGCGCTGTCCTTTTTGGGGCTCGGCATGCCGGAGACGCACCCCTCGCTCGGTTCGCTGATCAAGTCCGGCTTCGACTACATCCAGTCGGGTTCCTGGTGGATCACGCTGATCCCCGGGGCGGTGCTGGTCATTCTCGTGCTGGTCATCAACCTGCTGGGCGACTGGCTGCGCGATGTCCTCAATCCACGTCTCTACAAGGGCTGAGGAGTCACCCATGGCACTTCTGGAAGTGAATAACCTCGACGTCCGTTTCGCCCTGCGCGGCGGCGACGTGCGCGCCCTGCGCGACGTCTGTTTCAGCCTCGATCGCGGCGAGCGACTGGGTATCGTCGGTGAGTCCGGGGCCGGCAAGTCGGTCGCGGCCTTCAGCTTGCTGAACCTGATCGCCAAACCCGGCTATATCGCCGGCGGTAGCATCACCTTTGACGGCGAAGAGCTGTCGGGCATGAAGGATCGTGGCCTGCGACGCATTCGTGGCAACCGCATTTCGATGATCTTTCAGGATCCGATGATGACCCTGAACCCGGTACTCTCGATCGGGGAGCAGATGGTCGAATGCCTTAAGGCCCATCGCCGCATCTCGACCCGTGAGGCCCGGGCGATTTCCCTGCACAAGCTGAATCAGGTGCAGATCCCGTCGCCGGAGACACGCCTGGATCAATACCCTCACGAGCTTTCCGGTGGTATGCGTCAGCGGGTGATCATCGCCATCGCCCTGCTGCTCGACCCGGATATCATCGTCGCCGATGAGCCGACCACCGCACTTGACGTGACCATCCAGGCCGAGATCATGGATCTGCTGTTGGAGCTTTGCGAGAAGCACAACGTGGGCCTGGTGCTGATCACCCATGACCTGGGCGTGGTCAGCCAGGTGACCCAGCGCATGCTGGTAATGTATGCCGGCCGCGTGATCGAGCAGGGCCCGACCCGCGAAATCATCAACGACCCGCAACATCCCTACACCCAGGGGCTGATCAACGCCTTGCCGCAGATGGCCACACCAGGGTCGCGGCTCAATCAGATTCCCGGCAGCATGCCTTCGCTATCGAACCTGCCCAGTGGCTGCGCTTTTCATCCGCGCTGTGGCTTCGTCAATGACGCCAACGGCGAGCCGCGCAAGGCCTGTCTCGACAAGGTCCCCGGCTTTGTCGATTCGGGTAACTGCCGGGTGGCCTGTCACATGGTCGCTGAGCTGGTCAATCAACAACAACGCGACTCGCGGGAGGAGATCCTATGACCGCCGCCGTGTCACAGCACGATCCCAAGGCTTCTGCGGCCACCGCTGACAGTCGGGAGCAGGATAACGCCGCACCGCTGATGGAGATTCGCAACCTCTACAAGCGTTTCTCGCTGTCTGGTGATTTTCTCGAGCAGCTCAAGTTCAAGGGCGGCAAGCTGGTCCGTGAGCAGGAGCATGTACATGCCATCAACGGCATCGATATCGACATCCGTCGCGGCGAAGCGCTTTGTGTGGTGGGAGAATCCGGCTGCGGTAAGTCCACGGTGGCGCGCACTGTGATGGGGCTTCTATCGCCGAGTAAAGGCGAGATCCACTATGACGGGCAGCGCATCGATCACCTGTCCGCCAAGGAACTGCTGCCCTTCCGTCGGCGCATGCAGATGATCTTCCAGAACCCCTACGCCTCGCTGAATCCGCGCATGACGATCCAACAGACGTTGGAAGAGCCGATTCGCCTGCACCATCCGGACTGGTCAAAGGAGCGGGTGCGTGACCAGGTGCGTGATGTCATGGACTCGGTGGGCATCGACCCTGACTGGGGCTCGCGTTTCGGCCACGAGTTCTCGGGCGGTCAGCGTCAGCGCATCGCCATCGCCCGAGCCCTGGCCGTGGACCCGGAGTTCATCGTCGCCGACGAGCCGATCTCGGCGCTGGATGTGTCGATTCAGGCCCAGGTGCTTAACCTGATGATGGAGGCCCAGCAGCAACGCAACCTGACCTATCTTTTCATTACCCACGACCTCGCTGTGGTTGAGCACTTTGGCACTCGGGTGGCGGTGATGTACTTGGGCATGGTGTGTGAAATTGCACCCACCGGCACCCTCTTTGCGAAACCGCGACATCCCTATACCCAGGCCTTGCTGTCGGCGATCCCACGCTTGGAAGATGATCGCCCTCAACATATCCGACTGCAGGGCGAGGTGCCGACACCGGTCAACCTGCCACCGGGGTGCGTCTTCCATGGCCGCTGCCCCCATGCCAATGAGCGCTGCCGCCAGGAAGTGCCGGCACTGATCGACGTAGAGGGTGGAGCCCGAGTTGCCTGCCATGGTGTCGAGGAAGGCCGCCTGTGAGCCACGAGGCGGCAACGGCCGCCTCGTTTTGCCGCCCACATAGGCACGCTACGACATCTAAAACGACAGGAATGCTATGGAATTACGATGGCTGGAAGACTTCATTGCCCTGGCCCGCACGCGACATTTCTCGCGGGCTGCGGATGAGCAGAACGTCACCCAGCCAACCTTCTCCCGCCGCATCAAGCTGCTAGAGGAGGAAATGGGAACGACACTGATCAACCGCCAGACCCTGCCACTGTCGCTGACTCCGGCAGGCGAGGAATTTCTTGCGCTGTGCGAGCAGACCACCGAGCGGGTGCGCATGACCCGTGAACGCATCACGCGCCTCAATGAAGCGCAGTCACGCCGCTTATTGCTGGCAGCCCCTCAAAGTCTGCTATCGCACTTCTTGACCGACTGGCTGGAGGAGATGGGCCAGCCTCCCCTGCAGCCATACTTGCGGGCCACCGGTTGGCTGGCGGCCGACTACTTCCAGGCGCTGGAGCGCGGCGAGTGTGACCTGGCGATCTGCTACTGGACTAAGGGCCGCACGCCCCTCGAGCTCGATATGACGGCCTTCGAACACCGAGTCATCGGCGCCGAGCGGCTGGTCCCGGTCAGCATCCCGGACGATGCCGGGCAGCCCCGTTTCACCTTGCCGGGAGAGAAACGCGCGCCACAGCCGCTGATTGCCTACCATGCCCGCGGGCTGATGCAGGCGGCGATCGAGGATCACCTGGCGCGTCAGCCCAAGGCCTGCCATTTCAATGTGCTGACCGAAAGTATTCAAAGCAGCAACGTCAAGGAATTGGTATGCCTGGGCCATGGGCTTGGCTGGTTGCCTGAGAGAGTCGCGCGCGATGCCCTGACAGCGGGACGACTGGTGCGCGCTGGCCCGTCTCAGTGGGACATTTTCCTGCAAGTGAGGCTTTATCGCCATCGCGAGGCCCACCAAAGCGGTCTCGAGACCTTCTGGTCGAGCCTGGATGAGGCGGCGGTCTGATCCGACTTCTACATGGACACCCAACATGAATGACATCATGAAAGAGACACTTGAGCACAAGCACCTCGCCCACCTCGAGGCACTCCAGGCCGCCTACGACCGCCTGCTGGCGACACATGGCTTCGACGGCGTTCTGATTTATAGCGGTCATCCGCAGCGTCATTTCGCCGATGATCAGCACGCAAGCTTCGCCACTTACGGCCATTTCATGCACTGGGTGCCTTTGCATGGCCTGGATCACAGCTGGTTGCTGGTGCGTGCCGGGCAAAGGCCGAAACTTCAACTGCATGCGCCCACGGATTTCTGGCACCTGGGTACCACGCTTCCCGACGAAGCCTGGGTCGATGCCTTCGAGATAGCGCGCGTGGACACGCCCACGCCCCCTGGGCTGCCTGCCGGTCGCTATGCCGTCCTTGGTGACGTCGATGAACAAACCGCCAGAAGCCTGGGCGCCGAGCTCAACCCGCCGACATTGACCCAAGCGCTGGACGAGGGGCGCGTGCGCAAGAGCGCCTATGAGATCGACTGCCTTAGGGAGGCGAATCGGCGCGCCATCCACGGTCATCGCGCCGCTCGCGACGCCTTCTTCGACGGCGGCGCCGAGCTCGATATCCAGCTCGCCTACCTGGGGGCCAGTCGTCAGCGCGAATCGGACCTGCCCTATCAAAGTATCGTTGGCCTCAATCAGCATGCCGCCGTGCTGCACTATCAGCACTATGAGCTGGTGGCTGAAGCCGATCACCGCAGCCTGCTCATCGATGCCGGTCACCGTTACCGGGGTTATGCGGCCGATATCACTCGCACCTGGGCCGGCGGGGATGCCAGTGACGCCTTTGCCGGGCTGATCGAAGGCGTCACCACGATCCAGCACAACCTGATCCGGGAGATGGGCCCCGGCGTCGACTATCCGACCCTGCATGCCCGCATGCATCAAGGCTTGGGCGAGCTGCTGGGTGAGCTTGGCGTGGTTCGCTGCAGTGCGCCGGCGGCCGTCGAACAGGGCATCACCCGGGCTTTCTGTCCCCATGGGCTGGGACACCTGCTGGGCCTTCAGGTCCACGATGTGGCCGGCCGGCAGACCGCGGATGGAACGGCATTGCCGCCACCGGCGGAACACCCGGCGCTACGTCTGACACGAACGCTTGAAGCGGGCATGGTCGTTACCATGGAGCCGGGATGCTATGTGATCCCGATGCTGCTGGATCCGCTTCGCGAGACGCCGGCTGGAGGCGATATCGATTGGGCCGCGGTCGAGGCTCTGGCGCCCCATGGCGGTGTGCGTATCGAGGACAATGTGCTGGTGACCGATCAGGGAGCCGAGAATCTGACACCGACCCTCTGAGCGACGAGAAGTGTTGCAGCATCCCTCAAGCACGATAAGCTTGAGGGTATTACCCACTGCGCGAGGCAGGCATGTCACGCACCATCGTTCCCGCCGACTTCCGCCCCGCCAGAGGGCTTGCCAACCGCCACCTGCAAACCCTGCTGCCGCGGATGCTGCCTGCCCCGCGCTTGGCCTTCGACACCGAGATCGTCAATCTTCCGGACGGCGATTTCGTCGAATTGGCCTGGGGTCGACCGGCTCCCGTGGCTGAGGACGCCCCACTATTTATCCTTTTCCACGGCCTGGAAGGGTCGATCAAGTCTCCCTACGCCAAAGGACTAATGGCCACCGCCGCGCGGCTGGGTTGGCGCAGCGTACTGATGCACTTTCGTGGTTGCGGCAAGGCGCCCAATCGCCTGCCCAGGGCGTACCATAGCGGCGATACTGCCGATGCCTACTGGGTCCTCAGCCAGCTGGCGAAGCGCTATCCCAAAGCCATGAAAGTCGCCGCCGGCGTTTCGCTTGGGGGAAACATGCTGACCAAACTGGTCGCCGAGCAGGGAGGCGATGGCCTCGACTTGGCTGGCGCCATCGTCATTAGTGCGCCACTGGACCTGGCCGCCAGTGCCGATGCCTTGAATCATGGTTTTGCCAAGGTCTATCAGCGCCACCTGCTCAAGGACCTGAAACGCAAGATCACGGCAAAAATGCGCCTGGGGCCCTTGCCCGTTACCCTGACCCCGCATCAGCTCAAGGAGCTCGACACCTTCTGGGCCTATGACAACGAGGTAACGGCACCGCTGCACGGTTTCAGCTCCGCCAGCGATTATTATGCTCGGGCATCGGCGGGTCGCTTGCTTGGCAATATCGAGCTTCCGATGCTGATGCTGCATGCCGCCGACGATCCTTTCATGCCCGCCGACCTGTTCGAGAGCCTACCCACTCCTGCGGATTCCGTGAGAGTCGAGATCGCCAAGCATGGCGGGCACGTGGGCTTCATCGAGTCCCACCATGGTCGACCAAGATCCTGGTTGCTGCGCCGGGTGGCCAGACAGCTAGACGACTGGGCCAAAGCAGGCGCAGCGACTCGCTGGCCCAGCTTCGTGGCTAGCCGATCGGACAACTGACGCCGGTACCCTTCAGGCCGCAATAACCATTGGGATTCTTGGCCAGATACTGCTGGTGATACTCCTCGGCGTAATAGAAAGCCTCCAGCGGCGCGATCTCGGTCGTGATCTCTCCCCCACCGGCTTCCTTCAGGGCCTGTTGATACTGCGCACGGCTTTGCTCTACCACTTGGCGCTGAGCGTCGCTGGTCATGTAGATCGCCGAGCGATACTGGGTGCCGATATCATTGCCCTGGCGCATGCCCTGGGTAGGATCGTGGGCTTCCCAGAAGACGCGCAGCAAGCGCTCCAAAGAGATAGTGGCCGGATCATAGATCACCCGCACCACCTCGGTGTGCCCCGTCCAGCCGGTGCAGGTCTCTTCGTAGGTGGGGTTGGGCGTATAGCCGCCGGCATAGCCGACGGCCGTGACCAGAACACCGGGCAGTTCCCAGAACAGCTGCTCGGCGCCCCAGAAGCAGCCCAGCCCCAAGACGATGTCTGCACTGCCTTCGGGAAACGGCGGGCACATGGAAGCGCCGTTGACATGATGGATACCGCTGATGCTCAGCGGTGTGTCGCGTCCCGGTAGCGCCCGTTCCGGGCTGACGGGTTGCTGCTTGTCGGCGTGGCGCATGACGAGCTCCTTGAGGTGACGAAAGACCTTCTGCAAGGTCGGGTGAAAAACGTTCGGCAACCGGCTCATTGCCCGGCGTCCGCTTTACCGAGGCTGAAGCTGTACACCAGGTCAACGGCTTGAGCGGCACCCGACACGGCCTGGATGTACAGGTTGCGCCACAGGGTATAGCGCAGGGTCAGTTCGGCGATCGGTTCGAATACCCCGACACCATAGCTGACACGCAGATCGTCGCTGAGTTGCCCGCTGACCACGACTTCGGACTCATCGCCGCTGCCCGCGGTATCGAGGGCCAAATCGCCAATGCCAAAGACTTCGCCGACCTGGCCTACGGCACCGCCGGTGCGGGACAGCGACAGACCGATCAAAGCCGACGTCAGGGCGCTGCTGTCGGATTCGGTATCATTGGGCGCGCGACCCCGCAGCAGATAGGACAAGGCCCGAGACTCTTCCATGGCAGGCTCTGAGAACACGGAAAGGCTGGGCGAGGTGGCCGAACCGGAGACGCGCAGACCGGCGATCACGCCGTCCTGGGTCTTGTCCGGGCTGCGAATCGCCTCGAACTGCAGCAGCGGCTGATCGGCCGCGCCGCTGAAGAGCAGCTGGCCCTGACGAATCCGCAGGTCCTGGCCGTAGGCGCGGAAGCGGCCACCTACCAGGCTGACTTCACCGAACAGCTGCACGGGGCCACTGCTCTGACGAACCTGCAGGCGGCCGTCCAGGCCGGTTTCCAATCCATAGGCCTTGAGGTTCATATCCGGGCCCAGCACAAGCTCGACCTGGATGCTGGTGGCCATGCCGGCAGACGCCAGTGCTTCGGCAGTATCCTCGCCGGTTCCGGCCTGCTCCGCTCGCGTTGCTTCGCGCCTCGCCCGGCGTTCGTCACGCCGGGTGATGATGACCTCATCAGGGCTCGGGCTAGTCGCCGATGGCGGAATCTGGCCGATCTCCAGCCGCGCCCAGGGCACCTTGACCTGGCCGCGCACGCTGAGCCGTTCAGGCCGCACATCGACTTGGATATCCGGGGCGATTCGCAGCCGGCCAATATCGGCTATATCCAGCTGCAATGGCTCTTCTTGCCCATCCAGCGACATCGACAGTTCCCACTCATCGAGGCTTGGCCAGCGGGCGTCACCCTGAATGTCCAAGCGCCCTCGCTCGCTACGGATCACCCCTTCGATTTGGCCGCTGTCGCCACGCAGACGAACCGTCAGTTCGCCATCTCTCACCTCGAGCGGAATACCGCTGCCCTTCGCTTGCAGCGAATCGAGCGTCAGGTTGCCGGTCAGGGTGGGCAAGGCCAGGGTGCCGCCCACCGCAATATCGCCATTCAGGCTACCCTCGAGGGTTTCCATATCGCCAGCCAGGGGTTGATAAGGCGAGAGCTGCAGGCTCTGGAGCCGCAGACGCCCGTCCAATGCTCCTTGCCCTTGGGGATCGTCAATACGCAGCGTCAGGTTGACGCTGCCGCCTTGCTCGAGCTCGAGATCCAGCTCGGCATTGGCGGCCTGAGGCGTGGCATTGGCGGTCAGCTTCAGCTGGGTGGTGGGCAGCGTGACGGGCTGGCCAAAGGAATTCTGGGCCTCGATATCCAGGCGGCTGTCGAGGTTGGCATCCAGCGACCAGGTGCTGCCCTGATCCTGCCAGGCGACCACCACCTCGGCGTTGTTATCACCGCTTGCCTTCCAGCCAACCGGCAGAGAAGGCTCCAGGAGGGCCATGGGCAGCTCCGTGAGCTGCAGCCTGGCCTGCCCTTGCTGAGCAGAGGCATCGATGGGCTGGGTGCTGCACAGACGACCGCCTTCCTCTCGGGCCAGGCAAAACGGCGAGAGACTGACCGCGGACTTGGCGATGTCGACATCGAAGGTCAAGGCTTCGTCCAGGCGCAGCGTGCCGGCATCCGCGTCGACCTCCAGCGGCATCAGTTGCCCCTGGTATCGGTCGCGGTCGGCGTTGAGGCCGCCCTCCAGGGTGAGGCCAGCCCGGGACAGCGGCATGCCTCGCCCGGCCGTTGCCTCGAGGGTCAGCCGATGCTCGGACAAGCGGCCGTCGAGCCCGAGCGTCAGGCGCGAAAACCGCTGACCGCCGGCGTCTAGGCGCTCTGCCTCCAGGGTGAGATCAAGCTCAGGATCCTCGAGCCCCTGCGTACGCGCCCGCAGGTTCAGGGCTCCCAGGCGGTTTTCGGCAAAGACCAGACGTTCGCCGTTCAGATCCAGCGCCAGAGTCGGCGTATCCAAGCTGCCGCCAAGCTGGAAGTCGCCCTGCAGGGTACCGCCAAGCTCCGGTGACAGAGCATTGAGCCCCGGCGCCTGCAGCGAGCCGGATAGATCCATCTGATCGCCGATCTGACCCTCTGCAGTCAGGCGGTTCTCGCCCTGGCGCAGGTCGAGCTGCTTGATGTTCCAGCGCATATCACTGTTGCCGCTGAGGCTGCCCGATAGAGAGACCGGTAAGTCATTGAGGGTGCCATCGATGGCAAGCTCGGGAATGCCGAGTCGCCAACCATCGTCTGCCTGCACGAAGCTCAGGGTGGCATCGCCGTCCAGGCGACCGGCCACGGCACTGGTATAGGCGCCGGGGTCGAGTTCATCCAGGTTGATGGTGGCATCGAGCGTCAGTCCATCGGCCCAGTTGATCTTGCCCCGGCTTATCAGGGCGCCCTCGCCGCTCTTCAGCGATAGCGGTAGCCAGGCAAAGTGCTCGGCGTCACCGGTGCCGGTCGCTGCCACCCGAGTGGGTGCCACCTCCGGCCCCGAGGCCTCGGCCGACAGGGCCAGGCGATAGTCGAGCAGGCTCCCATTCAAGCGTGCCCTCAGGTCAGTCAACCGGTATGGCTCTACCCTGTTGCCGGCACCTGACGGTGTGTCAGCGCCGGGCGATGCGCCGGACAAGGGCCATTGCAGGGCGTTGGACTCGAGCTTGAGTTCAAACGGCAAGGTGGGAGCCAGGGCATCGAGACTGGCGTTGAGCTGAGCAGTCGCGGGCCCCTTGGCGGCAAGCGCTACCTTCAAGGCGGCCAGGTTGCCGTCAAGGCGCAGGTCGAGCCGTTCGCCGGCAAGCGCCGGCATGGCGGCCAACTGCTTGACCTGGGCGTTGAGGCGCGCCTCGAGCGGGTAGTCATCCTGCAGTGTGATCTTGGCCTCGAGGCGCGCATCGGCTTCGGGCATGGCCAGGGTCAGGGGCGATATCTCGATATCGCTGCCCTGTCCTGACAGGCTCAGTGCCAGGCGGTCGACCCGATACGCGTTCGGCCCGGTGAGTGCGGCATCCTCGATGACGAGGTTCGGCACCTCGATGGCAAGCGGCAGCGTGATGGCCGGCAGGGCGATCCGCTCGCGCTGGGCCAGCGGGACAGTTGGCTCGCTCGCCTCGGCGGCATCGCTCACCACTGGCGGTGTCTGCCGGGCGACCTGCCCCGCACTGTCTATGGCTTGGGCACTCAACGACGAAGGCGCACGGTCCGCGTTATCCAGGGCCAGTGCCTGTCCTTCGCTGGTTGGCAGCGTCAGCCGCATGCCGGACAGCGTGGTGGGCGATAGCGTCAGGGTGCCTGCGTCCAGTGAGGCGCCGGTCTGAAAATGCGACCACCTCAGGTGGGTGCCATCGGCAAGGCGTACATCGACGTCATCGAGCAGGATGTCACGCAGCTCGATGGGGAATGGCACGTTGATCGTCGGAGCGGCTCCGCTCTCGGAAGTGGGCTGATCCGGCTCACCTGCCTCGCTGGCGGCAAGGCGAATCCGCGCCCCGGTGACGCCTAGACGGTCGAGGCAGAGCTTGCTGTCGAGCAGACAGTCGTCTGCCCAGTCGAGCTCGAGGCGTTCGACATAGATGCTGGCCGGCCCTGCCTCGAGCGCAAGGCCGTCTATGACCAGATGATCCAGCGGGGCGCCCGAAGCGTCCTGATAGGTCAAGAAGCCTCTTGACTGACCCTGCTCGAGCAGCAGTCCGGTACCCCAGGGCGACAGGGCCAACCCCATCACGACCAGCACCAGGCCGATCAGCCAAATAGGCAACCACAGCAGACACCGCAACAGCGCCCGGCCCCATGCCTTGAATATGTTCATTCCGGTCATGTCCCTTCCGGTTTAGAGCTCCGGGCCAATGGAGAAGTGAATGCGATAGGCGTTGTCGGGGTCATCCATGGGATGCGCCACATCGAAACGAATCGGGCCCACCGGGGATATCCAGCGCACCCCAAGCCCCGCCCCTGTCTTCAGTTCAGGGGCTCCCCAGGCGGTGAAGGCGTTGCCGGTATCGACAAAGGCCGCGCCCCACCAATCACCCGTAACGCGGCGCTGGGCCTCCAGGCTTGCCGTAAATAGCTGCTGACCGCCGGTCAGTTCGCCATCGGCGTTTTCTGGCGACAGGCTTTCGTAGCCATAACCACGCACGCTGTTATCGCCACCGGCGAAGAATCGCAGCGACGGAGGAATCTTGTCGAAGTCACTGGTTTCTATCGCTCCCATGCCCGCACGACCGATGAAACGGTTATCGTCGCCGAGCATGCGAATCCACTGGGTATCGAGCGTGGCCCGCAAGAAGGTGGCATCCGAGCCCCAGGCCGTGTCGGAGTAGGCAAACGAAAGGCGCTGGCGGTCTCCCCAGGTTGGGAAGATGGGATTGCGGCTGCGGGTGCGTGACCAGCTGACACCCGGGTAATACAGCAGCACCTGGTCGTCTTCACTGGCCTGTGTGAAGTCTTCGTAGGTCGTGCGCACGAACACGTCCTGGGTCCAGCCGTTGTCGAACTTCCAGCGCCGAGACACCTCCGTGGAGATCTCCAGGCTCTGGGTATCCTCGTTGTCGACCTGCTGGAACCCATAGTCGATGCGATAGCTGTCGCGCAGCGGGTTCGCGAGCGGGATCAGGTATTCGCCGGAGAACTCCTGTTCGGGTGCCGAGAGAAACAGCTCATTGGTCAGGCTGTGGCCCGCGCTGTTCAGCCAGGGCTGTGTCCAGGACAGCCGAGTGCGGGGCCCCACGTCGGTGGCGTAGCCGATACCCACCTCGAAGCGATGGCGGTCGGCGGGCACCAGGGTGACATCGACCGGCACCTCATGGCGCTGATCCGGAAAAAGGCGGCCGGCGGCGACCAACGCCGGTTGCTGGATACGCCTCGCCTCGGCCAACTGGCTCTCGTCCGCGGCCCCTTCGAGATTGGCCTCTTGCCACCAGGGCGAGATAGAACGACCTGAGGGCGGTTCCAGTGCCAGGTCGGACGTGGTGTCCAGCCGCGGCCGCACGCTGATCGAAGAAAACCAATTGCTCTGCGACAAACGCTGATTGTACTGCGCCAACTGGCCGGCCAGATAGGGATCGCCAGAGGCGAAAGGCAGCATATTGCGCAAGCGGTCCTCATCGATCTGGCTGCCCTGGATATCGATGTCGCCAAAGCGGTAGCGAGGACCGCTATCAAGGGTCAGATAAATCCGCGCACTCTGCTCCCAGGGGCGTACCTCCATGCGTCGCTCCGGGAAGTCCGCATCGAAATAGCCCCGCTGCAAGGACAGTGAAGACAGCTTGCTGCGCAGGCTGTCGTAGGGGGCATGCACCAGCGGCTCGCCTATGGCGAGGCCGGGGTCAGCCAGGACGCTATCGAAGGCATCATCGTGCTCGGCCTCACCGGTGACGGCCAGATCCAGCACGGTAATCTTGACCCGCTCACCCGGTGTGATGGCGAGCTCGGCGCCATCGATGGGATCCCCCGTGAAGCGGATCTCGACACTGGGCTGGTAATAGCCATACACCCGCATGGCCTCGAGCGTCTGGTTGCGCACCTTGGCCATCAGGCGCTCTGAGCGGTACTGAGAGGCCTCGATGGCGTCGAGGTATAGCCGCACGTTTTCTGCCGCCGGGCCGTCGAGCCCCTCGATCTCTACGTCAAGGGCTTGGGCAATGGGCGCTGCGGTAATGCCAATGCTAAAGACGCACAGCCGCCATCCAGGGCTCCAGCGCATCTTAGCGAGTCTCCAGCGATTCCAGCTGGGCGCTGATGGCCAGCTGCGACTGACGCAGTTCGGTCAGTTGGGCACGATAGTCATCGAGACGCTCGATCAACGCCTCTCGCGATGTGACAGCCTCGTCGCGGCCCGTCGCGAGCTCATCGAGGCGCTCCGTCAGAGCGTCCTGGTCGGTCTCGAGCGAGCGCGTCGAGCTCATCAGCGAAGCGGAGACCACTTCCTGAGCGGATTGGCGCTGCTCGGTTTGTGAAAGCTTGGCAGCGACCTCGTCCAGGCGATCACTCAGTGTCGTCGTGTCGCCCTCAATCACGTCCAGGCGTGCCGCCAAGGCCGCCCGGGCGTCATCGCCATTGCTCTCCAGGGCATCCAACGAGGCGCGCGTGGCCTCCTGTGCGGCCTGAAGATTGTCCTGGCGCTCGGCTTGAGCGTTCAGCCGCGCGATCATCGCTTCACTGTCGTCGCTGCCGGAGAGCGTTTCGCGAAAGTCCGCCAGTTGATTTTCCTGTTCGTTGAGACGCTGAACCAGTTGGCCCTGCTCCTCACCGAGGGCATCCAGGGCATTTTCGAGGCGTTCGACATTACCGCCTCGGTTGGCATCCAAGCCATCGAAGCGCGCGTGCACGTTGGATAGCTGACCCTGCAACTGGCGGAAGTCCTGTTTGAGACTGATATGCTCCTGCCAAGCAAGGTAGCCAAATCCGCCAAGGGCCCCTGCCAGCAGCAACATCAGGCACCAGAGGGGCCACAGCCTCGGCGCTGGTGGCGCGTAGCGAGCCTGGCCGCCTAGGCTGGCATTCACATCCGGGACGATGTGTGTCAGGCGCTCTTCCTCAGGGCGCTCAGCCATAGGTGACTCCTTGCCAGATAGAGAATGTAAGAACGAAGTAAGACCGGTCGGGCCAAGATTGAGGCATAAACCTCGATCATTGGCGAGCATACCCCAGAGTGCTATGATGAGGCGACACTACATAGGCGCAGATGCTTGGTATCGTAAGGTTTTTTAGCCATTGACGCATCTTCTTGGCATGCCTTTGGCATCTGATTAAAGGTTCGGGATCCGTCCTGACGAATTGGACTCCCGCCCCTTGAATTATGTTCTCGAGGGCTCCAGAACTTTAATGGATGTACCTCCCCTTGACCGATGAGGAGTAAGTAAACCATGGCATTCGAACTACCCGCCCTGCCGTACGAAATGAACGCGCTTGAGCCGCACATTTCTGCCGAGACGCTGGAATATCACTATGGCAAGCATCACCAGACCTATGTGACCAAGCTCAACCAGATGACCGACGGCACCGACGATGCCAACAAGTCTCTGGAAGAGATCATCAAGTCTGCCTCCGGCGGCCTGTTCAACCAGGCGGCTCAGGTCTGGAACCACACCTTCTACTGGCATTGCCTGTCCCCGAACGGTGGCGGTGAGCCGACCGGTGCCCTGGCCGACGCCATCAACGCCAAGTTCGGCTCCTTCGAAGAATTCAAGGAAGCCTTCAACGCCAAGGCGGCTGGCAACTTCGGTTCTGGCTGGACCTGGCTGATCAAGACCGATGATGGCGGCGTGGATATCGTCAACACCGACGATGCAGATACTCCGGTTGCTCACGGCCAGACGCCGCTGCTGACCATCGATGTGTGGGAACACGCCTACTACATCGACTATCGCAACGCCCGTCCCAAGTATCTCGAAAACGTGTGGAAGATCCTTAACTGGGATTTCGTTGCGCAGAACTTCGCGTAACTTTTGCTGCGCAATTAGGTTCGGACCTATGTTTCGGACTTAGGTTTGGGACTTAGGTTTCGAACAAGCGCATCTTCTGAGATGTGCTATGCGTCAAAACCCTCGCCATTGGCGGGGGTTTTTTGGTTAGTGGCCAAATGTCGTCATCTAATAACGTCAGGCGATCTGGGCAAGCATTGCCCGGCGCTAAACCGGGCAGTCTCAATGTCGGTATCAAGACGCCGATATCAAGAAAGTCGCTATCAAGGATCAGCGCGTCGCCCGATGCCGCGGTAGACCAGGCCACGCCCGGCCACGAAGTCAGGATCGAAGATATTGCGACCGTCGAGGATCAATCGCTCACCCAAAAGGCTGCCCAGCAGGCGCCAGTCTGGGTTCCAGTAGCACTTCCACTCGGTCACCAGCATCAAGGCATCGGCCCCCTCGCAGGCCGCGTAAGGATCACGCTCACACAGCGTGAGCAGCGGATGCTCACCGACATGCTCCCGCAGGGCATGAAGTGCAGCCGGATCATGCAAGCGTACCTTGACGCCCTGAGCCCACAACGCCTCGAGCAGGGGCAGCACCGGGGCATGGTCGATGCGAGCCGTGCCGGGCTTGAAGGCCGCCCCCCAGATAGCCACGGTGCGACCCTCGAGCTGTCCCTGGAAATAGGCCCACAGCTTGCGGAACAGGGTCTCTTTCTTGTGCTCGTTGATATCCAGCACCTGGCTTAGCAGCGCGGAGCCACGGCCGCTTGCCGATTGCACGTCTGCCAGGCGCATCAGGTCCCGCGAGAAGTTTGGGCCACCGAAGCCGCAACCGGGATAGAGATACTCGTAGCCGATGCGGGTGTCCGCCCCCATCCCCTGACGGACATGCTCGACGTCGACGCCCAGAGTGTCGGCCAGACCGGCGATATCGTTCATGTAGCTGATGCGGGTGGCGAGCATGCCATTGATGGCCAGTTTGGTTAGCTCGGCGGCACGTCGCGGCATGCACTGGAAGACTTCGCTGCGACGGTTGAAGGCCCTCAGCAGTTCCCGCACCTGGTCCGTGGCCAGCGCATCCTCGCTGCCCAGCAGCCAGCGTGCCGGTCGAGTGAAGACTTGCCAGGCACGCCCCTCTTCGAGCATGTCCGGCAGTGCCACGGCGACCTGGCCGGCATGGCCAAGCAGTGCCTCCAAGCGCTCGGTCTCGCCGACCGGAAAGGTGGAGTTATTGACCACCACCAGAGGCGCCGACTGGCGAGTCGCCAGCTCCTCGACGGCTTGCTGCGCCGCATCGCGCTGATCAGGTGCCAGGGCAAGCCACAGCACATCGATCTCGGTGAGATCACCCGCCGGCTCGGCCTCGCTATCGCTGATCGCGAGGGCCCCGTCTCGACAGGCCGCCTCCAGCTGGGCGATCAGTTCCGGCTCACGGGTCAGCCAGTCGACCTCCTTGAGCAGGGACCAGGGCTGGTCGGCGTGAGGCTGCCAGCTGACACGATGACCCACGCTTGCCAATGCCGCCGCGGCCGTCGCGGCGGCAAGCTCACTTCCCTGTACGACAACGCGCATGGCTCAGTCCTCTGCGACGTAGCGTTGCATCAGTTCCTGAAAACCGGCGCCAAACTTGGGATGCCGCTTGGCAAAGGCCAGGATGGCCTCCAGGTAGCCAAGCTGATGGCCACAGTCATAGGTCGCTCCCTGCATGCGAAACGCCTGCACGCCCTCACGAGCGATCAGGGTATCGATGGCATCCGTGAGCTGGATTTCACCGCCGGCACCTGGCTTGGTCTCGGCCAGCAGCGAAAAAATCGAGCCCGGCAGCAGATAGCGTCCGATCACCGCAAGACTGGAGGGCGCATCTTCCACCGCGGGCTTCTCGACCACGCTGGCCATCGGCGCGGAATGGCCGGCCTCCGGGATATCGCCTTCGAGAGCCACGATACCGTACTTGTAAACCATCTCCTTGGGCACGTTCTCGACCATGATCTGCGACTGGCCGCTTTGCTCGAATGCCTGGATCATGCCGGCCAGGTCGTTTTGATCGAGGCCTTGGCTGTCGACCAGCACATCGGGCAGCAGGACGGCAAAGGGCTCGTCATCGCCGATCACCGGTCGAGCGCACAGCACCGCGTGGCCGAGCCCCAGCGGCTCGGGCTGGCGCACGCTGATGATCTTGACGTCATCGGGGATGATATGACGCAGCTCCTCGAGCAGCTCTAGCTTGCCTTTGGCCTCGAGGGTGGTTTCCAGCTCGAAATGCTTGTCGAAGTGGTTCTCGATGGCGCCCTTGCTCGAGTGGGTCACCAGCACGATTTCCTTGATGCCGGCGGCCACGGCCTCTTCGACCACGTACTGAATCACCGGCTTGTCGACGATGGTGATCATTTCCTTGGGAATGGCCTTGGAAGCCGGCAAACAGCGAGTACCTAGGCCAGCGACGGGCAACACAGCCTTGCGAATCATGGCAGTCCTTTTCGATATCAACTTTGAATAGTAGCGTTTGCTATAACCATCTGTTCGATGAGCGAATCCCTGCATTATGGCATAGCCGACCGTCAGGCGAAGCCACCCGGGTCGGACGCGTCCAGCCAAGCCGCCAGACTGTTGCGATCTGGCGATTCGATGACCCCCTTTTCGCTGACGATGACATCGATCAGCCCCGCCGGAGTGACATCAAACACCGGGTTGTAGATATCGATGCCGTCGGGGGCCACGACACGCTCGCCCTGGTGGGTCAGCTCACGGGACTCTCGGGTCTCGATAGGAATGTCATCGCCGCTAGCCAGGCTCGCATCGAAGGTGCTGGTGGGTGCCACCACCATCACCTTGACGCCAAAGTGTCGCGCCTGCACGGCCAGCGCAAAGGTGCCGATCTTGTTGGCCACATCGCCATTGGCCGTCACCCGGTCGGCGCCGACGATCAGCCAGCCAATCTTGCCCTGAGCCAATAGCAGCGAGGCCGCCGAATCTACCGCCAGGGTCACGGGAATGCGCTCCTCGGCCAGTTCCCAGGCGGTCAGGCGAGCGCCCTGCAACCAGGGGCGTGTCTCATTGGCATGTACATGGGTAATCAGCCCACGGTCCCAGGCGGTGCGGATCACGCCGAGCGCCGTGCCATGGCCGCCGGTGGCCAAGGCCCCGGTATTGCAGTGGGTCATGACCGCCTTGGGCGCCTCTCGGGCGAGCAGCTCGGCACCGTATGCCCCCATCGCCAGGCAGTCGGCAAGGTCCTGGCGCTGGATGTCTCGGGCCGTCTCGAGGAGCCGCTCGACCGGCGGCGCATCGGCATGGCGATGCGCCGTGATCACCGCCCGCATACGCTCCAGCGCCCAGAACAGGTTGATCGCCGTGGGACGCGAAGCGCCAAGCCTTGTCATGGCGGCGTCCAGCCTGGCCGGCCACTCCGGCCCCGTGGCCTGGCGTGCGGCCAGCACGACACCATAGGCCGCGGTAATGCCGATCGCCGGCGCACCGCGCACTACCATAGCGGTGATCGCCTCGGCGGCTGCCTCGGCGGTGTCGATTCGCAGCGTCTCGCGTCGGCTTGGCAGCCAGCGCTGATCGAGCAGTTCGAGGCTGTCGTCATCGCACCAGCGAATCGGGGTCAGGTGGGCCGTCATGGTCTCTCCGGGGCAAGCAAGCATCAGCAGGAGCGGGTAGAATGGGGCCATCATACCGAAGGAGTGATGCGATGCCATCTAACGCACCGCGTGACGTAGAGCTGGTAATCGAGGCGCGCTGGATTCTGCCCATGAGTGATGGCCTGCCGACCCTCGAGGACCATGCCATCGCCATCGATGACGGCCGCCTGCTCGGTCCTTGGCCGATCGGCGAGGTCGCCCAGCACGTTCGTCCAGCGCGCACCTTGCGCCTCAGGCACCATGCCCTGCTGCCGGGACTGATCAATGCCCATAACCACGCCGGCATGAGCCTGATGCGCGGCTTCGCCGACGACCTGCCGCTGATGACTTGGCTCAACGAGCATATTTGGCCGGCGGAAGCGGCCCACGTGAATCCTGAGTTCGTGGCGGCGGGCACGCGACTGGCCTGCGCCGAGATGATCCGCTCGGGCACCACCTCCTTCGCCGACATGTACCTGGCGCCGGAGGCCGTGGTGCCGGTGGTCGAACAAGCCGGCATGCGCGCGCAGCTATGCACGCCGCTGATCGACTTTCCCACCCCCTGGTCGAAGGACTTCGAGAGTGGCGTGCGCCAGACCGAGGCACTGAAGGCCAGCCTGGGTGATCACTCTCTGATTTCACTGGCCTTTGGTCCCCATGCACCCTATACGGTCGGCGATGCCAGCCTGGGCAGACTGCGCGAGGCCCGCGAACAGCTCGGCTTGCCGATTCAGATGCACGTTCATGAGACGCGGGACGAAGTCGAGCAAGGGCTGACCCAGGACGGCAAGCGGCCGTTGCGTCGCCTGTTCGATGCCGGCCTGCTCGGCCCGCATTTCCAGGCCGTGCACATGACCCAGGTCGACGATGAAGACCTGGCGCTACTTCGCGAGACCGAGACCGCCGTCATCCACTGCCCCCAGTCGAATCTCAAGCTTGCCAGTGGCTTCTGCCCGGTGGATAGGCTCCAGAAGGCTGGCATCACGGTTGGCCTCGGCACCGACGGTGCCGCCAGCAATAATGACCTGGACATGTTCGATGAGATGAAAACGGCGGCGTTATTGGCCAAGGGGGTTAGCGGTGACGCTGCCGCCCTGCCGGCCATGGCGGCGCTGGCCATGGCGACCCGCGACAGCGCCCGAGCACTTGGCATGGAAAAGCGTCGTGGGCAGCTTCGCGAAGGCTTCGATGCCGACCTGATCGCCGTCGATCTCGAGGCCCTCAACAGCGTTCCCGTCCACCAGCCGGCGTCGGCGGCGGTCTATGCCGTACAAAGTCATCAGGTTAGCCATGTCTGGGTCGCCGGCTGCGTCCGTCTGGAGGCAGGGGAACTCGTCGGGCTCGATCACCAGGCCTTGCTCCATGAGGCTCGTCACTACGAGCGAGCCATGCGCTCCGTCTGAGACAGAATGCGCATGAGCCTTTGCCGAGTAGACCCATTTTTTGCTGTGGCAGCTGAGCACGCCACGGCCATGACAGCGACTCAAGGCCACGCGGCAAGCCGTGTGACCAGCGATCATTTTGCGGGAGAAGTAGCAGATGAGCAGTGAATCCCAGGCGTCCAAGCACGCCATCCAGCAAGACGACTCAGAGCAAGCCCAGGATCAAGCCTCACAGAGGGGCCAGGATGGCCGCTCCGGCAATGACTATCGCGATAATGTCGATGCTGCGGAAGTCGCCAAATTCGAAGCCCTGGCCAGCCGCTGGTGGGACAAGGAGAGCGAGTTCAAGCCCCTGCACGAGATCAACCCGCTGCGTCTGGACTTCATCGACGCCCGGGCGGGTCTGGCCGGCAAACGCGTCATCGATGTGGGTTGTGGTGGCGGCATCCTCGCCGAGGCCATGGCCCACCGCGGCGCTCGGGTAACCGGCATCGACATGGGGGAAGCGCCGCTCGCCGTGGCCCGGCTGCATCGCGAAGAAAGCGGTGTGGACGTCGACTATCGCCAGGCCAGTGCCGAAGAAATGGCCGCCGAACAACCCGGCGCCTATGACATCGTCACCTGCCTGGAGATGCTCGAGCACGTACCGGACCCGGCAGCCGTGGTTCGCGCTTGCGCCACCCTGGTAAAGCCTGGCGGTCAGGTATTCTTCTCGACCATCAACCGCAATCCCAAGGCCTATGCCTTTGCGATCCTCGGTGCCGAGTACGTGCTGCGCCTGCTGCCCCGGGGGACCCACGACTACAAGAAGTTCATCCGTCCGGCCGAGCTTGCCGGCTGGGGGCGTGCCGCAGGCCTGCACCTTGGTGAGCAGACCGGGCTCACCTACAACCCGCTGACCCGTCGCTATCGCCTGGATGCCAACGATGTCTCGGTGAACTACATGATCCAGACCCGGCGGGAGATGACATGAGCCAAGCAGCGCCCAATCCGCCGCGTGCCCTGCTCTTCGATCTGGATGGCACCCTGGTGGACACCGCCCCCGACCTGGCGCGGGCCACCAATGCCCTGCGTGCCCACCACGATCTGCCCGCCCTGCCCTATGAGACGATCCGGGCTCAGGTATCCAATGGCGGCAGCGCGCTTGTCACCTTGGCACTCGGGCTCGAGAGCGACCATGCCCATCATGATGCGGCCAGAAGCTTCTTGCTCGACGCCTACGGACAGGATGTGGCCGCCGAGAGTCGACTCTTCGAGGGACTGGCACCCTTGATCACGGCCTGGGCCGAACCGCCGCGAGCCTGGGGCATTGTCACCAACAAGCCCCGCGCCTATGCCGCCCCCTTGATAGAGGCCCTGGCCCTCACCCCGGGGGCTTTCCTCTGCGCCGATGATCTGCCGGTCAAGAAGCCCGATCCGGCGCCGCTATGGGAAGCCGCGCGCCGGCTAGGCGTCACGGCCGAGGAATGCTGGTATATCGGTGATCATCGCCGCGATATCGAGGCCGCCCGCGCCGCCGGCATGACGGCCGTGGCGGTGGGTTATGGCTATCTGGATGAAGTGGAAGATATTCATGCCTGGAAGGCGGATCATGTCTTCGATACGCCCGCCGCACTGGCCAAGGCGCTAGGGTACTGAAGGAGCCTGAAGCGCTGCCTCCCCCAGACGTCGACTCAAACGACAATGGCCTGGCGTTTACGCCAGGCCATTGTGGTTGCATCCCGAGACAGCGTTCTGATGTCAGGACTTCGGCGGCTGAGCGTCGAAGCGCTCGCCGCTATGGCCCTGACTGTCGAGCCCCATTAGCCATAGATAAGTCGGCATGATCTCATCCGGCGTTCGCAGTTTCTGCGGGTCCTCAGCTGGGTAGGCCGTCTTGCGCATCTGCGTGCGAGTAGCCCCGGGGTTCAGGGTGTTGACGCGAATGTTGGAGACATTCTCCAGCTCATCGGCCAGCAGCTCGCTGAAGTTCTCGGTCGCCGCCTTGGAAACCGCATAGGCGCCCCAGAAGGCACGCCCCTTGCGGCCCACGCTCGAAGACGTGAAGACCACCGAGGCGTCGTCAGCGGCCTTCAGCAATGGCAGCAGCGCCTGCGTCATCCAGATTGGCCCGTTGATATTGACCTGCATGACCTGCTCCCACAGCGCCGGGTCGTACTGCTCGAAGGGCGTCAAGCGTCCTAACAGGCTCGCGTTGTGTAGGATGCCATCGAGCCGGCCGAACTCCTTGTCGAGAGTCTCGGCCATGTCGTGGTAGTCCTTGAGGGTGGCACCCTCGAAGTTCAGCGGGAAGATGGCCGGCTGAGGGCCACCCGCCGCCTCGATGGCATCGTAGGTGGCTTCCAGCTTGGCGGTCGTGCGGCCGAGCAGGATCACCGTTGCGCCATGACGGGCGTAGCTCAGTGCGGCAGCCCGGCCTATGCCGTCGCCGGCCCCGGTCACCAGGATCACTCTTCCCGCCAGCAGGTCAGGACGCGCCTGATAATCGATCTTGCAGCTCATCGATGCTCCTCGAGTGGCCAATCGCGTCAGTCCGCTGACCGGTTGAGAAAGTCGTTGGCCAACCCGGCCGCACTGCTGTCGGGATACTCATTGCGTACCCGTTCAAGCAAGGCCCGGCTTTCATCGGGTTTACCCTGACGCGCTCTCAACAGCCCCTGCTTGTAGAGGGCGTCAGGCATCTTGCTGCTTTGCGGGAAGTTCTGAATCACCTTCTCGAAAGCCGCGGATGCCTTGTCGAGTTCGGTCTGGGCTGAATACAGCTCACCCAACCAGTAGTGGCCGTTGGCCGTCAGGCCGCTGTCGGGATAGTCAGCGACGAAGTTCTCGAAGGCCGTGATGGCCGCCGGAAAGTCCCGTGCCTGCACCTTGGCGAAAGCGGCCTGATAGGCGGCGCGTGCTTCAGCGCTAGTCGTTGGCTCGCTACCGCTGGAGGAATCACTCGCCGAAGCCGTCGCATCCTCTGCTTTACCTGCGGCCATTGCCTGCTCCGCTGCGGAGGCCGCTGCATCATTAGACTGAACGAGCTTCTCGAGCTCCAGATAACGCTGCTGCGCCATCTTTTGCTGCTGATCTAGCTGATAGCGCAGCTCTTCTATCTGACCACGCAGGCGTTTGATTTCCTCCTGGTTCTCCTGCACCTGGTTAAACAACACCAGGCTGCCCCCGGACTCCTCGCGCACTTCGGCACGCTGATAGAAGTTACCGGAGCCCTGCGAGAGATCCTCGACCACCGGTGCGGCACTCGCCAGCGGTGGCAGCGCCAGGCAGAGCCCGGCGCCAAGGGTCGTCAGCGTCAATCTAGACAGACCATCTTTCATGTATCACTCCATCGGCTGCAGGCGGTACCTGGCGACTCAGTAGTCGAAGACCACACGACGGTTCTGGGCATAGCTGTCTTCGCTGCTGCCACGCACGGCCGGACGCTCTTCACCATAGCTGACCACCTCGAGCTGTGACGGGGAAACGCCCTGAACCATCAGGAAGCGCTGGACGGCGTTGGCGCGACGCTCGCCGAGAGCCAGGTTGTACTCGCGGGTGCCGCGTTCGTCGGTGTGCCCTTGCAGGATCACATTGGCGTTGGGGTGAGAGCGCAGGTACTGGGCATGTGCGGCCATGACCGGCTCGAACTCACTGCGAATGGTGTCGCGATCATAATCGAAATAGATGGTGCGAACCTGGGGGATGCCGTCCTGCTGGCCATCCCGCATGCCCATACTATTGGATCCGACCTGGCCGGAATTCATGCCCTGGCTGGACGCGCCGCCGTTGGTGCTGCCAGCGCCTTCACTGCCCGCCATGGAACCGTCCTGGGTGCCACCGGTGCTGGAGCAGCCGGCCATGACGACCAGCGAAACGGCTACGGCGAGATGCTTGGCATAGGGGAAAAGGTGCATATTCGACTCCTTGAAAGATGCCAGTGACTGGCTGGGTATTAACGCAATCATCGTTTAATTCAGAAACGGGGACCAGGCAGGTTCTCGAACATCTCCCTGGGCGGCGGGTAGCCGGAAGGACGCATTGCCATCCGCCGAGACCGCCGAGAGCACCCCTTTACCACCCTGCTGGGTGGCGAAGATTACCATGGTGCCGTTGGGGGCAACACTGGGTGACTCATCGGCCCGCGAGTTGGTCAGCGTGACCAGGCGACCCGTCTCCAGGTCCTGCTTGGCGACCTGGAATCCCTGGCTGCCGCGATGAATCATGAACAACGTCTCGCCATCGGGTGAAAAGCGCCCACGGGAATTATAGTTGCCGGTGAAGGTCAGGCGTTTGGCTTCTCCACTGCCCAACTCATAGCGATACAGCTGCGGGCCGCCGCTGCGATCCGAGGTGAATACCAGGCTTTGACCGTCCGGCGCCCAGGTCGGCTCGGTATCGATGGCATCGCTGCGTGTCAGGCGTTGGAAGTTGCCCGAGCCGATATCCATCACGTAGATTTCCGGCTGGCCATCCTTGGAAAGCGACATGGCCAACTTGCGGCCGTCCGGGGACCAAGCAGGCGCCCCGTTGATGCCCTCGAATGAGCTGACGCGCACTCGCTGACTGGTGGCCAGGTTCTGGATATAGATGGCCGGGCGCCCGGTCTCAAACGACACATAGGCTAGCTTCTGACCATCCGGTGACCAGGCCGGGGATAGAATCGGCTCGTCAGAGGACAGGATCTGCTGGCTGTTGTAGCCGTCGGCGTCAGCCACCTGCAGGCCATACTGGATATTCTCGCCCACCCCCTGTGAGGTGACATAGGCGATCTGGGTAGAGAAGGCACCACGAATCCCGGTGATGGCCTCGAAGATTTCGTCGCTGATACGGTGTGCCGCTGACCGCGACTGGTCGGGGCCGGCGAGATTGATGACCTTGCCGAGCATGCGCTCCTGGCCGTAGACGTCCATCAGCTCGTACTGAATGCTGCCATCGGTGCCGACCTTGCCTACCACTAGGTAATCGGCATCCACCGCGCGCCAGTCGCGATAGTTGACCTCACTGCTGG
This sequence comes from Onishia taeanensis, assembly GCF_900100755.1. GTDB lineage: Bacteria > Pseudomonadota > Gammaproteobacteria > Pseudomonadales > Halomonadaceae > Onishia > Onishia taeanensis. The sequence continues at coordinate 250,109 of NZ_FNCI01000003.1, forward strand.
CACTCGGTGTAGCGATGAGGTTGTCCCGCGACAGCGGCTTGAACTGACCGCTGCGCTCGAGATCGTTGGCGATCACGCTGGCAATATCCGTGGGCAGTTGAGCCCCCTGCTCGGCGAAGGTCACCACTGCAATCGGCGTCGCCCGGTCACTGCCCTTGGTGATCTCGATGGTGAGATCGGCATGGGCAAGACTGGTCATCAGCAGCAACAGCATGCCGCACCACAAGCTCATATAACGTTTCATCAGCGCACATCCTCGGGTCTGAATCTCAGGTTAAATTCGCGAAAGTCGCGCTGGGCCGCAGGCGGCAAATCCTGCATCTCACGGAAGGGCGCCGCGCGCCTCACCGCTTGCAGCACCGAGCGATCGAAGGCCGCATCGCCATTGCTCTGGACCAGCCGTACATCGACCAGTTCGCCCGTCGGCAGCAGCGTCAGGTGTACCGTAGCCTGGACGCCTGCCTGCAGGTTAGGAGGAATAATCCAGGCCTGCTCAATGACACTTTGCACTAAATCCTTGAAGCCATTGCTGGCCTGCGCCGCCTGGCGCGCATTGGCGATGGCTTCTTCCTCGCCGGCAATGGCGCTATCCAAGCTACTGCTGGCCGCCTCGGCGGCACGCTTGGCGGCTTCTTCCTGGCGCTTGCGCTCGGCCTCTGCCTCGGCTCGACGGCGAGCCTCCTCCTGACGTTTGCGTTCGGCTTCGGCTTCAGCCTGCTTGCGCGCCTCTTCCTGGCGCTTGGCTTCTGCCTCAGCTGCGGCCTGCTGGCGTGCTTCTTCCTGGCGTTTGGCCTCTGCCTCGGCTTCAGCCTGCTTGCGGGCCTCTTCCTGGCGCCTGGCTTCCGCCTCGGCCTCAGCCTGGCGGCGAGCCTCTTCTTGTCGCTTACGTTCGGCTTCGGCCTGGGCCTGGCGCTGTGCCTCAGCCTCCTGGCGTGCCTGCTCCTCTTGCTGGCGGCGGGCTTCGGCGGCGGCGGCTTCTTCGGCACGGCGCTGGGCATCGGCCTCGGCCTGACTACGTGCCTCTTCGGCGGCCTTACGCGCAGCTTCCTGCTCGGCCGCTTGCTGAGCTTGCTGCTCTGCCGCCGCCTGTTCGGCTTCCTGCTGGCGCTGACGCTCGGCAGCGGCCTCTTCCTGGGCCTGGCGATCGGCGGCACGGGCCTTGGCAGCTTCGGCACGCTGCGCCTGGTCGGTGGTAGTTTCGGTACTGACCAGCGTCGCCTTGACCACCGTCGCCGAGCTCTGCTCTTCATCGGAGGTCGGAAATTCCAGCACATTGATCACCACGACCCCGACGTGCAGGGCAAGCGCCAGGGCCACCGGCAGGCCGTAGCCTACTCGGGAGTCATGTCTGGCCATGCGTGCTCCTTAATTGTCGGCGGACGGCGGTTCGGAAATCAGGCCGACATCGCTGACGCCGGCTATTTGCAATGTGCTCATCAGAGAGATGACCTGACCATAGGGCACATTGCGGTCCCCGCGAACCAGTACCGGGGTATTGGGGCGCCGATTAAGAATAGCAATCACCTTGTCGGAGATATCCTCGAGGCTGGTCGCCGCTTTATCGTCACCGACAGAGATGTAATAGCTACCCTCGCGGTCGACAGAGACGATCACCGGCTCCTGGTCCTCGATATCGGCAATCGGCTCGGACGCCGTCTTGGGCAGTTCGACCTGGACACCCTGCGTCATCATTGGCGCGGTAATCATGAAGATGACCAACAGCACCAGCATCACGTCGATGAAGGGCACCACGTTGATCTCGCCCATCGGCTTGCCGCGGCCGCCACGGTGAAACGGACCATGCATCATGGCGTTACTCCCTCAGGCCGCATCCTGGTCACCGCGCCCCTGGAGGTTGCGGTGCAGGATGGAATGAAACTCTTCGGCGAAGTCTTCGTATTTGCCGAGCAGCTTGTTGGACGCGGCGGACAAGCGGTTATAGAAGATAACCGCCGGAATCGCCGCGAACAGCCCCATGGCGGTGGCGATCAAGGCCTCGGCGATCCAGGGGGCGACGGTGGCAAGCGTGGCCTGTTGCGTCATCGACAGGCTCTGGAAGGACCCCATGATGCCCCAGACGGTGCCGAACAGACCGATATAGGGGCTGGCGGAGGCGACGGTAGCCAGGAAGATCAGGTGCAGGTTCAGGCGTTCTTCCTCTCGCGACCAGGCGACGCGCATGGAGCGCTGAACGCCTTCGAGAATCGACTGGGGGTTACGCGTCTTGGGAAGAAGACGATTGAACTCGCGAAAGCCGGAGCGGAAGACGTGTTCGGCCCCCTGGGTTTCCTGCTCAGCCGGGGTTTCGCGATAGAGCTCGTTGAGATCGATACCTGACCAGAAGCGGTCCTCGAAGTCCTTATGGGCGCGTTTGGCACGACGCAGTACGAAGCTGCGCTGAAAGATCACCACCCAGGACAGCACCGAGGCGATGATCAGCAGCAGCATCACGAACTGCACCACGCCACTGGCGTTCATGATCAGATGGGGAATGGACATGGAGTCGTTCACGGGAGTCCTCTTTTATCAAACGCGTTCGTCATACGAAAACATCGGGCCGAACCTGCACCTTAGCGTTACAGGCCGGCGACTCATTTCTTCAAGCTGACAGTGCCTTGCCAAGGCTGGCAGGCCAGCGCCTGGGCCTGAGGCTATTGGCATCCAAGCAGGCAATGTCGACCGTGGCATGGCACAAAGGCTCACCCCCGTGTCGCACGACCTGATCGAAACTCATTCGACAGCCACTGTGGGCCCTGACCTCGGCGCTGACGCTGAGCTCATCGTCGAGCCGGGCAGGCTTGGCATAGCGACATTCCAGACGATGCACCACCAGTTGGATATTCTCATCGAGCAGTGCGCGCTGGGTAATGCCCCACTTCTTCAACCACTCGCTGCGGGCCCTTTCCATAAACTTCAGGTAGTTGACGTAGTAGACGATGCCACCCGCATCGGTGTCTTCGATATAGACGGTGACTGGGTGCTGAAACTCACTCATGCCCCGCCCTCTTGCATCGGTGTCGATTCATCCGGCGACATGCCGTCATCCCGGCTCAGGCCAAAATGCAGATAGGCCTGACGCGTCACGACTCGCCCTCGGGCGGTGCGCATCATGAAGCCCTGCTGAATCAGATAGGGCTCGATGACGTCCTCAATGGTGTCGCGCTCCTCACTGATCGCCGCTGCCAAACTGTCGACGCCCACCGGACCACCCTCGAACTTCTCGATCATCGCCAGTAGCAGCCGCCGGTCCATATGATCGAGACCGTGGGAGTCGACGTTCAACAAGTTCAGTGCCTGGTCGGCGATCTCGGCCTCCAGCACACCGCTGCCGCGCACCTCGCTGAAGTCGCGCACCCGGCGCAGCAGGCGGTTGGCGATACGCGGCGTGCCCCGCGCTCGACGAGCGATCTCGGCCGCACCCGCCTGGTCCGCCTCGACCCCTAGCAGGCGCGCGGAACGGGTGACGATCTCGGTGAGTTCCGAGAGGCTGTAAAATTCGAGCCGCTGAACGATGCCGAAGCGGTCGCGCAGCGGCGAGGTCAAAAGCCCGGCCCGAGTCGTCGCACCGACCAGGGTGAAGCGCGGTAGATCTAGCTTGATCGAGCGTGCCGCTGGCCCTTCGCCGATGACGATATCGAGCTGGAAGTCTTCCATGGCCGGATATAGGACTTCTTCCACCGCCGGAGACAGGCGGTGAATTTCGTCAATGAACAGCACATCGCCGGGCTGCAGGTTGGTCAGCATGGCGGCAAGATCCCCTGCCCGCTCGAGCACCGGGCCCGACGTGGACTTGATATCGACGTCCATCTCATGGGCGATGATGTTGGCAAGGGTGGTCTTGCCAAGACCGGGCGGGCCGAAGACCAGCGTGTGGTCGAGGCTTTCACCGCGACCTCGTGCGGCGCTGATGAAGATATCGAGCTGCTCACGCACCGCCGGCTGACCGATGTAGTCGGCCAGCCGCTGGGGGCGAATGGCATGGTCGATCGGCACTTCCCCTTCGCGGGGCTGAGCGGCGATCAGCCGATCACTGTCAATCATGTGGCCTCCATTGGCTGGAGGCGCTGTGTGGAAACTGCCTTGAAGCGCATGCGCTCACTTTTGCCATGAGTCATCAATCATCAACCCGCCAACTTGCGTGCCAGCGCGCCCTTGATCAGGGCTTCGGTCGATAGGCCCTCATCCTGAGCGGCGATCATTTTGGCGGCCTCGGTGGGCTTGTAGCCCAGCGCCACCAGAGCGGCTTCGGCATCGGCGCGAGAGTCGCTTGCCGAGGCGCCTGTAGCGGCTTGTTCGAGGCCGGCCAGGGCATTCTCGGTTGCCTGGGTCCACTGCGGGAAACGGTCGCGCATTTCGATCACCAGACGCTCGGCGGTCTTTTTGCCGACGCCCGGCAACCGCGTCAAAGCCTTGATATCGTCATCCATCACGCAGCGAATGAACTGGTCTTCATCCATGCCCGAGAGGATGGCGAGAGCCAGCTTGGGGCCGACACCATTGACCTTGATCAGCGCCCTGAACAGGGCACGTTCCTTCTCACGAGCGAAGCCAAATAGCAGGTGCGCATCCTCGCGTACGGTAAGGTGAGTGTGCAACTGTATCGTTTCGCCGACACCGGGCAGGGCCAGCAGGGTCGTCATGGAGGCTTCGAGCTCATAGCCTACCCCGCCCACATCCACGACCAGCCCGGGCGGCTGCTTTTCCAGCAGAGTGCCTCGAAGGCGTCCAATCATACCGTCACGATCCTTGAGAAAATTCGGAGTTCTTGAGTACTTTTTGAGCGAGCGCTCGATCGGCGCCCGAGCGAGAAAGTACCGAATCACTATACTGGTCGCCCCATGGGCTGACCAGTATATCCAAACAGCGTTTGATAATATAAAACCGCCGGTGTCTGGCCTGAGATAGGTGGCCCGATGCAGCGTGTTTCAGCGGTGGGTCTTCTTGCTATCGGCATATCAGCCGGGGCGGTAGTCCCGCCAGCTCTTGCCGCGTGACTGGCGTGAGTTGCGGCCGCCGAAGGCGCCCTGCTGGACCAGGCCGAGCCGGGCATGAGCATGCGTCAGGGCGATAGCCAAAGCATCGGCGGCATCCGCCTGGGGCGTTGCCGAGAGCCCCAATACGGCGGTTACCATATGCTGCACTTGGCTTTTATCGGCCGCCCCCGTGCCCGTGACCGCCTGCTTGATCTGCCGTGGCCCGTATTCGCTGACCGGCAGCCCATGGTTGGCGGCACAGACGATGGCAGCGCCACGCGCCTGGCCGAGCTTTAGCGCCGAGGCGGCGTTGTTGGACATGAACACCTGCTCGATGGCGAATTCCGCCGGTCGATGCACGGCGATCAGTTCGCTGATGCCGGCATAGCACTGAGCCAGCCGCTGAGCCAGGTCATCGTCCTTGAGGCGAATGCAGCCACTGGCCACGTACACCGGCTTGGGTTTGCTGACATCGAGCACGCCATAGCCGGTGATGCGCGACCCCGGATCGATACCCAGAATCAGCATGAGCAGACCTGCTGATTGGTCACTCCGTTATTCGAGCTGTTCAAGAACGGCCTCGTCGAAATCGGCGTTGGAATAGACGTTTTGCACATCATCGAGATCCTCAAGCATGTCCACCAGCTTGATGACCTTCTGCGCCACCTCGACGTCGTCGATTGGCGAGTAGTTGTCAGGATACTTGTCGATCTCGCTGTATGATGGCGTGAGACCTGCCTCGAGCAGTGCTTCCTTGACCGTCCAGAAATCCCCCGGCTGGGTAATGACTTCGATTCTGCCGTCTTCATGGCTGATCACATCTTCCGCGCCGGCCTCCAGGGTGGCCTCCATCAGCGCTTCTTCACTGGTGCCATCGGTAAACTGTAGCCGCCCCTGATGATGGAACATGAAGGACACGGAGCCGGTGGTGCCCAGATTGCCACCATGCTTGGAGAACGCATGACGCACTTCCGAGACGGTACGATTGCGGTTATCGGTCATGCACTCGACCAGCACGGCGACACCGTCCGGGCCGTAGCCCTCGTAGACGGTTTCCTCCATGGCATCGCCATCGGTGTTGCCGGCCCCTCGGTCGACGGCACGCTGGATGGTGTCCTTGGTCATATTGTTGCCAAGCGCCTTGTCGATGGCCGCGCGTAGGCGCGGGTTGTCGTTTGGCTCACTACCCCCCAGCCGGGCGGCGACCGTCAGTTCACGAATCAGTTTGGAGAAGATCTTGCCGCGCTTGGCATCCTGTGCGGCCTTGCGATGCTTGATATTGGCCCATTTGCTATGTCCGGCCATGAAAAAAACCTCCTTTTCATGCGCCGCCGGCGCCCAAGGGCGCCGGCGGTTCGGAATTGCGTGCATCAGAAGCTAGCAGAGACTCAAGCGTCTTGTTCGGCCTCGGGCTTGGCTTTCTGACGCAGGCGGATATTGAGCTCTTTAAGCTGCGTCGGAGAGACCACGCCAGGTGCGTCGGTCATCAGGCAAGCGGCACTCTGGGTTTTCGGGAAGGCAATGACTTCGCGGATCGTCTTGGCACCGGTCATCAGCATCACCAGGCGGTCCAGGCCGAAGGCCAGGCCACCGTGGGGCGGCGCGCCGTACTGCAGGGCGTCTAGCAGGAAGCCGAACTTCTCGTCGGCTTCTTCTTCGCCGATGCCCAGCACGTCGAGTACCGCGCGCTGCATGCCGTGGTCATGAATACGGATAGAACCGCCACCCAGTTCGGTGCCGTTGAGCACCATGTCGTAGGCCTTGGACAGCGCCTCGGCCGGGCGGTCGCGCAGAGTGTCGACATCGCAGGACGGTGCGGTGAACGGGTGGTGAAGCGCCTGCATGCGGCCGTTGCCGTCTTCCTCGAACATCGGGAAGTCGACGACCCAAAGCGGCGCCCATTCGCGGGTATAAAGCTCGAGATCTTCACCCAGTTTGACGCGCAGCGCACCGATCGCCTCGTTGACGATGCGGGCGTTATCGGCGCCGAAGAAGATGATGTCGCCGTCCTGTGCCTCGACGCGGTCGAGCAGCTCTTCGATGATGCCGTCCATGAACTTGACGATCGGCGACTGCAGGCCTTCGATGCCCTTGGCGCGCTCGTTGACCTTGATCCAGGCCAGACCGCGAGCACCGTAGATGCCGACGAACTTGGTGTACTCGTCGATTTCCTTGCGCGACAGCTTGGCACCGCCCGGCACCTTGAGTGCCGCCACACGACCATCCTCGGCCTGGGCCGGGCCAGAGAAGACCTTGAAGTCGACGTCTTTCATCAGGTCGTCGACATCGGTGAGCTCCAGCGGGATGCGCAGGTCAGGCTTGTCGGAACCAAAGCGGCTCATGGCCTCAGCATAGGGCATGCGCGGGAACAGCGGCAGCTCAACGTCGAGCACTTCTTGGAACAGCTGACGGATCATGGTCTCGGTGATGGCCATGACGTCGTCTTCCTCGACGAAGGAAGCTTCGATATCGATCTGAGTGAATTCCGGCTGACGGTCGGCACGCAGGTCCTCGTCACGGAAGCACTTGGCGATCTGATAATAGCGATCGACGCCGGAGACCATCAGCAGCTGCTTGAACAGCTGCGGCGACTGCGGAAGCGCGAAGAAGCTGCCGGCGTGGGTGCGGCTGGGCACTAGATAGTCGCGAGCGCCTTCCGGCGTGGCACGGGTCAGGATCGGCGTCTCGATGTCGAGGAAGCCCTGGCCTTCCAGGAAGGCGCGCACGCTGTGCGAGATCCGCGAACGCAGGCGCAGCTTGTCGATCATTTCCGGACGGCGCAGGTCGATATAGCGATACTTGAGGCGAGTTTCCTCACCGACCTTGCCATGCTCGTCGAGCTGGAACGGCGGCGTCGCGGCGGTATTGAGCACCTCGACGTCCTTGGCCAGCACCTCGATCATACCGGTCGGCATGTTAGGGTTCTGGGTGCCTTCCGGGCGCGGGCGAACGCGGCCGGTGATGCGCAGCACGAATTCGTTACGTGCGCGGTCGGCGGTCGCGAAGGCTTCGGCGGTATCGGGATCCACCACCACCTGCGCCAAACCGTCACGGTCGCGCAGATCGAGGAAGATTACCCCACCATGGTCACGGCGGCGGTGAACCCAGCCGCACAAGGTGACCTGCTGGTCCACCAGAGTCTCGTTCAGCTGGCCGCAATAATGGCTGCGCATGTCAAATCCTGTTCTGTTGCGTTATCGAATAATAAAGAAGGACGGGGCGCTTAGGCCGCCGCTCCGTCCTTGGCCGTTGTCTTGGGTGAGGCGCTAGAATCCGCCCCGCCCTCGCCGGCAAGATTCTTCTTGCTGCCGGACTTGAAATCGGTCTCGTACCAGCCGTTGCCGGCCAGCCGGAAGCCCGCCGCGCTGATCAGCCGCTGAAGCGAATCCTTCTCGCAGGCTGGGCAATCGGTCAGCGGGTCGGCGCTGATTTTCTGAAGCTTTTCCAGGCGATGGCCACAGGCCTTGCACTCATATTCATAGATGGGCATCGTTCAACTCTCCTGAGCACGACTACATAAGCACAACGGTTTGATCACATTTGCTAGCACTAAGTACTTTGCATAGAACTTTACATAGTACATGTAATAGTACCTGGCATAGCGACAGCTTAGGTACACCGCACTGCGACAACGCGGGGCCAGTGGCCGGCTTGGCGCTCATGCCTTGAAACAATATCAGGGCGGCCAAGGCGCTTTCCAAGCCTGCTGCGAAAGCGCGACATTATAGCGTGTTGCGCCCCCTGACGGGCAAGGCGAGCAAGCGCGCATTATCATCGTTCTTCGCCCTCTACCCGATTCACTACCCCACAATCTGATCAGGACCCTTCAATGAAAGCCGTGATTCTTGATGCCGCCAGCCTCGGCGATGATATCGACCTGAGCCCGCTGCGTGATGCCGTCGATACGTTAACGGTCCATGACACCACTGCCTCGGATGACTGCCTGGAACGCCTGGACGGCGCCAGTATCGCCATCGTCAATAAGGTGCTCTTGAGTGCCGAGACTCTCGAGGCGCTGCCCAGCCTGAAGCTGATCTGCGTGTTGGCGACCGGTACCAACAATATCGATATGCAGGCCGCCAAGCGGCTGGGCATCGAGGTGCGCAACGTCACCGCCTATGGCACCGCCAGCGTCGCCCAGCACACCCTAATGCTGATGCTGGCCCTGGCCAATCGGCTTCCGCTCTACCAGCGCGATGTTGCCGACGGCGCCTGGCAGCAGAGCGCCTTCTTCTGCTTGTTGAATCACCGCACCCTGCAGCTTTCAGGAAAGCACCTGGTCATCGTCGGCCAGGGGGAACTGGGCTCCCGGGTCGCGGCGCTGGCAGAGGCGTTCGAGATGCGCGTCAGCTTCGCCGCCCGCCCCGGCAAGACCGACGATCAACGCCCCAGCCTTCATGAGCTGGCACCCCAGGCCGATGTCGTGAGCCTGCACTGTCCGCTGACCGAGCAGACCCGACATCTGGTCGATGCTGCCCTGCTGGAGCGGCTCAAGGACGATGCGCTGCTGATCAATTGTGCACGAGGCGGTATCATAGACGAACAGGCGGCCCTAGAGGCGCTGCGTGAAGGGCGCTTGGGCGGTCTCGGGGTCGATTCGCTTCCGGCGGAACCCCCACGCGACGGCCACGCCCTGATCGAGGCCCTAGGCGAGCCGCTCAACCTGATCGTGACGCCGCACAATGCCTGGATCACACCCGAGGCACGCGCCAATGTGGTCCGGCTGACCGTGGACAATATCCGCGCCTGGCAAGGAAATTTAGATGCCTGACACCTCTCGCCCACTTTACAACCTGGGCTCTATCAACATCGACCACGTCTATCGCGTCCCCCACCTGGTTCGCCCCGGCGAGACGCTGGCCAGTACCGGCTATCAGCAGGTACTCGGCGGCAAGGGCGCAAACCAGTCACTCGCCATGGCACTGGCGGGCGGTCGCGTCGAGCACTGGGGGCGTCTCGGCCTGAGCGACGACTGGGCACACAGGCAACTCACCGATGCCGGGGTAGGCACCGCTGCGCTGGACCTCGTCGATGAACCTAGCGGCCATGCCCTGATTCAGGTCGATGACAAGGCCGAAAATGCCATCATCCTTTATCCGGGAGCCAACCACGGCTTTGCCGATGCCGACATCGACAGGCGAATCGACAATGCCGAACCCAATAGCTGGTTGCTGCTGCAAAACGAGACCAACGGCCTGGCGCGCGCCATGGAGCAAGCCCATGCCAAGGGGCTGTCGATAGCCTTCAACCCGGCACCGATGCACGCCGCCGTGAACGAGCTGCCGCTTTCGACCTGTCAGCTATTGTTCGTGAATCGCGGTGAGGCTGCGGCCCTGGTCGGCCTGCCCGAAGGCACCAGCGCCGACGCCTTGCTCGCGGCACTCGGCGAGCGCCTGCCGAGCATAGAGCTGGTGCTGACCCTGGGGAGTGACGGTGTCTGCTATCAGCACGGCGACGTCCGGCTCGAATTGCCCGCTTATCGCGTCGAAGCCCGGGACACCACCGCCGCTGGCGATACCTTCATCGGCCACTTCCTGGCCGCACGGCTTGCCGGCCTAGACGTCGAGACCTGCCTGCGCCGGGCGAGCACGGCGTCGGCGCTTTGTGTACAGCGCGAAGGCGCCGCGCCAAGCATCCCCGATGCCCATGCCGTCGATGAAGCACTGGCAGAATGGCCGGCGCTGTCGCTCAAGCGTCACTAATATAGCTAGCTGGCGAGTCTTACTAGCGAGTCACCTGTCGAGCCACATCCAGTGAGACGGCTCGGCATGGACTCTCTCACTACACTGATGCGCGGGTACTGACCCGCTCGGCCAAGGAAGCCCTCATGAGCCAACCGATCATCTTTGATACCGACCCGGGCGTCGACGACGCTCAGGCCATCGCTATTGCGCTTGCCCACCCCGAGATCGAGCTGCTGGGCATGACCACCACGTACGGCAACGTCGATATCGAGACCGCCACCCATAACGCCCTGCTGCTTGGCGAGCTGGCGGGGCAAAAGATCCCGGTCGCCCAGGGTGCCGCCGCACCGCTGGTCAAGCCCAAGCATCCGGCACCGGCGCATATCCACGGCGCCAATGGCCTTGGCAACATCGATCTGCCCGATGTAAAAGGCAGTGCCCTTGCGATCAGCGCGCCTCAATTCATCGTCGACACCGTCAACGCGCGCCCCGGCGACGTCAGTCTGGTTGCCGTGGGTCCCCTCGGCAACCTGGCCGCGGCACTGCAGCTCGACCCGAGCATTACCGAGAAGGTCAAGCAGGTCATCGTCATGGGGGGCTCTATCAAGGAAGGAGGCAATGTCACCCCGGTCGCCGAGGCTAATATCTTCAATGACCCACATGCTGCGGCCCGGGTGCTTAGCGCCGGCTGGCCGCTGACGCTGGTGGGACTGGATGCGACTCACCGCTGCGTTCTGGCACCCAAGGACATGGACGCCATCGCCGCGGGCCAAGGCAAACTTGGCCGGGTGCTTGCCGAGAGCTATGCCTTCTACCGGGCCTTCTATCAGCAGGCGCTGGGCATCGACGGCTGCTGCCCTCACGACAGCTGCGCGCTGGCCTACCTCATCAAGCCCGAGCTTTTCACCACCGCCAAGGGCCATCTCAACGTGGCCACCGAAGGTGTCGCCGAAGGGCAGACGGTGTTCGCTCCTGAAGGCCGCGAGTTCATGGCACCGCGATGGTCGCAGACGCCGGTGGTCACCGCCTGCCTGAGCGCAGACGGACCCGCAGTGATTGACTGGATCGTCAGTACGCTAAAATAGCTGTTATCCCAAGCTATTCAAGGAATGTAGCGACCTGGACGTTGCCTAAAGTGTGAAGAAGGCGTCGAAATCCTGCCATTCGACGTCTTCTACGGCCACATCAGTGACCTGCGCGTTCGGCGGCCCTTCCCACAGCCACTTTGCCACCGCCTCGACGTCGGCCGCCTCGCCGCATAGCAACACCTCGACACGCCCATCTGACAGGTTGCGCGCGTGTCCCGTTACCCCTGCTTTTCGCGCCTGCTGCTGAGTCGCTTTGCGGTACCAGACACCCTGCACCTTTCCGGTGACCAGTGCCTTCAGGCAGCACTTGCTCATTGATGGCCTCCTTGATGTTCAACACGCGGGGCTAGGCTGAACAAACACCCATGGTGTACATCAGATGTACCGATGAACACTTTATGTACAACTTTGCTGGAGCGGACTATATTCCAATGACACCGCCCACCGCCAAAAGGATATTGCCATGTTCGTTCTTACCTTTCTCCTACTGGGCACCACCTTCCTATCCCTTGCCGCGCTGGGGCTTGCCATCAGGTCTGCGACGGTGGAGATGCAGTTCGGGCTGGTTCGGCTGCCCGAGGCGCCATCCCAAATGGAGAAGGCGACATATAGGATGGCGGGAAAAGCGTCCACACGTTATTGATCGTCTTAGCCGGTTTGCACCTCTTGCTTGACGAGCACCGCAGAGTTTCGCGGCACGATCGCTTTACCCCGGGCCAGCAAATGGCACTTGGTGAAGGCTGCACCGAACAGCAGGATAAGCGACGAGTAGTAGACCCAAAGCAGAATCAACACCACTGAACCGGCGGCGCCATAGGTGGATGCCGTCGCCGTATAAGTCAGATAAATGGCAATGCCGTAGCGGCCGACCGAAAATAATACCGCCGTGACGCAAGCCCCCACCATGACGTCTTTCCAGCTCAGCACCACATCCGGCAGCACCTTGAAGATCGTAGCGAACAGCAAGCCAATCATGGCAAGCGAAATCAGGAACTCTAGCCCGCCAATCATGAAGCCGATGCCCGGCCATAGGTCATTGGCCGCATGTAACACCGCGCGCAAGACCACGCCCAGAATCAGTGAGACCAATAAAAGAAAACCAATGCTCAACACCACGGCAAGGGATAAGGCTCGGCTCTTGATGAACTTCAACATGCTGTTGCTGCTGGGATGAGGCATGACGCCCCAGATGGTGTTCAACGAAAACTGCATTTGTGCAAAAACGGTCGTGGCGCCGATCAATAAGGCACCAAAGCCGAGCAGACTGGGCAACAGGCCCGACTCCTGAATGCGCGATTGGGAGACGGCATTCTGGATGGCCTCCGCGGCGCCGAGGCCCATGGTGCCCTGCAGCTGAGAAACGATCTGCCCTTGTGCGGCCTCCTCGCCAAGCACTAGCCCAATGATCATGACCGCAATGATGATGGTCGGAGCCAGCGAGAACAGCGTGTAGAAGGCCAGTGAGCCTGCATAGCTGAAGGCATTGCGCTCGAGCCACAAATTCACGGCATGGCGGACCACCTTCCACCAGAAAAGCATCCAGGTTCGTAACATGCGAGCTCCCTGCAACAGTGTTATCGACTGCACCCAGCATACCCGAGCCTTTGGCAGTCTGCTTCGCCGGCTACCAACGCCAGATTGCAGGCAGGGCGACGAGCATCGATAATGCGCCTCTTAGGTTTCGTGCGAAAAGTCAGCGAGCGAAGGCAAGACAAGGCAAAAATTGGTGAAGAAGCGGAGTTTACGGGGTGTAAATGAGCATTTTGAGCTGATTTTTAACGCCGTATTGCCCGAGCGCAGGTAGTTTTCGTACAAAGCTTAGCGCACCCCGGTCATCAGCCACGGAGCCCGCATGGCGCACACCCAGCTCACCCCCGATTGCCATAAGGATTTCGACTGTCTGGTCTTCATTGGTCGCTTTCAGCCGCCACATCTGGGCCATCGAGCGGTCATACACGAGGCATTGAAACGTGCCCACCAGGTAATCGTCCTTGTCGGCTCGGCCTGGCAGGCACGCTCCCTGCGAAACCCGTGGCGCTTCGAGGAGCGCCACGACATGCTGAGAAGCTGTTTCGATGAGGCGGACAATGCCCGCCTGGAAATCGAGCCACTGCTTGATGCCCTTTACAATGATGATGTCTGGGTTCGTGACGTTCAGCGCAAGGTGCGCGACATCGCTTCACCAAGCCAGGGACGCCTCCCCCGCATCGGGCTGATCGGCGCCAGTCGTGGCCAATCGAGCTACTACTTGACCCTTTTTCCCCAGTGGGAATCGGTGAGCGTGCCGCTGGTCGAGGGCATCTCAGCAAGCGAAATACGCGAACGGCTATTCCGCTCGATGGCTGCCGCCAGCGATTACGCCTCTACCGGCGCCGCCCACGACCTGCCTCCCGGCGTGCTCGACACGCTCCAAGCCTTCACCAGCAGTCAACACTATCAGCACTTGCTGGAAGAACAGCAGCTGCTTCAGCAGTATCGCAGCGCCTGGGCAGAAGCGCCCTATCCACCCATATTCGTGACGGTCAATGCGGTGGTAGTGCAGTCGGGACACGTCTTGATGGTCAAGCGCAGTGCGGCCCCCGGCAAGGGCCTGCTGGCGCTACCGGGCGGGTTCATCAACCCTCATGAGCGCCTGCTGGACGCCTGTCTGCGGGAGCTTAGGGAACGGGTGCGCTTGAAAGTGCCGACACCGGTACTGAAGGGCTCGCTGCGAGGGCAACGGCTGTTCGACGAGCCGCATCGCAGCTGGCGCGGCCGCACCCTGGCCGAAGCCTTCTATTTCGCGCTGCGCCCGGAGCAACAGCTTCCGCAACTCAAGCCCGCCAAGGGTGGCGAGCGAGCGCGATGGGTGGCACTGGCGGATCTGGAGCCCGAAGAGCTGTTCGAGGATCACTTCTTCATCATTCAGACCTTCCTTGGCCTGCCTGCCAGCTTCGGCTCCCCTTGACGACTTCTCGTTCCAAGCAGGTTCGCCGCAAACGCCGTGGCCGGTGAGCAGGCTCAGGCTTCCAGGAAGTCTCTGGGAAGCTTCATCATCTGACGCCACAGCTTTTCGACCCCTGGCTTGTGAACCAGTGAGCAGCGATAAAGACGAATTTCCAGCGGCACGTCCCAGCCCTCACCTCCAGCACGCACCAGGCGCCCGCTGGAGAGCTCCTCGCGGATACAGAAGTCAGGAATCCAGGCCATGCCAACGCCCTGCATCACCATGCCCTTGAGGCCCTCTGCCATGGCCGTCTCATAGACGGTACGTAGCCTCAGGCGCAGAGGATCGTTCTTGAGCAGCATGCGTACGCTACGGCCAAGAAAGGCGCCCTGAGTGTAAGACAGGAAGGGAATCTGTCCTTCGCCTGAAAGCGGGAAGCGAGGCGCGCCGTCGGCATCGGGCAAGCAGACGGGGATCATCTTCACCTGACCCACCGAGAAGGATGGAAAGACTTCGGCATCAAGCTGCATGCTGGCGTAAGGGTCGTAGTAACCAAGCATCAGATCACAGTTGCCTTCGCGCAGCACATGGATGGCCTCTCCGACATTCATCGCCACCAAGCGCGTTGGCAGCTCTCCCAGCCCCTGCTGCAGTCGCGAGATCCACTGCGGATAAAAGGCCAAGGCCAGCGAGTGCGCGGCGACGATATCCAATGCTTCGGTATCCATGGCCACACCACGAAGATGTCCCAGGCATTCATTCAGCTGCTCGACCAAGTTACGTGCCGTGACCAGGAACAGTTGGCCCTCAGGCGTCAGCCCGACAGGCGTGGTCGAGCGGTCGACCAGGGTCACGCCCACCGCCTGCTCAAGCGATCGGATGCGACGACTGAAAGCCGGTTGAGTCACATGGCGCTGGCGCGCCGATGCCGAAAAACTGCGGGTATTGGACAGGGCGACGAAGTCTTCCAGCCACTTGGTCTCGAGGTTCACCGCGACTCCGATGCAATGTCATGTCTGGGCGTGGGCTCGGACCTGCCGAACCCGCGAAGCCTGTCACTCTAGCCGCTCACCCACTGAGTGCCAATCGGCAGCGTCGATCTGATGCAAGTCATGGTCTCTTCAATCATGATCTTTTCAAGGGAGTGAGTCAGGCTTGTCATTGGATGGGGGATAATAGATAGGCCGCCCGGGAGACCAGCTTGCGCCAAAGGGGGCGCTGCTGAAGCTCTTCGTAGTTGATCTGGCGGCAATTGAGGAAATCGGCCTCCAGCATCGCCTCGACCTCTGCGGCAAAACGCGTATCCGGCACGAAGGCGGTGATCTCGAAGTTGAGCCTGAAAGAGCGGTTATCGAGATTGACGGTTCCGACACTTGCGGCAGCGTCGTCGATCAATATGACCTTCTGATGCAGGAACCCTGGCTGATAGCGATATACCTTGATACCCGCGCGTAGCATGTCTGGCAGAAACGCGAAGGCCGACAGGAACACCAGCAGATGATCGGGGCGTTCAGGGATCATGATGCGTACATCGACGCCCCGCATGGCCGCCAGACGCAGCGCATCCAGTACGCTATGGTCGGGGACGAAATAGGGACTCGTGACCCACAGGCGCTGTTCGGCGCTGTGAATGGCCTGCTGAACGAGAAGGCTTGCCGTCTCCTGACGGTCTGCCGGCCCCGAGGGCACCACCACGACGTTCTGGCCGTTCTCACAGGCATCCTGGGGATCCCAAGAAACGCTCAACACCTCACCTGTGGCCCAGTGCCAGTCTTCCCAGAAGGCTTCCTGAAGCCCCAGTACGCTAGGCCCCATGAGCTTGAGGTGGGTATCTCGCCAGTGGCCATGTCGCGGATTCTGCCCCAGGTACTCGACGCCAACGTTGAAACCTCCCAGCCAGCCTTCCCTGCCGTCTACCACCAATATTTTCCGGTGGTTACGGAAGTTGAGCTGGAAGCGGTGGCGCCATCCGCGGGACGAGTGAAAAGCGCTCACCTCGACCCCCGCTTCGCAAAGGTCGCGAATGAAGCCTTCCTTGAGCTTACGGCTGCCGATCTCGTCATACAGGAAGTACACCCGCACCCCTCGCTCCGCGGCTTTCTGCAGGTGCTGCTTGAGACGAACGCCAAGGGCATCATGGCGCACGATGAAGAACTGGATGAGCACGTAGTCTTCGGCCGCATCGATGCCGGCAAAAAGACTCTCGAAGGTCTTTTCACCATCGATCAGCAATTGGGTGCGATTGCCGCGCGTCATCGGCATCAGTGCCAGTTGTTCAACGGCGCGCAGATCCCCCTGACTATGGCTGGAAAGAAAGGGGGTGACGTGGGCACGATAGCGTTCGAGCACACGTCGTAATACCGTATCCCGCTCGCCACGGGCTGACACATAGCCATAGAAACGCGGCCGCCCGAATATCCAGAAGGCCGGCAGTGCCAGGTAAGGAACCGACACCAGCGAAATGATCCAGGCGATCGCCCCCTGCGAAGTCCGGCTGGACATCAGCGCAACGACAGCCGATAAGAGGCCGGATGTGTGAATCAGGAAGATCGCCGTTCCCAGCAGCCAGGCGGTCATGCTCGCATCCTTTCGGCTGTCTTCATCCAATATTGGTCCCCGCCTCGACGAAGCGGGGACCGGTCAGAGGTTACGCTGACATGCCAGGGCTCACGCGCGCTGGGCGATGATTTCCTTCCACTTGGCCGGGCCGCTCTGGTGAACCGACTCACCCTGACTATCCACTGCTACGGTCACGGGCATGTCTTCGACCTCAAACTCGTAGATCGCCTCCATGCCGAGATCCTCAAAGCCGACCACCCGTGACTTCTTGATGGCCTGAGCGACCAGGTAGGCGGCGCCGCCCACGGCCATCAGGTAGCTGGCCCGATTGTCGCGGATGGCGTCGATGGCCACCGGGCCGCGTTCGGCCTTGCCGACCATGCCCAGCAGGCCGGTTTCCTCGAGCATCGTACGGGTGAACTTGTCCATGCGGGTCGCAGTGGTTGGACCCGCTGGGCCCACGACTTCGTCACGTACAGGATCGACCGGCCCGACGTAATAAATGAAGCGCCCTTTCATGTCGACCGGCAGCGGTTCGCCCTTGGCCAGCATCTCCGTCATGCGCTTGTGGGCAGCGTCACGGCCGGTCAACAGCTTGCCGTTGAGCAGCAGAGTGTCCCCGGGCTGCCAGCTCTTCACTTCTTCCGGCGTGACGGTATCGAGATTGACGCGCTTGACGTTTTCGCCGACTTCACGAGTA
This sequence comes from Onishia taeanensis, assembly GCF_900100755.1. Classification (GTDB taxonomy): domain Bacteria; phylum Pseudomonadota; class Gammaproteobacteria; order Pseudomonadales; family Halomonadaceae; genus Onishia; species Onishia taeanensis. Next base: position 268,039 of record NZ_FNCI01000003.1, read on the forward strand.
ATTTCCGGCCAGTCCTCGAGCTTGGGCGCCGGCAGTTCGGCAGGGCCGCTACCGTCGAGACTGAAGTGCACATGGCGGGTTGCCGCACAGTTGGGAATGATCGCCACCGGCTTGTTGGCGGCGTGGGTGGGATAATCCTTGACCTTGATATCCAGCACCGTGGTCAGGCCACCGAGCCCCTGGGCACCGATGCCGCTCTGATTGACCTTGTCGTAGAGCTCCAGGCGAAGCTCTTCGGCGCGATTACTGGCGCCACGCGCTTGTAAATCCTGGATATCGATCGGATCGAGCAGCGCTTCCTTGGCGATTTCCATGGCTTTCTCGGCGGTACCGCCGATGCCAATGCCGAGCATACCCGGCGGGCACCAGCCGGCCCCCATCTTGGGTAGCTGCTCGAGGACCCAGTCGACCACCGAATCGGACGGGTTCAGCATGGCGAACTTGGACTTGGCCTCGCTGCCGCCGCCCTTCGCGGCTACGTGCACTTCGACGCTGTCACCGGGTACCAGCTTGTGGTGGATGATCGCCGGCGTGTTGTCCTTGGTGTTCTGACGCTTGCCGTCCGGGTCGGCCAGTACCGAGGCGCGCAGGACGTTATCGGGGAGCTTGTAGGCGCGGCGCACGCCCTCGTTAATCATGTCATCCAGGCTCATATCCGCTTCCCACTGCACGTTCATACCGACGTGGACGAAGACGGTCACGATGCCGGTATCCTGACAGATCGGGCGATGGCCCAAGGCACACATCCGTGAGTTGATCAGGATCTGAGCAATGGCATCCTTGGCGGCGGGGTTCTCTTCCCGCTCGTAGGCGCCGTGCATGGCGTCGATGAAATCCTTGGGATGATAGTAGGAAATGTACTGCAGCGCGTCGGCCACGCTTTCGATCAGATCATCCTGGCGGATCACGGTCATATGGAATCGACTCCCTATCGTTATCATCGGGCCTGTCGTGGTCAGGTCACGGCAGGCGAAATGCCGGCATTATACCGCATCGCCCCTCCGCGCTGAATTACCGAGTCCACTTCCGTTGCAAGGTAAATCGGAAGTGTAAACGATAACGGTATAAATATGCGGGTAGGGTTATCAGTCCGATTGGCAGTTCGGGCAATAATACAATCGACGGGACGTCACCATGCATCGTGAGACCTCGTTGCCACAGGCATGGCAGGCCAGTCCGTCACGACCGAAGACGGCAAAGCGCCACCCTTCCCGAGTAGCACCGGCGCGCTTTTCTCGCTCGACCCAGGCAGGCCGATTCGTGACACCGGCCTGGCGATAGGCTTGGTGGATCACGTCTCGCATGACGGTCGCCAGCCTCGCGCGCTGACTGACGTCCAGGTCGACAGGGCGACGCTGCGGCGCTAGCCCCGCAAAGAACAGCATTTCAGAACGCAGGTAGTTGCCGATGCCCGCATAGAACCCCTGATCAAGCAGCAAGCCTCCTAGCGCACGGCGCCGGAACTTGGGCGCGACGAGACGCTCTTCGATATCGCCCGCCGATACACCATGGCTCAGGAGGTCCGGACCGAGGCGCGACAGGAAAGGATGCTGCCCTATTTGATCCGACTTCCATAGCGAGACATCCGATGCGCTGTAGAGGCTCGCTGCATGGCCACCGGCCTGAAAGCGCACCCTGAGGGACCGGCGAGTAGAGGGCTCCTGGCTGGAGCGATGAAGTTTCCAGACCCCATAGAGCTGATTATGGGAATACATCACACGACCATTATCGAAATAGGTCAGCAGTGCCTTGCCCCAACTCTCTACTGCCAGCACGCGCCGGCCTTCAAGATCAGCGCCCTGCCCCGCCAGTTCCGGGAAAGCGAACCACGCAGACTGCAGTGGTTTGTCGACCAACTGATGGCACAGGCGGTCAGCCACTCGGCGAATTTCAGGACCTTCCGGCATCGCCTACCCCAGCGCCAACTGACGTTCTTTCAGGGTGTGCAGTCGGTCACGAAGGCGAGCCGCCTCCTCGAACTCCAGGTTCTGAGCGGCCTCGTGCATGGCATCTTCCAGCTTCGACATCTCGCGGCGCACTTCATCGGGAGACAGGGTTGCCAGCTGCTCGGCGCTGTACTCGCCGGCTGGCTCTGCCACCTTGCGCTCTCCCCGCTGCCGACTGCGCTTGCTGCCCGGCGCCTGGGCGCCTTCCATGATGTCTTCCACCGACTTGGTGATGGTCACCGGCGAAATGCCGTGTTCCTCGTTGAAGGCCAGCTGCTTCTCTCGGCGCCGCTCGGTTTCGTCCATGGACCTGCGCATCGAATCGGTCACCCGATCACCATAGAGGATCGCCTTGCCATGGGCGTTACGCGCGGCGCGGCCAATGGTCTGAATCAGGGAACGCTCGTTGCGCAGGAAGCCTTCCTTATCGGCGTCGAGAATCGCCACCAGTGACACCTCGGGAATATCCAGGCCCTCACGCAGCAGGTTGATCCCGACCAGCACGTCGAACTTGCCTAGTCGCAGATCACGGATGATTTCGACCCGCTCGACGGTATCGATATCCGAGTGCAGGTAGCGCACCCGCACGTCGTGCTCATCGAGGTATTCGGTCAGGTCCTCGGCCATGCGCTTAGTCAGGGTGGTGACCAGCACTCGCTCACCGACATTGGTACGTAGCTTGATCTCCGAAAGCAGATCATCCACCTGAGTGGAAGCGGGTCGAACTTCGATTTCGGGATCAACAAGGCCAGTGGGTCGCACGACCTGCTCGACCACCTGCCCCGCGTGCTCCGCCTCATAGGGGCCGGGCGTTGCCGAGACGAAGATCGTCTGAGGGCTGATTCGCTCCCATTCCTCGAACTTCATCGGGCGGTTATCCAGCGCCGAAGGCAGGCGGAAGCCGTACTCGACCAGGGTCTCCTTGCGCGAGCGGTCGCCTTTGTACATGCCGCCGACCTGGGGCACGCTGACGTGTGACTCGTCGATTACCAGCAGCGCATCGGCAGGCAGGTAATCGAAGAAGGTGGGCGGCGGCTCGCCAGGGGCGCGGCCGGATAAATAGCGCGAGTAGTTCTCGATGCCGTTGCAGTAGCCAAGCTCGTGCATCATCTCGATGTCATAGAGTGTGCGCTGCTCGAGACGCTGCGCCTCGACCAACTTGTCGTGCTTGCGCAGGAAATCCAGGCGCTCGGTCATCTCTTCCTTGATGCGCTCGGCGGCCTCGAGAATCGTGTCCCGGGGCGTCACGTAGTGACTCTTCGGATAAATGGTCATACGCGGGACCTTGCCGCGCACCTCGCCGGTCAGCGGATCGAACAGGCTGATGCCGTCGATCTCGTCATCGAACAGCTCGACCCGTACGGCCTCGTCTTCGGCATCGGCGGGAAAGATGTCGATGACGTCGCCGCGCACCCGGTAGGTACCGCGGCGAAAATCCATGTCGTTGCGGGTATATTGCAGCTCCGCTAGACGGCGCAGGAACTTGCGCTGGTCGATCAGTTCGCCGCGGGTGAAGTGCAGGCGCATTTTCAGGTACTGGTCGGGGTCACCCAGGCCATAGATGGCCGACACCGAGACCACGATCAGCGCATCACGACGTTCGAGCAACGCCTTGGTGGCCGACAGGCGCATCTGCTCAATGTGGTCGTTCACCGAAGCGTCTTTCTCGATGAAGGTATCCGAAGACGGTACATAGGCTTCGGGCTGGTAGTAATCGTAATACGAGACGAAGTACTCGACGGCATTATCGGGGAAGAAAGCCTTGAACTCGCCATAGAGCTGGGCTGCGAGGGTCTTGTTGGGCGCCATGACGATGGTCGGCCGCTGCACCCGCTCGACCACATTGGCCATGGTGAAGGTCTTGCCCGACCCGGTCACCCCCAGCAGCGTCTGATGGGCCAGGCCAGAATCCAGGCCCTTTATCAAACTGTCGATCGCCGCAGGCTGGTCCCCCGCGGGCTTGAATTTGGACTGCAGACGAAAGGCTTTGCTCATGTCGCTTCCCGGCAATGAGTGGCGGCTAACCCGAACAAGAAGATAACGGTATAAATCAAGATTGATCCGGAGCAGCCTGACGAGTGGTAATCTCCACCGTGGATGTGGTCATCAGACGATGAATCGGACAGCGATCGGAAATCTCCTTCAGCCTCTCAAGCTGCGTGGCATCATCGATGCCTTCGAAGCGCAGGCTGACATCCAGCCGGTAGACCCCGTGGCGCTCATCGCGTTCATCGCGCACGACCCACACCTTGACCCCGGTGAGTGGCCAGCCCTTGCGATAGGCGTACATCTGCGCCGTGATCGCCTTGCAGGCGCCCAGCGAGAGATCGAAATAGTCATGGGGATCGGGAGCGCTTTCGTCGCCGCCGACCACGCTTGGGGCATCGACATAGATATCTTCGAAACCTTCCAGCTCGACTTTCTGGCGCAGGCCTCCCTCACCCTGGCTAATCACGGTAATGGTCATGTCAGTGCACCTTTACGCCGAGTTTCTCGACGGCTTTGACCAACGCCTCGCGGCGTACACGTCCTTCGACCTCGGCGCCATGGCGTCCCACCTCGGCGCTCTCGACGCCATCGAGCATCATCAAGGCGGTAGTGATGCGATTGACCAATTCGGTACTTTCGACCCCATTGAAGGCCAGTGAAATGCTCGCCATCGATACTCTCCAGCAAGGGACTTGATTGAACGATGAGTTTAGCATGCCCTCGCCAGCGGCCGGCCAGACTTGAATCGTCGCCGATCGCCCCCATAGCCAACCCACAGATCATGGAAACGCATCCATAGAATGCCGATTCCAACAGGGAGATTCACATGACCGACTGGAGTGAGCGCATCGGCGCCACCGCTGCCGGCGAGAACCGCGCCACCTTTGAGACGCCCACACCGGCACGCCAAGCATTGGATGGCACCGTCGTCACACCACTGGTGCATTTGGGCATTCTCGAGGTAGCAGGCGCTGACGCCGAACGCTTTCTGCAGGGGCAAACCAGCGCGCAAATGTCTCTTGCCGATGGTGATTTCGCGCCGCTGACCTGTTTCTGCGGCACCAAGGGGCGCATGTTGGCCAATGCCCAAGTGCTTCGGGTGGCTGAGGACTGTTATTGGCTGCTGATGCAACGGTCGCTGCTCGAGCCCTTGAAGGCTCATCTCGAGAAATTTGCCGTTTTCTACAAGGCAAATATGCAGGTGCGCGACGACCTGGCACCGGTCGGCCTGACGGGCCACGATGCCCCAGCCCTGCTCGAGGCGCGCCTCGACATCGAACCACCGCATGTCTGGCACCAGCGTCAACATGATGAGCGTCTGGTGGTTCGCCACCCCGGGCCGCGTCCGCGCCTGATCATTCTGCTGCCGATCACCGATCTCGAGGAAAGCTGGCAGACACTGACGCAGCAGGCAACGCCAGTCGGCAACGAAGTATGGTGCCTGCAGGATATCCAGGCCGGACTCGGCTGGCTGAGCGCCAGCCAGCAGGACAGCTATCTACCGCAGATGATCAACTGGGAAGCGCTTGGCGGCATCAGCTTCAAGAAGGGCTGCTATACCGGCCAGGAAGTCGTGGCCCGCGCCCACTTCCGCGGACAGGTCAAGAAACGCCTGGTGAGACTGACTCTAGAAGGCAGCGTCCTGCCTGCCGTGGGCAGCGAGCTATTGGACGCCGAGGGCAAGCGGCAGGGGGAAGTCTTCGCCGCCGAACGTGACGCCTACGATCAGGTCGAGCTGCTGGCCGTGATGACCACCAAGGAAGTCGCCGAACCCTTGACGGTAGACGGCGTGCGCTGCCAGCGCCAGCGACTGCCCTATGCACTCGAGCGCCTGGACCCGGAAGAACTGGCTACCCGCAAGGGCTGACGTCGGAACGGCTAGTAGACAACGGATCACTCAGAGAGCTGGATGCCCCAAAGAGACCGAGGGTGAAGGAAGGTCTTAGCAGGCCTTTCTCAGCAAGACTTAAACTTACAAGGACAGCCTGAATAGCCTCGCTGCGTTGGCCGTGCTAGCCGCGGCCACTTCGCTGCGCGTCTGCTGACGCAGTGCGGCGACTTCATCGGCAATGCCTGCGAGCCTCGCCGGCTCGTTGCGCTCGCCCTTGAAGCCCGCCGGCGGCATGTCCGGGCTGTCCGTTTCCAGCACGTAGCCATGGTCTGGCAAAGCCGCCACGCAGCGCCTCAGGCGCTGTGCCCGCTCATGGGTTGCCGCCCCGCCAAGCCCCAGCAAAAAACCCAGTGCCAGAAACCGCTCAGCCTGCTGCCGACTGCCGGCAAAGGCATGTATCAGCCCACCTGCCGGCAGGCCGACTTCCTTGAGGCGCTTGGCCACCTGGTCGTTGGCACGCACGCAGTGAACCACCACCGGCAAATGGCGTGCCTTGGCGATACGAAGCTGCGCCTCGAATAGCGCCCACTGGGCATCCAGCGATGCCTCGAAGCGAGCATCGATGCCGCATTCACCAACTGCCACCACCTCGGGGTGTGCATCCAGCGTCGCCTCCAAGGCGTCGAGGTCATCACCTTCAGTCAGCCGATCACTCCCCAAGCGATGGGGGGCCAGACGGCTCGCATTCACCTCGTGATCGTCGAGAAAGTACGGATGCAGCCCCAGGCAGACGCTCGTATCATCTCGTTTTCCCAGCGCCAGCACCGCTGACCAACGCGCCCGCGTCGTGCCTGGCACCACAAAATGCTCGACGCCCACCGCCCTGGCCCGTTCGAACATCGCCTCGCGGTCGACATCGAAAGCGGAGAAATCCAGGTGGCAGTGGGCGTCGATGAGCATGCGGGTGACCGACTTAGTGCTCGCGGGTCGCGCTGAAGCGAATATCCGGCCAACGCTCTTGGGTCATCTGCAGGTTAACGCGGGTCGGCGCGATGTAGGTCAAGCAGTCACCACCATCATAGGCCAGGTTGGTGCTCGCCTTGCGCTTGAACTCCTCGAGCTTCTTGGGATCATCGCAATAGATCCAGCGCGCCGTCTGGACGTTGACCGCCTCATAGAGGCAGTCGACCTTGTACTCTTCCTTGAGGCGGTGGGCGACCACGTCGAACTGCAACGTACCGACGGCGCCAAGAATCAGGTCGTTATTGTCCAGCGGCATGAACACCTGGGTCGCGCCTTCCTCAGAGAGCTGCTGGAGCCCCTTCTGCAGCGCCTTCATCTTCAGCGGGTCCTTGAGGCGGACGCGCTTGAACAGCTCCGGCGCAAAGTGCGGAATACCGGTGAACCGCATGTCCTCACCCACGGTGAAGGTATCGCCGATCTGGATGGTGCCGTGGTTATGCAGGCCGATGATATCGCCAGGCCAAGCCTCTTCCACATGGGCGCGGTCCGAGGCCATGAAGGTCAGGGCGTCGGGCACTTTGACGTCCTTGCCGATACGCACGTGGCGCATCTTCATGTTGCGATCGTACTTGCCGGAACAGACGCGCAGGAAGGCCACTCGGTCGCGGTGCTTGGGATCCATGTTGGCCTGGATCTTGAACACGAAACCGGTGAAGCGCTCGTCCTTGGCGTCCACCTCTCTAGAATCGGTCTCACGGGGCTGGGGCGCCGGCGCGTACTCGACGAAGCCATCCAGCATCTCACGGACACCGAAATTACCCATGGCGGTACCGAAATAGACGGGCGTCAGCTCACCGCGACGATAGGCGTCGAGATCGAACTCATGGGAGGCGCCGCGTACCAGCTCGACCTCCATGCGCAGTTCCTCGGCCTGAGCTTCGCCCAGCACCTCATCGACCTCGGCACTATCGAGTCCCTCGATGCGCACATCCTCGGGAATGCGGGTGCCCTGCCCCTGTTTGTAGAGATGGATGACGTCGTTATAGAGGTGATACACCCCGCGGAAATGACGCCCCATGCCAATCGGCCAGGTCATGGGGGCGCACTGGATATTGAGCACCGTCTCGACTTCATCCATCACCTCGATGGGGTCGCGAGTGTCGCGGTCCATCTTGTTGATGAAGGTGAGGATCGGCGTGGTGCGCAGGCGACAGACGTCCATCAGCTTGATGGTGCGATCCTCGACGCCCTTGGCACCGTCGATGACCATCAGCGCCGAGTCCACTGCGGTCAGGGTGCGATAGGTATCCTCGGAGAAGTCCTCGTGGCCGGGCGTATCGAGTAGATTGACGATACGGCCGTTGTAGGGGAACTGCATCACCGAGGTCGTCACCGAGATGCCGCGTTCCTGCTCCATCTTCATCCAATCGGAGGTGGCATGGCGGTCATTGCGCTTGCTCTTCACGGAGCCCGCCATCTGGATGGCGTTCCCGAACAGCAGCATTTTCTCGGTGATGGTGGTCTTACCCGCGTCGGGGTGGGAAATGATCGCGAAAGTGCGTCGCAGATCGACTTGAGTCTCAAGCTCGCTCATGAAATCCGTCACTGCTGGAGGTGGCTGGCCACAGGGCCAAAAGATGGCGCTATCTTAACACTCCCAGCGCAGCGGCCCAATTGGCCTGTGCAGACAGGCGGTTACCACCCTTGTAAACCATGCTTGCCGCTGGCCATGTAGCGAGTGAAGGTGAGTGAAGAGTAGCGAGTGAAGAGTAGGATTACAGTTACGAACAAATAAGCCGATAAGCCCAGGGAAGTACCCCAATACATCCGTAACAGAAGGAACACTCTATGGATGCATCCATCAATGGCACGGTCGGCATGGCCATGGCGCTGCAGCAGTTCAACAGCAGTCAGCAGGCACAAGCCGAAATGTTCAGGGAAAACCTGGATACTCAGGCATCGCACATCAATCAGCTGATGGAGGCTGTCACACCGCCTGGCCAAGCGGTTGCCCCGCAGGGTGAATTGGCCCAATCAGGCACCATGGGTACGCAGGTCAACACCTACGCCTGATTGCCAACGCTGATGGGGCTGCCTTGCTCGGCACCCTTAATCAGCAATGCCGCAACCTTGCAGGGTTGCGGCATTTTTTATGCAACACTGGCCCCCACCTTTCACGCCAGCTGATGCAGCTATCAGGGTTTGCGGTATCATGCAGCCATCCTCGGACCGGAGCCATCATGCAAGCAGCTCAAGCCGCCCTGCCGCTACCCCTGTCGACCCCTAACCGCAACTTGGTGAGACTGACGATCGTCCGCGGTATCACCTGGACCGGTTTTCTGGGGGCCATCATCTTCGGCATTGAAGTGCTGGGCTTTCAGCTACGCGTGCTGCCGATCATTAGCGTGATCGTGGCCATGGGGCTCATGAACGTTGCTACCTGGTGGCGGCTAGGCCGGCCGCGGGCCGTCACCGACACTGAATACCTGCTGCACCTGATGGTCGATGTCACTGGCCTCACCCTGCTTTTCTACTTCACCGGCGGCTCCACCAACCCCTTCATCAGTTACTACCTGGTACCGGTGACCATTGCCGCCGCGACCCTCCCCTGGATATACGCCTGGATCATCGCCAGCGGCGCCATGGCGGGCTATACCTTCCTGATGCTGTTTTTCGACCAAGTGCCTCAGCTCAGCAACGGCGTGATCGCCAGCAACATCAGCCTTCATGTACTGGGCATGTGGATCAACTTCGGCCTGTCGGCAGGCCTGGTGACCTTCTTCATTTTCAAGATGGCGCATGCCCTCAGGCGCCGCGAAAAGACATTGTCACGCACCCGCGAAGCCGCCCTGCGCAACGAGCAGGTACTGGCAGTGGCCACCCAAGCCGCCGGCACCGCCCATGAGCTGGGCTCGCCGCTATCGACCATGGCAGTGCTGCTGAAAGAGATGCGCCAGGATGCCGGCGACCGCCCTCAGTTAGTCGAGGATATCGACCTATTGAGAGCGCAGGTCGATACCTGCAAGACACGGCTCCAGCAACTGGTCGCCAATGCCGATCGACGGCGCCTGGGTGAGCCCGAGAGTCGCGTGGCAGAGGAATGGCTTTCAAGCGTGGTACAGCGCTGGCTGGTGGTTCGGCCGGACGTCAGCCATAAGCTGGAAATAGCCGGACGCCGCGGTAAGCCGGAGCTCGCGGTCGATGCAACCCTGGAGCAGGCGCTGATGAACCTGCTCAACAATGCCGCCGATGCTAACCCCGAGAACATCGTCATCAGCCTGAACTGGGATGCCAACGAGGTGATCTTCGACATACGCGATCACGGCCCCGGGGTCAGCCTGTCGATTGCCGACCAACTGGGTGAAACCTTCATCTCGACCAAGTCCAAAGGCATGGGCATCGGCCTGGTACTCACTCATGCCACCATCAACCGCTTTGGTGGCAATGTCAGCCTGTATAATCATGAGGAAGGCGGCACCCTGACGGAGGTCAAGCTGCCCAGGCGCGATACGAGCCAGGCCTAAACAGAGCGGTGACCCTTAGGTCTGAGCACAGAAGGAAAAGGCACAAGCAACAGTCGCGCCGCCTAGATGCCATCATGACAGCCATAATAAGCACGCCCCTGCACGCCGTATGAGCAAAGACGAGGACAACATGTCAGAGACGCCACAACGCCTGCTGATCATCGACGACGACGAGATGTTCTGCCATGTCATGCAGAGGGCCATGAGCCGTCGCGGTTTCGAGGTCATGGTAGCCCACGATGCCGAACAGGCCCTGGCACATGCCCGGCAGTCCCCCCCAAGGATCGCCACCCTGGACCTGAAGCTCGAACATAGCTCAGGACTGAAGCTTCTACCGGAACTGCTGGAGCTGGCTCCGGCCTGTCGGGTGGTGGTGCTGACCGGCTATTCGAGCATCGCCACCGCCGTGGAGGCGATCAAGCTCGGCGCCGCGAACTACCTGTGCAAGCCAGCCGACGCCGATGAGATTCTGGCCGCCCTGGAGCATCAGGATGGCAATCCGGATGCCGAAGTCGCCGACAATCCCCCTTCGATCAATCGCGTGACCTGGGAGCACATCCAGAAGGTACTTCAAGAACATGACGGCAACATCTCGGCGACGGCTCGGGCGCTGGGGATGCATCGTCGCACCCTGCAGCGCAAGCTGCAGAAACACCCGGTAAGACGCTAGACCTGGATCGGCGCCTTACCGAGCACCCGGCTCGAAGCCTTGCTTTAAGCCGCGCCGTCACCGCTACTGAGCGGTCCATCCAAGGTCGATGTTCCAGCTTGCCCCGGTGACGGCGCCAGCGAGATCCGACGCCAAATAGGCGACCAGGGATGCCACCTCGCCCGGCTCGATCAAGCGCTTGACCGCGGCATTCTTGAGCATGATCTGCTCGATGACCTGCTGCTCGTCCATGTCATGGAGCTTGGCCTGGTCGGCAATCTGATTATCGACCAGCGGGGTCTTCACATAGGCCGGGCAAATAGCGTTGGCCGTGATGCCCTGACTGCCCCCCTCCAGTGCCGCGGTCTTGGTCAAGCCAATCATGCCGTGTTTGGCACTGATGTAGGCGGCTTTGCCGGGTGAAGCGACCTGGGCGTGCACCGACGCGATATTGATGATCCGCCCCCATCCGCCCTCGCGCATCGACGGCCAAGCCGCCTGCGTCAGCAGGAAGGGAGCCGTCAGCATCAGATCGATGATCTGGCGCCACTTGGCCTCCGGGAATTCTTCAATGCTGGACACATGCTGGATCCCGGCATTATTGACCAGGATATCCAGGCGTCCGAAGCGACGCAGCGCCTCTGCCACCGCCGCCCGGCACGCCTCTCCATCCGTCAGATCCGCCTGAAAGAAGACAGCGCCAGCCGCGTCGGCCACTGCCTGACCATCAGCATTGAAATCCACCGCCAATACCTGATGGCCCTGGCGGCAAAATTCCTCGACCACTGCTGCCCCAATACCGCTGGTGGTCCCGGTGACCAGAGCAACGCGCGGCGATGTCTCCTGTGACGTGGTACTCATCGCTAACTCCTGTAAAAGGCATGACGCTCCGCACGGCGGAGATCCTGAGTCAGCATACGATGAGGCTTGCGGCAAACACCAGTGCGGCGCTGCAACATACAAGGGGCGTCAGACCAAAGCGCTAGGCACATCGGGCGAGCACACAGGAAAGCGCAGTTAACGAAATGAACTTGGATAAGAGGCCGCTCGAGACGCCATGAGCGTCACGTGATGCTAGAATGCGGATTTCAACGTCAAGCACCTCCCCTCACCGCCGCGGAGCCGCCATGCAGACTGCCCAACGCCTCGAGATCGCCATCGATATCGCCCAACAGGCCGGCCAAGCCATCATCGACGCCCGTCAGTCACAGGACTTCTCCCAGCGCTACAAAGCCGGGAACGAGCTGGTGACGGATACCGATGTCGCCGTGGATACCCTGATCGGTCGCGCCCTCGAAGAGCACTTTCCCAACGAAGCACGGCTGACCGAAGAACTCTCGCCCGATCGCGGCGCCATTGAGCAGTCGGGCGCACTCTGGGTAGTGGACCCCATCGATGGCACCGTCAACTTTGCTCACGGCCTGGTCCACGTGGCGGTGTCCATTGCCTGGGTCAAGGACGGTCAGGTCGAGATCGGCGTCGTCCACGCGCCCTTCCTTGGCGAAACCTTCACCGCAGTGCGCGGTCAGGGCGCCTGGCTCAATGGCGAGCGTATTCGCGTCAGTCGCGCATCGCAGCTTACCAACAGCCTGGTGGCCACCGGCTTCCCCTATCGCCGGGACAGTCGGCCGCCGCTTATTCGCCGCCTGGCTGCCGTACTCGAGTACTGTCAGGATGTCCGCCGCAACGGTGCCGCCGCCCTCGACCTGTGCAATGTGGCTTGCGGCCGCTTGGATGCCTACTATGAGAGCGTCTCTCCCTGGGACTTTGCCGCTGGCGTTCTGATTGCGCGCGAGGCCGGCGCTCGCACCGGCCATCTTTACGAATGCCCGTCGAGCATTCCGGAAGATCTTTACGGAGAAAACCTGCTAGTCAGCGCCCCGGATATCCATGGTGACTTGGCCAAGCTGCTGGTGCGTGCCGATGAAGACCGCCACGAGACAGGCTAAGACGGCAGCGGTAACGGTAACGGCGCTATAGCAGCTTGTAATAGTTGACGTAGCCAGACTCTATTGGCGTCCGCCGCTGCATTGGTGAACAATGCCCCCATATTCGGATTGATCCCATTATTCATCGCCTCTTTTCCAACTCTATTACTCAAGGAGCACTACATGTTTGTTGTTATCTTCGGTCGTCCTGGTTGCCCCTTCTGCGTTCGCGCTAAGGAACTCGCCGACAAGCTGAGCGATGCCGGCGCGATCACCGGCTATCGCTATGTCGACATTCACGAAGAGGGCATCAGCAAGGCCGACATGGAGAAGACCATCGGCAAGCCGGTCGAAACCGTACCGCAGATTTTCGTGGACCAGACTCACGTCGGCGGCTTCACAGAGTTCAACCAGTACGTGAGCGATAACGCCCTGATGCCGGAAGGCGCACAGCAGTAAAGCCTTGCATCCTGATGCTCACGCACCACCAGACAGCCGCCTACGGGCGGCTGTCTGCGTCTTGGCCAAAGGACAGTGTTAGCCACAGGACGATCTCCTCGACCAGAACCCGCTTGGTTGCGTCCCGCGCGCGTTGAAAGCCTGGTGGTGCTCTCCACCTATACTCAGTGCAGATCCCAAGGCTCGACGTCAGAGAGAGAGCGTCCGATGCAACGCCAAGAATTTCTCCAGCAGCTGTGGCTGGACTATGTACACCTACACCCGGAAATCGGCAGTCTTCGGCTGTGGCCGGTGGGTAGCGAACCCGAATTTCTCGCCTTACTGACCCTGAACCATGGGCCCTTTGCCGCGGCCAAGCTGCTGCCCACACTCAACCAGTTTGGCTATCGCTGCGTTGAGTCTCATGCCATGGCCGATCGCGGCCTTTTGGTCTCGCTGTTCGCCCCACCCGATGAAGGCCCATGGCTGGTACTGGGAGAACTCCAGCTAGGCACTCTGACTCGAGAGCCTCGCGAAATTCTCAAGGCACTGGTCGCCAGGGCGCATCAGGACGATACAAAAGGTCAGAACCTTCTGGCACGTGGCCGGCCCTGGCCCATGCCGGACTGGGATACCTATTGTCTGCTGCAGAAGACTCACCCTCTAGCAGCCTGGCTTGCCGTGATGGGGCCACGGCTGCATCACGCCGGATTCGACTGCGAGCGTCTGGGAAGTGATCTCAGCACCCTGGATGAGCAGCTCAGGCAGACAGGCATGGACGGCAGCGGCGATCGCCATCACGGTGTCTTCCCCGTATCGCCGCTACTCAACTACCGCTTCTATCCGACCTGCTCACAGCGCCTCGCCTTCGCCGGCGGTGACGAACATCGCATCACCCTCGGCGGCCTGGCGCTGATCCAGCCCTGCCTGCCGGGCAAGCATGATCGCTCGGCCGAACTGCTGCTCCCCCAACACACTCGCTGCCAGCTCGCCTGACCCCTTGCACCACAGAAGGATGGAATTCGCCACGCTTCACTACAGGGTTACAGCCTAAGCCGCGGCGTAATGAAATCCAGAAAGGCACCGATGCGCGACGAAAGAGCCGTATTGCGGTAGTACACCGCCTGGACCTGTTCGCGTTGATGGGGGCTGATCAGGCGATCGGCTAGCAGGCTGACCAGACGCCCGTGCGTTAGATCCTCCTGAATCATGAAGCGTGACAGGCAGGCGATGCCCTGTCCTGCTAGGCAGAGTTGGCGCATAACTTCACCACTCGACGTAGTGAGCCTGGGGCTGATGTTGGGGCCTGCCGAATCGAGCCCCTCCACCGGCCACACGTTGAGATTCCCCGCATTCAGAAACCCCAGCAGCTGATGATCAAGCAGCGCGGCAGGGCTGGCCGGCAGGCCGTGGCGCTCCAGATACTGAGGGCTGGCGACGAGGTGAAGCGGCGAACGGCCGAGCATCCTGGAGTGAAGCGTGGAGTCCTCGAGGCTGCCGATGCGAATCGCCACGTCGGTGCGTTGCTCGAGCAGGTTGATGATGTCATCCGATGCGGACAGCTCGAGTTCGATCCCCGGATACTGCTCGCGAAAGGCCCCAATCAGGGGCACCAGCTGATGAAGAACGAAGGGAGTGGCCGCATCCACCCGCAGCTGGCCGCTGGGCCGCTCACGACTCAAGCGCGTCTGCTCCTCCGCCTGCGCCAGCACGGCGAGGCCTTCCCGCACACGCTCGACGAAAGCGCGCCCTTCGGTGGTTAGCGTAACGCTGCGCGTGGTGCGATTGAGCAAGGGGGTGTCGAGCTGTTGCTCCAGGCGCTGGACGGCGCGCGATACCTTGGCCACCGGCACATCCTCAAGCCTTGCCGCCGCGCTGAAGCCACCGCTATCGACCACCGCTACCAGCAGGCGAAGATCCTCGGTACGACTCTGCATGCCTCTTTTCGCCCCCCTCGTCGCCTCAATATCACCCGCCACACTATTACATTTTTCGCAAAAGTGTTTTGATTTTACGCCCATTTATCGCACAAGACAGCAGGCGCAGACTCTGCGGCGTTCACAAGCCTCGAACGCTTATCAAAGGAGTTCTGCCATGCCCATCGCATTGTACGCACTGATGCTCAGTGCATTTGCCATCGGCACCACCGAATTCGTTATCGTCGGTCTGGTGCCCACCATCGCCCAAGATCTGGGGGTTTCATTGCCCTCGGCTGGCCTGCTGGTCAGCCTCTACGCCACTGGGGTCGCCATTGGGGCACCGGTTCTGACCGCCCTCACAGGCAGATGGAATCGAAAGCTAGTGCTGCTAGGGCTGATGGCCCTATTCATCGCCGGCAACCTGCTAGCCTGGCAGGCACCCGGTTACGGATCATTGATCACGGCCCGCATTCTCACCGGTCTGGCCCATGGCGTCTTCTTCTCCATCGGCTCGACCATTGCCACCAGCCTAGTCAGCAAGGACAAGGAAGCCAGCGCCATCGCCCTCATGTTCACCGGATTGACCGTCGCGCTGGTGACCGGCGTGCCTCTTGGCACCTGGATCGGTCAGAACTTCGGCTGGCGCGCCACCTTTCTGGTGGTCTCGGGGCTCGGCGCCCTGGCCCTGATCGGCAGCGCCCTGCTGGTGCCCAGCAACCTCAAGCAATCCGTCCCTGCCACGCTTGGCCAGCAGTTCAAGGTACTCACCCATCCACGCCTGCTGCTGGTCTACCTGATCACCGTCCTGGGCTACGGCGGCACCTTCACCGCCTTCACCTACCTGGCGCCGATCCTTCAGGACGTCAGCGGCTTCGGTGACAATGCGGTCAGCCTGATCATGCTGGTCTATGGAGCCTCGGTAGCCGTTGGCAACCTCTATGGTGGCAAGCTGGCCGACCGTATGGGCCCCATCCGCGCCCTGACCCTGATCTTTTCAGGACTGGCCGCTATCCTCCTGGTGCTGACGCTCTCCGCTACCCATCCGGTAGCCGCGGTGCTGACCGTGCTGGTCTGGGGCGCCTTCGCCTTCGGAAACGTGCCGGGCCTTCAGGTCTATGTGGTGCAGCAGGCCGAACGTTTCGTGCCCGAGGCCGTCGATGTTGCCTCCGGCCTCAACATCGCTGCCTTCAATATTGGTATCGCGCTAGGTTCGGTGGTCGGAGGCCATATCGTCGCGGACATGGCACTGACCGATACCGCCTGGATCGGTGCCGGCATCGTCATTCTGGCCCTGGGCCTGACGCGCCTGTCCGGCGCGCTGGATCGCCGCGGCCGGACGAGTGCAGCGAGCATATGAAAAAATAAGCTTGCGAACTAAATCGCTGAGACGCTAAGGTGGCCACCAGGGTGTCAGAGACCATTATGCAGACACCGCGCCTTCATGACGCAATGCCAAATGAGGAGAGAGTTATGGCCAACCTCGCAGCGGTTACCGACAGCAACTACGCGCAGGATGTCATCGAGAGCAACACACCGGTACTGGTAAAGTTCTGGGCCCCCTGGTGCGGCCCCTGCAAGATGCTCGACCCGGTCGTCGAGTCCATCGCCGAAGAACGCGGCGACGCGCTGAAGGTGGTCACCATCAACGTCGATGACGCCCCGGATCTTGCCGCCAAGAACGGCGTGCGAGGCCTGCCAACCATCGCCCTGTTCAAGGCTGGTGGCAAAGTAGAGGCACTGACCGGCGTGCAGCCGAAAGAGAGCTTCGATGAAATGATTGCCCGCCACGCCTGAGCCTGGTCAATCATCGTCTTTGAACGCCCGGGTCCGTTTGCGCGGGCCCGGGCGTTTTAATGATGCCTTCTCACGCCGCCGTGGTGGTCGGCTCGTGCTCCGACTCCGCTTGCTCTCGCGGGTAGCGATCCTCATCCGACAGCGACTCGCCCTGCAGGTCCAGCTCGAACTGCACAGGGTCATGGCGTGGATCGAGTTCATTCATATAATGCTGGGTTTCCAGCACCGGCATCGCCACGAAGGGCTCCTGCTCGACCTCTTTGATAGCGCCACGGCGAATAAAGAGCCGTAAGCTAATGAAGCCAGCCAGCGTCAGCGCCACTGCCCCGAGGAAGAACCACAGCCCATCGGGGCCAATCAACTGCATCACCAGCGAAGCGCCGAAGGGCCCCACGATCGAGCCAACGCCATAGGCCATCATCAGCTTGCCGTTGGCCGCCACGATCTCTTCGGGCTCGAGCCAGTCATTGGTGTGCGCAAGGCTCAAGGAATAGAGCGTGTGCAGCATGGCGGTATGGAAACTGGCCACTAGCAGCAGCATCAGGTAATCGACCTTTGCCGCCACCGAAATGAAGGCACCGGACACCGCCATGATCGCCGCCATGGCGAGAATCACCTTACGGCGGTCGATACGATCGGAAAGGCGGCCAAGGCCCCACTGGGCGAAGAGCGCCACCAAAGTGGTAATGGCCATGAACTGGGCGGTCTGAGCGGTCGAAAGACCAATTTCCTGGCCGTAGTAAGGCGTCATGGCAAAGAAGGCCTGCACCATAAGTCCTGCCGTAAAGGCCCCCACCAGCCCCACCGGCGCGCGCCGAAACAGCTCTCGAACCTTGATCTTCTGTGGCTTGAGTTCCTGAGCGGCCTTGGGGCCATGAATACGGTGGATCGACAGCGGCACCAGCGACATCGCAAACAGCATACCGGCGACCGAAAACAGCACCATGGTCGCGGGGTCGGCAATATTCAGCAGCCATTGACCACCGGCCAGCGACAGCGTCGAGCAGACCAGATACCAGCCCAGCACCTTGCCCCGGTTATCGTTGCTGGACTCACCGGATACCCAAGACTCCATCACCATCAAAAGACCCGCGGTAGCGCCGCCGCCGAAGACTCGCCACACCAGCCAGGCCCAGGGGTTGACCCAGAGGCCATGCAGCATGGCGGTGACGGCCAGCGTCGCCGCACAGGCCGCGAAGACGCGAATATGCCCCACGGCGCGGATACGTTTTTCGAGCCAGTAGCTGCCGATCACGAAGCCGAACGAGAAGCTCGACATCAGAAAGCCCGCCATCTGTGAGGGGAACCCTTCCAACGACATACGCACGCCAAGCAGGGTCATGATCAAGCCATGCCCCAGCAGGAAGCTTATTTCACAGACGAACAGGATCGGCAAAGTTGCCGGCAGACTACGCACCAAACGCTCTCCCCAACGGTAACGGAATGATCATGCATCAGGACAATGGCAGTGGCGCCAACGATCAACGGTGACGCTCTATAGCCAAGCCTCGAGGACCGACCCTATCGCTAGCAGCCGACCTGCATAGGGTCGCGAAAGGTTGTGATCAGGGAGGCTCGGCAAGACGGAGCGCATTCTACCGGCTTCGCGAGGACTTTCCAGCCCAGTCGCGACTTATGCACAGATTCTGTGGATAACGCTGTGAAGATTCATGGGAGAGCGGCTATCGAGAAAGACCACTGACACGCTATCGTCATCATGATCAGATTTTCACCAGCCTACCGTCAGCCCAAGAGAGCCAGCACGCCCAGCCCGTTCATCACCCAGTGACGAGGCGGTACCGCTAACGCAATGACAGGGCACTAAAAAGCCCGGGACCGATGCTCGGTTCCCGGGCTCATTCGGGCCTGGCGCCAAAGCGCGGCTCGTCAGGCTTCGAAGGTCATTTCCGGCACATGATCGGGCACTACCAACTTGCCGGCTGTCTTCTCGACGATTTCTTCGACGCTAACGCCGGGGGCGCGCTCGACCAGATGGAAGGCGCCGTCCTTGATCTCGAGATAGGCCAAGTCGGTCAGCACCCGGTTGATGCAGCCCGCGCCGGTCAGTGGCAGGTTGCACTGTTCGAGCAGCTTGGACTCGCCGTGCTTCGACGCGTGAGTCATGGTGCAGATGATGTTTTCAGCGCCCGCCACCAGGTCCATGGCCCCGCCCATGCCCTTGATCAGCTTGCCCGGAATCATCCAGGAGGCAATGTTGCCGTTCTGGTCGACCTCGAAGGCACCTAGCACGGTCAGGTCGACATGGCCGCCGCGAATCATCGCGAAAGATTCCGCCGAGGAGAAAATGGCCGCGCCATCACGGGCCGTCACCGTCTGCTTGCCGGCGTTGATCATGTCCGGGTCGACTTCCTCCTCGGTGGGGAAGCGTCCCATACCCAGCAGGCCGTTTTCGGACTGCAGCATTACATCGATGCCCTCAGGCACATAGTTGGCGACTAAGGTCGGGATACCGATCCCCAGGTTGACGTAGAAACCGTCCTCGAGTTCGCGCGCTACGCGCTGCGCCATCTGTTCGCGAGTCAATGCCATGATATTGCCTCTTATCTTTCTAATCTGGGGTGGAGAAACGCCGGTAAGGCACCGGCGGCGTGATTAGGCGTGACTCAGCCTTCACGCACGGTGCGCTTCTCGATGCGCTTCTCGAAGCTGCCCTTGATGACGCGATCCACATAGATACCCGGCGTATGGATCTGGTCGGGCTTGAGCTCACCCGGCTCGACGATTTCCTCGACTTCAACCACCGTGATCTTGCCCGCGGTCGCCGCCATGGGATTGAAGTTCTGCGCCGTGTCGCGATAGATGACGTTGCCGTAGCGGTCGGCCTTCCAGCCTTTGACGATGGCGAAGTCGCCGACCACCGATTCCTCGAGGATGTAATGACGGCCGTTGAACTCGCGAACTTCCTTACCCTCGCCGATCGGGGTGCCATAGCTAGTCGCGGTATAGAACGCCGGGATGCCCGCGCCACCGGCGCGCATCTTCTCGGCCAAGGTGCCCTGCGGCGTCAACACGACCTCGATTTCCTCATTCAGCATCTGCTGCTCGAAGAGGGCGTTTTCACCCACGTAGGACGCATAGATGCGGCTAATCTGACGGTCTTCCAGCAGCAGCCCGAGGCCGAAGCCATCGACACCGCAGTTATTGGAATAGATGGTCAGGTCCTTGACGCCGCGGCGCTTGATCTCGCCGATCAGATTCTCGGGAATCCCGCAGAGACCGAAGCCACCCGCGATGACGGTCATGCCGTCCTCGAGCCCTTCCATCGCTTCTTCGTAGGAACCCACACGTTTGTCGAATCCGGCCATATCGCTGCCTCGATAGTTGAAGTGTGATTGTTGTCGAGTCATTGCCAGTGTCGTAGCAAGACGATCTATTTGTTAAGTTTGTTTTATTTATTGATTAATATCATTCGCCAATAAGTCCAACATACCCGTTCACGGATGACCTCATGACCGTCAAACAACTTCGCGCCTTTCTTGCCGTGGCCCAGACCCTGAGCTTTACCCGGGCCTGTGATCATCTGCACCTCTCCCAGCCCGCGCTGAGCCTCACCATCAAGGGACTGGAGGATAGCCTGGGTGGAGCACTGCTGATTCGCAGCACCCGTCGCGTCAGCCTGACGCCCGAAGGCGAAGCCCTGGTCCCGCTGGCCAAACGCCTGATTGCCGATTGGGACAATACCGAAGAGCGCCTGCGCCAGCATTTCACCCTGGAGCTGGGCCGTGTCGCCATCGCCGCCATGCCTTCCTTCGCCAGCAACTTGCTCCCCGATGCGCTGATGGCGTTTCGCCAGCGCTTCCCCCGCATCAATGTAACCGTTCACGACGTCATTAACGAAGAGGTCATTGAAATGGTGCGTCGCGAACGGGTCGAGCTGGGCATCGCCTTTGCGCCCGAGGCGACGGACGATCTGGCCTTCACCCCACTGTTCACCGACCGTTTCGTCGCCGTGGTGCCTCCCACCTCTCGGCTTGCCAGTGACACAGCGCTTTCCTGGCCGGCCTTGCTCGGCGAGGACCTGATCGCCCTGCAGCGCCCTTCCATGGTACGCCGCCTGCTGGAACAGGCGTTGGCCTCCCGTGGCATTGCCCTGACGGTTGCCTTCGAAAGCCATCAACTGGCGACGGTCGGACGCATGGTCGCCAGTGGCCTTGGCGTCAGTGCCGTGCCCTCGCTTTGTGCGCCTCAAATGCAGGCCCTGGGCGCATGCTGTGTGCCGCTCGATGATCCGCTGATCGTTCACGACGTGGGGCTCCTATCCCATCAGGATCGTAAGCTATCGGTCGCCGCCCAGGCCCTGGCCGAGGTGCTGCAGACGACCGTGGCGGCCCCCGCCCCAGACGCCTAGCGCCCTGTTGGTCAGACATCGACCCAGCGACGACGTAAAAGATCAGCCTCGGCGTTGATCCTGCCGCTGGGCAGCCCCCGGGACTTGCAGTAGCATTGGCCCACTGCGCCAAGTCGTTGAAGGAGAACGCATGTCGACCCTAAAGGGGCTCGTCAGTCTGCTGCTGCTGGTGATCAATACCTTGATCTGGTCAATACCGCTGCTCACCCTGATCCTGCTCAAAGTCGTGACACCTGGACGCCCACTGCGCCGCCAGATCCTGAAGGTGCTGAACGCCATCGCCCAACAGTGGATCGGCTTCAACTTGTGGTGGATGCGCCACTGGCTCAAGCCGGACCTGCATATCGACACCCCGGAGGGGCTGAGCCCCAACCGCTGGTGGCTGGTGGTGGCCAACCACCAGAGCTGGACCGACATCTTCATGCTGCAGATGGCGCTGCATCGGCGCATCCCCATCCCGCGCTTCTTCATCAAACACCAGCTGATCTGGATTCCGATCATCGGCCTCGCCTGGTGGGCCCTGGAGTTTCCCTTCATGCGCCGCTACTCCCGTGAAGCCATGGAGAAGAACCCCAAACTGGCCCGCCGGGACCGCGAGGCCACCAAGCAGATGTGCGAGCGCGCCCAGGACATGCCCACCGCGATTTACAACTTCGTCGAAGGCACCCGGTTCACGCCGGCCAAACGGGCGGCCCAGCAAAGCCCCTACCGCCACCTCCTGCGCCCCAAGGCCGGCGGCACCGCCCAGGTAGTTGGCTTGCTGGGGCATCGTCTCAGCGGCATTCTCGACGCCACTATCGTCTATGCACGCCCTCAGCCGACCTTCTGGCGTTTTCTCTGCGGACGCGAGGGCACCATTCGGGTCAGCGTAAAGAGACTCGATGTCCCGGCCTGGATGCCGGGCGGCGACTACCATCAGGACCCGGATTACAAGGAACGCTTCCAGACATGGATCAACGAGCTGTGGCAGGACAAGGACCGTATTCTCGACGCCAGCGCTTGAACCTCGCCGTTCTGCTCATGATCGCCCTGCTGTTGACCGGGTGTGCGAGTCATGGCGGCTGGAACCAGTCGGTTACCCCCGGCAACTGGATCAGCATCAAGCGCGGCGACACCCTGGGCGAATTGGCCAAGCAGGCCGGTGTACCCCTTGAGCGTTTGCAGCGCTTTAACCCAGGCGTTCGAGCCCGCTCCCTGGCCATCGGCCAGCGCTTGCTGATACCGACCCATCAGGAACGGGCTCCCTATGGGGGCCCTTACCGCTACCAGGTGCGCCCCGGAGACACCTATTCAGCCATTGCGCGACATTTTGGCACCCGCGTTAGCCGCTTGAGCGCCGGCAACCCGGGCACATCCGCCTCGTCACTGCGTGTCGGCCAACTGATCAAGGTGCCGCTCAGTGGCAGCGGCGCCTCATCGGGTGTCGCCTCCCGATCCTCGAGCTCGTCCTCGAGCGCATCATCAAGGCCTAGCCCTGCTCCCAGCACACCGCTGCCCTCCTCGGCCGGTAGCTGGCCCTGGCCGCTAGAGCCACACCGGGTGGCACGGGAGTACGGCAAGGACGCACGCGGCACCCTGCAGCCGATGCTGCTGACCAGTGGCAGCTCCGATAAGGCGCTGGCCGTGGCCGACGGCGAGGTGCGTTTTGCCGGGAGCATGCGCCAGCTAGGGCGCGTGGTGATCGTGCACCACGCCGGTAACCTGCAGAGTGTCTATGCGCTATGCCAGTCTCTTTCGGTAGAGGTTGGCAAGCGCGTCAGCCGCGGCGACACGGTGTGTCGAACAGGCTCTGGCGATCGCGGCAATGAACTGCTCTTCGACATGCGCAGTGGAGGCAAGCCCATCGACCCCCGGCGGGTACTTCGCTAAGTCAGGGCAACGAGGCGAGAGCTCTTGGCACACATGGACCAAGGCCTCTTGCCCAGACATGGCGCCGCGTGTCATCCAGACTTCACCAATTCGTCCCTGTCCTGTCATGCGCCACCGTGATCCTGAGATCACGACTCATGAACGGGACACACGAACCTTATGCGCATCTGCTTCGTCAGCGAAACCTGGTCGCCGGATATCAACGGCGTAGCCCATACCCTGGGCCATTTGAGTCGCGAACTCGATGCTCGCAACATCACCCTACAGCTGGTGCGCCCCAGGCCTGACAACGGGCGCCGTGCCGAAGGGATAGAGGACGAACTACAGGTAAGCGGGTTTCACCTTCCCGGATATAAAGCCGTCAAGTTAGGCCTTCCCGCCGGGCGTGCCTTGGCACGCTTATGGCGCGACAGCCGCCCGGATGCGGTGTATATCGCCACCGAGGGCCCCTTGGGCTGGTCGGCGCTGCGTCAGGCTCGGCGCATGGGGCTGCCAGTCGCCAGCGGTTTTCATACTAACTTCGATCATTACGCCGGCGACTACGGCTTCGCCTGGCTGAAAAGGCCCGTGACGGCAGTACTGCGGCACTTTCACAACCGTACCGGAGCGACCCTGGTGCCTACCGCCACTCAGGTGCGGGCGCTGAGCGCTCAGGGCTTCGACAACGTCCAGGTCATGAGCCGCGGCATCGATGCCAACCACTTCTCGCCGGAAAAACGCGACCCCGAGCTTCGCCGGACCTGGGGCGTCGGTGAGAATCAACCCGTTGCCCTGCACGTGGGGCGGCTGGCAAGTGAGAAAAACCTGGATCTGCTGGTGGAGAGCGTGCAGGCGATGCAGGAGGTTCAACCGGACCTGGTCACGGTCATCGTCGGGGATGGCCCCCTGAGAGAAAGCCTGCAACAGCGGCTGCCCGAAGCGGTTTTTACCGGCTTCATCAATCGTGAGTCCCTGGCCAGACATTACGCCAGCGCCGACATCTTCATATTCCCATCCTGCTCGGAAACCTATGGCAACGTCGTCGCCGAGGCCATGGCCAGCAGCCTTGGCGTGGTGGCCTTCGATCATGCCGCCGCCAGTGAACTGATCACGTCTGGCCGGCAGGGCCTGACGGCAAAGGTAGGAGATCAAAAGGGCTTCATCGACCATGCGGTCTCGCTTTGCCAGCACCCGGCCAGTTACGGCCAGCTGGGACGCCAGGCCAGGCAGCGCGTGGCATCCAACGGCTGGGATCGGATCGCCGACGACTTCCTGCGCATCCTGCTTTCACTACAGGAGACTCCAGATGACGCCTCGCACGCCTATCGTCTTTGAGCGCCTCGACCTGCTCGAGTGGCGGCTGTGCCATCGCTTCGCGCTGGCCAGCAATACACGACTGCTGCCGCTGGCGACGCTGCGACTCGCCAGCAAGGCAGGCGACTGGCCCGCCTGGGTCTTACTGATACTGGCGCAACCCTTGCTGGACCCGAGCCTCGGTTGGCAGCGCATGGTGCAGTTCAGCCTGACCGCCATCGCCGCACTGCTGGTGTATCGGCTTTTGAAGACGCGCCTGTGTCGCGAACGCCCCTCCATTACCTTCGAGTGCATCCCCTGCACCGAACCTCCCAGAGACCGCTATAGCTTCCCCAGCGGCCACACCATGCATGCGGTAATGTTCACGGTGCTGACGGCCACCACTACGCCATGGCTGCTGTTGATCGTGGCGCCCCTTGCCGGCGTGATCGCCGTATCCCGAGTCGGGCTGGGGCTTCACTACATCAGCGATGTGATCGGTGGCGGACTGATCGGCGTGATGTTTGCCCTGGCTAGCATAGAGCTCTTGCCCCTGACGGCCTGACCCCGCGACAGGGGCTGCAGGAACTGGCAAGCTGGAGCAATGAATGACGAACGCATCGGCCCGCCTTGCTGGCAGACCCTCCTCGACTCACCGCCGATGTGGCTGGGTCTTGGTCTATTTGGCCTCGAGCGGGCCAACGAACTGCAACGGCAGTTGGATCAGCAACTGCACTGGCAGCGCCCTACCCTGACCCTTTACGGTCGCCAACACCTCATTCCTCGCCGCCAGATATGGATGGGCGACCCGGACGCCGCCTACCGCTATTCCGGCGAATCCTTTACGCCTGCGCCCTGGCATCCAGCGGTCGAGGAGATCAAGGTCGCCGTCGAGCGCTCCCTGGAAGCCAGCGGCCAAAGGGTCAGTTTCAACAGCGTGCTGCTCAATCGCTACGCCGATGGCGAAGATCGCATGGGCTGGCATAGCGATGACGAAGCGGAGCTTGGCGAGGACCCGCTGATCGCCGCGGTCAGCCTCGGTGCCGAACGACCGCTGCGCTTTCGCTGGCAGGACCGCCGCGGGGCGGCCTTCAATGTCTGGCTACCCCATGACAGTCTGCTGGTCATGGGTCCCGGCACCCAGCGCCAGCTTCAACATGCCCTACTGCCACGCAAGCTGCCCGGCATGCGTATCAGCCTGACCTTTCGTCGCGTCTATCCACGCTAGCGCCAAGCCAGTGCGGGCTAGCGCACCGCCGCCAGGGTCGCCCTAAAGCGCACCAACGCAAACGCCAGGAAAGCCATACCGATCACCGCCGTTGCCAGTAGCTGCGGCCAGACGATGCCGATCCCTGCACCGCGATACAGCACTGCCTGGGCAAATTGAATGAAATGGGTCGAAGGCAGGACCTGCACCGCCTGCTGCAATGCGGGCGGCATGCTTTCAAGCGGTGTGATACCCCCTGACAGCAAGTTCATCACCACGAACACCGGAATCGACAGCAAACCGAACTGCGGCATGGTCGTCGCTACAGTGGCGAGCGTGATCCCCATGGCGGTCACGGCAAACAGGTAGACGGCGGCACCCAGCGCAAAGAGCAACACCGAACCGGTGATGGGAATGCCCAGCAGGCCCTGCACCACGATCTGTAGCGAGAGAACCGCCGCAATGACGATCACCAGGCCGTTGGCCCAGATCTTGGCGACCATGATCTCGCTGACCGTCACCGGCATCACCAGCAGGTGTTCGAGGGTGCCATGCTCACGCTCTCGAATCACCGCGGCCCCGCCCAGCACGATCGCCAGGATGGTCAGGTTGTTGATGATCTGCATCACCGCCATGAACCAGGTCGAATCGAGATTGGGATTGAATTTGGCGCGCACCCGCAGATCGACCGGCAGCGCGGCGTCTGCGCTCGAGCGGCTAACGTACTGGAGCAGCTCCCCATTGAGGATGCTGGTGATGTAGTGGGTGCCATTGCCGGCGATCGCCATCGCCGTGGCATCGACATTCAGCTGGATCGCGGGATATCGCCCTGCCAGTACGTCCGCTTCGAAGCGTGGCGGAATATCCAATACGAAGGTATAGCGCCCCTTGTCCATGCCCGGATCGACCTCGGATAGTTCAATCAGCTCCGGCGCTTTGAAGTACGGCGGCAGAAAGGCGGCAACGAGCTGTGAGGACAGCACCGAGCGATCCTCGTCGACGATGGCGATCGAGGCATTATGGAGCTCGGTCTTCACCCCATTGGCGACGGTATAGATGGCAAAGGTGAAGGTATAGAGAATCAGCCCCATCAGCACGGGGTCGCGCAAGAGGCTATAGATCTCCTTGATGCCCAACCGGTAGATATTGCTGACCCAACGCATCTCAGCGCTCCTGCTTGCGCAGCAAGGCACTGGCAAGTATCCAGAACAATGCGCAGAAGCCAGCCAGAATCAGGTGATTCGGATACAGCACCCGCAGGTCGAGTCCCTTGTTGAAGACGCCAGCGCTGATGTGCTGAAAATACAATGCCGGGAAGGCCTTGCCGATGAATGCCGCCCCGCCCTCTAGCGTCGACACCGGATACATCATCCCGGAGAAATTGACCGTCGGAATCATCACGATGATCGCTGTGGCGAAAATTGCCGCGATCTGAGACCGAACGAAGGTCGAGACGACCAGGCCAAAGGCGGTGGCGGCAGTAGTGAACAACAGCGCGCCGCTAACCAGCGCGGGAAGGCTACCCGGCATGCCAAGCCCGAACAGCGCTATCATCAGCACCACGAGGCTTACGAAACTGACCATGGCAACGGCGATATAGGGCAACTGCTTGCCCAGCAGGAACTCGATCTTGTGCACCGGCGCCGCATAGAGATTGAGGATCGAGCCCATTTCCTTCTCGCGTACCACGCTGAGTGCGGTGAGCATAGCGGGAATCATGATCAGCAGCATCATCAACACACCGGGCGGGATGGCGTGCTGGGAAACAAAGGCCTGATTGTAGCGCAGCCGGGGCTCGACGCTCGCCGGGTAGGCAGGCACGACATCCTGCCCTTCGCGCAGGCCGAGATCGGCAAGGTGCGTGGCAAGCACGCCTTGCACATAGCCACGCCCGGTCTCCGCGCGAGTGGTGTTCGAGCCATCGAGCCAGGCACCGATTTGCGGGACGCTTACCGGCAGCAGGTCACGGCCGTAGTCGGGTGGAATCACCACTGCAAGGGAGATGTCACCGGCCTTCATGCGCCGGTCCAGCTCATCGAAATCGGCGAGTGGCGGCTGCTCGTCGAAGTATCGTGAACTGCGCATGGCCTCGAGAAACATGCGGCTTTCCCGCGACTGATCCTGGTCGAGTGCCGCGTAGGACAGGTTCTCGACATCGAAGGTGATGCCGTAGCCCATTGCCACCATCAGCACGATGGGACCGAACAACGCGAAGACCAGACGGATCGGGTCGCGCAGGATCTCCATCGCCTCGCGCCTGGCGAAGGCCCAGGTTCGCGAGAGTGAAAACCAGCTGGAGCGGTGATCGGGTCGGCTATCCGCCCCCTCCGTACCGATGTCTAACGACACCGGCCCTGGCGCCTCTTCGGCGCCGGCTTCCTGTAGGTAACTGATGAAGGCATCTTCGAGGGTTCGTGCATCACGCTGACGACGCAGCTCGTCAGGCTCGCCCTGGGCCAGCACTTTGCCGGCATGCATCAGGGAGATACGGTCACAGCGCTCGGCTTCGTTCATGAAGTGGGTGGAGATGAAGATCGTCACCCCATCCTTACGCGACAGCTCGATCAGCAGCGCCCAGAAGGCGTCGCGCGCCACCGGATCGACGCCAGACGTTGGCTCATCGAGGATCAGCAGCTCGGGAGCATGCAGTACCGCCACGGCAAGCTGAAGACGCTGGCGCACCCCCAGCGGCAGGCTCTCAGGCGTCGACTCTGCAACGGCGCCCAGAGCGAAACGTTCGATCAGCTCCTCGACCCGGGGCCCTCGATGCGCCTTGGGCAGCTGGAACAGGTCGGCATGCAGCGTCAGGTTGCGCCGCACCGAGAGTTCGGCGTAAAGCGAGAAGGACTGCGACATATAGCCCACGCGACGCCGCGTGGCCATGGCATCGGTATCGAGCGGCTTGCCCATCAGCCGGGCACTGCCTTCGCTGGCAGTCAAAAGCCCGGTGAGCATCTTCATGGTGGTGGTCTTGCCGCAGCCGTTCGAGCCGAGAAAACCGAAGATCTCACCCGCTTCGATGCAAAAACTGACATGGTCGACGGCGGTAAAGTCGCCGAAACGCATGGTCAGCCCTTCCGCCTCGATGGCCGGCGGCCCGGCCTGAATCTCGCGGGGCGGAAGCGACACGCGCCGATGGCCCTGGCGCTCCTTTTCCGGCAATAGCGCGATGAAGGCCGCCTCCAGGGACTCGGTCGCGGTGTGTGACTTCAAGGCCGCAGGCGCTCCCTCGGCCAGCACACGCCCGGCATTCATGGCGATTAAATGATCGAAGCCTTCCGCCTCCGACATATAGGCGGTAGCGGTGATCACGCTCATCGCCGGGCGGCGTTGCCGAATCCGTTCGATCAACTGCCAGAACTGCTGGCGAGATAGCGGATCGACGCCGGTGGTGGGCTCATCGAGGATCAACAGGTCCGGGTCGTGTATGAGCGCGCAGCACAGGGCGAGTTTCTGCTTCATGCCACCGGAGAGCTTGCCTGCCGGCCTATCGGCAAAGGCCTCTAGCCCGGTGCTCTTGAGCAGCGCGCTGATGCGCGCAGCCCGTTCGGCGGCCGACTGGCCATAGAGACGCCCGAAGAAATCGACGTTCTCACGCACCGATAGGGTCTGATAGAGATTACGTCCCAAGCCCTGGGGCATATAGGCGATGCGGGCATAGGTGGCGGCGCGATGCTTGGCGTCATTCATGTCGCCGCCAAGGGCCGTGACTTGGCCGAGCTGTTGACGGCGCACTCCCGCCATCAGGCCAAGCAGGGTGGACTTGCCAACCCCGTCCGGCCCGATCACTCCTACCATGCTGGCAGCGGGAATCATCAAAGAAACGTTATCGAGGGCGAGAGTCGCTTTATAGCAATGACTCACCCCGTCAAAGGTCGCAACCGCTTCGCTGAAGTTGGTCATTAGGGCAGGTTCACCGCCAGGGCGTCGGGCCACTGGGCGTCAGGCGCCACACGCACATAGGCCACGCCTGGCACGCCGGTTTTCACCACATCCTGATAGCGACTCAAGATATCGGCGGGAATCTGAAGCTTGACGCGGAACATCAGCTTTTCGCGCTCGCTCTTGGTTTCGACGTATTTGGGGGTGAACTGGGCTTCCGAGGCCACGAAATCAACGGCGGCCGGGATCACATATTGAGGAGCGGCATCAAGGATCAACCGTGCTTCACTGCCGTAGCGCAGTCGACCAGCCTCGTCAGTGGGCAGGTAGACGTCCATATAGACATCCGTCAAATCGAGCAAGGTGACGACCTTGCCGCCTGCTGCCAGAATCTCGCCAGGTTCCGCCAAGCGATACTGCACGCGACCGGCTCTCGGCGCGACCAGCGTATAATCAGCGAGATTGGCATTGAGTGCCGCGACATGCGCCTGTGAGGCCTCGATCGAGGCCTTCGCGGCGGAAACCTGGGCGCGTGCGGTATTGAGCGCCGCCTCGGCAGTGGTTTTCTGCGAGCGCCGCTGGTCAAGCAATTCCTGCGAAGCATAGCCACGCGCCGCAAGCGTCTGGGTCCGCCCCAACTCGGAACCGGCGAGCGCCAATTCGCTCATGCGCTGAATCGACAGGGCCTCGGCCTGGGCCAACGCCTGCTCGGCCTGACGAGTAGCGGCCTCAGCCGCGCGCACCTGTGCCTCGAGTTCGGTGGCATCGATGCGCACGATCACATCTCCCGCCTTTACCCGTTGCCCTTCGGTGACCATCACCTCAGCGACCCGACCGCTGAATTTCAGCGCCACATCGATGCGTGTCGCCTCGAGCCGCCCGTTGGCCAGGGCAAAACCTTCCGCCAGGCCATCCTGCTGCTGATGCCACCAAAAATAGCCACCGCCGACAGCAGCAGCGGCACAGACAAGAACGATGAGTGCCGTTTGCAGTCGCTTCATGACGAATCCTCGGGCCAGTAACTCTATCTAGGCAGGTTTATCCAGATAAGCCTATCTAGGCAGGTCTATCCAGGCAGGTCTATCCAGATAGATCCATGGCCAACGTTGATAGATAGATTCACGTATACCCGGCTAACGATACCCTATCCCGTCGGCACCCATCTTGATGTTGATCATGCCTACATAACCAAAAAAACCGCCTCCCAAGGGAAGCGGTTTCGTCTTGCCGTCGATCAAGATAACGGTATATCTAGCGGTTCACGGAGTGATCCCCATTACCGGCATAGCAGCTTGGCCATTCAGCCTCGATAGTACCCCGGCGTCACGAACGGCATCTTGGTCACGGTCATCGGCAGGCGCTTACCGCGAACATCGGCGAACACTTGAGTGTCGATGGCCGTCTGGTCGATGCTGACATAGCCCATGGCAACGGGCTTACCAACGCTGGGACCGAAGCCTCCGGAGGTCACCACGCCGACCTTGCGATCTTCGGCATCATAAAGCTCGGCACCTTCACGCACCGGCGCACGCCCCTCTCCCAACAGGCCGACCCGCTTGCGCTTATGGTCCTTGGCTTCGACCTGATGCAGCACCAGGTCGGCACCGGGGAAACCGCCGGCACGCTCGCCGCCGCGACGACGCGGCTTGCTGATAGCCCAGATCAGCCCACCTTCCACTGGAGTGGTGGTAGTGTCGATATCGTGACCGTAGAGGCACAGCCCCGCTTCCAGGCGCAGCGAGTCCCGCGCGCCCAAGCCAATGGGCTCGACCTCTTCCTGATCCAACAGCAGACGAGCAAGCGCCTCGCTCTGATCGGCCGGTACCGAAATCTCGAAGCCATCTTCGCCGGTGTAGCCGGCACGACTGATCCAGACCGGAATGCCGTCGATATCGAAACGCCCATGCTGCATGAAGACCATGTCGCAAGCCGCCGGACATAGCCGCTGCATCACGCTGGCGGCCTTCGGCCCCTGCAGGGCCAGCAAGCCGCGATCCAGCACCTCGACCTGGTGATCGCCACCGAGGCCGGTGCGCAGGTGCGCAATGTCCTGTTCCTTGCAGGCGGCATTGACGACCAGATACAGATGATCGCCCGCATTCACCACCATCAGGTCATCGAGAATACCGCCGTCATTGTTGGTGAACAGGGCATAACGCTGCATGCCCTCGGGCAGGCCCAGAATATCGGCCGGCACCAGGGTTTCCAGCGCCTTGGCCGGTTCGCTTCCCGTCAGCAGCACCTGTCCCATGTGAGATACATCGAAGAGGCCACAGGCAGCGCGGGTATGCTCGTGCTCCTTCTTGACCCCTAGCGGAAACTGCACCGGCATGGAATAGCCCGCGAAGGGCACCATCTTGCCACCGAGTTCCACGTGAAGGTCATGAAGCGGTGTCTTGTGTAGTTCGTTCATCGGCTAGGTTCACCCCCTACATGACTGATAACAGGCGCCGCGGCCGACCAGGCGGCCGCGGCATTGCCTCATTTGTTGAGTTCTTCGCCAGGCAGCACCGGCTTGCCGTCGAAGTAATCCTTGGTCAACTTGAAAACCACCGGCGACAGCAGAGCCAGGGCGATCAGGTTGGGGAAGGCCATCATGGCGTTGAAAACGCTGGCCATGAGCCACACGAAGTCCAGAGGCGCCACGGCACCCGCCAGAATCGCCAGGATATAGACGACGCGGTAGGGCTTGATGGCGCGCACACCGAACAGGAATTCGATGCACTTCTCGCCGTAGAAGGCCCAACCCAGAATGGTAGTAAAGGCGAAGACCGCCAGCGCGAAGGACACGATGTACTGACCAATGCCCGGCAGGGATTCATCGAAAGCCAGGGATGTCAGAGCCGCACCGGTCTCACCGGAAGACCACTGGGTAGATGTCAGGATGGCCAGCGCAGTGATCGAGCACACCACGATGGTGTCCAGGAAGGTGCCCAGCATGGCGATGAGGCCCTGACGAACCGGGTTCTTGGTCTGTGCTGCCGCGTGTGCGATGGGCGCACTACCCAGGCCCGCTTCGTTGGAGAAGACGCCACGCGCCACGCCAAACTGGATGGCCTTGGCCACTGCCGCCCCGGCGAAGCCACCTACCGCCGATGCCGGCGAGAAGGCGTAACCGAAGATCATGCCCAGCGCATTGCCGATGGCATCCGCATTGATGATCAACACCAGGATACCCGCCACGACATAGGCGATCGCCATGATCGGCACCAGCTTACCGGCCACTTTGGCGATACGACGGATACCGCCGAGAATGACCGCGCCCGCCAGCACCATGATCACGACACCGGTGATCCAGGCAGGCAGCCCCAGCGACTCGTTGAGACCCGCCGCCACCGAGTTGGACTGTACGGTGTTGCCGATACCGAAGGCCGCCACGGCGCCAAAGAAGGCAAAGGCACCGCCCAGCCAGGCCCACTTCTTACCTAGGCCATTGCGGATGTAATACATGGGACCACCGACGTGGTCGCCGGCTTCGTCCACCTCGCGATAACGCACGGCCAGCACGGCCTCGGAAAACTTGGTGGCCATGCCGACCAGGGCCGTGATCCACATCCAGAAGACGGCACCCGGCCCC
Source organism: Onishia taeanensis (assembly GCF_900100755.1). Lineage (GTDB taxonomy): Bacteria > Pseudomonadota > Gammaproteobacteria > Pseudomonadales > Halomonadaceae > Onishia > Onishia taeanensis. The sequence goes on from NZ_FNCI01000003.1 coordinate 301,196, forward strand.
CCCAGGAAGATGGCGGTGGCCACGCCCGCGATGTTACCGGTACCGATCGTGGCGGATAGCGAGGTCATCAGGGCGTTAAACGGCGAGACTTCGCCCTCGCCCTCATCACCCTTGCCGGCTTCACGCCCCTTCCACAGCAGCGAAAACCCTGTACCCAACCGACGAATCGGCACCAGCTTGAGACCCATTTGCAAGTAAAGGCCGACCCCAAGCAGCAGGACCAGCATCAGCGGCCCCCATACCACGCCTTCTACCGCTGAAAAAAAGCTTGTGATTGCTTCCACGGTTGTTCTCCCGTCGTTAATTGTTGTTATGCACTAAAGGTGCATTGCTTCAGCCCCGAAAAAGGGGCATTCGAGCGATGGTTTACCCGCCGATGTACGAACCAAAGACACCTTAGCGGAACCCACCACCCTTGCTCCACCCTCGCATGCGAAAATTTTGCAATACGCACCAATAGCAGCAAAAAGCCCAAACCATTGATCTTGGAAAGCATGGAAAAAGCCATGCCAATGCTCGGCTGAGAAGCCCTAAGCCGACTACCGCCTTCAGTGGCTCGCTAGAAAATTATTTCTTATCAGAAACTGAATAACCTTATAGCGTACATTGCCGCTGGGCAAGTCAACGTCTAAAGCCGTCATCGAGACGTCGAATGAATCGGCCGAATGGCCTCTACGAAGCTGGTCATGTGATTAAGCCCCTAAATAAGCGTAGCGCGAAGGTGCACATCATGCCTCTGACATCGCCAGGTGGCCGCCCTTTGCCGTCGGCAGGGGTGAACCGCACCGGGAATCCGCCTAAGATGAGACGGAGGCAGCATCATCTGCTGGCAAGAATCAACATCCGCGGGACTCGCCAAACGCCGTCGAGGGCGTTAGGATTCTCTTCTAGGTAAACCTTTTTCTTATAGGAAAACGCGATGAGCACTATCCCTGCCAACCTTCGCTACACCGAAAGCCACGAATGGATCCTGGATAACGGTGACGGAACCGTCACTATCGGCATCACCGACCACGCTCAGGAATCCCTGGGTGACGTGGTTTTCGTTGATCTCCCGGAAGTCGGTCAGGAACTCGGGGCCGGTGAGGAATTCGGCGTCATCGAATCGGTCAAGGCCGCCTCCGATCTCTACGCGCCGCTGGCGGGTGAAGTGGTCGAAGTCAACGAGGCCCTGGAAGATGCCCCGGAGACCGTCAACGAAGCGCCCTATGAGGGCGGCTGGATCGCCAAGCTCAAACTTGCCGACGAAGGCGAGCTCAGCAAGCTGCTCGATGCCGAGGCCTACACCAAGGTCGCCGAAGCCGACCAAGACTGACCCGCATTCTGGCGCGGGCACCCCCTCGCTCGCGCCCTCTTTTACACCGGCCCGCTCGCTTCACGGCCCGCTTGGCCATATCGCTCGATCAAACGCATAGGTGTTTCATGCCACTCGATACTCGCCGTCTGGCCGACCTGGCCAGCCACGATGCTTTCATCCAACGACACAATGGCCCCAGCCAGGCCGACGTTGCCGGCATGCTCGATCAGTTGGGCACCGACAGCATCGCGACCCTGATCGAGAAGACCGTGCCGAGCGCCATTCGCCTGGGCCGTGAGCTCGACCTGGACCCACCGCGCAGCGAAGCCGAAGCACTCGATTACCTGAGGCGCCTGGCCCGTCAGAACCGGGTCTTCAAGACCTACATCGGCCAGGGCTATCACAACACCCATTTACCGGCGGTCATCCAGCGCAACGTGCTGGAAAACCCGGGCTGGTACACGGCCTACACGCCCTATCAGCCGGAAATCGCGCAAGGCCGACTGGAAGGCCTGCTCAACTTCCAACAGGTGGTGATGGACCTGACCGGCATGGAGCTGGCCAATGCCTCGCTGCTGGACGAGGCGACCGCCGCCGCCGAGGCCATGGCGCTATGCAAGCGCGCCAACAAGAAAGCCAAGACCCAGGCCTTCTTCGTCGCCGATGACGTGCTGCCGCAGACGCTTGACGTGGTGCGCACCCGGGCCCATTACTTCGGTTTCGAGTTGATCATCGGCCCGGCCGAGGAACTCGCCTCGCATGACGTTTTCGGCGCCCTGCTCCAGTATCCGGGCCAGAGCGGCCAGGTTCGCGACCTGGCGCCGCTGCTGCAAAGTGCCAGCGAGCGCGGCGTCATGACCTGTGTGGCCGCCGACATCATGAGCCTGGTGCTGCTCAAGGAACCGGGCAGCCTCGGTGCCGATATCGTGATCGGCTCGAGCCAGCGCTTCGGCGTGCCGATGGGCTTCGGTGGCCCGCACGCGGCCTTCTTCGCGACCACCGACAAGCTCAAGCGCTCTATCCCGGGCCGCATCATCGGCGTTTCCAAGGACAGCCGTGGCCATCAGGCCCTGCGCATGGCCATGCAGACCCGTGAGCAGCACATTCGCCGTGAAAAGGCGACCTCCAACATCTGTACCGCCCAGGCACTGCTGGCCAATATCGCCGGCTTCTATGCCGTTTATCATGGCGCCGAGGGGCTGCGTACCATCGCCGGACGCATTCACCGCCTGACCACCATTCTCGCCGAAGGCCTTAACCGCAAGGGCGTTCAGCTGGCTCATGACAGCTGGTTCGACACCCTGCGCCTGACCGGCGTCGATGCCGGCAAGATCCACGGCCGCGCGCTGACCCATGAGATCAACCTGCGCTTCTTCGACAACGGTGACATCGGCGTCAGCCTCGACGAAACCACCACGGCCGCCGATCTTGGCGTGCTCTTCGACGTGCTGCTCGGCGAAGAGCACGATCTATCGGTGCCGGCGCTCGACGACGAGGTGGTGGAACAAGGCAAGACCGGCATCCCCGCCGCCTGCCAGCGCGACAGTGACTTCCTGACCCACCCGACCTTCAGCCGCTATCGCAGCGAAACCGAGATGCTGCGCTATCTGAAGCGCTTGGAGAACAAGGATCTGTCGCTGACCCACGCGATGATTCCGCTCGGCTCCTGCACCATGAAACTGAATGCGACCAGCGAGATGATCCCCATCACCTGGCCGGAATTCGCCAATATCCACCCCTTCGCGCCCCATGATCAGGTGGTGGGCTATCACCAGATGATCGACGAGCTGGCGGCCTTCCTGGTGGAAGTCACCGGCTACGATCACATCTCGATGCAGCCCAACTCCGGCGCCCAGGGCGAATACGCGGGCCTGGTGGCCATTCGTCGCTATCAGCAGGCCCAGGGCGAAGGCTCCCGCAACATCTGCCTGATCCCGAGCTCTGCCCACGGCACCAACCCGGCATCCGCCGCCATGGCGCAGATGAAAGTCGTGGTGGTGGAATGTGACGCAGACGGCAACATCGACCTTGCCGACCTGCGCGAAAAGGCCGAAAAGCATAGCGATGCCCTGTCGGCGATCATGCTCACCTACCCCTCGACCCATGGCGTGTTCGAAGAAGGCGTGCGTGAAGCCTGCCAGGTCGTGCACGATCACGGCGGCCAGGTCTACATCGACGGCGCCAACATGAACGCCCAGGTTGGCATCACCCGTCCCGGCGATTTCGGTGGCGACGTCTCGCATCTCAACCTGCACAAGACCTTCTGCATCCCCCACGGCGGCGGCGGGCCGGGCATGGGGCCGATCGGCGTCAAGTCGCACCTCGCCCCCTATGTGTCGAACCACGTGGTGACGCCCATTCCCGGCGTAGAGAAGGACTGTGGGGCCGTATCGGCCGCAGCCTTCGGTAGCGCGGCGATCCTGCCGATCTCCTGGGCTTACATCAAGATGATGGGCGCCCGCGGCCTGCGCGAAGCTACCGAGCTTGCCATCCTCAACGCCAACTACATCGCCTCGCGGCTGGGTGAGCACTATCCGATCCTCTACAAGGGCCGCCACAACACCGTGGCCCACGAGTGCATCCTCGACCTGCGCCCGCTCAAGGCGGCGTCCGGTATCAGCGAGGAAGACATCGCCAAGCGCCTGATGGACTACGGTTTCCACGCGCCGACCATGTCCTTCCCGGTGCCCGGCACCCTGATGGTGGAGCCCACCGAGTCGGAATCACGCTACGAGATCGACCGTTTCTGCGACGCCATGATCAGCATCCGCGAGGAAGTCGCGCGAGTCGAGAGTGGCGAATGGCCGGCAGAGGACAACCCACTGGTGCATGCACCGCACACCATGGCCGACCTCATGGATGCCGAATGGGAGCGTCCCTACAGCCGCGAGATTGGCGCCTTCCCCTCCCCGTCCGTCAAGGCGGCGAAGGTATGGCCGTCGGTCAATCGCGTCGACAACGTGGCAGGCGACCGTCAGTTGATCTGCACCTGCCCGAGCATCGACGAGTATCGCGATTGAGTGAAGCCCTCGCCACCAGGCACCCATTGGGCGCCTGGTGGCAGGCAGCGCTAGGCAAGAGCGCCTGATGCAAAAGGGCCCGGCAATGATGATTGCCGGGCCCTTCTTATATCAGAACGCATGATGAGGTTTTGCCAGCCCCTGTGCCGAGGAAGCTCAAGAGACCAGCGAGATACTAAGGACATTGCGAGCCGCGAGCGGGCTATCAGCTGTGGCTATCGAAATGGGGTTCTTCGGGGAAGCCATAGAGGGTGTGGCGGCGCTGCTCGAGAAACTCATCGAGAAGGCGGGTATAGCGTCGCGGTGTCTCGACGCCCGCCGGGGTCACCAGATGGAAGGACTCATAGACCGGCTGCGGCATGGGCAGCTCCTTGACCTGGCGCTGCCACGGCGAAGTCTCGAGCACAGGGCGCGACACCACGCTGAACCCCAGGCCTCGCGCCACCGCATCCATGACCATCGAGACGTCATTGGTATAGCCCTGGCGCGGAAAGCGGCTCATCGAACGGAATTCACCGGGGAAGTTAGCACGCAGTAGCTGGGTGGCGTGGTGAACGCCATCGGCATAGTTCATGAACCCTAACGCCGCCAGGTCGGTCAGGCTGGTGCCGGCGAAGTCTGCCGGCACCACCAGGCACAAAGGCTCCTGGTGCCAGGGCGCATAATGCAGCTCGGCATGCCGGCTGACTTCCGTGACGATGCCTACATCGTAGCGCCCTGCCTTCACGTCCTCGGTGATCGCACTATTGAAGCCGAAGCTGTAGCTCACCGTCAGCCCTGCGTGCATCTGCTGATAACCGAGAATGAAGGGGTAAAGCATCATGCCCACGCTGGCGCGCGACGCAATGCGGCAGTCGCCGCTATCCAGGGACTCATTGTCCAGGGAGTGGCGAAAATGCTCATGCTCGGCGAACAGCTTGATCGCGTAATCATAGGCCCGTCTTCCGCTTTCGGTCAGCGTAAAGCGACGCCCTTGGCGAATCAGCAATGACTTCTGCAGGTACTGCTCCAGCTTGCGAATATGCTGGCTGACGCCGGGCTGGGTCATGTCCAGCCGGTGGGCGGTCTGCGTGAAGCTGCCAGACTCGACGAGCGTAATGAAGGTGCGGAAATACTGGGCATTGAACATGAAGCAGCGACGCACTCGATCACGAATCAGAAGAAGGTTTTACAGCCCAATGTTACCAGATAAGCCTAGCGCGCGCAGCGCTGCGGGAGGCCGGGTGACGTGTTAGCATCGCAAGGCAAAGCCAACGGAGAATTCAGCCTCATGTCCGACCCTCTCGCCCGGCGTGCCGACGCCATTCATCACGCTCTCCTCGACATGGAGCGCCAGGCAACCGACGAACAGCTCTTTCCGCTGGGCTACCTGATTCCACAGATTCCCCTGGTCATGGAAATGGTGGAATATGATCCCGAGGAGGTGCTGGCCGAAGACTTCGATGCCATTTTCCACGAGTGGCTGGAAAGTACCTTTGGCCAGGATGCCATGAGCGCCAACGATCAGGACGAGATTCGTCGCCTGCTGGCACAGGCCTGTGCCCAGGCCGACGCGGCATAACAAGGAAACCGCCCATGCCCCAGACCATTTCCACGACGCTGTCTCCTGAAGGCAGCCTCGAGGTGCTGTCCCAGCACGAGGTGAACCGCCTGCGCGACACCTCGTCATCAGGCCTTCACGACTTACTGCGCCGCTGCGCGCTGGCCATTCTCAATAGCGATAACATGACCGACGATGGACTGGCGGTCATGGAAGCCTATCGTGACTTCGATATCGAGGTGCTCCAGGAAGATCGCGGCCTGCGCCTCAAGATCAGCAATGCCCCCATCGAAGCCTTCGTCGACGGCAAGATGATTCGCGGTATTCGCGAACTGCTGTCGTCGGTGGTGCGCGATGTCGTCTACGTCTACAACGAAATACAGACGCACCCGCGCTTCGACTTGAGCACAGGTGAAGGCACCACCAATGCGGTCTTCCATATCCTGCGCAAGGCCGGCGCCCTGCAGCCTTCGCTGGATCCGAGCCTCGTGGTGTGCTGGGGCGGTCACTCGATTTCCCGCGAGGAATACGATTACACCAAGCGAGTCGGCTATCACCTGGGCCTGCGTGAGCTGGACATCTGCACCGGTTGTGGACCGGGCGCCATGAAGGGGCCAATGAAGGGCGCCAACGTGGCCCACGTCAAACAGCGCCGCTCTCATGGCCGCTATTTGGGGATTTCCGAGCCCGGCATCATCGCCGCCGAATCGCCCAACCCGATCGTCAATGAGCTGGTCATCATGCCGGACATCGAGAAGCGCCTAGAGGCCTTCGTGCGCGTCGGTCACGGTATCGTGGTATTCCCAGGCGGGGTCGGTACCGCCGAGGAGATCCTCTACCTGCTGGGGATACTGCTGCACCCGGACAATAAGGACATCCCCTTCCCGGTCATCTTTACCGGCCCCGCCAGCAGCGCTGACTACTTCAAGCGCATCGACGAATTCCTGGCCTACACCCTTGGAGATGCGGCGCGTGAACGCTATCGCATCATCATCGACGACCCGACCAGCGTCGCCAAGGCCATGCGGCTGGGCATCGATGAAGTGGCCGAATTCCGGCGCACCCATCAGGATGCCTTCTACTACAACTGGCGCCTGAATATCGATCGCAACTTCCAGGAACCCTTCGCCGCCGATCACGCCGCCATGGCCGGCCTGGAACTCCATCGTAACCAGCCGACTCACGAGCTTGCGGCCAACCTGCGCCGTGCCTTCTCGGGCATCGTCGCCGGTAACGTCAAGGAGCCGGGCATTCGCGCGATCGAAGCCCACGGGCCCTTCCGCCTTCACGCCGAACCGGATCTGATGTCACGCCTGGATGAACTGCTGACCTCCTTCGTGGAGCAAGGCCGCATGAAGCTGCCCGGCAGCCATTACGAGCCCTGCTACACGCTCGGGTGAGCCTTATTGCCCAGACGACATAAAGAGATCACATCAGTCATTGAGATCTCACCCAGGAAAAAGGGGGCTCGACTATCGAGCCCCTTTTCCACGTGATCTGCCAACCACCTGTGGGATAAAAATAGAACATCGTCCTACCGTGGGATATAACCCATTGATTTATTGTCAGGTGAAACCGCACCGGCAAAGTAAAGTACCATCTTTTCTTGCCTTGCCTATTCGCGGAAAAGATCAGCGTGGCTGCCGGTACGAGCCAAGTGCAGTTCGTCATCCACTACGCGATACAGCAGTAACCAATCGGGCTCGATGTGTGCATCCCGATACTCCTTCCAATTGCCCCTCAGCGGGTGGTCCTGATAAGTGTCTGGCAAGGGAGCCTGCTCGATCAGCAGGCCCAACAGAGTCCGCAGCTTAGCCATGTCCTTGCCACGCTTCTGGACTCGTTTTACATCTCGCTTGAACTGGCTAGAGCGAACTGGGGTCAGCATCAAATGCCCAAGTCATCGAACAGAGCCTCCGCGCTATCAAAGCGCTTACTCTTGCCAGCGTCCAACTCTTCCAGGGCCCTGGCCGTGGTGGCATTCGGCACCTGTACAGCAAACGGCAGGCGCTTCTCGTCGGCGATCCGCAGCATCAGTAGGCGAATGGCGTCGGAGACGGATAGCCCCATGGCCTCAAGGGCAGCGGTTGCGCGCTCCTTGGTTTCGCTGTCGATGCGGGCTCGGACCACAGTATCAGCACTCATGATGTTGTCCCCCTTAGTGGCGTAGCTACCTTGTAGCTACATCATAGCCGCGCTACGCCACCCTGTCACCACCGGACGATGACTCCCTATTCTCAAGGATGACACTTTGTTTTTATCCTACATCGCCATCAGTCTGCAGCGGGACGTCGCCATAGCAGGGACACCACATGGATCAGCAGCCCGAGTGCCGCACCATGTGACAGCAGCAAGATCGCATCGACGCCGCCCAGGCTGATGAGCTGCCAGACAGCGATGGCCAGCCCGCCGCCCAGCAGACAAGCCAACAGTCGCTTGAGAAGCCCAGGAAGCTGTCGCCTTGCACTGCCCTCGAGCATGCGCCAATGAAAGCTAGCCGCGACCGCGACGACGCCGGCGGCCATCAGCAGCAGCGTCAGGCGGGTTTCATGCCCTTCAAGCGCATAGCGCGGCAGGCTGGCTAGCATCACCAGTATCAGGCCGGTCATCACGCTGAAGCGTTCTGGCGTAGCGGAGGAGTTCATTCAGGACACCGCCAACTGCTGGGACTCGATCCATTCTTCGACCCAGGGGATGGCAGCATCATCAGCCATGAAGGTTTCCATGGCATCGATTTCGAGACGCTCTCCCAGGCGCTGAGCACCATATTCGGCGAGCAGTTCATCCAAGGACCGCCCTGCCCCGCAGAAGCTGTCGACATAAGAGCTGTCACCCAGCGCGATCAGTCCATAGCGCAGCGTCGACAGATCGGCCCCACGCTCCTGAAGCGACCGAGCAAAGGCCACGAAATTGCCCGGATAATCTCCAGAACCCGTTGTCGACACGCAGAACACCGCCAGGTCGGTCGGTGAACCGGTTAAATCCTCGAGAGCCGGCTGGTCATAGATCGCGACGTCGTAACCTGCCTGCTCAAACAGCGGTTTCACTTGTTCAGCAACGTCGAGGGCGCCGCCATACATGGTGCCAACGAAAATCTTCAGCATGGACATGGATCTGCTTTGCTTGAGAAATTTACTCGGATATTACCATAGTCCTTACCCGAGCCGAATCCCCGCTGCCGTGCAACGCTGTCGAGATAAGGACGGGGGGATTATACTCGCGCTTTTGGGCGAGCGAGAAACGCGATGCAAGAGACCTTCGAGGCATGGATCACGCCCATCATGATCGGCGGCCTGATGCTGTTCATGTGCTTCATCATCTGGGACCTAGCGCGCAAGTCGAAGGCCGGTAAATTCGGCACCATCATGCTGTTCATCGTGCTCGGCGCGGGGATGTTGGGCTACGTGATCAAGGTCATCATCACCTACGTCATGGAAAACGGGGCCGTCTAACGGGTCGATAGAGCTTTCCAGGTCTAGATACAAAAAAGGCGCCACCCCATGGGTGGCGCCTTTTGTCTGCCAACTGGCTGCCTAGCACTTGATAGGTCACATTCAATACGTCAGCGGACCTTCGAAGTCTTCGACCTGAGCCTTGAGCTTCTGACCGGGCCGAAACGTCACGACCCGGCGGGCAGAAATCGGAATCTCTTCTCCCGTCTTGGGATTTCGCCCGGGCCGTTCGCGTTTGTCACGCAGGTCGAAGTTGCCAAAACCGGACAGCTTCACCTGCTCGTTCTCGCGCAGACAGCTGCGGATTTCCTCGAAGAAGGCCTCCACCATTGACTTGGCTTCACGCTTGGACAAACCCAACTCGGTATGCAAGTGTTCGGCCAGTTCCGCCTTGGTCAACGCACCCATGGTCATTCCCTCGTGCAGGATGGCAGCATCGCCGTCTTCCGGCTCAAGGCTTGGCAGCCAATGGATCAGCTTCTCAGCCGAGCGCCGAAGCGCTGTCCGGATTCAGTGACGATTGCATCGACTAACTGATTGATTTCCTCGTCATTCAGCGTGCGCGATGGATGCTGCCAGGTCAAGCCCAGAGCCACACTCTTGTGACCATCCTCTACCCCTTTGCCCTGATAAACGTCAAAGAGATTGATTTCGGTCAGCCATTCGCCGGCCTGCTCACGCAGACAGTCGAGCAGGGACTGCACCGGCAGCGACTCCTCGACCAAGATAGCCAGATCGCGACGCACCTCCGGGTAACGCGATAGCGGCGTGAATGCCGGCAGCTGGCCCTGAGTCAGCGCATCCAGGCGTACTTCGAAAAGCACGGCTTCGACCTTCAGCCCCAGCTCGGCACGCACTGCAGGGTGCAGAGTGCCAATCCAGCCGGCTTCTTCGCCGCGATACAGTACTCGTGCTGCCTGACCGGGATGCAGCGCCGAATGCTCGCCGGGCTCGAAGCGCCAGGCATCAGGCTCACCGCCCATGGCCAGCAGGCTTTCCAGATCGCCCTTGAGGTCATAGAAGTCGACCTTGTCACCGCTTGCCGCCCAGCCTTCCGGATCGCGGTTGCCGCATACCAGGGCACCCATCATCGGGATCTGAGACAGCGCGTCGAGCTCACCGCGGAACACCAAGCCGGTTTCGAACAGACGAACGCGGCTCTGCTGGCGATTGAGGTTGTGCTCGAGGGCCTTGATGAGCCCCGGGAACAGGCTGGCACGCATGACCGACATATCACTGGAAATCGGGTTGGCCAGCGTCGGCGCCACGGCCTGCGGCAGCAGCGTTTTCTGCAGCTCCGGGGCCACGAAGCTATAGCTAATGGCTTCCTGGTAGCCACGGGCAACCATCTGGCGGCGCAGGCGCGACAGCGGCTGCTGGGTCTCGCCGTCCGGACGCAGACCCAGGCGAGCCTGAGGACGACGCACCGGCAAGCGGTTATAGCCGTGAATGCGCGCCACTTCCTCGATCAGGTCTTCTTCGATGGCGACATCAAACCGCCAGCTAGGGACCGCTACACGCCAGCTGTGATCATCTGCCTCGACCGGCATACCCAACCGTTCGAGAATATCGGTGACGTCCTCGAGCGGCAGTGAAAGCCCCAGGGCCTGGTCGAGACGAGACCGGCGCAGGACAATCTGGCGCGGCGCAGGAAGATGCTCGGCACTGGCCGCTTCGATGAGCGGACCGGGCTCGCCGCCGGTGATCTCGAGCAGCAAGGCGGTAGCCCGCTCGACAGCGATGTGCGTCAGCTCCGGGTCCACGCCACGTTCGAAGCGGTGCGAGGCATCGGTGTGCAGGCCATAGCTACGCGCCTGCCCGGCCACGGCGAGCTGGGTAAAGAAGGCCGATTCCAGGAAGATGTCCTGCGTCTCGGCATTGACGCCGGAATGCTCGCCGCCCATGACACCGGCAATCGCCAGGGCACCACGGCTGTCGGCGATCACCAGGGTATCGTCACGCAGCGCGATCTCCTGGCCGTCCAGCAGCGTCAGCTGCTCGCCGGCACGCGCCAGGCGCACCTCGACCCGCTCATGCAGATTGGCACGATCGAAGGCATGCAGCGGCTGACCGAGCTCGAGCATCACATAGTTGGTGATATCGACGACCGGGTCGATGGAGCGCACGCCGCTGCGACGCAGGCGTTCGACCATCCACAGCGGCGTCTCGGCGGTGACATCGACACCCTTTATCAGGCGACCGATATAGCGCGGGCAGCGCTCGCCATCGTGAACCTGCACCGGGAAGGTCTCGTCGTGGGTCGCTGCCACCGGCGACATCGCCGGGCCTTCAACAGCCAGACGGTTGAGTACGCCAGCCTCACGGGCCATGCCCTTGATGCTCAGGCAGTCACCACGGTTAGGCGTGAGGTCGACTTCGATGGTGCTGTCGTCAAGCCCCATCCAGGCGCGGAAGTCTTCACCAGCCGGGGCGTCGAGCGGGAGCTCCATGATGCCCGGCGAAGTCTCTTCCTCGAGCCCCAGTTCGGATGCCGAGCAGATCATGCCGCGGGACTCGACCCCACGCAGCTTGGCCTTCTTGATCTTGAAGTCGCCGGGCAGCACGGCTCCTACCTGGGCGAAGGCCACTTTCTGCCCCACCGCCACATTGGGCGCACCACACACCACCTGTACTGTCTCACCGCTACCGTCGGCCACCTGACAAACATTCAGCTTGTCGGCATCGGGGTGCTGCGCCTTGTCGACGACCTCAGCCACCACGACGCCTTTAAAGGCGGCAGCGACCGGCTCAACGGCATCGACTTCCAGGCCCGCCATGGTGATCTGGTCGGCCAGTGCCTGGGTCGCCAACTGAGGCGACACCCATTCACGCAGCCACTGTTCGGAAAATTTCATGACATATCCTGTGTTCTGCAGTCAGGGATTCAAGCGAACTGGCGAAGGAAGCGCAGGTCGTTCTCGAAGAACAGGCGCAGGTCATTAACGCCGTAACGCAGCATGGCCAGTCGCTCGGCCCCCATGCCGAAGGCAAAGCCCTTGTAGCGCTCGGTATCGATGCCCGCATGATGGAACACCTCGGGGTGCACCATGCCGCAGCCCATCACCTCGAGCCAGCCACTATGGGAGCAGACCCGGCAGCCGTCGCCGCTACACATCACGCACTCGATATCGACCTCGGCGGAGGGCTCGGTGAAGGGGAAGTAGGACGGCCGGAAGCGCACCGACAGATCGTCGCGCTCGAAGAAGGCATGCAGGAAGTCTTCGATGGTGCCCTTGAGGTCCGCAAAGCTCACATCCTCATCGACCAACAGCCCCTCGACCTGATGGAACATCGGCGTGTGGGTCAGGTCGGAGTCGCTGCGGTAGACCCGGCCCGGGCAGACGATGCGAATCGGCGGCTCTTCGCTCTTCATGGTCCGCACCTGCACCGGCGAGGTATGAGTGCGAAGCAGCCGGGTGGCGTCGAAATAGAAGGTATCCGCCATGCCCCGCGCCGGGTGGTGGGCCGGAATATTGAGGGCCTCGAAGTTGTGGTAGTCGTCCTCGATCTCCGGGCCGACCGCCACATCGAAACCGATCCGCGTGAAGAGGCCTTCGATACGCTCCAGGGTCCGCGTGACCGGGTGCAGGCCGCCGCTTTCCTGCCCGCGCCCTGGCAGGGTCACATCGAGGCGCTCGGCCGCCAGACGGGCATCGAGAGCGGCCTTCTCAAGCAACTGGCGGCGGCGATCCAGTTCGGAGCCGAGCTCCTGCTTGGCCTGGTTGATACGCTCGCCAGCGGCCGGACGCTCCTCGGGCGGCAACTTGCCGAGGCCCTTCAGCAAGGCCGTGATTTCACCTTTCTTGCCGAGGTATCGCACCCGCACTTCATCGAGCGCGGGGATGTCCTGGGCAGCATCGATGGCGTCGCGCGCCTCGGCAACCAGGTTGGGAAGGTGGTCCATCCGTTGAGCTCCGAATGCGCTGCTGCGATGTCGATGAGCCACACCGCAACAGGTTCATATAAAAAAACAGGGGAAGAGCGGCTGCTCTTCCCCTGTGACCCTTACGCGTGCGCTACAGACGATGAGTCATCGTGTTGCACCGGCACGTCGAAATGATCAGTTCACTCAGTGAGCAGCCTTGGCCTTCTCGACGATAGCGGCAAAGGCGGCCTTTTCGTGAACGGCGAGATCGGCAAGCACCTTGCGGTCGATCTCGATACCGGCCTTCTTGAGGCCAGCGATGAAGCGGCTGTAGGACAGGCCGTTGTTGCGGGCAGCAGCGTTGATACGCGCGATCCACAGCGCACGGAACTGACGCTTACGGACACGACGGTCACGATAGGCGTACTGGCCGGCTTTGATGACGGCCTGTTTAGCTACGCGGAAGACGCGCGAACGCGCACCGTAGTAGCCCTTGGCCTGCTTCATGATCTTCTTGTGACGGCGACGTGCAACGACGCCACGCTTGACACGTGTCATAGCTTTCTCCTGACGTTAAAAAGTGGTCGACCAGCGTCGCTTACAGATTCGGCAGCATGCGCTGAATCAGCGGCACATCGGATGCGTGGATCTGCTTCATCCCACGCAGCTGACGCTTACGCTTGGTGGTCTTCTTGGTCAGGATGTGGCTACGGAACGACTGCTTGTGCTTGAAGCCGTTGGCCGTCTTCTTGAAGCGCTTCGCAGCGCCACTGTTGCTCTTGATTTTCGGCATGAGGGAAAACTCCGCTCGAGGTTCTTCAGAAAACCCAAGGCCGATGCCGGCCGGAATCGAGTCCCGGCCGACACCCGTTCAACTGCCTTTGGATCACTTCTTCTTGGGGGCAAGGATCATGATCATCTGGCGGCCTTCCATTTTCGGGAAAGACTCTACGTTTGCCAGATCTTCAAGATCTTTGGCTACCCGTTCCATCAGCTTGCGGCCGATGTCCTGGTGAGCCATCTCACGGCCACGAAAACGCAGCGTGACCTTGCCCTTGTCGCCACCTTCGAGGAAACGTATCAGGTTCTTAAGCTTGACCTGATAGTCGCCCTCGTCGGTGCCAGGCCGGAATTTCACTTCCTTGACCTGGATCTGCTTGGTCTTCTTCTTCTGAGCAGCTTTTTGCTTCTTCTGCTCGAAGACGAATTTGCCGTAATCCATGATCTTACAAACGATCGGATCGGCATTGGAGATCTGCACGAGGTCCATACCAGCCGCTTCCGCCTGTTCCAAGGCATCACTGGTGGACACAATCCCAAGCTGCTCACCTTCGATACCGATGAGGCGGACTTGGTCTTCGCTGATACGCTCGTTCATTGGAGGGCGCTTGTCCTGAGGACGGCCGCGCTGAGTATTTCTCTTGATCGTTAAATCTCCGTGTTGGTTGACGTCGTAGTGATCACCGCTCGTCGTCGAGCTTGGCGATCAGGTCATCGACCTTCAATGAGCCGAGATCTTCACCGGTGCGGGTCCGTACAGCTACCGCATCGGCCTCGACTTCCTTATCCCCTACCACGAGGAGATACGGAACCTTCTGCAACGTATGTTCACGGATTTTAAAGCCGATCTTCTCGTTCCTCAAGTCCGCCTTGGCACGAAGACCGACTTTCTGCAGCCGATTGACCACATCTTGTGCGAAATCACGCTGCGAATCCGTAATATTCATGACCACTATCTGCTCCGGCGACAGCCATAGCGGCATTGCCCCGGCGTAGTGCTCGATCAGGATACCAATGAATCGCTCCATCGAGCCCACAATGGCCCGGTGCAGCATCACCGGGGCACGGCGAGCGCCCTGCTCGGTTACGTACTGAGCGCCGAGACGAGTCGGCATCATGAAGTCGACCTGCATGGTGCCGACCTGCCACTCACGCCCCAGGCAGTCCTTCATGTGGTACTCGATCTTAGGACCGTAGAAGGCGCCCTCACCCGGCAACTCTTCCCAGGAGACACCGCAGGCTTCGAGGGCGCTGCGCAAGGCACCCTCGGCGCGATCCCATACCTCATCTTCGCCGAGACGCTTCTCGGGGCGCAGGGCCAGCTTGACGGCGATATCGTCGAAGCCAAAGTCGCCGTACACCTTCTGAGCCTGGCGGTGGAAATTGGTCACCTCCGACTCGATCTGCTCCTCGGTGCAGAAGATGTGGCCATCGTCCTGAGTAAAGCCCCTTACGCGCATCAGGCCATGCAAGGCACCGGATGGCTCATTACGGTGACAGCCGCCGAACTCACCGTAGCGTACGGGCAATTCACGGTAGCTTCTGAGGCCGGAATTGAAGACCTGCACGTGGCCCGGGCAGTTCATCGGCTTGAGCGCGTACTCACGCTTCTCCGATTCGGTGAAGAACATGCCGTCTGCATAGTTGTCCCAATGCCCGGATTTCTTCCACAGCGAGACATCCATGATCTGGGGGCAGCGAATTTCTTGGTAACCGCCGTCTTTATAGACCTGGCGCATGTACTGCTCGACCGCCTGCCATAGCGTCCAGCCCCGCGGGTGCCAGAACACCATGCCGGGGGCCTCCTCCTGCATATGGAAGAGCTCCAGCTTACGCGCTAGCTTGCGGTGGTCACGCTTCTCGGCTTCCTCAAGACGCTTGAGATAGGCCTTGAGCTGCTTCTTGTCACCCCAGGCGGTGCCGTAGATGCGAGTCAGCATCGGATTCTCGGCACTGCCCCGCCAGTAGGCGCCAGCAAGCTTGGTCAGCTTGAATGCCTTGAGATGCGAGGTATTCGGCACATGCGGCCCGCGGCACATGTCGATATATTCCTGGTGATGATAGAGGCGAATGGTTTCGCCTTCGGGAATCCCGCGCACCAGTTCCTGCTTGAAAGGCTCGTCACGATGCAGGAAGGTCAACATCGCCTTGTCACGATCGACATACTCACGAACGACCTCGTAGCCCTGGTCGATGAGCTGCTTCATGCGCGCCTCGATGGCCTCGAGGTCTTCCGGCGTGGCAGAACGGCCGAAATCGATGTCGTAATAAAAGCCGTCATTGATCACCGGGCCGATCGCCATCTTGGCCTCGGGGTAGAGCTGCTTGACGGCATGGCCAACCAAGTGGGCGCAGGAGTGACGAATCACCTCGAGGCCTTCCTGGTCGCGCGCGGTGAGGATGGCGACCTGGGCATCATGGTCGATGATGTCGGCGGCATCCACCGGTACACCATCGATCTTGCCGGCCACGCAGGCCTTGGCAAGCCCAGGGCCAATGGATTCGGCCAGTTCCATCACCGAAAGCGGCGCGTCGAAGGTTCTCTGGCTGCCGTCAGGCAGAGTAACGATTGGCATTGCGGGCATCCTTGAGCGCAGTGGTCATCCATACCAGGGACGACATGCGACAGGCTGAAATGAATGAAGTCGGTATTGCAGTGTTTGGCGCTATCTAGCAGCAGCGCACATTAGCAGGGCATGCTAAAGGCGTCCAGCCGCGACAGGCCCAGTGGCCAGTGCTGGCGGCATGATACGACCGGAACTGAAGGGAGACAAAACGAAACGAGGGGTGCCGAATGGCACCCCTCGTCAGACAAGCCTAACGGATTAGATCAGGCGATCATTCCCACTCACCGAGCTCAACGCGACGGTTCATGGCACGACCGGCTTCGGTATCGTTAGAAGCGATCGGCTGCTCTTCACCGTAACCGATGGCAGTCATGCGATTGGTATCGATACCTTCGCTTGCCAGGTACGCCTTGACCGAGTCAGCACGACGCTGAGAAAGGTCCTTGTTGTAGCTGTCGGAGCCGACGGAATCGGTGTGGCCTTCCAGGCGCACGCGAGCTTCCGGGTTGGCCGCGAGCTTTTCAGCCACGTCGGACAGGATGCTTTCAGCACCCATGGTCAGCTTGGCAGAGTCGAACTCGAAGTTGACGTCTTCCAGCACCAGGTCATCGACACAACCCAGGGCATTGACCTCAGCACCTGCCGGGGTATCCGGGCACTGGTCCATGTAGTCAGGCACGCCATCGGCGTCAGAATCCAGCGGGCAGCCTTTGCCGTCTACCTCGACACCGGCCGGGGTACCCGGGCACTGGTCGCGATAGTCGTAGACGCCGTCACCGTCGGAGTCGAGCGGACAGCCTTCGGAATCGGTGGCCACACCTGCCGGTACGGTGCCACCAAATGTCGGGCACTGCGGCTCAGCCGGCTTGGGATTGGCACACAGCATGCCGCCGATGGTGGCGCCTGCGGTGCTACCAATGGCTGCGCCCTTGTCCTCATCGGAGTCACTGCTCGTGGCATAGCCGATACCGCCACCGATCAGGCCACCCGCAACAGCGCATACGAATGGGCTCTGATACCAAGCATCGCTCTCCATGCTACCCGAGGACTGTGAGGCCGAGGTCGCGCAACCGGACAAACCGATCATCAGCGCTGAACCAATCAGCAAACCTGTTGTTGACTTCTTCATGCAAGACTCCTTCTTATTTGCATCACGGCGATGCCCGCCCATGGCGTTACGAAACACTGGTACTTAACAGCAAGCTGCGGAAAAGCCCATCCTTTCGCACCCTTACCAAAGATAAGCACATTGAGGGATATTCAGCTAGGCACCGGATATAATCAAGTGTCTCCTAATGGAGACAAATCTGATCCTGACCATCGCTGAATCCCAAATGTATACTAATGGCCAAGCCACCAGCGGCTCAAGAATACCAACAAACGCCAGTATTAATAGCTACTTTCTGGCCAGCGCTCCTTGAAGGAGAGCACATCCCTGGCCGCTTCGATGAGCGGCGTTTCAAACTCCTCTTCAACGGCCATGCGCTGCCGGTCTTCGTCGAGGCGCTCCTTGAGGCTCAGCTCATTGCGCGCGGAATGCGTATGCAGATGCTCCGTACGTTCATGGACATCGATGAACACGCGAAACCCATCGCGTTGCAGTAGCGCCGGATCGATGATCTCGAGCAGCACCTTGCAGCGCATGGAACCCTCGACCAGATCGACCTGGCGGCTGATCATCGAGCGTGCGATAGCGTCGAGACTGGACAGACATTGCTGATTGGCTCGCTCGACCTCTTCACGCTTGAAGGCTTCGCGGCGCCGCACTTCCTTCCAGAGAGTGAGGGCATAGGCGCCAAGACCAGCCAAGATCACTACCGCGAGGCCCGCCACTATCCAAGCCATCATCTCACTCATATCGTCGCCTCTCGCCGTTAATCGTAAAAGAACTGCATTGTACGGGGCCGACTGCCGGCAACCCAAGGCCATCGTCTGGTGAAGGCGTCCTGGCCGCTGCCCGCCGCTACTGGCGAGACAGCCATTCATCACTATCCGACGACATCGCCCGGCCATTTGGCCGGGCGATGTCGTTATGCTTGCCGAGCGTGATCGGGTCACGGCATTGTGAACTCACTGGAGCAATGTCAATGACACGCTTACGGGATAAGAGCGCATTTACCCGCTCCCCGCTCTTGAACTCGCGCCTGTGGCAAGGAAACCGCTAGCGCCCCCACCTTGGCCTGCCAGGCAGCCAGCGCCATGGTCAGCGCCAGCAGTACCGCCCCGGCGGTGTGCGCCAGGGCGAGCCCCAAAGGCAGCCACCAGACCACATTGGCAATGCCAAGCCCCACCTGGAGCCCATAGGCGGCCAACATGCCTGCCATCCAGGGACGCAGGCGGGGTTCCCGCCAGTGACGAGCCGCCAGCAACACAAGACTCAACCCCAAGGCCAGCGCCCCGAGTCGATGGGCCAGATGAATCGTGGTTCGCGCATCGGCATGCAGCTGGCCGAAGAGGTACTCAGGCCCCACTCGCTGAGTCAGATGAAAACCCTCGCCCCAGTCCATTGCCGGCAACCACTGCCCGTTACAGGTCGGAAACCCCTGGCAGGCAATGCCCGCGTAATTACTCGAGGTCCAGCCACCCAGCGCCAGCTGAGCCGCCAGCAGTAACGCCGCGACGACCCACCAGTGCGAGAGCTTAGGCAGCGACCGTTTCGCGGGATGAGTGCTGGCCGCCGTAACGCGTAGCCGAAGGTGCAGCCAGAGAAAGAGCAACATCACCGCCAGCCCACCCAGCAGGTGCAGCGTGACCACCTGCGGCCATAGCCGCAGCGTGACGGTAAAGGCACCAAAGGCCCCCTGCACCAGAATGGCAGCCAGCAGGCCAAGAGTGATTTGCCAGGGATAACCCGCACGCTTGCGCCGCGGCCAGCCCAGCGCCAGCATGATCAGCACCAGCCCGCCCAGCATGGTCGCCAGGTAACGGTGGACCATCTCCAGCCAGGCCTTGAAAGGCTCCAGC
Organism: Onishia taeanensis; assembly: GCF_900100755.1. Taxonomy (GTDB): domain Bacteria; phylum Pseudomonadota; class Gammaproteobacteria; order Pseudomonadales; family Halomonadaceae; genus Onishia; species Onishia taeanensis. Next base: position 320,681 of record NZ_FNCI01000003.1, read on the forward strand.
GGTTCCGCCGAAGGGTGAGCAGCGGCCACGCCGGAATCCGGCACGACCCACTGGCCGTAACAGCCTGGCCAGTCGGGACACCCCAGGCCCGCGTCCATGAGCCGGGTAAAGGCGCCCATCAGAATGACCGCCACCGTGAAGGCGATGCCGAGTTGACTCAACCGAATCAGCAAACCCAGCCTGAGATCATGATGCGACATGCACACCTCCTGTCCTGGAGCACTCTCATCCTTCTTTTATCCCGCTCTTAACCCTTCACTCATCCCTCCTACAATTACCTCCCTTCACACTGCTGCATCACGCCAGACCGACTAGCCGTTCACCCTGACGACGGGCTCAGGGTTCATGCGCAACAGCTGTTTTAGATCATCGAGCACGTCATAGGGGTCGACGCCAGCGCGATAGCCCAGCACCGCTTGGCCCTGCGGGCTAAGGATCCAAACCTGACCTGGTGCCTGCCAACCAGGCTCTCGAGCCCAGCGAAGCCGGGTTTCACCGGGAAGCGCGTCGGCACTGACTTGCGCGGCGGCATCGATACGCAGCCGACGAACCCGGGTCGCATCCTTGCCGAGCGCACGGTGCAGTCGCCACCACTGGTCGGCCATCTGGTCGCAATCAAGGCTGCAGTCGAAGGCCAACAGCCAGCCATCGTCCGCCGCCGGGGGCCTCGTTCCCTCTAGCGGCCAGGCGCCAAGAGACGGCACGTCTGGCTTGAGTTCGCCATGCGCCGTGCGCGCATCGGGAATCCCCACGCGCCACTCCACCATCACCCAGGCCACTAACAGCGGCAGCGCAAAGACGGCTATCAGGGTCAGCAGCTTCAGCCGCTGGCGGTTAACATATGTCATGGCTTCGTCTCCTGCTGGCCGCAAGCATCAATGTCTTCAGGTGCGTACTCAGGCACACGTTCAGGTGCACGCTCAGATACAGGCGTTGAGACCTGCACAGGCTGCCGGGCTAGTCGCATTCGCCGCCCACCCAGGAGCAGCACCACCAGAGCGGCGGCCGCCAGCCCCCACCACTGAACGGCATAGCCCAGGTGGCGGCTGGGCGGCAATACGCTGGGCTCCCACCAGGGTTTCAACAGGCCTGGCCCCTCCTCCAGGTGCAACCAGCCCGCCTGGGCAAAGCCCCCTAAGTCCTTCCAGGCATCGAGTTGAATCCGCTGCAACCTCAGACCCTCCTGATTGGCACCAAACAGCGGCGCCCGTTTGCCATCCTGCTGCCATTGCCCTTTGAGGGTGACCCTGCCTTCGGGAGTGGCCACCGAGGGCGCCTCACGGCTGACACCGGTGGGCATGAAGCCACGCTCGATCAGCCATAGCCGCCCGTCATCGCCCCGCAATGGCGTCAAGGCCGCCACTCCCAGTTCACCGTCATGCGTCCGGTTGTCCAGAAAGCGGGTCTCATCGGCCTGATAGCGCCCCTCGAGAATCAGCGTCGCGCCTTCCGGTGGCGCTTCTTGCGGCGAGACCAGGGTAGGTGCCGCCGCTAGTGCCGCCAGATAGGCTTCTTTCTCGGCGGCGCGTTGCCACTGCCACTGCCCCAGCGCCAGCCCCAATATCACCAGCAGGCTCCAAAAGCCCCACCACAGCAGGACGACCTTGACAGTCGGCGCGCGCTTGCTTGAACTAAAAGGGTTCTGACCCACGGTGCCTCTCATGTTGAAAGCCCTGATCACACTGGTGTTTGTCTGCATGGTTGCGAGCCTGGCGGCCGGCGCCGGGTTCCTGTTGCGCGATCAGGGCCGTTCACGCCGTTTGCTGATATCCCTCAAGCTGCGCGTCAGCTTGGCGGTGCTGCTGTTCGCCCTGCTGGCCTACGGCTTCTATTTCGGTGACCTGGGGAGCCCATGACTCTCCCTCAGGCACGGCTCTCATAGCACATAGACGAAGATGAACAGGCCGATCCAGACCACATCAACGAAGTGCCAGTACCAGGCGGCTGCCTCGAAACCGAAGTGATCGTCGCGGTCGAAGTGCCCTTTCATCACCCGCATCAGCATCACGCTCAAAGTGATAGCCCCGATGGTGACGTGGGCGCCATGGAAGCCGGTTAACAGAAAGAAGGTCGAACCATAGATGCCCGCCTGCAGCGTGATGCCGTAGTGGTGATAGGCCTCGTAATACTCGATGCCCTGAACGACCAGGAAGCACACCCCAAGCAAGATGGTGCCGATCAGCCAGTTACGGGCCGTATTCCGATAGCCTTCTTTCAGTGCCTCATGCGCGATGGTCAGGGTGACGCTGGAGGTGACCAGGAAGATCGTATTCACCAGCGGTAGCTGCCAGGGGCTCAACACCTCTCGTGGCCCGCTAATGGATTCACTGGGCGGATTCATCAGCGGCCAGCTGGCCGTAAAATCAGGCCACAGCAGTGCCGCCACCCCCTTGGCGCCCTCTCCATCCAGCCAGGGCACCGCAAAGACTCGTACATAGAAGAGCGCGCCGAAGAAAGCAGCGAAGAACATCACCTCCGAGAAAATGAACCAGCCCATTCCCCAGCGAAAAGAGCGGTCCATCTGGGCGTCATACAGCCCCTGGCGAGACTCGCGGACCACATCGCGAAACCATAGCCACATCACCGTCAGCACGGCCGCCATGCCCAGGGTCATGACCAAGCCACCGATGCCGTGGACCAGCTGCATGCCAAGGCTCACCATCATGACCCCAACGGCCAGAGAGCCTAGCGCCGGCCACTTGCTCTGCGGGGGAACGTAGTAGCTGCCACTCATGCTTCACCTCCTGGAACGGCAATTCTTGGAACGGCAATGATCCGGGCCTCATTGGCCAAGGCCTTAGCGGCCAGCGTCTTATCGTCTACCGGATACAGGGTGTAGACCAGCGTCACCGTCTGGATGTCGTCGGGCAGGTCGCGCGTCAATTGGAAGACCAGCGGCGCCTCGTAGCGCTCTCCGGCATCGAGCCGCTGCTCCTGGAAACAGAAACAGGTTACCTTGCGCATGTATAAAGATGCCTCCGAGGGCGACACGCTGGGCACCGCCCGCCCCCAGCCCGCCTCTTTGCCATGATTGGTGAACGCAAAATGGACCTCGGTGGCCGCCCCCGGATGCACGCGCACCTGACGGTTGAGTACCTCGAGTTTCCAGGGCAGGCCGGCACTGCCCCGTGTAATGAACTGCACGGTAATCACCCGTGACTCATCGATGCTGTCGCGAATCAGGGCCTGGGCGGTGTTCTCGACCTTGCCGTTGATGCCGGTCACGCGGCAGAAGGCGTCATACAGCGGCACCAGCGCGAAGGCGAAGACGAACATCGCCAACAGGACCACCAGTGTCCGCGTTACCGTGCGCTGCACTCCCGTCATAAGCCGCCCTCCCTCGCCCGCCCAGGCCTGGTGTTAATGCTCCTGATGCTGAAACCGCGGTGGCGTCTCGAAAGTGTGCAACGGCGCAGGACTCGGCACCGTCCACTCAAGATCCTCGGCGCCGTCCCAGGCCTTGGCCGGGGCCTTCTCGCCGCCGCGCACGCACTTGATGATCATCCACACGAAAAGCAGCTGCGAGGTGCCGAACAGCAAGGCACCGATGCTCGAGGCCATGTTGAAGTCGGCAAACTGCAGCGCGTAGTCGGGTATGCGACGCGGCATGCCGGCCAGCCCAGAAAAGTGCATGGGGAAGAATGTCAGGTTCACCCCTACGACTGACGTCCAGAAATGCCAGCGGCCGAGTCGCTCATTGGGGTAATGCCCGGTCCACTTGGGCAGCCAATAGTAAACGGCGGCCATGATGGCGAAGACCGCCCCCGGCACCAGCACATAGTGGAAATGCGCCACCACGAAATAAGTGTCGTGATACTGGAAGTCGGCTGGGGCAATGGCCAGCATCAGGCCGGAGAAGCCACCGATACTGAACAGCACCACGAAAGCCAAGGCGAACAGCATCGGCGTCTCGAAGGAAATCGAGCCCTGAAACAGCGTCGCGATCCAGTTGAACACCTTCACCCCGGTCGGCACCGCAATCAGCATCGTGGTGTACATGAAGAACAGCTCGGCGACCAACGGCAGGCCGACGGCGAACATATGATGCGCCCAGACCAGAAACGACAGGATGGCAATCGAGGACGTCGCATAGACCATCGAGGCGTAACCAAACAGCCGCTTGCGGGCGAAGGTCGGGATGATCGCCGAGACGATACCGAACGCCGGCAGAATCATGATGTAGACCTCGGGATGGCCGAAGAACCAAAAAATATGCTGGAACATCACCGGGTCGCCGCCGCCCGCGGCATTGAAGAAGCTGGTACCGAAGTTGATATCCAGCAGCATCATGGTGATGACACCGGCCAGTACCGGCATCACCGCAATCAGCAGGAAGGCCGTGATCAGCCAGGTCCAGACGAACAGCGGCATATCCATCATGCGCATGCCAGGAGCACGCAGGTTGAGGATGGTGGCGATGATATTGATGGCACCGAGGATCGAACTGATGCCCGCCATGTGCAGCGAGAGAATGAAGAAGGTCGTGGAAGGCGGCGAATAGGTGGTCGACAGCGGCGCATAGAAGGTCCAACCGAAGTTGGGCCCACCGCCCGGCATCAGCAGCGTCGACAGCAGCAGCGTGAAGGCGACCGGCAACAGCCAGAAGCTGAAGTTGTTGAGCCTCGGCAGCGCCATGTCGGGCGCCCCGATCTGCAAGGGAATCATCCAGTTGGCAAGGCCCACGAACCCCGGCATGACGGCACCGAACACCATGATCAGGCCATGCATGGTGGTCATCTGATTGAAGAACTCCGGCTGCACGAGCTGCAAACCGGGCTGGAAGAGCTCGGCACGCACCACCAGCGCGAAAATCCCGCCAATGAAGAACATGCTCAGCGAGAAGATCAGGTAGAGCGTACCGATCTCCTTGTGATTGGTAGTCAACAGCCAGCGCAGCAGGCCTTTGGGGCCGTGGTGGTAACCTGCCTCGGCATGGCCGGCCGGACCGGCGGCTTCTCCGGCCTGCTCAAGGGGATGCTGTGGTGGTAACCGTGGAGGTAGCTTGGGCGCCATCGGTATCTCCTGTCATTCGGGTGATCGCGACTCGGGCATCGCGAACAAGAGCCGTCAGGCCGGCTATTCGAGCCTTGCCTGAATCTCCGACGGCTGCACGCTATCCCCGGTATCGTTGCCCCAGGCATTGCGCTCATAGGTAATCACGGCGGCAATCTCCACCGGGCTCAGGCTACTGCTGAAGGCCGGCATCGGCTTACCGGCCACCCCGTTGATGACGGTAGCGATGTGCCGATCCCGTTCGGCCATCAGAGCCGGATTGTTGGCTAGTGCCGGGAAGACCGGCGGATTCCCAGAGCCATCGACCTGATGGCAGGAAGCGCAGATCGATTCATAGACCTGCTGGCCGCGCGACATCAGTTCGTCCATGGCCCACTCACGGTCGACGCCGCTGGCCTCCCTGGCCGCCGCCTGCTGGCGCTCGGCAAGCCAGCTATCAAAGGCATCGGGCTCCATGGCCTCGACCACCACCGGCATGAAGCCATGATTACGCCCGCACAGTTCGGTGCACTGGCCACGATAGGTACCGGGCGTTTCGATGCGCACCCAGTTTTCGTTGACGAAACCGGGAATGGCGTCCTGCTTAACGGCGAGATCAGGCACCCACCAGGAATGCACCACGTCATCGGAGGTCAGCAGGAAACGCACCTTCCGCCCCACCGGCAGCACCAACGGCTCATCCACTTCGAGCAGGTAGTTTTCGCCCTTGGCGGCTGCGCCATCGATCTGATCGCGGGGCGTGGCGAGATTGGAGGTAAAGGCAACGTCTTCGCCGAGGTATTCATAGTGCCAGCGCCACTGCTGGCCGGTGACCATCACGTCCAGATCGGCATCCTTGGCGTCATACATCTGCTTGAGGGTAGCGGTCGCCGGCAGTGCCATGCCGATCAGAATCAGCAAGGGAACCGTCGTCCAGATCACTTCAACCTTGGTGTTCTCGTGGAAAAGCGAGGCCTGGGCGCCCTTTGAGCGACGGTAGCGGAAGAGAGAGTAGAACATCACGCCGAAGACAACGACGCCGATCACCACACAGATCCAAAAGATCGTCATGTGCAAGCCATGGATATCGCGACTCAGGGCCGTGACGCCGAGCGGCATGTTCCAGCCATGGGCCAGAGCCGAAAAGGTCAGCCAAACGCCACCGCCAATGGCTGCCACCCCACCAGGCAATTTGCGCATCGGCCCCTCCTTGTCTGTCCGGTCACGGTCATTGCGATCACACCGCCCGCACTGCTGATATCGCTGGCCTTTCTAACACCCCTTACTTTCCTGACTTTCCTGCCATAGTTCAGATACTGCTGAAGCCAGGACCCGCTATGGCTCGAGTAAGCAACGGCCAAGCAGAGTAGGAAGCAACCTATTAAGCAGAGTATAGAAAGGTTGACGAGATGTTCTTATTCAGAGTATGCGCAATCACTAAACGCAGCCATCTACCTTAGTAGGGGCTCTGCTAACTAGAGGCTCTACTCAATAGGGACTCTAATCAGTAGAGGCTCTAACAGAAACGTCGCCCCTAGGCTGTGTCTGAAAAGTCGACGAGCGAAGGCCAGACAAGGCAAAAATCGGCGAAAGAGCGGAGTTTACGGGGTGTAAATGAGCATCTTGACCGGGCTGGCGCTCCAGCCGATTTTTAACGCCGTATGGGCGAGCGCAGTACTTTTCAGACATTGCCTACTCCGCCGCGCTCATGGCCAGCATGAAGACGCCTACCACCAGTACCAGCGCCATCAACAGGCCGACGATGATAAAGGTCACCGGCTTGCCCTCTTCAAAGTCCTTTTTGCGCTGCTGCTCCTTCTGCACCCCGAAGAAGGCTGCCAGCACCGACTTGATCACCTGCCACATCGCCGCCTCCTGCTGCCCTTGAGCACCTTGATAGCCTCTCGCACCAAAAGTTGACTCTCATCAGAGAATGGATGAAGAACACCACTTGCGCACGGTGCGCGGCCCTGCGGCCTCTATACTCAAGGGTGGTGCCGACAGAATGACATCGGAATTCACAATGACCGTGATGTCAGGAGGAGTGATGATCAGTAAACCCGAAAATATCGCCGAGTTTCCTGTAGCAGTTAGGGACGCAAGCGCCCCGGTCATCGACTGGTGGGTACATCATTGGATGGGAGCCGCGAATCCAGTTGTCCGCATGCAGGTTGCATGGATGGAAACCCTCTTTGATGCCATGCAGATGGAAGCAGAGCTATTGACCGCCTGCGCCACCAGCCAGCAGGAGATCATCAAGTGCCTGTCCGACCAGCAGACACTCAAGGATCCTTCCGTATTGGGTAGCTGTTATCAGGACGCCATAGAGGATTTCGTCAACGCCCATCTGAATCGGATGAACAGGGTCAACGAGATGGCCTTGGACTTTCGTCAGCGGGTATGGGAAGAGATATGAGGCCTCACAGGCCGATCAAATCCCCAATAGCGCCACGATCAGCGGCAACAGGAACGCCGTCAACAGCCCCGTCAGGCCCATGGCGAGACCCGCAAAGGCGCCGGCCAGCGCACCAATAGAACTGAAACTTTGCGCCGTGCCAAAGCCATGAGCCGCCAGCCCCATGGTGAAGCCCTGAACGGTCGGGTCATTGATACGCATCAGTCTGAATATCCAAGGCCCCAGGGCACAGCCGATCGACCCGGTCAGTAAGACCAGCCCCGCTGCCAGCGAGGGAATTCCGCCCAACTGCTCGGCGATGCCCATCGCAATCGGTGAGGTCACCGACTTGGGGGCAAGCGTCAGCAGTGTCTCCCGGCTCGCTCCCATCAGCATGGCGATGCCAAGGGTCGAGCCCACAGCAGTCACGATGCCGGTGACACAGGCCACCATGACCGGCCATATCAGCCGACGAACGCGTTCCCGATGATCATAGAGCGGTATTGCCAGGGCCACCGTGGCCGGACCGAGCAGGAAGTGAATGAACTGAGCACCTTCGAAGTAGGTGCTGTATTCGATGCCGCTGAGCAACAGAAAACCGATCAGCAGTACGATCGAAATCACCACCGGGTGCAGCAGAGGCGTGCGGCCAAGCAGGATGTTGATTCGCGTGGCCACATAAAATGCTGCCAGCGTCACCAGCAGCGAAAGCAAGGGGTTGCCCGAGAGATAGACCCAGACTTGGTCCAATGCGACGAAGTTCATTTGGCCTTCTCCGCCCCACCGACTCGCTGGTTCATCCACATCATGACCTTGGCCGTGACGGCAAGGGTTACCGCCGTGGAGACGAACAGGGTGACAATGATCGTCCAAAAATCAGCCTGAATCAGTTGGAAATGCACCATCATCCCGACCCCCGCCGGCACAAACAGTAGAGTCAGATAGTTCAACAGCCCCTGGCCTGTCTTACGAAGGCCATCCGGCACGCGCCCGTTGATCAGCAAGGCGATCAGCAGAATCACCATGCCCATCACCGGCCCGGGAACCGGAATACCGAAACCTCGAACGATCAGCTCGCCCAGAAACTGGCATCCCAGCAAGATGATAAACCCAACGATCAACGACATGCCTGCCCTCCTCCACTCTTCGTTGATGCATTCTACTCCTTTCGTCTAGGTGCAGACTAACCACTCAGCCAACCTTTTGAAAAAAAAGCGCTTAAGGGGCTTCCCATCGCCAGCATCTCGCGCTAGTATACGCCTCGTTCTCGGGACACAGGAGCCGAAAGGCACTGCCGAGTACCAGAGTCGGAGCGTGGCGCAGCTTGGTAGCGCGCTGCAATGGGGTTGCAGAGGTCGCTGGTTCGAATCCAGTCGCTCCGACCAGAAATATTAAAAGCCACTCGGCCTTGTCGAGTGGCTTTTTTCGTTTTGGCCTTTGCGTTTTAGACCTTTGCATTTTGGCCATCGCCAGAACGCTTTAGAATAGACAGACTCAGCCCCACCCCGCCAACGCCGAGGTTACATGCGCACTCTTGTTATCGTCAGAAGCCTCAAGATGGGCGGCATGGAACGAATGGCCATTACGCTTGCCGATGCTCTCGCCGATGCCGGGCACGAATCACACATCGTCACCTGGCGCGACCGGGATCAGGTCCTCACCCCCGATCACCCTGACGTCATCAGCCATGTGGTGCCGATTCAACGCCTTATCCGCTTGACCGGTGTTGGCCTACTGGTCGAACTGATCTCCCGTTTGATCCTCAACCCGCTGATCCGTCGCTCTCACTTTGTATGGACTGGCTGGCTGGGTGGTTTTGTATTCAGGGCCTGGCTGAAGCGCTTTGAAAAGCAACACGGCAAGGTGGATCGGCTGATCTTTCGCGGCCTGGGCACCTACGAGGGGATCTGGAGCTTCCGTGACGAGCGCGCATGCTTCGTGCTGGAGAATGGCGTCAATTTCAAAGGCTCTCATTGGCAGCAACGCCTTTTTGCGCGCTGCCTTCTGAACAAACGCCACTTGGTGGGCGTTTCCCAAGGGGTAGTGGACTCAGCCCAAGCTTACTGCCAACGCTTCCAACTGACGCCGCTATCACTAGAGCGCATCATCAATGCCTGCCCGGTGAAACGCATCCAGTCATTGATGCTTGAGGAAGACTCCGGTATTCCCGACGAGCCCTTCATCCTCAACGTGGCAAGGCTGGTGCCTCAAAAGGACCACGAGCTACTGCTTGAAGCCTATGCCAAGGCCACGCCCGAAGAGCGGCTTGTCATTATCGGCGAAGGCCACCTACAGGCAGCACTCGAAGACAAGGCACGCAGGCTCGGCATTGCCGAGCGCGTCACCTTTGCCGGCACCAAACGCAACCCCTACCCCTGGATGCGCGCGGCCCGCCTTTTCGTCTTGAGCTCGAGAATAGAAGGCATGGGCATCGTACTAAGCGAAGCCTTGGCCTGCGGTACGCCGGTGGTCTCAGTGGACTGCCCTGGCGGCATCCGCGAGATTCTCAAGGGCGAGCTTGAAATCGGCATCGCGGAACACAGCGCGGAAGGCTTGGCGAGCAAGATGCAAGAAGTCCTTGGCCAAGGCGGTTATGAGGTCAAACCGGAATGGCTCAAGGACTTCTCGGAAGAGACCATGGTGGCCCGCTACCTGGGAACAAAGAATGGCTGACGTCTACCCGCCACTTGAGGCATCAAATGTTCTTGGTTCGCCTTTTCCGGCTCAATTGCTTCGGCCGCTTCAGCCATAAACGCAAACGCTTTTTCCAAGGCAATTGCTTTCGCAGCTCGCGAGCATTGATGGGCCACGGGGTCTGGGCTGAATAGCGTATAAACTCTGCGGCCAATGGGTGAGTGCTCTCTGGATTCCAGGGCTTCACACCGCCGATGAAATGCACGACACACGGAAAGGCCACGGCCCTTTTCATTTCCTCATGGTAGGCCGCTAGGTGGGCATACCGCTTTTCGACTGCAGCATAAGCGGTAGGCTGAAAATTCCATTGAGCCTCAAGCCGCTTCCACCTCCCTTCTAGCACATGATTCAAGGCATCCTGATCGGGGAAAGGCGAATCTTGATGCGTTTTAAGGTATTTAACGGCCCTATTGGCCACCTGTTCATCACGCCACGCCATCAGATCAATCAGCATCACGCCCGAGTTGAAGTAAGACGTGAAATCTCTACGCTGGCGGCCGACGGAACCTCGGCACAAGTCCATGGCAGCGGCCATCACATGCTGCTCCAGCGGCACCTCCCAGAGTACCGCTAGGTCCTCCATCACGAGCACGTCACAATCCAAGTAGATAACTCGCTTGCAGTCGGCCGGCAAGTAATCCTGCATGTACAAGCGCAGTAAAGCGGCAGCACCAAAGCGACCTGATGCGAGACTTTCGATCTCAGAGCGGGACACCACACTGAAAACTATCTGGGCCTTGTAAGCTGAAACGACAGCTTTCAAGCCAGCTTGAACATCCTCACTTATCCCGGTCGTCAACATATGAAAGCGAAAGCGGGATGGTTCATGAGCATGATCCAGTGCTGATGCCATAACCACAGCGGCATAAGGGGCATAGCGCTCGTCAGCGCTTAGCACAATATCCACGAACTCGGTGTTACTCATGGCGCTTCACTCCGAAAAGATAGAAAGAAAGGCCAATACCACCCAACACCAAATAGATATAGAGTCCAGTTTTGAAAATTATATAAGACTCGAAAAGGTTGACGACAAAGAAAAGCCCCCAAGCAGACAGTAAACCAAAGAACAAAATCGGCTCACCTTGACGCCACAGGCTAAACACACCCTTCAACGACATCCAAGTCAATATAGCTAATAGCGAGAAACCCAGCAGCCCGTATGCAAGAGTAATGTCGATATAGCCATTATGGAAATGTCCGTATCTTTTTTTCACCCTATCCGGAAAAGGACCCTCATCAATCAAGGGTTTACGACTTTCACCACCCCAGCCGGTCAAGGGGCGCTCCTGGATTTTTTCAATAGCGTATCGCCATGTATTGATTCGGTTGCCAATACTACCGTACGAAATGTTCTGCAGGTTACCTTCGACAAGGTCTTCGATCACCTGATTTTCATATCCCAGCCGTTTCTCTATTAGCGGAGAGAACTGCCATATAAGCACCACCGACAATATAGCGCCAAGAAAAAAAAACAGGCCTGACTTTGGAGCAGAAAGCAGTGTTAGAGCTTCTTTTTTCTTTAAAAAAACAGCCACCACAGAGATTAATAACAATATAATAAAGCAACCCAACCAGACAGCTCGAGTCTGTGTGATAATAACACCCACTATCGAGAGAATTACGAGTCCTGCGGGGAGCAACAGCAATAAGATGGAGGTACTTTTCTGGTAGCAGTACCAGCACCAACACACCGAAAAGACCAACGCCATTGCAAAATATACTGCCGTATGTTGCGAATTGGTAAAACCGAAACCAACGCGATGCCCTTGGAACCCCATGAGCCATTGGCTGGAGTCAAAGCCAATCAGCAATGCAAACAAGAACCCAGCAACAAATATAGCTGCAAGATAGATAGCTGCTCTTACAGACCCCCTCAGCCACCAAGCCACAGCGATACATAGGAATAGCTTGGCTATATGCCTGGCGCCCTTAAGCTGACCATCTGCGAAGCCAGGAAATCTCTCGATCGCGAAGAAATACACGAACACCTCTAGCACAACGAAGGCCAAAAAAACGAGAAACACCCAATTGTATCTTATTTTCCTGTCTGGTTCGCGAAACCAAAGAAAGATGAAGCAGAGGATAAAGATCACCTCTGCCGCACGCGACACATCAAGGCTAGAAAACCAGGAGAAAATGTAAACTGATAATGCAATCCAACCACAGTTGCGAACAAACCGCTCGTATCTTCCGCCAGCAACCTGCGTACCGCTAAACATTGTCAAGCACCACCATTATCATTTCCTCCATCTCTCTTACTAGTCAGAGCCACTTATTATTCAGGATAGTCCCGTACTCGGCATAAAGGCCTACAGCGCGAAAACCCTTACAGCTAGCGGCTAATTGGACTCAAAACTGTGTTGGTAACACCTAGCAGTCCTCAGGCAAAGTAAACCTAGCCCTGGCTTAGACCTACCGGCTAGATATCCGGTAGATGTCCACCAGCCAGACCACAAACAGCCTACCAACAAGGCCAGCCCCTAGGCTGGCTGATCGCTATGCACTCGAGCCGCCCAATGCGCCAATCAGGACGTGCTGGTCAACGCCTTGTCCACTTGTTCGATGGCTGCAGGGCCGATCCCTTTGATGTCGGCCAGAGTGCCGGCTGCATGGCGGCTCTCAATGTCGCTGATCATCACGAGCCCATTTTCGGCCAGTGTTGCCGCAACCTTTGTCGGCAGTTCCAGGTCTTCGACCCTCAAGCACTGGTTTTGCTCACGCCAGCGAGCCGCCATCGCCTGAGAAGCCTGGTCCACGAACTCGCCGTACTCGCTATCGCGAACTGCGGTGATCAGGTCGCAGAATTCAAGCTGATGCTGGTCACTCTCGCTCAGCGGAGTGCTGCTAATAACGTAGTGCGGCGGCTGCGCAATCTGGACCTGGTCATTGGTCAGCGACACCTTGACCTTGCCATCGTCACTGGTGACCGACGGTGCCTCTTCATCAGCGCCGCTATTGGCCGCCTTCCCACGCTTGGCGTCCTGCTTGGCACGTGCCTTTTGCAATTCTTCGCGCGCCAGGTGTTTGGCCTGCTTCGCGTCTTTCTTTGCGGCATCAAGCTTGTCACTGAGCTTGGCGTTACGGGTACGCAACTGCTCGGCTTCGTGCTTGGCCTTGTCGCGCGCCTTCTGGGCCTGCTGCGCCTCTTTCTTGAGCTGCTGAACGTCAGCCTTTAGCTCATCGACTTCCATCTGCAGCGTGATGGCACGAACCAGCGCGTCGTCCTGAGTATCTTGAGCGGCTGTATCAGTCATAGGATCTCCCTTGGTAGATCAAGAAAAACCCCGCCCAGCCAAGGCTGGGCGGGGTGCGAAGCGAGCATTGGTAAACAGACCGACGGCAGATGCCGCCGACCTTGGGCGATATGATAGCGGCGAACAGCCTGTTTTCAAGCCTGGCGTAATACCTGGCATTGAAGCCGACATCTAGGCCAGCGAGCCAGCTAGGCGAGACTGCCTCGTGACGCATGCACAAAATCCGTTCACAAGTCCCATGCACTAACCTCATGCACAAGACCCATGCATAAGACCCATGCATAAGACCCATGCATAAGGCCCATGCATAAGGCCCATGCATAAGGCCCATGCACAAGCGATTCACGGCGCAGGCCGCCGAGCATCTAGCGTAGACCGATTCGGCGACGTTAGGGCATAGCGGTTTAATAGAATATTGCGAATTAATAACCCATATAGGCTATATATTTGACAAATAGCCATATAAGGCTATCTTAAAAGGCAAACCGGGTTATGAGAGAGCACTCCATGAGGCAGCCCCTTGCCGTGCTGACCGGCGACATCATCGCATCACAGCGGATCAGCGATATAACCGCGCTTTACCGGGTGCTGGATGCCAGCTTGTCACGCCTTGCCAAGCATTATGGCGGCCGTTTCGAGCGCTACCGTGGCGATGGCTTCCAACTGGCCATCCCCTGCACCAGCGAGGCCCTGCATGCCGCTGTGGCTCTGCGTGCCGAGCTGATCATGCACTCACAAGACCAACGCTGGGATGCCCGAGTTGCGGTGGCCGTTGGTCATAACGAGTGGCAGCCCGGTAGCCCCCTGGCATCCGCCGACGGGCCGGTGTTCATCGCATCTGGCAAAGCACTGGACGCCATAAGCGAAAGTGACGCTCACCTGGCACTGACTGAGGCCGATGCCCCTCATGACGCTGCCATGACGCTGCTGGTCCGCTATGTGGATGAGCTGATCGATGGCTGGTCTCACTACTCCGCTGAGATCGCCTTTCTCAAGCTGTGGCACGATGAGTCCCAGCAGGCCATAGCCGAGCGGCTAGGCATCCGCCAACCAAGCGTTCACAAGCGCCTGCGTGCCGCCCGCTGGACAATGCTCGCCGATACGCTGAACTTTTTCCAACAGCGCCTGGCCACGGAGCAACCTGACGAATGACTTCCCCAGAAATGGCGACACTGCTCGGCCTGGTGCTAGCCCATCTAAGTGGCGATTTTCTATTTCAGCCGCACCGATGGGTCGAATCGAAACAGCGCCACAAGCTATTGTCGCCGGCCCTTTACTGGCATGCATGCCTGCATGGTTTGCTCACGGCTTTGGTACTCACGCTCGCCGGCAGCGGGCTGGGCATCATTCTGGCCGGCACGCTTTTCGTGGCGATTAGCCATGCACTGATCGACCTTGGCAAGACATACCTTGATTCGAACCGGCTGAGGTGGTTCCTACTCGACCAGCTGTTACACCTGCTGGTAATACTCGGGCTATGGCTCACCTGGCTAGGCAGCCTACAGCCTCTTTTCGAGATGTTCGCCTGGATAACCACCCCAAGAGCCCTGACACTGGCCGGCGCCTACCTGCTGGTGACCCGGCCGATGGCCATCGCCATCGCCCTGGCCATGCGCCCCTGGAGCGATGAGGTCAACGACCCCGGCACTCTGGCGGCGGCCGGAGCCCGCATCGGCATGCTCGAGCGCTTTCTGGTACTAACGCTCGTACTGCTGGACGAGCTAACTGCCGTGGGCTTCCTGCTGACAGCGAAGTCAGTACTGCGCTTCGGCGACCTACGCGAAAGCAGCGATCGCAAGCTCACCGAGTACGTGCTGCTAGGCACCCTGCTCAGCGTATCAGCCACTCTGGCACTGGGCTTGCTGGTACGCAGCCTGAATCTCGGGTAATAGATTCAAGCTAATAAACTCAGGCTAATTAAAAGACCAATAAAAAAGGGCGGCACATGGCCGCCCTCAACAACGTCATTTTTCAAGGCCCTTACGCCCTTACCTAGCGCCATTACCGGTAAACACCGTCTTGACGGTCTTGAAAAGCACCAGCACATCAAGCCACAGCGAGAAGTGTTTGATGTAGTAAAAGTCGTATTGAAGCTTAGTGGTCATGCCATCAACCTCGGCAGCATAACCCTGCTCGACCTGAGCCCACCCGGAAATACCCGGCCGGACGACATGGCGATACCGGAAGAAAGGCACGTCGCGCTCGTACCACTCGGAGAGCTGCATGGATTCAGGACGAGGGCCAATAAAGCTCATCTCCCCTTTCAACACATTGAACAACTGTGGAAGCTCATCGAGGCGGTACTTGCGAATCACCTTGCCAACCGGGGTGATCCGAGGGTCGTCGTCACCATCGGTGAAGCCCTTGCCCTCCCGATCGATATACATACTGCGAAACTTGTAGACCTTGAACGGAACACCTCGATACCCCATGCGCTCCTGAAGAAACAGCGCAGGACCGGGGCTATCCTTTCTTATCGCCAAGGCTGTAAGCAACATGATGGGGGCAAGAGCGGGCAGCAGCAGCAACGCGCCCAGCAAGTCAGCACATCGTTTCAGGCCGCCGTACATGGCTGATGGCAGCAGAGAGCCAAACTCGTTCTCCGAAAGATGGTCGACCTGGACACGACCGGTGATCGACTCATGCATCTGGCGGACGTGATACACCGGAATTCTGCATAGGGTGCATTGGGCCAAAAACTTCTCCCATTCGGCGCCCAAATCCTCACTTCTCAGGTCAGCCACGATGGCGTCATAGCGGGTGCCATCCGGCTCAGGGGTACCTAGCTGACGAAGCTCTATCCTCGCTGTGGGCTTCAATTGCAAGGCATTGCCCACAGGCACCACCGCGATCTTCATGCGCCGATAGCGCCGACCAATGAAGTAACCGGCGAAGAACCACAATAGCGAGGCCAGATAGCCCGTGAACAGCACTTGGCGCGTGTACTCTTCCCTAGTGAAGAAGAGGATGGCAACCACCACGAGAAAGGCCAAGCTGACGGTGGGCAAAATATAAGCGGCCACCTGCACGCCAGGAAAGCGTGCAAACCGACGCAAGCACAGGGTAATAGCAACGAAGGCCAAGCCGATCGCCACGATGGTGTTGAGGCGGTAGTCCGGCATGGTCTGCCAGAACCCCCATCCCCAGCGCTCAAGTGCCGGCAGCGCGATGACCAGCGGCAGACCGACCAATACCTGGAAAGGCAAGCCCAGCAGGAGTTGCTCATACCACCGGGAGTGGCGACGTTCGTAAGGGTATGTCACATCCATGCCTTTATTGGATCTCCGCATCTTATCGTACAGTACACTAGGACCACGCCCTTTACGCGCTCGGAACCCATCCCAAAATGGAATCTGCGGCTTAGCGCTTCAAGTTATCGTTCCATTGTACACGGAGGATGGGGCGTGCTTCACTTCGGCCGCTGCAGATACCCTCTCAGAAAGGAAAGACGATGGGCGTCAATACGAGGACAGCTGCCGAGTAGGCAACGCTGACCGGGGCACCAATACGTAGAAAGTCGTTCAGGCTATACCGCCCCGGCGAGTAGACCATCAGATGCGTCTGATACCCATAGGGAATCAAGAAGCAGGCGCTGGCCCCATAGGCCACGGCCATGATGAAGGGCATGGGGTCGACGCCCAAGGCCTGGGCAGTGGTCCAGGCGACAGGGAAGGCCAAGGCCGCCGCAGCATTGTTGGTCACCGTCTCGGTTAGCAGTAGCGTCAGGAAATAGCAGCCGATAAATGCGCCATACACGCCGTGACCAGTGAACACTGCCTGCATGCCACCGGCCAGCAGGTCTGCTGCGCCAGATGTCTCCAATCCTTGAGCAATAGCCAGTGCCGAGCCAATGATCATCCAAAGCTCGAAGGGGAAGCGTCGACGCAACTCTGAAGGGCTCAGCACACCCCCCAGCAACAATCCCCCCATCATCAACAGCAGGCCATGGAAAAGAGGTAAAAGCTCAAGCGCTGATAGCCCAATCACGCCCGCAAACCCCGCCAGGGTCAAGCCACTTTCCCAGGTACTCAGACGTGGCCGGGTGGGGCTGCCGCTCAGCAAGTGAAAGTTGCGATCCAGATTACGATGCTGATGAAAGTCGCTCCCTACCGCCATCAATAGACAGTCACCCACTCGCAGTGGAATCTGCCCCAACTGGCCCTCCAGGCGTTTACCCCCACGGCGAATGCCCACCACCCCAGCATTGAACATGCTGCGAAAATCGACTTCCTGCAACGTGCGTCCCGACAGCTCCGATTCATGCGAGACCACGACTTCCATCAGGTTGGTGGCCAGCAGGTCATCGGCGTGGTGCCCAAATAGCTTGAGCCCCGGGAAACGCTGGAGCGCTTGCACCTTGCTCACCGCGCCGGTGAATACCAGCGTGTCGTCAGCATGCAGCACTTCTTCCGGCCCCACGGGAGTGATCAGCCGCCCTTCCCGCTCAATCTCGAGCAGATAGAGGCCATCCAGGCTGCGCAAACCATTGGCTTCTATGCTCTTGCCAATCAACTCGGAGCTTCGCTCGAGGTCGGCCGCCAGGAAATAGGAAAGCTTATCTTCAGCCTCCTCCGGGTGATGATGTGGCAATGTTCCTGCTCGCCATACCAACACCATAAAAGTCAGCAGAGCCACGGGCACCCCCACCAGGCTGAACTGAAACATACCAAGTTCGATGCCTGCGCTGCCCATCGCGAAAGAATTGACCACTAGGTTGGTCGAGGTCCCCACCAGAGTCGTCATCCCACCCAGAATGGAAGCATAGGAAAGCGGGATCAGCAGCCGGGACGGGGCAATGCGGTCTTGCCGTGAAATCGTACTCAGGAAACTCGCGACCACGGCCGTATTATTGAGAAAAGCCGAAAGAACGGCACTGACGCCCATCAACTTCACGACCGCCTTATCAGGATGTCCTTGCAGAAGATGCTTCGACACCCAGTCAAGCAACGGTGAGCGCTCCAAGGCTAATGACACAAGCAGCAGCAACAGCAAGGTGGCCAAGGCCGGGTTGGTGTATTGCTGAAGAAGCACAGTGGTATCCACCAATCCACAGACCAGGTAGCCAGCGGCCATGGTGACGAAGGCGATGGCAGGCCGCACCAAACCCGACACCAGTAAGGCCAAAAGGCCGGCCAAGGAAAGCAGTACCAACCAAGCTGTCATCCGATTCATCCTTGAAGGCTGCAAGAAACTTGTGGGAGTTTACGGGGCCTTTTATGATGATGTCGAACAGCCATGCACCCGCAGCGCGAAAGCCAATTTTTTTCTCTTTAATTTCAGTGCATTGAAAAATCAATGAGCGCTAAACATTTATCGCCTGAAATGCTCAACCAACGCCGTCTAGAGGCAGTTCGCTTACGCCTTGATGGCCTGACAGTAGCCAGCACGGCAAAACGCACCGGGCTATCTGCACCGACGGTTTCAGCCGCCTGGAAGGCCTTTAGGGAAGGAGGCTGGCAAGCGGTACCGGTCCGCCCTCGTGGCCGTCACAAGGGCAACACCCAGACGCTGGGCGAGTCTGAAAGAGAATACCTGTGGCAGCGGATATCTCGGTGGCCCGCCAATAATAGTCCCGGCTGGACTAGCCGGGAGCTGGCAGAGGCACTCAGCGATGAGACTGGACAAAAGGTCTCTCAGCGCGCCGTAGAACACTGGCTGGAGGCGCGGAATCTTAAACCGGCGCCCATGTCACTTGAGACCGCGACAAAGCGTTCGCGCAAAGGGCGGTGGCTGCATCAGCAAGTACAGCCGGTTCTTGAGCGAGTGCGTAGCCTTGGCGGTACCCACTGGCTGGGAGGTGTGCGCGTCGTCACAAATTCAAACGATCGTCAGGCGCCTTGCTACCAGCTGTATGTGCATGGCAAGCACGGCGTGCTGCACACCTGCCGCTTTGCAACGCCACCAAAGGCCAAAGACTATATTGAATTGTTCAAGCGCTTGGCCGAGCAGGGCCCGACAGCACTGATTTTCCATGGGGCCTTTTTCAAGGCAAGCGCAGAGATCACCACTTGGCTCGAGCAACACACTGACTTTCAACTTCTCGGCGTACCGCCCAACAGCAAGCTATAAGCGGGCGCACGACTACGATAAGCCGGGCATTTACTATTATTTACGGCATTTACGACCAAATGGAACAACGATGACGACACTCACCCATCTTCAACGCCTCGAGGCCGAGAGCATCCAGATCATGCGCGAGGTGGTCGCCGAGTCCGAGAACCCGGTGATGCTCTATTCCGTCGGTAAGGATAGCGCCGTGATGCTGCATCTTGCGCGCAAGGCATTTGCCCCCTCGCCTCCTCCTTTCCCACTGCTCCACGTGGACACCCGCTGGAAGTTTCGTGCCATGTACGAGTTCCGAGACCGGATGGCCGAGGAAGCGAGCATGGACCTGCTGGTGCATATCAACCCAGAAGGCATCGAGAAGGATATCAACCCATTCACCCACGGCTCGGCGATTCATACCGATGTAATGAAGACCGAAGGCCTCAAGCAGGCAATGGACAAGTACGGGTTCGATGCCGCCTTCGGCGGCGCCCGTCGCGATGAAGAAAAGTCCCGCGCCAAGGAGCGTGTTTTCTCGTTTCGCACCGCTCAGCACCGCTGGGACCCAAAGAACCAACGCCCCGAACTCTGGAAGGTTTTCAACACCTTCAAGCACAAGGGTGAATCAATACGCGTGTTCCCGCTCTCCAACTGGACCGAGCTGGATATCTGGCAGTACATCTACTTGCAGAACATCCCCATCGTTCCTCTCTACTACTCCGCAGAACGGCCTGTCGTTGAACGTGATGGCGCCCTGATCATGGTCGACGATGAACGGATGCCGCTGGAGCCAGGCGAAGTACCCATGATGCGCAAAGTGCGCTTCCGCACCCTGGGCTGCTACCCGTTGACCGGTGCCGTGGAATCCGAGGCCGACACGCTACCGGCGATCATTCAGGAAATGCTGCTCACCAGAACATCCGAACGTCAAGGCCGCGTCATCGACCACGACAGTGCCGCATCCATGGAAAAGAAAAAGCAAGAGGGGTATTTCTGATGGCACACGCTTCCGACATGATCGCCGGTGACATCGAGGGCTACCTCAAGTCACACGAAAACAAGGGCCTGCTGCGCTGCATTACCTGTGGCAGCGTGGATGACGGCAAAAGCACACTGATTGGGCGGCTGCTGTTCGAATCCAAGCTGTTGTTCGAGGATCAGCTAGCGGCCATCGAAGACGACTCGCGCAAGTACGGCACCCAGGGCGGCGACATGGACTTCGCCCTGCTGGTGGACGGCCTGGCCGCCGAGCGCGAACAAGGCATCACCATTGATGTGGCCTACCGTTACTTTTCCACCGATAAGCGCAAGTTTATCGTCGCCGATACGCCCGGGCACGAGCAGTACACCCGCAACATGGTGACCGGCGCCTCGACGGCCGATGCCGCCATCCTGATGGTCGACGCCCGCCACGGCATCCTGACGCAGACCCGCCGCCACAGCTTCCTGATGTCATTGATTGGCATGCGCCATGTGGTGGTGGCGATCAACAAGATGGACCTGGTGAACTACTCGCAGGCTCGATTCGACGAAATCGTCGAGGAATACCGCGACTTGGCACGGCAGCTCGGTCTGGAAAAGATCACCTTTATCCCGATGTCGGCGCTAAAGGGCGATAACGTCATCGAGCATGGCCACCACATGCCCTGGTATCACGGCCCAACGCTGATGGCCTATCTCGAAACCGTCGAGATAGACGAAGCACACCTGCAACGCACGCCTTTCCGCATGCCGGTACAGTGGGTCAACCGCCCTAACCTGGACTTCCGTGGCTTCAGCGGGATGATTTCAAGTGGCCGCGTGAAACCGGGCGATGCGATTCGCGTACAGCCATCCGGCAAGAACAGCACCGTCAAGCGCCTCTATACCTTCGATGGCGATCTGGATGAGGCCGTCGCCGGTCAATCCGTCACCTTGCTGCTGGACGATGAAATCGATATTTCACGCGGCGATGTGATTTCGGGCGTGGATCAGCCGGCTCAAACAGCCGACCAGTTTGAGACCACCATCGTTTGGATGCATGAACAAGCACTGCTGCCCGGTCGCCCCTATCTGATGAAGCTCGGTACGCAGACCGTCTCAGCGACCATCACAGACATCAAATACCAGATTAACGTCAATACGCTCGAGCACACCGCTGGCAAGCAGATGGACCTCAATGCCATCGGCGTTTGTACCTTGAGCCTGAACCGCCCGGTCGCCTTCGACCCATACAAGGACAACCAGGATACTGGCGGTTTCATCCTCATCGACCGAATGACCAATAACACGGTCGGCGCCGGTATGCTGCACTTTGCACTGCGCCGCAGCCAGAACATTCACATGCAGCACGTGGATGTCGACAAGCAGGCACGTGCCACTGCCAAGAATCAGCGCCCTGCCGTGCTTTGGTTCACCGGGCTCTCAGGGGCCGGAAAATCGACCATTGCCAACCTGGTCGAGAAAAAGCTACATGCCGCAGGCCAGCACACCTACCTTCTGGATGGTGACAACGTCCGCCACGGCCTCAACCGTGACCTGGGCTTCACGGATGCTGATCGAGTCGAGAACATTCGCCGTGTAGGCGAAACAGCCAAACTGATGGTGGATGCCGGCCTGATCGTATTGACGGCCTTTATCTCGCCCTTCCGTAGCGAGCGGCAGTTAGCTAAGGACCTAGTGGAGGATGGAGAATTTATCGAGATCTTCGTCGACACCCCGCTAGATGTAGCCGAAGACCGTGACCCCAAGGGGCTATACAAGAAAGCCCGGCGAGGAGAGCTGAAGAACTTCACCGGCATCGATTCTGCGTATGAAGCGCCCGAGGCACCGGATATTCACATCAAGGCAGCTGAAATCAACACCGAAGAGGCTGCCGATGCCATTATTGAGCATCTGCGCAATCAGCTATTGATCAGCTAGACCTTCTTACTCTGCAAGCCTGCATCGCCACGGGGGTATAGAACTCCTAGGGCGATGCTGTAAAAGGATGGCCTATGGCGCCCTAGTATCGCCGTTCGTTAACTGACGGCCCCGTCCCACGGCATAGTACATCAGACCCGCATCATTGACGGCCTTCGGCGAGAAAAGTTATGACCATCGAGAACCACCGACTTGCCATGCTACGTCTAGAGTCAGCCGTAGGCAAAAATGGCGATTGCCTTCCTTTGGCTCTCTTTATCGCATCCAAAGACTGTTTTTATACTCAGTGTTGCTGTCAATACGTGGCGTTAGGCCAAGGATACGAATCCGTGAAGATAGGAGCATAAAATCAGATTCGATAGTACTCGCGGTACCAATCAACGAACCGGCGGGCCCCTTCTTCTACATCAATTTGTGGTTGGTAGCCGGTGGCTTCGTATAGTGCCTCAGTATCAGCAAAGGTACGCGGCACATCTCCCGGCTGCATCGGCATAAAGTTATATTCAGCTTTCCTTCCAGTAGCAGCCTCTACGGCATGCACAAAATCCATCAAACTTACCGGGCTACCGTGTCCAATATTATAGAGAGCATAGGGTGCGCTGCCAGAGGGCGTCACATCATGAGACGTTCCGCCATCAGCACGCTCAGGGATAACGTTCAAAATACGCACCACGCCCTCGACGATGTCGTCGATGTAAGTAAAGTCCCGTGACATATCACCATGGTTATAAACGTCAATAGGCCGCCCCTCAAAGATTGCCTTGGTAAACTTAAACATCGCCATGTCGGGCCGCCCCCAAGGGCCGTACACGGTAAAAAAACGCAAACCAGTAGTGGGCAAACTATAAAGATGTGAATAGGTGTGTGCCATCAGCTCGTTGGCTTTCTTAGTAGCCGCATAAAGGCTAATAGGGTGGTCCACATTATCGTCGGTAGAAAATGGCACCCTTTGATTCATGCCATACACTGAGCTAGAAGATGCATAAACTAAATGCTGAACTTCATGGTGACGGCATCCTTCCAGCACGTTAAGGTGCCCAACCAAGTTGGAGTCTGCGTAAGCATGGGGATTGTCCAGCGAGTAGCGTACCCCCGCCTGAGCTGCGAGGTGAATCACACGATCAAATTTTTCATCTCCAAACAATTGCGCCATGCGCTCCCGGTCAGACAAATCAAGCTCAACAAAACGCACATCTTTACAATCTGCTAGGCTGGCCAGCCGCGCATATTTAAGCTTAACATCGTAGTAATCATTAAGATTATCGATACCTACAATGTCATGACCTTGACAAGCGAGACGTTGAGCCACAGCGTGGCCTATAAAGCCGGCAATTCCGGTTATAAGGAGCTTCATAAAGGAGGACCGTTTTTTAAACCCACAGTGGAGAAGGTATTTTTAACTATTCACTGGCTATGCGCTCAGCGGATTCTACGTAGCTTTTAATCACAATATTTTCATCAAAGCGAGACTCAGCAAACGCCCTTGAAGCCGCCTTCATTTCAGAAAGACTCTCCGGAGACAGACTGATAATATGTTTCATTGCGTCAGAAAGCCCCTTAACGGACTCGGGTGGGATTAAGAATCCATTTCTTTCTCGGTCAACGATATCACGACACCCCGGGGTATCCGTAGTAATGATCACCTTGCCGGCAGCCGCAGCTTCAATGAGGCTACGCGGAATGCCCTCCGGATAATAAGATGGCAAAACGACACAATCAACTTGAGACAGTATAGCCGGCATATCTTCCACATGACCGCAAAATTCAATACCCGGTTGCTTTGCAAAGGCCTCGATTAATTGAGAATCAACTGCTCGACTAGAGTTATCACTAACGCCCGCCAACCAAAACTCAACTTGAAAACCTTCATCAAGCAAAGCTTGTGCCGCTTCCAGATACTCTATTACGCCTTTTTGCTTTATAAGACGAGCTGCCATCAAAAAGCGCAGTGGTCCACATTGTCGCGGTGTTGATTGGAAGCGAGAAAGGTCGACACCTGATCCAGGTATTAGTTCCGCTTTTTCCGGCAACACCCAACCTCGTTTAATGAAAGTGTTGTAGTCGTCGCGATTTTGAAAATAAACATGGGTTGCACGGCGATAAGAGAACCCAGCTAACAAATCGTATATCACTCCTAATGGGCCTCTGAGCTGTGAAGCCACCCCCACTCCTGAGACATTGGGAACACAGGGAATGCGTAACATCCAACAAACAAAAAGCGCATAAAGATTGGTTTTTGGATTAAAAGAATAAACAACGTCCGGATTATGAAGCCTAAAAGCGCGCCACAACGAATATAATGCCTGGAGCTCCCTTATAGGATTCTTCCCTGCTGCCTGCATAGTTATTCTTGAAACCGAGAACTCATCATCCAACAACCTGTCATCATTACCAACTGGAAAGACACACACCACATCCGAGCGATGCGAAAAACTCCGCAATGTACCTAGGCGAAAATTTTTCAAATACCAAGCACTATTGGCTAAAAAAACACATTTCATACTCTTGACCTAGAAAGCATTTAACACCAGAAAATGTGAATCAGCAGCTCGCAATTTATAAAAAAACTTTATAGCTAAAAAGAAGAACAAGCCGTCAAAACACACATAAAATATGAATATAAATATATTGCCTGAAGAAAGGCATCGCAACAAACCTTAAGAGGCACTTAAAATACATTTAACAACTTAAAATCTACGCATATAGCCACCATTCTTAAGAAGTAAGTCTCTTAAGCTATCAGGATGCTGCACCATCAGCATGAACAAGAAAAGAGGCACCTTATGGCGCAGCCCTATGCCAGGTGTAAAACTCGCCAGGCCAAAGACAATCACTGACAACGCAAAAATAAGCAGTAAGGTTTTATGCTTGCGAGCCAACCAAATTGTCGAAATCGTCATCACCGTACTAATCGCGCCAAGAACAAAGGTAATAGCATCTCCACCAGCAAGGATTGGCGCGAGGAACAACAACACTGAATAAATCAACGACTTAGGGGCATAGGGGAACCCCATGTTGAACAAAATATCGGCATAAGAGGTGTCGGCACCTTGGACAGAGACATTAGCCTTAGTTTCTACCGCTGCGAATGTCGCTTCTCGCGAGGCCAACGCTCCTGCCTTATTGACAATTGAGTAAATATCATTTAACTCAACCACTCCCAAAAAGGCAATTAGCACCAGCAAAAGGCCTAGGATTAACGCTAGTAATGGCCAACTGCGGGGGAATCGCAAAAGGTAAAGCACAAAAGGAGCATTGCCAAGATGAGCGAAAAAAGCTGAAAACAACCCCAGTGCACCAGAGATAAAATGCTTAGAGTGCAACGCCACAACTCCTATCAGGAGCAGCAGTACAAAGGTACCCTCTGCCATACCGTTACCAATCTGATAGGCTGAGTAAATAAACAAGATCGCTAGTATTGGTTTGTGCACTGATAGGACCCGAGTACGCGCGATCAGAGATAGTGCAGTGGCAACAGTATACCCATAAACCAGAGCCCACACTGGCCCGAGTACTGAGGAGAAAATGCTCCACAGCATCTCGTGTAGCTTAGTTCCACAAGGTGGCATCGATCCAGCGCAAGCGTTAATGGTCGAATGATATCGGCGAGCGTCACCCAATGGCCCGACGAAGATGTCAAGCCAACTCGCCAACGCCACAGCCACCACGGTGAGGATTGCAAGTAACTCCAGGATTCCGACGCGCAAACCAGCACTGCAACTTCGACGAAATAATTGGAGTATTGCGCCAATAGCAATAAAAAGAAAACTGAGGTTTTCCATGCAGCCTCTTAAAAAATCGATTATAACAAGAAAAAAACAAAGCAAGCAACGTTATTACTGGCTTAATCCACATACATCACCACGGCCATGACAGGGCTACTTGTTCACTTCACTCAAACAAAGACCCCATCAAACCAAAATAAAACAGGATTCTAAAAAGATAACGAAAGGCCGGCAATAGTGCATAAGAGGACAGCTATGCCAGCCAGATTACAAAAAGCTCAATTACAACCACCAAAATTTTGGAAAAAAATATTATAAGATCAATGTTTGACAAAGCAGCCAACTTAAAGCCAAAAAAAATACGACACTAAAACATCAAAGCTCTCACCTCAGCAGGTAATTTTAGTGGAGCTTTAACAACATAACACCAAAAACAGAGGAACCTTAGCCAGAAAACTACACATCAAAACTACCAAGGTCCTCTGCCGAAAAGAATTTACGATTTAAAGACAGCTCTTTCGGTGAAAAAATATACCACTGAGAAGACTCAATTTTTTCTATATCCACAGGAGAGAAGCGCAATTTAATAACACGAGCCGGATTACCCGCGACAACCGAATAGGGTTCAACACTTTTAGTCACAACGGATCCAGCACCGATAACAGCACCATTACCGACCGTCACATTTGGCAAAATAACAACCGACTTACCGATCCACACATTATGGCCAACAACAACTTTCCCCTGACGATCCAAGTCAAGGCCCGGAAATATCTTACGCTGAAAGTCAATTTGCAGTGCCGGCAGATCCATACGGTGGCTGTTAGCAATAACGAAGCAGTCCTGAGCTATAGCGCAGTAATTACCAATGCTAACTTTGCCATGACACGAGAAGTTCTTTCCAACTTTACTATAACACCCCACATCAACAAGTCCCGTGAACTTGGCTCCCTTTAGTATGGACGTTCCGGCTCCGATGCTCAACTTTCCTCGCAACTGCAAATGCCGAATGGATACGTCCGGCCCACGCTCAAAGCTTGACCCCGGGTAAAGGCTGAGTGTAAACAATACTTTCCCGTGTTTGCGCAGTGAATAAGCTAGGCCAAGCACTAACTTTGAAATCACCCTAATCAAATGTAAAGCCCCCTATACTCAGACATAAACTTGACATACATTTCATCAAACTCCGACTTCAATTCATCTGTATATCTGTCCTGCATATAGGGTATATCCACCTCGGAGATATTTTTATTATGAACATATTTCTTTATTGACCTACGCAGCTTGAATGGAATCGCAGATTTAGCAACCTGCTTCCATCCTTTATCGACTCTGATGATATCATTAATCAATGGGAACTTCGGTTTTTTGCTCACGTTGACGACCTTATGTAGCATCTCATCAAGCGGAACATCGACTTCTAGGTATTCGGCGATCCTTCCAACAACTCCCTCTGGGTCTTCGCGATAGTCTCTGTAGTCAATCATACGGACTTGTGTAGATGACTCTACTGAGTTAAGTAGCCTTTTGACTTGAGGGTCATAGTCACTCATCTCGTAATAGTCGTATAGCCACTGCTGTTTGAACCCATCCAAGTTTCGCACAGCATCTGGGAAGCTTCGCTTTTCAACTCCATTTCGGACATTAAACTTATAATGTGAAACCATTCGATCAAAAGGATGCCGAACCAAAATAAGGAAACAAGGTGCATCACATGCCGAGACGATATTCTCGAAAGCACGATGTGAATACATATAACTAACTGAGCCATCGAGCCGGTACCGTGACATCGCTTTGTGATAGAAGCTCAAATAAGTGGACTCATTAGTCCTATAACTATCAGGCACCAAGTCATCCGAAAAATAATGAGGTTCTTTCTCATGTGGCAAGAAGATATCATCGCTGCGGCTAAGCACGGAGCACAGATGTGACGTACCAGATTTCGCGAACCCAGGCACAAAAAGATTTGGCATGACCGCACGCTCATTCATCATAATCCCTCAGCACATGTACGAGAATATTTATTCTTGGCCCGGAGCATAATTGAGTTATGCGTCACGGTGCCAATTCCAAAAACTATGATCATAGATACGGGAGAAACAGCACCCGCTAATGAGAGCGCAATAAAAAGAAGCACTTTCGTGACAAGCATAATAAATAACGACAACATAATAATACGGAGTCGCCCTGCTGCATAAAGCCAGTTGCCAACCGGACCAAAAGCTGCAGATACTGCGAAAATGAAAGCCGCTCCAGCAGCTAGTAACCATGTCTCACGCGCCCAAACCACCGGATATATAAATCCTATACTGGAAAAACCGAGCATAAAAACAGCGCTGACACTTAACGTTTGTAGCTGAACTTTACGAAAAATCCTTTTATAAGCAAAACTCAGTATATTGGTGGCATAGAGCTCACGCAGGTTGTTCATAAGGATAAAGTTCGTAGCTATCCCGCAGACCGATGCGAGTTGGAGAGAAACCTTATAGGTGGCAAGCACTTCGTCACTGGCCAGCCGGTCGAGTGCAAAAACTTCGAATTGGGTCGCCAGCACCATCAACATACCTAAGAGTAAAAAACTCCAGGGAGAGGACTGCGCCGTAACTTCCGAGCGGCTGTCCAGCGCCTCAGAATTGGTCTGAGCAGCGCTGACGAAAACGAATACCACGACAGCTACTGCTATGGTCGCCCCCCCCGTAAGGCTGAAGGCCCAATTGAGTACGGTCGTACTTGGCCCTAATAATAAGAACAGGAACACAGTTAGGATCAATAGTGTGACCGGACGCAGCGAAAACTCGAGTGCGATAGCTAATCCATTGCATCGATTCGCTCGGATACGCGCGGCAAGAATCTTGAGCATAAGGTGCCCTAGTCCAAGCAGCGGCACTACGGCTAAGATCGCCGCGGGTTGACTCAACATCAACACTAGTAACGCCGAGGCGACCCAGAGAAGTGCAAACCCAGCGAGGCCGACCCCGAATCCACTCTTTCTCCCGCTCATAAGCTCGCGCAGGTGGAAATGTTCCGTATAGGGGTTCAGCGGTGCTGTCGCAAGCTGCATATAGGCGGCGAGAACGGCGTATTGCGCCGTGTACGCAGGAGGAAAACCTGCTAAAAAGGCGAGAAGCACGAGGGTGGCCGCCGGACCAGCAACCCGCCCTGCAAAAGACAGCATCATCGATAGAGCTCCGTCATCCGTGCCAAGAAAGCGTCCGGATCGAAGCTTTGCCGCAGGGCTGACGAATCGGCGGGAGCCAAAGTGCCAGCAATAAGAGCTTCGGCGATCTCGTCCGCGGCGGCGGCTGGAGCATCCGGGTCAATAAACTGCACCCCGCCACCTATCGCCGAGACCTCGCGGTACGGTGGGATCGAAGCAGCAAAAGCGGGCAGCCCCGCCGCCAACGCTTCTATAAGACTGAGTCCGAGGCCTTCCGCCGCCGAGGTGGCTAAAAAAACGTCATAGCTTTGATATAGTTCAAGAACATCCTTGTGATCGCGGCCACCGAGAAAGTGCACAGCCTCGCCCAAACACAGCGCCTCAACTTTGGCTGCCAGCAACTCGTGCTCCGCTCCTTCCCCGACAATATCCAGCGTCACATTCAATCCGTGCCTATCGCGCAGGGCAGCAATAATTTCGATCTGAGCGGCTACACGTTTCACCTTTACCAACCGGTTGACAGAGAGAAGTCGTAGCCTACGCCCAGCGCTTATCTCACCGCCACTCCTCACCGGAGGGAAAACCACAGGGTTTGGAACCACAATGCCACGCGCAATGCCATAGGAAGCTTTGCCCGCCTCAGACACGAATACTAAGTAATCGCAGGGATTCCACCCTGCGCAGAACACCCTTCGTGCGAGTGGGTTAGCGCTTTCGGCGGCCCCATGGACATGGCAGATAACTCGCCGTCTCACCATCAGAGGCCATAGCATCAGCGCTTTTACATATACATTGATGTTGTAGAGATGCAACGATGTCGCTGACCTAAGCACATTCCACGCAGCCAACGGATCTGTCGGTAGCACCACGTGTGCCCCTGCGGATTCCATCTCACGCTGAATATCCATCGAGATCGCCGCGCGCTTGCCAAGAAAAAGGATCGTGGCTGTCCCACCCGCAGCGCTCACTCCTTCGATCAGCCGAACCAGTACTCGCTCGCCACCGCCATTGACGAGCTTATTGGTGAGGAAGACTACGTTCATTGACTTCCTCCAACAGTTGCGTCGCAATTGAATCCCATGAAAATTCGGCTAGGTGCCGACGTTTGATTTCAGCACGATCAAACTCAATCGATGCTAGTTTCCCTAGCGTCTTTTCAAGTGCACTGTGATTAAAACCATGCAGGAATAATCCATTCTCGCCTTCGCGAATTCGTTCACGAAAACCAGGAATATCGCTTACGATTACTGGCGTTCCAACCGAGAGCGCCTGGTGCAATATGCCACTCTCGCTAACTTTTTCGTAGGGAAGCACCACGGCTGCAGCATGACGAATTAGGTGTGCGAGGTCAGCATCGGGCAGAAAGCCGTCGAAATGTGTCGCTGCTGCAGCGATCCGTTCGCTTGGAAAGCTGCTCTGATTGCGCCCGGCAACGACGAGCTTAATACCTATATTCTTTAGTACACTGATATTCTCTACTAGGAAGTCGATATTCTTATCGTCGCGTACGAACCCCGGAGCAATGACGTAATCTCCCAGCCCTGTCACTGCCTCGAGAATTTCACTCGAAACAGGCTCCTCGCCTGAAGGAGGAGCATATTCGCCATGAGGGATGATAGCGACGCGAGAGCGCAGGTTGCTCGGCACCAAGCGTAGCTCGGCCTCAGTATGCAGTACGATCATGTCAAACCCACGCCACAACGGCCACTTGATTGCATTGTAGGCGCGATTACGAAAATGGGTTTCGACGTTATGCGGCGTCAGCAACGTGCGTCGACCGAACATCCCGGCAATATAAAGCAAGAAAAGCGTTACTAGATTGATTCCTTGGTAATGCAGAATCGTATCTCGAGACGTAAACAATGCCCTCGTGACTGCAAACAAGGTACGCAGAGAATATCGTTCTCCGGGGACCTCCACCGCCTCGATTTCGGGAGATAGAAGTGATAGAAGTGGCTCTTGCCCTACTACAGAAAGTTTTACTCGTCGGGTTGCGGCCATTGCATTGGCGAGACGGGCGGTATATTGCTGCAACCCTCGACTATTGGAGACGCAGATTAGTCGATAGTTGATAGCATGCGTATCAGGCATTCGCGTTCCTTATCGCTAACTTCAACAGGCTGCCCGCCATAATAGACGCGGGCCTTCGCCGAATTTTTTAGACGGGATGGCACAATTTTATTTAGTCTTAAGTCGATCATTACCTGCCAAAATTTCGAGGCCAGCCGTGCCAACTTAAAGTTTCTAGGAGCCATCCTCAGATTTGACTGCACGGCACCGGAGCTCGAGGGAGTTATTCCTAGCCGAGTGAGCTCAGTAGAAAGGTCCGCTCCTCCAGTTACGTCGATCACGTGAAAATGTTCTACCACTTCCCGCCATAACTTAGTGTGTTCGTCATAATGGCTGGCTCCAACGATCTCGGGATAGCTAGCCACCGCGCCCTCTGGATCCGAAACCCGCCCCTTCGCCTTATGGTGCAGATAATGAGAAATCATTCGATCAATTGGGTCGCGCCGCGTGTGTATTACGTGCACCTCGTAGCGATCAGATATCTCCGAAAGGATCTGCCGGGCGCAATCACTGACGAAATACGTGGGCTCCACTATATAGGCCACGTTCTGTACGGATAGCTGGGCGTCAATTCTGGCGAGTTCGGCGTTAGAATCGCATCGTCGGGATAAATTGAACATCTCTTTCTGCAGCGGAACCTGGTCGAAAGGAAGAAGATCGAAGATTGTCGTCGTTCCAGTTTTTTCCGGTCCGATGAAGACGTATACAACTGGTCGGCTGTGTTTTTTATTCATCGTTCCAACATACCTTTAGACTCTTCTTTTTAACGAGTGGGGAGCTGAGCTAGGAGCCTGTGCGGATGTTATACCACCCCGAGAAAACTGATGGCCTTGGAATCAAAGTTCACCAGCATTTTCTTGGCAATTATAAAAGAACATGGCCACAAGCAATCCAAACAATACCGATGCACCACCACTTTCGCTATACTTAATTGACGAGAGCGCGCAACTTCAATGCTTAACTCCCTGCCCAACCTTTGTTGACGTGAGGGGTTGCACCGACCTTTTCTTGCTAACGGTCATGCGGGTCTTCGATGCGTACAATATCGTCTTCGCCCAAGTAACTACCGGATTGGACTTCGATGACCTCCAACGGAATAGTGCCAGGATTTTCCAGGCAGTGCTCTTGGCCAATAGGAATGAAGGTAGATTCATTCTCGGTCACGAGATAAGTGTTGTCACCATTGGTAACTCTGGCGGTGCCACTAACCACTATCCAGTGCTCAGCCCTGTGGTGGTGGAGCTGCCGTGAGAGCCGGGCACCGGGCTTAACAGTGATTCGTTTGACTTGGTACCGGTTACCGTTATCAATAACGTCAAAACAACCCCATGGGCGATGGATCTCGCGATGCTGGTGTGGCTCGGAGCGGCCGCGATTCTTTAGCTCATCGACGAGACGGCGCACCTCCTGCACGTGGTGGCGGCTGGCCACCAGTACAGCATCGGGCGTGGCGACAACAATGAGGTCTTTGACGCCGATGCAGGTAACTAGCTGCCTGCCGCTATCGATTAGCGAATCCTGCACATCATCGGCCAGTGCATCGCCTCTGATAACGTTACCGCTAGCGTCCTGCTCCCCTATCTCCCAAAGGGCGGACCACGAGCCGACATCGCTCCAGCCCGCATCCATTGGAACCACCGCCGCCTTACCTGTGCGCTCCATTACCGCATAGTCGACTGAAATATCGGGACTGTGAGTAAAAGCCTCACCGTTCAAACGAATGAAGGGGTAGATGTCGTCGGCACCAGCGCCACTCTCTGGTAATGCTTCTCGGCATGCCTGGAGTACTGAGGGCTCGTGCTGTTCCAGTTCTCGCAAATAAGCAGAGGCGCGTACGAGAAACATGCCGCTGTTCCAAAGGTAGTCGCCTTGCTCTAGGTAGCTGGTTGCAGTTGCGACGTCTGGTTTTTCCACGAACCTACGCACGGCGTAACCTTTGGACCCAAGGGGCTCGCCCTGCTGGATGTAACCATACCCGGTTTCAGGTTTCGTCGGAACAATACCAAATGTAACGAGCCACTCTTCCTGAGCCAGAACGACAGCATTTACAACGGTAGTTTGGAAGGCAGTCGTGTTAGCAATCGCATGATCGGCAGCGAGCACGAGCAGGAGTGGATCGTTGCCTTCGTGAGTGGCGTGCAGCGCCGCAAGTGCAATCGCCGGAGCCGTATTGCGACCTTCGGGTTCAAGCAAGATAGGCGCATTTTCGAGCCCGCATTGACGAAGCTGTTCAGCGGCTAAGAATCGGTGTTCTTCATTGCATATGACAAGTGGAGTTTCGTGATCAAGTCCCTCAAGCCTGCGGAGAGTTTGTTGCAGCAGGCTCTCTTTCCCCAACAGAGGCAGGAACTGCTTGGGGTGGAGTTGACGCGAGGCTGGCCAGAGCCGAGTGCCCGAGCCACCGGCCAAAATCACAGGTTGTAGGGATTTATTGCTCATATAAGAGACTTCCTGATTAGTTAGCCAACCTTTTCGGACGTGGAATTAAGACCCTATTCGCTTGGATAATTAGAGTCTAGCTCATCGCAAATACAGCGAAATTTTCCCACACAACACACGTCCAAAGATGTGTATAATATATTTACGTAGGCGCATCACCACATTCAATGCTTTAAAAACAGCCATTCTTCTCACATCAAAGAGCTGAAATATTTTTATCAATTTTCAGTTTCTGTGAGGCTATATTTCAACTAAAAAGCCCCACATCTCTGTGAGGCCCGCCCCTACGGCATTGTGTATATTGACCACCCTTGTTAAGGGTAATTAATAATGGCTTTAAGACTCCTTTTCGTTGAGACTATTGCAAACGAGCCCGGCAAATTGCATAAGAAATACGGCCATCAACGAAAGCATGATCCCTAGCACGACAGCCAGTGCCATAATCAACGTACGGCTAGTGCCCGCTTTTTCCAAGCTCTTAACGGCTGTTTGAGCGACTCGGCCATCCTGTAGCAGGGTAAGACGGTCCTGAGTCATCGCAATCTGCTCGGTATAACTGGCTATAAGGTCTGCCGCACCAGATGATGTGGATTGCTCAGCGCTGGCGAGTGAATCTTCCAGGCTTTCTAGGCGGCTCTCGAGGCTCGCACGCTGACGGTCAACCAAGGCCTGCTGGTTGCTTGCGATGTTATCCAACAGAGCACTGTGCATCTTTTCTACCAAGGCCGAGTCAGATTCTGACGCCTGTGAGATGATTTTCACTAGCTGAGTATCCTCAGGCGTGGTCAGGTCCACAGCAAAAGGCAACGATTCTAGCCCTGACTGCTGGAGGAGCTCACGCGTCACGGGAGCTACGGCGAGACTCTGTGCCTTGGCGATGACGGTGTTTGCCGACTCTAAGGCTCGTTCGGTACTCCCCTCCCCTACTGGGGCTTGTTCAGCCACTTCGTAAACAGACACATAGCTATAGGTCGGCGTCATTGTCAGTACGTAGGCGAACGCTGCAAGCACTACCACCGCGAATATAATGGCCATTGCCTTCCAGCGACGCACCAGAATAGCCGCTAAATCGACCAAGGATATTTCATCATCGTGTGCTAGGCGCTGCTCTGTCATTGATCGGTTATCCGTTGATTAGCTATTTATTCATGCGGCGAGCAGGCACGCTACCGCCCGGGGATTACCTGGGCGTGTTCCCTAACCCTATGATTCATATTGGCTTGCGCAGACCTGCCGCAGACTGCGCATTGTATGCTGATTGGCGAACAAGCTCTAGGTGACGATGGTGAGAAAAGGTAGCGGATAGGGTTGCTAATCGGCGACATATGGCAAAAACATCAATGCGTTAGGCGCACAACATCCTGACCTGGCTCTCTACTGCCATTCTTGCTAGAGCTTTTCGGCCCATGCGTTGGCTGCATACCACAGCTGCTGGTGAACGTGCTGGAAGGCTTCTTCGCTCTTGCGGTAGGGATCGGGGATCTCCGCTGCTTTGCTTTCCAGCCAGTGCCCGAACAGCATCGTCTTGCCGAGTGCCGCCGGCGACAGCTCGCCTACTGCTAGGCGCTGGCCATGGCTCATCACCAGCACCAGGTCCGTCTGCTGTAGCATGCCTTGAGTTAGCTGACGTGCCATATGGCCCGTCACGTCTAGCCCTTCGGCCTCTGCCAGGCGCCTTGCTACTGGGTCGACTCCTTGCCCGACCAGCGCTCCCAACCCTGCCGATTCGACCCGCTTGCCTGGGCATAGCTGCTTGAGCATGGCGGCGGCCACCGGGCTACGGCAGATATTGCCGCGGCATACCACCAGAACCTGCTCGATCATGACCTGAACCCTTAAGCACTATTTGGCGGAAGCACCGGCACTGCCCCGCCGAATACAACATAGACAGGGCCTCATCAGTGAAGTGTAGCGGACCCACTTGGCCGCTTTGTCAGCTTGAAGGCCGGCGAAATAATGACACATAGAGAGCAATAGCTGACTTGCGCTTTGCCCCGAGCATAACGCATCAACCCCGGCAACCTGGCCGAGGTTGATGCTTGACCTCAGTTAGTGCTCGACATCGAGTCTCGGTCAGAACAGGCGATTCAGGCCGTTCTGTGCCGCCACCCGATAGGCCTCGGCCATAGTCGGATAGTTGAAGGTGGTATTGATGAAGTACTTGAGGGTGTTGGCCTCGCCTTCCTGCTGCATGATCGCCTGGCCGATGTGCACGATCTCGGAGGCCTGGTCGCCGAAGCAGTGGATGCCAAGAATCTCGAGGCTCTCGCGGTGGAAGAGGATCTTGAGCATGCCGACGGTGTCGCCGGTGATCTGTGCCCTGGCGGTGTCCTTGAAGAAGGCCTGCGCGACTTCATAGGGCACCTTGGCGGCGGTCAGCTCGCGTTCCGTCTTGCCCACCGAGCTGATTTCAGGAATGGTATAGATCCCGGTCGGCACGTCATCGACGAAGCGGAAGTCTTCATCGAGCAGGTCGTCGCTTGCGTTGCGGCCCTGGTCGTAGGCGGCACTGGCAAGGCTCGGCCAGCCGATCACGTCGCCCACCGCATAGATGTGCGGGATGGCAGTACGGTAGTGGTTGTCGACCTGCAGCTGGCCGCGGCCGTTGGCCTCCAGGCCGATGTTCTCGAGCCCGAGCTGGTCGGTGTTACCGGTGCGGCCGTTGGCCCACAGGAAAGCATCGGCGCGCAGTTTCTTGCCAGACTTCAGATGCACGACCACGCCGGACTCGTCGCCCTCAACCCGCTCATAGTCTTCGTTGTGACGGATCAGCGCCCCGTGGTGGCGCAGATGATAGGACAGCGCGTCGCTGATCTCGTCGTCGAGGAAAGACAGCAGGCGGTCGCGGGAATCAAGCAGATCGACCTTGACGCCAAGCCCGGAGAAGATCGAGGCGTACTCGCTGCCGATAACGCCGGCCCCGAAGATGATCAGGGTGCGCGGCGTGTGAGATAGCCCGAGCACGGTGTCGGAGCAATAGATACGCGGGTGGCGAAAGTCGATATCTGCGGGGCGGTAGGGGCGCGAGCCGGTCGCGATGACGATCTTCTGGGCGTTGATTTCCTCGACACCCTCGTGGTTATCGCGCACCAGAAGTGTATGTTCGTCCTTGAAGCGAGCCACGCCGAAGAACACATCGATGCGATTACGCGCATAGAAGGTGGTACGCATTTCGACCTGCTGGTCGATGGTCACTTGGGAACGCTGCAGCACCTTGGGAAACGAGAACCACCGCGGCTCGCCAATATCGCGAAACATGCGGTTGGTGTTAAAGGCCATGATCTGCTTGACCTGATGGCGCAGCGCCTTGGAGGGAATGGTGCCCCAGTGGGTGCAGTTGCCACCCACGGACTGCTGCTTTTCAATGATTGCTACGCGCTTGCCATGCTTCGCGGCGTTGATCGCGGCGCTTTCGCCCGAGGGACCGGTACCGATCACCACCACGTCGTAATTATGAACTGCCATCGTTTCTCCTAGCGCTGTAGGTCCCGTCTATGTCTGTCTTTTTTGGCCGAATGCGGCCAGTGGCTCAGCGCCGGGTGGCGTCATAGCCAAGATCGGCGCCACGGCTTTCGTCGCTGGCACGGCGAGCGCTGGTGGCCTTCTTATTCTCTTCCTCGCAGACCTTGTCGTTGCCGCCGCAGATATCGCAGCCATCCTTGAGGCCCAGGTTATTGAGCCCGCCGCAGGAGCCGGCAATCGGCTTGCGGCCGAGGATTACGCCGATCGCCATGGCGGCCATCAACAGCAGCATGAAACCGAATACTAGAAACCAGATCGTCATGGGAGTCTCCTTGATTGCCTCTCGCCGCTTATTGGCGCGCGAGCAGGCTCGGGGGAGTGAATGGATGTCACACGTTGAAGCTCTAACACTGTGACCTCGGCTGGCGGCAAATCATTCCTGTTGTCGTCAGGCGAGGTAACAGTCGGGCAAAGGGCGATAAGTGAAAAGAAGCAGGGCCGGCCCGCTGGGCCAGCCCTGTATCGCAATGGCCTATTTCATTGGCGTGGCGTTCACCGGCAGCAACGCTTCGCGGGGGCGCTGTTAACCCCTCCTTGAGCGCTACCTAGGCCATCCATGGCCAAGGACCCTCGCTGCGCGTTGCCCCCGGTACCCATTAGCCACCGAGTTTGGCGATGAATGCTTAGCCGCCGAAATCGTCCAATGCGATGTTCTCGGGTTCGACGCCCATATCCAGCAGCATCTTGATCACCGAGGCGTTCATCATGGGCGGCCCACACATGTAGTACTCGCAGTCCTCAGGCGCCGGGTGGTCCTTGAGGTAGTTTTCATAGAGCACGTTGTGAATGAAGCCGGTCGGGCCTTCCCAGTTGTCTTCGGGCAGCGGATCCGACAGTGCCAGGTGCCACTCGAAGTTGTCGTTTTCTTCGGCCAGTTGGTCGAACTCTTCGTTGTAGAAGGTCTCGCGCCAGGAGCGCGCACCGTACCAGAACGAGATCTTGCGCTTGGAGTTCAGACGCTTGAGCTGATCGAAGATGTGGCTGCGCATCGGCGCCATGCCGGCACCACCGCCGATAAAGACCATTTCGGCATCGGTGTCCTTGGCGAAGAACTCACCGAAGGGCCCCATCACCTGCACCTTGTCGCCCGGCTTCAAGTTGAAGACGTAGGTCGACATCAGGCCCGGCGGATGGTTAGTGCCGGGGGGCGGCGTGGCGATACGGATGTTGAACTTGAGCAGGCCGTACTCTTCCGGATAGTTGGCCATCGAGTAGGCGCGGATGACCTCCTCGTCGCTCTTGTGGGAGACCTTGAACAGCTCGAACTTCTCCCAGTCGCCCCGGTACTCCTCTTCGATATCGAAGTCGGAGAACTTGATGTCATAGGGCGGCGCCACCAGCTGCACGTAACCACCAGCACGGAAGTCGACTTCCTCGCCTTCGGGAAGCTTGAGGTTGAGTTCCTTGATGAAGGTCGCGACGTTGGGGTTGGAGGTGACCTCGCACTCCCACTGCTTGACGCCGAAGACCTCTTCGGGAACTTCGATCTTCATGTCCTGCTTCACCGGCACCTGGCAGGAAAGGCGCCAGCCTTCCTTCTTTTCGCGCATGGTGAAGGCAGATTCTTCGGTCGGCAGAATCGCGCCGCCGCCTTCAGGCACACGGCACTTGCACTGGGCACAAGAGCCGCCGCCGCCACAGGCGGAAGACAGGAAGATGCCGTTGGCCGCCAGGGTCTGCAGCAGTTTGCCGCCGGCCTGGGTGCTTAGGGTGTAGTCGGGATCGCCATTGATCTCGATGGTCACGTCGCCGCTGCTGACGAGGCGGCTACGCGCGGCCAGGATGATGCCCACCAGGCCGATAACGACCACGGTGAACATGACCACGCCGAGCAAGATGACATTTGTATCAACCATGTCGGGTTCCTATTGGTGTTCGTTGCCTGAGGCGAGCCTCAGAGCTGGATACCGGAGAAGGACATGAAGCCAAGCGACATCAGACCCACGGTGATGAAGGTGATGCCCAGGCCCTGAAGCCCCGCCGGCACGTCGCTGTACTTGAGCTTCTCGCGAATCCCGGCCAATGCGGCGATGGCCAGCGCCCAGCCCATGCCGGCACCGGCGCCGTAGACGACGGATTCGCCGAAGTTGTAGTTACGCTCGACCATGAACAGCGTGCCACCCAGGATGGCGCAGTTCACGGTGATCAGCGGCAGGAAGACGCCGAGAGCGTTGTAGAGCGACGGCACGAACTTGTCGAGGAACATCTCGAGAATCTGAACCAGTGCGGCGATAACGCCGATGTAGCTCAGCAGGCCGAGGAACGACAGATCGATGTTTTCGGCACCGCTGATCCCGGTCCAGGTCAGCGCGCCTTCCTCGAGCAAGTAGGTGAGGATCAGGTTATTGACCGGCACGGTGATCGCCAGCACCACGATGACCGCGATGCCCAGGCCGATCGCCGATGACACCTTCTTGGAAACGGCCAGGAAGGTACACATGCCCAGGAAGAAGGCCAGGGCCATGTTCTCGACGAAGACGGCCGAGATAAACAGGCTGAGGTAATGTTCGAGCATTTACACGGCCTCCTTCGGTTGGGTGTTTTCCTTCATCTTGAACTCGTTTTCTTCGACCTGTTCCGGCTGGACGCTGCGCAGCACCCAGATCAGCAGGCCGATGACGAAGAACGCCGAAGGCGGCAGCAGCATCAGGCCGTTAGGTACGTACCAACCGCCGTCCTGAACGGGGGTCAGGATGGTCACGCCAAAGAGGCTGCCCGAGCCCAGCAGTTCACGGAAGAAGCCGACTATCATCAGGATCACGCCATAGCCGAGGCCATTACCGACACCGTCGAGGAACGACAGCACCGGGCCGTTCTGCATGGCGAACGCCTCGGCGCGCCCCATCACGATGCAGTTGGTGATGATCAGGCCGACGAACACCGACAGCTGCTTGGACATCTCATAGGCATAGGCCTTGAGCACCTGGTCGACAACGATGACCAGCGAGGCGATGATGGTCATCTGCACGATGATGCGGATCGATGACGGGATGTGGTTGCGGATCAGCGAGACGAACAGGTTGGAGAACGCCGTGACCGCGATCACCGCCAGCGCCATGACCAGCGACACGCTCATGCTGCTGGTCACCGCCAGCGCCGAGCAGATCCCAAGGATCTGCAGGGCGATCGGGTTATTCTTGAAGATCGGCGTGATCAGCACGCCTTTAGGGGTTGCGGCTGACATATCTTAGGCTCCTTCCGCTGAGTCACGGATCTTGGCGAGGTAGTTGCCGAAGCCGGCATCGCTTAGCCAGAACTGCACCAGGTTGGTCACGCCCTTGCTGGTAAGGGTCGCACCGGACAGGGCATCGACTTCCGTCGGGCCGCTGGCACCCCCCTTGACCAGAGCGATCTCCGGACGCCCTTCACCCACTTCACCCTCGGGGTAGATCTGCTTGCCATCCCACTGGGCTTTCCACTTGGGATTGTCCACTTCACCGCCCAGCCCCGGTGTCTCGGAGTGGGAATAGAAGGTGATCCCTTCGATGGTGTTGGCATCGCCACGCAGCGCAAGATAGCCGCGCATCAGGCCCCACAGGCCCTGGCCGCGCACCGGCAGAATGATCTGCTCGGGGTCCTGCGGGTCGCCGACCAGATACACCACCGAATAGTTTTCCTGGCGTGACAGGCCGGCGATGTCTTTCTCGCCGGACAGCGTGCGCGACTGAGCGGGGTCACGAGACGCGGAGAACTGGTCGTAGGTCTCCGGGTCGACTGCATCCGTGTACTCACCGGTACGCAGGTCGACGGCTCGCGGCGTCACTTGCTCGAACTGCTTGGTAATCGATTCGCCCGGCTGATAAAGGCCCGCCACCTGGAGGATGTTCGACTTGCGGTCGGCCTCCTGGTTGAACGCCTGCTGCGGGCGCAGTGCGACGGCGGCGGTGGATACGATCACCGAGCAGACGATGCACAGCGCGAAGGCGACGATCAGCGTCTTCTTGATGGAGTTGTTACTCGCCATCAGGCACTCTCCTCAGCCATGGCACCAGTACGCTTCTGGCGGCGCTTGATGTTGGCCTGGACAAAGAAATGGTCGATCAACGGAGCAAACAGGTTGGCGAAGAGGATGGCCAACATGATGCCCTCGGGGAAGGCCGGGTTCACGACACGGATCAGCACGGTCATTACGCCGATCAGCGCACCGAAGGCAAAGCGGCCCTTGTTGGTCATGGAGGCAGAGACCGGGTCGGTCGCCATGAACACCATGCCAAAGGCGAAGCCGCCCACTACCAGGTGCCAATACCAAGGCATGGCGAACATGGCATTGGTATCGGAACCGACGGCGTTGAACAGTGAACTGGTTGCCACCATGCCCAGGAACACACCCAGCATGATGCGCCAGGAGGCGATGCGCGTCCAAAGCAGCACGATAGCGCCAATCAGGATCGCCAGCGTAGAGGTTTCACCGATGGAGCCCGGGATGTAGCCCAGGAAGGCATCCATCCAGCTGAACTGGTCGGTGAGAGCCGACATGCCGTTCTGGAAAGTCGTGGACAGCGCCGTGGCACCGGTATAGCCATCGGCCGCGACCCAGACGCTATCGCCCGAGATCTGCGCCGGATAGGCGAAGTACAGGAAGGCACGGCCGGTCAGCGCCGGGTTGAGGAAGTTCTTGCCGGTGCCGCCGAAGATTTCCTTGCCGATCACGATACCGAAGGTGATGCCCAAGGCTACCTGCCACAGCGGAATGGTCGCCGGCAGGATCAGCGCGAACAGCACCGAGGAAACGAAGAAGCCTTCGTTGACCTCATGGCCGCGCTTGATGGCGAACAGCACTTCCCAGAAACCACCGACCACGAAGGTCACCAGGTAGATCGGCAGGAAGTAAGTGGCGCCCAGCACGAAGTTGGACCACACGCTGCTTACGTCATGGCCACCGGCCAGCAGCATCAGGATGGCTTCGCGCCAGCCGCCCATGGAGGCATAGCCATCGGCGATGGCCGTATTGGCCTGCCAGCCGGCGTTCCACATGCCGAAGAACATCGCCGGGAAGGTACACATCCAGACGGTGATCATGATGCGCTTCAGATCGACACCGTCACGGACGTGAGCCGTGGTCTTGGTGACGCTGGGCGGCGCATAGAAGATCGTGTCGACGGCTTCGAAGAGCGGATAGAACTGCTCGTACTTACCACCCTTGTGAAAGTGCGGCTCGAGATTATCGAGTGTCTGTCGGATACCCATCATCAGGCCTCTTTCTCGATGGTAGTGAGGTTGTCACGCAGGATGGGACCGTACTCGTATTTGCCCGGGCACACGTAGGTGCACAGCGCCAGGTCCTCTTCATCCAGTTCCAGACACCCCAACTGCATGGCGGTTTCGATATCGCCGACGATCAACGAACGCAGCAGTTGGGTGGGCAGGATATCCAGCGGCATGACGGTCTCGTAGTTGCCGACCGGTACCATGGCACGCTCGGAGCCATTGGTAGAGGTGTCGGGGGCATACTTCTTAATGCCGAGAACCTTCGACAGATAGATACCCATGACCGAGTGCCGATTGACGCCGGGCGACAGCCAACCCATGAAGGCGCGCTTGTTGCCCTCTTCCAACAGGCTCAACTGATTGTGGAAACGACCCACGTAGCGCAGTGCGCCCTCAGCGATGGAGCCTGAGAACACGGAGCCAGAGATCACGCGCGTATCCTCGGGTGACTCGACTTCGCCGGCCAGCAGCTCTTCGGTGCTGGCACCGATGCGGGTGCGGACCAGGCGCGGCTTGTCGGCGCGCGGCCCGCCAACGGCGATCACGCGGCTAACGTTCAGCTTACCTTCGGTGAATATCTTGCCGAAGGCGATCACGTCCTGATAGCCGATGTGCCAGACCTGTTTGTTCAGGGCCACCGGCGACAGGAAGTGAATGTGGGTGCCCACTAGACCGGCCGGATGCGGACCGCTGAAGGTCTCGACCTGCACTTGATCGACGTCGCTGCCGGGCAGCTTGGCGTCGGGTGCCTGGCACAGAAAGACCTTGCCTTCGGTCAGCGTTGACAGCACCTTGAGGCCGTTCTCGAACGCCTCGGGTGCTTCATTGATGATGACGGCGGGATCCGGGCTTAGCGGATGGGTATCGACGGCCGTGACGAAAATGCTTTCCGGTACGGCGTCGAGGGCCGGCGTGCGAGAGAACGGGCGCGTGCGCAGCGCCGTCCAGAGACCCGACTCAACGAGCTGGTCTACTACCACCTGGCGGTCGAGACTGGCGAGCTTACCGGCTTCATGGGCGGTAAACTCGACGGCCTCTTCCTCATTTTCATCAACCTTGATCACCACGGAGAGCAGCTTGCGCTTCTCGCCACGGTTGATCGCTACCACTTCACCCGCCGCCGGCGCGGTGAA
The DNA here is from genome assembly GCF_900100755.1 of Onishia taeanensis. Taxonomy (GTDB): domain Bacteria; phylum Pseudomonadota; class Gammaproteobacteria; order Pseudomonadales; family Halomonadaceae; genus Onishia; species Onishia taeanensis. Next base: position 364,216 of record NZ_FNCI01000003.1, read on the forward strand.
CCGCACGCCGTCGATCTTCTTATCGGTGAAGAGCAGCTGGCCTAGTTTGACGCTATCCCCCTCCCGGACCTCCATGGTCGGCTTCATGCCAACATAGTCGGTGCCCAGGATGGCCACGTGACGAACCGGGCGCGCATCCTCGATGCGCTGCTCGGGCGCCCCCGCGATGGGGAGATCCAGGCCTCGTTTGACTTCGATCATAGACTCGCCCAGTTATCGGCTCTGATGTGTCAGGAAAGAGGTTCGAAAGACGCATTCACCCTGGGCCACTGATTTGGGCCAAGAGTCACGGTCACGGCGTTCGAATTCTTTTCTTATCAGAAGGTTGTCAGTTCGGCCCGCGACGCACGGACCGCCCCTAAAATCTCGGTCATTATAATGACATGCGAAACGAAAGGCCACACGACCTAAGGTAGCAGGCAGACAGCCGAAAGCGACGCAGAGGCCCCACGAGAGAGGAAAGGAGGCTTTTGCGTCAGACGGTTAGGCGGTATCGCCTGGGGAAAACGAGGCAGGAAGGCTCTCGACAAAGACGGTCGGACAGGACTATCGGGCGGGGCTAACAAGCAAGCAAGACTGCCGAGCAGGAGAGGCAAGCCCCCTGCGCCAGAGCGCAAGGCTCGGGCGCAGGGGGCTTTCGCTGCTAAAGACGCGCTCGCGAAGTGCGCTCGGTCGCGAAGGAATTAGTCGCGATTCATCGGGAACGCCAGGAAGCTGACGTTGGACATGTGCTGCAGGATGCGCACCACCTGACAGCTGTAGCCGAACTCGTTGTCGTACCACACATAGACGACGGCATTCTTGCCATCGACGATGGTGGCCTTGGCATCGACGATACCGGCGTGGCGGTTGCCCACGAAATCCGACGAGACCACTTCGGTGGAATCCACGAAGTCGATCTGCTTCTGCATCGGCGAGTGAATCGCCATGCGCCGCAGGTAGTCGTTTAGCGCTTCGGCGTCGGTTTGCTGATGCAGGTTCAGGTTGAGAATCGCCATCGAGACGTTGGGCGTAGGCACGCGGATGGCGTTGCCGGTCAGCTTGCCGGACAGTTCCGGCAGCGCCTTGGCCACGGCCTTGGCGGCACCGGTCTCGGTCAACACCATGTTCAACGGCGCGCTACGGCCGCGACGGTCACCCTTGTGGTAGTTGTCGATCAGGTTCTGGTCGTTGGTGTAGGAGTGCACGGTCTCGACATGGCCATGCTCGATGCCAAACTTGTCATTGAGCGCCTTGAGCACCGGCACGATGGCGTTGGTAGTACAGGAAGCCGCAGACACGATGCGGTCTTCGCGGGCGATGTCGGTGTGGTTGATGCCATAGACCACGTTCTTGACATCGCCCTTGCCCGGCGCGGTCAGCAGCGCCTTGGACACTCCCTTGCAGGCCAGGTGCTGGCCCAGCCCTTCTTCATCACGCCACATGCCGGTGTTATCCACCACGATGGCATTGTCGATGCCGTAGGCGGTGTAATCGATCTCGCTGGGCTGGTTGGCGTAAATCACCTTGATGTAGTTGCCATTGACCACCAGGGCGCTGCCGTCGTGATCGACGCTGATGGTGCCGGAGAAAGGCCCGTGCACGGAGTCGCGACGCAGAAGGCTGGCCCGCTTCTCGAGATCCTTGGCCAGGTCGCCGCGCCCGCGCACGACGATGGCCCGCAGGCGCAGCAGGTTACCGCCGCCAGCCTTTTCGACCAGAATGCGCGCCAGGATGCGGCCGATACGCCCGAAGCCGTAGAGCACCACGTCCTTGGGTTCGCCGTTGCCCTTCACCTTGCAGTGCGCGCCGACGATTTCGGCAAGTTCGCGCTCCAGGAAGGAGGTCACATCCTCGGCGTCACTGTGCTTGTAAGCCACCGCCAGCTTGCCGATATCGACGTGGGCGGGCCCCAGGTTCAGCTCGGTCATCGCCTTGACCAGCGGGAAGGTGTCCTGCACGGAAAGCTCGGTGCCCTCGACCTTCTTGACGAAGCGATGGTCCTTGAGGATGCGAATCACCGACTGATTGATCAGCGAACGGCCAAACAGCGAGGTCACGATGTTGTACTGGCGATACAGCTTGCCCAGCAGCGGGATCATTTCCTCGGCCAGGGCTTCGTTGTCCTGCCATTCCTCAAAGACGGTCTCGAGCATCTGCTGACTCACGTAGGGCCTCTCTTGATGAGCATGGCGTCAAGGTCGAACCGCGCCTCGTCGCCGGTAGCCGTAGCGGCTTGTCGCTACTGATGGGTAGGAAGGCGATACGAAAGACGTATCGACATCAAAGTTGGAGGCATTATCCGAATCGGCGGCATTGACGGCAATTACTGGATGGTCGCAGGCGCTGTAAGCTAATTACAGAAACGGCGACTTGACTACAAACTGGAAATCGGCGGGGCAACGCTTCCCCTTCCGAAGAGGCGCCTGGCCCGCTAGAGTGGAGCGCCTAATGGCGGCGTTCCACGCGCCTTCACCCATTCCGCTTCCCGGTTGCCATCAAGACGACACCATGCCGCATTTTTCACCGCTCGACCCGCCTCGCCCACAAGGAGTGCGCGATACGCTCTATTGGCAGGCCCCGCAAGGCAGCGCCTCAACGCTTGCCCTGGCGCGGCTGGCCGATGATGCGCCCTTGATGATCATCACCGCCGACACCGCCAGCGCCCAGCGCTTGGAAGACGACCTGCGCTTCTTCGCCAAGGTGCCGGTGATGCCCTTCCCCGATTGGGAGACCCTGCCCTACGACAGCTTCTCTCCCCATCAGGACATCGTCTCGTCACGCCTTCGCACACTCAGGAGCCTGCAGCAGGCCAGCGAAGGCATCGTGATCGTGCCGATCAATACCCTGATGCAGCGCCTGCCGCCCACCGGCTACATCGCCGGCCAGGTGCTAACGCTCGAGGTCGGCATGACAATCGACCGCGAGAAGTTTCGGGACACCCTTTCCAGGGCCGGCTATCGCGCGGTAGAAACCGTCTATGAGCCTGGCGAGTATGCCCTGCGCGGCGCACTGATCGATTTATTCCCGATGGGCAGCGATGCGCCGCTGCGTCTGGATCTGTTCGACAATGAACTCGACACCCTGCGCCACTTCGACCCGGACACCCAGCGTAGCGAAGACAAGGTCGAATCCGTCGAGCTGCTGCCGGCCCACGAGTACCCGCTGACCCGCTCGGCCATTGCCTGTTTCCGCGAAGGCTTCGAGACGCTGTTCGACGTCGACCCGCGTCAGTGCCCGCTGTATAACGATGCCCTCAAGGCGATCCCCTCCCCCGGCTTGGAACAGTACCTGCCGCTGTTCTTCGAGGAGACCGCCACCCTCTTCGATCATATGGTAGAGGGCGCGCGGTTGGCCCTGCTGCCCGATGTCTTCGAGGCCGCCGAGCATCACTGGGCGTCGATCGAAAGCCGCTACGAGAATCTGGGGGTCGACCCCACGCGCCCGCTACTGCCGCCGCACAAGGCCTTCGTGCAGGTGCCCGAGGTCTTCGCCGCCATCAAGCAGTCGCCTCGCGTGCAGCTGGTCAACGCAGAACACCCGCACGCATGGCTCAGCAACACCTCGCCGGCGCCTTCGGTGGCCGTCAATGCGCGCGCCCAGCAGCCGCTGGCCGCCCTGTCGCGCTACCTGAAAGCCAATGCGCAAACGCGGCTGCTATTCGTTGCCGAGTCCCGCGGCCGTCGCGAGGCGCTGGAAGAGACCCTCGCCCCGCTAGGGCTTCAGCTGCCCCATGTCGACGGCTGGGAAGACTTCCTGGCCAGCGACCATCACCTAGCCATCACCGAAGGCGCCCTGGATGCGGGCCTCGCCATCGATGAGCCGGGGATTGCGGTCATCACCGAGACCGAGCTCTACGGCGAGGTGGTACGCCAGAGTCGTCGCCGCGAAAAGGCCACCGACGACAGCGAGCTGGCCATCCGCCATCTCTCTGAACTGCACCCGGGCTCGCCGGTGGTTCACCACGCGCATGGGGTCGGTCGCTACCTGGGCCTGGAGACGATCGAGGCCGGTGGCCAGGCCGCCGAGTTCGTGGCGCTCGAATACGCCGATGGCGCCCGCCTCTATGTGCCGGTCGACAGTCTGCACCTGATCTCACGCTACGCAGGCGCCAGCGATGAACTGGCCCCGCTGCACAAGCTGGGCTCCGATCAGTGGGAAAAGGCCAGAAAGAAAGCCGCCGAAAAGGTTCGCGACACCGCGGCGGAACTGCTCGACGTCTATGCGCGTCGTGAGGCGCGGGAAGGCTTCGCCTGCGACCTGCCGGAAGCCGAGTATGCCCGCTTTGCCGCCAGCTTCCCGTTCGAGGAAACTCCGGATCAGCGCGCCGCCATCGAGGCGGTGATCGGCGATATGACCGCCCCGCGCCCCATGGATCGGGTAGTCTGCGGCGACGTCGGCTTCGGCAAGACCGAAGTCGCCATGCGCGCCGCCTTCCTGGCCGTCAATGCGGGGCGCCAGGTGGTGGTCCTGGTGCCCACTACCCTGCTCGCCCAGCAGCACTACGATAACTTCCGCGACCGCTTCGCCGACACCGCAGTGCAGATCGAACTGATCTCTCGCTTTACCGGCGGCAAGAGCCAGGACAAGACCCTGGAGCGCATTCAGGAAGGACGCGCCGATATCGTGATCGGAACGCACAAGCTGCTGTCCAAGAGCATGAAGCTGCCTAAGATGGGCCTGCTGGTGATCGACGAGGAGCATCGCTTCGGGGTCTCCCAGAAGGAGCGCCTCAAGAGCCTGCGCGCGGAGGTCGACATCCTGACGCTCACCGCCACGCCGATCCCGAGGACACTCAATATGGCCATGAGCGGAATGCGCGATCTATCGATCATCGCCACACCGCCGGCCAAGCGCCTGTCGGTGAAGACCTTCGTCCAGCAGCGCAACGAGCCGGTGATCAAGGAAGCCATCCTGCGCGAGACCCTGCGTGGCGGTCAGGTCTATGTGCTGCACAACGAGGTCAAGACCATCGAGACCACCGCAGAACAGGTCCGCGAACTGGTGCCCGAGGCGCGGGTTGGCGTCGCCCACGGCCAGCTGCCCGAACGCAGCCTCGAGCGGGTGATGTCGGATTTCTACCACAAGCGCTTCAACGTGCTGGTGTGCTCGACGATCATCGAGACCGGTATCGACGTCCCCAGCGCCAACACCATCGTCATCGAACGGGCCGACAAGTTCGGCCTGGCGCAGCTGCATCAGCTACGCGGCCGCGTCGGGCGCAGCCATCACCAGGCCTATGCCTACCTGCTGACCCCGCCGCCGCGTAATATGACCAAGGATGCCATCAAGCGACTGGAGGCGATCAGCGAGGCAGAGGATCTTGGCGCTGGCTTTACGCTGGCCAGTCATGACATGGAGATCCGCGGTGCGGGCGAACTGCTTGGCGACGAGCAGAGCGGCCAGATCGAGACGATTGGCTACAGCCTGTACATGCAGATGCTGGACCGCGCCGTGAAGGCCATTCGCGCCGGCAAGACGCCCAATATCGAGGCGCCGCTGGACGACGGCGTGGAGATCAAGCTCAACCTGCCGGCGCTGATCCCTGATGACTACCTGCATGATGTGCAGCAGCGCCTGGTGATGTATAAACGCATCGCCAGCGCCGAAAGCGCCGCCGAGCTCAAGGAGCTTCAGGTAGAGCTGATCGATCGCTTCGGCTTGCTGCCGGCACCGCTCAAGACCCTACTGCGCCAGACGCGGTTACGTCATCGCGCAGAGCAGCTCGGCATCACCCGGCTCGAAGCCGGCGAACAACGTGGGCGGGTCGTCTTTGGCTCAGGTACCGCGGTCGACCCGATGACCCTGGTCACGCTGATCCAGAAGGATCCCGTCCACTACCGCCTCGACGGCGCCGACACCCTGCGCTTCGAGGCCGACATGGCCAATGAGGAGGCACGCTTCCAAGCGGTGGAAGGCCTGCTCGAACGACTCAACCGCAAGACTGAGGCGGCCTAGGCACTCCTGCCCGGCCGAAATCATGATGAGCAACGTAACGATGGCAAGATCACACCCCGCCGGCGCCGCCGGATCCGAGCGACCGGCCCGCTGGCGGCTGACCATGGCCGGTTTGCTACTGGCGCTACCGCTGACGCTGCTGGCGGTTGACGCCCAAGGCGCCAACGAGGCCGCTAGCAGCGACGACACCGCCAGCGAAACCGAATGGCCCCAGGGGCACTATCCGCTGCCTGAAGAAGGCGACATCGTCGGTGAGACCAGCACGGTTATCGCCAAGAAGTCGGACACCCTGCTCGACATCGGCCGGGAACATGGCATCGGTTATGAAGAAATGCGCCGCGCCAACCCGGACGTCAACGTCTGGTATCCCGGGGAAGGTACCGAGCTGGTCATCCCTTCACGCTTCATTTTGCCGCCCGGGCCCCGGGAAGACATCGTGGTGAATGTGGCCGAAATGCGCATCTACTTCTTCCCCAAGCCCAAGGACGGCGAAACGCCTCATGTGGAAACCTATCCGGTTAGCGTGGGGCGCATGGATTGGAAGACCCCGCTGGGGACCACCTCGATTACCCAGATGATCAAGAACCCGGCCTGGTATCCGCCGCAGTCGATCATCAAGGAGCATGCCGAGGACGGCCGCGGTCACCTGCCAAACGTGGTACCTCCTGGCCCTGATAACCCGCTGGGCTCGCGCAAGATGCGCCTCAATATCCCGGGCTATCTGATTCACGGCACTAACCGGCCGGACGGCATTGGCATGCGCGTCACCCATGGCTGCATTCGCATGCTGCCGGAAGACGTCGAGGCGCTATTCGACAAGGTCAACGTCGGCACCAAGGTCCGCCTGATCAATGAGCCCTTCAAGCTGGGCTGGTCCAATGGCACCCTTTACGTTCAGGCCTACCCGTACCTGGATGAAGACGATGGCACCACTGTCGAGCGCATCACCAATGCGCTGGCCCAGGTAGACGAGGCCGTGGAAGGGCTCGACTATCTTGTGGACTATGCCCGCCTGCGCGATGTGGTCGAAGTGCCCGGCGGCCTGCCGGTGGCGCTGGAGTACTCGGCACCTCCCGAGCATGAGCGTCAGCGCAAGACGCTCTACGACCGCCTGGAGCTGATTGCAGCCGAGACGAGCGTGGATGTGCAAGCGGCACAGGCTCTGCTCGAGCAGAGTTAATGCTACCGGGCAAGGCCGCCGAATGACGGCCTTGCCCCAAAGACGTATCAGACAAGACGTGAGGCCTCGCCTGGTGCGAGGCCTTTTTTATGCGTCGATACCGCGTCAGCTCCCCTCGCGTTTGGGGTGAGCGCCTGTCTGGCGCCCATAAACGACAAAGGCCCTGCCAAATGGCAGGGCCTTTGCGTAGCGAACGGAGCCGCCTAAGCGGCTCCATTCAGCAACTGCTTACTTGCGCATGTTGCGTTCGAACATGCGGTCCATAGCCTGACGGTTTTCCTGGGCCATTTGCATGGCAGCCTGGGCGTCGCGCTGGGCTTGGTTAGCAGTGTTCAGTGCACGGTTAGCAGTGCTGTTGGCCTGAGCGGCGTCCGCCTTGGCTTCCTGCGCAGTCGTACGTACTTCTTCCAGAGCACCGGTAGAGGCACAACCAGCCAGCACGGCCAGAGAGGCAGCAGCGGCGGTCAGCTTCAGGGTGTTAGTGATGGACTTCGACATGGTGTTCTCCTTGAGGGTCTTCCTTGGTTCGATCGGGCATACCTGAGGTGACCCAGGCCCCTGATCGATTCTGTTTCGATGCAGGGTTCTGCCGCGACAGGTCGACTTTGGCAAGCCAGAGCCGTTAGGTCAATCGCTATCTCATTATAGACACAACTTGTTGTCTATACAGAAGAAGAGCGACGTCCGACATGAAGATTAGCGGATCACTACGCGCGTGCCAATCGTCACCATGTCGGCAAGCTGATCAATTTGCGCATTGGTGACCGCCACACAGCCCTGAGTCCAGTTGAAACGACGATGAATCTCGGGATCCGCCTCGCCAAGACCATGGATTCCGATATAACCGCCCAGCACCGTATCCTGCGGGGGCTCACCCGTTCGGCGAAGATCGCTCATGAAGTCACCATATTCACGCGCCGACATCATACCGGCTTCCCATGCTTCACGGGCATGCGCTGCGGTGGGAAAGTCAATGCCCAGGAAAATGTGGAAATCACTGTCAAGCTTGACGCGGTTGATGTGGAACACGCCTAACGGGGTCGAGCTGTCCCCCTGGTGGCGGAGTCGCTTCACGCCGCCCCGCCCCACCGACACCGGAGCGAAGCTCTCGAGCATCTGCTCGCCGCGGTAGATGCGTAGACTCGACGTGGATTGGTCAATCAGAAGCCAAAGTTCATGCGGCCCAGGGTTTATGAATACTTGGCTCTGCGCGGCCCCCAAGGCAGTGCTGAGCGGCATCAGCATCAGGGCAAGGAGGAAAATCAATCGGGGCATAGGGTAGCTCGTGATACGGATGGCTGAAGAACCGGAATCAGAGCGTTCTACCGGATTCCACCGCCAATGACAATGCCGACCGCTGGGTGTGCATGAAATCGTCACACCAGCGCTCGTAATCGCCAATAGCCAGTGCCGGTGAATACAGAAATCCCTGAGCCTGATCGCACCCCAGCTGCACAAGAATATCGTGCTGTCCGCGCGTTTCCACGCCTTCGGCCGTCACCATCAACCCCAGGGCATGGCCCATATCGATCATGCAGCCCAAGAGCTTGCGCGCATGGGCGTCGGTCTCTAGGTCCATGACAAACACACGGTCGAGCTTGATACCGCTCAATGGCAGGTGGCGCAGATACTGGAAGGAAGAAAAGCCGGTGCCGAAGTCATCGATACTAACGCCCAGGCCTAGGTCACGGATGGCACGGAGCGCCTTGCTGCCATCCTTGATATCGGCCATCAGGGCGCTCTCGGTGATCTCAACCTCCAGCCGCCAGGCAGGCACCGCTTCCTGCGCGATCAACGCCCTCAGCATTTCGATAAAGTCGTTATCGAGCAGGTTTCGCGCCGATACATTGATGCTGACGCCGCCAGGCACCTGAGCCGCCATCTTCAGGGCCTGCTCGGCGACAAAGCGCGTGACCGGCGTGATCAAGGTGGTTTTCTCGACCTTGGGCATGAAGTGACCGGGATAGATCAGCTGCCCATCCTGCTGCCGCCAGCGAATCAGCCCCTCGCAGCCGCAGACGCTATTGTCAGCCAGAGATATCTTGGGCTGAAAGTGAAGTTCGAACTGATGGTTTTCCAGGCCGTGGCGTACCTGGGAGATCAGCCATATCGCCTGCTTGGTGCGCCTGCGATAGGCTGGCACATAGGCGCTGCAGCTACGCTGCTGGCTGGAGGCCTCGAACATGGCCACCCGTGCTTCATGGATCAGCTGCCGCGCATCCTGGGTGTCGGGCGTCGACAGCGTATAGCCGAGTATTAACTGCGCCCGCATTGGCATCTGCTGAATCACCAGGTTTTCTTCGCCCGCCACCAACACGTCGTGCGCTATCCGCTCGAGTATCTGGTGGTCGGCACTGTCGAGCAGCACCATCAACTCAGGACCGTTGAACCGATAGATACAGCTGTGGCCATCGACCACACGATCCAGGCGCTGGCTGATGGCCGACACCAGCTCATCGGACGCATCGGCACCCAACGTCTCCAGCAGTTCGACGATGTCGGTGATCCTCACCACCATCAACCCTAGAGCCTGGCCCGAGCTTTTTTGCAGCCCTTTGCTCAAGTCCTCTTCAAGGGCTAGATAATTGGGCAACCCAGAGCGCAAGTCGATGTAAGACGCTTGTAGAGAATCCCTCTTGGCCGCGTGCAGGCGCTCAAACAAACCACCCGCCACTGCACCCAACAAGGAGTAGAGCCCCAGGCGAACCAGCCAGTTCGCGGGCGTCTGAAGTTCGCCAGTGGCGACATTCAATGGCATCAACGCCATCAGCAGGCCGACTAAACAGGCACTCAACAGGGCGCCTGCGAGCCGATACCAGGCAGCGGCCAGGATCACCGGGACCAGCATTAGATACGGATACGCGTAGGCCGTGCCCCCCGTGAAATAGACAACCAGCCACCCCAAGACCATCAATACCGCCAAGACAATCAGCCGCGAAGCATGCTGTGCCGTTGCCGACAACTTGAGCCATTGCTTATGGATATTGGCTGGACGAATCGCCTGATGGGGCAGTAATGATTGAGACATTCCTTGTCGCTCTTTTGGCCCGGAACAGCCCCCACCAGGCGACGACTGGCCACCGAAGATGAAAGGGTAATACTGGGTATCGACCGTTCCTTAGCTGAACTTGAATCGCGGGACGTCGCAACGCCAGCACGGTCGAACTGGTGGTCGTGCCGAAAGCACTCAGAGTATAGGCTATGGAGGGTTAGACTATGGAGGGGATAGACTATGGAATGTGCCGAGCACCTGGCTCGAAGATGAAATGGAGCTCACCTTGCTGGATGCATTGCTTGATCCTGGACACCTAATGGTGGTGTTGGCGACCCTGCTGACCGTCGTGTTGTGCGTGCTGCTGCACTACGAAGTCTCGATGGCACTGAGTCGTCGGATGGAGCGCTCCACCCGCTCGCAGCGCCAGCGCTTCCTGACGCTGATCTTCGGCCTTCTATTGGCACACATTGCCGAGATCTGGGCGTTCGCCGCCACCATGAGCCTACTGCTGGAGATCTCCAGCACCGGTGACGTCATCGGCATCACCGCCCCGGGGTTTCTGGACTTCGTCTATCTCTCAGCGACCAATTTCACCACCCTGGGCTATGGCGACATGGTCCCCACAGGCCCCATTCGTTTCGTCATGGGCACAGAGGCGCTGACCGGCTTCGTGCTGATTACCTGGTCGGCATCACTGACCTTTCTGGAAATGCAGAAGCACTGGCGCACCAACCACCCCGATTAGCGCCCGCCAGCCCATGCCCATGGCGGCAGCCTGCTAGCCCGCTCAGTTCGCTGCCGGGGAGCCCAACAGCAGATCGCTATCGATCGCCACGAAGCGCGAGGCGGCCTGAATCAGCGCATCCGCCGTCAGGGCAGGCACGCCGTAGACATCGACACGGACGCCGTGACGCGCCCGCATGCGACTGACCAGCAGATCGAAGTCGCCGTCACCGGATACCAGCACGACATGATCGACGTCGGCGGCCGCCTCGATGGCGTCGAGCGCGATACCCACGTCCCAATCGCCCTTGGCGGAGCCATCCCGGCGCTGAATGAAGGGCTTGAGCTTCACGTCGAAGCCGATGTTGCGCAGGATGCCCTGAAACTGACGCTGCCGGGCATCGCCACGGTCAACCGCATAGGCATTGGCGATCACCACTTCGCCAAGCGCGGTGAGACGCGCCCAGAAGGCGTGATAGTCGAAGTGGCGCCCGAAGGCCTGGCGAGTGGTGTAGTAGACGTTTTGCACGTCTACAAAAACGGCGACGCGAGGCGCGTCGCCTGACGATGCGGCCATTGGCGGCCCTCATTCTTCAGTGCATCGTGGCGGGGACTTCCAGCTCTTCGCTTTCTTCCTGCCATAGTTTGCTGCGAGTGATGGCATGGTCGATCATCTCGCGCGCGACTTCGAAACGGCTCTGACGCAGCAGCTCGCCGGCTTCCTCGGAAAAGTTGATGCGCAGCAGCGGCTCGCCTTCGCCCTCGGCGTGGCGCAGCACGATCTCACCGTCGTTGAGTTCGACGATTTCCAGAACAGCGGTATCGGACATTCTGGATGGACCCTCCAGCTAATGGGGCAATAAAAAACGACCACGGCGATCATCCATGGTCGTTGTCGATGGGCCTAGATTACCATCATAGGGGCCGAGACGTCATCTGAGATTCCGTCTCACCCGCTGATGCACTGAAAGCCGCTACCACTCGACGCTGGTTTCCCGCAGCCGGCCCAACTCGGCCTTGAACTCGACGACACACCCAGAGAGCTTATCGCCTAGGGGGCGATGCCCGGCCACCGCGATAGTCATCAGGTTTGCCTGCTCGCGCTGCGCGGCACCATCCACGCCGTGCAGCGCCTCGAGGCGGCCCAGCAGCCAGGCAAGCCAGCTATCCGGTTGGGCCGCAAGCTCGGCCAACTGGGTAAGCTCGGCCACGGGCCGGGCATCGCTCACCAGCAACTCCCGCCAGTCGTGGCGGGCAAGCCGGGCATGTTCGGTCAGCTCACGCAGCGCCGAATTCAAGGCCAGCTCCAGCAGGGCAAGCGCGCCCTCCTCACTGGCCATGCGGCGCGACACGGCGTGCTCGTCGTCTCCCGCCGGCACCGCCAATAGTAGCTCGGCCTGGTAAAGAAGCTGATTGGTGCGGCCACTCGGGGTCATTTACGCTTGTCCTCGACCTGCCATTTGCCCGCATCGAAGGTGGCCTTCCAGCCGGTGGCCTTGCCGTCCTCGTCGGTCATCACGAACTGCGACTTGGTCTTGCGCGAGAAGCGAATCTGGGTCGGGCGACCGTCCGGATCCTCGCTGGGCGCCTTGAGCAGGAAGTGGTACTTCTCGGGCAGCTCCTCGGCATGGGCCTTGAGTTCACGCACCAGCGGCGGACGCGTCTCGCGATTCTTGGGAAACTGGCTGGCGGCCAGGAAGAGCCCACTGGCGCCGTCGCGCAGCACATAATGGTCCTCGACCTTTTGACAGGCCAGCTCCGGCATGGGGATTGGGTCCATCTTGGGCGGCGCCACTTCACCGCTCTTGAGCAGCTTGCGGGTGTTCTTGCAGTCGTCGTTGGTGCAGCCGAAGTACTTGCCGAATCGGCCGCTCTTGAGCTGCATCTCGGCGCCGCACTTGTCGCACTCGATGACCGGGCCTTCGTAGCCCTTGATCTTGAAGTGGCCCTGCTCGACCTCATAGCCGCCACAATCTGGGCTGTTGCCGCAGATATGCAGCTTGCGTGTCTCGTCGATCAGGTAGCTATCCATGGCCGTGCCACAGATATCGCAGCGATGCTTGGCACGCAGCGCGTCGGTTTCGGCTTCCTCGCCGGCATCGGCGGCCACGGCCTCGTCGCCCGGAATCAGGTCGATGGTGGTCTTGCAGCGCTCCTTGGGCGGCAGGTTGTAGCCCGAGCAACCCAGGAACACACCGGTCGAGGCGGTGCGAATCTGCATCTTGCGCCCGCAGGTCGGGCAGTCGATATCGGTGGGCACCGGCTGATTGGGCCGCATGCCCTCCTCGCTCTCGGCCACCTCGAGCTCCTTGCGGAACTCGGCGTAGAAGGCGTTGAGCAGCTCGCGCCAGTTGCGCTCGCCTTCGGCGACCTCATCCAGGTTGTCTTCCATGCGCGCCGTGAAGGAGAAATCCATCAGGTCCGGGAAGGACTCGCTGAGCCGCTCGGTGACGATGTCGCCGAGCTTCTCGGCGTAGAAGCGCCGGCTCTCGAGCTTGACGTAGCCGCGATCCTGAATGGTCGAGATGATGGCGGCATAAGTCGACGGGCGGCCGATGCCCCGCTTCTCCAACTCCTTGACCAGGCTAGCCTCGGTGAAACGCGCGGGCGGCTTGGTGAAGTGCTGCTGCGGGTCGAGCTTCTCGAGGTGCATCGGCGCCCCCTCGGCTAGATCGGGAAGCGACTGATCCTCTTCCTTCTTGCCGGCGGGCTTCATGACGCGGGTATAACCGTCGAACTTGAGGACTCGCCCCTTGGCCCTGAGCTCATAGCCATCGGCTTCGACCGTCAAGGTGCTCGACAGGTATTCAGCAGGCGTCATCTGACAGGCCACGAACTGGCGCCAGATCAGCTCATAGAGGCGCTCGGCGTCACGCTCCATGCCCACCAGATCGGTCGCCTTGTAGGCCACGTTGGAGGGGCGAATGGCCTCGTGGGCTTCCTGAGCCCCTTCCTTGCTCGAATAGCGATTGGGCGACTCCGGCAGGTAACGGGCGCCAAACTCCTCTTCGATATGGCCACGCACTGCCTCGATCGCATCCTTCGACAGGTTGGTCGAGTCGGTACGCATGTAGGTGATGTAGCCCGCCTCATAGAGGCGCTGCGCCATGGTCATGGTCTTCTTCACCGAGAAGCCCAGCCGACCGCTGGCGGCCTGCTGCAGCGTCGAGGTGATGAAGGGCGCATTGGGCTTGGAGCGAGTCGGCTTGTCTTCGCGACCGGTGATGGCAAGCGAGGACTTTCTGAGCGCGGCGATGCGCTCCATGGTCTCGGCTTCGCTGGTAGGACGAAATGCCTTGCCATCCTGACGCACCAGCTCGAAGCGAATGGGCTCGCCAGCGTCTTTCGCGCCAGAGGCCATGAGGTCGGCATGCACGTCCCAGAACTCTTCGGGGACGAAGGCACGAATTTCGCGCTCGCGCTCGACGATCAGGCGAACCGCCACCGACTGGACACGACCAGCGGACAGGCCGCGAGCGACCTTGCTCCATAGAAGTGGCGAGAGCATGAAGCCCACCACCCGGTCGAGGAAACGCCGCGCCTGCTGCGCCTCGACCCGCGGGATGTTGAGCTGGCCCGGGTCCTGGAAGGCTTCCTGGATGGCGTTCTTGGTGATCTCGTTGAAGACCACCCGCTTGTAGCGCCCGGCATCACCACCGATGGTTTCCTGCAGGTGCCAGGCGATGGCTTCCCCTTCGCGGTCCAAGTCGGTGGCGAGATAGACGGCATCGGCCTTTTCGGCATGCTTCTTGAGCTCGGCGACCACCTTTTCCTTGCCGGGAAGAATTTCGTAATTCGCCTCCCAGTCATGCTCGGGATCGATACCCATCCGCCGGATCAACTGATCCCAGGCCTTGCGCTTCTTGTAGACCGCCTTCTCGTCCGGAGACATCTTGCGAGTCGCCGCCGCCTGACGGGCGCGCTCCTTGGGATCGCTGGATGCCTTACCCGAGCCGCTGGTCGGCAGGTCGCGAATATGACCCACGCTCGACTTCACGATGAAATCGTTGCCGAGATACTTGTTGATCGTCTTCGCCTTGGCCGGCGACTCGACGATGACCAGTGACTTGCCCATAGTACTCCAAAGTAGTGTCAGCCTGGGCCCTAAGCCCTGAGGCAATATCCGTATGCCGACATCTATTAGCGGCTTAAAATGCGCCTACCCTACCCCAGCGCTTGGTGCGGCGCCAGTCATCAAGCTGACACACTATCTGACCCTAGACCCCGCTCCAGGGCCTCGGCAAGGTTTCAACCGCCATTATCGAGGCCATTCGAGCTGTCATCTTTTAGAGATAGACTATACAAAACCGGTTTGGACAGCCTGGCGATGCCGACCTGCCCACCAGGCTTTTCAGCCAGCCGGGAGCGTGGTGTACTATGATGTAGTAAAATCACTACATGGCAGTTTGCCACTCGTATCCAGCCCCGCTTCACGGTCGCCACTGAGCACTGTAAGCCAAGCTAACTCGTCAGGAGAGACGCATGTCGAATGCCCTTAACGGCCCCATCCGCCGCACCAAGATCGTCGCCACGCTGGGCCCTGCCAGCGACCGCGAGGGCGTGCTCGAGGAGATGATCGCTGCCGGTGTCGACGTCGTACGACTGAACTTCTCCCACGGTTCGGCCGATGATCATCGCCAGCGCCTGGGCCGTGTCCGCGAGATCGCCAACCGACTCGGCAAGAGCGTTGCCGCCCTTGGCGACCTGCAAGGCCCGAAGATCCGCATCGCCCGCTTTGCCGACGGCGCCGTCAACCTGGAAGAAGGCCAGCCCTTCGTGCTGGACGTCTCCATGGACAGCAACGCAGGCAATGCCGAGCGCGTGGGCTGCGACTACAAGTCGCTTGCCGAGGACGTGGCCGCCGGCGACATGCTGCTGCTCGACGATGGCCGCCTGGTACTCGAAGTGGAAAAAGTCAGCGCCCCCGAGGTGCACACCAAGGTGGTCGTGGGCGGCAAGCTCTCGAACAACAAGGGCATCAACAAGCAAGGAGGCGGTCTTTCTGCCGCTGCCCTGACCGACAAGGACAAGGCCGACCTCAAGACCGCCATCGATATCGGCGTAGATTATCTGGCAGTCTCCTTCCCGCGCTCTGCCGCCGATATGCTGGAGGCCCGCGAGCTGCTGGGCGAGGCCGGCAAGGAAATCGGCCTGGTCGCCAAGGTAGAGCGCGCCGAAGCCGTTGCCGATGACGAAACCCTGGACGGCATCATCCTGGCCTCCGAAGCCGTCATGGTGGCCCGTGGCGACCTGGGCGTCGAGATCGGCGATGCGCAGCTGATCGGCGTACAGAAGCGCATGATCAAGCGCGCGCGCAGCCTCAACCGCGCCGTGATCACCGCCACCCAGATGATGGAGTCGATGATCGCCGCCCCGCTGCCGACCCGCGCCGAAGTCTTCGACGTGGCCAACGCCGTGCTCGACGGCACCGATGCGGTGATGCTCTCGGCAGAAACCGCCGCCGGCGACTACCCGGTCGAGACCATCGAAGCGATGAACCGCCTGTGCCTCGGCGCAGAGCGCGAACGCAGCGCCCAGGAGTCCGGACACCGCATCCACGAAGGCTTCAGCAAGACCGACGAGACCGTGGCCCTGTCGGCAATGTATGCCGCCAACCACCTCAAGGGCGTCGCCGCTATCGCCTGCATGACCGCCACCGGCTATACCCCGCTGATCGCGTCGCGCATCCGTTCGGGGCTGCCGATCATCGGCTTTGCGCACAGCCCCATCGCCCAGCGCCGAATGGCCCTCTATCGCGGTGTGGTGTCGCTCTACTTCAATTCGGACGGTATGAGCCCCAGCGAGCTGAATACGGCGGCGATCAAGGAATTGACCGATCGCGGCATCGCCAAGAGCGGTGACTATGCCATCCTGACTCGCGGCGAACATATGAACGCTCACGGTGGCACCAACACCATGCAGATCCTGGAAGTCCAGTAACCGCCGACACTCGTCTATAGCCCCACAAGAGCGACCGGCCGGAACGGTAACTGAACGGTCAAGAGAGCGATCAAGAGAACGGCCAAGAAAGCATGGCCAACAGAGGAAAGGCACCCATGAGCGAGCAACGCCCTGGACAGCAGACGACCCGCACACTGCCGCGACGCAAGCGTATCGCCCTGATCGCCCACGACGGCAAGAAGGATGAGCTGCTCGTCTGGGCGCGGCGCTGGCAGGACACCCTGGCTGACCACCAACTGGTGGGCACAGGCACCACCGCCAAGAGGGTGTCGAAAGAGCTGGGGCTCGAGGTCGAAGGCCTGATGAGCGGCCCGCTGGGGGGCGACCAACAGATCGGCGCCCGCATCACCGAACAGGGCCTGGATTTGCTGATCTTCTTCTGGGACCCCTTCGCGCCGATGCCCCATGACCCGGACGTCAAGGCCCTGCTTCGCTTGGCGGCACTCTGGAACATCCCGGTCGCCTGCAACGCTGCCAGTGCTGACTTTCTGATTAGCTCACCCTACGTGGGTGAAGCCTTCGACATCGGCATCCCGGATGCTGGAGGCTGGGTGTCGGCCCGAGTCGATAACTAGCCGCTCGCGTATCGCAAACGCGACCGACCAGGATCGCCACCAACGTAAAGCGCCGCCCCATGGGGCGGCGCTTTTTCTTGCCGATGCTCAAGTTGCAGCTAGGGCTTCTCTGCATCCTTGGTGGTTTTCGTGCTGGCTTTCGTAGTAGTGGTTTTCGAGGTGGTTTTCGACGCTGGCTGGTCCTGAGACGTGGCGCTAGCCTGCTGTTCGGCTTTAGCAGGCGTCGCGGCCTTGGCCTGCGGATCAGCCTTTTCGTTCTCACTCTTCTGATCGAGCGCCGCGGGCTCGCTGACAGCCGGCTTGGCGGCGCCAGGGGTAGCCTTTGCCGGGGACGGTTGCGGCGGCCGCGCTCGGTCGAAGTAGGCACGTATCGTTTCAAGGCGCTGTGCCGCCCGCTCGCCGGGTGTGCCACTGGCCATCAGCACATGCTCGATATGCGCTAGATGAGCGTCGATTTGCTCATTCGTGGCGCCTTCCAACATCGTCGGCAACGCCTCCAACGCCTTACGACGATCGAGCTTGAGAATGAAGAACTGCTCACGCACGAAGGCCTTGAAGTCAGCGATCTTGAGATGCGGATGAAGCTCTTCGCGGCTTGCCCGCAAGCGCTTGAAGTTACGCTCGTCGGTGACGGGAGCGCCGCCCAGAACATAGATCATCGAGCGCATCACCGCGGCATCGGCCCCCCCCATGATCGACGCGCTCCTTAAGCTCTGCCTTGCGGCTGGCGACGAAACGCTGATGCTCGGGCTCGATGCCCGGACGCCGCCGCACCGGCTCGCCGTCCACGCCCAGCCCGACCATGGTTTGCAACCAGCGCTGACCGTAGACTTCCTGAAACACACGCTCAGTCGACTGGTCGCGCACCTGCTGATAGGCCTCCAGGGACGCCTCGACCTGATCGGACAGCGTAAATTCCATCTGCCGAAAGGGATTATCGGCACCCACCTGGTGACGATCGGCCTTGATGCGCTCAGATAGTACCGGGATCGGCACCATCAAGGGGTTGCGGTCGGAGAACAGCTTGTAGCCCAGGCGTATCGGGTGCATACGCCGAATCCAGCGCGCCGCCGACGGCGTCATCACCGCCCGCAGCCAGGGCTGGACTAGCATCTGATAGATCCCCAGGTTGATCTCGGAAACCCGCGCCACGGTCGCGAAGCGGCGCTCGTCTTCGGCATGCGGCTTGACGATGGCGTTGATGTCTTCGATGCCGCGCTTGCTGAACTCGAGCAGATAATCCCCGTCGACATGCACTGCCTCGGCGGCACCGCTCGAGGCGGTTTCCGTGACCGTGGTCTCGTAGAGCCCCGGCGGCAGCACATCGATATAGTCCATGTTGGCGGTGAACTCGGCATGCTCCTTGCGCGACACGCTGCCCGAGACGAAGATCCCCAGATGACCGGTGGTGTCATGCTGGCAATAGACGATGGTCTGGCCATTGGCAATGATATCGTCAGAATCTCCGTAAAGGTCGCTGATCCAGCCCAGCGCCTGAGGCGGAGGCGTGATGTCATCGCCCTTCGAGCAGAACACCACGATCGGCGAACGCACGTTACGAAGGTCAATACGCCGGCCATCGCGAGTGGTCAAACGTGCATTGCTCAGTCGGTTGCCGATGAAGAGGTTATCGACGATATACTGGATTTCCTCGGCCCCCAGCACCACGTGCCCACCCCACCAGCGCTCGAACTGCAGGTAGCGCTCGGCTTCGCTGTCGATGTTGGCGTACAGACGATACTGCTTGGTCCAGAGAGTGTTGGCCGGATTGAGCTTCTCGAAGTTCTGTACCAGCAGGGCGCCATCGAAGAGCCCGGCCCCCAGATCACCGGCTAGCGCCGTCGACCAACTGCCCCCGTTCATGCCGCCGGCATAGCGCATGGGCGCCTTGCCCCGCTCACCGGCCCAGTAGGAAAGCGGTGCACCGGCGATCAGGATTGGGCCAAAGCAATCGGGCTCCAGGGCGGCGGCCATCATGATCTGCCAGCCGGCCTGACAGTTGCCGACCACCATCGGCTTCTCGGTCACGTGATCATGGCGCGCGATCACTTCCCATAGAAAGGCGATCTCAGCATCCACCACGTCCTCGACCGTTTGCCCCGGCACCGGGAACGGCAAGAAACCGATGAAATAGCAGGGGTGCCCGGCGCGCAGGGCGACGCCCAGCTCGCTGTCCGGCTTGAAGCCACCGATGCCCGGGCCATGACCAGCGCGTGGGTCGACGACCACGAAGGGCCGCATATCCGGATCGATCTCGACCCCGGCCGGCGGCAGGATGCGCATCAGCTCGTAGTTCACCGGCCGCGGTAGATCGCGACCGTCCATGATCAATTCCGACTCGAACCCCAGCACATTGGGCTTGGTCTGCTCCATGTGCTCGAGATACTGGTTGCCCCGCTCACGCATGACATCCAGAAACAGCACCTGACGCTCGACGGTATCGCGCCAGTAATCCATGGCACTTCGCCCAAACCCCAGCGGATCGAAAATAGATAAAGCCGTGTTTGTCAGGGCGTTATAGGCAGCAAGCATACGGTTCTCCCGATAGTCGTTGGGATGCAGGCCGTTCAAGGCCATGCTGCGATGCAAAATAGATTAGCGCGAAAACCTGCCAGCTGTCACTGACTGCTGGCAGTTAGGCGCCAGCAACCAAGCACGCATCAGGTGCCCAGCGGCGTTGCACGCTCGCCGCCAAGGGGGCTAATGCTGTGTATGTAAAGCAATGGTGATAAGCCCTGCGCCACACGCCAATGAAATGCACCAAAAAGCCTCGCCACCTGGATCAATGCACACAAATAAAGCATCAGAAAACGGCGTAAGACTGAAAAATCATCCCAACCAATTGTTTTTATTCGCCTAAGCAAGCCGGCATAAATAGTGCATGGATCATGGCGATGCACCTAACGGGCTCACCAGCCCGTCGTGCTGGGCCATCGCCCGCCAATGCCGGCCGATTACCGCACCAAGGTGGTTCGGCCATCACCTTCCACACGCTAATTCGGGTACGCCATGACACCTTCCAGTGCCGACGTTCTCTTTCTGTTGCTGGGTGCCTGCATGGTTCTCGCCATGCACGCAGGCTTCGCCTTTCTCGAAGTGGGCACCGTTCGCAGCAAGAACCAGGTCAATGCCCTGGTCAAGATCATTACCGACTTCGCGGCCTCGACGCTCGCCTACTTCACCGTGGGCTACGCGGTGGCCTACGGGACCGGCTTCTTCGATGACGCCAGCGCGCTTGCCGTCGACAACGGCTACGAACTAGTCAAGTTCTTCTTCCTGTTGACCTTTGCCGCCGCCATTCCAGCCATCATCTCCGGCGGTATTGCCGAGCGGGCGCGTTTCTATCCGCAATTTACCGCCACGCTGCTATTGGTGGCGCTGGCCTATCCCTTTTTCGAGGGTATCGTTTGGAACGGCAACCTGGGCCTGCAGGCCTGGCTGGCCACCACCTTCGGGCATGGCTTCCATGATTTCGCCGGTTCGATGGTCGTGCATGGCTTCGGCGGCTGGGTCGCCTTGATGGCGGTGCTGCTGCTTGGCGCGCGCCGCGGCCGCTATCCGCGCAAGGGCGCCGTGGCCGCCCATCCGCCCTCCAGCATTCCCTTCCTGGCCCTCGGGGCCTGGACGCTCACGGTCGGCTGGTTCGGCTTCAATGTGATGTCCGCCCAGACCCTGGACGGCATCAGCGGCCTGGTGGCGGTCAATTCGCTGATGGCCATGGTCGGCGGCATCCTGGCGGCCATGCTGCTGGGGAAAAACGACCCGGGCTTCATCCATAATGGCCCGCTGGCCGGCCTGGTCGCGGTGTGCGCCGGCTCCGACCTGATGCATCCGCTGGGGGCGCTGGCCACCGGCGCGATCGGCGGTGGTCTCTTCGTGGTGATGTTCACCCTGACCCAGAATCGCTGGAAGATCGATGACGTGCTCGGCGTCTGGCCGCTGCATGGCGTCTGCGGGGCCTGGGGCGCCATTGCGGCGGGCATCTTCGGACAGGCCGCACTGGGCGGCATCGGCGGAGTGAGCCTGGCGGCTCAGGTGATTGGCACACTGCTGGGGGTAGGACTGGCCGTTGCCTCGGGCCTGATGATTTACGGCGGCATCAAGGCGGCGGTGGGT
This sequence comes from Onishia taeanensis, assembly GCF_900100755.1. Classification (GTDB taxonomy): domain Bacteria; phylum Pseudomonadota; class Gammaproteobacteria; order Pseudomonadales; family Halomonadaceae; genus Onishia; species Onishia taeanensis. Next base: position 385,703 of record NZ_FNCI01000003.1, read on the forward strand.
ATACGCCTAAGCGAAGAGGATGAATTCATGGGTGCCGACCTGGCGATCCACAAGATCAGCGCCAGCCCGCGGGACTAGGCAGCGCAAACAGGCGCTCGCGGGCATCTCGGCCGCGAGCGTCTTTCGTTGCCGGCTCTCCGACACCGATTTTCCGATACCGATTCTCCTGTATCCCCGGCGCCGCTGGGCTCGCCGGGGAGTCGGTATCACTCGATCTCGATCAGCACTTCTCCCGGCGTCACGCGATCGCCCTTGGCGACGTGGATGGCCACCACGCTGCCGGCCTGGCGGGCGTGGACCTCGGTCTCCATCTTCATGGCTTCGCTGATCAGCACTGGCTGGCCGGCTTCTACGCTGTCGCCAACGGCCACCAGCACCTCGACGATATTGCCCGGCATGGCGGTGGTCACATGGCCCTTGCCGGTCGCACGAGCACGGCCGCCATTCCCCCCGGCGCCAGCGTCATAGCTGTCGCGGGCTTCGAAGACCACGGATTCCGGCATGCCATCCAGCGTCAGATAGACCTGGCGCTTGCCGCCGGCATCGCTACCTACACCGGTGATCTGCACCTCGTAGGACTCCCCGTGCACGTCGATGACGAACTCCGTCGGCGTGGCCTCGGTGACAGGCCGCTGGGCATCGCCCGCCACCGCTGCCGGCATCGGCTCGGGCACCAGGGTGCCGTCGCGACGCCCCTGGAGAAAGTCGCGCCCCAGGTCCGGGAACATGGCATAGGTCAGGACGTCTTCCTGGCTCTCGGCGAGCTCACCGATATCGGCAGCAAGGCGCATCATCTCCGGGTCCAGTTGATCGGCCGGACGCCCTTCCTCGACCTGCTGGTTGCCGATCGCCCGCTTCCTGAGCCCCTCGTCCACCGCTGCCGGGGGCTGACCATAGCCGCCCAGCAGATAGCGTTTGACCTCGTTGGTGATCGACTTGTAGCGACTGCCGGTCAGTACGTTCATCACTGCCTGAGTGCCGACGATCTGTGAGGTCGGAGTCACCAGCGGCGGATAGCCCAGATCGGCGCGCACCCGGGGAATCTCGGCGAACACCTCGCGGATTTGCGACAGGGCGTTCTGCTCTTTCAGCTGATTAGCCAGGTTCGACATCATGCCTCCGGGCACCTGGTTGATCTGAACCCCCACGTCTTCGCGGGTGAACTCGCTCTCGAAGCCGGCGTACTTCTTGCGCACCTCGCGCAGCTGGTCGCCGACTGCCTTGATGGCTTCCAGGTCGAGGCCGGTATCGAAGGACGTGTCCTTGAAGGCGGCCACCATGGCCTCGGTGGACGGATGGCTGGTGCCACCGGCAAAGGCCGAATTACAGGTATCGATATGCCGACAGCCGGCCTCAACGGCCTTGAGGTGGCACTGGGACGACAGCCCAGAGGTGGCGTGGGCATGAAGATGCACCGGCACCTCGACCGCCGCCACCAGCGCCGCGACCAGCTCCTGGGTGGCGTAGGGGGTCAGCAGACCGGCCATGTCCTTGATGGCGATAGAGTCGGCTCCCATCTCGACCAGGCGACGAGCGTCCGCGACGTAACGCTCCAGGGTGTGGACCGGGCTGACCGTATAGCAGAGCGTGCCCTGAGCATGCTTGCCACTGGCCTTGACCGCTCGCATGGCGGTTTCCAGGTTGCGCAGGTCATTGAGGGCATCGAAGACCCGAAAGATGTCGATGCCGTTATCCGCGGACTTGGCGACGAAGCTTTCCACCACGTCATCGGCATAGTGACGGTAGCCGAGCAGGTTCTGGCCCCTGAGCAGCATCTGCAAGGGGGTGTTGGGCAGCGCTTCCTTGAGCTGCACCAGCCGCTGCCAAGGGTCTTCCTTGAGAAAGCGCACGCAGGCATCGAAGGTCGCCCCACCCCAGACTTCCAGAGAGTGGAAACCGATGGCGTCAAGCGCAGGACATACCGGCAGCATGTCTTCGGTGCGCAGGCGAGTAGCGATCAAGGACTGATGGCCATCACGTAGCACCACATCGGTGATGTTGACGGCATCGGCGGCAGAGGAAGTCGTTGTCGTTGTCATGGGGTTCTCCTTAGAGGCCGGCGTGGGCGGCAATGGCGGCGGCGATCACCAGGGCCGCCTCCTCGGGGTTGCGCTTGACCGAATACTGCAAGAGCTCGGGATGGGCCGGCACGAAACCGGTATCGAAATGGCCGCGACGAAAATCCGCGTGACGCAGGATTTCCTCGTAGTAAGGCGCCGTGGTCTTGACGCCCTGCAGACGCATATCGTTGAGCGCTCGAATGCCTCGGTCGAGGGTCTCTTCCCAGCTCAACCCCCAGACCACCAGCTTGAGGCACAGCGAGTCGAAATAAGGGGGGATCTGGTAGCCGGTATAGATGGCGGTATCGGTACGCACCCCGGGACCACCCGGCGCGTAGTAGCGGGTGATCCGCCCGAATGAGGGCAGAAAATCGTTCTTGGGGTCTTCGGCATTGATACGAAACTGGATCGCGAAGCCGTGGTAATGAATGTCTTCCTGGCGAAACGACAGCTTGTGGCCGCTGGCAATACGCAGCTGCTCACGGACGATATCGACCCCGGTGATGGCTTCGGTAATGGTGTGCTCGACCTGGACCCGAGTATTCATCTCCATGAAGTAGATCTCGTTGCCCTTGACCAGGAACTCCACGGTACCGGCGTTTTCATAGCCCACGGCCTTGGCCGCGCGCACGCCCAACTCGCCGACATAGGCCCGCTGCTCAGGCGTCAACTGGGGGCTGGGGGCAATCTCGATCAGCTTCTGGTTACGCCGCTGAATGGAGCAGTCACGCTCGAAGAGATGAATCACGCTGCCGTGCTTGTCGGCGAGGATCTGCACTTCGATATGATGCGGGTCGACCACGCACTTCTCGAGGAACACATCGGCGGAGCCGAAGGCCTTGGTGGCCTCGGATACCACACGCTCCCAGGCCTGCTCGAGCTGGTCCGGGCTATCGCAGCGGCGAATGCCTCGCCCGCCGCCGCCGGAGGTCGCCTTGAGCATGACCGGATAGCCGATGCGACCGGCCTCCTCGAGGGCAGCGGCACAGTCGGCCAGGTTACCTTCTGAGCCAGGGGTCACCGGCACGCCGGCATCGCGCATGGCGCTGCGAGCGGCGGTCTTGTCGCCCATGCGGGCGATGACCTCGGCACTCGGTCCGACAAAGGCGATACCGGCTTGCTCGCAAATGTGAGCAAAGTCAGCGTTCTCGGAAAGAAATCCATAGCCGGGATGGATGGCATCGCAGCCGGTTTCGCGGGCAAGATCGACCAGGCGCCTGGGGTCAAGGTAGCCCTCGAGGGGATCATCGCCGACCTGGTAAGCCTCGTCGGCCCGCTTGACATGCAGGGCAAAGCGGTCGGGCTCGGTGTAAATCGCCACCGAGCGAATGCCCAGTTCGGCACAGGCCCGCTCGATGCGCACGGCGATCTCGCCGCGGTTAGCAATCAATAGTTTCTGGAACACGAGTCGAACCTCCAGGGTTACGGGTTGCGTCCTGAGCGAGCCTGCGAAACACTCGAGAGTCCCCGGAAGGTCGACATTTGCCCCTTGCCGTTGCTCTTCCAGCGGCTCACGGGTATCCCACTACCCTCGCGCAGCACGCTTTTCACGCTACCGGGTGTCGAACCAATAGAAAAATTGATATTTTTTTGCCAACCTATAAGCTATACCTTATAGCTAGACCTTTGCGGGAATGCCGATGACTCGACCCAGTCTGCTCAATCGCCTGACATTTCGTCAGTTGCAGGTCTTTCAGGCCGTGCATCGCCAGCAGTCTTACTCCCGGGCCGCCGAGCAGCTAGGCCTCACCCAACCCGCGGTGAGCGCCCAGATCCGACAGCTCGAGCAGGCGCTGGAGCAACCGCTGTTCAAGTATGCCGGCAAGACCCTGCACGTTCTGCCAGCCGCCGATGCGCTGGCCGCCTCCGTGACCTCGATCTTCGGCCAGGTGTCGAGCCTCCAGATGGAGCTCTCCGAGATCGCCGGCACCATTCGCGGCGAGCTCAACCTGGCGGCGGTATCCACCGCCCAGTACGTGGTCCCTCATATTCTGGCCCGGTTCCGCGCCCGCTATCCGGAAGTCACCATTCGCCTGCGGGTCTGCAACCGCAGCCAGGCTCTCGAGCGCCTGGCCGAACGGCGTGACGACCTGGTGATCATGGGCATGGTGCCCCAGGATGCTCAACTGGCCTTCATGCCGATACTGGACAACGAGATGATCCCGGTCGTCTGGCCGGGCCATCCGCTGCTGACGGCCGACAAGCCGAGCCTCGAGGATTTTGCGCGCCACTACGTGCTGATGCGCGAACCGGGCTCCGGGACCAGGACCGCCTTCGAAGAGTTTGCCGCCAGGGAGCGGGTGTCGCTGCCGCATACCATCGAGCTTGGCACCAACGAGGCGATCAAACAGGGCATCATGGCGCATCTGGGCGTTGCGGTATTGCCGCGACTGGCCGTGCAGTTGGAAATCGCCTCTGGCCTGCTGGCGTCGCCCAAGCTGCCCGGCTTCCCGCTCAAGCGCTCCTGGTGCACCGTCTACCCCAAGGACCGGCCGCCCTCACCGGTAACCGAACTCTTCCTGCGCTGCGTGCGGGAGCTGCTTCCCGAGCTCAACCGTCACTTCAGTGGACCGCTCGAACCCATGCCGGGCCACGGCGTGGTCTGCCTGCCGGCGGTGGATAGCCAGCAGCTCTAACCTGCCGATGGCAGAGACCAAAAAGCCGGGCTGCAAGAGCCCGGCTTTGCTTTGCCACCATCCCACCCGTGGCCTTGTCTTAAGTACGCATCAAATACGCATCAGGTACGCGGCAGGGTAACGCCACGCTGCCCCATGTACTTGCCGCCACGGTCCTTGTAAGAGGTCTCGCAGACCTCATCGGACTCCAGGAACAGCATCTGCGCCACACCCTCGTTGGCATAGATCTTGGCGGGCAAATTGGTGGTGTTGGAGAACTCGAGCGTCACGTGCCCTTCCCATTCCGGCTCCAGGGGGGTGACGTTGACGATAATGCCGCAGCGGGCATAGGTCGACTTGCCAAGGCAAATGGTCAGCACATTGCGCGGAATGCGGAAGTACTCGACGGTGCGGGCCAGGGCAAAGGAGTTGGGCGGGATCACACAGACATCGCCTTTGACGTCAACGAAGCTCTTCTCATCGAAGGCTTTGGGGTCGACGACCGCCGAATGAATGTTGGTGAAGACCTTGAACTCGTCGGAGCAGCGAACGTCATAGCCGTAGCTTGACGTGCCGTAGGAGATCACCCGCTGCTCGTTGACGTAACGCACCTGATCCTCCATGAACGGTTCGATCATGGCGTCACTGGCGGCCATGCGACGGATCCAGTTATCGGACTTGATGCTCATCGGGGATTCCTTGAGGTACGTCTAAGATAAAGGCAAAAAACAGGGCCGCTATCATAACGGCCCTGACGGCGTTCCAAAAGACTTGGCTGCAGCAAGCCCTGATGGCCAGGTTGCTCGATGGCATTCCTGGCCTGCGGGAGCCTAGTCGCCGAAGGAAATGTTCGGCCCTTCGGCTTGCTGGGCGGTAACGCCCTCGACCACGGCCCGCGCCACCTTGCGGAAGGTTTGCGCCACCTCACCCCCGGGCTCGGCCACCACGGTAGGCTTGCCGCCATCCGCCTGCTCGCGAATGCCGAGGCTCAACGGCAGTTGGCCCAGCAGGGTCGTCTCGTACTGCGAGGCAATGCGCTCGCCGCCGCCGGTGCCGAAAATCGGCTCCTGATGGCCACACTGCGAGCAGACATGCAGGCTCATGTTTTCGACGATGCCCAGCACCGGCACATTGACCTTGCGGAACATCTCGATGCCCTTGCGCGCGTCCAGCAGCGCGATGTCCTGCGGCGTAGTAACGATCACCGCTCCATCGACCTCGACCTTCTGGGCCAGCGTCAGCTGGATGTCACCGGTACCCGGCGGCATGTCGATGAACAGATAGTCGAGATCGTCCCAGGCAGTCTGGTTGAGCATCTGCTGGAAGGCACCGGCCACCATCGGGCCGCGCCATACCATCGGCTCGGTGATATCGACCAGAAAGGCCATCGACATCGCCTGGATGCCGTGCGCTTGAAGCGGGGCGAACTGATTGTCGCCCACCTGATGCGGGCGCACGCCCTCACCGATGCCGAGCATCTGCGCCTGGCTGGGACCATAGATATCGGCATCCAACAGGCCGACGCGATAGCCCTCGGCCGCCATGGCCAAGGCCAGGTTGGCGGTCACAGTGGACTTGCCAACGCCACCCTTGCCCGACGCCACGGCGACGATATGCTTTACACCCTCCATTACGACCTTCTCCTGTGTCATTGACCGTCGGCATCGCATGCCGCCATGAGTCGAGTATAACCCGCGTGCCCCGGCCAATCCCAAGCGGACTAGTCAACTTTTCGCGCCGATGGGCATCGCGTTGCGTGGCCGGGGCGCTGGTCGTGCCAAGTTTCTAGCCTACGCTGATAGAGACCCTTCAGGAGGGTGCCGCCATGTACTTTCGAGACCGCCAGGATGCCGGGCGCCAGCTTGCCGCCGCGCTGAAAGATGACCTCAGGCCCCCAGCACCTCTGGTGCTGGGACTGCCCCGCGGCGGCGTGCCGGTAGCGTTCGAGATCGCCCAGACGCTGGGCGGCGAGCTAGATGTACTGGTAGTACGCAAGCTGGGCGTACCCTGGCATCCGGAGCTCGCCATGGGCGCCATTGCCAGCAACGGCATCTGCATCCTCAATCACGATCTAATAGCGCGCCTCGGCATCCGCCAGGAGCGGCTCAACGCCATCATTGCCGACGAGACCCGCGAGCTGAAACGACGCGAGCTGGCCTACCGGGGTCACCGGCCGCCACTTCGCATCACCGGACGCAGCGTGATCGTCGTCGATGACGGCTTGGCCACCGGGGCGACCATGCAGGCTGCCGTAGAGGCCCTGAGGAAAGAGGTACCTGCTGAGCTGGTGGTGGCGGTGCCGGTGGCGGCCGCCGACAGCCTAGCCGAGATCGCCAGACTCGCCGACCGGGTCGTCTGCCTGCACACGCCGCGCGACTTTATGGCCGTGGGCCAGTGGTACCAGACCTTCGGGCAGACCAGTGATGAAGAGGTGATTGCACTACTGGCAAGGCAGACATCGCCCCCTGCCGCCAGAGACGGCTAGCCACCTCCCCTATTCCGCATACCCTGCGAGCTAGAGCGCGACAAGCCTCCACCGTCAGCCGCTACGACTCGAGCCGGGTACCACGGCATCTGGCAACACTGCGCAAGCCCATAGAGCCGTTCCATGGCAGGGAATCACCCTAGCTTAAATACGCCCCCTAGATACGATCCCTGGATACGACACGGCCCCCTCGAGCAGGGGGCCGTGTGCCTTGCGGTGATCGCTTGACGCAAATGGCGTGATCCACACTGGGTGCTTAAGACAGCGGGGCGTCAACTGCACTGGTGCCCAGGCTTATTTCTCTGCTTCAGGCTGCTGCTGAATTTCCGTCTGGTTGCTCTTCGCATCCGCTTCGTTTGACTGACCCTCATCCTGCTTCGCAGCGCTGTCTTCACCCTCAGCGGAGGATGTGGTTTCCTGCGCCGCAGCCGCGTTTGAGGCAGCGTCGGTTTCGGCGCTAGTGTTGCTGCTCCCAGCATCGCTGCTCTCAGCGCCACCCTCAGAGGCTCCCTTTGGCTCAGAGGAGTCCGCTGACGCAGAGGGATCAGAAGAGGCAGAGGAATCCACGGAAATCTGGCTTAGCTCATCGCGCCACTCGGCGAGCTGCGCCTCGAGACGATTCAACTGATTGCGACGCGCATCGGCCTGATCGCTCAGATTCGCGATCTCCGTTTGCAGGCTATCACGCTGCTGCTGAGTCGCCTCGAGCTCATTGAGCGCCTGGGTCAGGTTTTCATCGACATGGGAATAGGACTGCTCGGCGGCCGCGATCTTGCCTTCGAGCGCAGCGGATTGCTCTTCGCGATTGGTAATTTCTTGCTCGAGTGCATCGCGACGCTCTTGCAGTGACGCGATATTGCTTTCGAGCTCGGCCTGCCGCCCTTCGGCATCGGCAATGGCACTGCGGTTCTCTTCCAGCGTCGCCTGTGCCTCGTCACGGTCCTTGACGGCCTGTTCCACCTGATCGGAAAGGGTCTCGACCTCGGCCTGACGCGAGGCAATGGTGGCGTCCAGCTCATCGAGCTTCGACTGGCGTTCTTCGAGGGTCGATGCCATGGCATCATGACGGGACTGCGCTTCCTTGACGCTTTCTTCGAGGTTCGCCAAACGCGTCTTGGCGGCCTCTACCTGGCTGTTCAGATCAGAAAGCTCGGCCTGTGCTGCTTCGATGGAATCGTAGGTTTCGCCGAAGGAGGCGACACGGTCGCTGAGTGCCTGCCGCTCGTTCTCGAGTTCCGCCACCTGAGCCTCGAGCTGCTCACGCTCGCTGCTGGCGCTGGAGCTAGCGTAGAAGGCATAGAGCACCACCAGTACCAGCACCACGACCAGCGCCTTGACCCGGTTGTCTTTCAGTAGTTCGCCTACCGACTGATCCGCCATCTTATCGTCTCCTGTCAGCCCCACTGATTATCGATCAGCGTGGCAATTGAAAGATCGCCGTCCCGAACGCTTAGGTGTACACAAGAACTACCTGCGCCCGGGCCGAGCCTACAAGATAGGGGATACCAGCGTTGACTGCCATGCGGCAGGGTCAGTCGATGGCCTGGCGACTCACCTTGCCACGCAAGGCCTTGTGCTTACCGCGCTGCTTTTTTTGTTCGAGACGGCGCTTCTTGGCACCCTTGCTGGGGCGCGTGGGCACACGTTTCTTGGGAGCGTAAAGCGCGCTTTTGATCAGTGACTTGAGTCGCGCCAGCGCTTCCTGGCGATTGCGTTCCTGGGTGCGGTGCTCCTGGGCCTTGATGATCACCACGCCGTCGCGGCTGATACGCTTGTCCCGCAGCGCCAGGAGCTGCTCCTTGACGCCTTCCGGCAAGCGAGAGGCACGGATATCGAAACGCAGATGAATCGCCGAGGCGACCTTGTTGACGTTCTGCCCGCCGGCGCCCTGGGCGCGAACCGCCTGAAGCTCCAGTTCATCGTCGGTGATCACGATCTGTCGCGATACTTCCAGCATTAACCTGAATCCTTATAGCCGGCGTGATTGGCCGGCGTTGATATAGTCCTGTTCTTGCATTCTATAGCCAACCTGCCCGACGAAACCGCCAATGCAGCAACCCGCAGGCAAGCCCCATGATCGACAGGGCGATCGGATAGCCGAATCGCCAATCCAGCTCTGGCATATGCACGAAGTTCATGCCCCAGATACCGGCCAGAATGGTCGCCACAGCGAATATCGCCGCCCAGGCGGCAAGCCGCTTGTGCACCTCGCTTTCATCGATGGCCACCATCGACAGGTTGACCTGAATCGCCGTGATGATGGTCTCGCGAATGGTGTCGACCCCGACCTCGATGCGGTGCAGATGATCATACACGTCGCGGAAGTATTCGCGGGTGTTGAGGCACAGTGCCGGCACGCGACCGCCGATGAGATGAGCCGTGGCCTCGGCTAGGGGGGTTACGGCATGCTTCAACAGCATGGTGCGACGCTTGAGCTGGTAGAGACGCTCGAGGCTCATGCGCGCCGTTCCCCGCGTGAATATCTGATCCTCGATATTTTCGAGTTCATTTTCCAGCGACTCGACCACCGGGAAGTAGCGATCCACCACCGCATCGAGCAGCGCGTAGAGCACGAAGGCAGGCCCCTGCTGCAGCAGATGGGGCTCCCGTTCACAGCGCTCTCGCACACCAAGAAAGCCCTGGGTGGCATGCTGTCGAACCGACAGCACGAAACGCTCGCCGAGAAACACTGCCACCTCCCCCTCATCGAATTCACCATCGACCAGGGTAATCGGGCGCATGATGCAAAACAGTGCCTTGCCATACTCCTCAATCTTGGGGCGCTGCTGGCCGTGCAGGGCGTCTTCGACGGCCAACTCATGCAGGTCGAATATCTCTTCAAAGCGCCGAAACTCCTCCGGTTCCGGATCATGCAAGGCGACCCATACGAAGCAGTCCGGGTGCTGCATGGCCTCGGCGATATCATCGGTATGGATATCCCGCTGGCGATGCCCGTTTTCATAGACGACGCAATTGACGATCATCGGCTAGCTCCTGGCTGGATAGTAGGTATATCGATCCCTAGATACTCATCAAGGCGATGATCGCACGCTTAGCCATCATCTTCCCCGCCCTGACAGGGGCTCGAGACGCGTGACGGGCGACGCAGTGGCGGCCTCCGCAGCAGCCACAGCGCGAGACGCCGCAAGCCACGCAGCAGCGGATACCAGCTTCGGGCACGCCAGCGGCCGCTAAATAGATGATGGTTCAGGCGATTGAAGATACCCACCGGGCTGCTCAGCATGGCCAGCACGCGCAGCGCCTCGGCGCCGTGATACCACTGACGCTCCAGGCGCAGCACCATGCCCTGATCGAGATCGAAGCCCAGGGCCCGCACTTCGTTGACCACTGGGTCATCGCCACGGGCATCGACCAGACGCAGCTCGCCCACGGTGTCTTGCAGCCGCATCCAACGCACATAGCGGGTGCAAAAGGGGCATTGGCCATCGTAGACCAGCAGGTTCTGGGGTTCGGCTGCCATGTTTTGTCCTCCTGACATGGCTGGCAGGGCCTCTTGGATGGCCGCCAGCGTGTCGCTGCGCTTATGATGGCATTGATCGCTCTACTCGCCGACCTCACAAGGACGTTGTGCATGCCGAGTCACCTTGCCGCCCTGCCCCGCCTGATTGCTCGCTTGGCGCATTTCGCCTGGCGTGTGCTGGCGGCTTTCTTTCGTAACCGGGGCATCTTGCTGGCCGGCAGCGTTGGCTACAATGTCCTGCTGTCGATCGTGCCACTCTTTGCGCTGCTCTGCGTGCTGCTGACCCACGTCGCCGACGAGCAGCACCTGCTCGAGGTGCTGTCGATCCAGGCGCGACACCTGACACCGGCCCATGCCAGCGTCCTGCTCGATGCGGTGCAGGCACTGCTGGAATCGCGGGATGCCATTGGGCTGTTCGGTATCCCGGTGCTGCTGATTTTCAGCTCCTTCGCCTTTCGCATGCTGGAAGACTGCATGGCGATCATCTTCCATCATCCCGACTACCAGGAGAAACGCAGCGTTTGGGTCTCCGTGTTGCTGCCCTATGCCTTTATCCTGGTGCTGGGCACCGGGCTTCTGGCCCTCACCCTGCTGGTCTCGATGATCGGCGCCCTCAACAACGCCATGCTGGCCATCTTTGGCGTCAACTTGCCGCTGGCGAGCCTCTCTGAGCCGGCCCTCAACCTGATCAGCTTCTTGGGCCTGTTTGCGATGTTCAGCGCCATCTACAAGGTGCTGCCGGTGGTGCATATTGCACTGCGCAGGGCGCTGGTCGGTGGCTTCGTGGCGGCGCTGCTCTGGGAGGGAGTCCGGCAGCTGCTGGTGGTTTATTTCGCCAACCTTTCGCTGGTCAATGCGGTGTATGGCTCCTTTGCCACCATTATCGTCGTGCTGCTAAGCCTCGAGGTCGGCGCCATTATCCTGCTGCTCGGTGGGCAAGTGATCGCCGAGCTCGAGCGCAACGACCGTGCCGACCTGCCGTGGTATCAGGACCCGCCCAATGACGCCATCATGCGGAACCGTCGAGGGTCTCCTGCACGCTGAGCTTGGCGCGAATGAAATCGCTGTGTCTGACGTACAACAGATCGGCCAGGCGCCGAATGCGATGCTCCTCCAGCGGGCTCAGCTCTCCATCGGCATAGGCCAGCTGCCACATCAGACGGATCAACTCCGCCCGCTGTGCATAGCTATAGCTATCCTTGATCAGGCTTACGAACTGATAGTGGTCGACGGCATGCTCGACTTCCTGACGCGCTATCGTCATCAACTCGTCCACCGCCGCCTCGTCGATAGAGAATTGACGCAGCAGCATGCTGCGCAAGGCATCGAGTTCGCGTTGATCATTGTGGTAATCAGCACGTATCACTTCGCACAGCAGTGCGGCAGTCGCAAGCTCCAGGGTTGGCCCTTCCTCTTCATCTGAGGTAACCAGGGTGCGTTGAAAGAATTGCTGAATGGCCTCGAGCATGGGCTAGTGTCTCCTGGGATTGATACGAGGGCTTCATCGCGCCCTCAACGACTGCGACCGACAGCAAGGAGGAGAAGTTCAGCAGCCGCGTTCAGCTGCCGGCCTGGAGCCCTCTAGGGCTTGAGCCGGTAACCACTGCGAAATATCCAGCTGACTACCGCAAGGCTAACGGCCAGAAAGGCCACCACCACCGCGAGGCTCGCCGCCAGGCTGACATCGCCAACGCCATAGAAGCTCCAGCGAAAGCCGCTGACCAGATAAACGACCGGATTGAGCAGCGTTACGCCTTGCCAGAATGGCGGCAGCATGTCGATGGAATAAAAGGTTCCGCCGAGAAACGTCAGCGGTGTAATCACCAAAAGCGGCACCAGTTGCAACCGGTCGAATCCTTCGGCCCAAATGCCGATGATGAAACCGAGCAGGCTGAAGGTAAACGCCGTCAGCACCAGAAACAGCAGCATCCAGAACGGATGGGCGATCTGGAGAGGGACGAAGAGCCCCGCCGTGCCCAGAATGATCAGCCCCAGAAGAATCGACTTGCTGGCGGCGGCCCCCACATAGCCCATCACGATCTCCATATAGGACACCGGCGCCGACAGCAGCTCGTAAATGCTGCCTGAGAAGCGCGGAAAGAAAATCCCGAAGGAGGCATTCGACACGCTCTGGGTAAGCAGCATCAGCATGATCAGCCCCGGCACGATGAAGGCGCCGTAGCTGATGCCCGCCACTTCGGTGATCCTGGAGCCGATCGCCGAGCCAAACACCACGAAGTAAAGGGAGGTCGAGAGCACCGGCGAGACGATGCTCTGCAGCAGCGTGCGCCGGGTGCGGGCCATTTCGGAGCGGTAAATGGCCGCCATGCCGCGAAGATTCATGGGTTCTCCCTTACCAGATTGACGAAGATATCCTCCAGCGAGCTTTGCTCGGTATGCAGGTCCTTGAACTGAATGCCGGCCTTTCTGAGCTCCTCGAGCATGCCGGTGATGCCGGTATGCTCCTGCTGAGTGTCATAGCGATAGACCAGCGCTTGGCCGTCGTCGGAGAGCGTCAGCGGATAATCAGACAGCGCATTGGGCAGCGATACCAGCGGCTCGAGCAGCTCCAGGGTCAACTGCTTGCGTCCAAGGCTCTGCATCAGCGTCTGCTTGTTTTCGACCAGGATGATCTCACCGCGCTGGATCACGCCGATGCGATCCGCCATTTCCTCGGCTTCCTCGATGTAGTGGGTGGTGAGGATGATGGTCACCCCGCTCTCGCGCAGGCCCCGTACCACCTCCCACATCTCGCGCCGCAGCTCGACATCGACGCCGGCGGTGGGCTCGTCGAGGAACAGGATCGTCGGCTCATGGGACAGTGCCTTAGCGATCAGCACGCGCCGCTTCATGCCACCAGACAGGGTGATCAAGCGATTGTTGCGCTTCTCCCACAGCGCCAGCGAGCGCAGCACACGCTCGATATGAGCGGGATCGGGCGCCTTGCCAAAGAGCCCACGACTGAAACTCACCGAGTTCCACACCGTCTCGAAGGCCTCGTTGGTCAGTTCCTGTGGGACCAGGCCGATCCTCGCGCGGGCCGCCCGATAGTCGCGGATATTGTCATGGCCATCGACCAGCACTACCCCCGAGGTGGGGTTGACCAGGCCGCAGATAACGCTGATCAGCGTGGTCTTGCCGGCACCATTGGGCCCCAGCAGGGCAAATATCTCTCCGGCCTTTACTTCAAGATTGATACCGGTCAGCGCCTGAAACCCTGAGGCATAGGTCTTGGAAAGGTCCGTGACGCTGATCGCCGGCGGCATGGCGGCATCCTGCTCTGAAGGTACGAAAGACGAAGTGGGTCGAAGTGAAGTCAATGGATGCTAGTCTCCGTGGCGACTGGTTGTTTCCATGATCAGGGCCCTGCCTATCCTCAGTCACGCCCCGTCGAGAGCTCTGCGGCCGTGGCATCATCAGTCCTCGCGGGCGCGTCATCCGCGGGACTATCGAACCCCAGAAAGCCGCCCGACTGGCGCCGCCAGAGACCGGCATAGGTGCCGCCACGGGCGAGCAGTTCCTGATGAGTGCCCGACTCGACAATGCGCCCCTGCTCCATGACCACCAGCCGATCGAGCATGGCGATGGTCGAGAGTCGGTGGGCGATGGCGATCACCGTCTTGCCCTCCATCAGCGCATAGAGCTGCTCTTGGATCGCCGCTTCGACCTCCGAGTCGAGCGCCGAGGTGGCCTCGTCGAGCACCAGAATCGGCGCATCCTTGAGCAGCACCCGGGCAATGGCGATGCGCTGACGCTGGCCGCCGGACAGCTTGACGCCACGCTCGCCGACATGGGCATCGTAGCCGGTGCGGCCCTGAGGATCTGAGGCTTGCCGAATGAAAGTATCCGCATGGGCGCGCCTGGCCGCATCGATGACCTCCTCCTCGCTGGCATCCGGACGGCCGTAGCGAATGTTGTCGCGAATCGAGCGATGCAATAGCGACGTATCCTGGGTCACCATGCCAATCTGGCGACGCAGCGAAGCCTGGGTCACCTCGGCGATATTCTGGCCATCTATCAGGATGCGCCCTGCCTCGATATCGAAGAAGCGCAGTAGCAGATTGACCAGGGTCGACTTGCCCGCACCGGAGGCGCCCACCAGCCCCACTCGCTCGCCCGGACGCAGCGTCAGCGACAGCTCATCGAAGACGGCGGCTTGCCGGGCATCGCTCTGCGTCGCATCGCCACCGGCGGCCTGAGCGCCAGCGTCATAGCTGAAGGTCACCTTGTCGAAGCGAACCTCGCCCTGCTCGACGCTGAGTTCCCGCGCATCGGGAGCGTCGCTGACGGCCTGAGCCTGGGCAATGGTGTTGATGCCGTCCTGAACGGTGCCCAGGTTCTCGAACAACCCCGCGACTTCCCACAGAATCCAGTCGGACATCATGCGCAGGCGCATCACCAGGCCGATGGCAACGGCGATGGCCCCTAGCGAGATCAGTGACTGGTGCCAGGCCAACACGGCGATCCCCGCCATGGACACCAGCAGCAGCGAGTTCAGGGTCTGTAGGGTAACCGTCAGTTGAGTGACCAGGCGCATCTGGCGGTGGACCGTGGCCATGAAGCCGTCCATGGCACCGCGCGCATAGGCCTGCTCAGCCTGGGTGTGGGCAAACAGCTTGAGGGTCTGGATATTGGTGTAGCTGTCAACGATGCGGCCGGTCATATGGGCCCGCGCATCGGCCTGAGCCATCGAGATGTGCTTGAGCCGTGGCACGAAAACGCGCATCAGCACCAGATAGCCGCACAGCCACAGCACCAGCGGAGCCATCAACCAGGCCTCGCTGCGCCCTACCAGTATCAGAGCGCCGGTGAAATAGACCACCACATAGACGAAGACGTCCATCAGCTTGACCACCGTCTCGCGGATGGCGAGTGCGGTCTGCATGACCTTTTGCGAGACTCGTCCGGCGAATTCGTCCTGAAAGAACGGCAGGCTCTGCTCGAGCAGGTAGCGATGGGCCAGCCAGCGCACCCGCATCGGGTAATTGCCAAACAGGCTCTGGTGGGTGACCAGCGACTTGCCGAGCACCAATAGGGGAAAGGCCACCAGCGCCAGCGCCACCATGCCCAGCAGGCGCCCACCATGGTCGGCGAAGAAAGTGGCTCGGTCCGCCTGAGCCAGCCAGTCGACGAGCTCGCCCATGAAGGCGAAGAACACCACTTCGACGACGGACACCAGCGCGGCAAGCACCGTCATCGCCGCCAGCAGGGGCATCAGCGGCCGCGAATAGTGCAACAGAAAGGGCAACAGTCGCCGAGGCGGTGTCTCAGGCACGGCCCCAGGGAAGGGGTCGATCAGCGACTCAAAAAAACGAAACATGGCACCCCTCGACGGTTGGCCGTGGTCGACATGGTCGCCACATCACTCCAGCGTGATCTTGCCGTCCACCTCGACCTTGAGCTTGAGCCCCTCGATCTCGAGCGTCGCCTTGGCCGCGAAGGACTCATTGCCCTGAATGCGCCCCTCGGCAATGGCCTGATCCACGGCCTGCTCGATCTCGCGCTGGGAGTTGATGCCGACCTGCTTGAGAAACTTGCGAACACTGAGGTTGAAGCTTTCTTCGTTCATGATGCGCTTCCTGAGTGATGGACCACAAGACGAGACGAGGCCGCCATCGGCGAAGCGCTTAGAGCAGCGGGACTGTCGCTGCCGCATGCCACCCGCCTTTGAGCCTCATCCTGGCTAGATAAGCCACTGCCGTTATAGCACGCTCCATGGCTTCTTGCCTCGCCAACGGTATCTGGCTCAAAAGGTCGACAGCCCTGTTGCCTCCATCAGCCGGTACTGCCAGTAGCGTCGCCAGGAAGGGTCCGCGAAGTGCGCATAGGGCAGGCTTGAGCGACGCCCCCTGGGGTTGCTCCACTCGCGCTCGAAGAAGGCACCCGCAGCGGTAATCGCAGGCCGATCGCTGGAAGCCAGCAAGCGCACGCTGGTTTCCAGATTCAGGTCATCGAGGTTGCGGCGAGTGAAGTTGGCCGAGCCGACAATCAGCTCGGCCGGCCCTTCCTGCGGCCTGCGCAACAGCATCTTGGCATGGCACTGCTCGCCATGGGTATTGCACCAGCGCACCGGCACACCGGCCGCGTGCAGCTCCCGGCCCGCCGGACGGTTGGGAATGCCGTTTTTCTCGATGCCGAAAGCGTCCCGGTTGGGGTCGAGCAACACGCGAACCTTTACCCCTCGGGCGCTGGCCGCCTTCACGGCCTCGATCAGCTCACGATGCGCGAGGTAGAAGACGGCGATATCCAGTCGATCGCCGGGGGCACTGCCGGCAACCGCCGCGAGCAAGGCATCACGAATCCCGGACTCGGTCAGCACTTGCACCCGTACTTGTGCCCGTACTTGTGCTCGTACAGGCCCCCGTTCCCGGTTGGAAGGCGGCTCCTGAGCACGCTCGCGCTGGGCACCATTGAAGATGGCGTCTGTCGTCGCGGGAATCGCCTCGCCGGCGCCGGAAAAATCCGCGACCGCCCGCTCGCTGTCGAGCAAGTCGAGAGCCGCCGGGCCGGAAAAGCGCAGCGCCACATTATCGTGAAGGCTGCTGGCATCATGTGGGTTGGCCGAGGTTACCAACCCCGTCCACTGCTCGCCCTCGTCGACCACCAGAATCTTGCGATGATTCGCGCTAAAATTGAGCAGCTGAAGATAGCTTCTCAGGGTCACCCGGCCGTCACCAAGGGCATTGGGCAGCCAGCCTGCGTCGTTGGTGTTGCCAAATACGCGACAGCACAGGTGCCAGAAGCCACTCCAGGCCGGGTTGGAGGCTCGCAGCCGGGGCAGGTCCGTCATCACCACCTCGATGCCGGCCTCGCGCAGTGCCTTTAGATGTGACGACGAAACCCCACCATAGACGGTATTGATCGGATCCGTGATGAGCACCGCGGTGAGGCCGGGCACGGCGGCCTGGCGCTGAATCAGTGCCTGGGTGATCTGACGGGAGAGCGGGCGGAAGGCGTCATCGGCTGTGGCGCCGAAGTCATTGAACAAGAACATGTCCAACACCACCAGTCGGTCCGCCTGAGCAATCAGCCTCAATACCTCATCGAAGATGGCCTGATCGCGGTGACGACGGCCGTCTGCCCCTGTCCATGTTTCATCGGCCAAGAAGGCCACATCCATTGCCGGCTGCAACGCATCTCGCTGGCTGAGCCCCTTGGGCAACGGCTTGTAGCTCTGCCATATCGCCATCAGCATATAGCTCACGACGGCAAGGGCGATTATCCACTTAGCCGTTTTTACGACCACCTTCTTCATTGCGCCTCCCTGGCTGAATCATGGTCAGTACCACTCTCTCTGGTGGATCGCCCTATCTCATTCACTCATGGCGGACGAAGTGCCAGACACAAAGAAGCCGTGCGCGGATAGGCTCGCGCACGGCTTCTTTTCACTCATGCCATGCCATCAGCTGCGGCTAGTGATTTCCAGCAGGTGATACCCGAACTGGGTCTTGACCGGGCCATGCACCTTGTTCAACTCACCGCTGAATACCACCTTGTCGAACTCAGGCACCATCTGGCCGGGGCCAAAGGAGCCCAGGTCGCCGCCTTGACGGCTGGACGGGCAGCTGGAGTTTTCCTTGGCGACTTCGGCGAAGTCGCGACCGCCTTCGATCTCGGCCTTCAGTGCCTGACACTTCTCTTCACTGTCGACCAGAATATGCCGCGCGGTAGCTTTTGCCATCTTCGTTTCTCCTGTCTTTGCCGATGGGCAAGGGTTGGTATCGCGGCAAGGATACCATCATGAAACCACTTAGGCGCCTCCCGAATCGGCACACGGCATCAGCCCCCTATGACGTTGGCGATGCCCTCCCCTGTTGGCAGTCGCTCAATGCCTCTTGGCGAGGCACATTCTTTTGGTATTTCAATCTAGTTACCTCTCCCCACGCCAACTACGCTTGTAGTAACAACGGTTCAGGAATGCGATGCAAGACAAGGACGTCGCCTCGCCAGGAGTTGGCCCATGGAAGACCGTCATTCATCATCCCAGACGCGTCGTGATATTTTCCTTCACGAGGGATCACTGACTCCCTTACCGACCTCTGCTGGGCCCAGAGTCCACTGGCTCCGCTGGCTGTGGCTGTTGGCGACCCTCGCCGCCCTGACGATCATGACCTTGATGCTGGTCAACGAGGCGCGTTCATCGCGCTGGCAGGCCCGGGAGATTTCCGAATACGCCCAGCGCCTGGGCTTCGCTCTTGCGGATGGCCCTAGCGACCGGCTTGTATTCCCGCGCCATGGCCCCTTCGACGAGCGCCTGGGATATACCCGTTTACCCGACTGGCAGCAGCGCCTGGTCGAGCGCGGCTTCGAAATAAATCAGCAGGTCCGCATGTCGCCCGCCATGCTCGACTATGCCAACCGCGGCTTCTTCGTCCCCTACAGCGAGAAAACGCAGGCAGGGCTTGATCTCACCGAATGCCGTGGCGAAACGATGCACCGCTTTGCCAACCCACAGCGCCACTTCGCCCATTTCGACGACATACCCGAACTGGTGCTCAAGAGCCTCTTGTTCATCGAGAACCGGGATCTACTCGATACCGAACATCGCTATGCCAATCCGGCCGTGGACTGGCCGCGCTTCGTCCGTGCAGCCGTTTCTCAGGTCGGTGAAGCGATCAATTTGCCAGGTCAATCATCCGGTGGTAGCACGCTTGCCACTCAACTCGAGAAGTATCGCCACTCCCCAGGAGGCCTAACCCTATCTGCCCAGGAAAAACTGAGGCAGATGGTATCTGCCAGCGTGCGCGCCTACCGTCAGGGCCCAGAGACCCTGACCGCGCGTCAGGACGTGGCGCTGGACTACCTCAACTCGGTGCCGCTTTCCGCCGCGCCCAGCTATGGCGAAGTGCTTGGCCTGGGCGATGGCCTCTGGGTATGGTTCGGCGTCGAGCTCGATGACGTCATCCTGGCACTGGCCTCGCAAGAGACCGACGACGTGGCGCTGGCCGCCCGTGGTCGGGCCCTTCAGCAAGTGGTAGCACTGATGATCGCTCAGCGGCGCCCGTCGCACTATCTGCGCCGGGGGCACGACGATCTGGCCGAGCTCAGCGCCTCCTACCTGCGCCTAATGGCCGAACAAGGGCTCATCGCCCCTGAGCTTCGCGATGCGGCCCTGGCCCAGTCGCTCGACTTCCGCGATTTCACGTCAGACCCCGTCTCGCTGCGGGTCGATACCGACAAGGGGCTGCGTCTGGCTCGCGGACGGCTGGCATCCTTACTCGGTGTCTCACTTTACGAACTCGATCGGCTCGATCTGAGCGCCTCCACTACCTTGAACGCCGACCTCCAGCACCGGGTCAGTGACTACCTCAAGGCGCTCGAGGATCCATCGGCTGCGGCCATGGCGGGTCTCTTCGGCCATCACCTTCTCGGTCGCCCCGAAACCGCCGCCGGCGTGCGCTACAGCTTCACGCTTTTCGAGCGTGATGGCGCGGGCTTTCAGGTGCGAGTTCAGACCGATACCAACGGCAGCGCCTTCGACATCAACCAGGATAGCAAGCTGGAACTGGGGTCAACGGCGAAGCTGCGCGTCTTGGCGAGCTACCTGGAGATCATCGCCGAGCTACATGAACGCTATAGCGGAGCGCCTCGGGAAGCGCTGCGCGAAATCGATGTCGATCGCCGTGACGCGCTACTGCGCTGGGTGGTGGATCAACTGATCCGTGATCCGGACCTGCCGCTGACCGCTCTGCTCGAGGCGGCCATGCAGCGGCGTTACTCGGCGAGCCCTCACGAGCGCTTCATTACGGGAGGCGGCATTCACACCTTCACCAACTTCCGTCGCGAGGATAATGGCCAAAGGCCCACCCTGACGCAGGCGTTGCGCCAGTCCATCAACCTGCCTTTCGTGCGGCTGCTGCGGGACCTGGTCAATCATCATGTCTATGCCAATCAGGACAATCGCCGCCTGCTAGAAGATGATAGCGACCCGCGGCGCGACCTCTATATTTCCCGCTTCGCCGACCAGGAAGGGCGAATCTTCCTCGATCGCTTCTGGCAGCGGTATCACTCGCTTGATGCCCAAGACCGCCTGGCGCGCCTGTTCCGTGATATCCCTGCCACCCCGGTGCGGCTGGCCGCGGCGTATCGCTACCTGATGCCCGAGCAAACCGTCGAGGAATTCCGCCGCCTACTGCGCGACACGCTATCGGCCAACGGGTCGAATGTTCAGGCTTCGGATAGCGAACTCGACGCGCTCTACTGGCAGTACGCCCCCGAACGCTTCTCCCTGAACGACCGCGCCTACTTGAGCCGCGTCCATCCGCTTGAGCTGTGGCTACTGGCCTATTTAGGCACGAACCCAGATGCCAGCCGTGAGGCGATGATGCTGGCCAGCATCGAGGAACGCCAGCAGAGCTATGACTGGCTGTTCCGCACCCGCCACCGCCAGGCCCGGGACAGCCGTATCCGGCGCATGCTGGAAGTCGAGGCCTTCGATGACCTGCACCGGCGCTGGGCCCTGCTTGGCTACCCCTTCGAACAGCTGGTGCCCTCGCTTGCGACCGCCATCGGCAGCTCGGGAGACCGGCCGGCGGCGCTTGCCGAGCTGATGGGCATCATCCTCAATGATGGCGTGCGCGAGCCTACGATACGCATCGATGCGCTGCACTTTGCCGCCGACACCCCGTTCGAGACGCGTTTCTCCCGCTCGGCGCGCGGTGTCAGGGTGATGGCGCCGGAAGTGGCTGCGGTGCTGCGTGACGGCCTGACCGGCGTAGTGGAAGCGGGTACCGCCCGGCGGCTGGCAGGCACCTTCCTGCTTCCCGATGGCAGCCCCATGACGGTAGGCGGCAAGACAGGGACTGGCGACAACCGCATCGAGACCGTGACCCGAACCGGTGAGGTGATCGACTCGCGGGCGCGCAACCGTACCGCGACTTTCGTGTTCTTTCTGGGTGACCGCCACTTCGGCACCCTCACCGCCTATGTATTGGGCGGCAAGGCCGAGGACTACCGTTTCACCTCTTCACTGCCGGTTCAGGTGCTCAAGAGCATGCAGCCCATGCTCGCCCCTTATCTGCTGCCCGAGGGAGGCAAGGGCTGTCATCCCTCGCCCGTACCGCTGATGATGGCGGGTGAGCTTCCCGCCCAAGATGCCTGAACGCCGAGGCCGGCTGAGGCCGCGCTACTTTCGGTCGTGGCCGACCTGGAGCTGCTTCTTGCCCTGGGGCCTTGCGTCCTGCCAGGAGATGCGGATATCCAGGCGGTGATGGCTGTCTTCCTTGCGTACCGTCACCTTGAGATTGAGCAGGCCCTTGGGAGTGAGGTGAATCTCGCCATCTTCGTCGGAAAAGGACAGCACGCCCTTGGCCAGCCCCTTGGTGATCGATTTCAGGATCTCCTGAAGCCCTTTGATGCTCTGCAGGGATTCATGCCGGAAGGTGGTCTTCTCAGTGTCCATGGAGTGAATAGATTCCTTGCGATAAATGAGGCTGAGTTCGGGACGCCGAGGGAAAGGCCGGCTCTTCAGGCGCCCGGCGCCTCCGCCGGTGAGAGGTGGCGCGCCGGCTCGAATACCTTGGCGTGGGGGTGATCATTGCTGATACCGATGACCTTGCCGTCAGGATGAATGATGGTGACGCCCACGCCGTGCCCTTCTAGCCCCTCCTTGCGCCGCGAATTCCGGTCCAGGGTAATGTCCCCCTCGATATGCATCATGCCCTGCCTGAGCATGATGTGCTGTCCGGTGGTGCGATTGATATGGCCATGCACGACGGCATGCACCCCCTGGCGGAAAGCGCGATCGACGCCCTGGCGAGTCAGCGGCAAGTCGACCTTGCGGTACTTGGTGCGCATGGTGTTCGCCAAGGTGCCGTAATAGAACTCGAAAAGGTCATGCTTGATCTGGTCATCGAACATTCGGTTAAGGGACTTGACGCTTTCGAGCTCGATCACTTCAGTAATGCCATCGTCGAGGCCGGCGTGAATGAACAGAAAGGAGCCTTCGCGGTGGGCCAGCTGCATGGCCCGGAAGAACCAGGCAAAGTCCCCCTTGCGGTGCATGAACTGTGCTTTTGCCTCCAAGGCCGTGGCATAGACCTCGCGCATGGACAGCCCCGCCTTTTGACAGGCGTCTTCGAAGGTGTCGACCTTCTTGCGCATTCGCGAGAGCTCACGTTCGATGTTGCGCTGAGACATCAAACGGCCGGCCTGAGGCGGGAACGTCTCGAACCAGTTATCCGAAGGAAACAGCCGCCGCCGGCATTCCTCGGCGCTCGGGATACCCTTCAGCGGCTTCGTGCGCGCCTTGAGGTAGGTATCGTGAATCTCGCGCAATAATGGCACGACCTTACTGCCCATTCGCACGAAGAGGTGTTCGGTCTCGGGTGAGCGAGGTTCCTCTAGGGCACGCAAGCCCATCAGCAGGCGCACGTCGTGATTGCCGGCCAGCAGCTTGACCCGCGCCCCGGTGTCGAAGAGCGCCTTGACGCTACGCAGCAGGTCGAGATTGCTCGGCCCCTTGTCGAGACAGTCGCCGCCAATCACGAACAGGCCCTGGCGGCCAGGCTTGGTCAAGGCGAAAGCATCATGCTCGGGGCCGGTCTTCTTCACGCCACCGGAAGCCACCAGCGAGGCGCTGAAAGCAGCGGCATCCGCATGGGGGTCCGAGACGAAATAGACGGGGCGTTTCGGCCACTTCAAGGGGCTCAGTGAGGCAGCACGGTTCATCACCGCGGAAAAGTCGCTCCGCTGGCGATGCGCCTTGTCCGCGGCACGTTCGCCGCCAAGCCGCCAAGGTTCGGCTGTGCTGGGCAGCCCCTCGGGCATCCAGCACTTCTTGCCCTTGTAGTGTGGAAGCACTGCGTCAGCATCTTGGTTCGCCATGATCCGGCTCCCGTTTATCAATGCCCCCGAGGGTATGACGCCCTTGTGACATGGCGATGACGCCGGCCGTCATCGCCACTAAACAGCCTTCTCAATCCCGAAACTGGGCGTGCGGTCGACGCACCTTCCACGCGCCAGCGATATGCCGCCACCCCTCTACCTGATGGTATTCCAGCACAACCGGCCGGGCATGGTGCATGCTCAATTGGGCAATCTCGTCGAAGGCCAGAACCCCCAAACGATATGCCGCATGGCGAAATGCCGCGCCGTGGCCCACGAAGACCTTCAGCACATCGGCTTCGCTGTGCCGAGCCAAGGCCTGCATCTGTGCCGTCAGGTGGCTCGCGACCCGCTCCCCGGCCTCCATCAGCGATTCCGCCCCCTGCAGTGGCAGGCGAAAATGACTGTCCGACTTCCAGTTGGCCGGCAAGCAGGGAAAGCGCGGGTCCTCGGCGATGATCGCTTCGATCTGGGCGGCGCTCAGGTTGGCGGCACTGCCAAGGCCACGCTCGGCCAGATCGTCGAAGCCCTCGACCGCCACGCCGTGCCGGCCCTCTTCAAGCACCGATTGCATCAGACTGGCCGTCTGCCAGGCGCGCAGCAGGTTCGAGCTATCGATCTGTGTCGCCAGTTCACAGCCCAAGGTGCCGATCATGTCACGCAGCTCGCACCCCGCTCGCGTGGCCTGCTCACGCCCAACTGACCTCAGCGGAAAGGGCTGGTGGGCGCTGGGCGTATCCGCAAGCTGATGATAGTCGCCGTGCCGCACTAACGCGGCCAACAGCCTGGGTTGCCGATGGCTCGATTGTGGGTGCGTCATGATGATGGCCTCTTGGCCGGGGGAGCCTCAGCGGAGGCTGCCTCAAGGCGGTACGACAGCTCATGCACCATGGCGCCAAGACGCGGCTGCCGAAGGCATTCCGCCGCCTGCTCGGCCGACATCCATTGCCGAGCCCTGTGCGGCTCTTCGCGTGCCTCGTCTGCCAACTCCCGAGTGACGCGCATGGAGAAGACGGTGACCTCGCAAGGGGCTCCCCATTTGCGGTAATGATAGTGACCAAGCGCCGGGGCATCGGTATCTCCCTCGATGCCGGCCTCTTCTAGGGCCTCCTTGTGGGCAGAGGCCTGAAGACTCAGCCCCGGCTCGGCAATGCCCTTGGGCAGGCTCCAGTGGCGGTTGCTGCTCGAACCGATCACCAGCACCTCGAGCCTCCCCTGGCGCATCCGATAAGGCACGACCGCCGACTGAACATAGTAATAGGCTGGACGCTCACGGCGCTCAGGGCCATCGGGGAAGGGAAAGGGAAAGTGCTTGGGAAGCTCCCTCGCCCGGCGGATCTCCAGCAACCGGGCATTGCCCGGGCCGAGCTGCGACCAGGCGCCATCGATGGCCAGGCGAACGAGACTGGCGGTCGGCAACAGCTTGCCGTCACCTGCCAACGCCGGCGGCTCGGGCAACAAGTAGTCCAGCAGCTCTTCGAGGTCCGGATTATGGCCAACCAGCATGAGGCGCCGAATGCTATCCGGCGCACCGGCGATGCAGGCTACCAGCGTCTCTGGCGTCCCGTGGTAGAGGGCCGGGGCGACTTCGAGCTCATCGGTCGTCGCGCCCATGGCTTTCAGGCATTTCTCGGCAGTGGCCCTGGCCCGCAGCGCCGGCGACGCCAGTACCATCTGGGGCACCAGCGCCTGCTGCGCCAGCCAGGCGCCCATCCGCTGGGCGCCGAGCTTGCCACGCTTCTTCAAGGGCCGCTGCTGATCCGCTACCGGCTGCGACCAGTCGGACTTGCCGTGGCGCAGCAGCAGAAGCTCGCGGGATGTCGATTGCCGGCTCATGGCGCCCCGCTCTCTTCTCCCGCTGGCCCCTCCGGCGACGCTTCGCCATTCAGGCCCAGCAACGCCGGCAGGTGGTGGCCGGCCAACAGCTCGAAGTCGACCGTGCCGCTAACCTCATAGACAGGCACGCCACTCAGTGCCGCCAGGTAGGCTTCAGGGTCGAGCGGCGTCTGGTCATCCAGGAATCGTCCTTGGGCATCCTGATACAAGGGCCCTGGCGATTTCATCACAGCGTCCAGCAATTCTGGGCGCTGGTTGATATCTACTCGCTCACAGCGCACCGGCTGCCTTCCGTCGCGCCGCCAATTGAGAATCACCACCGCCGCCAATCGGGCCTCGCGACACAGGCGCCCGGGCCCATACAGCTCGTCGATCATCACATCGTACTTTTCCTCGAGATCCCACAGCGCCTGCCTGGGCATGGAAAGCCAATGCTTGCGCTGCTCAGCAGACACCAGCGAGGACAGGCGCTTGCTATGCACGATGGTGCCAGGATTGATACGCGGCAGTTTGGCAATACCCGCGGCCTGCACGCCTTTCTCGTCTTGGCGGATAAACAGCCGGTCATTGGTCAAATAGTCGAGCGCCGGGTGTTCCATGGCGGTGAGCATGGCCGTCGACTTGCCGCCGCCGGAAAAGCCGGCAATGGCCACCGCCTGATCGCCCCTCGCCAATCCAGCAGCATGGCAGATCAACCAGTCCTGCTGCTGAAGGTCATTCATGTACTGGGCATTGATGAAGTTGATGACCTGGTTGTCGTTGGCCTCGCAAGGGCCGGCGGCAATGCGCCAGGTGTCACTCTGCAGGAACACCATGCCGGTGCGCACCTTGCGCAACAGCCGCCCGCCCCGCAGGTCGACATAGCTGTCCTTGCGGCCCGTCTTGCCGGGCTCGCGCGCCCAGTCGCTGAAGTTCAGCGACATGGCCGGCGGCGGGCACTCGATCGCCAGCACCTCGATATCAGGCAGGCGATCCGGCGCGAGGTAGGCGTGAAAGTAGCGGTTCAGGGCGTCAAGCAAGGGGCGCGAATTGGAGCGAATGGCCAAGGTGCGGCGCCCAACGTCGATCACCAGAGACGTCTCCAGCATGCTGGCATCGCCGCACAGCGCCTGGGCGGCCTCCTCCACGCTAATCAGTCGGTCATCGTTCATCGTATCGATCAGGATATCGCTCATAGTAAGGCCAACACATGGTCAGTGTAGGCTGCCGCCGCATCGATGCCCGGTCCCTCTAGGGCACCACGAAAACCACCGAATGCCGACACTTCGAAAATGACCGGGCCCTGTGCCGTCTCGGCCACATCGACGGTGGTGAAATCCATGCCAAACGGCGCCTGAGCACGCCTGGCCAGCTCGATCATCGACTCGGGCGGTTCATAGGCCGCATAGCGGCCACCACTGTGGATGGTGGTGTTCCAGGTATCGTTCTGGGAGACCCGCGCATAGGTTCCCAGGTAGCGCCCGGCGAGAAACACCATGCCCAGGTCACGGCCCGGAAGGACGATCTTGCGCTGCAGATACATCATCGGATTGTGGCGACGAAATGCCTCGATGTCTCGGCGCAGCTCCCGCTTGGGCTGATCGGCCTTGATCACACACATGCCGCGCGCCTTGGTGGAATAAAGCGGCTTGAACACCGCCTCCCCATACTCGCGAACCGCTTCGAGGGCCTGGTCGACATCTTCGGTCACCAGGGTCTCCGGCATCGGAATGCCGGCCTTGCGCAAGCTGATGGTGCAGCTCAATCGATTGATCAAGCGCAGGATATTGTCGGCACCGCTGAAGACCTTGACCCCTCTGGCCTCGGCCATGCGCAGTAACTCCAGCCGGTCGAGCGTGTTGGGGCTGTACTCACCGCCAATCTTCTTGACGATCAGGGCGTCCAGCTCGCCGAGGTCCTGTCCCTTGAAGCGAATGGCGCCGCTGCCCAGGTCGAGGGCGACCTTGGCCATGTCGATCACCAGGCGGTAGCCGGTTCGCGCTTCGACGGCATCGGCCAGCACCTCGGTGGACCACTTGCCCGGAATACCAATCACGCCGATTTTTGGGTTAGTCAACGAAGATCTCCTTCAGAGGAATTCTAAATTTGTCGGCCTTGTCGATATCCGCGGCCAGCACTAACTCGATCAAAAAGCGTGCACGCAGAAACATGCTGCGGGCCAGTGACTTATCGAGAATGAAGCGAGTGGAGGTGGCGAATGAACGTGCCAGTCCCAGCGCCAGGCGCAGTTCGAAGGTCGTGTCCTGCTGTTGGTTGGCGTGGCGCCGCGCCACCCGGTAGATCTCCATGGCCACCCGCATGATGCGCTCACGCAGCGGGGCATCCCTGATCTGTAGCCGGTAGTTGGAGACCATGAACACCGAGACATCCTGCACATAATCCATGTAGCTGGAGCGGTGTAGATCGATAAAGTTGATTCGCTTTTCCAGCGGATCATAGATGATATTGTCGACGTTGAAGTCGCCATGGATATAAACCGCGAAAGGCGCCACCAGAGAGGCTTCTCGCTCTTTGGCCTGCTCGACCAGGGTGTCGAAAGCGGGCAGGTCGACCCCGCACAGGCGCAGGTCGCCGCGATGAAACTCGGGATGAATCTTGTAAACGTCGTCCAGGCGCTTTTGAAGCTGTTGCATATGGCGTGCGGCCACGCCCTCTGGGGTAAACGTCTCCTGCCAGACCGAGCGCAGCGTGCGAGTCAGATATTTCACTGCTTCATCGACCAGCTCGGTCGACTCATTGAGCAGCAAGTGCTCGAACGTAAAGCCGGGTAGATGCTCGATCAGCAGGGCCGCGGATTGGCCGCGCTTCTGATAAGACAGAATCTTCGGCGCCAGGCCCGGATAGATCTCGTGCCAGCTTTCAACGCCCTGCCGCTCCTCCTTCACCTTGCGCTTGACGCCGTCCTTGAAGATGGCGACATAGCCGTTTTCCCGCGCATTCGGCGAGCGGATACCGGAGATCGCGCTGCCAGAGCGCGTCTCTGCCAACGGCTCGATACTCAAGGCTTCCTCGCGGTTATCAATGTCATCCACCAGCGACTGCAGGGAGTGATAGCGCTCGAAGTTGACCGGCTGACCGAGATTGGCGGAGATAATCACTTCGCTGATATGCAGAAGCGTCGCCGCCATCTGGCGAATGGCATGGGCGACAAAGAGGCCTCGCGTCAGCGCCTCGGTGTTGTCCTTCTTCTTCAGGGCCGCCACATAGCTCGCGAGACGCAGGCGATAGGCTTTTTCGAGACCGTTCTGCAACTGCCCCAAGCGCAGCGCCAAGGGCGTATCGTTCTCAGCAACCGCCGGCTCGACGAGCTGAATGCCGCTGCGAATGCTCTCCACCATGGCGCGCAGTGCCTGGGGCTCGAGCCCTGCCAAGTCGTCGACTTCCTGCAGATGCCTGACGCAGTCCCGCGTAAGTTCGGTGAGGCGCTCGAGATCGGTGGCGATGAGCTCGATGCTACGCAGCATCTGCGGCAGACTGCTGCGGCGGTGTTTCTTGGCCGACAGCCGCCTCATGCAGTCGTTATGAATGCGCATCTTGAGGTTATAGGCATAGCCACGGCGATCGAGAAGCCGATGGGCAATGGCCGTGGTGGGCGTCTCTAGAAACTGCTCGAAACTGGCCAACTGCGAGTCCACTTCAACGCACAGGAAACGCAGGTTGTCCTCGATACTCTTAGGCGGTCGAGTCGTCATGAAAAGCGCCGGCATAAGCCAAGGAGGTTGAACCCTGCTCGGCGGCGCGAATCAGCGACGGCAAGCAGGAGGAAAGGTATTCGGGGGTGAAGGTCAGTTCAGGGAGTGTGTCGATATCGACCCAGCAAACGTCCAACTGGCGCTTGTCCGGCAGAGGCCCGTTACCGGCGACATAGTCGGCGGGCAGCATGCAAAGGAAGATGAAGTCCACCAGGTGGCGCCGGCTGGGCGGCTGGGTGTCCTTACGCTTGAAGACATCGCATACCGTCACCAGCCGCGGCGCGTCGACCCGGGCACCGATCTCTTCCAGGCATTCGCGCTGCAGGGCATCTTCAAGGGTTTCGCCTGTGCCCTGTGCGCCGCCGGGCAGGGCATAGCGCCCGCCCTGCTTGCGCAGCAGCAACACCTGATGGTCGCGCAAGATCAGAGCACGCGCCGTATTACGCACACCGGAAAGTAGGTCGGGCAGTCGATCGGGCATGGGATCCTTGCTGATCACGGCTCACATATCGCCGACAAGCTTATCATCCACTCAATGAACCTCTGGTTACAGTCATTGACTTGATAGATCTGGCGTGGATGATCGTTGCCATTCACGGATAGCGCCACGCTTCAGGACGCCAAGATGATCAATGTCAGGGTCACACGCAATGCCCAAGTCCCGGACCCGTTGCGGATCCGGCGCTGCCAGAAAACCCCCGAACTCGGCCCACGGCTGCTCTTCTTCAGCGGCGGGTCAGCACTCAACGGCCTGTCCAAGAACCTGCAGCACTACACGCATAACTCGATTCACCTGGTCACGCCGTTCGACTCCGGCGGCAGTTCCGCCAAGCTGCGCGATGCGTTTCGCATGCCGGCCATCGGTGACCTGCGCAGCCGCCTGATGGCCTTGGCCGACGACTCGATACTTGGCCACCCGGAGGTCTACCGCCTATTCCAGTATCGCCTGCCCAAGGACCGGCCAGCCCTGGAGCTGGAGCGGATGCTGGCGGCCTTGGCCGATGGCAGCGACCCCCTGATGCGCGACATAGCCAATCCGATGCGCAAGCTGATTCGCCACCAGCTCGGGTATTTCTGCGCCGCCAAGCCGGACGACTTCGACCTGCGCGGGGCCAGTATCGGCAACCTGATCCTGGCCGGCGGCTACCTCAACAACCATCAGCACCTGGACCCGATCATCTTCCTGTTTTCCAAGCTGGTGCACGTGCGCGGCACCGTTCGGGCGATCGTCAACCGGGATTATCATCTGGCGGCCCAGCTGCAAAACGGCGATACCCTGCTCGGCCAACACCGGCTCACCGGCAAGGAAGTGGCACCGCTCGACTCGCCGATCGTCCATCTCGGCCTATCCCGACAGCCGGATGCCAATGAGCCCGTCACCGCCAAACTGCGTGAGAAGAACCGCCGACTGATCGCGTCGGCAGAGCTGATCTGCTTTCCCCCCGGCAGTTTCTACTCGAGCTTGATCGCCAACCTGCTGCCGGCAGGCGTGGGTCAGGCAATCCGCGACAATGCCAGCCCCAAGGTGTTCATTCCCAATACCGGAACTGACCCCGAGCAGCTTGGCATGAGCCTCGAGCGCCAGGTCGATACGCTACTGGGTCAGTTACGCCTGGATGCCGGTGACGCCACCCCGACCGGTGAGCTTCTGAACTTCGTGCTCCTCGACAGTCGAGGCGGCGACTACGCCTTGGATATCTCGATAGAGGAACTGGCCGGACGCTGGGCCGAACGGGGCATTGCCATGATCGATACCCGACTGATCAGCGAAGACAGCGCGCCCTACTACGACAATGATCTACTGACCTGCGCGCTGCTGTCTCTGGTTTGACTATCTCACCAAGCGCACAGGCAAGACACCAGTAAAAAGGCCCGCGGCACAAGTTGCCGCGGGCCTTCGATTATATTGGCGGATTAGCCGGTAGGCGGGCCTCAGTTACAGGGCACCACGCTACGCTGAGTGTCTAACGCCCACAGCGTCTTACCGTCAGGCGTCTTGCCCTGCTCATTCCAGGTCTCGGTGACCTTGATGCAGTAGGAGCCGAGGTCTTCCGTCTTGACCTGTGGATCTGCCGGGCGCTCATTGCCAATGCGCATGATATCGGGGTTCTGGCTGGTGTAGTTGGGCGCGATAGCACCGCCAGCGCAGCCGGCGATCAGGGTCGTCAGTGCCAGCAGGGGCAGGATAGGAGTGAAACGCATAGATATTTACCTCATGTGAAGAATCACTGAGCCATGCGTGATGTCAGAACGATGAGTCTGCCGGGCACGACCTGAATCCGTAGATCCTGCCTCAGGCAACGTAGAGGCACTCTACCCCTTGGCATGAAGCAGGCCAAACGTCGCTCGTCACCGACACCCAGATACCGACGGCGGATGCAGGCAGCGGCGAAAATGCTACAATCTTCGGCTGATTTCATGGTCATCACGTCAGGGACACTGCCCGGCAGCAGAGGCCGCTTCCGACACGAGGCCTCCAGTCCCTCACGCACTACGTTACGGGAACCCCGCGCCACTATGTCGAATTCCGCGTCGAACACCGCCAACCCTTCGCGCAAGATCCTGGTCACCAGCGCCCTGCCCTACGCCAACGGTGCCATCCACCTTGGCCACCTACTGGAGTACATTCAGACCGATATCTGGGTGCGCTTCCAGAAAAGTCGCGGGCACCAGTGCCACTACGTCTGCGCCGACGACGCCCATGGTACGGCCATCATGCTGCGCGCAGAACAGGAAGGCATCACATCCGAGGCCCTGATCGAGCGGGTTTCCCGCGACCACCAGGACGACTTCGCCCGCTTCGGCGTCGGGTTCGACAACTATCATTCGACTCACTCGCCGGAAAACCGCCATTTCAGCGAGCTGATCTATACCCGGCTTCGCGAGAAGGGCCATATCGCGACCCGTGACATCGAGCAGATGTATGACCCGATCAAGGGCCTTTTCCTGGCCGACCGTTTCATCAAAGGCACCTGCCCCAAATGCAAGACCGATGATCAGTACGGCGACAACTGTGAGGCCTGCGGCGCGACCTATACCCCGGCAGAGCTGATCGACCCCGTCTCGGCGATCTCGGGCGCTACTCCTGAGGTGAGAAGCTCGACTCACTATTTCTTCAAGCTGCCTGATTTTGCCGACTTCATGCAGGGGTGGATCAATGACGGCCATGTGCAGCCGCAGATCCGCAACAAGTTGCTGGAATGGTTCGAATCCGGCTTCAACGAGTGGGATATCTCGCGCGATGCGCCCTACTTTGGCTTCGAGATCCCCGATGCACCGGGCAAGTACTTCTACGTATGGCTCGACGCACCGATCGGCTACCTGGCCAGCTTCCAGAATCTCTGCGAGCGCGAAGGCCTGGATTTCGACAGCTACTGGCAACCCGGCTCGGATGCCGAGGTCTATCACTTCATCGGCAAGGACATCGTCTACTTCCATGCCCTGTTCTGGCCGGCGATGCTACACGGTGCCGACTTCCGCACCCCTACCGCGGTCAACTGCCACGGCTTCGTGACCGTCAACGGCGCCAAGATGTCCAAGTCCCGTGGCACCTTCATCAAGGCCGCCACCTACGCGGAGTACCTGAACCCCGAGTATCTGCGCTACTACTTTGCCGCCAAGCTGACCGCCGGCGTCGATGACCTGGACTTGAACCTCGAGGACTTCGCCGCTCGGGTCAACGCGGACCTGGTGGGCAAGGTGGTCAATATCGCCAGCCGCTGTGCCGGCTTCGTCAAGAAACTCGGCGGCGGTCAGCTAAGCGCGCATTGCGCGCAACCCCAGCTAGTGGCCCGCTTCATCGCCGCCGGCGACGCCATCGCCGAGGAGTTCGAAGCCCGTGAATTCGGCCGCGCCATGCGCCGGATCATGGAACTGGCCGACGAGGCCAATACCTATATCGCCGAGGCCGAGCCCTGGGTGCTTGCCAAGCAGGAAGGCCGTGAGCAGGAGGTGCTCGACATCTGTTCGGTCGGTATCAACCTGTTCCGTCAGCTGATGGTCTACCTCGCCCCGGTCGTGCCCCAGATGGCTGACGATGCCATGGCCTTCCTGCAGCTCGAGTCG
The DNA here is from genome assembly GCF_900100755.1 of Onishia taeanensis. GTDB lineage: Bacteria > Pseudomonadota > Gammaproteobacteria > Pseudomonadales > Halomonadaceae > Onishia > Onishia taeanensis. The sequence continues at coordinate 418,762 of NZ_FNCI01000003.1, forward strand.
CTTGACTGGGAAAGCCGCCGCGATGTGCTGCTGGGTCACGCCATTGCCAAGTTCAAGCCGCTGATGACGCGCATCGAGCGCGACAAGATCGACGGCATGATCGAGGCCTCCAAGGAAGACCTCGCCGAGGAGAAGAAAATGAAAGAAACCGCCAAGGGGCCATTGGCCGATGATCCCATTGCCGAGGAAATCGGCTTCGATGACTTCAGCAAGGTCGACCTGCGCATCGCCCGCATCGCCAAGGCGGAATACGTCGAAGGGGCCGACAAGCTGCTCAAGCTGACGCTCGATCTCGGCGGCGAGACGCGCACGGTCTTCTCCGGCATCCGCAAGGCCTATGCCCCCGAGGCCCTCGAGGGGCACCTGACGGTGATGGTCGCCAACCTGGCACCGCGCAAGATGCGCTTCGGTATCTCCGAGGGCATGGTGCTGGCCGCCGGCAACGACGACGGCATCTATTTGCTGGAGCCGCACAGCGGCGCCGAGCCGGGACAGCGTGTGACCTGAAGCAAGGCCTGTGCGCCATGTCCGGTATTCCATGGCGCCTACTGCATGGACGGTACGCATGACCGAAGTGAAGGACGGCCCTATCCATCAACCAGCGCGCAGCCAAGGCTGCGCGTTTTCCTTTCTTCAGGGTCAGGCATTCAAGCAAATGCCGCACCAGCCGATAAGCGATTATCATCCCAAGCATCCATTGATCACTCAGGCGACATGACAGGCTCTCAGTGCCTAGACGCCAACCTGGTGGAAACTCATGCTCTCAGCACTGCATTCTCTGCGTTATCGTTTTGTCTTCGCCTTGCTGGGGTTGTTGATCATTGCGCTGGTGACCCTGGTCGCTTTTACGCGCTTCACCCTCATGCCGGAGATGCTCAAGGATGAGTCCAACCAGGCTCATGAGGCGCTCGACCGAGCACAGCGAGCCATCGATAACGAAATGCTCCACCTGGAAATGCTCAGCCAAGACTGGGCCTCCTGGGATGACAGCTATCAGTTCATGCGCGACGGGAATCAACACTTTTTAGCCTCCAATCTTGGCGATGTTTCCATCTTCCAGGACGCCGACCTGAGCATGATTGCCTTCATGAAGCCCCAAGGTCAGCTTTACTGGTTAAGCGGCATAAGTCCGGTCGACAGCAAGCCAGAGGGGTGCGCCGCACTCGATACGCAGTGTCAGTGGGCTCGCCCCTTTCTCGAAACCTTGAAGCAACGCATTGCCGACGATCCCGCCAAGGAGGGCCTTACTTGGTTTCAGGCCTACCCTCAGAAGGCCCTGGTCAGCGTTCAGCCCATTCTTCGCAGCGATGGCAGCGGGCCACTCAGAGGATGGCTCGCCATGATACGTCCGATGAGCGCTGAATGGCTGAGAAAGCTGCACAACAGCACGGGCCTGCCGATCGAGGTGCAGCACGCGACCGACCAACAGCAGCCGCTCAAGCTGGAACGCCTCAATGACCAGACCATGCGTGCCAGCCGGCTCATCCCAGCGGCCCCAAGAGGCGAGCAGCTCTCCATTGAGATCGATTTGCCCCGCCAACGCCTGAACAGTCGCATCGAGGCCATGAATCTCGGGCTTTCCTGGACCCTGAGCCTGATGGGGCTGTTGCTCCTTCTGGTGCTATGGATGCTCGAGCGCATGGTGCTGAACCCGCTACGGCTGTTCGCGATCTTCACCCGCCAGGTGCGGCGCCCGGAGCGCACCGATGTTCCCGCGACGCTCCTGAAGCGGCGCGACGAAATAGGCATTCTGGCTCGTCAATTCCAGCAGCTGCTCGAATTTCAGCGCCAGCAGAAGGCGGAACTGGTCGAACTCTCGGAACGGGACCCGCTTACCGGGTTGGCCAACCGACGGCGCTTCGATGAACATCTGGCAACGTCGATGAAGATGGATAAGCGACGCGAGCAGTCAACGGCCCTGGTGGTCATCGACATTGACCACTACAAGGCCTTCAACGATCAGTATGGCCACCCGGCTGGCGATGCCTGCCTGCAGGCGCTGGCCAAGGTGATGAGCGCTCATTTCAATCATCCCGAACAGCTGATCGCCCGCACTGGCGGCGAGGAATTCATGGCGGTGCTGCCCAACACCTCGCAGCAATCGGCAGTCGACTCGGCCGACCGCCTACGCGCCGAGATCGAGGCACTGGGGATTCCGCATTCGGGCAAGGTCGTAACCATCAGCGCCGGCGTCGCCTGCAGCACGCCTGACACCCCCTTGAGTGCCTTGCAGTTGATCGAGTCCGGCGACCAGGCGCTCTACGCAGCAAAGGATTCAGGACGCAACCAGGTCATACCCTTCGAATATCTCGACATGGCATGACGGCTGATGGCCAGCCCGGTATGACGCGCACTCCCCCCGCGCTATAATCCTCCGCTCGACGTCGTCGGCGCTCGGCGGCGCCCATCTTGGTTATCCACTTCTCGCTGCATGGGCGGGCTATGACCCACTATTTCCTGATTCTGGTCAGCACGGCGCTGGTCAACAACTTCGTGCTGGTGCAGTTTCTCGGTCTCTGCCCGTTCATGGGGGTCTCCAACAAGCTGGAGTCTGCGATGGGCATGTCGCTGGCCACCACCTTCGTACTGACGCTGTCCTCGGTGGCAAGTTACCTGACCTTTCACTACCTGCTGGCCCCACTGGGGCTCGAGTATCTGCGCACCATTGCCTTCATCATGGTGATCGCGGTGATCGTGCAGTTCACGGAACTGATGGTGAAAAAGGTCAGCCCGCTGCTTTATCAGGTGCTGGGCATTTTCCTGCCGCTGATCACCACCAACTGTGCGGTACTCGGCGTGGCACTGCTATCGCTCAACCGTCAATCGAGCTTCATGGAAGCTGCTCTCTATGGCTTCGGCGCGGCACTGGGCTTCTCGCTGGTACTGGTGCTCTTCGCCGCCATGCGCGAGCGCCTGGCGGTAGCCGATGTGCCCCGCCCCTTCCGAGGTGCCGCCATTGCCATGATCACGGCGAGCCTGATGTCGCTGGCCTTCATGGGCTTCTCGGGGCTCGTGCAAGTAGGGCAGAGCTGAATGATGCTGGAATGGATCAACGACCACGGCATTCTGGCCGCCATTTTTGCCCTTGCCGGCCTGTCGGTCGCTTTGGGCGCCCTGCTGGGCTATGCAGGAGAGCGCTTTCGCGTCGATGACGACCCAGTGGTCGAACGCATCGACGCCCTGCTGCCCCAGACCCAGTGCGGCCAGTGCGGCTATCCCGGCTGCAAGCCCTACGCCGAGGCCATCAGCCAGGGCGATGTAATCAACAAGTGTCCGCCCGGCGGCGATGCCACCATCGCCGCCCTGGCCGATTTACTGGGTCGGGAGGCCACGCCGCTGGATGGTGAGGCCCAGGACGCGCCACGGGTCGCCTATATCCGCGAAGACGAGTGCATCGGCTGCACCAAGTGCATTCAAGCCTGCCCGGTCGACGCCATTCTCGGCGCCGCCAAGCACATGCACACCGTGATCGCCGACGAATGCACCGGCTGCGATCTATGCCTGGAGCCCTGCCCGGTGGACTGCATCGACATGATTCCCCGCGACGACGACGCCTGGCAGCCGCCGCTGCCGGCAGGCCCCGGCCACCGCCCGACGGCACTGCTAATTACCAGTGACCGGGCGCAACCACCCCATACGCCACGCCAGGAGGCCACCCATGGCTAGGGCCTTCGACTTCCCCGGCGGCATTCATCCTCCTGCGCGCAAGGCAGCCTCCACTCAGCACCGCATCGCCACGGCCGCCCTGCCGCGTCGGGTGATACTGCCGCTAGGACAGCACGCCGGCCAGCCCGCCGAGCCCTGCGTGGAAGTGGGGCAGCGGGTCGACACCGGCACCCGCGTGGCCAAAGCACAGGGCCTGATCAGCGCCGATGTGCATGCCAGCATCACCGGCGAGGTCGTTGCCATCGGCTCCTATCCGGTCCCACACCCTGCAGGCCGCGAGGAGACCTGCATCGTGATCGAGGGCGATGGTATCCGCGACGACTGGGCACTGCTGCCGTCACTCGATTGGCGCCGCGCCGATCACGCTACCCTGCACGCCCGTCTCGATGCCTCCGGCGTGGTGGGCCTGGGTGGCGCGGGATTTCCTACCCAGGTGAAAGCCAGAGTCCGCGAGCGAAACGCCATCGACACCCTGATCGTCAATGCCGCCGAGTGTGAGCCCTATATCAGCGCCGATGACATGGCCCTGCGTGAGCATGCCGCCGACGTGCTGGAAGGCGCCCGGCTGATAGCGAAGCTGAGCGGCGCCCAGCGCATCATCATCGGCATCGAAGATGACAAGCCCGAGGCGATAAGGGCCCTAGAGCGGGGCATCGCAGCCGGCCAGGCGCACCCCCTTCCCATCAGCCTCAAGCCCTTTCCCGCCCGCTACCCTAGCGGCGGCGAAAAACAGCTGATCAAGCGACTGCTCGATCGCGAGGTGCCAAGTAGGGGCCTGCCGGCCGATATCGGCGTGCTTTGCCACAATCCCGGCACCCTGCTTGCCGCTCTGCAGGCCGTGCGCGACGGGCGCCCGCTGGTATCGCGCGTTATCACCCTGACCGGTGAAGCCCTGGCACGCCCCGGCAACGTCGAGGCCCGCCTGGGTACGCCGATGAATGAACTGCTTGCCACTGCAGGCCTCGATGATGACCGGCTCGCCCGGTTGATAATGGGCGGGCCCATGATGGGCATGGAGCTCTCGCGCCTCGACCTGCCGGTGGTCAAATCTAGCAACTGCCTGATCGCCGCCACGCTTGATGAGCTGCCGCCACCGCCCGCCGAGCAGCCCTGCATCCGCTGCGGCGCCTGTGAAGATGCCTGCCCGGCCGGTCTGCTACCTCAGCAGCTCTACTGGTTCGCCAGGTCCCGAGAGCACGAAAAGGCAGAACTGTTCAACCTCTTCGACTGCATCGAGTGCGGCGCCTGTAGCTACGTCTGCCCAAGCCACATCCCGCTGGTGGATTACTACCGCGCCGCCAAGAGCGAGATCCGCGCCAACGCCTTCGAGGCCCGCAAGGCCGAGCATGCCAAGCATCGCTTCGAGTTTCGCCAAGCCCGCATCGAGCGTGAGGCGGCCGAGAAGGAAGCGAGGCGCCAAGCGCGGGCCCAGGCCGCGAAACGCCCCACCAGCATGGCCGCCAATTCCACCACGTCTGCTGCCGAATCGACGGCGCAGCCACAGCCGGCAACGGCAGATGCCGACCTCAAATCGTTGCGCATCGCCCAGGCTGCGGCCAAGGCCGCCGTGCGCAAGGCAGAAAAAGTCCTCGCCCGGGTCAGCCAGTCGACGAGCCACAAGGGGCAGCCTCAGGGACAGAGTGATGGCGAAATCGAGGATCTCGAGGTGCAGCTTGCCACCGCCCGGGAGAATCTCGCCGCCATTGAGGCGCGCCTGGCTGCGGCCAAGGACGCTGCAGCAGGCACCACTCAAGCGCCTACCCCACCAAGCCGATCAGCGGACACCGATCAGGAGCGCACCCCATGAGCCTGATGCATCAAAGCCAGGTGAGCCGACAGCCCACCGACACTGGCCGAGTCATGGCCTGGCTGCTGCTGTCGACCCTGCCCGGCATCGCGACCCTAACCTGGCACTTTGGCCTGGGGGTGCTTTCCAACGTGCTGCTGGCCGGTGCCTTCGGTATCGGCCTGGAGGCACTGGTACTGCGCCTGCGCCGCCGCACGGTTCGCCCGGTGCTCGCCGACAATAGCGCCCTGGTGACCGGCGTCTTGCTCGGCGCTTCACTGCCACCGGGCACCAGCCTATGGCTGATCCTGGTCGGCATGGTGGCGGCTATCGTGGTCGCCAAGCAGCTCTATGGCGGCCTTGGCCAGAACCCCTTCAATCCGGCGATGGTGGGCTACGCGCTACTGCTGATCAGCTTCCCGGCCGCCATGACGCAGTGGGCGGCTCCCCACGGGCTGCTGAGCGCGGACGGCCTGTCTCTGGGCGAGCTGCTGGCCCGCGTCACTGGCATGAGCTCCGGTATGAACACCGGCCCCGGCGTTGACGCCTGGAGCGGCGCCACCCCGCTGGACGCCTTCAAGCACAAGCCCGATGCCCTGCTCGCCAGCGAGTTCTGGGCCTCGAATCCCTTGCCCGACGGCACCCAGGCGGCCTGGCGAAACGTGGCCCTGGCCTGGCTTGCCGGCGGTGCGCTGCTGCTCTACAAGCGCTTGATCGGTTGGCAGATCCCGCTGTCGATGCTGACGGCCATGGGCGTGCTGGCCGGCTTTTCGTATGCCGTCGACCCCAGCCACCATGGCTCGCCGGCCTTTCACTGGCTGAGCGGGGCCGCCGTGTTCGGCGCCTTCTTCATTGCCACCGATCCGGTCAGTGCGGCGACCAGCCGCAAGGGCAAGCTCTACTACGGCGCCGGCATTGGCGTGCTGGTCATGCTGATCCGTGAGGCCGGTGCCTACCCGGATGCGGTGGCCTTCGCCGTGCTGCTGATGAACTTCACAGTGCCCTTCATCGACTACTACACCCAGCCCCGCACTCAGGGCCATGCCCGGCCCAATCGCGGCATCAAGGTCACCAGGCTCGACGACGAGGAGGCTTCATGAGCACGCCCTCTCACCGCCAGGATGCGCCGCAAGACGATGCCTCCCATCACCAAGCTCGCCGTAGTGCGCCAATGCGCCGCGCCATTCTCAGAGCCGCCGTAGGCCTGGGGCTCTTTGCCATGCTCACCGCAGGCATCGTCGCCGGCACACGCGCCTTGACCGCCGAGCGCATCGCCGATAATCGCCAGGCAAGCCAACATAGCCAGCTTGTGGAGGTGTTGCCTGAGGAGCTGGCCGATGTCGATATCCAGCGCCTTGTCGACGCCGCCTTCACGCTGCCGGCGAGCCCTGCGCTGGGGCAGATGGCCTCCTTCACGGCATGGCGAGCATCCAAGCAAGTCAACCAAGGGGAAGGCCGCCAGGACGCCGCCGCCGTGGTACTGCCGGTGATCGCCCCCAACGGCTACAGCGGTGACATCGAGCTGCTGGTAGGCATCACCGCGTCGGGCACCATCAGTGGGGTGCGGGTGACTCGCCACCAGGAAACGCCTGGACTGGGCGATGCCATCGAGTCACGCAAGAGCGACTGGATCGAGGACTTCACCGGCCACAGCCTCGGCGACCCCGGGCCAAGCGGTTGGGCGGTGACCAAGGACGGCGGCGACTTCGACGCCTTTACCGGCGCCACCATCACTCCTCGTGCCGTGGTGGACGCCGTGCATCGCAGCCTTGGCTATGTGCGCGATCACCATGAGCGCCTGTTTGGCGACATGCCCGACACACCAACCCCCGACGCCGAACAGCAGGAAGCAATGCCATGAGCCAGTTCAATGAACTCGCCCGCAACGGCCTGTGGTCCAACAACCCGGCGCTGGTGCAGTTACTGGGCCTGTGCCCGCTGCTCGCGGTCAGCGGCAGCGTCGTCAATGCCCTGGGCCTGGGGCTCGCCACTCTGCTGGTGCTGGTCGGCTCCAACGTCTCGGTGTCGCTGATTCGCCACCATGTGCCCGAGACGGTGCGCCTGCCGGCATTCGTGATGATCATCGCCGCCTTCGTCACCTGCGCCGACCTGCTGATGCAGGCCTACACCTATCAGCTGCACCAGATACTCGGCATCTTCATTCCGCTGATCGTCACCAACTGCGCGATCCTTGGCCGTGCCGACGGCTTCGCGGCCAAGAATCCGCTGCTGCCGGCGGCCACAGATGGCCTGATGATGGGGCTCGGCTTTGCCGCCGTACTGGTGGTACTGGGCGCAGTGCGCGAGCTTTTTGGCCAGGGCACCCTCTTCACCCAGATGGACCTGCTATTCGGGCCGATCGCCGCCAATTGGGGCATCACCGTCTTTCCCCATTACGACTTCCTGTTCCTGGTGCTGCCTCCCGGCGCCTTTTTCGCCACCGGACTGCTGATCGCCCTGAAGAACCTGATCGATGATCGCAAGGCGCGTCTTCGCGCCACACAGCAACCGAATAGCCCCACCGAGAATCGGCGGGTCAGGGTCACCGGCACCATCCGCTGAGCCTTACCCGGCATCACAACGACAGACGCTGCGACAACAGCCACCGCCCTCGGGACGCCCTCGAGAATAGAAAAACGGAACCCTCATGAACGCCCATAAACGCCACGAGATATTCACCCGCCTGCGCGAGCACATGCCCGAACCGACCACCGAGCTAAACTGGAGTACGCCCTTCGAGCTGCTCGCCGCGGTGCTGCTGTCGGCGCAGGCCACGGATGTCGGCGTCAACAAGGCCACTGCGCGGCTTTTCCCGGAGGCTAACACCCCCGAGGCCATCCTCGCGCTGGGACTTGATGGCCTCAAGGAACACATCAAGACCATCGGGCTATATAACACCAAGGCCGAGAATCTGATGAAGACCTGCCGGCTGCTGGTCGACCGTCACGGTGGCGAGGTACCGACCACCCGCAAGGCCCTGGAAGCCCTGCCGGGGGTCGGACGCAAGACCGCTAACGTCATCCTCAATACCGCCTTCGGCCAGCCCACCATCGCCGTCGACACCCATATCTTCCGGGTCTCGAACCGGACCGGCATCGCGCCCGGCAAAGACGTGCTGGAAGTCGAGAAGAAGCTGATGCGCCATGTACCCCGGGAGTTTCGCCAGGATGCCCACCATTGGCTGATCCTGCACGGCCGCTATACCTGCGTGGCACGCAAGCCGCGCTGTGGCAGCTGCGTGATTGAGGATTTATGCGAGTTTGCCGATAAAGTAGATATCGGCTGAGTCGCCGCACTTCATGGCGGCGCGTCACTCCACCACCATGACCTCTAGGGACACCCATGACCTGGCTCAAGTACCTAGTGTTGCCCCCCGTCATCAACGTCCTGCTGGGTGTATTGGGGCTGCTTTTCTGGCGCCGCCTGCCCTGGCTGGGAGCGTTCATGCTACTTCTTGGCGTGGGCGGCCTGCTGTGGCTTGCCACCCCCACCGCCAGCCATTGGCTGCGAGCCGGCCTGGAGCCCTACCCGCCAGTGACCCAGGACGAGCTGGCGTCGACCCAGGCCATCCTGGTGTTGGGCGGCGGCCGCGACTACCAGAGCCCCGAATTCGGCTGGGGTGATACGCCCAACAACGCCACCTGGCGCCGCCTCGCCTATGCCGCGCACCTGCACCGGCTCAGTGGTTTGCCCCTCATGGTCAGTGGTGGGCGAATGCACGGCGAGAAGCGTGCCGAGGCTACGCTGATGAAACTGGCATTGAGGGACAGTTTTGGGCTGGAACCCACCTGGGTGGAAAGCCAAAGCCGTAATACAGCGGAAAATGCTCGCTTCAGCGCGGCCATGCTGCAACAGGCAGGGATTCATCGGGTGGCGCTGGTATCCCAGGCCTGGCACTTACCGCGGGCCGTGCGCGAATTCGAGGCGGCGGGGATCAGCGTTCTGCCCGCCCCCACCGACTTTGCCAGCCCGCCGCCAGACAGCCTCTGGGCCTGGCTGCCCCGCGCCTACCATCTGCGCCAGAGCAGCCAGGCGCTTCATGAGTGGCTTGGGCGTGGCGTGTTAGAAATTCGCGAATGGCTGAACAACGATGTCGCGGCACTGCGCGACAAGAGCGTTAGCTTCTGGACTTCGACATTGTCAGACGCCCTCTAAGCGTCCGCTTGGCTCAGAGATTGGCCGCGCCCGAAAAGCGCACCGAGGTCGATGGCCCCAGTCGGCGTCCGCAGATCCAGCAGCGCTTCGAGGGAGTTCAGGTGCGTCTGCACTCTTGCACGGGCGGCATCGGGCTGACCGGCCACCAGTTGAGCCAGCAGGTCGTCATGGTCGCCTTCCAGATAACAAGACGCCAGGTCCGCGGGCTTGTAAAGGGCGATCACGATGGAGGTTCGCAGAATCAGATCCCCCAGCATGGCCCCCAGGGTTCGGTTAGGGGAATGTTCGGCCAGGCAGTGGTGAAAGGCCAGCGACGCCTCGATGCGCCGTTCTTCGTCGCCTTCCGCAAAGGCCGCCTTCTCGGCTTCAGCCAGCGCCGCGAGGCGCTGGCGCAGCGCTTGGGTCAAAGATCCGGTCATCAGGGCCACCACTTCGCCCTCGATCAGGCGACGCGCCGAGAAAATCTCGCGGGTCTCGTCAACATCGGGAGACGCAATCCGCGCGACCTGATTGGGCCGCTGGACCGCTACATGGTTGGCGACCAGCCGAGTCAGCGCCTTGCGCACCACCGAGCGACTGACCCCAAAGGCCTCGCCCAACGCCACCTCGGGTAGCCGCGTGCCCGGCGGCAAGCGCTGCGTCAGCACCGCCCGACGAACCTGTTCGACGATCTGTTCATCGCTTGCGCGACTGCCCGACGAGATGTCGTTGCCATGCCGTTCCTGTTGCCAACTGCCGCTCATACTCGCCGTCCGTCTGGGCCACGCCTCGAAAGAAGCCTGCCACTGCCTGAATGGATAACTTGAACCTCATCTGGCCCGAATAAACCGGCGTGGTCATCCTGGCCACCTGACTGGAGCACCATTGTATACCGGGATTGTATGATTGGTTTGTACGATTGGTTTGTATGATTGGGTTGTACGATTGGTTTGTATAACAGGTCAGCCTAGCCGCGAATTCCACACCCCTTGAGAATCAGCCGACACAGAAAATCGGTGATGTGCTGATAGTCCTGCTCGCCCAGTGCGTCGCGCCCGGTAATGCCCAGCACCTGGGGTTCGAAGTCGGCATAGTGCTGAGTCGCCGACCAGATCAGGAAAATCAGCCATACCGGGTCTACCGGGTCCATCAGGCCCCGCTCGGCCCATTGCTCGAAGACCCGGGCCCTGGCCTGCACCCAATCACGTAGCTCGCCCCGCAGGTAGTCCTGCAGGAAAGGCGCACCTCCGAGCACTTCGGCGGCAAACAGCCGCGAGCCCTGGGGGTGCGCTCGGGTCAGCGCCATCTTGCTACGAATGAAAGCTTCCAGTATCTCGGCCGGATCATCATCGACGCTGATGTCGTCAAGCATGGCATTCCAGCGCGCCATCATGCGCTCGAGCAGCGCCACATAGAGCCGCCGCTTGCTTCCCACGTAGTAGAGCACATTGGACTTGGGCAGCCCCGCCGCTTCGGCGATCGCCTGCACGCTACCGCCCCGATAGCCGTGTTGCGCAAAGACCGCCTCGGCAGCCTCGAGAATTCTTTCCTCGTTGCGCTGGCGAATCGCCGAGGCCTCGCTTTCTCCGGCGCTGGATCTTGAGCTGGCACTAGAGCTGATCGGCGAACTGCCGACCTCGGAAATCACCGTCATCGCAGGTCTCGAGGTGGGATGAAAAACTTTCGGCCCAGGCATGCCTCATGCCGGGACCGAGCGCTCAACTTGACGCCGCCGGCCGAAGCCGTCATATCCGGCGCTTGCACTGGCGGGCACTTTGCGCCAACCTTTGATCATCTTGACCATTTGGTCAAGAACTAACGCCTGCCAACAATAACAACCTGGAATCGCGCGATGATCGACTTCCATTTCAACGGGGAGCCCCATTCGCTTGCCGGTCTGCCCGCTGATATCAGCGTGCTGGAACTGCTTCGCCTGCGCCTTGGCGCCACCGGCACCAAGGAAGGCTGCGCCTCTGGCGACTGCGGCGCCTGCACCGTGGCGATCGGCGAACCAGATGGACATGGCGGTCTCCGCTACCACAATGCCAATGCCTGCATCCTGCCGGCCCATCAGCTCAAGGGCCGTCACCTGGTGACCGTCGAGGGGCTGGCCAGAGGCGATGCCCTGCATCCCGCCCAGGCCGCGATGGTCGACTGCCATGCCAGTCAGTGCGGCTTCTGCACCCCAGGCATCGTGATGTCGCTGTTTACCCTTTATGAGGCCAGCTCTCATGAGTCCGGGGGACAGACAGCCACGCTTGCCCCCTATTCTCAAGCACGCCTCGAAGCCGCCCTGGGCGGCAACCTGTGCCGCTGCACCGGCTACCGGCCCATCCGCGACGCCGCCCAAGCCATGTTGGCTTACCCGGCCGATCAGCACCGCCCCACCTGGACCGACAATCAGCAGCTAAGCGACCAGGTGGCAGCCAGCCATCAAGAAGACCCGGCCGATGACGGCCACTATCATCGCCCCAACCATCTTGCCGAGCTGTTCGCCCTGCGCCGCGACCACCCCAGTGCGCGCCTGGTAGCCGGCGCCACCGACCTATGGCTTGAGCGCACCCAGCAGCTCAAAGAGCTTCCTGAGCTGATCGACCTGTGCAACCTAGCCGAGCTCCAGGTACTCGAGGAACACGACCAAGGTCTGCATATCGGCGCCGCCGTGACCTACGCCCGGCTCGAGCCGGTGTTCGAGACACACTTCCCGGCCTTCGCCCGGCTGCTGCATCGCTTCGCTTCCTCGCAGATCCGACATCGCGCCACCCTGGGTGGCAACGTTGCCAACGCCTCCCCCATCGGTGACGGCCCTCCGGTACTCTTGGCCCTGGATGCCAGCTTGTTGCTCGAAAGCCCCGAGGGCGCCCGCGAGATGCCGGCTCAGGACTTTTTCCTCGACTATCGGCAGACGGCGCTGGGAGCCCAGGAAGTCCTGCGTGAGATCCGGCTGCCCTGGCTGACCGAAGGGCGCCAGCTCAAGGTATGGAAGCTCTCCAAGCGCCGCGAGGACGATATTTCCGCCGTTCTAGGCGCCTTTAGCTGGCAGCTCGAGGATGGCCGGCTGCGCGACGTTCGACTGGCCTTTGGTGGCATGGCAGCGATTCCTGCCCGGGCCCGAGGTGCTGAGACAGCGCTAGAGGGCCAGCCACCGTCCGAGGCAGCCTTCGCCGCCGCCAAGCAAGCCCTCGATGACGACTTCCAGCCCTTGAGCGACGTGCGCGGCTCAAGCGCGTATCGCCGCCTTGCCGCCGCCAACCTGCTCGAGCGATTGCGCCTCAAGATCGTCACTGACACCTCACAAGGCGCGAACACGCCAAACACTCCGGCCATGGAGGTGATGCTCGATGCGTACGCTGACTAAGCTATCTGCCGCTTCTGCTGCGCCCGACAGGGCCGGTGAGGAATACGCTGGCGATACCAAGGGCGTCGATGCCAAGCGCCTCGATAAGAAGGCGGCGCAGCGACATGAGAGCGCCATCAAGCATGTCACCGGCCAGGCGGCCTATATCGACGACCTGCCGGCACCAGCCAACGCGCTGCATATTGCCATCGGCCTGTCGCCGCTGGCCCATGGCCGTCTCGAGCGGCTCGATCTCGATCCTGTGCGGGCCATGCCGGGCGTGGTCGATGTCATCAGCTTCCACGACGTGCCGGGCCACACCGACATCGGCCCGGTCTTTCACGGTGACCCGATCTTCGTCGAAAACGAGATCAGCTACGCCGGCCAGTGTCTGTTTGCCGTAGCCGCCGACAGCCACGACGCCGCACGCCGCGCCGCCAAGGCCGCGATCATCGAGATCGACGAGCAGCCGGCGAGCCTGGACCCGGTCGCCGCCACCGAAAAGAATGACCTGGTGCGCCCCACTCACGTTCAGCAGTCCGGCGACTGGCAGCAGTCGCTGAGTAACGCCAGGCATGTGGTCTCGGGAGAGCAGTTCATCGGCGGCCAGGAGCATTTCTATCTAGAAGGCCAGGCCTGTCTGGTCACTCCCAGCGAGGACGAAGGCGTGGTGGTGCATACCTCTAACCAGCACCCCAGCGAGACCCAGAAGCTGGTCGCCGAGGTACTGGGCATTCCCTTCCATGCGGTGACCGTGGAGGTACGCCGGATGGGTGGCGGCTTCGGTGGCAAGGAGACCCAGGCCTCGCCCTGGGCCTGCATCGCCGCGCTGATCGCCCGTCGCACCCAGCGTCCGGCTCGTCTGCGGCTATCCCGGGGCGACGACATGCGCCTCACCGGCAAGCGCCACCCCTTCCATAGCCGCTATCGGCTGGGAGTCGATGACGACGGCGTCATTCAGGGCGGCGATATGACCCTGATCGGCGACTGCGGCTACTCGCCGGATCTTTCCGAGGCGATCGTCGACCGGGCCATGTTCCACGCCGACAACGCCTACTCCCTGGGTGCAGCACGCGTTACCGGGCACCGGGCGCGCACCCACACCGCCTCGAACACTGCCTTTCGCGGCTTTGGTGGCCCCCAGGGCATGATGCTGATCGAGCAGGCAATGGACGATATCGCCCACCGCCTGGGCGAAGACCCGCTGACCATTCGCAAGCGCAACCTCTACCGCCATGGGCGTGAAACGACCCACTACGGCCAAGAGGTGGAACAGCTCGATCTGCTGCATAGCCTGATCGGCCAACTCGAATCGAGCAGCGACTACTGGGCGCGCCGCGCCGAGATCAGCGCCTACAATGCCCGCAGCCCGATCATCCGTCGCGGCCTGGCGCTGACGCCGGTGAAGTTCGGCATCTCCTTCACCGCCAAGCACCTCAACCAGGCCGGCGCCCTGCTGCACGTCTATACCGACGGTAGCGTGATGATCAATCACGGCGGTACCGAGATGGGCCAGGGCCTGCACACCAAGGTCTGCCAGGTAGTGGCCCGCGAACTGGGGCTCGAGCTTTCCTGCGTAAGCATCAGCGCCACCCGCACCGACAAGGTGCCCAACACCTCGCCCACGGCCGCCTCCAGCGGCGCCGACCTCAACGGCCAGGCGGCCCGGGATGCGGCACTCAAGCTGCGCGAGCGGCTCTTCGCCTTTGCCCTGGAAACTCTATGGCCGCAGGCCGGGTTGAAGCTCGGCGATCTGCAGCTGAAAGGCGGCATGCTGATGGCGGGCAGCGGCGAAGGAAAGTACCGCATCGCCTGGGGCGAGCTGGTCCAGGCGGCCTACATCGGCCGTGTCTCGCTCTCGGCCCAGGGCTTCTATTCGACGCCGCTCATCCACTACGACCGGGAAGCCGCCAAGGGCCGGCCCTTCTACTACTTCGCCTATGGCGCGGCGGTCAGTGAGGTCGCCGTGGACACCCTGTCCGGCGAGTACCAGGTAACGCGGGTGGATATCCTGCACGACGTCGGCGACTCCCTGAACCCGGCGATCGACATCGGCCAGATCGAGGGCGGTTTCATTCAAGGCATGGGCTGGCTGACCAGCGAGGAGCTCAAGTGGAATGACGCCGGGCGCCTGCTCAGCGACGGTCCCGCCACCTACAAGATTCCCGCCTTCGGTGATCTGCCGGCGACCTTCAACGTCGAGTTGCTCGAGGGACACCCCAATTCCCAGGCGAGCATCTATCGCTCCAAGGCTGTGGGCGAGCCGCCCTTCATGCTGGCGATCTCGGTCTGGTCGGCATTGCGCAATGCGCTTGCAAGCCTAGCCCCCGACGGGCAATGTCCGCGGTTGGATACGCCCGCCACCCCGGAACGCGTACTAATGGCCATTGCGGCGATGCAAGACCATGGCGACAAAGGTCCCGCAGGCCACCCCCGGGAGGACGATGCCCATGTCCAGGCCTGACGCTGACGCCGGTCGCTTCCAGATGGCCGGCCACTGGCATGCTGCCCTGCACCGGCTTCAGGAAGATGCCGAACCCCATGTGCTGGCGACCCTGGTCGGGGCTGCGGGCTCAACGCCCCGAGAACCCGGCACCAAGATGGTCATCACGCCAGAGGAAAGTTTCGATACCCTGGGGGGCGGCACCTTCGAATACCAGCTGATCGCCGCCGCCCGGCAGGCCCTGGCCAGGGGCGATACTGCACCTAGCCTCGAGGCCTTCCCGCTAGGCGGCCGCTCCGGCCAGTGCTGCGGTGGCTATGTGCATGTGCTGATCGAACCCTTCGCCGGCGCCGAGCGACGTATCACCCTGTTCGGCGCCGGCCATGTTGGCCAGGCCCTGGCAGGCCTGATCGCCCCCCTGCCCTGGCGCCTGGACTGGTTCGACAGCCGTGCCGACGCCTTCCCGGCGTGGGCCAGCGCCGAGCCGGGGCCAGCGCGCCTGCGACTTCATGCAAGCGGGGCGGAACCAGCGGCGATCTCAACTGCCGTGCAATCGCTGCCGCCGGGTAGCGATGCGCTGGTGATGACCCACGACCACGGCCAGGATCTGGCGCTGATCGACGCCTTGCTTGAGCGTCACGACCTGACCTCGATCGGCCTGATCGGCTCTGCTAGCAAGTGGGCAAGCTTCAAGCGCCGGCTAACCGAGGCCGGCCATGACGCTGACGCCATCGCCCGCGTGCGCTGCCCCATCGGCATCGCCGGCGCCGATGGCAAACGACCCTACGAGATCGCCCTTGCCGTGGTAGCCGAACTGATGACGCTGGCTCCCGCCCGGCCTGACGCGCCGGACAAACGCGGCATTACCCCCGAGACGCTGCGCCAGGCCTTCGGCCCGGACCGCTAAGTTCTCAGATCGCCAGGCACTCACGTTAGCCGCGATACCCCCTCGCTACGTCTTTGACTATCGCTGGAGATGATTTCCCATGACCGACCCCCGCCCCACCATGCGCGTGCTGCGAGGCCCACTGGTGCGCTTTCTCGATGACCCAGGCGAAGACGACCAGCCGGCGCCGGGCAGCCTGTCCTACCTTCAAGACGGCGCCCTCTGGCTCGAGGATGGCCGGGTGCGGGCCGTGGGGAGCTATCAGGATATCTCACCGCAACTGCCGGCCGGCATCGAGGTGGTGGACTATACCGGCAAGCTGATGATGCCGGGCTTCATCGACAGTCATGTCCACTATGTACAGCTCGATATCCTGGCCTCCTACGGCCGCCAGCTGCTCGACTGGCTCAACGATTACACCTTCCCCGAGGAGTGTCGTTTCGCACAGCGCGCCCACGCTGACGCCGTGGCCGAGGCCTTTCTCGACGAACAGTTACGAGCCGGCACCACCACCGCCCAGGTATTCTGCAGCTCGCATCCCCAGTCGGTAGATGCCTTCTTCACTGCCGCTCAGCGCCGGGGGCTGCGCATGCTGGCCGGCAAGGTGCTGATGGATCGCAACGCCCCGGCGGCACTCACCGACACCGTTACCAGCGGTGTCGCCGACAGCGAACGGCTGATCGCTGACTGGCACGGCAAGGACCGGCTCGGCTATTCGCTGACCCCGCGCTTCGCGCCCACCTCAACGGCCGCCCAACTGGAAGCGACCGGCGCCATCCTCAGGGCCGCTCCGGACCTGCACCTGCAGACGCACCTGGCCGAGAATGCCGGCGAGATCGCCTGGGTGGCCGAGCTGTTCCCGGAAGAAAGAGACTATCTCGGAGTCTATGAACGCTATGGCCTGGTCGGCCCCACCAGCACCTTCGCCCATGGCATTCACCTGGACCAGGCGATGCGGGAACGGCTGGCCGGGGCCGGCGCCAATATCGCCTTCTGCCCCACCTCGAACCTTTTCCTCGGCAGCGGCCTCTTCGACCGGCTGGGATGCCGCGAGGTGGGTCTTGCCACCAGCCTCGCCAGCGACGTCGGCGGTGGCACTGACCTCTGCGGCTTCGCCACCCTAAAGGCCGCCTATCAAGTCGGCCAACTGCTCGGCCAGCCGCTGACCGCCTGGCAGGGCTTCTACCGCCTGACACTCGGCAATGCCCGGGCGCTGCATCTCGATCGCCACATCGGTGCCCTGCAACCCGGCCAGGAGGCCGATATCGTAGTGCTCGACCCGGCGGCTACGCCGCTGCTGGCCCGGCGCACGGCGCGCATCGGCAAGACAGCAAACCTGGAATCCTCAAGCCTCGGCGAGCTGCTCTTCGCCTTGATGATGCTTGGCGACGATCGCAGCGTTTTCGCCACCTGGGCCGGCGGCGAGTGCCTGCATAGCCGCGAATGAAGAATGCAGTAGCCCAGGGGCTAAGCTGAAGGGCTAAGCTGTAGGGCTAGAGCTGCTGCATCCACTGCCGGATGCGGTGACGTTGGCGCCGGCTTGAGAGCCGCTGCGTGTCGAGGCCATTAGGAGTGATCTGATCGTCATCGCCTTCTAGATCGAGGCGAAAGCTCCGCCGAGCGCCGACCGGGTTGTCCTCGGAACCATAAATAGCGACGACTCGGATCTCGAGGGTTTGATAGCCGCTAGGGGGTAGATCACTGCGGCCATCGGCATTGAGCCCATGCTGTGCCGTGAGATGCTTAAGGATGCTCCTGAAGCTGCCGACGTGCAGGTACTCACCTGAGTCGAGCGGCCCCTGATGGCTGCTATAGTGCTGCTGTTCACCCTCGGACTGCTGATAGTCAACGAGATCGAGCTGCTTTTCGCCCTCGTCGGTCTTGAGCACCGCAATGATATGCTGGACGAAGATCGCCTCCGCACTCATGTTGCTGATCAGGCAAAGGGAAGACAGGTTCTTGCCGCTGCCGCGGTTGATGATGATGCGCGGGCGCCGCTGGCGCACATAGCCGTTGTAGAGCAACTGCGCGTAGAAGACCCAGATCATTAGGGTCAGGATGCCGGTAACGGCGCTGATCGCGCCGGAATTCTGGTTGAGCCACTCCATGTGAAATCCCTCTCCCTGGCAAGTTTACGCTGCGCTTTCGCCAGCGCACGCTAGGGTAACAACTCTGGCCTGCCCTGGCCGAGCTCTCGGTATTGGGCCTGACACATACTCAGCCTGCAAAAATTCAGACGCATCATGTCTGCGTCAGCGCAGGCGGGTGTCGGGGTGAGCGAGTGATGCCAGCGGCAAGATAGCGGGCGCCGCGATAGCTGAGATAGAGAAAGCCCAGCGGCATCAGCATGGTCTGGACGAGAAACAGCATGGTCAGCTCGACGAGGTTTCGGGTCATGGCATCGAAACGGTCCATGGCGGCCTGAACCCGGTCTTTGACGCCATTGCCCAGTCGATCCTTGAGGCTCTGCCACCAGCCCTGATCCTCGCCTTGTGCATCATCGGCGACCACTTCATCCTCGGATGTCGTTTGATCGGCGATTCGCTCGAGCACCGCTTTATCTTGCTCGAGCTCGCTGTAGAGGGCCTCACGGGAATCGGTGATATACAGAGTTTCGACGCCGGCACTGGCCAGGGCCACGGCAATCACCGCAAAGCGCAGGAAGGCCGCAACGATCAACAGCCGCCCGGCTATCCCTCGCCAACCCGGCTTGCCCAGGTGCAGCACCGTCAACATGGCCACGCAGCCAAGCGACAGCGCCGCCTTGACCGGCACGCTGCCGGCGATACCCAACAAAAGCTTCTGGAAGGCCAGCGACACGGTGGAGGCAAACATCACCCAGGAGAAGCGCTCGACCATGTCGTTGGCCGGGTCGAGCACCTCGCCAAACTGAATCTGCACCAGCAGGGCATCCCCGGTGACCGACTGCAGCACCGAAATCACCGCATTCAACGCCTTGGCCAGGGCAAAGCTCTGGAAGGCGCTGGCCAGGGTGGCATCGAGGGTGCTGGCGGCCAGCGCTTCGGGAAGCGGCAGCCAAGCCAGCGCCGCCAGCACCAAGAGCCCCAGGCTCGCCAGGGTGCGGCGCGGCGACAGAGCGGTCTGCCGGCTAGCCATCGTCATGCTGCTAGGCCCATTAGCCGGCCATCGCCGCAAGCCGCTCAAGCAGCTCGTCGCGACGCGCCTCGCTCATGAAGGCGGCCTCGATGGCGTTTCTGGCCAAGTCAATAAAGGTCTCCTGCGACCAGCCGAAGGCACGCTCGCAGGCCTTGAAGTTCTCGAGCATGCCGCCACCGAAGTAGGCCGGGTCATCCGAGTTCAGGGTCAGCGTCAGGCCCGCCTCGAGCAGCGCCGGCAGCGGGTGCTGATCCAGCCGGTCGACGACCTTGAGACGCACATTCGACAGCGGACATATGGTCAACGGCAAGCGACGCTCGACCAACTCGGCCACCAGCGCCGGGTCCTCGAGGCAGCGCACGCCGTGGTCGATACGGCAGACATCGAGCTGCTCCATGGCCTCGCGAATATAGCTCGCCGGCCCCTCTTCGCCGGCATGGGCTACCCGCGGCAGGCCGAGCGCCTTGGCACGCTCGAAGACGGCGGCAAACTTGGACGGCGGATGGCCGAGCTCGGCGCTGTCGAGCCCCACCGCGTCGATCATCTCCCAGTAGGGAGCGGCTTGATCGAGCACCCCCATGGCCTCAGCGGCGGAACGGTCGCGCAGGAAGCTCATGATCAGCGCCGAGGTCAGGCCCAGCTCACGCTCGGCCAGGCGCATGGCTTTGGTCAGCCCCTCTATTTGCACATCCATCCGGATGCCACGACTCAGGTGCGCCTGGGGGTCGAAGGACAGCTCGACGTGCACCACGCCCTCGGCATGGGCGCGGCGAAAGTAATCCATGGCCAGGTCGAAGAAGTCGTCAGCGGTCCGCAGCACCGCCATGCCCTGGTAATAGAGGTTCAGGAAAGATTGCAGGTCGTCGAAGTCGTAGGCGGCCCGTACCTCTTCCACTGAGCCATAGGGCAACGCCACGCCATTGCGCTGAGCCAGGGAGAACATCAGTTCTGGTTCTAGAGAACCCTCGATATGCAGATGCAGCTCGGCTTTCGGCAGGCGGGTCAGGAAGTCTTGCATGGTGCTCTCCATTCAGTCTTGCACTATCGTGGGGCATGTCTCGCATCCACGCAAAGCCTTTGCACGCGTCTGGCTCGACAGGCCCCACAGGCAGCGTGCTCTCGCATCAGCCCAGTATCAGCCAAGCCGGCCGTCGCGCAAGGTCAAGGAGCGCAGAATGCCCGGCGGGTCGCTGCCATCGTGGCGCAGCTGATGCACCAGATAGAGCACGGTACGACCGCACAGCCAGGTATCCAGGCGCTCCGCGATGCGTGCAGCCATGGGACGATCCAGCCCGGCGAAAGGCTCGTCGAGAATCACCAGCGGCGCGTCCAGCAGCAGCACGCGCGCCAGCACCAGGCGACGCGCCTGACCACCGGACAGCTGCCGACCGCCTTCGCCCACTCGGGTCTCGAGCCCATGGGCCAGTTCGCGGGCCCAATCGGCCAGCTCGACGAGCTCGAGCACATGCCATAACGAGGCCTCGGTGGCCTCGGGCTGAGCCAGGCGCAGGTTGGCGGCGATGCTGTCGTCGAATAGCTCGCTGTGCTGGGTGAGATAGGCCGTACGAGTTCGCAGCTCATCGAGGCTCACATCGACAAGCGGAATGTCATCGCGTAGCACCTCACCCTGATCGGGGTCGAGCAGGCGCACCAGCAGCGCCGCCACGCTAGACTTGCCGGCCCCCGACGCCCCCAGCAGCGCCAGCCGCTCGCCAGGCTCGAGACTGAGATCGAGCCCATCCAGCGCCGGTGTCAAAGCACCGGGATAGGTGAGAGTGACGTTTCGCAGACGCACCCCTGGGGCGCCGGCGACTGGCACCGCCGGCGACTCGGGTTCGCTGAGCACACTGCGTGAACGCCCCAGGGCATTGAGGCGGCGCGCCGCGGCGCGGGTCGCCCCCAAGCCAGTAAAGGACGCCGGCAACGCCCCCAAGGCCTCGCCCATGGCCAGCACGGCCAGCGGCATCATCACCATCAAGGGCCCCGACAGCGCCTCGGCCCGATAGGCCTCGGCGGCAAGCCAAAGTGCCAGCACCGCCGCCAGACTGACGCCCAATCCCACCAGAGCATTGCCCAGGGCTGCTACTCGCCCGAGCTGCCACTGATCGGCATAGAGTGCGGCCTGATCCGCATCGATACGCGCTCGATGCTGGCTCAGGGTGCCATAACTCTTGAGCTCGGCGAGGCCCTGTAAGGTTTCGAGAATCCGCCCGCGCAGATGGTCGAGGGTCGCCACGCGGCGGGTGCTGGCCGCCATACCAAGGCACGCCTGGCCAATCACCAACCAGGCCCAGAGGGCAAGCAGCACAGCGCCGACCGCCAGCCCCGCCGGCAGCAAGAATATCCCCAATAGGCCGCTCACCAGCGCGATGGCAAGCAGCGCCACTAGCGGCGGCGCCAATAAGCGCAAATAGAGGCTATCCAGGGTATCGATATCGGCGGTCAAGCGGTTGAGCCATTCGCTGGCCCGCCGCTGACCCAGCGCCCGAGCATCGAGACGGGCCAGGACCGCGAACATACCGCTGCGCAGCTCGGCCAGCAGACGCAGTACGCTGTCATGGTTGTAGACCCGTTCAAGATAGCGGGCCACCGTTCTCAGCACCGCGAAGAAGCGGATACCGCCGCCAGGGGCGTAGACCTCGAGACTTGCCGCCATGCCCGCCGCGAGCATCGCGCCGGTCAGGGCAGTGGCAGTGATAAACCAGCCGGACAGCGCCAGCAGACCAATCGCCGCGCCTACCGTCAGCGCCAGCAGCAGTGCTCCCAGGGCCATACGCGCCCGCCGCCTGGCAAGCAGCTTGAGCCAAGGGCGCAGTTCGCTTATCAAGATTCTCATTTCAGCGCTCTCATGCTGTCGCCTCCTCGACCTGCTGACCGGCCTGAATGCGCACGACCCGGTGGGCCATCGCCATCAGCGCCGGGTGATGGGTCGCGATGATCAGGGTCCGCCCCTCCTCGACCAGCCGTGCGAGCGACGCTGCGACTTCCGCTTCGCTGTCTTCATCGAGGCTTGCGGTGGGTTCATCGAGCAACACCAGCGCTGCATCGCTCAAGAACACTCGCGCCAGCGCCAACCGCTGCGCCTGGCCACCGGACAGCCCAGCCCCGCGCTCGCCGACCGGCGTATCGAGCCCTTCTGGCAGGCGTGACAGCAATCCAGCAAGCCCAGCTCGCTGCAGGGCTGCTTGCATTCGTTCATCACTGGCTTGGGTGTCGGCGAGGCGCAGGTTGTCGGCGATCGTGCCCTGGATCACCAGCGGACGCTGATCCATCCAGGCGGGCCGACGCTCGCTCATCACCTCGGCGCTGCCCTCACTGGGCGCCACGAAGCCGGCAATCAGTTGCAGCAGCGTCGATTTGCCGGCCCCCGAGGGTCCCGTCAAGGCGATGACCTCACCGCGCGACACCTCGAGCGATACCGGCCCCAGCACCTGGCCGCGTCCGGCATGTTCGACGCAGGCCTCGCTGAGCCGCACCAGGGCGTCGTTATTGCCGCTGTCCGCTGAGCGCCTCTCAAAGGTCTCTGGCGGTGTCTCGTTGAGGATAGCCACCAGCGCCTCGGCGGCGCCCAGGGCCGCGGCGCGATCATGATAGTGCTGGGAAAGGCTACGCAGTGGCTGAAAGAACTCCGGCGCCAGCAGCAGTATCGTCAGGCCACTGAACAAGGTCAGCGACGACGAGGGGCCATAGGTGATATAGCCCAACAGGCCGAAGCCCACGTAGATGGCGATCACCGCGATGGCCACTGAAGCGAAGAACTCAAGCACTGCCGAAGACAGAAAAGCGATGCGCAGGGTCTTCATGCTGCGCGCGCGATAGTCGTCGGCGGCAGCGAAGACCTCGGCGGCAGCCGTGGCCGTTCGCCCGAACAGTTGCAGCGTGGTGATGCCGCGTACCCGGTCGAGAAAGTGCCCTGAGAGTCGCGTCACGGCCGCAAACTGGGCCTGATTCAGGCGCTGGGCGCCCATGCCCACCAGGGCCATGAACAGCGGAATCAGCGGGGCGGCCAGCAGCAGGAATATCGCGGCCAGCCAGTCGAGGCCCAGCACGATGGCAAAGATCAGCAGCGGCAGCGCGGTGGCAAGCCGCAGCTGGGGCAGGAAGCGGGCAAAATAGCCATCCAGCGCTTCGACCTGCTCGACCAGTTGACTGCCAAGGCCCGCCGAGTGGCGAGATGACAGCCGCACCGGGCCCAGCGCCGTCAGGTGATCGAGCAGCGCGGCCCGGGCACGGCCACGAATCGCCAGACTGGCCGCTTGCGCCGTGGTTTCCTGGGCCCATTGTGCCAGCGCGCGCACTCCCAGCACACCGATCAAGGCCACGAACAAAACGCCAACCGGCGCTTCTGGGGCGCCGGTCAACAGTCGGTCAATGATGATGGCCAGCAGTAACATCTGCACGATGGTGCAAAGCCCTACCCCCAGACCGGCAAGCGTGGCGAGCGTCAGTCGGCGGCGCTCGCCGGCGGCCAGCTCCTTGAGCCAGCGTTTGGGGGTAAGAGACTCCTGATGGCTGGCGTCATTCGCTGGCATGACGTCAGTGGTAGCCTTCACCGGTACGCACCTTGCCGCGGAATACCCAGTAGCTCCAGGCGGTGTAGGTCAGCACGATGGGAATCACGAACAGCACCCCCAGCAACAGGAAGAGCTGGGATTCCGGCGCCGAGGCGGCGTCCCAGATGGTGTGGTCCGGTGGCACGATCACCGGCCACTTGCTCACCACCAGCCCCAGATAGGTAAAGATGAACATGCCCAGTGTGGCGATAAACGGCATGCCTTCACGGCGATGGCTCACCCAGCGATAGATACCGTAGGCACAGGCCATGGCCAGCACCGGCAGCAGCCAGATCAGCGATACCTGACCGAACCAGCGCTCACGCACGCTGCCATCGACGAAGGGGGTCCAGGCACTGATGATGGCGAACACGACAAGCACCGCTGCCAGCAGCTTGGGGGTAATGCGATAGGCCCATTCCTGAACATGGCCTTCCGATTTCAGGATCAGCCAGGTGGCCCCCAGCAGCGAGTAGCCCGCCATCATGCCAAGGCCGGTGAGCACGGTGAACGGCGTCAGCCAGTCCAGGGCACCGCCGACATAGACAAAGCCTTCGGTCTCGAAGCCCTGAATGTAGGTACCGACCACCGCCCCTTGGGCGAAGGTGGCGACCGCCGAGCCCCAGCAGAAGGCGCGGTTCCACCAGTGGCGGTTGCGCTTGGACTTGAAGCGAAACTCGAAGGCCACGCCTCGGAAGATCAACCCGGCCAGCATCAGGAAGACGCCGATATAGAGGGCCGGCAGAAATACCGAATAGACCAGCGGGAAGGCGCCCAGCAGGCCCGCCCCGCCCAGCACCAGCCAGGTCTCGTTGCCGTCCCAGATCGGCGCCACGGAGTTCATCATCACATCGCGCGCGTCTTCGTCCGGGGCGAAGGGAAAGAGGATGCCAAGGCCCAGATCGAAACCGTCCATCAGCACGTACATGATGATCCCGAAGCCGATGATGCCGGCCCAGATCAATGACAAGTCGAAGGTTTGCATGGCTTAGCTCCTGACCGGATGACCGGCGTCATCGTCGAAGGGAATATGAGCGGCGGACAGCGGACGCTTGGCACGTTCGATATCATCGACCACGGTTTCCTGGTCGTGGGGCAGCATCCCCTGGCGAATGACCCGCATCAGGTAATAGACCCCGCAGCAGAACACCACCGCATAGACCGCGATGTAGCCGATCAAGGTGAACAGCGCCATCCCCCCGGTCAGCGAGGGCGTCAGCGCTTCGGCCTGCGTCATCATGCCGTAGACCAGCCATGGCGACCGGCCACCTTCGGTGACGAACCAACCGGCCAGTACCGCGATAAAGGGCGAGACACCCATGGCAACCAGCAGCTTGAGGTAGCGATCACACTGATACACTCGGCCGCCGCGACGCAGCACAAGGCCGGCAACCGCCACGCCAATCATCGCCAAGCCAATGGCCACCATCACGCGGAAGGACCAGAACACCAAGGGTACGAACGGCTGCTCATCGCGGGGAACGTCCTTGAGGCCAGGCACCACGCCATTCACATCGTGCGTCAGGATCAGGCTGGCCAGGCTAGGAATACCGACCTCGAAGTGGTTCTTCTGGGCGTCCATATCCGGCAGCGCAAACAGCAGCAGCGGCGTATGCGACTGGGTCTCCCAATTACCTTCCATGGCCGCCACCTTGGTCGGCTGGTGCTCGAGGGTATTGAGGCCATGGAAGTCACCGATGACCGCCTGAGCCGGCGCCAGCACTAGCAGCAGCCACAAGCACATGGAAAGCGCCTTCTTGTTGGCCACCTCATCTCGCCCGCGCAGCAAATAGTAGGCGCTGACGGCCGCGACAACGAAGCCCCCCGTCAGGAAGGACGCGGTCGCCATATGCATGAAGCGATACCAGAAGGAGGCATTGAAAATCGCGGTGGACCAGGATGTGACGTGGAAAGCGCCGTCGATCAGCTCCACACCCGCCGGAGTCTGCATCCAGCTATTGGCTGAGAGGATCCAGAAGGCAGAAATGAAGGTACCCACCGCCACCATGGTAGCGGCGAAGAGATGAACGCCTTGCGGGACCTTGCCGCGGCCGAACAGCAGCACGCCGAGGAAGCCCGCCTCGAGGAAGAAGGCGGTCACCACCTCATAGCTGAGCATCGGCCCCAGGAAGTTGGCCGACGCCTGAGCGAAGTTGCTCCAGTTGGTGCCGAACTGGAAGGACATCACGATGCCGGACACCACCCCCATGCCGAACACCACCGCGAATACCTTGGTCCAGAAGGTGGCCAGGCGTTCCCAGGCGGGGTTGCCGTTGGCAAAGTAAAGCCCGTTCAGCAGTGCGATGTAGGACGCCAGGCCGATCGTAAAGACCGGGAAGATGGCGTGGAAAGACACCACGAACGCGAACTGAATACGCGACAGGATGAGTGGATCAAGCTCCATAAGAGCCTCCTCGTCATGGGGTGATGGCGATACCGCTAGTCGAATTCACTGCCATTTATTATGTTTGCAACTGACAGCGCCAATGCTAAGGCAAAGGCGCATGAAAATCGTCGTTCCAAGTGTGTCGCGATGCCGCACTTTCGCCGCTAGAAAGCGTGGTTTTTTGTCGCAGGTTTTGCTTCAGAGGCTGCTCTGAGGGTCATGGCGTATTACGGCCGGGTCAACCGTCGGCCAGCAATACGACGCGGATCAGGTAGAGGCTGTAACCGACGAACAGAGCCAGCAACAGCCCGCCCTCTAGACGGTTGATGCGACCAGCGCGCCCCTTGAGTCCGATGGCAAACACCGTCATTGCAAGGGTCATCACCGCCATGACGGGCCAGTCCCGCACCATGACCTCGCCGCCGACCTGAATGGGCGCAATCACCCCGGCCAGCCCCACCACCCCTAGGGTGTTGAAGAGATTGGAACCGACCACATTGCCCAGCACCAGGTCGTGCTCGCCACGCCGTAGAGCACTCAATGAAGAGGCAAGCTCCGGCAGCGAGGTACCAATCGCCACGACCGTCAGGCCTATGATCAGATCGCTGACACCAAAGGTCTGCGCAATGGCCACCGCCCCCCAAACCAGTAGGCGGGAGCTCGCCACCAGCAGCACCAATCCCACCAGCGTCCAGAGCACGCTCACCTTGAGCGACATCGGATGGCTATCGAGACTGTGGTCGGTTTCGCTTGCCAACGCATCGCCTGCGGCCTCTGCCTGGCGGCCCTGCCAAATGCTCGCGCCGATAAAAATCGCCAGCGCCAGCAGCAGAATGATCGATTCCGCGGTACTGATCACGCCATCACGAAGCTGCCAGCCAGCTAACAGCGTAGCAGCGCAGAGTATGGGCAGCTCTCGGCGCAGCACACCGGACTGCACCGCCAAGGGCGCGATCAGCGCCACCAGCCCGAGAATCAGCCCGATGTTGGTGATGTTGGAGCCATAGGCATTGCCTAGCGCCAGCCCTGGGTTACCCTGAGACGCCGCCAGCGCCGAGACCATCAGCTCAGGCGCCGAGGTGCCAAAACCGATCACCAGCATGCCGATCAGTAGAGGCGACAGCCCCAGGTAGCGGGAGGTCGCAGCCGCCCCGTCGACAAATCGCTCGGCGCTCCATACCAGTAGCGCCAGTCCTGCGATGACCGCCAATATCGGCAAGCCCATATGGTCTTATCCTTTTGATTCATTGAATGGTGATGACTATCGGCCTTCTGGCGCCGCACTGTAGCATCGTCTTCCATCAGGATTGTATGTATTCGACCAGCCGTCATAATGGGGAAAAGAAGGAACCTGGCCTTGATCGATACGCTGCCCCCAGATCCGCGCCTTTCCGTGCTGGAAGGCCCACCAGAAGCTCATGTGTCTCGGCGCCGGCTGCGCGCCTGCCATGAGTGCGACTGGCTGGTGCGTCTGCCACCGTTGCACCATGGGCAAAGCGCTGACTGCCCGCGCTGTGGCCATACGCTTTCGACCCGGCATTATCGCCCCGCCGAGCGGAGCCTGGCACTGGCCATTGCAGCTCTGTTGGCGCTGATCATGGCGGTCTGCCTCCCCTTCGTCAGCTTCCAGGTCAGCGGCATTGGCAATCGCATTGTATTGACCCAAACCGCCACCAGCCTGATTGGCATGCATCAACCGCTGGTGGCCATTGGCGTGGTGTTGACCACCATCGTCTTGCCGACGGTCTATCTGCTAAGCGTTATCTGGCTACAGATTGGCCTGCTGCGACGCACCTTGCTACCAGCCAGTCGCAGCATCGCCAGAGCCCTGTCGCACCTACACCCATGGATGATGGCGGATGTCTTCATCATTGGCGCCTTGGTCAGCCTGATAAAGGTTGCCGGCATGGCCGAGGTCTCGCTTGGCCTAGCCTTCTGGGCCTTCTGCTGCTTTGCCCTGCTGTTACTGCTAGCGACCCAATCGCTGGATGCCGACTGGATGTGGTTCTCTCTGGTCGGTGAGCCCACCGCTCCAGAAGGGGTGGTGACGGGAGCCCGGGCCTCTCCCCAGGGCCTAACCGGCTGCCCTACCTGTGGCCTAGTCAATCGCCTGGATGCCGAAGGCAAGGGGCGCTGCCGGCGCTGCGGAGAGCGACTTCATGCGCGCCTGCCCCATAGCCTGCAGCGCACCTGGGCCCTGCTCGCGGCTGCCACGCTGCTCTACATCCCGGCCAACGTCTACCCGATCATGATCACCACCTCCCTGGGTCACACCGAACCCTCGACAATCATCGGCGGGGTCATCACGCTATGGCAGCATGGCTCCTATCCGATTGCCGCGATCATTTTCATCGCCAGCATCCTGGTGCCGGTGAGCAAGCTGATCGCCATGGCGTGGCTGTGTCTGATGGTGCCTCGCAGCGGTGAGTTGCAGGCCGTAGCGCGCACCCGCCTGTACCGCATTACCGAGTTCATCGGCCGCTGGTCGATGGTCGATGTGTTCGTGGTGGCCATCCTGGTGGCCTTGATTCGCGCCGGCAACCTGATGTCCATCGCCCCAGGGCCGGCCGCTCTCGCCTTCGGCTCGGTGGTCGTACTGACCATGCTCTCGGCCATGGCCTTCGATCCTCGTCTGATATGGGATCCGCCCCTGCCTCGATACCGCCAGAGCGCCAGCGAGAAAAACGCCGACGTGCCGCCCCCTTCTTCTGATCGCAAGGACGTTGCCCATGACCACTGAGCCATATGGCCAGGACACGCCGCCCGCCCGCGCCAGCATCAGCCGGCATACCCGGCTTTCACCGATCTGGATCGTGCCATTCGTCGCCATGCTGATCGGCGCATGGCTGCTGTACGACGATTACGTCAGCCGCGGCCCACAGGTCACGCTGATCATGAGCAATGCCGAGGGCATCGAGGCCGGCAGCACCCTGATCAAGACCCGTAACGTCGAGGTCGGCCGAGTCGAGCAGGTGGGCCTGTCCAGCGACCTGAGTCACATCCGCGTGATCGCCCGCATGAGCCCTGATGTGGAGCCCATGCTGGTCGAGGACACCCAGTTCTGGGTCGTCAAGCCGCGCATTGGCCGGGAAGGCATCAGCGGCCTCAACACCGTGCTATCGGGTGCCTATATCCAGCTGCAACCCGGCAGCAGCGACGAGACGAGTAACCGCTTCGAGGTACTCGACCAGCCGCCTGTGGCACCCGCCGATGCCAAAGGCATCCGCATCAACCTTGTCGGTCAGCTCGGCAATTCGCTGAGCGTCGGCGACCCCGTCACCTATCAGGGCTTCACCGTCGGCCGTGTCGAGGAAGCGCGCTTCGACCCCGACACTCGCCGGATGCGCCACCGCGCCTTCATCGAAACGCCCTACGATGTGCTGGTCACCGATAGCACCCGTTTCTGGCCCGCCAGCGGCATCGATCTCAAGCTCGATTCCGAGGGCGTGAGCATCAACGTCGAATCCCTGGAAGCCCTGCTCGGCGGCGGCGTGACCTTCGGCGTGCCCGAGGATGTGCCACTTGGCCAGCCGGTGGCAGAAGACACGACGTTCACGCTCTATGAAGATGCCGAAAGCGCCCGCCAGGGGACCTTCAATCGCTACCTCGAGTATGTCCTACTGGTGGATGACACGGTGCGCGGCCTGTCCAAGGGGGCGCCGGTGGAATTCCGTGGCGTGCGGGTCGGCACCGTGGCAAGCGTGCCCTGGGAGTTCAGCATCGATCAGCGCTCGCGCCGCTCAGGCTTCGCCATTCCCGTGCTGATTCGTATCGAGCCACAGCGGCTCGGCGAGAATCTCGAGAGCCTGGACCTCGAGGCCTGGCGAAAGCGCTTCGAAGGCTGGTTCGAGAACGGTCTGCGAGCCTCGCTGAAGGCCGGCAACCTGCTGACTGGCGCTCTCTATGTCGACCTCAACTTCCAGCGCCCCGCCGCCACGCAATATCTCGCCGACAGCTATCAGGACCGCCCCGTGTTCCCCACCACACCGGCGGGGCTCGCGCAGATCGAGCAGAAGGTCTCGAGCCTGCTCGACAAGCTCAATGGTCTCGAGGTGGAACCCGTGCTCGACGGTCTGAATCGCAACCTGGACACCTCTCAAGCGATGCTCGAGGAAGTGCGAGCGCTGACCGAAAGCGTCAGAACACTGACCGACAACCCCGACACACAGAATCTGCCGGGCACGCTCAACGAAACCCTGGCAGAGCTCAGGACCACCCTGGAGGGGCTGTCACCGGGCTCTACGGCCTACGACGAGCTCACCGGCACCCTCGAGCGTTTCGACGCCCTGATGCGTGATCTGGAACCGGTCGCCAAGACGCTTAGCGAACAACCCAATGCCTTGATCTTCGACCGCCCGCGCGGCGAGGATCCTCAACCGCGAGCCCCCCGATGAACGGCAAGGAGAGCCCCATGATCGTGATCCGTATACTGGCCCTGCTGAGCGCGTTGAGTTGGCTTGCAGGCTGTGCCACCAACGCCGCGCCGACCCGCCAATATGGCCTGCCGCCCGATCAACTCGCTGCGTCGCAAGCCGGCATCACTGCGGCTGCCGACCAGCGAAGCGGCTCGCAAGTACTGGTCGTTCGACCGCTGGCCATGGCGAGTTTTCTCGAGCAACAAGGCATCGTGCTGCAACTCGACGACATCACCTTGAACCCGGCCCGGGATCATCTCTGGGCCGAGGAGCTTGGCCCGATGCTCGAACGCGGCCTGCGACGCCGTCTGGGCCATCGCCTGCCGGACACTCGGGTACTCGCCGAAGCCAACCCGGCAGCACCGCCCAGCGCCATGACGCTGCGCCTGGAAGTCGAGAGCTTCCAGGGCCGTTATGATGGCCAAGCGGTCGCGGCCGGCCAGTGGCAGCTGCGTGCCCCGGACGGCGAGTTGCTGACCCTGGATACCTTCGAGGTCGAGACACCGCTGGACGCCGATGGCTATCCGGCCCTGGTACGGGCCCTCGGCCAGAGCTGGGATACGCTTGCCGACCGGATCGCCGAGCAGGTTCGCAGCCTGCGCGGAGCGTCCGAGGCGCCATAAAGCTGCGCCCAGCAGATTTTTCTGTCATCATGCGCATCCGCGGCACTTTATGGTCCCTCCTGCCGCGTCTGTCATCGATTTTTTCTCACGGCACCGCCCGGGACTCGCGCCATCTCACCGGCGAGCGGCGGTGGCGTGTTATCCGGAGTTTGCATGAGCTTTTCCGACCTTGGCCTGCGTAGCGAACTGCTGCGCGCGGTCGAAGAACAAGGCTATACCGTTCCCACCCCCATCCAGCGCCAGGCCATTCCGGCCGTGCTCGAGGGTGGCGACCTCCTCGCCAGTGCCCAAACCGGCACCGGCAAGACCGCCGGCTTCACTCTGCCACTGCTGCAGCGTCTCGCCGACGGCCCGCGCCCCAAGGCCCGGCAAATTCGCGCCCTGGTGCTGACCCCGACCCGTGAGCTTGCCGCCCAGATCGGCGACAACGTGACCGGCTATGGCCGTCACCTGAACCTGACCTCCAAGGTGATCTTCGGCGGTGTCGGCCAACAGCCGCAGGTGGATGCCATCCGCCCAGGCCTGGATATCCTCGTCGCCACGCCGGGTCGCCTGCTGGATCTGCATCAGCAGCGCCACATCGACCTCTCCAAGGTCGAGACCCTGGTGCTGGATGAAGCCGACCGCATGCTGGATATGGGCTTTATCCACGACATCAAGAAACTGCTGCGCCTGCTGCCGGCGAAGCGCCAGAACCTGCTGTTCTCGGCGACCTTCTCCAACGAGATTCAAGCGCTGGCCAACCAGTTGCTCGACAAGCCGACGATGATCGAAGTGGCGCGTCGCAACACCACCGCCGAGACCGTCGACCAGGCCATCTACAAGGTCGACCGGGAGAAGAAGCGCGAGCTGCTGGCTCACCTGATCACCGAGCATCAGTGGTATCAGGTACTGGTCTTCACCCGCACCAAGCACGGCGCCAACCGTCTGGCCGAGCAGCTCTCGAAGCAGAACATCCCGTCGATGGCGATTCATGGCAACAAGAGTCAGTCGGCACGCACCAAGGCGCTGGCGGCCTTCAAGTCGGGTGACCTGCAAGTGCTGGTGGCTACCGACATCGCCGCCCGTGGCCTGGATATCAGCGAGCTGCCCCATGTGGTGAATTTCGAGCTGCCCAATGTGGCGGAAGACTACGTTCACCGTATCGGCCGCACCGGTCGAGCCGGCAGCGAAGGCCAGGCGGTCTCGCTGGTTTGCGTCGACGAACATGGCCTGCTCAAGGGCATCGAACGGCTGATCAAGCGCGACCTCGAAAAGCGCATCGAGCCGGGCTTCGAGCCCGACCCCAACGCCAAGCCCGAGCCCATCGAGAATGGTCGCGGCAAGGGCGGCGGTCGCGGCCGCTCTGGAAACGGCCGCGGCGGCAGCGGCCGTGGTGGAGACAACCGCAATGCGAGCGGTAACGGTAATGGCCGCGGCGGCAATGCCGGCAACGGCCAGCGCCGCCAGGACGAGGCGCGCGCGCCACGCCGCCGTGCCAAGCGCCCCCAGCAGGCCTGATAGTGCTGGGGCCTGAGAAGGCCGCCAGCGCTACCTTCGCCCGCAGGCCCCTTGCGATGCCGCCTCTGGCGGCATCGTTGCATTGAAGTAACGCAAGGATGCGTCGCATCATGACCCGCGACTCTCGATACGGGGAGCGCTTTCCCTTCTAGATATTGCTGCCATGACCAACACCACCACACCTCGCACACCGCTGTTGGGCTTTCTGCTGCTGATGATCCTGGTCGGAATCAACCTGCGGCCGGCGCTATCGTCGCTGGCACCAGTTCTGGCCCGCATCCAGGCCGATACCGGGCTTTCCCCGACCAGCATCGGTGCACTGACTACCCTGCCCGTCGTGTGCCTGGGGCTCTTTGCGCCACTGGCGCCCTGGCTTGCCAAACGGATTGGCCCAGAGCGCGCTTTGTCTCTGGCGCTGATGCTGCTGGCCCTGGCGCTTTCCTTGCGGGCATCCGCCCTTACCTGGCTGCTGTTCCTTGGCACCTTGCTGGCGGGTGGCGCAATCGGCATTGCCGGCAGCCTGCTGCCTGCACTGGTCAAACGCGAGCTGCCTCACGGTGCCGACCTGATGACTGGCGTCTACACCATGGCCCTGTGCCTGGGAGGAGCGCTGGGCGCCGGCCTGAGCATCCCCTTGGCCGATGCTCTTGGCAGTTGGCGGCTGGCACTGGGCAGCTGGGCACTGATCGCAGTGCTGGCTCTAGTGTTCTGGCGTTGGCGCATGCCACACCCCTGGCCGGACCGCCAGGCGGCCTCCAAGCCCGCTCCCAAGGCTCGGCTGCTGAAAACCCCCTTAGCCTGGCAGGTCACGCTACTGATGGGATCGATGTCGTCGCTTGCCTACATCGTCTTTGGCTGGCTGCCGGTGCTTCTCCAGCGTCGCGGCCTCAGCGAGCAGGAAGCCGGCTGGCTGCTGGCCATATCGGTCATGTTCCAGCTGGTGTCGGCCATTGGTGCCCCTTGGCTGGCCCGGCTCGGCCGCGACCAGCGGCCTGCCCTGCTGCTGATGCTTGCGGCCAACGGCGCCGGCATGATGCTACTGCTGCTGGGCCCGGTGGAGTATCGCTGGCCGGGCGTGGTGTTACTGGGTCTTGGTCAGGGTGGCTGCTTCAGCATGGCCCTTACTCTCGTGGTGCTGCGCAGCGGCGACTCACGGCTTGCCGGCAAGCTGTCGGGCATGGCACAGGGAATCGGCTACTGCCTGGCAGCCATGGGGCCACTCGGCATCGGCATCCTGCTGGACCGCGGCGCCACTTTGCCTCAAGTCTGTAT
The DNA here is from genome assembly GCF_900100755.1 of Onishia taeanensis. GTDB lineage: Bacteria > Pseudomonadota > Gammaproteobacteria > Pseudomonadales > Halomonadaceae > Onishia > Onishia taeanensis. The sequence goes on from NZ_FNCI01000003.1 coordinate 452,880, forward strand.
GCTGCTGGGCGCCATCCTGATGTTCGCGGCGGTCTTCGCCCTGTTCGCCGGGCGCAACCGTCGGCTGGAGTTCGATGGCGCCGGGCAACTGGTGACCAAGCGGCGCCCTTGAATGCCTCAACCCAATAGGCTCTCCAAGGACCGTTGCTGAGACTAGCGTTGCCACCAGCAGATAACGCACATCGTACTGGTTCATCATACGCCCCCGAAGGTTGGGTTGAGTGTTCAACCTTCAGGGGGCAGTTCACCTGTGCGGCGACCTTTTCTTTTTTATGTTCGTCTTACGTCAGTCGCTTTTACCGCTGACGATGAAAACTCGGCCGCATCGGGGTCGTTGACCGCCACCAAGCGCCTAGCCGGACATAGAAAACTCACCGCCCTTTTCAACCGCGCGCTGATAGGCCTTCCGCTCGCCCATCCGTGCCAGCAAATCAGTGAGCCGTGGATAGTCGCCTAGCCTACCTTGCCCCTCGAGGGCCAGCAGCGGGAAGCTCATCTGGATGTCGGCAGCGCTGAAGGTCTCGCCCGAAAGCCAGGCATGCTGGCCGCACTCACCTTCCCAGAACGCTAACAGATCGCGAATCTGCGGATCGAGAAACTTGGTTTTGACCCCATTCGCCAGCAGACGAGCGATGGGGCGAATCAACGCCGGCACCGGTGGCTTGTCCAGGCGCGAGAACACCAGCGTCATCACCAAGGGCGGCATCGCCGATCCCTCGGCATGGTGCAGCCAGAAACGGTAACGCCGCCGTTCCGGCGTGCCCGCAGGCGGCAACAGCTGGCCGTCATCGAAGCGCTCGAGCAGATACTCGATAATCGCGCCGGACTCGGCGACGACCTCACCTTCGCGCTCGGTATCGACGATGACCGGCGATTTACCCAGCGGGTGAACCTGCTTGAGCGACTCAGGCGCCAGCATCGTCTTGGGATCGCGCCGATAAGTGATCACTTCGTAGTCGGCAGAAAGCTCCTCTAGCAGCCAGATAACGCGCTGGGACCGAGAGTTCTCCAGATGGTGCACTTCAATCATCGTCGTCTCCTGACAAGGAAATAGGCGTCATTGCGCTACGCCGTCGTTTGGACGCGAAGTGTCAAACGAGCGTTCAAGTAGCCTATCAGCTCCTGCCAAGGTCGTCTTTCAGTCTCTGTCGCGGCCACTAGACTCAGAAGTGGCAGCACAACCTTGATCACAGGGAGGCATCACGATGGCCAAGGTGCTGGTAGTGGATGACGAACCGAACATCGTCCTGTCACTTGAATTCCTGATGCAACAGGCAGGCTTCGAGGTGATCACTGCCGTAGACGGCGAAAGCGCCTTGACCCGGATTGCCGAAATGCCCCCGGACCTGGTATTGCTGGACATCAGCCTGCCGGGCATAAGCGGCTTCGACGTGCTGGAGCGGCTACGCGCCATGCCAACCTCAGCGCGTCTGCCGATCATCATGCTCACCGCCCACGGTCGCGAAGTCGAACGAGAGAAAGGGTTAGCGCTGGGCGCAGATGACTACATCACCAAGCCCTTCTCGACCCAGGCGCTAGTCGATAAGGTCAAGGCTTTGCTAGACGAGTCCGCCGCATGAGCCCGCCCCGTCGCCAGCACTTGATCGGCGCCTGGCTTTTGCTCAGCGGCCTGAGCCTGTTTGGCGGTGCCTTCCTGGCACTTTGGCTCGATAGCCGCTTGGCGCCGACCGGCGCCGAACGTATTGCCCTGTGGGCCGGATGCCTGGCCGGTGCCGGCTGCGTGTTCCTGTTGGGCCTGTTGCTCGAGCGCCGGCTGTTTGCACCGCTTCGCCATCTGCAGGTTCAGGTAGCACGCATGGTGGCAAGCCCCGACGCCCGCGACGACTATCGCCCCGAGGGCTGGCTAAGCGGCCTTGGCCCAGATCTCCTGAAACTACGCGAGCACTGGCGACAGGACCGCTCACAGCTAGCCGGTGCCCATGCCGAAGGAGCCAGGAGCGCCGCCCGCATTCGCCTGGAGCTCGAAGCCCTGCTGCAAGTATTGGACACCCCGCTGCTGCTTTGCGACCGTCACCGCCGCCTGCTGCTGTTCAATCAGGCCGCCGAGGCACTGTTCTCGGAACATCCCGGGTTCGGACTGGGCAAGCGCCTGGAGGGCCTCTTCGCTCTTGCCAGCCTGTCGGAGGCCCTCGACCACCTGCCCAGCGACGGTTCGCCACGGGAACTATTGATTCCTCAACAAGATCGCTGGCTTCACGGCTGCCTGCGCCGGGTGCCCAATAGCGATTGCGAGACCTTGATCACCCTGACCGACAGCACCGCCGCCTGGCACTGCGAGATGGGCACCAGAGCGAGCCTCGCCGAAGCCCTCGTGGCCGTCCGCCGTCATGGCGCCGGGCTCTCAAGTGCCGCCGAGGCGCTCAGTCAGTTGCACTCGCCCAACCATCCGGCAATCCAGGCAACGGATGACCCGCATGATCACGAAGCGCGGCAGCCCGGCGCCTCTTCGACACCCGCCCAAGGAATACGGCCGGCAACGTCACAGGGCAGCGTCGAGGTTTCTCTGACCAAGCGGCTCTCCGACATCATCGGTCAAGAAAGCCAGGAGCTCGGTCAGGCAATTGATCGGCTCGGCAAGACGCTCGAGGCCCTCCAGCGCCAGGGCGAACGGCTGGCACCGCTGTGGTCGAACGATCTTTGGCAGGCCCTCAACGACCGACTGGCCGGCTCGTCGCTGACGCTTACCCCGGTCGGCATGCCGGCCTGGTTCAAGGCCGATGCCCCGGCCTTGCTGGTGATGCTAGAGGCCCTGACCAGCCGTCTTAGTGACCTGGTCGACGTGCGCCACCTTGATGCTGAAACCTGCCTGGGCAACAGGCGCGTCTACCTGGACCTGATCTGGCTGGGCAGCTCGCTGCCCCAACACCAGTTGGCTAGGTGGAAGGCCCTGCGGCTCGACGCCTTGCCGCTCTCCCCCCGCATAGAGGATCTGCTGCACCAGCATGACAGCGACCTTTGGAGCCTTCAGGACACTGATGGCCACCATGCCCGGCTGCGATTCCCGCTACCCGCAGTGGAACGGGTGGGGCCACCGCTCACTCGTCCATCGCCCCGCCCTGAGTTCCACGACTTCGGCATTGCTGACCTGCCATCCCCCGAGGCCGAGCTGGCCGCCTGTCCGCTGGCTCAACTCGAGATAGTGGCTTTCGATACCGAGACCACTGGGCTTGCCCTGCGCCAGGGCGACCGGGTAATCAGCATCGGCGCCTGCCGCATCGTCAACGGGCGACTGCTCGCCAATGACACCTTCGATGTGCGGATCGATCCGGGGCGCCCGATTCCCCCGGCCAGTACCGCCATTCACGGCCTGACAGATAGTGATGTACTGGGCGCCCCTCCGCTGAGTCAGGTACTGCCACGCTTTCGCGACTACTTGGGAGATGCGGTGATTCTCGCCCATAACGCCGCCTTCGACCTCCTGGCGCTGCAGTCACCGGGAGCCGGAGTGGCCCTCAACATGCCGGTGCTCGATACCCTGCTGCTGTCTCGTGCCCTGGACCCATCGCTCGACGGCCACGACTTGGACAGTCTGGCCGACCGCTACGCCTTGAGCTTTGCCGCAGGCACCCGCCACACGGCGCTCGGCGACGCCCGGGTCACGGCCGAGCTGTGGTTGGCCATGCGCACACGCCTGGAGGCGCGCGGCATTCATACCCTGGCCGATGCCCTGGCACTGCAGTCAAGCGCCTTCGACCGGCAGGATGCCAGCCTATGATGCCGCCGCGCCGGACGGAACGCCTGGTGGTGCTGGTCATACTGGCCGCGCTGCTGTTCACGCCACCGCTGATCCTGCTCGCCGACCGCCCGGCCGGCGGCCTATCCTGGCTCGCCGCCTATCTGTTCGTGGCCTGGGCTCTGGTGATTGGCTTGGCGGCCTGGCTGTTGGAGAGGGAGCCCAAGGAATGAGCGTCACTTGCGAGAGCCGCTGGCATGGACCGTGAACTGAGCGTCATCGTGGCGGCGTTTGGCTACCTGGCGCTGCTGTTCGTGATTGCGGCCTGGGCCGATCGTCGGGCCCGACAGGGACGTTCGGTCATTGCCTCCCCCTTCGTCTATACGCTATCGATCGCTGTCTATTGCACTGCCTGGACCTTCTACGGCAGCGTGGGGCGCGCTGCCGACGCCGGCCCCAGCTTTTTGTTGATCTACCTGGGGCCGACGCTTGCCATGCTCTGCGGCCCGCTGATCATCCGCAAGATGGTGCGCACCGCCAGGGCTCAGCGCATCACCTCCATCGCCGACTTCATCAGCGCTCGCTATGGCAAGAGCAGTCGACTTGGCGCACTGGTAGCCCTGGTCGCCTTGATCGGCATTACTCCCTACATCGCCCTGCAGCTCAAGGCCATCACGCTTAGCCACGCGGTGCTGATGCACTACTCGCCGGTTCCCACCGGGGTCACGTCGGCAGCGAGCTTTCTGAACGACAAATCCTTCTGGGTGGCGCTGGTACTGGCGGTATTCATCATGCTCTTTGGCACTCGACACCTGGATGCCAGCGAGCGCCATGAAGGCATGGTCGCCGCCATCGCCGTGGAGTCACTGGTCAAGCTGGTAGCTTTCCTGGTGGTAGGCCTCTTCACCGTCTTCATGCTCTTCGACGGCCCTGCCGATCTATTCGCCAGGGCCGCCGCCCAGCCACAGCTGCAGCATGCACTCAGCCTGTCGGCAGTACCGGGCGGTGCGCTAGGTTGGATCGGCACGCTGCTGCTGGCCTTTCTGGCCTTTCTCACCCTGCCCCGCCAGTTTCAGGTGCTGGTAGTGGAAAACGTCGACGAGCGCCATCTGCTCAGGGCCAGTTGGCTATTCCCTCTCTACCTGCTGATCATCAACCTGATGGTCATTCCCATCGCCCTGGCAGGTCTGCTACTGAGCGGCACCGGCAGCGACCCGGACAGCTTCGTGCTGACCCTGCCACTTTCCGCGGGCCAAGAGGGCCTATCGCTTTTCGTGTTCATCGGCGGGCTATCCGCGGCCACCGGCATGGTGATCGTTGAGACCATCGCGCTCTCGACCATGGTCAGCAACCAACTGGTGATGCCTCTGCTGCTGCGGGCAACGCCGCTATCTCGGGGCCTGCGCGGCGATCTCTCGGGGTGGCTGCTGGGCATCCGCCGGGTCGCCATCGCACTGATCCTGCTGCTGGGTTATCTCTACCATGCCCTGATTGGCGATGCTTACAGCCTGGTGACCATCGGGCTAGTGTCCTTCGCCGCCGTCAGCCAGTTTGCCCCGGCCCTGCTGCTGGGCCTCTACTGGCGGGGAGCCTGCGGCCTCGGCGCCGGGCTCGGCATGCTGGCTGGCATCGCCGTCTGGGGCTACACCCTGCTGCTACCGGGATTCGCCCAGTCGGGCTGGCTGCCCATGAGCTTTGTCGAACAAGGCCTTTACCACTTGGCCTGGCTGCGCCCCTATGCCCTGTTCGGACTCGATGGCCTGGACATCTACAGCCATTCGCTGCTGTGGAGCCTCATGGCCAACATTGGTGTACTGGTCGGCGTCTCGCTGTTCACCCGCCAGAGTCGACTCGAACAGACACAGGCGGCGCTCTTCACCGGGGCCCTGACCGAAGGCATCGATACCGCGCCACTATGGCAGGGACAGACCACCCGCGGCGCTCTTCGCGACCTGCTCAAGCGCTATCTGGGTGGCACCGCAACGAGCCGTGTGCTGGCAGAAGCAAACGCCACCGACCGCAACACCAGCATGGAGGCCTGCGTGGCTAGCGCTGACGGCGAGAACGCAGCCGCCATGGACGCCTCCGCCTCGCCTCAGCTGATAGCCCGGGCCGAGCAGGCGCTGGCGGGGGCACTAGGCAGCGCCTCGGCCAGAGTCTTGATCAACTCAGTGGTACGCGGAGAGGCACTGGATAGGGAAGCGGTACTGCGCATCCTCGACAGCACCTCTCAAACGCTTGAGTACAATCGCCGCTTGGAGCAGAAGTCGCGGGAGCTGGCGCGCATCGGCGAAGAACTGCGCGGCGCCAACGAACGGCTGCGCGAACTCGACCGGCTCAAGGACGAGTTCGTCGCCATGGTCAGCCATGAACTGCGCACGCCGTTGACCTCGATTCGCGCCTTCGCCGAAATCCTGCGCGACAGCCAGGACATGCCCGACGACAAGCGCGCCCAGTTCTTGGAGGTGGTGGTACTCGAGAGTCAGCGCCTGTCGCGACTGATCGAGGAGATTCTCGACCTGGCACGGCTCGAATCCGGGCGCCTGACCCTGCACCCGAAGCGGCTGGACCTCGTCGACCTGACTCGCCAGAGCCTGGCCGCCGTGCAGCATCCGATCGAAGAGCGCGGTGTCCACCTCGAGGCGATCATCGACCTCGACGAGGCCCAAGTGATTGGCGACCCGGATCGCCTGGAGCAGGTCATCATCAACCTGATCGACAATGCCGCCAAGTTTGCCGCCGACCAGGCACCACGCGTGCTTGTGCGCCTTGAGCGTCATCGCGGCCACATCCGGCTGAGCGTGGAAGACAACGGGCCCGGCATCGCCATTGAAGAGCGCGAACGGGTCTTCGAGAAATTCCATCAGCTAGCGCAACAGAGTCCCGCCAGCGGCCACACCCGTGGGCGCCCCCGAGGCAGCGGTCTTGGGCTGCCCATTAGCCGCGGCATCGTGTCCCAGCTCGGCGGACGGCTGTGGGTCGAGGATGCCGAGACCCTGGATGGCGCCAGCCTGATCATGGAGCTACCCGATGCGCCAAGGGAAATGCAGGCATCATGATGTAACGGGTCAGGAGTCAAGAACCGCGAACCACAGGACCTAGCGCGAGGTGGCACCGACCAGCGCCGACGCCCGTCCCATCAAGCGACGGATGGCCTTCAGGTCAAGACGCAGCAGCACTTGCTCAGCCTCGTCGAGATCGTCCAGTAGGATCCAGCCATCGGCCAAGCCTCCCGCGCGCAGCCGGCGACACTGGGAGGCCAGCAGCAGTGCCTGAAGACGACTCATGGCCGCATGCAGCGTCATTGCCTCCCGGACGCCCAGCGCATCCGCACAGGCCAGTTCAGTGAGCCGCAGACGAGTATCCACTCCGCGACACCCATGCAGCAGGCTCATCAGGCGCACGGCATTCTGAAGCGGTATCAGCCCTTGGCGCTTTAGGTTCACCGCGCCGCTCTGAGGCGACTCCTTGTCATCACCATGCAGGCGCCCTAGCCGATCCAAGGCTACCGGCGTCTCCTCCAGCAGGCTGGCCATCTCATCCAGAAAGCCGCCGGCACGGGCCAGTCGAGCAAGGGCCCTGTCACGCAGGGCATCGGCTAGGCCCGCGTCGCCGAAGACCGGAGAGAAGTCGAGCAGAATATTCGTCTGCTGCACGCGCTTGACTCGCCGCTCGGCGCTCCAGATAGCCAACTGAGCGTCCCACTCACAGAGCCGTTTGCGCCACATTGGCCAGCGGGCCATGACATGACCCTGACACAATGGCAAACCAGCGACGGCCAAACGATCGCTGAAGCGCTCTCCCAGCGCCTGAAAGTAGCCATCGATTTCAGTATGGCGAGCATCCGGATAGTCGCCGATGATCATGGCATTATCCTGATCCGGCGACAGCAGGCTCTCGTGGCGTGCGATGGAACCCAGCACCAGCACGCAGAACGCTCGCGGTGGCGCCCCCCACCCCGTGGCCCGCATCTCGTCCAGGGACGCCGCGATGGCCTGGCGATAGAGCCACTGATCGTGATCGCTGATCAATTGACTGATGCGCCAAGCCGGCAGGTCCAGACGTGTGAGCGCCTCGACCAGTTCGAGCTGCCAGGCCTTGGCCGCCGCTAGGCTGGGTGTGGGCCCCAGGCTCTCCAGCGCATCCACCAACGGTGTCAGTGCTGACGAAAGCCCGGCGGGCTCGGGTAAGGCCTCTCCGGCGAACAGCGCGCGCCATGGCGAGTGCCGGTACAGAAAGGTCATAGGGGCTCCCTTTCAGCGTCCCTAAACCTGGAGTGTAGTGCCTTTCCACAAACGACGACGCCGCCGCCCGAAGGCAGCGGCGTCGTCGCGAATCACCGAGACATCTCGCTCAGCGAGGCATCAGCGTGGCGTGAACATGTCGTCGCCGACATCGTCGATGAAGCGCTCGGCCTTGCGCACCATCAGTTCGTCGCAGGCCTCGCGTCCCGACACCACGTCAGAACGCTCGAAGCGGTGCTCGAGGGTTTCTCCACCCGCGACCTGCTTGCGAATGAAGCCGCTGACGCGATACTGACCGCCGGTATCCTGGGGGTCTGACGAAATCAGGTATCCCCGGTATTCGACGGGCTCAGCCTCGCGGGACTTGGCGGATTCTTCTGACCCGAAAAAGCCGGGAAAGAGTTTCTTCAGCATCCTGCCCTCCTCTCCTACCTATGCGCTTCGCCGCGCCAGGGCCCACACGGACCCTGGCGGTCAGCTTCAGCTCTGATCGCGGCCCTTGCCGGCGGCGATGCGCAGCCGCAGGGCGTTGAGCTTGATGAAGCCTTCGGCATCTTTCTGATCGTAGGCGCCGGCGTCGTCCTCGAAGGTCGCGATGGACTCGTCGAACAGCGACTGGTCGGACTTGCGACCAACGACGGTAGCGCTGCCCTTGTAGAGCTTCATGCGCACCACGCCGGAGACGTCTTTCTGGGTCTCATCGATGGCGGCCTGCAGCATCTTGCGCTCCGGGCTCCACCAGTAGCCGTTGTAGATGACCTCGGCGTACTTAGGCATCAGCTCATCCTTGAGGTGGGCCGCTTCGCGGTCCAGGGTCAGGGATTCGATAGCGCGATGGGCGCGCAGCATGATGGTGCCGCCCGGTGTTTCGTAGCAGCCGCGGGACTTCATGCCCACATAGCGGTTCTCGACGATATCAAGACGACCGATACCGTTGTCGCCGCCCAGCTGGTTGAGCTTGGACAGAACCTCGTGGGGCTTGAGGGTCTCGCCATCGATGGCGACGATATCGCCGCGCTCATAGGTCAGCTCGATGTAGGTCGGCGTATCCGGCGCGGCCTCAGGGGAAACGCTCCAGCGCCACATGTCTTCTTCTGCCTCTTCCCACGGATCCTCGAGGTTGCCGCCCTCGTAAGAAATGTGCAGCAGGTTGGCGTCCATGGAGTACGGCGACTTCTTCTTGCTGGTAGAAAAGTCGACCGGGATCTGGTGCTGCTCGCAGTAGGCCATCAGCTTCTCGCGAGAGTTGAGGTCCCACTCACGCCACGGGGCAATGACCTTGACGCCCGGCTTCAGCGCATAGGCGCCGAGTTCGAAGCGTACCTGGTCATTACCCTTGCCGGTCGCACCATGGGAGATGGCGTCGGCACCGGTCTGATTGGCAATATCGATCAACCGCTTGGCGATCAGCGGGCGAGCAATGGAGGTGCCCAGCAGGTATTCACCTTCGTAGATGGTGTTGGCACGGAACATCGGATAGACGTAGTCGCGCACATACTCTTCGCGCAGGTCCTCGATGTAGATTTCCTTGACGCCGAGTGCCTCGGCCTTGGCGCGCGCCGGCTCGACTTCCTCACCCTGGCCGATGTCGGCCGTGAAGGTCACCACCTCACAGTCATAGGTCTCTTGCAGCCATTTGACGATAACGGACGTGTCCAGGCCGCCGGAATAGGCGAGAACGACCTTCTTGACATCGGACATTCTGGGCTCCTTCGCTTGCAGTGTGCTGAGGCACGACACCGTGGCACCGTGCCCGTTAACATTCAGGGATAGCCCTCAAGTATAGCGCCGATGAGCGCTCGAGAATACCGCCGGGGCGGGGCGCATGGCTGACAAAGATGATAGACTCCCGCCCATTCGGCAGCCGATGCCGACGCAGATTTTCATTTTTGGTTAGGGAGAGGTGCATGAGCGAGGCGAGCGCCCAAGGCCTGATGGCTCAGCGATTTCGCAGCTTTCTGCCGGTGGTGGTAGACCTGGAAACCGGCGGCTTTGACGCCAAGGGTGATGCGATCCTGGAGATCGCCGCCGTAACGCTGAGCATGGATCCGGACGGCAACCTGATTCCGGACGCGACCTATGCCTTCCATGTCACTCCCTTCGAGGGAGCAAACGTCGAGCAATCGGCGCTGGATTTCACCGGCATCAACCTCGACGACTCGCTACGCAAGCGAGTCGCGCTGAGCGAGTCAGAGGCCATGAATGAGATATTTAGGCCCGTACGCAAGGCGATCAAGGCTCACAACTGTACGCGGGCCATTCTTGTCGGCCACAACGCGGCCTTCGACCATGGCTTCCTGAACGCTGCGGTCAACCGCTGCAATATCAAGCGCAACCCCTTTCACCCCTTCTCGAGCTTTGACACCGCCAGCCTGTCGGGCCTGGTATACGGCCAAACGGTACTGGCGAGAGCCTGCCGTGCCGCCGGCATCGAGTTCGACAACACCGAGGCCCACTCGGCCCGCTATGATACCGAGCGGACCGCCGAGCTGTTCTGCTCGATCGTCAACCGTTTCAAGGATCTTGGCGGCTGGAACTTGGCCCAGCGCGAACAGGGCATGGACGAACTCTAGCGCTAGCCCCGACTCCGCACCGGTCCAGGCGCCATCCATGGCGACGCCTAACAGGTCTGAACAGAAAAAACCCCCGCCAGCCCAGCTGACGGGGGTTTTGCTTTTAAGCAACTGTTGCGACAGCGCTTATTCGCTAGCGTTTTCTTCGTTCGCCTTGGCGCGCTCGGCAGCGGCTTTTACCAGCGTCTCGAGCTCGCCGTTCTGGTGCATTTCAACGACGATGTCGCAGCCACCGACCAGCTCGCCTTCGACCCACAGCTGCGGGAAGGTCGGCCAGTTGGCGACCTTGGGCAGCTCGGCGCGAATATCCGGGTTATCGAGCACGTTGACGAAGGCAAAGCGCTCGCCGCAGGACATCAGGGCCTGCACGGTCTGGGCAGAGAAGCCGCATTGCGGAAGCTGAGGCGTGCCCTTCATGTAGATCAAGATCGGGTTTTCGCTAATCTGCTGCTGGATGTTCTCGACGGTCGTGCTCATGAAGAATTCCTTCTAATGAATGCTTAGTGTCCTGACCATTCTACTGATGCCAGCAAGACGAATATAGCCCCGCCATTGGCTTCCCCATCGCATCGCGTTGCGTGTTGCACAGCGGCTGGCTAGGATGGGGGTTTTTGCGCGCGGAGTAACCTCATGGCGACACGCCATTTCCTGACCCTGCTTGACCTCTCTCCCGAGGAACTGACGTACCTGGTGCGTCGTGCCATCACCATCAAGAATGGCCTCAAGACACACGGCCCGACCTATACGCCGTTCGCCAACCGCACCCTGGCGATGATCTTCGAGAAGTCCTCGACCCGCACTCGGGTATCCTTCGAGACGGCCATGGCGCAGTTTGGCGGTCACGCCCTCTTCCTGTCTCCGCGTGACACCCAGCTTGGCCGCGGCGAGCCCATCGGCGATACCGCGCGCGTGCTCTCGGAAATGGTCGATGCGGTCATGATCCGCACCTTCGATCATTCAGGACTCGAGGCGTTCGCCGCCGCCAGCAGCGTGCCGGTCATCAATGCCCTGAGCGACGACTATCACCCCTGCCAGCTGCTGGCCGATGTCATGACCTGGAGCGAGCTTCGCGGCAACGTGCGCGACAAAACCGCCGTGTGGATCGGTGATGGCAACAACATGTGTCATTCTTGGATCAATGCCGCCCGCCAGTTCGGCTTCAAACTGCGCATCTGCTGCCCCGAAGGCTATGATCCCGATCCGGCGATCGTGGCCGCGGCCGGCGACCAGGTGAGCATCCTGCGCGATCCACAGGCGGCGGTGGCAGGCGCCGATCTTGTCACCACCGACGTCTGGGCCTCAATGGGTCAGGAAGAGGAACAGGCCAAGCGCGAAGCGGACTTTGCCGGCTTCCAGGTCACCGAGGCGATGCTCGACCTGGCAGCCGACGACGTGCTTTTCCTGCACTGCCTGCCGGCGCATCGTGGCGAGGAAATCAGCACCACTCTACTCGATGATCCACGCGCCGTGGTCTGGCAAGAAGCCGGTAACCGCCTGCACGCCCAGAAAGCGCTGCTGGAGTTTCTGTTGCTGGGGCGCGTCGAAAACTAATGCCGGTGCCGGTATCGCCCTGGCGGGTGATACCGGCCCTCTTGCCTCAGCGCGAGGGCGACTCGCCCTCAATACTCACCTGAAGAACTCTTTGAAGAATCTCAGCGACGAATCCGAGACACAAAAAAACGCCGTGAACTTGGCGTTCACGGCGTTTTACAATGTTCGTGTGGTGGAGCCTAGCGGGATCGAACCGCTGACCTCAACACTGCCAGTGTTGCGCTCTCCCAGCTGAGCTAAGGCCCCACAGCGCTGCATTTCGTATTGGCTAGGCGCTTCACCAGAGTATGATCACTGCTGTAGCGTGCCAATTGCAACATGATCTACGAAGGCTCGCCCCCGAAGACGAGATGCATATTATACAAAGGGTTATGCATCGTCAACCCCTTTTCCCGAGCTTCGAGTTTACCAGTAAAGTCGCTGCACTCTGACCCAAGCCTCCATCGACGCATATCGATACAAAGATGGCCGTCATGAGCGTCGCCGCACCCAGTAAATTAATGTAATCTAATGCGACCCCGGCGACATCATCAACATTCTGCTCAGCATGAGCATTCACCGCCGTAGGATCCACAGGAGGCATCTTGATCAAGGTTCTCATCGCCGACGACCACCACCTGGTCAGAACCAGCATTGCCCATCTTCTCGACGCGGAAAACGGCATCAAGGTGGTGGATGAGGCAGCCGATGGCGAAGAGGCAGTGACGCTGGCTCGACAGCTACGCCCGGATGTCGTGCTGATGGATATCCGCATGCCGGGCATCGGCGGTCTGGAAGCGACGCGCAAGATTGCCAAGACCATCGACGACTGTCGCGTACTGGTCCTGACGGCCTTCCTCGAAGAAACCTTCGCCCAGCGGCTGCTGGACGCAGGCGCTTGCGGCTTCATCGGCAAGGGCGCCGAGCCGTCGGAAATGGTTCAGGCCATCCGCGCCGTGTTCGACGGCAAGCGCTACGTTAGTCCGACCATTGCACAGCGCCTGGTACTGTCCAAGATTGAAACGCCGGAAAACCCCTTCGACAGCCTGTCGCAACGCGAGCTGCAGGTGGCGATGATGATCGTCAACTGCCAGAGGGTCAGCGATATATCGGACAGCCTTTTCCTGAGCCCCAAGACCGTCAACACCTATCGCTACCGCATCTTCGAGAAACTCGGCGTGCACTCAGACGTCGAATTGACCCACCTGGGACTGCGTCACGGCCTGGTGGACGGCTACCAGCACGACGCCTGAACCGCCAGGGCGGCGGGTTCTGGTATGCTGACACTTCACTCGTGAAGCACTAAGCCCCATGACCTTCGACGCCAAGCACTTCCTCAAGAACATCAGCCAATCCCCCGGCGTCTATCGCATGTTCGACGCCAAGGGCGACACCCTGTACATCGGCAAGGCCAAACGCCTGAACGCGCGCTTGGCGAGCTATTTCCGTGGCGCCCTCAATACCAAGACTCAGGCGCTGGTCGCCCGTATCGCCGATATCCAGGTAACCGTCACCCACAGCGAGACCGAGGCCCTGCTGCTCGAGCAAACGCTGATCAAGGAACTGCGGCCGCCTTACAACATCCTGCTGCGCGACGACAAATCCTACCCTTTCGTCTTCGTCAGCGATCGCCACCCCTACCCCGCCCTGGAATACAAGCGGGCTCGCAGTCGCCGTGATGACGGCCGCTATCTCGGCCCTTACCCGAGCAGCAGCGCGGTGCGCGAGAGCCTGTCGCTGATGCAGAAGATCTTCCGCATTCGCAACTGTGAGGACAGCGTCTTTTCTCACCGCACGCGCCCCTGCCTGCAGTATCAGATCCAGCGCTGCAGTGCGCCCTGCGTCGACTACATCAGTGAGGAAGACTATCGGCGCGACCTCGAGCATGCGGTGATGTGCCTGCAGGGCAAAAGCGAGCAGGTCACCGAGCAACTGACCCGCGAGATGGAGACCGCTAGCCAGTCATTGGAGTTCGAGGAGGCCGCTCGGCTTCGCGATCAGATCCAACAGTTGCGCAGCCTCCAGCGTCAGCAATATGTCGATACCGACGGCGGCGATGCCGATATTTTCGCCCTGGCCCAGCGGCCAGGGGGGCTTTGTGTCTCGGTGCTGACCGTCCGCGAGGGCCGCATGCTCGGCGCACGCCATCACACCCCTGACAACGGCCTCGACCTGGGACCCGAGGCGCTGCTCACCGAATTCATCAGCCAATACTACCTGGGCCAAGTTCATGAACCCGTCGCCGAGATCATCACCTCACACCCGCTGGCTGATGCCGACCTGCTGCAGGGCGTGCTGTCCGAACAGGCAGGACGCCAGATCCGCCTGACCCATCGCGTGCGCGGCCACCGCGCCCAATGGCAGCAGCTCGCCCAGACCAACGCCGAACAGCACCTGGCCACCCAGCTGGCCAATCAGACGCAGCTGGCCAAACGCTTCGAAGCGCTGCGCGATGCGCTCGGCCTGGCCGAGGTGCCCAAGCGCCTGGAGTGCTTTGACATCAGCCACAGCCATGGCGAGGCCACCGTGGCATCCTGCGTAGTGTTCGATCACGACGGCCCGGTGAAATCCGACTACCGGCGCTTCAATATCGAGGGCGTGGCGGCCGGCGACGACTACGCTGCCATGCAGCAGGCACTGACCCGGCGTTTCAAGCGCCTCGCCGAGGGTGAAGGCAAGCGTCCGGATCTGCTATTCGTGGACGGCGGCAAGGGACAGTTGAACATGGCCCGAGAGGTCTTCGCCGAACTCGGCGTAACGGGCGTGGGACTGATCGGCGTGGCCAAGGGCACCACCCGCAAGCCCGGGCTCGAGACGCTGTTCGTCGAGACCATCGACCACAGCCTGAGCCTCGAAGGCAGCTCCCCTGCCCTTCACCTAGTGCAGCATATCCGCGACGAATCGCACCGCTTCGCGATTGCAGGGCACCGGGCACGTCGTGACAAGGTCAGGCGCACCTCGACCCTTCAGGACATCCCCGGCGTAGGCCCCAAACGCCGCCGCGAACTGCTACGTTTCTTCGGTGGACTTCAGGGGGTACGCCAGGCCAGCCGTGATGAGCTGGCCCGCGTCCCCGGCATCAGCGACAGCATGGCGCAGGCGATTCATCAGGCACTGCATGGATGATCGCGCACCGGCCATATAGAATGGTGGCCCTCAGACTTCAGGCAAGGACAAGCGGCGCTCAGATGAACATCCCCAACATTCTCACCCTCGCCAGAATCGCCTTCATTCCGCTGTTGGTGGTGATCTTCTACCTGCCCTACGGCTGGAGCATGTTATTGGCGGCGGGGTTGTTCGGTCTGGCCGCCATCACCGACTGGCTCGACGGCTATCTGGCCAGGCGCTGGAACCAGAGCACGCCCTTCGGCGCTTTCCTCGATCCGGTCGCCGACAAACTGATGGTGGCTGTCGCTCTGGCCTTGCTGATCGAACGCTACGATGCTGCCTGGCTGACCCTGCCGGCACTGGTGATCATCGGCCGCGAGATCGTCATTTCGGCCCTTCGCGAGTGGATGGCCGAAATGGGCAAACGCGGCACCGTGGCGGTATCGTCAATCGGCAAGATCAAGACCACGCTGCAAATGGTCGCCCTGCTGCTGCTGCTCGGTTTCCCACCGGGCAGCCTGATCGCGCAAATCGGCATTGTCACCCTGTACCTGGCGGCAGCGCTGACGCTGTGGTCCATGCAGCAATACCTGCGTGCTGCCTGGCCGCATCTTTCAGGCTCCATGTAGTCCTGACAGAGCAATGAAATGCGCATAAGCGCTTGACACTTACGCACTTATGCGTATAATTCGTCCTCGAGTCAGGCGGGAATAGCTCAGTGGTAGAGCATCGCCTTGCCAAGGCGAGGGTCGCGAGTTCGAATCTCGTTTCCCGCTCCATTATCGCGATGGTTGACTGACTCAGTGAGGCTGGATGGCAGAGTGGTTATGCAGCGGACTGCAACTCCGTGTACGCCGGTTCGATTCCGACTCCAGCCTCCATTTCTGATTTGCCCCCGCTCGAACCTCCCCGCCCGGATGGCGAAATTGGTAGACGCAAGAGACTTAAAATCTCTCGGTGGTAACACCGTGCCGGTTCGAGCCCGGCTCCGGGCACCAAGCTATTAACCCCTTCTCGTCTTTTATTTCCGATCACACATCGCCCTGTGGCGGTATTCTCGTGCCTGCCATTCTTGTGCGAGCGCACATCAGGAAAATCGGGACGCGCTCATCTGCACGCCAGCTTTTGCCGGACAGCGCCTGAAGCGCCTGCCCAGCCGCCGAGGTGCGTGATATCCTAATCGGCTTGCAGCAGCGGACGGCACGCAATGCGGTTCCGGCGCAGCCCCGACGCCGCTACTTCGCTGCCGAACAGGCCACATTAGCAAGTACACCGACATGCCCCTTCCTCGCCTTCGCGATCCCTATATCAACTACCGCAACCGCCACCTGCTACACGTGATGCGGGTCACCCTGGCGTTGACGATCACTTTCGTCTTCATCGACATCCTCGATGTTCCTCACGCCAGCTGGGCGCTGGTCAGCACCGTGATGGTGATGGGCAACCTGCCCCATATCGGCGGCGTGCTAGACAAGGGCCGTCAGCGATTATTCGGCACCGTTTTAGGCGCCGCCTGGGGCATTCTCATTACGCTGGCGCCCAACCCGCCACCGCTGGTGGTGCCGATCTGGACGCTGGCCGGCATTGCCGCCGCCACCTATGTGACCTTCAAGGGCCGCTACGGCTATAGCGGCCTGATGTTCGCCATCAGCCTGCTACTGGTTGTCGGCGACGGCACCCAGGAGCTGGGAACGGCGCTATGGCGGTCGTTCAACGTACTCGTCGGCACGCTGATCGGCATCCTGGTAACCGCCTTTGCCATGCCGCAAAAGGCCACCGACGTGCAGCGCTTTCTGCTCGCCGAGACACTGGACAAGCTCGCGCGGCTGTATCATGCCCACACCAGCTCTACCGGCTCCCAGGATCTCGATACCCAGCCGCTCCTCAAGTCGTCGAGCAGCCTGCTGATCAAGCAGCGAGGCCTAGTCGATGCGATCCACCGCGAGCGTCGCCTGAAACGGGACGAGCTCGATACCATCATCTCGCTTGAGAGAAGGATGCTCTCGACCATCGAGCTGCTACTCGAAACCCACTGGACGACCCGCGACGGCCATGATCATATCGCCGCCATGGAGGGCCTGCGCGACCAGCAGCATCGCCTGGCTCGCGACCTGGGCACCCTGGCCTTCCAGGTCCGTACCGGTCAGCCTATCGATGTCGAACTGGCGCCCTTCGACCTGGAGCGCTATGCCATGAATGCCCGCCAGGCCACGGCTTCCAGCGGTCGAGCGCTATTCGGCCCGGCCGGCTATCTATGGCTCAATCGGGAGCTTGCCCGCCTCACCCAGGAGCTAGTCGACACCCTTGGCGAGCTTAGGCGCTTGCCCAGCCAGCGTCTGCGCAAGCGGGCCCGGCGTCACGCGCTGACCACGCACGCGACCTTATCCGACGACAGCAACTCGCAAGGACCCGTCTCATGACGCGCGATTCACATCTACAGGACGTTCTCATTCTCGGCGGCGGCGCGGCCGGTCTCGCCCTGGCGCTGGAGTTGGCTGACAGTCGACCGGTCACACTACTGCGTCCGGCCAGCGACGATCATGGCGCCAGCCGCTGGGCCCAGGGCGGAATCGCCGCCGTGCTGTCACCCCAGGACAACGTCGAGGACCATATCCAGGACACCCTGGTCGCCGGCGACGGCCTGTGTGATGAGAGAGCGGTCCGCTTTACCGTCGAGCATGGCCGCAGTGCCATCGAATGGCTGCTATCCCTGGGCGTGCCTTTTACGCCGGATGCTCGGGAAGACGCGCCCTACCCCTTCCACCTGACCCGGGAAGGCGGCCACGGAGCACGGCGCATCATCCATGCCGCCGATGCGACCGGTCAGGCGCTGATTGATACCCTCCTCAAGCATGCCCGCCGCCATCCTGGCATCACGCTACGCGACGACCTGGGCGCCATCAGCCTTTTGCAAGATGCCAACGGTGCTTGCCGAGGCGCCCGCTGCCTCGACGGCAAGGGTCGCCGCGAAGACATTGCCGCCGCCGAGACAGTGCTCGCCACTGGCGGCGCCAGCGGGCTCTGGCAGCACACCACCAGCCCGCTTCCAGCCTGCGGAGAAGGCATGGCGATGGCCGCCGAGCTGGGGGCCAGACTGATGAACCTCGAGTTCCAGCAGTTTCACCCCACCTGCCTGTTTGACCCCGAGGGCACACCCTTCCTGATTAGCGAAGCGGTGCGCGGCGAGGGGGGCATTCTCACCACCCTCGATGGCCATCGCTTCATGCTCGATACCGATCCGCGGGCCGAGCTGGCCCCCCGGGATATCGTGGCTCGTGCCATTGACGCCCAAATGCAGCAGACCAACGCCAGTCATGTGCTGCTGGACGTCAGCCACCTGCCAGAGGCCACGCTCAAGGCCCACTTCCCAACCATTCTTGCCCACTGCCTGAGCCGTGGGATCGATATCACCCAAGAGCCGATTCCGGTGGTGCCCGCCGCTCACTATAGCTGTGGCGGCGTCGCTACCGATCTCGACGGCCGCACCAGTGTTAAGGGACTATTTGCCATCGGCGAAGTCGCCTGCACCGGCCTGCACGGCGCCAATCGCATGGCCAGCAACTCGCTGCTGGAGTGTCTGGTCTTCGCGCGGGCCGCCGCCGAGACCCTCAAAGCCACACCGACAGAGCCGTCAGCTCCCCGCTCTCAACAACAGTCTCAACGACACGCTCAACGACAGCCAGCCGACGCGCTGACCGACGACCGCACTCAAGTCCCTGAGCAGCAGGTCGAGAGGTTATTCCAACGCCTGCGGGCGGTCATGAGTCGACGCGTTGGCATCGTGCGAGACGCTTCCGGGCTCGGCGAAGCCGAGAGAGATATCGCTAAGCTAATCGCGGAAAGCCGTGAACTGCTTCAGGCCCATGCGCCTAGCCGCCACCTGGCAAGCCTATGGCATGCCGTTCGGCTGGCCGGCATGACCGTTCAGGCCGCTCAAGGCCGCCATGAGTCTCGCGGCCTGCACTTCAACCGCGACCATCCACACCACGCCCCTGGCAACGCACTCTCCTCGAGCATCCAACTGCCTGAGCAGTGGCGAACCTAAGTCATGTCTCGCCTAGCGTCAGCAGAATCGCGTTAGGTGGAAACGATATAGCGGCAGCCAATCAGGAAGAGGCTCTACAAGCAGCACCTAGTCTGCAAGCCAAATGGCGAGCGGGAGGGTGATGGCCCAGGAATCGGGAGTGAGGATTGAAGGCTCGAAACTGAGCAAGGGTAAAGAGGCGAGATAAGCCGGCCAGGAAGCGATTAGGCGAATCAGTGGTCGGCCTTGCCCGCCACCAGCAAGCGGCGCAGGGCTCGCCCCTCCTCCTTGCCCAGGCTGTCCGGCCACAGCCAATACGACTCATCGGACAGCGTGAGCCCCACCAGCCAGGGGCCGAGATAACCACAGCCGACGGAGCAGCGCGTCCAGCCGGCTTCATCGGTGCATCGCACCTGCCATTCCCCGCCAGCTTTACGCTCCGCATCTAGCCCCACCTCTCCCCCCATGGCGCCGCGCTCAACGAAGCGTAGCTGCCAAGCTACCCGGCGCCGGCCGGCATAGCGCCACAGCACTAGCCCCATGGACAACGCCGCCGCAGCGGATAGCCACGGCGGCGCATAAACCAGACTCAACAACAGGGCTCCCAGGGCCATGCCCAGATGGAGCCCGACGGCCAGTCTAGAGGGTACGATACTGATCGTTACCGGTGGTTTCGGCATAATCAACTATCATCTTCACCACGCGACGACGCTGTGCATCCTCGGGCCACTCGCGACGCATCAGCCACACGAAAAGGTCTTGGTCTTCCTCGGCAATCAAATCGCGATAGGTTTGCTTGTCGGCATCATCCAGGGCATCGAAGCGATGCTCAAGGAAGGGGATCAACAGCAGATCAAGCTCCCACATACCGCGACGGGAGTGCCAGTGGAGCCGCTTGCGATCAATCTCATCGACAGTTTGCTGTTCGTTCAAGGTCAGCCTCGAAACTCTTACGGAATGTGCACACAGTATACGCTTGGCGACGCTTGGCGCCATGGGTCGGGAACCGCATCCCGCTACGCAACGGAAGACTCTTGCTAGTTCGTTGTTTTATCTCGGTTTGCACAGTATGCTAAATCAAACAATAGCGCCGAGATGTTGCCAATCTGCCGGCACCACTGCACGGAGTAAGTCGATGACCAAATCCGAGTTGATCGAACAGATAGCCATGCGGCAGCCCGAGCTGTCAGTCAAGGATGTGGAAGCCGCTGTCCGCATCATCCTCGACGACGTCACCGATGCCCTGGCAGAGGGAGGCCGCGTCGAGATCCGCGGCTTTGGCAGTTTCTCGCTGCACTATCGCGAACCCCGAACCGGGCGCAATCCCAAGACCGGCGACCCGGTCGAACTCGAGGGCAAGTTCGTGCCTCATTTCAAGCCGGGCAAGGAACTTCGCGAACAGGTCAATGCCAGCAGAGCCTTGGGCTACTAGAATAGCGGTTTGCCCATCTGCCCCCTGTTGGCTTCACAAAGGACACTATCATGCGTTGGCTAAAAGGCGTTTTCCTGGGGATCATTCTGCTACTGGTGTTGCTGGTCGGCATTCTGTTTGCCGTCAACAACCAACAGGCCGTGCCTCTCAACCTGATCTGGACAGAGCTCCCGCCCGCCTCCTTGTCTCTGTGGCTGCTGGGATCACTGGCCGCTGGTGTTCTGCTAGGCATGCTGGCCATGACCGGCGTCTATATGCGGCTTCGTGCCCTGCTGACCCGGGCCCAGCGACACAACCAGCAGCAGCGCAAGGAACTCGATCGCCTGCGAATTCAGGAGCTCAAGGAAGTCGCCTAAATGCATGACCTCCTGCTGCTGGCCCTGTTGTTGGCAGCAGTCGCCATAGGCTGGTGGCTGGGCCGACGCGACCGTCAAAGCACTGCCGATCAACCGGGACAGCACACGCTGTCCCGGGATTATTTCGTAGGGCTCAATTATCTGCTCAACGAACAGCCCGACCGTGCCATTGAAACCTTCGTCGCCGCGCTTGAAGTCAATAGCGACACCATCGAGACCCACATTGCCCTGGGCAACCTCTTTCGCTCGCGGGGAGAGACGGATCGCGCGGTCAAGATTCACCAGAACCTGCTGGCGCGCCCCGCGCTCACGCCCGCGCAGGGTAGCCTGGTGCAAATCGAGCTATCCCGGGATTTCCTCAACCTGGGCCTTCTCGATCGCGCCGAAAAACTCCTCGAGAACCTGATCAACAACGGCGGCGATGAAAGCCAGCGTCAGCAGGCCAAGCTGCTGCTGGTCGACCTGCTGGAGCGGGAGAAAGAATGGCAGGCGGCGCTGGATGTCGCTCAGCCGAGCCTGATTCGACAGTATGACAATATTCAGCGCGCCGCCGCGCACTGGCTTTGCGAGCTTGCCGAACGGGACCTGGAGTCAGCCAGCCCATCGCTCGCCAGAAAGAAGCTTCGTCAGGCGCTGAGCATCGACGGCCACTGTGTCAGGGCCACGCTGCTGCTGGCTCGCATGGAACACGATACCGGCCACTACAAGGCCGAGCTCAAGCTACTGAAGCGAGTGCCCGACCAAGACGCCGGCTCGGCCGCGCTGATTCTCGAGCCGCTGCGCGATGCCTACCGGCTTCTCAACGATGAACAAGGCCTGGAGAAGGCACTTCAGAAGCTGAACGAGAAAGTGCCAATGACCTCGACGGTCATCATGCTGGCCGAATGCGTTCAGAGACGCGCTGGCCACCAGGAGGCCGCCGAGCTGATCCAGACCCAGATGGAGCGAGCCCCCAGCCTGCGCGGGCTTGATTATCTGCTCCAGCTCTTCCAAAAGGATGCAGCAGCCGATGAGCAACGCACCCTCGCCATTCTTCACCATCACTCTCGCGCCCTGCTCGACGCCCGACCGCGCTTTCGCTGCGGGCAGTGTGGCTTTTCGGGAACCGAATTGCATTGGCAGTGCCCCAGCTGCCGGCAATGGGGCACAACCCGCCCAATGACGGGCCGCAAGAGCGACTAGCCCGCGAGCTCGCTCTCGAGTGCCGCCAGCGCCGACATGGGGTCCTCTGCCTGGGTCACCGGACGCCCCACCACCAGATGCGTGCTGCCGGCCGCCATGGCCGCACTGGGGGTCAATACCCGGCGCTGATCGTCCGCTGCCGCCGACGCCGGACGAATCCCCGGCGTGACCTTGAGAAAATCCTCTCCGCACAGGTCGCGCAGCGCCGTGGCTTCTTGGGCCGAGCACACCACACCGTCCATGCCGCTCTGCTGGGCCAACGCTGCAAGCCTGGCCACCTGCTCGGCCGGCGACACGGCTACTCCGACTTCGGCGAGATCCTCCGCACTCATGCTGGTGAGAACGGTCACCGCAATCAGCTGTGTCGACAGCGCATGGCGGTCCAGCCGCTCTCTGGCCGCCTCCATCATGCGCCGGCCGCCGCTGGCATGCACATTGACCATCCACACCCCCTGCTCAGCGGCAGCCTGCACCGCACCGGCAACGGTATTGGGGATGTCATGAAACTTGAGATCAAGAAATACCTCGAATCCCCGGCCATGCAGGGCTTCGAGCACATCGGGCCCGCTGCGTGTGTAAAGCTCCTTGCCAACCTTGACACGACAACGCGCCGGGTCGAGCTGGTCAGCCATACACAGCGCAGCATCCAAGGAGGGGTAATCGAGGGCAATGATCAGCGGGGACGCAGATGACATCGGAAGCGCACTCTGGGCAAAGAATTCGCGCGCAGTATAACAGGCAGGCGCTGTCTTCAGGAGCCTTCCCTAGACGGTACCGATGATCAGGCACGAACAACGATAAAGCCCCAGATCATGGCGACGCCATGCACGGCTATATATCAGACCTCTCTGACGCAAAGGGTCGGCGATCTCTGACAAACAGCATGCAAGGTGGCGACTAGGCTGAATCAGGACACATGGAGTGTCGATCACCACCGTTAGCGGAGAATTCGCCCATGCAACGTCTCAGCCAGATTATTGCCCTATCTTGCCTACTCCTCGCCGCCATGCCGGCCCTTGCCCAGGAAGCGTCAGACGCGCAACAGCCCGCGATCGACATCAATTCCGCCAGCGCCGAACAGCTCGAGACCCTGCCGGGTATCGGCAGCGCGAGAGCGGCCGATATCGTCGCTGACCGGGAAGCAAATGGCGACTACAGCAATGCCGAAGACCTGATGCGCATCAACGGCATCGGTGAAGCCACCGTCGACGGCATGCGCGACCGGCTGAGTTTCTAGGCCTTGGAGGCGCCTGCTGCATGCAAAACGCCGGGCATTTGCCCGGCGTTGCGCTCGATCAGGTTGGTGGGACACGCACTAGACTCTCAGGCCGCCATCACACTCAATGACCCGACCACTGAAATAGTCGTTTGCAAAGATATAGGCCACGCTGTGAGCGATATCCTCGGGTTGCCCCAATTTACCCAGGGGGATGCCTTTGGTGATCTTCTCCAGCACGTCTGGACGGATCGATGCCGTCATCTCGGTCTCGATGAAGCCCGGCGCCACCGCCCCAACGCGAATACCGCTGCGTGCCAGTTCCTTGGCCCAGGTCACGGTCAGTGAGGCAACTCCAGCCTTCGCCGCAGAATAATTGCTCTGCCCCATATTACCGGCCCGCGAGATACTGGAGATATTGACGATCACGCCTCCCTCGCCGGCTTCGACCATCCGGTAGGCCGCTTCCTGCCCGCAGAGGAAGACGCCGGTCAGATTGACGTCGAGGACCTGCTGCCACTCCTTGAGGCTCAGCCCCTTCTCGACCTTGCCGTCCTTGACCTTGATCAACAGCCCGTCTCGGGTGATGCCGGCATTGTTGACCAGACCCTTGAGCGGCCCCATGTCGGCGACGATGGCCGCGAAGGTCTCGCTGACGGAGGATTGATCCGCGACGTTGACCTCGTAGGCCCGGGCCTCTATGCCTTGATCCAGAAGGGCATTGACGGCCTGATCCAGGGTGTCGCGCTCCAGATCCAGAAGCGCCAGGCGAGCGCCCTGCAGGCCCAGATGCCGCGCCATGGCCAGCCCCAAGCCTCGTGCACCGCCGGTAATGGCAATTACCGCTCCTTTCATCTGCATGTCGACTCCCCTTCCTGTTTAATGTAATGCCACCTAATAGAACCCTGCTTGATTGAGGCGATGATACAACGTCTTGGATAATCCAAGCCGTAGCGTGATTCAAGGCGACTCACGTCATTTGTGCACCGCAGCATGAATCAATCTAGCATGTCTTTACTACTTGCGCTCAACTCAATCGCCCGACAGCTCCGGCTTTCCAAGGTCGCTCAAGACAGTACAACACAGGCCGAATAGCCGGACATGCCTTGAAAAAGCCAGCCTCGACGCCATTATTCACCTGTCACCGAACATGGAGTCATCATGCCCCTTCTCTTGTTTTTCAGTCTTTTTGCCTTGCTCGATTTCGTCATCTTGTTCTCCATCGGCAGCGAGATCGGCCTGTTGACCACCCTGCTGCTGGTGTTGGCCACGGGTTTCATTGGCCTTCACCTGATTCGCCGTGAAGGCACGGCCACGCTGGCGAGAGCCCAGCAGCGCTTCGCCCAGGGCGAGATCCCCTCGAGTGAGCTCATGACCGGCGCGGCCCTCATCTTCGGCGGCGCCCTGCTCATGGCACCAGGCTTTCTATCCGATGGCCTGGGCCTGATGTGCCTGATCCCCGATGCACGGCGCCTGCTTGGCAAGTTGCTGGCCCGCATTGGCGTCAAGGGTCAAATCTTTGGCGGCGCCGGCATGGGCTCTCGCGGCGTTCCCCCCGATGGCTGGGAAGACGCCAGCGGTGCCAAGCGCGATGAGCGCCATGCGCAAGGCACAACCTCTCACTCAGGTGAGCAAGCGCCACTGGAAGGGGAATTCATCTCTCGAGATGAGCCACGTCACTGAACACAAACCTAAATTTTTTGCCTGTGGGCCCTTGAAAGGCCTTCGCCAGCCCCCACTCATGGCGTAGTGCTGAAAAGTAAGTTCGGCACCCTGTTTCGGCAGCCGCGGCCAAGCCCGGTTGCCATCGACAAAGAAGGCGCAAGCCTTCACTTCGAAACCTTGGTTTCGAGGGTGATATGGACCCGCCAGGACATCCTGGCACCGCTAAATATCAGGAGAACGTGAGCAATGAACATCCGTCCCTTGCACGATCGCGTCATCGTCCGTCGCGTGGAAGAAGAACAGAAAACTGCTGGCGGTATCGTGCTTCCGGGCAGCGCCCAGGAAAAGCCGACGCGTGGTGAAGTCCTCGCCGTCGGTAACGGCCGGATTCTCGACAGCGGCGAAGTCCGCCCGCTGGACGTCAAGGTCGGCAATACCGTCATCTTCAAGGACGGCTTCGGCGTCGAGAAAGAGAAGATTGACGGTGAAGAAGTCCTGATCATGAGCGAGAGCGACATCCTCGCCGTGGTCGAAGGCTGATTTCAGCTCACAGACACTTGCTCGTACATACTTGCTCAAGTTTCACGAACATCAAGTAGGAAGATCCAACAATGGCAGCGAAACAGGTTAAGTTCTCCGACGACGCCCGCAAGAAAATGTCTCGTGGCGTAGATATTCTCGCCAACGCCGTCAAGGCGACTCTGGGCCCGAAAGGCCGTAACGTCGTCCTCGAGAAGTCGTTTGGCGCGCCGACCGTCACCAAAGACGGCGTGTCCGTCGCCAAGGAAATCGAACTGAAAGACAAGTTCGAGAACATGGGCGCGCAGATGGTCAAGGAAGTCGCTTCCAAGACGTCTGACGTCGCGGGTGACGGCACCACCACCGCTACCGTCCTGGCTCAGGCCATCGTCACCGAAGGCATGAAGGGCGTGACCGCCGGCATGAACCCGATGGACCTGAAGCGCGGCATCGACCAAGCCGTCGCTGAAGCCGTCAAGCAAGTGCGCGCCCTGTCCGTGCCCTGCACCGAGCCGAAGTCCATCGCCCAGGTCGGCACCATCTCCGCCAACGGCGACGCCAACATCGGTGAGATCATCGCCGATGCCATGCAGAAAGTCGGCAAGGAAGGCGTCATCACCGTCGATGAAGGTCGTGGCCTGGAAGACGAGCTGGAAGTGGTCGAAGGCATGCAGTTCGATCGCGGCTACCTGTCTCCGTACTTCGTGACCAACCAAGACACCATGGCGGTGGAACTGGAAGACCCGTACCTGCTGCTGGTCGACAAGAAGATCTCCAACATCCGTGAACTGCTGCCGGTGCTGGAAGCCGTCGCCAAGGCAGGCAAGCCGCTGGCCATCATCGCCGAAGACATCGAAGGCGAAGCCCTGGCGACGCTGGTGGTCAACACCATGCGTGGCATCGTCAAGGTGGCAGCCGCCAAGGCGCCTGGCTTCGGCGATCGTCGCAAGGCCATGCTGCAGGATATCGCTATCCTGACCAACGGCACCGTGATCTCCGAAGAAGTCGGTCTGACCCTCGAACAGGCCAACCTGGATCACCTGGGCAGCGCCAAGCGCGTCACCATGTCCAAGGAAAACACCACCATCATCGATGGTTCAGGTGAAGAGGCGGACATCGAAGCCCGCGTCGGTCAGATCCGTGCTCAGATCGAGGAAACCTCCTCTGATTACGACCGCGAGAAGCTTCAGGAGCGTGTCGCCAAGCTGGCCGGCGGTGTCGCCGTGATCCGCGTCGGTGCCGCTACCGAAGTGGAAATGAAGGAGAAGAAGGCGCGTGTCGAAGACGCCCTGCACTCCACTCGCGCCGCCGTCGAGGAAGGCGTGGTACCGGGTGGCGGTACCGCTCTGGTTCGCGTCCTGACCATGATGCAGGAACTTCAGGGCGACAACGAAGACCAGACCCACGGCATCAAGCTGGCTCTGCGCGCCATGGAAGCACCGCTGCGTCAGATCGTCACCAACGCCGGTCAGGAAGCGTCCGTGATACTGAACCGCGTCAAGGAAGGCGAAGGCAACTTCGGCTACAACGCCCAGACCGGCGAGTTCGGCGACCTGTTCGAAATGGGCGTGCTGGACCCGGCCAAGGTCACTCGCAGCGCCCTGCAGTCCGCAGGCTCCATCGCCGGCCTCATGATCACCACCGAGTGCATGATCGCCGATGACCCGGACGAGCAAGAAGGCGGTGCCCCCGACATGGGTGGTATGGGCGGAATGGGTGGCATGGGCGGCATGATGTAAGCCAGCCCAGCTTCCTCGGGTCCTCGTCAGGCCTTGCTTCACTGCAAGGCCTGACGGTAAAGGCCTGAAAAGCCCTGATTAAAAAACCCACCGGCCAACGCCGGTGGGTTTTTTTTATGTCTTCCTGCCAGCCATCGGGCTGATCCTTCCCCCAACACCCCGCGATCACCCTTCTGGACAGGCATCCGCGTAGCGGCTCGCGTAAACTAGGCACCCCACTTTCTCGATGCCAGAACCGTAATGCTTTCCAACGTCCGAATCGTCCTCGTCCAGACCTTCCATCCCGGCAACATCGGCCAGGCCGCCCGCGCCATGAAGACCATGGGGCTCGTTGACCTGGTGCTGGTCAATCCGCGCTGCTTTCCCGATCCGGAAGCCACTCGGCTAGCCGCCGGCGCCGAGGACCTGATCGAATCGGCTCGGGTGGTCGGCAGTCTCAAGGAGGCGGTCAACGACTGCGTGCAGGTGGTCGGCGCCAGCGCCCGGCTACGCAGCCTGCCGCTACCGCATTTCGATGAGCCCGACGAGATGGCCAAGGAAATCACCGAGCATGCGCTAGATGCGCCAGTGGCGCTGGTCTTCGGCCGCGAGCGCTCGGGGCTGACCAACGACGAGATCGGCCATTGCACCCACCAGGTCAGCATCCCGGCCAACCCGGACTACGGCATTCTCAACCTGGCTCAGGCCGTGCAGGTACTGGCCTATGAGGTCAATCGCACCTGGCGCCGCCGGCCGGAGAGCGGCTATCACCCTACCCGGCCGACTGGCGAGAAACTGCCCAGCCGCGAGCAGCTCGACCACTTCCACGCGCACCTGGGTCGCGTCATGCAGGCCAGCGGCTTCCTGACCCAGCCCCATGCTCGCACCGAGGCACAGCTTCAGGCGCTGTTCGCCCGCGCCCAACCGACCCGTCGCGAACTGTCGCTGCTGCGCGGCCTGCTCAGCGCCCTCGAGCCCAAGACGCATTCCCCCGACAACGATCAGGCCTGATGGCTCTTTCAGCACCACGACGCTTCTAGCGTTTCATTGGCGAGCAGATCACAGACCAGAGTAGCGCTAGCTGTCTATACGAAAAACCCCGCCTAGAAGGAGGCTGTGTGAAAACAGCCTCCTAAGCTGGCAAGATAGCCGTGAACTCACCCGTTCACGGCTATTTTTGTATGCGACACCTACAAGGACAGCCTCGCAGCCAGACCTCGCTGCTACCTCCCAGCATTGAAGAATATGTCCCGGAAAATCACCCGGTGCGGGTGATTGATGCCTTCGTGGAGTCCCTGGACGTCATCGAAATGGGGTTCGACAAGGCGCGCACCGCGGCCACCGGCCGGCGACCCTACCACCCGGGCGACCTGCTCAAGCTCTATATCTACGCCTACCTGAACCAGACCAGCAGCACTCGTCGCCTGGAAAAG
>NZ_FNCI01000010.1 GCF_900100755.1 Onishia taeanensis
CGCCGTTGTATAGATCCATGACCGGTGACAAGTAGAGTTTCTGATCCTTGATCTTGAACTCGGTAATGTCTGTCACCCAACGCTGATTGGGTCGCTGGGCCTGAAACCGACGCCGTAGCGTATTCGGAGCCGCGTAACCCTCGGCTCCTCGATACGCCCGATACCGTTTAGGACGAACCAGGGACTTCAAGCCCAGCTGTTGCATCAGCCGCTGGATGGTCTTGTGGTTGACCATCTCGCCTGCCTGGCGCAACACGGCGGTGATGCGCCGGTAGCCATAGCGCCCTCTGTGGTGGTCATAGATCGCGCGGATACGCGCCTTCAGAGATGCGTACCGGTCGTCAGCGCCCAAGGCCTGAGTCTGATAGTAGAACGTGCTGCGCGGCAGCTCAGCTGCACGCAGCAGCAGAGCCAGAGAATGGTCATGCCTTAATCCTTGGACGGTCTGGGCTTTTTGCCCCGCGTTGCTGCTTCTTGCTCCCGGATTAAGGCATCGAGCTTTTTTAGATAGGCATTTTCCGCTCGCAGATAGGCGAGTTCCTCAAGCAATTCCTTATGAGAGCGCTCATCATCCGGGAGCGGGGAAGACGGTTTCTTGGTCATCGGGGGGCACCCCTTGCGCTTTGGCTCTAGTGCCGTCAGGCCACCACTATGGTACTGATCCGCCCATCTGCCAATGGCGCCGCTCTCGCGGATATCGAATAGGGCCTCCGTCTGACGTCGTGACAATCCCTCTCGCCACATTGTCTCTAGGACCTGTAGCTTGAACCCCGCGCTGCGGTGAGTGTATGACTTGCGTAGGCCCTCCACGCCATGCTGACGGTAGCTCTCCCGCCATGTCCGTACCAAAGAATGGTCCAAGCCATGCTGCCGGGCGACCTCTCTCAAGCTGGTGCCATCGTGCAAGCACTGCTGTGCCACCTGGAGCTTGAACCACTCGTCGTATCGTTTGCTCATAAAAACACCCCGAAGGTTGGATTGGGTGTCCAACTTTCGGGGTGCAGTTCACTCAGAGCGGGGCGTTTTTCTATCCACGCCTGATGGCGTTGCAGTGCTGAGCGCCTCGCCTGGCGCTCGGGGCGGCCTCACTGGTCGTAGGCACCCTGAATATCGACGATGCGCTTGGCGCTGCGACCCAGGCCGCCATGCGTATCCAGCATGCGCTCCATCCAGCCATGCACGGGGTCAGCGTTGGACAGCAGGTCCGCCGTCGACACCGTGCGTGCCCACATGAAGTTGCCAAACAGCAGGTAGTCCGCGGCACCGGGTGCCTCGCCATCCATGAAGTCACTTTCCTCCAGGCGCCCACGCAATGGCGCCAGCGCCTGATCGAGCATGCTCAGACCCTTAGCTGGCGAATGCATTTCCTCCAGGGTGCGCCCGAAGCGCTTCTCGCGGGTAGTACGGAAGTACTCCCGGTCACCGGGGTCAATCGCGTTGTAAAGATCCATGACGATGGTGCGCATCATGCCCGGCGCCAGCGAGCGCTCCGCGTAGTGCTTGAAGAAACGCGCCCTCGCTTCGGCTTCCGGGCTTCCCAGTAGCGGCTTGTCGGGATAGACCCGGTCCAGATAGCGCATGATCTCGAAGCTGTCGCTGACCACCTCATCGCCGTCGACCAGTACCGGCACCAGCCCTTGCCCCGAGAAGGCGATGGCGTCTTTCTCGGCAAAACGCCATGGCCGGGTCTCTGCATCGAGCCCCTTATGCGCCAGCGCATAGCGCACCCGCCAGCAGAAGGGCGAAAAGAGCAGCTCGTCATCTATCCCACACAGTTCATAAAGCACTCGGCTCATGGAGTCTCCTACCTGTCCATTAGTCTAAAAATCGCGCCCCAAAACACCGCAAACTTTTGCAAAAAGGGGCCACACTGAGGAAAACAATTCTTTTATATCAATGGGATGGGCCTACTTATCGAGCCAAATACCCATTGGTCATACCAATTACCCAACAGTAGCCAGCCACGCCATCCGGCCTTATGGTGCCAAGCCGTAGTATCGGTTACTAACCTAACCATCTTATGTCCTCGGCACCTCCCTTCCACCCAACGAAAACAAGGATTGCTGCCTCATGAGTCAAACCCTACTCGCCCTGCTCGCCTTCATGCCACTGCTGTTGGCTGGCGTGTTGCTGATCGGCTTTCGTATGCCGGCACGACAGGCCATGCCCATCGTCTATGTGGTGACTGCCGCCATCGCCCTGTTCGCCTGGGACATGACGGCCAACCGTGTCTTGGCATCGACCCTGCAGGGTTTGATGCTGACGGTAGCGATCCTGTGGATCATCTTTGGCGCCATCCTGCTTCTCAACACCCTGAAGCATTCCGGTGGCATCGCCGCAATCCGCAACGGTTTCTCGGGCATTAGCCCGGATCGCCGGGTGCAGGCGATCATCGTCGCCTGGCTGTTTGGCTGCTTCATCGAGGGCGCTTCGGGCTTCGGCACACCGGCTGCCGTGGCGGCACCGCTGATGGTGGCCCTCGGCTTCCCGGCGCTGGCCGCGGTCATGGTCGGCATGATGATCCAGTCCACGCCGGTCTCCTTCGGTGCCGTGGGCACGCCGATCGTGGTCGGGGTCAGCGGCGGCCTGGACAAAGCCGGCATCACCGAACAGTTGACCGCCAGCGGCGGCAGCTGGCTCGAATATTTCCGGCTGATCACCTCTGAGGTGGCGATCATTCACGGCATCGTCGGGCTCTTGATGCCGCTGCTGCTGGTGCTGATGATGGTGCGTTTCTTCGGCGCCAACCGCTCTTGGAAGGAAGGCCTGTCGATTGCCCCCTTCGCCCTGTTTGCCGGTGCCTGTTTCGTGGTGCCTTACATGCTGGCCGGCGTTCTTCTAGGCCCGGAGTTCCCGTCCATGATCGGTGCCATGGTCGGCTTGGCCATCGTCGTACCGGCTGCGCGACGCGGTTTCCTGCTGCCTCAGGACACCTGGGACTTCCCCGAATCCAGCTCCTGGCCTGACGAGTGGATCGGCAAGCTCGAGATCAAGCTCGATGACGTCACCGGCAAGGCGCCGATGTCCACCTTGATGGGCTGGGTGCCCTACGTGCTGCTGGCCATCTTCCTGGTCGCCTCGCGCACCATCGACCCCCTCAAGCAGGCACTGACCTCGCTGAGCCTGTCCTGGAGCAACATCCTTGGCGAGGCCGGCGTTTCCGGTAGCATCCAACCGCTCTACCTGCCGGGCGGCATTCTGCTCGCGGTGGTACTGGTCACCATCGTCCTGCATCGCATGCGTGGCTCAGAGGTCAAAGCCGCCTTCCATGAGTCCTCGAAGACCCTGCTGGGCGCTGGCTTCGTGCTGCTGTTCACCATTCCCATGGTACGCATCCTGATCAACTCCGGCGTCAATACCGCCGATCTGGCCTCGATGCCGGTGGCCATGGCGCAGCTGGTGGCCGATAGCGTGGGCCATGTCTATCCGCTGTTCGCACCGGCCGTTGGTGCCCTGGGGGCCTTCATCGCCGGTTCCAACACCGTCTCGAACCTGATGCTGTCCGACTTCCAGTTCAACGTCGCGCAGCAGCTGGGGCTGTCCACCGCCATGATGGTGGCCCTGCAGGCGGTCGGCGCCGCCGCCGGCAACATGATCGCCATCCACAACGTGGTCGCCGCCTCGGCAACCGTCGGCCTGCTGGGTCGTGAAGGCATCACCCTGCGCAAGACGATCCTGCCAACGATCTACTACGTGACCGCGGCGGGTCTGATCGGCCTGTTCGCCTTCTATGGGCTACACATATCCGATGGCCTACTGGGCGGTTGATGCCAGACACCGTCAGTGCTGGACCGCGCCGACCTTGGCGCGGTCCATCAAACAGCTGATGACGCGATTACGTCCCTCTTGCTTGGCGCGATAGAGCGCACTGTCCACGGCGGTAACGAAGTCCTCCACTTCATCATCGACTCTCGGCACCATGCTGCCCACCCCAACGCTAATCGTGATGTTGCCTAGCTCCGCCGAGGCGATATGTTCAATCGCCGCTTTATCCACATGCCGCCGACAAGATTCGGCAATGTCCTGTGCCACTTCCGGCCCACATCCCGGCAGCAACAAGACGAACTCCTCGCCCCCATAGCGGGCCAGCAGGCCTTCGGAGCAAGCCTCTCCCAGCAATTTAGCAACCCGCCTAAGGCAATCGTCGCCAGCCAAATGGCCATAGTGGTCGTTGTACTGCTTGAAATGGTCCACATCCACCAGGATGAGTGACAATTGAGAGGCCTCTTTTTGCGCCGCTAGCCATTCATCCATCAGCTGCCCATCGAACATGCGTCGATTCGCAATTTCGGTCAGGCCATCCTGGAAGGAAAGGGTTTCTAAACGGCGCTGCAACGCCAGTCGCTCCTGCTCACCGAGCTTGCGATCATGGATGTCGAACATGAATCCGACCAGCGCTTCTACCTGCCCCTGTTTGTCGCGCACCACATGCACGACGTCACGCACCCAGCGAAAATCCCCACTCTGGGTCAAGGCACGGTAATCCGCTTCATGGTCAATACCTGAGCGCGACTGCATCACGCAATAATCGACGACATCATCGCGGTCTTCAGGATGCATACGCTCGGCCCAGTCCTCTATCGACTCCCAGCTGTCGGCCGGCCACCCCAGCAGCTCAGCGATCTGTGGACCCACATAGGTAAAGCGCAAGGTTTCCCAATCGATACGCCAGGGTATCGCCTGAGTCGACTCGAGCAGCGCACGATAAATGTCGGTGTCGTCATCGAGCAGCGGCGCGAGTGCATCATTGCCACTTTCCTGAGACGGTGAGTCCTCCCTGCCCCAAGACACTGACGGCTCGGCATGACTCGCCTGGGCGCGGCGATAAAGGGCGAGCAGGGTGTCGGGGTCATCATAAAGAAGCGGCGATCCGCGTCGAATCTCGCGACGCATCAGTCGCATCATCTCCAACAGGTGCGAAGCGCCAAAGGTTTCCATTGACTGGCCGGTGACTTCGGCCAAACGCCCCGCGATGACTTCGGTATCACTGACTTGTGGGCAGAGGCGGTAGCGATAGCGTCCGCCGATGCGCTCCGGAGGCAAGTCCATGAATCGCCCATTGCGTTGCCGGAAATCGCTCAGCGGAAGACGGTAGGCGTTGTCGCCGATGATCGGCCAGTCCACGGGTGTATCGCCCTCGAGTTCGCGGCGCAGCGCCCGGGTCAAAGGCAACAGCCGCTCGAGACGAAAGCGCTCACCTAGATGCGGGTTGCCCAAGCGCACAAGATTAGCGATCAGCTCGCTGGAAGAGG
Organism: Onishia taeanensis; assembly: GCF_900100755.1. Classification (GTDB taxonomy): domain Bacteria; phylum Pseudomonadota; class Gammaproteobacteria; order Pseudomonadales; family Halomonadaceae; genus Onishia; species Onishia taeanensis. The sequence goes on from NZ_FNCI01000010.1 coordinate 5,253, forward strand.
CATGCCCGATGACGGCCGCCTGCTTGGAGAGGGCTCCCCAAACACCATCAGCCCCCTTTAGCAACGCTTCAATAGCGGCGGCATTTTCCATGCCGTTGCCTGCATGAAGGTGCACCAGCAATTTTAGAGGGGGAGGCGTGAACGCCCTGGCCATCTCGACGAAAGCGCCTACCTGAAAAGGCAGAAAAGTGCCTCGAGGGTCTTCGAAACTAACGCCCTCGATGGCTTGTCCGGCAAGCCAGTCAAACACCCAACACATGGATTCTGCATCAGTGACAAAGCCGTCACAGCCATCTATCACGTTGACGATGATGCGCGGCGGCCCGCCATCTTCCCCGACGACATTGTCGTGCAGCCAGGCGATAGAAGCCGCCAGGCGTGACGCCAAGGCTTCGCGCTGTTGCTCAGTCTGGCGGCCGCGCCAGCCCAGGGCTAACTGATGCAAGGTATTGGGTACCGCGTAATCCCGCAGTTTGTATTGCGAATGATCGGGCAAGAAGCGGCCATCATCATCCAAGGTGCCCACCTGGGTGAAAGCGAAGCAGCCGCGTCGATCGACATCATGATCACGCAGATAAACCATGAAATCGTCATCGACAGTCGGTTCGTCAGGCATCGCGTAGTCGAGGGTACCCAACAAGATGTCATCGAAGCCGAACTGGCGCAGGCGCGAGAGTATGGTGATTTTCGCATCGAGCGTTTGCCCACGACTGGCGCCCACGGCGTTTTCGCGCAGTGACAAATCGATGAAGAAGGGGCGCATGGCTCGCAACCTCGCGAGCTTTTCCGCCATCTCGCGCTGCACGCCAGCAAGCGAGGCATACAGCTCGGCGAAGTCGGTCATGGGGCGGGCTCATGTTTCACGGTGACAACTCCAAGATAGGATTCATCAAACTGGCCTGTCGATACTCAAGCTAAAAGTACTATCAACGTAATTATCGCAGACCCTCGCTCTGGCACTAGCAAAACCGCTCGACCGCTCACCGCTGCCATGCCGCTATCGGTAGCCAACTATCTACATGGAATTAATTTCCACAATTAGACTAAAGATTGGCCAAACCAATGTACCAACCACTAGACAGTCGACGTCAGAATCCTCAGATTGAGTGATATGCGGCAATAAGCCAGCGGTGGCCCAGACCGGCAAACTCTGTGAGCCAATGCCTGGATGATCGGAGACTGACCATGAACATCCTCTACGATGAACATCTCGACGGCGCGATTGCGCCCCATGACAAGGCCGACGTGCTCGCCGACCTGAGTCGGGCCATTCCGGATCTGACCCTGCTGCACCACGAGGAAGACCTGCGCCCCTTCGAATGCGACGGCCTATCGGTGTACCAGGTGTTGCCCATGCTGGTGGCACTGCCCGAGACCCTCGACCAGGTCGAGACGCTGCTGCGCCGCTGCCATGCGCTGGGTGTGCCGGTGGTCACCCGCGGTGCCGGCACCGGCCTTTCCGGCGGTGCCCTGCCACTCGAACAGGGCGTGCTGCTGGTGATGTCGCGCTTCAAACGCATCCTCGAGGTCGACCCCGAGGCCCGCGTCGCGCGCGTTCAGCCCGGCGTTCGCAACCTGGCGATCTCCGAGGCGGCCGCCCCCCATGGGCTCTATTATGCGCCCGACCCTTCCTCGCAGATTGCCTGCTCGATCGGCGGCAACGTCGCCGAGAACGCCGGCGGCGTACACTGCCTGAAGTACGGCCTGACGGTGCATAACGTGCTCAAGGTCGAGGTCATGACCATCGAAGGCGAGCGCATGACCCTAGGGTCCGAGGCCTTCGACACACCGGGCTTTGATCTGCTGGCCCTATTTACCGGCAGCGAGGGTATGCTCGGCGTGATCACCGAAATCACCGTCAAGCTGCTGCCCAAGCCCGAGACCGCCAAGGTGCTGATGGCCAGCTTCGACGACGTCGAGAAAGCCGGCCGCGCCGTTGGCGAGATCATCGCCGCAGGCATCATCCCTGGCGGCCTCGAGATGATGGACAAGCTGGCGATCCGCGCCGCCGAGGACTTCGTCAAGGCCGGCTATCCGGTCGAAGCCGAAGCCATTCTGCTCTGCGAGCTCGACGGCGTGGAAGCCGACGTCGCCGATGACTGCGAGACGGTGCGAAGCGTGCTCAAAACCGCCGGCGCCACGGATATCCAGCAGGCCCGCGACGAAGCCGAGCGGGCGCGCTTCTGGGCCGGTCGCAAGAATGCCTTCCCCGCCGTGGGCCGCATGTCGCCCGACTACTATTGCATGGACGGCACCATCCCGCGTCGCGCCCTGCCAGGCGTGCTCAAGGGCATCGCCCGGCTTTCCGAGGAATCGGGGCTGCGTGTTGCCAACGTCTTCCATGCCGGCGACGGCAATATGCATCCGCTGATCCTGTTCGATGCCAACCAGCCGGGCGAGCTCGAGCTTGCCGAAGAAGTCGGCGGCAAGATTCTCGAACTCTGCGTCGAGGCCGGGGGCAGCATCACCGGCGAACACGGCGTGGGGCGCGAGAAGATCAATCAGATGTGCGCCCAGTTCCAGCCCGATGAGATCACGGCCTTCCATGCGGTCAAGGCGGCCTTCGACGAGCACCGGCTACTCAACCCGGGCAAGAACATCCCGACCCTGCAGCGCTGTGCCGAGTTCGGCGCCATGCACGTGCACAACAACGAGTTGCCACATCCAGAGCTGCCGCGGTTTTAATCGATAGCTGCCGCGGTTTTAAGCGCACGCTTTCCCGGTTCCGATCAAGGCAGCCACGGCGACTTAGAGGCTAGCACCGCGGCGCAGGCGAGACGCACAAGGACTCATCATGTCTGAACACTACACATCACCCCGCGATCAAGACGCGAGCGCGGAACTCGGCGAGCGCATCCGCCAGGCAGACGCCGCGGGCTCGCCGCTGAGAATCGTCGGAGGCGACACCCGAGGCTTTTACGGCCGAACGGTGGAAGGCACGCCGCTGTCACTGGACGCCCATCGCGGTATCACCCATTACGATCCGGTCGAGCTGATCGTCTCGGCGCGTGCCGGCACGCCGCTTGAGGAGCTCGAGGCGGCACTCGACGCACAGGGCCAGATGCTCGGCTGCGAACCGCCTCGCTTCGGTGCCGCCAGCACCGTCGGCGGCATGGTTGCCACCGGGCTATCCGGCCCACGCCGCCCCTGGTCTGGCGCGGTGCGCGACTTCGTGCTCGGCACCCGCGTGATCGATCGCGCCGGCCGCGAACTGCGCTTTGGCGGCGAGGTGATGAAAAACGTCGCCGGCTACGACCTCTCGCGCCTGATGGTCGGAGCCCAGGGCACCCTCGGCGTCGTCAGTGAAGTGTCGATGAAGGTGCTGCCCAAGCCCGCCGCCAGCGCCAGCCTGCACCTGGACATGCCGCTGGGAAAAGCGCTGGACCGGCTCACCGAGTGGGGCCGCCAGCCACTGCCGATCACCGCCGCCACCTACCTGGAGGGCGCCCTGCACCTGCGTCTGGAGGGCGGTGCTAGCTCAGTGGCCGCGACCCGTGAGCGTCTCGGCGGCGACGAGCTCAAGGATAGCTTCTGGCAGGCGCTGCGAGACCTGCGTTTACCCTTCTTCGCTGGCGATACCCGGCCTCTCTGGCGGCTTTCTTTACCCAACCATACCCCGCCGCTTTCACTGGAAGGCGATACCCTCTTCGATTGGGGCGGTGCCCAGCGCTGGGTGAAGACCGATGCCGATGCCGAGGAGGTGCGCGCCGCCGCCAGCAGATACGGGGGTCATGCCACCTGCCTGGGCGCCAGCGACGCACAGGGCCGCCCCCAAGGTGCGGCAGAGCCCTTCACGCCGCTGGCCCCGGTCATCGCCAAATACCACCGTCGCCTCAAGGCCAAACTCGACCCGAACGGAATCTTTAACCCCGGCCGCCTCTACGGCGACTTCTGAACTCGGTCACCGCTCGAACGGCTCCCGGAAAGCAGCACGCCGGGAACGCCTGATGAGACAGCCCGAAGAGAGAGCCCGATGCAGACGCATTTCAGCCAAGATGATCTCCAGAAGCCGCATATCCGTGAAGCCGACCGGGTATTGCGCAGTTGCGTGCACTGCGGCTTCTGCAACGCCACCTGCCCGACCTATCAGCTGCTCGGCGACGAGCGCGATGGGCCTCGCGGTCGCATCTACCTGATGAAGGAACTGCTGGAGAGCCGCGATGACGACGATCAGGTCACCGAGGAGACCCGGCTACACCTAGACCGCTGCCTGACCTGCCGCAACTGCGAGACGACCTGTCCCTCCGGCGTCGAATACCACAAGCTGCTCGACATCGGCCGCGCCGAAATCGAACGTCGGGTACCCAGAAGCCTGCCGGAGCGCAGCCTGCGCTTCGGGCTGCGCAAGGCACTGGTCGAGCCGGCTCGATTCAAGGCCCTGCTGACCCTGGGCACCGCCTTCAAACCGCTGGTGCCGGGGCGACTCAAGAGCAAGATGCCGCCGGCGCCGGTGGATGCCGGCAAGCGCCCCGAGGGCAAGCGCCATGCCCGCCAGATGCTGATTCTCGAGGGCTGCGTGCAGCCAGGCCTCTCGCCCAATACCAATGCTGCCACCGCCCGGGTGCTGGACAAGCTCGGCATCGGCCTGACCCCGGCACCCGAGGCGGGCTGCTGTGGCGCCATCGATTTCCACCTGAATGCTCAGGACGCCGGCCGAGAGCGCATGCGCGCCAATATCGACGCCTGGTGGCCGCACCTGGAGGCCGGCTGCGAAGCCATCGTGCAGACTGCTAGCGGCTGCGGGGCCATGGTCAAGGAATATGGCGAAGCACTGGCCGACGACCCCGCCTATGCCGAGAAAGCCGCCCGCGTCAGCGCGATGGCCAAGGACCTCGGCGAGCTGCTGGCCAACGAGGACCTGGACGACCTGAGCATTCAGGATAAGAAGCGGCTAGCCTTCCACTGCCCTTGCACCCTGCAGCACGCCCAGAAACTTGCGGGCAGCGTCGAGGGCGTGCTCACCAGGCTAGGCTTCTCGCTCACCCCGGTGCAGGATGGCCATCTGTGCTGTGGCTCGGCGGGTACCTATTCGATCACCCAGCCAGAACTGGCCACCCAGCTGCGCGACAACAAGCTCGACGCCCTGGAGGCCGGCGACCCGGAAATGATCGTAACGGCGAACATTGGCTGCCAGACCCACCTGGCCGGTGCCGGCCGCACCCCGGTTCGCCACTGGATCGAGATCGTCGATGAGGCGCTAACATGAGCCTGCGCCGCTCAACCATCCACTTTCACACACCCCATAGGAGCATTCCATGCAGACCAAATCCGTACTGACCCTCGCCGATGCCAACACCATCCTCGACGCCGCGCAGAAAGAAGCGGAAGCCAACGGCTGGGCCGTGGCCATCGCGGTTGCCGATGACGGCGGCCACCTACTGGCCCTGCGCCGCCTCGATGGCGCCGCACCGATGACGCCTTCGGTAGCCTCCGAGAAAGCCCGCAGCTCGGCACTGGGCGGCAAGGAAACCCAGGCCTTCGAGGAGATGATCAATAACGGCCGCACCGCCTTCCTGTCCGCTCCGCTGACCGCCACCCTGTCAGGCGGGGTTCCGGTGCTACACGACGGCCGCATTGCCGGCACCGTGGGCGTGTCCGGCGTCAAACCAGACCAGGATGTACAGATCGCCAAGGCAGGCATCGCCGCCCTGGGCTAAGCCCCGCCGCCGGACCTACCGTTTCTCCCTTTGCCCCCGCCGCCGAGAGGCCAAGCGGGGGCTTTTTGTTTATGAACAGCGCCCGTGCCCCGATCTTGCTGCTCAGTCACCGATCATCAGTCGCTGGTCAGAATCCACTCCAGAAAGGCCTGCTTGGCCGGGCTTTGATCCTCCGCGTGGATATCGATCACCCCATAGCCGTTGTCGGTGCTCAGGCTGAGCGACTCAAGTCCCACCAGCATGCCGCGCTCGAGCTGGTTCTCAACCATACCCCGCCAGCCAAGCCCCACTCCCTGGCCGGCGATGGCCACCTGCAGCAGAAGCGGATAGTTATTGAAGGTCAGCTCCGAGGGCGCCTGATGCAGCGGTCCTCCCATGCGCTCGAAATACCCGGGCCAATCCAACCACTTCTGGCCCTGGTCGGCGGTCAGCGTCAACAGCGGCACCTCGCCAAGACTCGCCAGGTCATCTATCGGGCCGTACTCGGCCAGAAATCCGGGGCTGCAGACCGGAAAGACCTCCTCGTCGAGCAGCCGCGGTATCCCTTCAAGCCCACGCTGGTCGGCGAACACGATGGCGATATCGACCTCCTGCTCCCGCCAGTCGAAGCCCCCCTGATTGGTCATGATCCGCACGTCGATGTGCGGGTGTCGCTGACGAAAGGCCGGCAGGCGCGGCAACAGCCAATACGAGGCCAGGGAAAAATCGGTGAGTAAGGTAAGGCGCGGATTGCGATGCCGCTGCTGCAGGCGCTCGATCGTGCTTTCGATGGTCGCGAACCCGGCCTGCACGGCCTCGCACAGCGCTTGACCCGACTCGGTCAAGCGGACGCCGCGATAAATGCGATCGAACAGTTGCAGGCCAAGCTGCTCCTCGAGGGCCCGCACCTGCTGGCTGACGGCCGACTGGGTGGAGCGTAGCTCCTTGGCGGCGGCGGTGAAGCTCAGGTGTCGGGCAGCCGACTCGAAGACCCGCAGCCCATTGGGGGATATCCGCTTGCTGGTTAATAACATTGTCTGAACTAATCCCAACCATTAAAAAATAGCCCGTTTACGGGAAATGAGATTAGCATAGAGACTGTCAACCGACCGCAAGCATTCCCCTGCGCCTCTCGGGAGACACCTTTCAATGTCCGATAAAAAGCCGAATATCCTCTTCCTCATGGCCGACCAAATGGCCGCGCCATCACTCGCCTTCTATGGACACCCGGTTACCAAGACCCCGCACCTGTCACGCCTGGCGGAAGAAGGCGTGGTCTTCGATTCGGCCTACTGCAACAGCCCGCTGTGCGCTCCTTCACGCTTCACCCTGATGGCTGGTCAATTGCCCTCCCGCATTGGCGGCTTCGACAACGCCGCCGAGCTGGCCGCCGATACGCCGACCTTCGCCCACTACCTGCGCGACGCCGGTTACCTCACCGCGCTGACCGGCAAGATGCACTTCTGCGGCCCGGACCAGCTGCACGGCTTCGAGGAGCGTCTGACCTCCGACATCTACCCGGCCGACTTCGGCTGGTTCGTCGACTGGGAGAACGTCGAGGAGCGCCCGAGCTACTACCACAACATGTCATCGGTCACCCAGGCCGGGCCCTGCGTGCGCTCCAACCAGCTCGACTTCGATGACGAAGTGACCTTCCGCGCTCAGCGCTTCCTCTATGACTACGCGCGCAGCGACCGGGAGCGGCCCTTCTGCCTGACGGTCTCGCTGACCCACCCCCACGATCCCTACACCATTCCGCAGGAATACTGGGACCGCTACGATCACGACGAGATCGACATGCCCAAGGTGCCCTACTCGCGCGAGCTGATGGACCCGCACTCCAAGCGACTGCGCCAGGTCTATCAATGCGACGAGGACACCATCAGCGATGCGCAGATCCGTAACGCACGTCATGCCTACTACGGCGCCATCAGCTACGTCGATGACCAGCTCGGCAAGGTACTGACGGCCCTGAGGGAGAGCGGCTTAGAAGAGAACACCATCATCGTCTTCTCTGGCGACCACGGCGACATGCTCGGTGAGCGTGGCCTCTGGTACAAGATGAGCTGGTTCGAAGGCTCCGCCCGGGTACCGATGATCGTGCATGCGCCGGGACGCTTCACTCCCGGCCGCGTCAAGCAGTCCGTCTCCACCATGGACCTGCTGCCGACCTTCGCCGAATGGGGCAACGACGGCCAGGCCCCTCAGTACGCGGTGCCCATCGATGGCCGCAGCCTGAACCCGCACCTGACCGGCACGGGCGGCCACGACGAGATAATCGGCGAATACTGCGGCGAAGGCGCCATCGCTCCGCTGCTGATGATTCGTCGCGGCCGCTACAAGTTCGTCCACTCCACCCCGGATCCGGACCAGCTGTTCGACCTCGAGGCCGACCCGCAGGAGCTGACTAACCTCGCCGAGGATCCCGAGCACCAGGACCAGTGCAAGCAGTTCCGTGATGAAATCGCGAGCCGCTGGGACCTCGAACAACTGCACCAGGACGTGCTCGACAGCCAGCGCCGCCGCAAGCTGGTCGCCCGCGCCAACATGAAGGGCAAGGTGACGCCCTGGGATCACCAGCCGTTCTTCGATGCCAGCGTCCAGTACATGCGCAACACCATCGATCTGGATGATCTCGAGGCGCGGTCACGCTTCCCGAGAGTTGGAACCGAGCGAGCCTGACCCCACAGCGACGCCGGGCTTCCGACGGCGCTGCTGGACCTGCCTCACTTTCCCCATGAGGCCACGCCGAAATAGGCTTTGATACGCGGCCGGACCGCCCTGCGTTGAAACGATCCGGCCGACGTATGAGAGACTCTTTCAGTTTTTTCGCTTCCCCTAAGCAGGAGCAGTCTTTCATGAGCGATACACAAGAGCCGGCGCCACCTCCCGTGGCGAGCGACATGCAGACGGACTATACCGTCGGCCAGGACAATATCGAGGGAAGCCTGGGGCCCTTCGGTTTCGACATCCATAACCGCGTCTTCGCCATCTCAGCGCTGTCCTCGGTCGTCTTCATCATCCTCACCCTGGTGTTCCCCGGCCGGGCCGCCGGCATCTTCCAGTCCATCGTCAGCTTCTCCACCGGCACCCTCGACAGCTACTTCATGATCGTGGTGGATTTCTTCATCGTCTTCAGCATAGCGCTGGCCGTGCTGCCCTACGGCAAGGTCCGCCTGGGCGGTCCCGATGCCAAACCGGAATACGGCTACCTCTCCTGGTTCGCGATGCTGTTCGCTGCCGGCATCGGTATCGGCCTGCTATTCTTCGGCGTACTGGAGCCGGTCTACCACGCCAACGTCTCCTCGCCGCTGAACGTACCCTCGCCCTTCGGTGCCGACGGCACCCTGAATCCGGGCGCCATTGCCGACGCCACCGCAATGGGTCTAGCCGGCACCTATCTGCACTGGGGCATCCACGGCTGGGCCGTCTACGTGGTCATGGCGCTGGCGCTGTCGATCTTTACCTACAACAAGGGCCTGCCCTTCTCCATCCGCTCGGCCTTCTTCCCGATTCTGGGCGACCGCGTTTGGGGCTGGTGGGGCCACATCATCGACATCTTGGCGGTGTTCTCCACCCTGTTCGGCCTGGCCACCTCGCTTGGCCTCGGCGCCCAGCAGGCCAACGCGGGGTTGAATTTCGTCTTCGGACTGGAGGTCAACAACTTCACCCAAGTCGCCGTCATCGTGATGGTCACCGCGGCGGCCCTAGTCTCGGTGTGGCGCGGCCTGGACGGCGGCGTGAAGCGGCTTTCCGAGATCAACATGCTGATGGCGGTGGTATTCTTCCTGTTCGTGCTCTTCGCAGGTCCGACCCTGGCGGCGCTCGCCGGTTTCTGGAACGGGCTAGAGGCCTACGTCACCGAGTTCATCCCGCTGTCGGCGCCCTTCGGCCGCGATGACGATGCCTTCCGCCAGTCCTGGACCATCTTCTATTGGGCCTGGTGGATCAGTTGGGCACCGTTCGTCGGCATGTTCATCGCCCGTGTCTCACGCGGCCGTACGGTACGTGAATTCGTGATCTGCGTGCTGCTGATCCCGAGTATGTGCATCTTCCTGTGGATGGGCGTGTTCGGCGCCACGGCCCTCGAACAACTCTATTCCAACCCGGCCGGCAGCCTGGTCAAGGAATACGTGATCGACAACTACAGCCCCGAGCTATCGCTGTTCGGCATGCTCAACGAGCTGCCGCTATCTGGCCTGACGTCGACTCTGGGCATCATCCTGGCGCTGATCTTCTTTATTACCTCGTCGGACTCCGGCTCGCTGGTAATCGATACCATCACCGCCGGCGGCAAGATCGATGCGCCGCGTCCCCAGCGCATGTTCTGGGCCACGGTGGAAGGCCTGATCGCCATCGTACTGCTGCTCGGAGGCGGGCTCTCGGCACTGCAGGCCGGCGTGACCGCCACAGCGATTCCGTTCTCCGTCGTGATGCTAGTGATGTGCTACACCATCGTCAAAGCCTTGAACGGCGAGCTACAACGCATCAAGTAGTAGCTTATAGCTTAGGGCTAACCTAGCCTGCTCCTCCTGGATATCCGACGTCCGTCAGACGAAAAGATACCAGGGGGAGCCTCTACCCCTCATTCCCCCTTCCTGCACGGCCTTCTGCACCGATGATCGCCTGAGCATCACCCATGCAGGCATCGTTCGAGCGTGCCAATCGCAGCCTGCTATCCCGGGATCAGGGTCAGTCGCTCCCGCTGGAACCACCGGCCATCAGCATCAGCCCGGCGCCCAGCCCCGACATCAAGGCCCCCAAGAACGCCAGCCCCGACTGCTCCATAAAATACAGGCCCAAGCCGACTCCCAGCAGCACCGCGCCGCCTAACGTACAGCTTCCCTTGCTTAGCATGTCTCTCATGATCGCCTCCTCGCGCTTCAAGGCATGAATGTGCGCTGATCAAGGACGTCGCGCCGAACCAAGAGCCTTCGCTGACCACCCCTTGATGGTGGAATTCTCACCCGCTCTATTAGTCTTAGACGGTGTGACGCCGAGCGCCATTACCGTGTGCAATTCCGATTATAAAAATCTGTCATGCATGAAAAGGTTGCACGCCACCAAATTTTTGAATAATTTGTGTATAGCATTCGTACAGCAATATGAATGTTTTGAAGTGCCATTCACTGGATGAGAGGTACCTTATGAAACGCATTATGGCCACAGCTTCTGCCCTGACACTCACCATGATGATGTCTGGAGCCGCTCTTGCCGAGCACCATGAAGATGAAATGGCAACCCATAACGGCGTCGACTCCGCCAATGAAGTCAGCGATATGACATCTGAGAGTGACGCAAAGCTTGAAGATGGCCAGATCGTCAAGGATGGTGGCAATGACAGCGCCAATCACCTCGACGAGCAAGACAGCGATGCGATGTTGAAAGACGGCGAAGTCGCACCGGATAGCGGCGTGGACTCCGCTAACGAAGACTAAGCTCTGCCCCCTGCGAATATTTTGACCCCGGCCATGCCGGGGTTTTTTCGTTTTGCCCACCTTGATATCCAGCGGCATACTGACGGCTCGCCTTGAGCTCTATCCGCCCACGCCCGGAGAGGTTCCATGCCCGATAACGTGCATTTCTATCGCCCTGATGACGGCCACGGCCTGCCCCATAACCCCTTCAATGCCATCATCGGGCCGCGCCCTATCGGCTGGATCTCCTCGCAGAGCGCCGATGGCATCCGCAACCTGGCGCCCTATAGCTTCTTCAATGCCTTCAACTACACGCCGCCGATCATCGGTTTCGCAAGCGTCGGCTACAAGGACAGCGTGCGCAACATCGAAGCCACCGGCGAGTTCTGCTGGCAGCTGTCGACTCGCGAACTGGCCGAGCCCATGAATCAGAGCTGTGCGGCGGTCGATGCCGATGTGGATGAATTCACCCTGGCCGGTCTGACTCCGGCGGCTTCTCGGGTGGTCAGCGTGCCCCACGTCGCCGAGGCGCGGGTGGTCTTCGAGTGCCGGCTCAGCCAGCTTGTGCAGCTCACCTCTGCCGCGGGCGATGCCGTCGACACCTGGCTGGTGCTCGGCGAGGTGGTTGGCGTGCATATCGATCAGACTCTGCTCAAGGATGGCGTCTACCAGACCGCCGACGCCGGCCCCATCCTGCGCGGCGGTGGCCCGGCGGACTACTTCGAGATCACCCCCGAACAGCGCTTCGAGATGTATCGCCCGGGATAACAACTCGCCCTAGATAGCGCTCATATGCACTAGCCCCGGGCCGTCGTGCACAGGACAGTGGACGGCGCGCCGGCCCATGGCATGCCGCCGGACGATACGCCAGACTGAAGAAATAGCGAAGGGAAGGCAGCAGCCGATAGCCGCCGTACAAGAACCCGAGAGTCGAAAAATATAGCGCGAGCGAAATATCTGGCCGGCGCAGTCGCGCCGAAGGAGACGAACATGGCCGGTGGATGGTCGAGAGATGGCGCCGTGCAGGAGCAGATCGACAGCACGATAGAAGATGCCCTGGAACGCGCACGCAGTGAGCTTCCCCGTGGGGAAAGCCTCAAATACTGCGAGGAATGTGACGAAGCGATTCCACAGGCACGGCGCGAGGCGGTGCCGGGCGTGCGCCTGTGCATCAACTGCCAGAGCGAGCGCGACAAGCACCGCTCAGCAGTCAGCGGCTATAACCGTCGTGGCAGCAAGGATAGCCAGCTTCGCTAGGGTTGAACGACATAGGCGGCAAGGCAGGCCAAACCGCCAATACCGGGCCGGGGCTAGTCGCCGCCTGACACGGCCTGTCGCACCCTGAGCTCCAATCGCCGCTCATAAAGCCCCTTGGCCACCAGGGTGCCCAGCACCAGGGCGCCGCCGACGAAGGCGATGGGCGTGGGGCGCTCGCCGAGAATGCCCCACGCCCATAGCGTGCCCACCACTACTTCAAGCAGTAGTAGCAGCCCCACCTCGGCGGCGGGCAAGTACAGCGGCCCGCGCTGCAACAGCGTCACGCCCAACGGCACGATCCCCAGACACAGCCCCACGATCATCAATAAGCGCTCGCCATCCGGCAGCGCAAGCTCGCCCCCGGCACTGGCCACCAGCGCGCCACCCAGCCCCACGATCAGCCCCGCGAAGGTCAGCATCGGGCTCATGTCCACGCCCGGCCGGCGGCGACACAGAGTAAAGTTCAGCGCCAGGGTTGTGGCCGCCAGCAGGGCAAAGCCATTGCCCACCAGCGAGCCGGTGCCGGCGTCATCCGCCACGATCATCGTGATGCCTGCCATACACACCCCGATCGCGAGCCAGGTGCGACGCGGCAGGCGCTCCTTGAGGATCACCCAGGAGAGCCCCGCCGCAATGATCGACGACGAGGCGAGAATGATCAGCACATTGCCGGCGCGTGTGTACTGATTGCCGAGCACGAAACCACAGGTGGTCAGGCTGAACAGCAGCGCCACCATGATGCCGGTGCCGCCGCAGCGTCGATAGGCTGCGACCGTATTGCGCCCGTGACGCGCCACCACCAGCAGCAGAAAGCCCAGCGCCGAGATCAGGCCTCGCCACATCAGCATCTGCGCATCCGGCAGGTCGATCAGCTTGATCAGCAGTGCATCAGGGGACATGACCAAGGCTCCGCCGCCCGTCAGCAGCAAGCCCTGTTGGCGGTATGAGAGCCCCGGGTGAACAGGCATGGAAAGACCTCTTGGATTCAGTAAGAAACGCCACTGCAAGGGCGCTCATCACGCCGGCCGTCAAGCCGCAACGACCGTGTCCATTAGTGGCGGTCAGACGGTGGCCGCGTGAAGGAAAGGCCAGTTAAGCGAACCCGCATGTGGATTGCAAAGGCAGTGGCGCGCATCCGACGTGTAAAACCCTGCGCTGGATCAAGCCGGGTGTGCCGTGGCACAGCGTAGGATGACTACACTAAGAGACATTGGCCTGCTAGCGGGGCAGGCTGTCCTGCGACTCGCAGAGCCGCACGGCGTGACGGGGTGTCGCATGGAAAAGAAGCACCAGATCAACCTAACTTACGTGATCGTCGCCTTTCTGGCCGTGATGGCCTTCCAGAGCCTGATCAGCCACCAGCGCACCACGGAGTCGATCCCCTATTCCCGGTTTACCCAGATGCTGGATAACGGTGAGATCGCCACGGTGGAAATTGGCGAGGACCGTATCACCGGCACCTATCGGAATCCGCACGACGATGGCAGCACCGGCTTCAGCACCCGTCCCGTCGACCCGACTCTGGCCGACAAGCTTGCCAAATACGATGTGACCTACACCGGAGCGGCCAAGAACACCTTCCTGACCATCCTACTGTCCTGGATGGTACCCCTACTGTTCTTCATCCTGGTCTGGAGCTTCCTGATTCGACGCATGTCCGGTAGCCAGGGGCTCGGCGGGATGATGACGCTAGGCAAGTCCAAGGCCAAGGTGTACGTCGAGACCGAGACCAGGGTGACCTTCAAGGACGTCGCCGGCGTGGACGAGGCCAAGGACGAACTCAAGGAAGTGGTCGATTTCCTGCGCGACCCGCAGCGCTATGGCCGCCTGGGGGCGCACATCCCCAAGGGCATCCTGCTGGTCGGGCCACCGGGCACTGGCAAGACGCTGCTGGCCAGGGCGGTGGCGGGTGAAGCCGGCGTGCCCTTCTTCTCGATCTCTGGTTCCGAATTCGTCGAGATGTTCGTCGGTATCGGCGCCGCGCGGGTGCGCGACCTCTTCGAGCAGGCCGCCAAGGCCAAGCCCTGCATCATCTTCATCGATGAACTGGATGCGCTGGGTCGGGCCCGAGGGCCGAGCGTGATGGGCGGCCAGGACGAGAAGGAGCAGACGCTGAATCAGCTGTTAGCGGAGCTAGACGGATTCGACCCCTCCGAGGGCATCGTGCTGCTGGCCGCCACCAACCGCCCGGAAATTCTGGACCCTGCGTTGCTACGCGCCGGACGCTTCGACCGTCAGGTATTGGTCGACCGCCCGGAGCGGAGCGGCCGCCGCGCAATTCTCGACGTCCATATCGACAAGGTGCGGCACCTGGCCCCGGACGTGGACCTGGACCATCTCGCCGCACTAACGCCGGGTTTCACCGGCGCCGATCTGGCCAACCTGGTCAACGAGGCGGCGCTGCTGGCGACCCGCCACGACAGCGACCAAGTCAGCATGGAAGACTTCACCAATGCCATCGAGCGCATCGTGGCAGGGCTCGAAAAGAAGAGCCGCTTGCTCAACGCTCATGAGCGCGAAGTGGTGGCTCACCATGAGATGGGCCACGCCCTGGTGGCCTCGGCGCTGCCGGGCATGGATCCGGTCCACAAGGTGTCGATCATTCCACGCGGTGTGGGGGCGCTGGGCTACACCATGCAGCGCCCCACCGAGGACCGTTTCCTGCAAACCACCGGCGAGCTCAAGGACCGCATGACGGTGCTGATGGGCGGCCGCGCCGCGGAGCGGCTGATCTTCGGTGAGATTTCCACCGGTGCCGCCGACGACCTGGCCAAGGCCACCGAGATCGCCCGTCACATGGCGACCCGCTTCGGCATGACCGCTGAGACCGGTCAGGTGGTCTACGAGCAGGAGCGCCAGGCCTTCCTCGGCGACACCTATGGCACCCTGAGCCCGCGCAGCTATTCAGAGGCCACGGCGCGGGAAATAGATCTCGAGGTACGCGCCCTGATCGAGGCCGCCTACGAAGAGGCCCAGCGCATCCTCACGGGACGCCTAGACGCCCTAAAAGAGGGCGCGGCCCTGCTTCTAGAACGCGAGACCCTGATCGCTGACGATTTCCCCGCCATCAAGGCGCAAGGCGATGAGACACCCAAGGCCCAGGCGGCACCGCTGCCGTCCAGGACACTCCGCCACCCCGAGGCGAACCGCGATGTGCCAAGCTGACAGGAAGGCCAGCCTTGAGGAAAGCACCGACCGTTTGATGCGGGCATCGCTGGCGCGGCTGACCTTCGGTCTCTCGCCGGCGGCAGTGATCCTGACCTACGTCGATTGGCTGACCAGCGTGGCGATGTCACCCGGCAAGCAGGCGACCCTTACGCGCAAGGCGTTAGACAAGCAGATTAGGCTGGCGATCTGGGCCAGCCAGTCGGCTCTCGATGCCAAGGCCGCGCCCTGCATTGAGCCTCTGCCTCAGGATCGGCGCTTCCGCGACCCGGCCTGGCGACGCTTCCCCTATAACCTTATCTACCAGTCGTTCCTGCTGCAGCAGCAGTGGTGGTGCAACGCCACCACCGGCCTTGCTGGCCTGTCACCGCACCACGAGCAGGCGCTCGAGTTCGGCGCGCGCCAGCTGCTCGACATGGTGTCTCCCGCCAACTTCCCGCTCACCAACCCGCGGGTGCTGGACAAGACACTGGCAACCGGCGGCGCCAACCTGATCAAGGGGACCGAGCAGTTCCTCGATGACTGGCAACGTCAGCTGCTGGGCCAGGGGCCGGCCGGGGCGGAGCAGTTCGTGCCCGGGCAGGCGGTGGCCGTGACGCCGGGCAAGGTGATCTATCGCAATGACCTGATCGAGCTGATCCAGTACGCGCCCTCAACGGACCAGGTGCACCCCGAGCCGGTGCTGATCGTGCCGGCCTGGATCATGAAGTACTACATCCTCGATCTTTCGCCAGATAACTCGCTGGTACGCTACCTGGTCGGCAAGGGCCATACGGTGTTCATGATCTCCTGGCGCAACCCGAGCGGCGAGGATCGCGACCTCGGGCTCGACGACTACCGGCGCTTGGGAATCGTGGACAGCCTCACGGTGATCGAGGCGGTTTGCCCCGGCGTACCGGTGCATGGCGTCGGCTACTGCCTAGGCGGTACCCTGCTGGCCATCACTGGCGCGAGCCTGGCCCGCGATGGCGATCATCGCCTGGCCTCGATGACGCTGTTCGCCGCCCAGACCGACTTTAGCGAGGCCGGCGAGCTGATGCTGTTCATCGACGACAAGCAGCTCTCCTTCCTCGAGGACACCATGTGGGCCCAGGGCGTGCTCGATACCAAGCAAATGGCCGGCGCTTTTCAGCTGCTACGCTCCAACGACCTGATCTGGTCGCGCCTGGTCAACGAGTACCTGCTGGGCGAGCACCGCCCTCTCATCGACCTGATGGCCTGGAACGCCGATGCCACCCGCATGCCCTACCGCATGCACAGCGAATACCTGCGTCAGCTATTCCTCGATAACGACCTCGCCGAGGGTCGCTTCAAGGTCGCAGGCCGCCCAGTAACGGTCAGCGACATCCGAGTGCCGATCTTCGCGGTGGGCACCGAGTGGGACCATGTGGCGCCCTGGCGCTCGACCTACAAGATTCACCTGCTCGCCGACACTCATGAGCTCACCTTCCTGCTGACCAGCGGCGGCCATAACGTGGGCATCGTCTGTCCGCCCATCGATACCCGGTGCCACTACCGCATGGCCACCGTCACCGAGGGCGACGCCTATGTCGACCCGGAGACCTGGCTTTTTCGCACGCCAGAACACGCCGGCTCCTGGTGGCCCGCCTGGCAGGGTTGGCTGGCGGCACATTCCGGCGCTGCTCAGACACCGCCCTCGATGGGGTCGACCGACTATCCCGCGCTGGACGATGCCCCCGGGCGCTATGTATTGATGGACTAATCATCAAACCGATGTGCAGTGCCCCGGCACACGAAGTTGAGAAATCGAGGGAATCATTGCTGTCGACATGGGCGGGAATAACCTCTGGCGCCCCTGTCCCGCCCCGTTGCATCATGCGCCGTTCGGCCCCATGTTAGACTGCAACGATTTACTCTGGCGGGAGCCCCGGCACACATGTCCTTAGAAGATCTCCACCTGACGCTGCGCAATCTCACCCTGGACGACTAC
Source organism: Onishia taeanensis (assembly GCF_900100755.1). GTDB lineage: Bacteria > Pseudomonadota > Gammaproteobacteria > Pseudomonadales > Halomonadaceae > Onishia > Onishia taeanensis. The sequence continues at coordinate 22,679 of NZ_FNCI01000010.1, forward strand.
CCTCAGCTCAAAACGCTGATGGACCGCGTCTATCACGACATCGGCGGCGCCTGGCCCCAGCGCACCATAGAGCGGCTAGTCAGCGAATTCCCCGAAGGACAGATCGTCATCGAGGACGACGAGACCCTGGTTGGCGTGGCGCTAACCGCCCGGGTCGACTACGAGGAATTTTCCAACCCGCACCGCTACGACGACCTGATGGATCAGCGGGAGATCATCCTCAACGCCCCCGACGGCGATGCCATGTACGGCCTGGATGTGCTGATCGACCCGGCCTACCGCGGCTACCGGCTCGGCCGGCGCCTCTACGAAGCGCGCAAGGACCTCTGCAAATCATTGAATATGCGCGCCATTCTTGCCGGCGGCCGCATCCCCAACTACCACCAGTATGCAAGCGAGATGGCGCCGGCCGAGTACCTGGATCAGGTCTCGCGCAAGGAGATCTACGACCCGATTCTTTCCTTCCAGCTGGCCAACGACTTTCAGGTCAAGCGACTGCTGCGCAAGTATTTGCCGGAAGATGAAAAGTCTCAGGGCTACGCGACCCTGCTCGAGTGGAATAACATTCTCTTCGAACCTGCGGAATCGGTGCTGGATAGCCGCAAGACCCAAGTTCGGGTCGGGGCGGTACAGTGGCAGATGCGCGAATTTTCCTCGGTGGAAGCGGTCCTGCAACAGGCCGAATACTTCGTCGATGCGCTTTCCGATTACCAGAGCGACTTCGCGGTATTTCCGGAGCTATTCAACGCTCCGCTGATGGGCTTGCAGGACCGCGCCGCCCAGCAAGACCAAATCGAGGCGATCCGTTTTCTGGCCGGCTTCACCGATCGCTTCAAGACCGAGCTATCGCGCATGGCGGTGTCCTACAACATCAACATCGTCGCCGGCTCGATGATCGAGGAGCGGGAAGACGGCAACCTTTATAACATCGCCTACCTCTTTCACCGCGACGGCGACATCGAAGCCCAGGCCAAGCTTCACATCACCCCGCAGGAGCGCCGCGACTGGATCATCGAGGGCGGCGATGATCTGCGAGTGTTCGACACCGACGCAGGACGGATCGGCATCCTGATCTGCTATGACGTCGAGTTTCCAGAACTCTCGCGGCTGCTCGCCGATCAGGACATGGACATCCTCTTCGTGCCCTTCTGGACCGACACCAAGAATGGTTATCTGAGGGTGCGCCACTGCTCCCAGGCCCGCGCTATCGAGAACGAGTGCTACGTCGTGCTGTGCGGCAGCGTCGGTAACGTGCCTTCCATCGAGAACATGGAGATCCAGTACGCTCAGTCCTCGGTGTTCTCTCCCTCGGACTTCGCCTTCCCCCACGACGCCGTGCTGGCCGAGACAACACCCAACACCGAGATGATCATGTTCTCGGATCTCGACCTGAAGCGACTCACGGTGGTACGCAACGAAGGTTCGGTGACCAATCTCAAGGACCGCCGCAAGGACCTCTTCGACCTGCGTTGGCGCGACTGGTCATGGAAGTCCGGATCCCGCCAGGAGGACAGCTGAGCCATGCTCGAACGGTGGCGGAGCTGGCGTGCGGCACGTTTCAACGCCCGCCACCCCTTTCCCGAAGACACCTGGAGAGAGGCCCGGGCAAGGCTGCCCCTGCTGGCGGCCTTGAGCGATCAAGACGCCGAGCGGCTGGGCCAGCGCGCCTGGGGCTTCGTCCATGATAAACGGCTGTCACTGCACCCGGCCCTGGCCGATACGGCGTTTGACGAACCGGCCCGACTGGCACTGGCCGGCCAGGCGTGCCTGCTGACGCTGGGCTGGTCGCAGGCCGAGCATCAGGAAGCCTTCGCCAATGTGCACGAGATCCTGATCCTGCCCGATGCCTTCCCGCGCCACGTCGAAGAAATGGATGAAGCCGGGGTGATGCATGAATACGCCGACCAGCGTGCCGGCGAGACTTCTTTTCAGGGCCCGGTGGTCGTGGCCTACCCCGAACTGATGGCAAGCGGCGACTTCAGCGGCTTCAATGTGTTGATCCATGAGCTCGCCCACAAGCTCGACATGGGCAACTCGAGGGATGCCGACGGCTTCCCGCCGCTGCCGCGGGACATGGCCGCTAGTGAATGGCACCGGATTTTCACTGCGGTATGGGACGATCTTCAGGCGCATCTGGCGCGCGGTGAGGACACCCCCATTGACGACTATGCAGCCAGCCATCCTGGAGAATGTTTCGCCGTCTGCTGCGAGCATTTTTTCAGTGCCCCGGACCTGCTCGACAAGGCCTACCCAGCACTCTATTCGATGCTTTCCCGCTACTTTCAACAGGACCCGCTAGCACGCCTACCGAAACCCTGTCCCCCCTGACCAGCGCTATCATCATGTCGCCGATAGACTCTCGAAGCCGTTCAAAGCGAGTGTTCGGCCAGGACTCAATGGACACCTCACAGCTACGTTGGGAGGCGTCACGGAGGCCAAGGCAAATTGTGGTCTGCCCATTAACGAAGCCTAGAAAATGGTTCGGAAAAACCGTTATTAATAGCGTCCTGTGAGGATGCTTGAAAAGCCCTAATAATCCCCTGATTCAGCCCCCGAGCCCCCCCGAAAAAGCCCTGAGATACTTCCTGTAAAACGTCTCGATGAAAGGCCAGGTTGGCAGCTTGGCAGCGGCACATGCCTCACCACGGGCCTAGTGACTGGCCATATGCTCTTGCAGCTTCTACTTTACGAAAAGCGATGCGGGTCATTGAGGCCAAGGCCGAAAGACAGGGGTGTCCATGAATTCAAGGACCTACTGACCACGTCATACTCACTCTCCTGATGGCTCCGGGTAACCTTAAGGCTCCTTTAAGGAAAAGCGCGCAAGGTACTTAGCCTGCTGCAAAGACTTTACGGAAGCAAAGAGACGTCATCTTGAGTACACCGCTGGTATCGATCGTCATTCCTGCCAAGGATGAAGCAGGCAACCTGCCTGCGCTGCTCGACGAGGTCGACGCAGCTCTCGTCGGCACCGACTACGAGGTGCTGGTCGTCGACGATGCTTCCCAGGACGATTCCTGGGCCATGCTGACTCGCCGTGCCGCCGGAGATTCGCGACTGCGGCCCTTGCACCATGACAAGAGCGCCGGCCAGAGCACCTCCGTCTGGCAGGCCGCTCGCGCCGCCCGAGGCACTTGGCTCGCCACCCTCGACGGCGATGGGCAGAACGATCCTGCCGACCTGCCCAACCTGCTCGAACGCGCCCAGCGCGGCGACGTCACCCTGGTGGCCGGCCACCGCACCACGCGCCGCGACGACTGGCTCAAGCGGCTGTCGTCTCGGGTTGCCAACAAGGTGCGTACAGCCCTGCTCAAGGACGACACCCCGGATACCGGCTGCGGCCTCAAGGTGATCCATCGCGATGCCTTCCTGGCACTGCCCTACTTCAATCACATGCACCGTTTTCTGCCGGCCCTGGTGCAGGCTCAAGGCGGTCGCTGCGTATCGGTACCGGTCAATCATCGCCCTCGCGGAGCCGGCGAGTCCCATTACGGCCTCAACAACCGTTTGTGGGCCGGGCTGCTCGATATCCTCGGGGTGATGTGGCTGCGCAAGCGCACGCGCCTGCCGGCACCGCTGACGGCTTTCGACGCAAGCCCCGGGGAGGTGTCAAAGCCGGCTGCCGCTCATTCAAGTCATCAACGCTTGGGGGCTGACTCTGCCGCGGCTTCCCTGCGAGAAGCCTCACGATGAGCACCGAATGGCTATGGATCGGCATTGGCTTTCTCGGCCAAGCCATGTTCTCGGGACGCTTTCTGGTGCAGTGGTTGGCCAGCGAGCGGGCCAAACGCAGCGTGGTTCCCGTGGCGTTTTGGTTCTTCAGCCTTGCCGGTGGCGTCACGCTGCTGGCCTACGCCATCTATCGCCAGGATCCGGTCTTCATCGCCGGACAGGGCGCTGGCCTGCTGATCTATACCCGCAATTTGATGCTGATCCGTCGCGAGGCCAAGGCTTTGTCGGAGTCCGAGTCGGCCTAGCCCTATCTAGATAGCCCTGATCTAGCGAGCCTTGCTCTAGCTAGTCCTGACCGACTGAGTTCTGAATCACGCCCTTTCGTTTCCATATCTGCCGAGAGTTCCTCGATGCAACGTCCTGCTTACCTGCATGCCTCCTACCGTTACGGGTTCTGGTGGCTAGCCTTAGTGGCCCTGGGCCTGCTGGCTCTCGGCCTTGGCCTGCGCGACCCCTGGCCCGCCGATGAGCCACGCTTCGCGCTCAACTCTCTGGAAATGCTCAAGACCGGCCACTTCTGGCTGCCGCATCGCGGTGGCGAGCTCTATCCCGACAAGCCGCCGATCTTCATGTGGGCCACCGCCGCATCGATCGCCATCACCGGCTCGGTAAGACTCGGCTTTTTGCTGCCGTCACTAATTGCCGCCCTGGGCACCCTGGCGCTGGTCACCGACCTGACGAATCGCCTCTATGGCCGCCGGATAGCACTGCTGTCGGGTATCGCCCTGCTCTCGACCGTGCAGTTCGCGTTGCAAGCCAAGACCGCCCAGATCGATATGCTGGTCACGCTGTGGATTACGTTAGGTGCCTACGGGCTGATGCGACACGCACTGCTCGGGCCGGCAAGAGGCTGGTGGTATCTGGGCTGCGCTGCGATGGGGCTTGGCATCATCACCAAGGGGGTCGGTTTCCTGCCGCTGCTGATGCTACCCGCCTGGGCGCTGCTGGCCTGGCGTGGCAAGGCCACGCCGCTGCGACTGAAGGAGCTGGGGCTAGGCCTGGCGCTAATTCTGGGGGTCGCAGCCCTTTGGGTGGTACCAATGGCGCTGATCACCACCTTCGGTGATGAACCGGGGATGGCCGCCTATCGCGACAACATCCTCTTCAAGCAGACCGGCAAGCGCCTGGCCACCGCCTGGCATCATGTCAAACCCTGGCATTACTACATTGTGTCGGTGCTGCCCTGGGCATGGCTGCCGCTGGTACTGGGACTACCCTGGGTGGTGCCATCCTGGTGGCATCGCCTCCGCCGCCTGGATGCCCGAGTGCTGCTGCCACTCAGCGGCACGCTGCTGGTCGTGGTGTTCTTCTCGCTGTCCCCGGGCAAGCGCGGCGTCTATATGTTACCGACGTCGCCACTGCTGGTGCTGGCCATGGCACCGCTGCTACCGGGTCTTTTGTGCAAGCGAGGCCTGCATTGGCTAGCCACCGGCTTGCTGGCCCTGCTCGGCGCCATCTTCCTGGTGGCCGGGGTGCTGGGTGCCGCTGGACTGCCGGCACTAACCGAGCTTGCCGCCAAGTACGACGTCACGCCCTGGGTCTGGTGGATGCTGCTGGGTGTCGCCGCAGCGGGACTGCTCGTCTGGCTGCGGCCGCGCCGCGGCATGCTGGGGCTGGCCGCCTGGCTGGCAGTCTTCTGGGCGCTGTGGTCCACCTTCGGCTATCAACAGCTCGACCAGACCCGCTCACCCAGGGACATGATGCAGCGGGTGGTTCAGATCACTGGCCCCTCGGCCTGGCTGGCCCAACCCGACTTCGATGAAGAATTCCTGCTTCAGGCTCAACAGCCCAGCGTGCATTTTGGTTTTCACACCGATCAGGATGCCCAATTCCTGCGGGCCTTTGATTGGCTCACCCAGGCCCCCGGCGAGCGCTGGATGCTGATCCCCCAGCGCAAGGAAGACCAGATCGCCTGTGCCGACCTGAGCCAGGTCAACGATCTTGGCCTGCAGAACAATGAGCACTGGTGGCTGATCCCGGGAACGGCCTTCGCATCCTGCCAGGGAGATGCCAGTGCCGCACCGCTATTCGTGGCGCCGACCACGGTCGCAGACGCCGCCACAGCGGGCTACCAGCCGGCGACTCAACAAGATCAGGATGGCGTGACAGCCACACCAGAGGACTCAGGCAAATGAAGGTACTGGTCACGGGGAATGCGGGCTTTATCGGCTTTCATGTGGCACGCGCCCTGCTGCAGCGCGGCGATAGCGTCGTCGGCTTCGACAGTGTCAACGACTACTACGATCCGGCGCTCAAGGAAGCCCGCTTGGCGACACTCGATACCGTCGCCGCACAGAGTGCCGGCAGCTATCACTTCGTGCGCAACAACTTGGCGGATGCCGAAGCGGTTGATGCCTGCTTCGCCGAGCACGCCTTCGATCGGGTCATCCATTTGGCCGCGCAGGCCGGGGTACGCTATTCCATGGAGGCGCCGCTTGCTTACATCGAGAGCAACGTGACCGCCTTCTGCGTGCTGCTAGAAGCCTGTCGTCGCCAGCGGGTCGCCCACCTCACCTACGCCAGCACCAGCAGCGTTTACGGGGCCAACACCCAGATGCCCTACCGCGAGGACCAGGGCGTCAATCATCCGCTACAGCTCTACGCCGCCACCAAGCGCGCCAATGAACTGATGGCCCACAGCTACAGCCACCTGTACCGGATTCCAACCACCGGCCTGCGCTTCTTCACCGTTTATGGCCCCTGGGGCCGGCCGGACATGGCGCTGTTCAAGTTCACCCGCAACATCCAGGCCGGGCAGCCGATTCAGGTCTACAACCACGGCCATCACAGTCGCGATTTCACCTATATCGACGATATCGTCGAAGGGGTCATCCGCGCCAGCGACCAGATCGCCAGCGCCGCCCCCGACTGGAACAGCGATGCCCCGGACCCGGCCAGTAGCGATGCGCCCTATCGGGTCTTCAACATCGGCAACCAGGCCCCGACCAGTCTTGGCGACTACATCACCGCCATCGAGGAGGCGTTGGGCAAAGCGGCCATCCGCGAGTTGCTACCGCTGCAACCTGGCGATGCCGCGGACACCTTCGCCGACAGCTCGGCGCTGGCCCAGGCGGTGGGCTATACGCCCTCGACGCCGGTACGGCAAGGCGTTCGGGCCTTCGTCGACTGGTACCTGGATCGGTATGTGGATCGCTACGCCGAGTCACCGACAGAGCCTTCTCAGAGCCCCTTCGCCAACCAAGTCCACAGCGCCTCGGCAGCCTCTCGCGGCTGACGGTTGCTCGGGCGCACCAGCCAGAAGCGCTCGGCGCTGGGCACCGAGAGTGCAAACGGCTGCACCAGGTCATCGCGGCTCTCGACCATCCAACGATGCGTCAGGGCGATGCCTCCCCCGGCGGCGGCCAGCGTCAGCGTCATGACCTGGGTATCGCAGATCAGCGTCGGGCAGTCATTCTCGATGCCGGCGATACCCGCCCGCTCCAGCCAGGCTGGCCAGCCCACCGCAAATCCCGCCGCGTGCAGCAGCGTTTCACCGGCGATATCTCCGGGCACTTCAAGCCTTGCGGCCACATCTGGCGAGCAGATCGGCACCATCGCCTCATCGCCAAGCGATAGCGCCTCCATTCCCGTCCAGTCTCCCGAGCCGTAGCGAATCTCGAGATCGGCGCCTTCCGGCCCGAAATCCTCCGGCCAGATCGCGCTCACCAGGCGTACCGCCACCTTCGGATGCGCGCGATGGAAGGCCAGTAGCCGGGGCGCCACCCAGTTCTGCTGCATCACCGGCGTGGTCCGCAGGGTCACGGGCGCATTGGGGCTCGGCCCGAATACCTCGGCGGTGCCCTCGGCCAGGCGCGCGAAAGCCTCGAGCACGCTTGGTAGCCAGGCCTGGCCGGCCGGGGTCAGGCTCAGGCTGCGCGGGTGGCGCACGAACAGCTTCTGACCCAGCCGATCCTCGAGCAGGCGGATGCGCTGGCTGATCGCCGCCTGGCTAACGCTCAACTCCTGACCGGCAGCGGTAAAGCTCATGGTCCGGGCGGCAGCTTCGAATGCCTGCAGCCAGATCAACGGGGGCAGCCCCTTCATGTCACAGTTCTCATGGAAAACCTCGTGATAAGCTCAGCTAGGTCTATGGGGCCAGATTAATCGTTTGTCGCAGCGCGGCGCAATCGCCAGCATAGGCGGCCTATTCTCGTCACAGGCCACTGGCCAGCAGGAGCGCCCCATGACCAACGCCACGCTTTCCGAACCCGCCACGCAACGCACCGTCATTGCGATGGGCGAGCTCTCAACCTATGCCGATGCACCGGTACTGACCGATGCACTCGCCAGCGGCGCCCGCGTCACCCTCTGCTGGCGCGATGGCGCTCAAGCGCATTTCCCGTTGATGTGGCTGCGGGATAACTGTGCCTGCCAGGCCTGTCGCCATACGGTCACTCGCGAGCGCCTCTATCTGCCACTGACGCCCATCACCGCTGCCCCGCAGGCCTCGCTTCACGACGGCAATCTGACCCTGGTCTGGCAGGATGGCCATGTGAGCGACTTCGATGCCGGCTGGCTTCACCAGCGCCGCCCGGGCCAGGAGCCGGCGCCGGTCATCCCGGCACGTCGCCCCTGGGCAGCCGACTTTGCCCCCACGTCCGTCAGCCATGCCGACTTCGCGGGCAGCGCCGCCGGCGAGCGTGCCTGGCTCACGGCCCTGCTACGCGACGGCCTGGTACTGCTGGATGAGGGCCCGCTGGCCGATGAGGAGGTCAGCCGCCTGGCCGAGCGCATCGGGCCACTGCGCCCGACCAACTTTGGCGCCCGCTTCGACGTGCGCTCCAAGCCCAACCCTAACAATGCCGCCTATACCGCTATCGGCCTGGCGCTGCACACCGACCTGCCCAACTGGCGCCAGCCGCCGGATATCCAGTTGCTCTACTGCCTGGAGAATGAAGCCGAGGGTGGCGAGTCTATCTTTGCTGACGGCTTCGCGGCGGCCGACACCCTGCGCCGGCAGGATCCCGAGGCCTTCCGTATCCTCAGCGAGACGCCGATCGATTTTCGCTTCCAGGACGAGGAGCAGGACATCACCACCCGCGCGCCGGTGCTGTCGGTGGATCACGACGGCCAACTGATCGAAGTGCGCTTCAACAACTGGATTCGCGATAGCCTGCGCCTGCCGGCCCACGTCATCGATGCCTGGTACGACGCCTATCGCCAGTTCTGGCAGCTGCTGCATTCCTCAGAGCATCAGCTCGAGTTTGCCCTGGTTCCGGGTCAGATGGTCGCCTTCGACAACCGCCGGGTGCTGCATGGCCGCCGTGCCTTCGACCCGAGCACCGGTCGCCGCCACCTGCAAGGCACCTATCTGGATTTGGACATGCTGGAATCGCGTCTGCGGGTGCTGTCTCGGCCCGACTGACGCCGCTCGCCTTGGTACCGACCGGCACAGCGGGGCACGACGAGCACGGCCAGGCGGAACGCGACGTAACAAAGATTGCCTAAGAGGTTCGCGGATCATGGCGTGCATGGCGGTATGATCCGCCGTGCCCGGCGTGTCGCTTTGGCCGCCGGGCGCATTGTCGTATGCTATGGCGTCATTTCGCCTCCCACCTGCCAAGGACCTCACCCGCATGCCCCGCCCCCTCCTGATAATTCTGCTCCTGGTCGTCATGCTGCTGGCGATGGGAGGCCTGTGGCAGTGGCTGGCCATGCACGATGTCTTGACCGTGGAACGGCTGCAGGCCATCGCCGCAGGGTCAGTGGCCTGGAAAGATGCACCCTGGGCGATTCTGGTGGTAGTGGCCATTTACGCGGGGGCGTCGATGGTGATGTTTCCCCTGAGCCTGCTGGTCGCGGTAACGGGCCTGCTCTTCGGCCCCTGGTGGGGCTTCGCCTACGCCCTCGCGGGCACGCTGGCGGCGTCGATTCTGACCTACGGCGTGGGGCGGCGGCTGGGTCGCGAGGCGCTGATGCGCTACGGCGGCCGACACCTCAAGGGGCTATCGCGCTACCTGGCGGGGCGTGGCATTCGCACCATGACGGTGGTCAACCTGCTGCCGCTGGCGCCCTTCACGCTGACCAACATGCTGGCCGGCGCCTTTCACCTGCGTTTCCGCGATTATCTGATCGGCTCGATCATCGGGATCGTGCCAGGACTCGTCGGGGTCACACTGCTGGGTAGCCAACTAGGCCAACTGGTCACCGCCCAGAACAAGGGCGAGATCGCCATTTCCCTTGGCGGCATCGCCCTTGGGGTGTTGGTACTGGTATGGCTCAGGCGCTATGCCTCGCGCCGCCAGCAACGCGAGCCGGCCCGCGCGGCTCAAAGGCAGCGCCCTCGCGAAGAAGCGGACGTCCCAGGCGCCGCCAGGCCGCAGGAACAGGGTGACTCGGCCAACTCATAAGGCGCCACCTGAGCGTTAACGCCAGCGGGCACCGCCCCCTGCCGAGGTCGGTGCCCGCTTATGTGCTTCTCACTACTGGTTGGTGCTCTTCACACTGGGTTTTCACGCTTGGCTTGCCGCTCTAGGCCTTCAAGCATCAGCTAGGCTGGCGACTCGCAGCCTACTTGGGGGCCACTTCCTTCGACTCCGCCTCGTCGTCCCCATGGCCGCGCCCGAGTAGCGGCTGCCAGTCAGCATGCTCCCACTCATCCTGCAAGATAGAGCGCAAGATGCGGCCACGGTGGCGCAGCATGTGCCACTCCGCGCCCAACCGGCTGCGCACTCGATCCCAGGTGCCGTCGTCAGCATGGCTGAAGGGCCCGCCCACGGCGATGGCTTGGCGATAAACCTCTAGGCAGCGCTCGGCGCAAGCCGTTTCATCGAAGGCCTTAGCGGTGGCCAGCGCCCCATCGGCCATCGCCGAGCGGCACTCGGTCTCGCTAAGTGCCACCATGGCATCGGCCATTGCCTCACAGTCATCGTCGGGCAACAGCCGGCCATTACGACCATCCTTGAGCACCTCTCGCACCCCCGGGGCTGCCACGGCCACCACCGGCAAGCCGGCGGCCATGGCCTCGACTACCACCATGCCCTGCGTCTCGCTGTGGGACGCGAAGCCGAAGACATCCATAGCGTGGTAGGCATCGATCAACGACTGGCCCTGCAAACGCCCGGTGAAGTGCAGGCGGGAAGCCACGCCAAAGCGCTCGGCGACCTCTTCCATCGCTTCACGGGCATCGCCATCACCGACGATCAGGCAGTGAGCATCGGGCAACTGCTCGAGCATGCATGACAGCGCCTCGGTGAGAAACGGCAGGTTCTTCTCCTTGGCGAGACGCCCCACATGCCCCACCACATAGGCATCGCTTGGGATGCCAAACTCGCGGCGCAGTGCGGCACCGTCACCCTTCGCGAAACGCTTAGTATCGACGCCGCTGGGCACCACCCAGACATGCGGATTGGCATCCCGTTCGAAAAGCAGCTCGCGGATACTTTCACTGGGCGCGATCACCGCCTCACAAAGTCGCGTGTACTGAGTGGAAAGCGCCACGGCAAAGCGCTGCATGCGCGGGGAATCGCCGGGCACGTAGTGGGTGTAGTGCTCATAGAGGGTGTGGTGGGTAAACACCAGCGGTAACCCGTAGGTCTCGGCGGCCCGTGCTGCCGTATCGCCAAGCAAGAAGGGGTGATGCGAATGCACGATATCCGGATCGAAGGCCTCGATGGCCTCATAGAGCTGGCCGGGAATCGGTACTGGCAACGAAAAGTCGCTGCCATTGAAATGCTGGACGGCGGCGACGCGTACCACGTCATCCTCGTCCTCTGGCTGCCCGGTCAGTTTGGGGGCGACCACCAGTACCCGGTGCCCCTCGGCCTGCAGCCGTGTTTTCAGACGCTGAACGGACTCACTGACCCCGCCCACGATTGGACAGTAAGTGTTGGTGAACATCAGCACATTCACGCCATAGACTCCCTCGTCAGCGTTTTCTGGAGGCGCCGGCCGCCTGTCCTTGCATGGCCTCACCTACCTCAAGATAGGCGATGCAGTAAGAAAACCCAGACGGTATACGACGGCGCAGATCATACACCCCATAAGCGCCTGACCGCACTCGCGATTGTGAAGGCCAGGAGCATGAACAGCGGCCAGCATGACGCCGATCATGACAACCCCGCGCCCTCAGGGGCAAGGGAGCCCTTCGGTGGCATCACAGGATGCTCAGGCAGCGGCAGCACCCGGCCGATCATCGCTTGCTCGAGATAGTCGGTGAAGGCGTGAATCCGCTGGGGCACGTGGCGGCGCTGATCGAAAACGGCATAAAAATCGGCCCTGACACCTTGCCAGGCGGGCATCAGCTCGACCAGCCGCCCCGCCTCGAGGTGCTCATGCACGTTCCACCAGGAACGCAGCATGACGCCATGGCCATCGATCGCCAGCTGCGTGATCGCTTCGCCGTCGTTACTGGCCATCTCGCCGCCGACCTTGACGCTGCGCGTCTGTCCCAGTTCGCCGCGGGGCTCGAAGCGCCACAGCGCGAAGTCGCTGTCATTCTCACGAATCACCAGGCAGCGGTGCTGGCCCAGATCCGCCGGCGTCTCGAGCCGAGGCATGGCCTGGCAATAGGACGGCGCCGCACATAGCAGGCGACGATTGGCGAGAATTCGCCGCGCCACCAGCCGTGAATCCGGCGGCTCCCCGACCCGAATGCCGATATCGAAGCCCTGATCGCTGAGGTTCATCGGGAAGTTGGTCAGTTCAAGCCAAGCGGATAGGGCCGGGTGATGCTGGCAGAACGACGACAGCAGGGGCGCGACATGAGCACGACCGAAGCCGAAGGTGGCGTTGATACGCAGGCGGCCCGAAAGATCAGCACGCCGGTCACCGAGGGTCTCTTCCAGCTCACCGAGCTCGTCGAGAATCAGGGCACCGCGCCGGCAATAGAGCTCGCCTTCGGCGGTCAGCGTCAGGCGGCGCGTGGTGCGGCTGGCGAGCTCCACCCCCAGCCGCGACTCGATCTGCTTGAGCCGTTTGCTGACCGCCGACAGCGACAGGCCTAGCTCACGCGCGGTGGCGGTCAAGCTGCCGCACTGGGCCAGCCGCAGAAAGAAAGCGAGGTCATCGAGTTGGGCCAACAGGCATTCTCCACTTGAGCGCAACAATAACTTGCATCATAGCCTGATTATGCAGCGAACGGTGGCGAGTAGACTGAGCAACTCGCCACTCCCCCTCTTCGAGGAAGCCCCATGAGCCATCGTATCGCCATACTCGCCGGTGACGGCATCGGTAAAGAAGTCATGCCCGAGGGCGTACGCGCTCTCGAAGCAGCCGCCAAGCGCTTCGGTATTGAGCTTGAGCTCGAGCCCTTTGACTTCGCCAGCTGCGACTACTATCTCGAACACGGCCAGATGCTGCCGGACGACTGGCACGCGACCCTCTCCCAGTTCGATGCCATCTTCTATGGCGCCATCGGCTGGCCGGACAAGGTGCCCGACCACATTTCCCTGTGGGGCTCACTGCTTAAGTTTCGTCGTGAGTTCGATCAGTACGTCAACCTGCGCCCCTGCCGCCTGCTGCCCGGCATCAAGAGCCCGCTTGCAGACCGTGAACCGGGTGATATCGACTTCTACGTGGTACGCGAGAATACCGAGGGTGAGTACTCGAGCGTCGGCGGCACCATGTTCGAAGGCACCGACCGCGAGGTGGTGATTCAAGAAACGGTGATGACCCGCCACGGCGTCGACCGGGTACTCAAGTATGCCTTCGACCTGGCCGCTACCCGGCCCAGGAAAAAACTCACCTCCGCGACCAAGTCCAACGGCATCGCCATCACCATGCCCTGGTGGGACAAGCGCGTGGCGGCCATGGGCCAGCACTACCCGGACGTCAACGTCGATCAGTTCCACATCGACATCCTGACCGCCAATTTCGTCCTGCACCCGGACTGGTTCGACGTGGTAGTGGCCAGCAACCTGTTCGGCGATATCCTCTCCGACCTAGGCCCCGCCTGCACCGGCACCATCGGTGTGGCGCCTTCGGCCAACATCAACCCGGAGGGAACCTTCCCGAGCCTGTTCGAGCCGGTACATGGCAGTGCCCCGGACATTGCCGGCAAGCATATCGCCAACCCTATCGGCCAGATCTGGTCCGGCGCCATGATGCTCGAGCACCTGGGCTACAAGGAGGCCGCCGATGCCATCGTGGCCGCCTTCGAGGCGGTGCTCGCCGAGGGGGATACCAGGGTGCTGACACCTGACCTCAGGGGCTCGGGCTCAACTCAGGCGCTGGGTCAAGCGATTGCCGAACGGATCGCCGCCGGCTGAGGCACCAAGGACGTTGGCGGCCCTGGCGCCACATCATGAATCGCTTATGATGAAGGCTCATTATCACCTCCCAGGAGCCGCCATGCCGCTTCACGATCATATTCGCAGGCTCTCGCCTCGCCGATTTGCCGTTGCCCTGCCCCTCGTCGCCGGAGGGCTTCTTAGCGGCTGCACAGGCATCCCCGAAGGCACGCAGGCGGTCACTGGCTTCGATCTGGACCGCTACCTTGGCCACTGGTACGAAATCGCGCGCCTCGATCACAGCTTCGAAGAAGGACTCGACTGCGTTACCGCCGACTACTCCATGCGCGATGACGACGGGGTTAAGGTGGTCAACGCTGGCGTGAACCTCGAGACCGGCGAACCCAACGTGGCCGAAGGCAAGGCGTACTTTATCGGTGAACCGAGCGTGGCCCGCCTGAAAGTCAGCTTCTTTGGCCCTTTCTACGGAGGGTACAACGTGCTGGAACTCGACCCCGACTACCAGCACGCCCTTGTGGCCGGCCCTAATCGCGACTATCTGTGGATTCTGGCCCGTACCCCAACGATATCCCAGGACACCTATCAGGGACTGGTGGAGCGCGCCGCCGAACTCGACTTTGCCGTTGACGACCTGATCAAGGTCGAGCAGGGCCAGACCTGTCCTCCCCACTGATCGCCCCACTGATTTTGCCCCAATGAAAAATCCCCCGGTATTTGCTGCCGGGGGATAGGATGGCGCCGAATCAAGAGGCTTGCGTATCAGGCGTTGGCGGGCACGCGAAAGTGGCCGACCGTCCTGTAGAGATCCGCTGACTGGGCTTCCAGCGAGCTCGCTGCAGCGGCTGCCTGCTGCACCAGTGACGCGTTTTGCTGGGTGACCTGATCCATCTGGCTGACCGCCTGGTTGACCTGCTCGATGCCCGATGACTGCTCATTGGACGCCGCCGAAATTTCCTTCATCAGGTCGGTGACCTTCTGGGCGCTGTCACGGATATCGACCATGCCGGCATCGGCCTGGTCGACCAGCTTCACGCCCGACTCCACCTGCCCCGTCGACCGCTCGATCAGGGTGCGAATATCCCGGGCGGCACTGGCCGAACGACCGGCCAGGTTACGCACTTCGCTGGCCACCACGGCAAAGCCGCGCCCCTGCTCACCGGCCCTTGCCGCCTCGACCGAGGCATTGAGCGCCAGCAGATTGGTCTGGAAGGTGATGTCATCGATCATGGTGATGATGTTGGCGATCTCTTCGGAGCTCTCGCGAATCTCCCCCATCGCCGTCACCACCTGAGAAATGGTCTTCTGGCCGCTAGCCACCGACTCGGTGGTGTGAGAGGACAGCTGGCTGGCATGCCCAGCATTTTCGGCATTTTGTCGAACGGTAGCGGTCAGCTCTTCCATGCTCGAGGCGGTTTCTGCAAGCGATGCCGCCTGCTGCTCGGTTCGCGCGGAAAGGTCATTGTTGCCCTGGGCAATGTCACTGGTTCCCGTATCGATCGACTCGCTGGACTGACGAATCCTGGCGATCATCGCAGAGAGCTCCAGACGCATGCGTTCGATTTCATACATCAGACTGCTTTCATCACCCTGGCGCAGCGCTGTGGGCTGGGTCAGATCTCCTTGGGCAATATGACTCACGACGCTTGCTGCCAGCTTCGGCTCTCCGCCCAGGCTGCGGTATACGCTTTTAATCAACAGCAGAAAGGCGGCCGTAAGGGCACCACCGGCGATCAGAAGAATGATGGTGTATTGGCCTAGCTTCTTGTAGAAGGCCGCCTGGATGTCATCGGTATAGACCCCCGCCGCCATATTCCAGCCCCAGGGCTGGAACCGCTCGACATAGCTAACCTTGGAGAGCAGGGAGGAGCCATCATCTTTGCTACGCAAGGAGTGATAGTGCAAGAAGCCCCCGCCTTGGCCCGCAAGCGTCGCGAGTTCGCGATACACCGCCACCCCCTTGGGGTCCTGATAATCACTCATGTCGGAGCCCGCATCCCGACGCGGGTGGTAGACGATATCGGCCTGCTCATCGAACACGAAAACATAGTTTGAGCGGTTGGCCCCGAAGCGCATGGCATCCAGGTCATCGACCGCCAGTTGCTGGGCCTCACTGGTACTCAACTCGCCGGACTCGACACGCCCGGCGTAGCCGTCTAGCAGGGTGTGCACCATGCCGATGGTGCTCGACAGGGCTTGCTGGCGTTCTTCATACATCACGTCTCGGTTCTGCAACGCCATGCTGAAGACGATGCCAATCATCACCACCCACATCAGGGCAAGCGTCAGCCACATCTTGCGCTTGAGTGTCCACTTCGTCGTTCTGACGGACCTTCCCCTTGATGCCGCTGACGCCCCTGTGTCGGCATGCGACGCATCGTGCAAGGCAACTGCTCCACTCGTACTCATCTCATTGATACTCCCTTTCACCCTGAGCCCGAATGGCTCCTAGTGCTTGCGTCCTAAGGTTTGCTGCAAGAGGCAATATCGGCGCATGGCATAGGGATCTTTAACCTTTCGTCTTACGTGCACTACCCAGCCAACAGATCGCTGACTACACACAATGTCTGACATACGAAAATAAGGATTCAACATACGCTAGAAATGGCACCGGCAACCTCGATTCACTCACAGCAAAGGAACAGCTCATGACACGACTTCTCGGACACCAGCTAGGTAGGCGCCAGTTTCTCACTGGCTCGGCCGCCTTAGGCGCCGCCATGGCCGCCCCCACTCTCATGGCAGGAGGCCTTACCGACGCCCCACCATCGCGCTATCCGATCGAGGCCTGGCAGTCTCTCGATGAGCGCTTCGATCGCTACAAGCTGTTCAACTCACCCCTCGAACGCCATTGGAGCGGCGGACTCTGGCTGGAGGGGCCGGCCTGGAATGCCGTTGGTCGCTATGCGGTGTTCAGCGATATTCCCAGGGCACGCCAAATGCGCTGGGACGAGGCCACCGGCCAGGTCAGCGTACTGCGCTACGAAGTCGGCCATTCCAACGGCAATGCCTTCGATGCCCAGGGGCGACTGGTGGCCTGTGAGCATTCACCCGCGCGGCTAGTACGCTATGAATGGGACGGCAGCGTCAGCGTGCTGGCCGATCAGTTCAACGGCAAGCGCCTCAACGCCCCAAATGACCTCGTGACCCTGAAGAATGGCGGGATCATCTTCACGGATCCGGGATATGGCGCTCACGTCGACTACGAAGGGCATCGTCGCGAACTGGAGCTGGATACGGCCGTCTACTACTGGGAAGACGGCATGGACCAGCCCAAGGTACTGACCACGGAGCTTTACAAGCCCAACGGCATTGCCCTGGGGCCGGATGGCAAGACGCTCTATGTGACCGATACCGCGCCCTCTCACTATCCCGACCAGCCCGCCACCATCAATCGTTTCACCCTCGCCGACGATGGCCAGCGTCTCGAAGACGCGCACCGTCTGGTGGCCAGTGAAAGTGAAGGCTATGACGGCATGACGGTCGATACGGATGGCAACCTCTGGGTCGGCACATCCGGCGGGGAAGGCGTCGATGGCGTCAGCATCTTTGCGCCGGATGGCGCGCTGATCGGTCGCATTCTGCTTCCGGAAGTCTGCGCCAACGTCTGCTTTGTCGGCGATGACCGCAACCGGCTGCTGATGACCGCCAGCCAATCGATCTATACGATCTATACGGGCGCCCGCGGCATCTGAGCGTGAAGCCTGTCATGCCAGCCCCATGATGCAATAGCCAGGCAGTCCGCACAGGACGCCTGGCTTTTCACCCTTCCCCGCCTCGTCTGCAGATCCCTGGGCTTTCACGATCGCACCGGTCATTTTCATCAGCTCGACGTCCGGCCTTGCCGCCATCGCAATGGATTCGGAAGGTGGGCGTTAACTGGCGACCGCCTTATGACGGCTATCATGACAACAACTCGACAAGCAGGCGCCTCAATGACTCTTCACTCGCTCGCTCCCGCGTCTTGTCAGCCGACGCTGACCACTATAAACGCCCTTACCGAGCGCCGTGCTCGCCAAGCGGGATCCCCTTATGCTGGATAACTGGCTCGATCAACTGCTCGATGACGTCGCGCCATCAAGCGACCATGGCCGCCTGCCCTTCGGCCACTATCGGATTCACGGCCCCGGCATTCTCGAGCTCACGCCTAATCAAACGCTGCCCGATGCCCGAGCCTGCGTGCTATCGGCTGCGGTGCACGGCAATGAGACGGCGCCGGTAGAACTCGTCGGTGAGCTGCTCGCCCGGCTCGAGGCCGGGCTGGTTCGCCTTGGGGCACCAGTGCTGATACTGATCGGCAATCCTCCGGCGCTGCGGGCCGGCGAGCGCTTCATCACCACCAACCTGAACCGGCTGTTCAAACGTAACCTTACCGCCAGCGGTGAGGAGCCGGACCGGGCCCGCACCCTGATGGCCGCCGTGGATGACTTTTTCGCCCGCCACGCGACACTGCCAGCGCTTCACTTCGACCTGCATACGGCGATCCGCGACAGCCGCTATACGCGCTTCGCGGTCGAACCCTTCACCGAGCAGGTGACCACCGAGTCCTCGCAGTGGCAGTGGCTGTCCCGGGCCGGCATCCAGGCCGTTCTCCACCAGCACTGTCATAGCTGGACCTTCTCTCATTACTCGCGCCACTATCATGGCACTCAGGCATTTACCCTGGAACTGGGGCGCGTCGCCCCTTTCGGCGACAATGAACTCGGCGCCCTACGCCCCATGCGCGCCCTGCTCGAGGCGCTGACCGAAGGTCACGAGCCGCCGGGGGCGCCGGCCAACGCTATGCACTTCTTCCGTGTCGAGCACGAGCTCATGCGCCAATCCGAAGACTTCGTCCTATGTTTCGATGAGGCCACACCGAACTTCAACGAGTTCTGCCCCGGCGAATGTCTCGCCCGTGATGCCAAGGCCGGTGACTATGTGGTCGGAGAGCACCCGCAGCGGGTAGTTTTCCCCAATGCCAAGGTTGAAATAGGCGCGCGTGCCGCACTGCTGGTCGTCGAGGTGGCGCCGCCCGCATGATCCCGGCCAAAGATCAATGGCCTCGGAATCCAAGCCTGCCGGCGACGACCGATAGGCGGCGACACAAACGCCCGACTCAGAATCGTTAGAATTATATTTATTAAAACAAAAAGTTAGAGGAATTCCCTATGCTCTCCCACAGCCCTCGTCCAGACAAAAGTCGTAGCACGCCAACCGAGATCGGTTCTGAAACGCCGCTCGTAGGCTGGTAGAATCGCCCCTTTTTTCGCGCCAGCCACGCTGATTCCCTGCCCTGCCGTCGTCCCCGGCACGAGGCCCCCTGCACTGGAGCTCGAATCCATGGCCGCTACGCCTATTCCCCTGGAAGTACGTAATATCAAGAAACGCTTCGGTGACACCGAAGTACTGAAAGGCCTGTCGCTCAAGGCCAAGAAGGGCGATGTCATCACCCTGATCGGCGCCTCCGGCTCCGGCAAGAGCACCTTCCTGCGCTGCATGAACCTGCTCGAACAGCCCGACGAGGGCGACCTGATCGTCCACGGCGAGGACATCCGCTTCAAGATGACCAAGCACGGACGCGAGCCGGCCGACTGGAAACAGGTGGTGGGCATGCGCGCCAAGCTGTCGATGGTCTTCCAGAGCTTCAACCTCTGGGCCCATATGACGCTGCTCGAAAACATCATCGAGGCGCCGATCCATGTGCTCGGCAAATCTCGCCAGGAAGCCATCACCCATGCCCGGGAGCTGCTCGAGCGGGTTGGGCTTGCCGAGCGTGCCGACTACTATCCGGCGCAGATGTCCGGCGGCCAGCAGCAGCGCGGCGCCATCGCCCGGGCGCTCGCGATGGATCCAGAGGTGATGCTGTTCGATGAGCCGACCTCGGCACTCGACCCAGAGCTGGTCGGCGACGTGCTCAAGGTCATGCGCGACCTCGCCAAGGAAGGCCGCACCATGATCGTGGTCACCCACGAGATGGCCTTCGCAAGGGATGTCTCCACCGAAGTGATCTACCTGCACCAGGGCCAGGTCGAAGAAGCCGGCCCGCCCGATGAGGTGCTCGGCAATCCCAAGTCCGAGCGCCTCAAGCAGTTCCTGGCACCCAAGCACTGATGCGCCGCCTCGGGACAAGGAGACACACATGATCGACCTGCATGGCTACGGCCCGCGCCTGTTCGAAGGCGCCATGATCACCATCCAGCTAGGGGTGCTGTCGCTGATTCTCTCGGTGATACTCGGCCTGCTCACCGCCAGCGCGAAGATGTCGCGTAGCTGGATCTTGCACCGCATCGGCACCCTCTACACCACCATCATCCGCGGCGTGCCGGATCTGGTGCTGATGATGCTTTTGTTCTTCGGCGGCCAGATCGGTATCAACCAGGTTACCGACTGGCTCTATTACCAGTTCGATATCGACATCTTCATCAACGTCAACGAGTTCGTGGCCGGGGTACTGACCATCGGCCTGATCTTCGGTGCCTACATGGGCGAAACCTTCCGCGGCGCCTTCATGGCGGTCGATAACGGTCAGATCGAAGCCGGTCGCGCCTATGGCATGACCAACTGGCTGATGTTCCGGCGCATTCGCTTCCCGCTGATGATGCGCCATGCGCTGCCGGGCCTGTCGAACAACTGGATGGTGCTGCTCAAGACCACGGCGCTGGTGTCGGTCATCGGGCTTTCCGATATGGTGCGCGTGGCCGCCGAGGCCTCCAAGGCCACCCGCGAGCCCTTCACCTTCATGCTGATCGTGGCCGCCATCTATCTGCTGATCGCCAGCGTCTCCGAGTGGGGCTTCGCTAAGCTGCAGAAGCGCTATGACGTCGGCTTCGGGGAGAGCAACTAATGGAATCGCTAACGCAATGGATCCAGGGGCTGCTGGCCGATAACACCATCTTCACCCTGCAGACCCTCTCCTACTATGGCGAAGGCCTGGTCACTACCGTCCAGCTGGTCTTCCTGTCGCTGGTCATCGGCCTGGTGCTGGCGGTGCCGCTGGCCATCGGGCGCGGCTCGAAACACCGCTGGATCCAACTGCCTATCTTCTTCTACTGCTACGTCTTCCGCGGCACGCCGCTGCTGGTGCAGCTATACCTGATCTACTACGGGGTCGTCTTCATCGACGGCATTCAGGACACCTGGCTGTGGGTGATTCTCGAGAAGCCCTTCGTACCGGCGCTGATCGCCTTCACGCTGAACACTGCGGCCTACACCACCGAGATCTTCCGTGGCGCCATCAAGTCCACTGCCCGCGGCGAAATAGAGGCGGCCCGCGCCTACGGCATGTCCTGGTGGCTGATGATGCGGCGCATCGTGTTGCCCAGCGCCTTCCGCCGCGCCCTGCCGGCCTATGGCAACGAGGTGATCTTCATGCTGCATGCCAGCGCCATCGCCAGCGTGGTCACGATCATGGACCTGACCGGGGCGGCCCGCTTCGTCTATGCGCGCTTCTACGCGCCTTTCGATGCCTTCCTGTTCGTGGCGGCGATCTATCTGTGCCTGACCTTCAGCATCCTCTACCTGTTCCGCTATCTTGAGAAGCGCCTGCTGGTGCACCTCAAACCGTCGGGACAATAACGGCTTAGCGTCAAACAAGCGTTGGAGAGCAGGACGATATTGCGCCTGCTTTCCCCTTCCGGACGCCCCCTGGGTGCGCTATCTTGGGCGGCGGATATCACCCACAAGGTGATTCACTACAATAACGGAGACATCCTCCATGAAGATCCAGACAATCCTCGGCATCAGCCTGATCGGCGCCACTCTCTTCGCCGGTAGCGCCAACGCCGACGTCCGCGACATCCGCATCGGCGTCGACGTGCCCTACGAGCCAATGGAATTCCGCACACCCGATGGCGAGCTGACCGGCTTCGACATCGAGCTTGGCAATGCGCTCTGCGCCGAGATCGGCATTCAGTGCGAGTGGGTCGTGCAGGGCTGGGATGGCATCATTCCCGGCCTGATGGCCCGCAAGTACGACGCCATCATGTCGTCCATGACCATCAACGACGATCGCCGCAAGCAGGTGCTGTTCTCGGACCCGTACTTCACGCCGCCCTCTGCCTGGTTCGCCCCGGCCGCAAGCGACATCGAAATGCCCTACCCGCAGACGCTGGAAGGCATGACCATCGGCGTGCAGCGCGGCACCCTGCAGGACAACTACGTCACCGATAACTTCGGCGACGTGGCCGACGTGAACCGCTACGCCACCGCCGACGACATGGTGCTGGATATGGATGCCGGCCGTCTGGACATCGTCTTCCTCGACTTCCCGGTAGGCAAGGCCACGCTGATCGACAGCAAGGCTGGCGACTACAAGGTCATCGGCGAAATGATCACCGAGCCCAAGGAGTACTTCGGTGACGGTTTCGGCATCGCCTTCCGCCAGCGCGACGAAGAGCTGGCGAACGCCTTCAACGAGGCGCTTGCCACCTTGAAGGACAACGGCACTTACCAAGAAATCTACAGCGACTACTTCGAGGCCAAGTAAGCCTCCGACGTCATCCGTCCTGTGATGCATCGCGGCCCCTGTCAGCAGGGGCCGCTTTCGTTTGGGGCCGGCACTCTCAGTCTTTCCGCGACGCCTTGCGAAAACGCCCGGGAGACATCCCGAACAGCTGGCCGAAGCAGCGCCGAAAGTGGGAGATGCTGACGAAGCCCGTCGCCACGGCAATGTCGGCGAGGTTCCTGTTGGTCTGCTGCACTAGCTGTCGCGCCCGGGTCAGCCGCAGCTCCAGATAATAGCGCGCCGGCGTGGTCTTCAAGCAGTTGCCGAACAGGCGCTCCAGTTGGCGCCTCGAGACCCCGACGCAGGCCGCCAGTTCGCCGACCGGTAGCGGCTCGTCGATATTGTGATGCATCAGCTCGAGCGCACTTTTGAGTGACGGTGGCAGCGTGAGGTCCTGGTCGACGCTGATCGCCGAGATATCGAGCGCCTTCGGGGCCTTGTCACAGCTCAGCACCTCCTCGATGGCGGCGATACAGGCCGCATCACAGTCCCGGCGAATGATCGACAGCATCATGTCCAGCGAGCTGTTGGCCCCCGCGCAGCTCGCCCGCTCGAGATCGACGACATGGTTCTGCGCCGAGATCGTCACGCCAGGAAACTCCTCCGCCATCATGGCTCGGCCATCGGGATGAAAGGCACACTCGTATCCGTCGAGCAGCCCGGCTGCGGCGATGAAGTAGGCGCCGTTCCATAGGCCTCCCAGCAGGCAACCCGCATAGTCCGCGGCCCGCAGCTTGGCAGTGAGACAAGGGTAAGACCGCATGGCGAGACGATAGCCACCGCACAGCATGAGACAGTCAAGCGTCTCCTCGCGAAGGTCGCTCAGGGCCCCATCCACGGCCACCTCGATTCCCAGATCACTCATCGCGCGACGACCGTCGATACTCACGACCATGACGTGGTACTGCACTGGCGCCTTGACCAGGTTGGCCGTCACCAGGACATCCAAGGCGCCGGTGAAGGCCATCAGGGAAAAATGATCGAACAGCACGAAGGCAATGCGTCGCTTGCCGACGATCGCCGCCTCGCCGTCCCCCATGTCAATGAAGGCCCTGTTCTTGCTGATCAGCGGACTATAGAATCTGGCGCTTTTCGCCATGACGTATACCCGACGAGCATTGTCATCTCGAACGGACCTGCGTGTCGTGTAGCTGAAAGGGGGACCGGCGCGGCCGGGCAGGCGACGTCGCAGAGAAACCGCACTGACAAAGACGCCGCGCTGACTAGGAAGAGTGTCGCCGAGTATGGGACTGCGAACTACCCCCGGCGTGTCCGCCGAGGGTATCCGACTACAGCATGCTGGGAAGCCACAGAATCAGCTCGGGGAAGGCGGTGAAGATGCCCACGGCGCCGAGCAGGATCAACCAGTAAGGCAGCGAGGCCTTGGCGGCATCGGGCAGGCTCACCTCGTTGTGCGTGATGGAGCAGAGCACGAACAGGTTGAGCCCGACCGGCGGCGTGATCATCCCGATCTCCATCAGCAGCGTGACGATGACGCCGAACCAGACGGGATCGAAGCCCAGGCTGGTGATCATCGGGAAGGTAATCGGCAGGGTCATCAGCAGCAGAGAAATGCCATCGAAGAAGCAGCCGAGCAGCAGGTAGACCAGCACGATCATCATCAGGACGCCATAGCGATCCAGCCCCAGCCCGGAGATGGCATCGACGGCCGCCCGCGGCAGGCCGAGCAGGCTCACCGCCTGGGACAGAATCACGGTACCGATCAGGATCATGGCGATGGCACCGAACATCATCGACGCATGCTTGAAGGCGCCCCACAGTTTCGGCATGTCGAGATCGCCCCAGGTCAGGCCGAGCACGATGCTGGCCGTCACGCCCAAGGCCGCCGCCTCGGTCGGCGTTGCGATGCCCATATAGATGGTGCCGAGTACGAAGAAGATCAGGATCGGCAGGGGCCAGACCTCCAGCAGGCCACGGCCCACCGCGCCCCAGTCCATCTTCTCTTCCCGCGACGGTGCCACCGGCGAGCCGAGGCTCGCGCGCACCATGATCCATCCGAAGAACGCCAGCGCGATCAAGAGGCCAGGCAGCATGCCCGCCAGGAATAGCTTGCCGATCGAGACGTTCTGGGTCGCCCCATAGATCAGCAGCGCCAGGCTGGGCGGAATCAGCAGCCCAAGGGTGCCCCCCGCCGCCAGGGTGCCCACGATCATGCTTGGCGAATAGCCACGCTTGCTCAGTTCGGGATAGCCCACCGAACCGATCGCCGCCGCGGTGGAGGTGCTAGAGCCGCTGACCGCACCGAACAGGGTGCAGACCGCGATATTGGTATGCAGCAACTGACCGGGAATGCGCCGAAACAGCGGCGTCAGGCCGTTGTAGACCCGGGTGGAGACCCCGCTGGCCAACAGGATATCGCCCAAAAAGATGAACAGCGGCACCGCGCTCAGCGTGAACTCGGTCAGCAGGTTCCAGGCCGAGTTGATCGCCAGCGCCGAGGCACCGCCAGCCTGGAAATGCAGCAGAATGAAGCCGGTCAAGCCCAGGGCCGCCCCCAGAACGGCGCCGCTGCCCAAGAAGACCAGCAGGCCGGCACTCAGAATCGCCCAACTCATGACTGACCCTCCAAGGATGACGCATCGCGGCCAAAGAGGCCGCGTAGCCCGTTTCTCACGACAATCAGAATGCACAGCAGCATCGACAGCGGCATCAGCGCCATCCAGGGCCACAGCAGCACCCCGCTGATCTCGGAACGCGAGCCGATCTGCATGGAGAAGGTCATGAAGTCCCAGGCCTCGTAGGCGAAGATCGCCGCGAAGGCGATGAAGATCCCATTGGCGAAGATATCGGCCGCCACGGCCAGCCGCGGGGAAAGGGTCCGCACCAGCAAGTCGATGCGAATGTGCTGACTGGTATTCAATACGTGGGGAAGCGACAGAAACGAGAGGGACAAGAACAGCAGGCCGGAAAGCTCATCGGAAAAACCGATCGGGCTTCCGGCCAGATATCTCATCAGGGTGCTGACCAGCACCAGGCCGGTCATGAACACCCCTCCACATACGCCTATCAGGAATACCCCGTATACCAGCCTGTCCAACCAGGTAGACAAGACTTTCATCAAATGCCTCTCTCGATGACGGCTTACTGGGAATCGCTCTGGAGTTCACCGGTCACGGTGTCGTAGTAACGAAGGCCTTTTTCACCCGCGTTGCTGGCCATTTCATGCCAGGCTTCCCAGGCCGCATCCACGAAGGTCTGTACGTCCTCGTCCGAGAATGCCGGCAGCACGGTGATACCCATGGCTTCGCGTTCCTCGCGAGCAGCGGCCTCGCGCTCGGGATCCACCGCCTTCGCGCGGGTTTCTTCCCAGATTTCTTCGCCGGCGCGGGTCAGGATCTGTTGCTGCTGCTCGTCCAGGCTGTTCCAGGTCCGATCGCTGACCCCGAACATCCAGGGTGACGCCGCCCAGGGATGCAGGTAGGCCTCGTAGTCGGTCACTTCCTGCAGGGAAACGGTCTTGGCCACGGTAGAGAGATAGTAGGCACAATCCACGACCCCGGTCTGCAACGCCAGATACATGTCGTTCTGTGGAATCACCTGGGCCGAAATACCGAGGCGGTCGAAGGTCTCGACGAGGTGGCCCGACCAGACCCGCACCTTCTTGTCGCGCAGCCCTTCGAGAGTGTTGGCCGGCTCCTTGCAGTGCAGGCCCACATCGAAGACCGGTGCGACGACGCCGCCTACGGTATGAATGCCCCAGTCGGCATAACCCTCGCGATACAGCTCTCGCAGGGTAGGTAGGATGTCGAGGTGCTGCTCCGCTTCGGTGATGGCGCCCTGAGCGTAGACCGAGGCCATTTCCGGCGCATCGCGGTTATAGTACTCCCCATACATCAGGGCCATGTCGACCATGCCACGCTGCATGATGCGCAGCATGTCGGCTTCCTTCAGACCCAGCGACCCTGCATGGTAGACGTCGACCTGCAGTTGGCCATCTGAATACTCATCGACCAGCTCGGCGAAGTGCTCGATCGATGCCGCCTCAGGGCGCGACTCCGCCAACCCGCTGTGAAATTTCAGTGTCCGAACATCCGACCAGGCTTGGGTTGCGGTCGCCATCAGGGCCAGGGAGATGCTTGTCACCATCATTGTTTTTTTCATTTCAGGTTCTCTTGGTTGGCAAACTCTTTTAGAACCTCTCACAAAGCTCGCAGCACTCTGGCACTAAATACGAACAAAAGGGGCCTTAATGCGACAGCTCGTGCACTTTTATCAAGATGAGAGGTCGAATCCTCTCTGTTAGCTACCCGCCGTGCGAATGCAGTCGGGGTGCCTTAATTAGCCAATGCCCTGTCGCCTGGGTAGCCATTCAGACCCTCGGATGCATCCGGGGCGGGTGCGTCCCCGGCACATGAACGCCCCCCTCCCCCGAAACCAACCCCGCCTCGTCTTCCGGTGGCCGAGCCAACTCTTTGAGAATGCCGCATTCACTGGCAGGCCGCTGGCCCTGACAGCGCGCCCGCAGTGCCACGAGCGATTGCTCGAGGGCCTGCAGCTTGGCAATACGCTCTGCCACGTGGGTCAGGTGAGCATCGATCAGGGCGTCGGCCTCGTGGCAAGGCTGCTCCGGGTGGTCGTGGCACTCCAACAGGGCACGAATCTCGTCCAGGGTCATGTCCAGCACCCGGCAATGCCGGATGAAAGCCAATCGCTCGGCGTGGACTTCGCCGTAGGTCCGGTAATTACCTGCCGTACGGGCGGGCTCGGGCAAGAGCCCTTCACGTTCGTAATAGCGGATGGTGACGACGCGACAGCCGCTGCGCTTTGCCAGCTCACCGATCTTCATGGTCAGATTCTCCTGGCTGGAATAAGGGGCTGAAATGAGGGGCCATGATGGGGGCCCCTGCAAGGCTTGACCCTATACTGCCTATAGGGTTTGTCATGGAGCAAGCGATGACCCGAGGAGTTCACGATGCCCAGTGATCACACATATGAACATGACCACCAGCCCGCTCACGGACGTTCTCAAAACCGTTCCCACCAGCATGATCATCAGCATCACTCAGCCCCAAGCCATGGCCATGCCGCTGGCGGCTGCTGCGGGGCGCCAACAGCGGACCAAGTCAGTAAAAAGCCCCCGAGTGCACCGCAAGGCGCCACGACCCTGCGTCTGCGCATAGAGGAAATGGACTGCCCCACCGAGGAGGCGCTGCTGCGCAAGGCACTGGCCCAGGCGCCCGGAGTCGTCGCTCTGGACTTCGATCTGATGGCTCGGGTACTGAGCATCCACCATATGGATGGCGACCCTGATGCCCTGGCAGCAAGGGTTAGTGAGTTGGGCATGACGCCTCAACCCCTCGATGCCGACGGCACCGCTGAGGGCTCACAAGCCGTGCCAGAATCGTTCAGCGCCCGCTGGGGCAAGCTGCTAGTGGCCACCGCTCTAGCGCTGGGAGCGGAACTGGCGGGTTGGACCAGTGCCGCCGCCGCGACCTGGCTCTCAGCGCTGCTGGCGCTTGCCGCCATCGGCCTGGTCGGCCTGCCCACCTGGCGCAAGGGATGGGTAGCGCTTCGCCACCGCAGCCTCAACATCAACGCCTTGATGAGCGTGGCGGTGACCGGTGCGATGCTGATTGGCCACTGGTCGGAAGCCGCCATGGTCATGGTCCTCTTCACCCTGGCCGAACGCATCGAGGCCCACTCGCTAGACCGCGCCCGCCGGGCCATTCGCGACCTGCTGGATACCGCCCCGGACAAGGCGCGATGCCAGATGCCAAACGGCGAATGGAAGACAGTGGCCGCAGACGCCGTCGCCGTGGGTCAGGTGATCCGTGTCCTACCCGGCGAACGCCTGCCTCTGGATGGCGAGATCATACGCGGCCAGCCAACGCTGGATGAGTCGCCGATCACCGGCGAGAGCCTGCCCCGGGACAAAGGGCCAGGCGAAACGGTCTTCGCCGGGACCATTAACCGCCAGGGTGACGTTGACTATCGAACCACTCGGCCGTCCAACGACACCACCCTCGCCCGCATCATTCATGCCGTGGAAGAAGCGCAGGCCAGCCGTGCGCCTACCCAACGCTTTATTGACCGTTTCGCCGCCTATTACACGCCGGCCGTGCTGATCATCGCCGTGCTCACCGCCCTGGCCTGGCCCCTGCTGGGAGTCTTGACCTCCATGCAGGTCACCTGGCTCGAAGGCATCTACCGGGCGCTGGTGCTGCTGGTCATCGCCTGCCCCTGTGCGCTGGTGATTTCCACACCGGTGACCATCGTCAGTGGGCTCTCCGCCGCCGCCCGGTCCGGTATCTTGATCAAGGGCGGCCGCTTTCTCGAGCAAGGCCGCGCGCTTCGCTGGCTGGCCCTAGACAAGACCGGCACGCTGACCCAGGGTCAGCCTCGCCTGACCCACTGGAGCGCAGTGGATGATGATCCGAACGACCAGCCGAGCAGCGGACCAGCCGACACGAACCGAGCACGGTTTGCCTGCCAGGCAGCCAGCCTCGCCGCACGCTCGACGCACCCGGTATCCAGGGCCATCCATGCTGAGCTTGCCGACTATGCCGGGGAGCAGGCTGTCGATGCCTTTCGGGAACGCCCGGGGATGGGCGTGGAAGGTGAACTAGCAGGCGCCTCACTGTGGCTTGGCAACCGTCGGCTACTGGCCGAACGCGGCCTCAAAAGCGACGCCCTCGAAGCTCGCCTGGAGACGCTGGAGCGTCAGGGCGGCAGCGTAGTGATGCTCGGCGACACGACCCGCGTGCTGGCGCTGTTTGCCGTTCAGGATCCCTTGAAACCCACCAGCCTCTCGGCCATTGGCAAGCTGCATGAGCTCGGGGTGCGTACCCTGATGCTATCGGGTGACAACCGCCACACCGTTGCCGCCATCGCCGCCGAAGCCGGTATCGACGAAGCCCGCGGCGAATTGCTGCCCGAAGACAAACTGGCCGCCATCGAGGCTCACGCCAAAGATGGCGTGACCGGCATGGTGGGCGACGGCATCAACGATGCGCCAGCGCTGGCTCGGGCGGACATCGGCTTCGCCATGGGCGCCGCCGGCAGCGACGTGGCCATCGAGACCGCCGATGTGGCGCTGATGGACGACGACCTGGGCAAGCTGTCCACTTTCTTGAAGCTGTCACGGGCCACTCGCGCTGTGTTGATGCAGAACGTCGCTATCGCCCTGGGTCTCAAGGCCGTCTTCATGGCCCTGGCCTTCAGCGGTCATGCGACCCTGTGGATGGCGGTTTTCGCAGACATGGGGGCCAGCCTGCTGGTGGTGGCCAACGGTCTACGGCTGCTTCATGCCGGGCACCGCCCAAGCCTGACGGCCGCCCCAGCCGGGCAATAGCCGAGCATTTGGAGCGATACAGCGCTGACGGCAGCGCCCCTTCTCGCGGACACCCTCGGAACCACTACAGCTGACCGAGTATGGGAGCGGCGAAGTCAGCGTCGCCGCCGGGCGACAGCCGCTTTCACCCTTCCTGCGCATTGCCTTGTTAAGATCATGGTGATGCGGTTGCAGGTATCGCGGCCGACACACCTTTCAAGGTCACCATGCCAAGGGAGAACCACCATGAAGCTGAAACGTTATCTTGTCATTGCAGCGACTCTCACCGGCACGCTGATCCTGGCCGGCTGCGACAGCGGAGACGACAGCGAGCAAGCCGCCAAAAACGAGACGACCAACCAGGCCGAACAGTCCCAGGAGACTGAGCAGGCTCAGGAATCCAAGCAACAGGCCCGCCGGACCCTGCAAGGCAAGCTGGAGTTCTTCGCCACCGAGACGCCGCTGCCAAAGGAAGCGGAGGTAACGGTGAGCCTTCAAGACGTTGCCAAGGCGGATGCTGACCCAATCAGCGAAACCACGGTGATTCCCAAGGCCAGCGAGCCGGTGGAATTTACCCTCGACTACGATGCGTCGGCGGTTAATGCCGACCACGCCTACAGTCTCCAAGCGAACCTGTATGACGCCGACGGCACCCTGCGCTGGACCACCCAGGAGCGCCACGCCATCGAAGTCGGCCCCGATGCCGAAACTAAGCCCATCACCTTGGTGTTGGAGCCGGTATCCAGCGGCACATCCAGCGACGAGAGCCTGCAGGAAGCCCAGCAAGAAATGCTCGAACCCGAGGAGAATGCAGAGCAGAACGCCGAGGCCGAAACGCTCCCGAGCGAGGCCTCGAACGCCAGCCTAGAGGAGATCGACGAGAAAGCTACCGAGATGCAGGAGCCTAGCACCTCGCAAGCGTCTGGCAGCACCACCCAGTAAGCCATCGACGCCCTGGCCGCGCCCGGCGGGATCATCCCGCCGGGCGCAGGTGCAATGCCTTAGTGACCAGTGGCCCAAGGTCGCTTTACGTGCACGCCGACCCGACGGTCGCCGCGACGCAACAGGTGCGCGCCGGTGGCTGACAGGCGTAATATGGATCGGGCACAAGGGCCGCCAGTACATGCTCCACTACGCACAAGGAAGAGCCGCCATGCCTCACCTGATGTTCGTCTACGGAACACTGAAGCGAGGGTTCAGGAATCATGCGGACCACCTCGCCGATGCCGAGTTCGTCGATATTGGCACGACCTGCGATGCCTATCCGCTGGTGCTGCATGGTGAAGACTTTCGGCCGGTGCTGGTCGAAGCCAGGGGCCAGGGCTATCTGGTAGCGGGGGAGCTCTACCGGGTCGATAATCAAACCCTCGATGCACTCGATTGCCTCGAGCGCATCAATGATCACGACGGCTATCGACGTCGCCGGCTGGCGATCACCGACGATCAAGGCCAGCGTCACAGCGCCTGGGTCTACATGAAACCCAGTGCCTGGGTAGACGACGTGCGCAGCGAGCTGATGGCGACCTTCGACGATGAGCGTCACCGTGCCTGAGGATATCCATCGAGCCGCGGACGGTCGGGCCGCGAACAGTCGAGCCACGGGCGGCCAGCGCAGCACTGGGCAAGCACCTGCCGAGCGAGCGATGATGTCTCACTGGACCGGCTGGGGCCAGTGGCTGGCGCTAATCACCATGACCGTGGACCACATCACCCGCTATCTGCTGCCCGACAGCTGGGACGCCGGTTGGGCGAGCTCGTCGATCGGCCGCATTGCCTTCCCGCTGTTTTCCGCCATGGTGGCCTGGCACGGCCTCTTCAACACCAGAAACCCGTTGCGCTATGCAAAGCGCATCCTGATCATCGGCCTGGCCGCCCAGTTGCCCTACATGACCATGCCGCGTGACGGCTTTCAGTTGAACATCTGCTTCACCCTGGCGGCGGGGCTTGCGGCCGGCACCTTGCTCCGTGATCTGGTGTGCCAGAATTCGCCTTTTAACGGTGGAGCCTTTCAGTCCACTACCAGCCACGACAGGCCATTCGATCAGCCTCAAAAAGCCTCGATGCCCACAGGGATTGCGCTCACGATCTTGATCATGCTGGGACTTGCCTGGTGGGTGCTGGGAGACTGGGTAGAATACGGCCACCAGGGGCTGGTGATGATTCCGCTCTACATGCTGGCCTTCGCCGGTGTCGCCCGCTCAGACGCAGGCCGTTTCACCGGCGTGGCGGCGGCGGCATCCGCACTGCCGGTATTGCTCAACGCCGGCCTGATGAACAGCTCCGAGATGGCCAAGGGGGTCACCGTGGCGACCTGCCTGAGCGTGGTACTGCTGGCCGCCGGTGCTTGGCGCTGGGTGCCGCGAGTCATCTACTCAATGCCACGGCGGCTATGGCTTGCCTGGTATCCGGCGCACTTCGCGGTGATCGCGCTGCTGCTGCACTGGCCGGGCTAGTAAGCCCAGGCGAGTGACACCTTAAGTTCGCTGGAAAAGCGCTAAGAAGGACAGCGGATCAGGCCCGCCGCAGGGCCGGCCGTGAATCCCGGCAGGGGTAGCCTCAAGCCCCAACCACGATCAGGCGCTACCAAAGTAACGTTCGCGATCCTCGGGCGTGATATCGCTGATATGCAGCGGATAATGCTCGCCGACCCGGTCATTGAAGTAGTGGTGAAGGGTGCGCTCAATCGTCGGAAAGGCCAGCTCGTCCCAGGGCACCTCGTGCTCTTCGAACAACGCCACTTCCAGGCTCTCGGGGCCGGCACTGAAGCCGCCGGCAAGATCGGCGCGGAAGATCATGAACACTTGGTCGATGTGCGGCAGGTTGATCAGGGTATAGAGATCATGAATCTCGACCTCGGCGTGTGCCTCCTCACGGGTCTCACGGGCCGCTGCCTCAACCGTGGTCTCGGCGTTTTCCATGAAGCCAGCCGGCAGCGTCCAGTAGCCCTTGCGCGGCGCAATGGCCCGCCGGCACAGCAATACCTTGCTGCCACTCACCGGCAGAGTGCCGGCAACGATACGCGGATTCTGGTAGTGGATGGTACCGCAGGCATCGCACAGATAGCGCGGGCGGTCATCGCCCTCGGGGATGGCAAAACGGACATTTTGCCCGCACTGGCTGCAGAAATTCATGACGGTCCTCACGCGGCCTGTGGGATGCCCACTTGACGCTCTGACGGGGGCTGGTTACAAGGAGATAAACCCTGTGGAAGCCCCATGTTAGAGAATCTTCGCGATCGCCTGCAAGCACATGTGCCACAACGGCTGGCCCTCAAGATGCCCCGTGCTGCGGTGCTACTGCCAATCGTGGATCGCCCGGAACCGACGCTGCTGTTCACCCGCCGCGCCGCCCATCTAAAACAGCACAGCGGCCAGGTGGCCTTTCCCGGCGGCAAGTGGGAACACGGCGACAACGACCTGCTGGATACCGCGCTGCGCGAAGCGGAGGAGGAGATCGCCCTGCCCCCTGACCGGGTACAGCTGCTCGGCCGCCTCAGCGATGTCATTTCGCTACACGGCATTCGCGTTACCCCCTATGTGGGGCTGATTCCTGCCGACCTAACGCTGGTCCCTGAACTTGGCGAGCTCGATGCCATCTTCGAGGTGCCGCTGACGCACTTCCTCGAGGACAAGCGTACCCATACCGATGTGATCCGGGTCGACGGACGCGACTACTATGTTCCAAGCTACAGGGTTCCAAGCGATAGAGGGCCGAGCGGCAGAGAACCGAACGACAGAGCGCCCGATGCTGGGCTGCCCAGTGCTCTGGATCCCCGTGAGCAGGAGGCCAAGGACGATGACCACGTGATCTGGGGGCTCTCGGCGATGATGCTGGTGGAGCTTCTAGCGGAAGGCTTCGCGATGCCGATCAGCCTGTTCGAACGCCCAGCGGGAGCGCTATGCTACCGCCCCGAACGTCGTATGAGTGCGCCATGATCTCCGATACCCCCCTGCTCGACCCGGCTGGCCTGACGCGCCTGGTCGATGGCCTGGTCGAGCACGGCTGGTGCGTAGCCGAAGGCTTCATCGACCCGGCCCTTTGCCGTGCATTGCAGCACGAGTTGACTGACCTGGCGGCGCGCGACGCTCTGCGCGACGCCGGCATCGGACGCGGTGAGGCTCATGAACTGCGCCGTGATATTCGCGGGGATGCCATCCACTGGCTTAACCGGGAAAGCCTGCCGCAACGCCAGTACCTCTCTGCCATGAATAGCCTGCAGCACGCCCTGAATATCGAGCTCTACCTGGGATTATTCGAGTTCGAGGCGCATTTCGCCCACTATCCGCCGGGTAGCTTCTATCAGAAACACGTCGACAGCTTTCGCGGCCGCGCCAACCGAGTGGTCTCGACAGTGCTCTACCTGAACTCGGACTGGCCCGACGACGGCGGCGGTGAAATGGCGATATTCGATCCTTCCGAGCCGGGGCACGAGCTTACCCGTATCCGCCCCGAGGCCGGGACCTTCGTCTGCTTTCTTTCGGAAACGGTGCCCCACGAGGTACTGCCGACCCGACTGCCGCGGGCCAGCATCGCCGGCTGGTTCCGCCGCAATGCCTCTCTCAACGGGCTGGTCGACCCGGCCAGCTAGGCAACCGTCTCCTACTGGCTAGCCATAGGGATCAAGCGTCCTGCGACAGGGACTCAAGCTTGGCTCGGCTGGACGCTACGGGAGACTCGCTGAGGTCGATGGTGATCTCGACCCGCCGGTTGCGTGAGTGAGCCTCAGGCGTTTCAGACGTATCCAGCGGACGAGTCGCGGCGAAACCTCGAACCATGAATCGCTCGGGTGCCAACTCGGCGTTTGCTAACAAGGCCGTGGCGACCGACGAGGCGCGGGCGGCGGACAGCGCCCAGTTGCTTTTATAGCGACTGTCGCTAATCGGCACGCTATCGGTGTGACCATCCACTGAAACGATGCCAGGCAGACCGACGAGCGCCGTGGCCATCTCATCAAGCAGATCGCGAAATGGTGGCAAGACGCTAGCTGACCCCGAGGCGAAAGTGCCCTGCTCGTCGATGCGGATGACCACGCGCTGCCGCTCTGTCTTGACCTGCATGCGTTCTTTCATCGCCGAACCCTCGAGCATGGCCTCAACCTTGTTCGCCACCTGCACGGCCTGGCTAGACTCTCGGCCCTCCTGGGAACTGCCCGTGTCGAGGTGACGCTCCCGCGAGGTGGTGCTCTGTTCGATCGTATCGGGCGGCGATGGCGTCGGACGCCCAGGCGAAAACGATTTCAAGGCCGGGCTCGTACCCATGGGGATCTGGCTGGCTGGCACGTCGCGCTGCACCCCGAAGGCTTCGGCAAGCTCTCCGGCCAGCCGTTCGAATCGCTGGGCATCGATTTCCGAGAATGACAGCAAGAGGACGAAGAAGCACATCAGCAGCGACATCAAATCAGCGAAGGTCACTACCCAGCCAGGAACACCGGCCTTCTTGCGTACCGGACGCTCATCCATTGTCGACCGCCTCGATGCTCTCGTCACCAGGCTCTTCGCCGTCGCTCTGTTCGCGACGCTTGGGCGGGAGATAAAGACGCAGCATCTGCTCTACCACGCGCGGATTGCGCTCGTGCTTGATGGCCAGCAGCGCATCCGTCCACAGCGACTGCATCCGGGCTTCCTGGGTCATGCGCAGGGCCAGCTTGTCGGAGATGGGGCTGGCCACCATGGTGCCCAGCATGGCGCCATAAAGCGTGGTGAGCAGTGCCACCGCCATGGCGGGGCCAATGGAGCCCGGGTCGCTCATGTTGGTCAGCATCTGTACCAGGCCAATCAGGGTGCCGATCATGCCCATCGCCGGGGCGACTTCTGCCAAGGCCGAAAACACATTCGCCCCCGACTCATTGTGATCCAGCGTCAGCAGCCTTTCCTTCTTCAAGATCACCTGAATCGTTTCGTCATCGTAACCGTCCGCCAACATCTGCAGGCCCTGCTTCAGGAAGGGGCTACTGACCTCCTCGCTCTCCAGTGCCAGCAAGCCTTTCTGGCGGGCAAGTTTGGACAGTCCGACCAGTTCGTCGATGCTCTGCTCGGTGCTCGGCAGCTTGAACTTGAAGGCGCGGCTCGCGGCCTTGAAGGCATCCTTGAACTCGGACAGGCTGAACTTGGCCAGCACTACACACAGACTGCCGCCGAAAACAATCAGCAGCGACAGCGGACTGAAAAAAATCGACGCTGTCCCGCCGAGTAAGACCGCCAAGCCGACCATCAAGGCGGCCCCTACAAGACCAATTAAGGTTGCCAGATCCACGGTGACTCCTTGTCATTATTTCGTTTTATTAATCTCATGCTCCTGAGAGTATGCGCAGTTGCAACGAAGGGACAAGGCTAAGTCGATCAACGTTTCGCCACGTAGATAGGCATGTGAAGGGGGAGGAAAAACACGCGTGCTTTTCGATAGGCATCATGAAGGATCGAGACGCTCGCTGAGTACTCGGTAGCGCGCCGTCAGGCCATGGAACAGCCGCTCGCGCAGCCAGGCATGGCCGGCATCGGCGTGATGGCGCTCATGCCAAACCAGCCAATAAGAGAAGGCGGACACCTCGAGTGGCAGGGCGCGCAGGGCAAGGGGCCAGTGATCGATCACGCTGGCCGCCAGGCAGCCCGGCACGCACAGCAGCAGGTCGCTGTGCTGGGTAGTAGAAAAGCTCGCCAGGAAGTGCGGCTGTCGCAGGCTGACCCGACGTGCCAGGCCCTCGCGCTCCAGCGCTAGATCCACCGCGCCTCGGTCGTCACCGCCCATGCTGACCAGTTGGTGATCGGCGGCCAGGAAGTCGTCCAGATCTAGCGCTTCCTTGGCGGCCAGCGGGTGCTCCTCGCGCATCACGCAGACGAAGCGGTCGGCGCCGATCTCGCGACCATGCACACTCGCCGGCACACGCTCGCCGGGCACGCTGATCGCAAGCTCGGGGCCGCCCTCGTCCAACTGGTGCTCGATGCTGCCACGATAGCTCTCGACCTCGAGGCGCAGATGCGGCGCTTCCTCCTTAAGCGTCCGCCATTGAGGCGCCAGAAAGGCATGCATGCCATAGTCGGTACTGGCCAGATTGAATCGCCGGGTGGTACTGGCCGGATCGAAGGTTGGCGGCGCCAGCAGCGCACCAAGCTCCTGCAGCAGCTTCGCCAAGGGGGGGCCAAGCGCCTCAGCGCGGGCCGTGGGACGCAGGCCGCGGTGGGTGCGAACGAACAAGGGATCATCAAACGCCTGGCGCAGCTTGGCCAGGGTCCGCGATACCGCTGGCTGACTCAAGTTGAGGCGTTCGGCGGCCCGCGACACACTGCGCGAATCCAGCAGCGCATGCAGGGTAACCAGCGCATTGAGGTCATGACGGGCAAGATCGGCGAGTTGCATGCGAACTCCATGAGGGGGCTGGGGATGGCGCTAGCGGCTTCAAGGGCCAACGATATCACTTAAATGCATAGCATGATTAACCAACATGCATTGGATTGATATGACGACAGTGCACTAACCTGTGGACATTCTTTGGGTGAGCCACAGGCGTTGCCACATGACGCTCGTCACCCTAAAGCGACCACTTTCATGGAGACAGCCGATGCAAAGCCGCTATATCACCATCACCGATCACCCTCAGGGCACCCCGGCGCGGGAGCTGTTCGAGCTGCACGAGACCGAGCTTGCCGCCTTGGCCGACGGCGAGGTTAGGGTGCGCAACACCTGGCTGTCGGTCGACCCTTACATGCGGGGGCGAATGAGCGGCGTGAAGACCTACATCGATCCGTTCGAACTGAACGAACCGCTGCAAGGCGCCGCGGTCGGCGAGGTCATTGAGTCTCGCGACCCGAACTTTCCGGTGGGCGCCAAGGTTCGCCATATGGCGGGCTGGCGCGATATCGCCCAACTGCCGGGCAATCAGCTCGAGCCGCTGCCCGCCTTCGAGGTGCCGGAGCAGGCCTACTTGGGCGTGCTTGGCATGCCGGGCATGACCGCATGGACCGGCCTCAATCGCATCGCCGAGATGCAGGAAGGCGACAACGTCCTAGTCAGCGGTGCCGCTGGCGCAGTGGGCTCACTCGCCGTGCAGTTGGCCAAGGCGAAGGGGGGCACCGTAGTCGGTATCGCCGGCTCCCAGGAAAAGTTAGATTGGCTAGAGTCCAAGGGCGTGAAGGCGGTCAGCTACAAGGGCAAGAATGCCGCCCAGTTGACCGAAGCGCTCAATGAGGCCTGCCCCGAGGGCTTCGATGTCTATTACGAGAACGTCGGTGGCATCTGCCTGGAAGCCGCACTGAACAATCTGAGGGTCGGTGCACGGATCGCCGTCTGTGGCATGATCGCCCGCTATAATGAAGAGGCGCCAAGCGCCGGGCCGGGCAACCTGGCGATGATCCTGATCCGCCGTGCCCGCATGGAAGGCTTCATCGTCTTCGATCACTGGGCGAACTATCCCGCCTTCCTCGAAGAAGTCGGCCCGCAGGTGGCCAGTGGCCAGATCGACTATGAGGAAACCATCGAAGAAGGCTTGGAGCGCACCCCCGACGCCTTCCTCAAGCTCTTCGAGGGCGCCAACCGGGGCAAGA
This sequence comes from Onishia taeanensis, assembly GCF_900100755.1. Lineage (GTDB taxonomy): Bacteria > Pseudomonadota > Gammaproteobacteria > Pseudomonadales > Halomonadaceae > Onishia > Onishia taeanensis. The sequence continues at coordinate 60,911 of NZ_FNCI01000010.1, forward strand.
TGCTGGTCAAACTCTAAGCGCTCGCCGCTGCTGCTTGGCTAACAAAAAAACCGGCCGGATCCGCTGCGGATCCGGCCGGTTTTTTTATGCGGCTATTTCAACGAGCTATTTCTACACGCTATGTTGGCAGGCCAGGTTAGCAGAGCGGGGCAGCGGGCCCCGGCATGACATGCCGCTGGCGTTCAGGCCTTCTTGACGAACTCCGACTTGAGCTTCATCGGACCAATGCCATCGATCTTGCAGTCGATATCGTGATCGCCTTCGATCAGGCGGATGTTCTTGACCTTGGTGCCGACCTTGACCACCGAAGACGAGCCCTTGACCTTGAGATCCTTGATCACCGTCACGCTGTCGCCGTCTTCCAGCAGATTGCCATTGGCATCGCGATAGACAGGCGCATCATCGCCCGCATCGGCGGAGGCGTCTTGGGCCCACTCATGGCCGCAGCCCGGGCACACGAACATGGCGCCGTCTTCGTAGGTGTAGTCGGCATCGCATGACGGGCAATTGGGAAGATCACTCATGATTCGGTCCTGGTCGTATGGGGCTGCAGTCAATATCGCTTAGAAACGACGTATCACTAGGGCGTGCTATATAAAACTTGGCCTATGGCACTTGGTCAACAAGAGAGGCTCGCCTCAGTCCTGTCCTACTCGCGATAGCACCGAGAGGCCCAAGGGCCGGCAAGCCTACCCGTTTTGGCGCCGCCACTCCACCCAGAACCACATTCATCCCCTGCGGCATGGCGCCGCGCAGGGCACATGAGCGCATGATTCCTTCTTCTCTCTGCAACGACCCGCCACAAGGAAGCCCCCCCCAAGATGACGCTGCTGAAGCGCCCCGCCTTTGCCTTAGTCAGGGCCGGTCTGGCCCATCTGCCACGACCTCTCCCTGGATGTCGCCGGGGTTTCGCAGCGGACAGCTTGCCAGAGACAAACAGCCGCAGCCGATACAGCCATCGAGCTGATCACGCAGCTTGGTTAGTTGTTGAATCCGCTGGTCAAGATCACCGCGCCACTGGGCAGAGAGTCGATGCCAATCGTCGGCGGTGGGCGAGCGCGAGACGGGCAGTGTATCCAGCGCCGCCTTGATTTCCGTCAGTGGCACGCCGGTTCGCTGGGCAATCTTGATGACCGCTACCCGCCGCAAGACATCACGCGAAAAACGACGCTGATTGCCGGCATTTCGCCAGCCCTCTATCAGCCCCTTCGATTCATAGAAATGCACCGTCGACACGGCGATGCCGCAACGCCCCGCCACATCCCCCACCGTCAGGGCCTTCTTGCCCGGTTTCAGTCGCTGACTCGCCATGCCGTGATTACCTCGACCTTGTCTTGACCTCAACTTTACTTGAGGTCTTAGGGTGCTTGCTGAACAGCCGGCAATCAAGCATCAGCACTCCCGCTTCTGCCGGCACGTCATCGACTGACTCGGACAAGGAACCTCATGAAGATCTCACACAGCGGACGTGACGCATCCCGCTCATTCGCCATGGTCATTGCGCTGGCGGTGCTCATTGGCCTGAACCTGCGCCCCTCGATGGCCGCCATTGGGCCGCTGATCGAGCGCATCCAGGCCGATATCACCGCCAGCTACGCACAAATCGCCTGGCTAACCAGCCTGCCTGTGCTGGCCATGGGCCTGGGGTGTTTCATGGCCCTGCGACTGGCCGAGAGGGTGGGCTACGGCAACCTGATTGGCGCTTCACTCCTGCTGATCGCCCTGGCCGATGGTTTACGCCTGACCAGCGCAAGTGTCGCCAGCCTGCTGCTCACGGCACTGGCCGCAGGCATCGGTATTGCCTTCATCCAGGCGTCGATGCCGGCCTTAATAAAGCACCAAGCCAAGCAGCAAACCCCACTGGTCATGGGCTGGTATATCGCCGCCATCATGGCGGGTGCGGCTCTGTCCTCGACGCTGGCCCCACGCCTTGCCGACCTCAGCGGCAACTGGCGACACGGGCTGGCCGTCTGGGGCCTGTTGGCGCTGCTGGCCGCCGCTGCCTGGGGCCTTCGTGGCCAGATACTGCCGGCGCCGGTTATACGTCGGTCTCAGAGTACCCCGCAAGTCTCGCTATACCGCCAGACACGTGTCTGGACCCTGGCCTGTTTCTTCGGCATGGGCACTGCGGGCTACACCTGTGTATTGGCCTGGCTCCCGCCCTATTACATCGGCCTGGGCTGGTCAGACGCCAGCGCTGGGACGCTGCTCGGTTTTCTCACCGCTATAGAGGTCGTCTCGGGCCTACTGCTGCCCGCCTTGGCCCAGCGCCAAGACGACCGTCGGCCGGTGATCTTCTTGGCGCTGATCTTTAGCATGGCGGGATTCGTGCTGTTGGCGCTGGCACCGCTTCGCTGGCCCTATCTGACGGCAGCGCTGCTCGGTGCAGGGATCGGCGGCCTCTTCCCGCTAAGCCTGATTGTGGCGATAGACCATCACAGCAGCCCACAGCGTGCCGGCGCCATCTCGAGCATCGTTCAAGGCAGCGGCTACTTCATTGCCGCTATGTCACCGCTCGCTGCCGGGATGGTGCGTGACCAACTGGGCAACTTCGCCATGGCCTGGGCCAGTCTCGCCGTCATGATGCTGGTGATGATGCGTATCTGCGTGCAATTCGACCCACGCGACTATCAATGGGTGATCCGTGACTGATCAAGGTGTTCAAGGAAGGCGCTGACCTTTGAGGAGCGGAGCCGATTCTCGGGATAGATGGCGTGAATGCCCTGCAGAGTCGGTTCTCCGGCCGCTTCCCAGTCATCCAACACCGGCAACAGACGGCCGGCCTTCAGGTACTGCTGCAGCAACCAGGTGGGAAACAGCACGATGCCTTGGCCCTGCAAGGACGCCTCGACGAGGCTCTCGGCATTGTTGCTGCGAAGATTCCCCCGGACCTTGACGACCCGAAACGGCGTGTTGCTGGCGGCGCGAAAATACCACGGCTGTAAGCCGCGAGTTCCCTTGTAGACAAGACAATTATGCGCGGGTAACTCATCTGGGCTCTGCGGCTCGCCATACGTGGCCAGATAGCCGGGCGCGGCGCAGGCCACAAAACGCTGGGTGGCGAGCTCACGAGCCACCAGGCTCGAATCTTCGAGGGCGCCGATACGAATGACGACATCTGCCCCTTCCTGCACCGGATCAACGAAGGCATCGGTCAATGTCAGCTCGACTTCGATGTCGGGATACCGCGCCTGGAAGCTTGCCAGCAGCGGCGCCACATGGAGACGCCCGAAGGCCACCGGAGCATTGACGCGCAAGAGCCCTTGCGGGTGGCTCGCGGCACCGCTGACCTGTTCGGACGCCATGTCCAGGTTCTCCAGCACCTCGCGAACCTGTTGGAGATATCCCTCGCCGACCTCGGTCAGCCTTACCGCTCGCGTATGCCGATACAGCAGACGTTGGCCGAGGGCCTTTTCGAGGCCGGCAATCCGCCGTGAGACCGACGATGCCGGTAGGCCGAAGTGGCGTGCCGCCTCGGCGAAGCTTCCCGAGGTGGCCACCCGGACGAAGAGTCGCAGCGCGATCAGGGTGACAGAGTTGCTCATATCGCAATAAACCTTTGCCATAAACCGCAATTGTACCCCTTATAGCACAACAGTACTGTGGCGGCTTTTCACACCGAAGGAAACACGATGCAGCAAATCGCCACACTCCTCTTCGTTCTATGTGCGGGTATGGGGCTATCGGTGGAGGCAGGCCTGCTCGGCCCCCTGGGCGAGCAGGTCGGGCACTTGTCGGCCACCCTGTCGATCTTCCTGGTCGGCGGGCTGCTGCTGACCCTCGCCATGGTCTTCATCGGGCGGCCGCCGCTGACCACGCTGTTCCAGCAACCGCGCTGGTTACTCACAGGCGGACTGCTGGGCCCCGTCTATGTGGTCGTGCTGACCATGACCACGCCCCTTGTCGGTGTCGGCATGACCATGGTCGGCATCCTGTGCGGGCAAATCGGCGCCAGTCTGATCATTGACCATTTTGGCCTGCTCGGCAGTGAACGCCGTGCCATCGACGGCTATCGCCTGCTGGCGTTGGCGCTGATTTTTCTCGCACTCTGGTTGATCTACTAAGGAGGTCAGGATGATGCTCACTCTGGTATTCCCGCTGCTCTTGCTGGGGGGCGCCGTGCTCGCCGCGCAGTCCTCCGTCAACGGCCGCCTGGGCGCCAAGGTCGGGGTGCTGTCCAGCGCCTGGTTGACCTTCGTCATCGGCGCGGTCGTCACTTTCCTGCTGATGCTCTTCTTTGAACCAGCGCATTCCGCCACCCTGTTCAGCGTCCCCAAATGGCAGCTTACGGGGGCGCTATTTGGCGTGGTGTACATGCTGGCCATCGTTTTCGCCGTGCCGCGCGTGGGCACCGCTGCCGCTACTGTGGCGGTGATCTCCGGGCAGTTGATAATGAGCCTACTGGTCGATCATTTCGGCTGGCTCGACAACGACCGCCTGCCGCTGGACCCGTCACGCCTAGCTGCTATCGTGCTGCTGGCCGGGGCACTGTTCCTGATTTACCTGAGCAACGCCCAGCGCGAGCGTCAGACTGCCGGCGCCTGACACTCACCCCAATGGCGCGCTGATCATTCTGAACGACCAGGGAGCCCTTGAACTGTCGGCGCGCCATCCCAAGGACATGAGTAGGCCAATACAAGGGCCGGGATGATTTAGCGGCCCGTCATTCATGGCAACATCACGACCTGGAGGTCACGATGGCTCAGCAACTGAACGGAAAACGCGTCGCCATTCTCGCCACCAACGGTTTCGAGGAGTCGGAGCTGTCCTCGCCGAGAGCGGCACTGCAAAGCCAAGGCGTGGAGGTGCATGTCATCACCCCTGACGGCAATGGCATTCGCGCCTGGGCCGAAACCGACTGGGGCGACACCTACGAAGCGGATAAACGCCTAGAAGACGTGCATCACGCGGAATACCACGGGCTGGTGCTACCAGGTGGCCTGTTCAACCCGGACACCCTGCGCCTCAACGAAAAGGCACTCGGCTTCGTCAGAGCCTTTTTCGAAGCCGGCAAGCCGGTGGCCGCCATCTGCCATGCGCCCTGGATCTTGATCAACGCGGGCGTCGTCGAGGGTCGCCGGATGACTTCCGTTCCCTCGGTGGCCCAGGATCTGAAGAATGCCGGTGCCCACTGGTCGGACGAACCGGTGGTGGTCGACAGCGGCCTGGTCACCAGCCGCACGCCGGTTGACCTCGATGCCTTCAACGGCAAGCTGCTGGAGGAGCTGGCCGAAGGGCGCCATCGTCATCAGCACGCCTGATTTCCCCTAATCCACTGCAAAAAGAGTTCACGTCTACAAGCCCATCGCCGCCCCGGCGATGGGCTTTTCGCTGTCAGACTTTTGCAGGATAGCCCTGCACTTCGCATAATGAACCAAGCAACCCAACCGACTCGCCAATACCCCGTCAGTTCCCACCACGAGCGCGTGCTTATTCAAACCACTAGTGAGGCGCCCGTTGATCGCCCAATTGCTGCACTTCACGAAAAAACTGGTACGCCTGTTCACTCGGCCGATGAAAAGCGACAAGGGCCGCGGCGGCGTCATCGTTCAGCCCTATCGGGGCTATGGCTCCCACAAGGAAGCCTTCGTCATGGGGCGAGTCTTTCGTCAGCCAGGTACCGGCAGGCGCTGGGAAGAAGGCGGCACCACACGCGACCTTGTCGATGTGGCGCGACGCATCATTCGTCGCGGCGTGCGTGATGCACGCATCATCATGCGCCTTGGCGATGCCAAGACCATCGTTACTACCGATCGGGATGGCTACTTTTACGCCCATATCGATATCAATCATTCCTTGCCCACGGATCGGGTCTGGCATACAGCCAGCCTTGAGGTGCTCTCGGAAAAAGACGCCATCAGCACCCAGACGGACGTCTATATCCCGCCAACCAACGCCGACCTGATCGTGATCAGCGATATCGACGACACCGTGATGTACACCGGCGTCGCCAACAAGCTAAAGATGCTCTACCGGCTGTTCATGGAAAAAGCGCAGCGCCGCACGGCCTTTCCCGGGGTCGCCGCCTTCTACCGGGCGCTCTACGGGGGAGTCGAAGGCAACCGCAAGCGTCCGATGCTCTACGTGTCGCGGGGCCCTTGGTGCATCTATGAAATGCTCGACCTGTTTTTCAATCTCAACCGGATACCGGTGGGGCCCATCCTGTTCCTTCGCGAATGGGGGCTACGCCTTTCGCGCCCTTGGCCACGCAAGGCCGAAGATCACAAGTCGGACGTCATTCGCAACATGCTGTCGCTCTACGCCGACCTGCCGTTCATTCTCATCGGGGATAGCGGTCAGCGGGACCCCGAGGTCTACACCGAGATCGTCAAGGAGCACCCCGAGCGAGTGCTGGCGATATACATCCGCAAGGTGAAAGACGACCCCGAGCGCGATGCGGCCATCGAGCGATTGGCCGCCGAGGTCAGCCATACCGGCTGCACCCTGGTACTCGCCGATAGCAGCCTCAGCATGGCCGAGCATGCCAAGGCACAAGGCTATATCTCCGAGGAAGGGCTAGCCGCCGTTCGCGAAGATCAATGACGACGCAGCCGTTGTCGGCCGCCCGTTGCCATGCTGCCAAGGGTTCAGGCGCGTTGCGCCACCACTAAAATCTGATGCGTTCCTGAGGGGGAATTGAAAGTGACGCTTAGCGATCTTGGCAAACGGCGCTTGGCCCAGTTAGCCAAACGTAGCGCTCAGGTCGGGCTTCATCGTCGGACAGTACCGAGCCAGCGCCCAAGCCAAGGCGATGCCCGCGAAGGTCAGGCCAACCGGCGACCAGCTGAACGCTACTCCGGAAGAGAAATACAGCAACAGAAAGAACACACCCATCACACCACCACCCAGCATGCGGCCGAACTTCACGCCGGTGATAAAGACGCTTGCCAGCACGCCGGCACAGGGAATCAACAGGCTGGACAGGTCGATAACCACGTCCCTGCCGCTTGCCGCGACGTTGGGCAACACCCAGCGTGCCACCGCCTCCCAGACGACCAGATAGAGAGCCGCCGGCGCAGCGAAGCCGCCCAGCAGGCGCAGCATGGTGCGGACAGTCTCGTCGTTACCGGGCGAGGAAGGTGGAGAGGTAGACATTGGCGGCATCCTGAAGAGATTGAAAAGGCGCGATCAAGGTACGCTTAGCAAGGTGACTCGCCGTGCGGCGCGGTCACAGAGCGTTATTGAATCATTGACGCTAGGTGATTGCACAGGCAAAGCATGCGCCTTACTCGCCTAACGGCGCCTATCATGACGAACCCTCAGGTAGGACAATCCGCCGCATAGCCGACGCTTGCCCGACATGCTGGATTCTCCATAAGATATTCGCCATGACTATTTCACGCCCGTTTCTACTCATGATCATCGTCCCTGTGCTCGGCATCATTGCACTCGCAGCGATGATCTTTGGCGGCCAGGCTCTGTCCGACGAAAGCCTCGACGGCGAAATCCAGCAGGCGCTGGCCACCTCTCTCGACACCTCGAGTGCGATCGAACTGCAGAACCTGCAAGAGGTGCAGTATGGCTATGGCATCTGCGGCGCCTACAAGACGGCAGACGGCGACGGCTTTGCGTCCTTTTTCTACGACACCAGCCGTAAGCGCCTCACCCTGGACGTGAACTCGCGCGAATACACCTCGAACTGTGGCCTGTCGGCTATCTGCTGATCAAGAAACAGGCACTCGACTCGACGATAGGCCAGAGCGCCTTGCCCGGCCCGCCCGACTGAATCTGCCAGTGGCCGATCTGGCATGGGGGCGAATATCCCTTCAAGCGCCGTGCCAGCTTGCCATGGCGTTGATATCACAACAGCGGAGAACATCCTGATGGCGAACAAACTGAGAACCGGCGCGATGACGCGAGCAGGTGGCAAGTGGGCCTGCGGGCTCTTGGCGCTCTTGCTGTCAGGCGGCGTGGCACAGGCACAAGACCTTTCCCTCGAGAATGCCCGAATCAGTCTTCTGCCGGGTGATATGCCGGGTGCCGGCTACTTCAGCCTGCAAAACGACGGCGCTGAAGACGTCACTCTGGTGGGGGCTCAAAGCGATGCCTTCGAGAATACCGAGATCCACATGAGCATGGAAAAGGACGGCATGGCCAGCATGCACGCCGTGCCGGAAATCGACATTGCCGCCGGACAACGCTTCGAGTTTGCACCGAAAGGCTATCACCTCATGTTCATGCATCGCGCCGCGCCGCTGGAAGTGGGTGATGATGTCGAGGTGGTGCTGCACTTCGCCGACGGCCAGCAGTTGCCTGCCACCTTCGAGGTCGTTTCGCCCACGGCCATGCACTGATCACCGCTCAGGAGTCTCCCGATGCTCAAGTGGCTTTCGCCGATCATCCTGTCAGCGCTACTGGCGGGGTGTGAAGACCCGAACTGGCACACCTCGGACATCTCCGACATCATGCCGGATCTTGATTTGAGCCTGGTGGACGAAAACGGTGAGCAGGTCGAAGAAGACGCCTACACCGGTAAGACTACCCTGCTCTACTTCGGCTATACGCACTGTCCGGATGTCTGCCCGACTTCCCTGGCGCGGATGACGGCTGCCATCAAGAAGCTGGATGAATCCGCTCGCGACGATATCCAGGTGCTGTTCGTGTCCGTGGACCCAGAGCGCGATACCCCAGCGCGGCTACGCCAATACACCGACGTATTCGGCCCTCAGTTCATCGGCCTGACCGGCAACACCGAACAGCTCGATGAGTTGACCAACCGCTACCGGGTCAGCTACGGCTACGGCGACAAGGACGCAAACGGCAACTATGACGTCTCGCACTCCAGCGGCATTTTCGTCTTCAACGCGCAAGGCGACGCGCGGCTGCTGATGCGCAACAGCGACCCGATTCCTTCGATGGTTAGTGACCTCAAGCGCCTGATGGCGCGGGGCTAGGCGGGGCCGCCTTAGGTCGCCGCATCGCTTTGGTCGAACACGTCTTCCGTTAGCCCCCTATCGGTCGTAACCTGCATCCTCGCTTCGCCAATGCAAGGATGCAGGATGACACCCGCCGATACGCTTCGCCTCATCATTCTCTCCAGCCTGTGGGGCATGTCGTTCATCTTCATGCGGGTGGCCGTGCCGGAATTCGGTCCGGTGCCTTTGATCCTGGTGCGAATGGGCGTGGGTGCCCTGCTGTTGGTTCCCCTGCTGCTCGGCGTGGGCTACCTGAGGCTGGTATGGGACAACAAAGGCCGCCTGCTATTGCTGGGGCTTGTGAACCATGTGCTGCCCTTCTGCCTGCTGGCCCTGGCCACGACCCGGCTGGAGGCAGGCTTCACCTCTTTGATCAACGCCACCACGCCCATCTTCACCGCCTTGCTGGGCGCGCTGTTCTTCACCACACCCGTACAGCGTCAGCAATACCTCGGCCTGGCCCTGGCCTTTTTCGGGGTTTACGTACTCTCGGCGAACCGGCTGGATTTCGCCCTGGGCGGCGACGGCTGGTTCATTCTCTCGGCCTTGGGGGCGACCTTCTGCTATGGCATCGCCACCAACTATTCGAAGACCTATCTGTCGCACCTTCCTGTGCGCGTGCTGGCGGCGGGCAGTACCGCCATGTCGGCGCTGATACTGCTGGTGCCGGGGCTGCTGCTGTGGCCGGCGGAGCCGATCAGCGCCGTGGCCTGGGGCAACGGCCTGGCACTGGCGGCCTTCAGCACCACGCTTGCCTTCCTGTTGTATTTCGGCCTGCTCTCGAGTGCCGGGGCCACCGCGACGTCGACCGTCACCTTCCTGGTACCGGTCAGTGCGCTGCTATGGGGCTATCTGCTGCTGGACGAGGTGCTCAGCCTGCAAATACTGGTCGGCATGGCGATCACGCTGATCGGCACTGCCATTGCGACGCGAATGATCCGCTGGAAGCGCGCCGCGACCCCGCAAAAGCCGTGACCGACAGCGGCCTGGCCAGCACAACGCTCAGAACATGAAAAACGGCCGTGGCGGCATCACCACGGCCGTTAACGATGGCAGAGAAGCGTGCTGACTAGGCTTTGCCTAGAAACTTGGCTTGCGCTTCTCAAGGAAGGCGCTCATCCCCTCGCTCTGCTCGCTGCCGGCAAAGCTCAGCGCAAACAGGCTGGTTTCCAGAGCCAGCGCGCTGTCGAGATCCTGATCCATACCGTCATGCACGGCCTGCTTGGCACTGCGAACGGCCTGCGGGCCGTTGCCACCGAGCTGCTTGGCCAGTGTCTCGGCGTATTGCTCGAGCTCGGCCTGGAACATCACCTGATTGACCAGGCCGATACGCAGAGCCTCCTGAGCATCAATCTTGCGCCCGGTGGTCACCAGATCCAGGGCCATGGCGGGTCCCACCCGACGCGGCAGGCGCTGGGTGCCGCCGAAGCCGGGAATCACGCCGAGCAACACTTCGGGTTGGCCGAACACGGCATTGTCGCTGGCCACCGCCCAGTCGCAGGCCAGCGCCAGCTCGCAGCCGCCCCCCAGGCAGAAACCGTTGACCAAGGCGACTACCGGCACCGGCAAGCGCTCCAGACGCTTGATAGTGGTCAACGCTTGGCTGGCGAAGGCGCGCGCCTCATCGGGGGTCTTGTCGCGCATTTCGGCGATGTCGGCACCAGCCACAAAAGCCTTCTCGCCTTCGCCGGTGATCAGTACCGCCCGCAGGTCATCGCGAGACTCCAAATCATCGAGGATGCTGGCAAGCTCGCTGAGCAAGGCGGAGTTAAGGGCATTGAGGGCCTTGGGGCGGTTCATGGTCAGGCGAGCGATACCGGCGTCGATGGCCAGATGGATCGGTGCGTCGTTCATGATGACTCCTGTGTGCTGGGACTCGCCCCCGGACACCGAGGGCCGATGCTTGCCAACCTAGCAAGCGCTCGGTTGGCAAACGATTCCACCTTTGTCTTGGGCTAGTGCCTTGAACAAGCGAAACGTCGGCTACACTAGACCACCGCTTGCGCCGAGCCGACTTCGCGCGGCCCAGCAGCCGCGCGTCAGTAACCCTAGTCGTAGAGGTGGAAACCGCGGCCGCTCTTGCGGCCCAGATAACCCGCGGCCACCATCCGCTTGAGCAGCGGGCAGGGACGATACTTGGGATCGCCAAAGCCCTCCTGCAGCACCTCCATGATGGCCAGGCAGACATCCAGACCGATCAGGTCGGCGAGTTTCAGCGGGCCCATGGGGTGAGCGGCACCGAGCTGCATGGCCTCGTCGATGGCCTCTGGGCTGGCGGCGCCCTCCTGCACCAGGAAGGCGGCTTCGTTGATCATCGGCACCAGCAGGCGGTTGACCGCAAATCCCGGAGAATCGGCGATGGCCACCGGCGTCTTGCCGAGCGCCTCGGTCAACTGCTCGATGCTGGCCACGGTGGCGTCACTGGTCTGCTCGGCGCGAATCACCTCGACCAGCCCCAGCACCGGCACCGGGTTGAAGAAGTGCATGCCCACGACCCGCTCAGGGCGCTCGCAGACCGCCGCCAGACGCGTGAGCGACAGCGAGGAAGTGTTCGAGGCGAGAATCGCCTCAGCGTTCAGCTGACTCAGTTCGCTGAAGAGCTTCTCCTTGAGCGCCGGGTCTTCCGGTGCCGCTTCGATGATCACGTCGCGATCACTCAGGCTGTCGAGGCTAGTGGTCAAGGAAAGGTGCTCGAGCGCCGACTCACGGTCACCGGCGCTTAGCTTGTCTTTGTCGACCAGCCGGGTCAGGCCCTTGCCGATCTTCTCCTTGGCCTTTGCCAGGGCATCATCGCTGACATCGTAAAGCGTGACCTGGTGGTGACTGGTGATCAGCACCTGAGCGATGCCCTGGCCCATGGTACCGGCGCCGACGACGCCAATGCGGGAAATGCTCATATCGAGAGTCTCCGGGGTATCGCCCTGCGGGCAGCCATGGCTGGCCCGCAGGGCCGACGATAACGAGAAGCCGAGCGATGCGTCTTACGCCGCCCGGTCTCGTCTAGCCTACCCTGCTCGGGAAAATGCTGCAGTGCCAAATATTGCCGGCGCTCAGTGATCGAGCCCCACCGTCGCCAGGCTCTCGAGCCCCGCCTCGATCACCGTGCGGTTGGCACGCCCCACTGGCAGCCATTGGCGCAGGGCGAAGTCGGCACTCGCCAACTTGCCGCGATAGAAGGCCTGATCGTCGCTCCCGTCAGCGAGAGCGGCCTCAGCGGCCAGCGCCGCGCGCCCCATCTGCCAGGCGCACAGCACATGCCCCGCCAGTTGCAGGAAGGGGGTCGCGTAGGCCTGAACGGCATCCGCGCCCTGAGCCGGGTCACGACCGGCCGCCAGCACCACGGCCATGGCGGCTCGCAGATCATCGGCACCGGCACTGAGTGCCGCGCCCTGGGCGCTGAGCGCCAGCTTGTCGGCAAGCTGACCGGCGGTGGCGTCTACCTCATCGAGCAGAGCCGTAAGCGCGGCCCCCTCGTCCCTGGCGAGCTTGCGTCCAGCGAGATCCAGCGCCTGAATGCCGTTGGTGCCCTCATAGATCGGTGCGATGCGGGCGTCGCGCCATAGCTGGGCGGCACCGGTCTCTTCCACATAGCCCATGCCGCCATGCACCTGTATTCCCAGCGAGGCGATCTCCACGGCTTGGTCAGTAGAGAATGCCTTGACTACCGGGATCAACACATCGACACGCGCCTGAGCGGCGTCGCGAGTCGCTGCATCGCCGTGATGGCGGGCAATATCCATCTGCGCTGCACAATACAGCGCCAGGGCGCGCAGGGCGTCGGTGCGCGAGCGCATCGACAGCAGCATCCGGCGCACGTCGAAGTGATCGATGATCGCGGCCGGCTGACCGCCACGCGACCCCGGCGCTCGGCCCTGACTGCGCTCGGCGGCATAGGCAAAGGCCTGTTGGGTGGCGCGCTCGGCAACGCCGATGCCCTGGATGCCGACCTTGTGGCGTGCCTCGTTCATCATCGTGAACATGTGGTTGAGCCCACGGCCGGCCTCACCGACCAGGTAGCCGATAGCGCCCTCGCCTTCGCCGAAGCTCAGGGTGCAGGTGGGCGAGCCGTGAATGCCGGCCTTGTGCTCGATAGAGGCACAGGTAACGTCGTTACGCGGCCCCAAGGCCCCGTTGTCATCGACCAGAAACTTGGGCACCAGGAACAGCGAGATACCCTTGTTACCCTCGGGGGCATCCGGGGTGCGCGCCAGCACCAGATGGATAATGTTCTCGGCCGCCTGGTGCTCGCCCCAGGTGATGTAGATCTTCTGGCCGTGCAAGCGATAGTGATCGCCGTCGGCGCTGGGAATGGCCTTGGTGCGAACCCGAGACAGATCCGAACCGGCCTGGGGCTCGGTGAGGTTCATGGTGCCGGTCCAGGCGCCCTCGACCAGCTTTGGCAAGTAGCGTGCCTTGAGGGCCTCACTGCCGTGATGCGATAGCGCCTCGATGGCGCCGGCAGTAAGCATCGGACACAGCCCCAGTGCCATGTTGGCACCGTGTAGCATTTCCTGCACCGCACTGGCTGCCACCTCGGGCAGCCCTTGGCCCCCCATAGCCTCGGCGACGCCGATGCCGTTCCAGCCGCCCTCGGCATAGGCCTGATAGGCCTCGATGAAGCCATCGGGCACCGTCACGCTGCCATCCGGCTGGCGGCGGCAGCCCTGACGATCACCGGAGAGGTTGAGCGGGGCCCAGACCTCACCGGCCAGCCGGGCGGCTTCGTCGAGCACGGCATCGAGCAGCTCGGGGCTGGTATCCTCGAAGCCCGGCAGGTCCAGAGAAGTGTGCCCGAGGAGTTCCTCGAGCACGAAGCGAGTGTCGCGCAGCGGAGCGTGATAAGGGGTCATCGCAGGCATCTCTTGAGAAAAGGGTAACCGCGATAGTAGGTTGGCGGCCGTGGCCTAAGCCATTAGGCGAAAGCCGCAGCGCCTGTCTGGGGCCCATGCTGCCGACCTCAGGCGTCGATTTCCGCCGTTGAGCTCAAGGCGGGCTCGCTACGGACCGGCCCGGCCCAGCATCACCGGATGCTCCAGGCGGCGTTGTCTCAGGTGCGACTTGCGGCTCGGCATCGACATAGTAGGCGATATGCGCCTCATCGGCCGGCGGTGGGCCAATGATCGGTTCGGCAACGGCGACATCCGGCACCGCCGCAGAAAGGTCCTCGAGGTATTCGTGCTCGGCGGCTCCCTGCACCTGCTCATCGGTGACGCCCAGCTCAGCGCCTACCAGGGTTTGCGCCTGGGTTGCCACGAAGGGCGCCGTGGGCAGCGGCGCGGGCCGTACGCTGCGTCGCCAGGTAAAGTAGCCCGCCAAGCCAAGCCCCACGGCCCCCATCGACCAGAACAAGCCTGCGTCGCCGAAGGTTGCCATCACCGGCGTGATCAACGGTGGGCTGACCGTCGACCCTAACGCATTGATCAGCAAAAGGCCCTGGCTCATGCGCACCAGGGCGCCGGCCGGGGCTCGGTCGGCGGCATGGCTGACCGCCACCGGATACAGAGAAAAGACGCCACCGCCCAGCAAAAACAAAAGCCCACCCAACAGCCAGGGCTCACCCGGCACCAGTAGCAGCGTCACCGACAGCCCCGCGATACAGGCACCGATGATGATCAGCACCAGCTGACGGTCGTGCTTGTCCGACCAGCGCCCGATCGGGTATTGCAGCAGCATGGCCCCGAGCACCACGACGGCCATCATCTGGCCGACCTGCGCCACTCCCAGACCGCTGCGCTGCAGATAGAGCGGCAGCAGGCTATAGATCGCCGCCACGACCAGCCCCGAGCCGAAACAGCCCATCACCCCGGTGGGCGTCAGCGTGATCAGCCGCAGCGGCGACAGCGGCTCGGCGTGCTCGATCAAGGGCGATACCCGCGGAATCATCGCCATCGGCAGCACCGACAGCGAGGCCAGCATGCCGACCACCATGAAGGGCGCGGCATCGCTCATGGCGTTGGTGGCGCCGAGCAGCAATTGGCCAATCACGCCAGCAGCGTAAAGAGAGATCATGTACATCGCCAGCAGGCGACCGCGCACCTTGGTATCGGCGCTGGCCAGCAGCCAACTCTCGATGACCAGGTAAACGCCTACCGTTGCCCAGCCGCCAATCAAGCGCAGCACAAACCAACTGATAGGATCGAGCCAAAGGCCCTGTAACAGCACCGTGACCGCGACCAGCGAGGCAAAGCAGCCATAGGCGCGGATGTGCCCGATACGCAATAGCAGGCGGTCATTGAATAGCGCCCCCAGCGCCAGGCCGATGAAGTAGGCCGACGAGACCCAGCCAATCACCACCGCAGACTCACCCGCCGCATCCAGGCGCAGCGTAATCAGGGAGGACAGAAAGCCATTGCCGATGCAGAGAATGAAGAGCCCCAGCAAGGGTGCCAAGGCCAAGGAAAGCAATTGTCGGGACATGAGATGCCTCGCATCGACGAGAAGAAAACACCCAGGAGAAACACCGCCGATCCTGGCGCAGGAGCTGCGATCATCAGCTTGCCGGCAAAGCAGGTTTAGCGCCTCGTCATCAGCCTAGGCAATGTCTGAAAAGTACTGTGCTCGCCCATACGGCGTTAAAAATCGGCTCAAGGTGCTCATTTACACCCCCGTAAACTCCGCTCTTTCGCCAATTTTTGCCTTGTCTGGCCTTCGCTCGTCGACTTTTCAAACACAGCCTAGAAGCCGTCTATCAAGGGTGCAATGCGGGCAATCGCGCGGCGAATATACGCCTGGCCTAACGTATCGCCAAGCGCTATTTACGACGTCGCTCATACGCGGTCATGGCGCCGGGACCACCGGCGTAATTGGCCTATTTCAGCCCTGCATCGCACCCCGCAGCGCATCAGTGCGCCTTATTCGAGCGTCTTAGCAGCACGACGTCGTGATCGGCAAAGCTCAGCTCCATGTCGAGTCGCTCGGCCAGCCAGCGAAAGCTCGCCTCGCTGAAGAAGCAGACATGGGTGGGATCGAGAATATAGTGCCAATCGGTAAAGGCCTGGTGGCTGGTAACACGCTTGGTCATCAGCCCCAACCAGCCACCAGGACGCAACAACCCGGCCAGGCGAATCAGCTCGTCGCCGGGAGCCGCCATATGCTCGACCACCTCGGTGGCGGTGATGAAGTCGTAGCGCCGTGACAGCGGCGTCGGATCGGGTGCGTAGTAGGGGTCGAAGATGGCCATCGGATGGCCCGCTTCCTCAAACATCACCGACAGGGTCGGCCCGGGGCCGCTGCCGATATCGAGCCCCTCGGCGCCGGGCGTCAGCCGCTCGAGCAGGGGTGCCTGCAGCCGCGACAGGAAGCGCCGATAGCCGGCATCTTGCGGCGAATTCCGGTGCTGGTCGTAGACAGCACGCTCGGCATCGGCATCCAGGTGCTGGTGCGCCGGCACAAAGACCAGCGTGCAGACCTGACACTGCAGATAGTCGCGCCGCGCATCCCGATGGTAGGCAACGGCGCCAGGCGCGTTGCACAGCGGGCAGGACAGGGGCTGGGTCATCGTCGTATGCTCATGAAAATATTCGCCGCCAAGCCTACTCCGATCATCCAGGCGGCCCAAGGAGGAACCCTATGCTGTCAGCTCTGGATCATCTGGTGATGTACGTCGATGACCTGCCGCAAGCCGTGGATTTCTACAGTCGCGTCCTGGACATGGACGCCAAGGAGCAGGACGCCGGCCATGCTGACCTGCACTTCGGTAACCTGACACTGCGCCTGCAGCTCGCCGACAGCGCCGCTGAGCCCAAGGCAACCAGGCCCGCCACCGGCGGCATGGAGCTGTCTTTCGCCAGCCGCCTGCCGCTCGAAGAAGTCGAACGACACCTGGCCGCCCTTTCCATTCCGGTGGAGCTTGGCCCCGTGGCCCGCGCGGGCGGCAAGGGGCCGGTGGAATCGCTCTATCTGCGCGACCCGGAGGGCAACCTGCTGGAGATCACTCGCCCAAGGCGGTGATGGCAACATCTGTCTTGGCAGGTATCATATTGCCCAGGCTCGCTTTTTCGCCTACTGCGACTCAAACCGATTGATTCAAGGATGATGCAATGACCCAGACGCCCGTCCCCGAGACGCCTCCTTCCCCTCAGCAAGCGGATACCACCATGGCCATGGTGGTCTACGGCCTCTATCTGGCTGGCATGGTGATCGGCTTCACGCCGCTGGTCGGCGTGATCATCGCCTATGTCTACCGTGGCAAGGGGCCTGACTGGCTCGAGGCACACTATCGCTACCAGATCCGTACCTTCTGGATCGGCCTGCTTTACGGCCTCGTCGCCATGCTCCTGACGCTGGTGGTGATCGGCGTCCCACTGCTGATCGCGCTGGCGGTATGGATGATCATCCGCTGCGTCAAGGGCTTCAAGGGCCTGCAGGAGCAACGTCCACCCACCAATATCACCACCTGGCTGGTCTAAATTGCCGATGAGTGAAGACACATCCCGCCGCGACCGCCTTCAGGCCGGCGCCATCGCCACCCTGTGGCGCAGCCTGGCCGGACGCCGGCTGAGCACCCTCTGGCGGCTGTCGAGGATCGCGGGCCCGCTTGTACACCGCTTCAGCAAGCGCGAGCGCCAGATCACCGAAACCAATCTGGCGATCGTCTATCCCGAAGTCAGTGAGACCAAGCGCCGCCGGCTAGCAAGAGAGAGCCTCACTCACTCCACCGCCACCATGCTGGAACTGGGCTTTGCCTGGATGGACGATCCCGAGCGGGTCGAGGCGTCGATCGTCGAGGTCCATGGCCGCGAGCTGCTTGATGAGGCCCGGGCCGAGGGACGGGGCGTCATCGTGCTGGCGCCCCACTTTGGCAACTGGGAAGTGCTGAACTTCTGGCTGTCGGGCCATTTCCCGTTCACCGCCATGTACGAGCCGCCCAAGATCGCTCCGTTGGACCCGATCATTCGCCACGGCCGCGAACGACGCGGTGCCGAGCTGGTGCCGACCAATCCGCGCGGGGTGGCGGCATTGCTCAAGGCGCTGAAGCGCTGCGAAGCCGTTGGCATCCTGCCTGACCAGGAGCCCGACTGGGGCAGCGGTGTCTTTGCCCCCTTTTACGGTCGCCCCGCCTACACCGCCACCCTGCTGCCGAAACTGGTGGCCCGCACTCAGGCCAGGGTCGTCACCGGGGTCGCCAGGCGTTTACCCGGGCGCGGCTTCGCGCTGCACTTCTTGGCCGCCGATGAACGAGTCTTCGATAGCGACGAAACCGCCTCGGCCAGCGGCGTCAACGCAAGCGTAGAGGCCGCCATCGCCCTGGACCCGGCCCAGTACCAGTGGGAATACAAGCGTTACCGCAAGACGCCCGAGGAAGCCGCTGGCGATCCAGACTTCCGCCGTGCGCGTATCTACTGATGCCGAGAGACATCATGACGGCGCGATCGGCCCCAAGGCCATGCGAGCCGATCAGGCATCGCTAAGCCCAGCAGTGAGTTATGGTAATGAGACGGCCTTGAACGTGCAGAAAAAACGCAAAAGTGAAGGCCTCTCCCGCATCGGGAAGATGCGATGCTCAATCCCGTCTAAAGTATAATGATTGCAATACCTGAAGAGGTTTTGTACCAAGTCTGATAGACCCGTCATCTGGGCAGAAAAAGAACAGCCAACGTCATAGCAACGCTCGCTCAGATGCTGACTCAACTCTCCTCCCCGGAATGCGCAGGGACTGCCGGCGGGGGCCAATGGAGAACGACGGAACGTGATGATGATACTACGACACCCGCTGTGCGGCGCAGGTAGGCCCCGGACAGCAGGTGTTCAGACACCCCCACTTGCGACTCGCCGAGCGCCTTCGTACAGCCCTGGATCACGGATCAGCCATCCCCTGGCATCTGGCCGTACACTGCCATCTTGTGACCGTCCACTGCCGTGCAGCGTGGTAAGCCGATGAGTGCTTTCGATGAACCTCACCGCGCCTCGACCAGGTCCCACTCTTCCCACGATGCCGATCGCCTGCAGTTCAGGCCGCCTTGGCGGCGAAGCCGGCGTGCCCTCTTTGCCGGACTCTTCGCCAGCACCGCTGCGCTGGGCATCTGGGCCATGTTTCAGATCCTCTATGTGGGAGGTATCACGCCGCTGGAACTGGTCATTCTGGGGCTCTTCGCCCTGACCTTCAGCTGGATCATCATTGCCTTCTGGAGCGCCGTGATCGGCTTTGTGCTGACACTGTGTCGCCGTGACCCAGTGACGCTGGCCCGACTGCAGCCGGCAAAGCCGCCCAGCGACGCGCAATCGAGAACCGCGCTGGTGATGCCGATTCACAATGAAAACATCGACGGGGTCATCACCGGGCTGGAGGCGACCTGCCGCGACTTGCCCGCCGACACCCCTCAGCGCCAGCTGGAAGTCTTTGTCTTGAGTGACAGTACAGACGACGCCATTGTCGAGCAGGAGCATCTTGCGATCGGCGCCCTGCAGCGTCGCCTGGACGGCGTCTGCCAGTTGCATTACCGGCACCGGGACAGCAACAGCGGCCGCAAGGCCGGCAACCTCGGCGAGTTCTGCCGCCGCTGGGGAAAACGCTACGACTTCATGCTGGTGCTGGATGCCGACAGTGTGATGAGTGGCAGCACGGTGTCGGCCCTCATCGATGCCATGGAGGCCAACCCGCGGCTGGGTCTCCTTCAGACGGTGCCCATTCCCGTGCACCAGCAGAGCCTGTTCGGTCGAGCCAACCAGTTTGCCGCCTCGCTCTACTCGCCGATGCTCGCCGCCGGCCTGAGCTTCTGGCATGCCGACGCTGCCAACTACTTCGGCCACAACGCCATCATGCGCACGGAAGCCTTCATGGCCCACTGCGGCCTGCCGCAATTGCCCGGCTCACCGCCGCTGGGAGGCGACATCCTCAGCCATGACTTCGTCGAAGCGGCGCTAATGCGGCGGGGTGGCTGGCAGGTACAGATGCAGACCGATCTTGACGGCAGCTTCGAGGAAATGCCCAGCCACATCCTCGACTACGCCAAACGGGACCGGCGCTGGGTGCAGGGCAACCTGCAGCACCTGCGTCTGCTGGGCGGGCATGGCCTGCATCCACTTAGCCGGCTGCACTTCCTGTTCGGCGCCTTTGCCTACATTTCTTCACTGGTCTGGCTATCGATCCTGGTGATCAGCACCGCTGATGCCTTGATTCGTGCCATCGCCGAACCCAATTTCTTCACCTCCAACGCCCAGCTGTTTCCCGACTGGCCGATTGCGCCACCGCCCCTGATCATGCCCCTGCTTGGCGGCACCCTGGCCATGCTGCTGATGCCCAAGGTACTGGGCATGTGCATCGCCATGATCCGACGCCCGCGCGCCTTTGGCGGCCGCGGGCGGCTGGCCATCAGCGTGCTGCTCGAAAGCCTGTTCGCGATGCTGATTGCGCCCCTGATGATGGTGTTCCACAGCCTGTTCGTGATCAACGTCCTAAGCGGGCGCACCGTGGCCTGGGACCCGCAATCCCGGGAAGGGCGCGCCGTGGCGTGGCGAGAAGCATGGCGACATACCTGGCAGGCCAGCCTGGTCGGACTTGCCTGGGCCGGCGTCACCTGGTGGTACACCCCGGTGTTCTTCTGGTGGCTGACTCCGGTATGGCTGGGCCTGATGCTGGCCGCGCCGCTGATCCGGTTCAGCAGCAGCCTCAAGTTTGGCCGCCGCCTTCGCCGGGCCGGCCTGCTGCTGGTGCCCAGCGAGACCTCCCCTCCCGAGGTGCTGCGCGCGCAACTCGCGTGTGAAGGCGTGGCAGATGGCGAGCGGCCCTGGCCGCCTCCCCAGGAGCAGCCTGGTGAAATGCCGGAGCAGAACTTCGGCGCTCCTCGAGGCGACACCACCGCCCGAGGCATGTCATAGAACCCCGCCGGCAACGGCCAAGCCTCAGCCCATCGCAGGCGAGACGTCTGCACAGCGAACATCGTTGTCACTTCTATCCGAACCGCTTGGAGCCATGGAATGCTGATACAGCGTAGGACGTTAGAGCGAGCCCGCCGGGCTCGCCAAGAACAGGCAGGGCGTTTTACGACGCCCCGTGCGAACACCACCCGACTCTGGACAGGGCTCACCTGCCTGGGGCTTGGGCTCGGCCTTGGGCTAGGCATAGCGTCTACGGCCTGGGCCGAAGCGCCAGCAACCGATGCCGCGGCGGAGCCCCATATCGAAGCGCAAGGCGCTAGTGGGCAGGGCGCTAATGAACATAGCGCTGATCTAAAGAGCTCTGACGCACAGGACTCTGATGCACAGGACTCTGATGCACAGGGCTCTGATGCACAGGGCTCTGATGTAAAGAGCGCCGATGCTCAGAGTCCTGATGAGCAAAGCCAAGGTGGCCAGAGCCAGCAATCCCCGCGTCCTGATACCGCCACCGGCCAGCCCGGCCCCGGCGATCAGACCAGCATGGCATCATTGGACGCGCTGTATGACCAGGTGACCGACCAGGCCAAGCAGCTCGCTCAGTCCCCCTACGAAACGCCTGAAGCCCACCTGCCTGACGCCTTGCAGGACATGGATTACGATCGTTACCGACAGATTCGCTTCCGTCCCGATAAGGCCCTGTGGCGCGACCAGTCTCTCTTCGAGGTGCAACTCTTCCATACCGGTTTTCTCTACGATCACCCGGTAGACATCAACCTGGTCGAGCCGCACGACGACAGCGGCGAGGTCGAGGTGTCGCCGCTGCCCTTCGATCAAGGCTATTTCCGCTATGACGATGCGGCGGCCCCCATCGGCGAGGCGTTGGCCGAAGCATCCAGCGACGACCAGGCCAGCCACGATATCGGCTATGCGGGCTTTCGCCTGCATTACCCGCTCAACCGCGGCGACTACCGTGACGAATTCGTCGTCTTCCTCGGCGCGTCCTATTTCCGCCTGGTTGGCCGCGACCAGAGCTACGGCCTATCGGCACGCGGGCTTGCCATCGACACCGCCTCGCCACAGGGCGAGGAATTCCCGGCATTCACGGACTTCTGGCTGGTCAAGCCGGCCCCTGATGCCACCCATATCCAGGTGCTGGCACTGCTCGACAGCCCCTCGGTCAGCGGCGCCTACCGCTTCGACATCACCCCCGGCGAGTCCAGCACCGTCGATGTCGAAGCACGCCTCTTTGCCCGCGAAGACGTGAAGAAGCTCGGCGTTGCCCCGCTGACCAGCATGTTCTGGCATGGCAGCCTCGAGCGCATGCGCGACGATGACTACCGGCCCCGCGTCCATGACTCGAACGGCCTGTCCATGCACACCGCCAAGGGGGAGTGGATCTGGCGCCCATTGAGCAATCCAACTCAGCTGCATATCTCCTCGCTGCGCGATGACACGCCCCAAGGCTTCGGCCTGGTGCAGCGTCCGCGTGCATTCGACGATTATTTGGATATGGAGGCGCGCTATGACCTGCGCCCCAGCCAATGGGTAACGCCACAAGGCGGTGACTGGGGATCCGGTGGTGTGGAACTGGTGGAGATTCCTACCGAGAACGAGACCAACGACAATATCATCGCCTACTGGGTGCCCGATGCGCCCTTCAACGCCGGCGAGTCCCGTATCTACCGCTACCGCACCTCGACGTTCGGCGCCTATCCGCCGAGTCTCGAGCTTGCCGGCGTCGTCCATACCCGCCAGGGCTGGGGAGGCGTACCGGGCCAGGACGATCCTCCGCCGAGGAGTCGGCGTCACTTCATCGTCGACTTTCGCGGCGGCGAGCTCTCGAGCCTGGATGCCAGCCAGCCCGTGGAAATGACGCTGAGCACCTCCAGCGGCGAGCTCCTTACCGAGCAGGTGCAGCCGCTGCCCGACGGCGAGACATGGCGGGCGAGCTTCCGCCTCCAGCCCGACGGCGACAAGCCAGCCGATATGCGGCTATCGCTGACCCTGCGCGGCCGGCCGCTGACGGAAACCTGGAACTATGTCTGGTATCCCCAGCGCTAATCGCGCTCGGGGCGGCACCATTAGCCTTCTAGCCTTCGCCGAGCGCCACGGCGAAGGCTTTGGCTGCGCTGTGCCAATCCTGCTGCTGGCGCCTGGCTTCCACCGCCCCTCGGCTTAACTGGGCCCGCAGCTCGCCGTCTTCGAGCCAGCCACGCATTGCAGATGCCAGGGCCTGGGCATCGCCCGGCTCCACGGCCACACCCGCGCCCTCGGGCAGGGTATGGCGCAATGCGCCGCCGGTGGTGGTAATCACGGGCAAGCCCCGAGCCAGCGCTTCGGTCACCACCATACCGTAGCCTTCGTAGTAGGACGGCAGCACGAAAAGATCCGCCTCTGCGTAGTATGCGGAAAGCGCCTCAGGCGAGCGGGTGCCCAGCAAGCAAACCCGTTCACCTAGCCCTTTTTCCTCGATCATTGTCTCGATTCGACTCGCGTGATCGGGATCGAGATCCAAGCCGCCGATGCAATCGCACTGCCAATCGAAATCCGAAAGCTCGGAGAGCGCCTCGATCAGCACCCCATATCCCTTGCGGGGTGTCAGGCTCGCCACGCAAAGCAGCCGCGTTGGCTCAGTGCCCTCGACGTGGCGTTCGACGCTGTTCGCCAGTGGCGCCGGCGTGACGCCCGGCTCGACCACGTGAATTCGTGATGGCAGCACACCGAAACCGGCAAGTCGTTCGGCAGTGAAGAGACTGGTGGCGATGACCCGGTGCATCGACCTTAGCGCCAGCGTCTCGCTAAACAAAAAGCCTTCCCGCTGGCTCTCGCTCAGGCCGGTCTCGTCGGCCTGCGGATGATGCATCAGGGCGGTGAGCTCGAGCCGATCGGCATGACGCGCGACGACCTCGGGAAGTCCGGCCATCACCATGGCATCGAGCACCACCCGAGCGCCCTCGGGCTGTCGGCTCAGGGCGTGCTCTAGACTCTCGTTTGCCTGCTGATCGGGGGTTGGAAAGCGCCCGGCGAGCCCCTCGACCTCGACATCCCAATCGCGTTGACGCAGCGCTTCGGCGATACGGGCATCATAGACATGGCTGCCGGTACGCTGCTCAGGGTCGCCGGCAACCAGCAGGGTCAAGTCGGGGGGGCGGGAAGTGGCTGACATCATCCGTGACATCCTCATTTCATTAAAAGAATCGTGATGCGGCATCAGGCGCGATCAGGGCCCAGGCTGGCGAGGAAATAGCAAACTGCTAGACTGTCGCCACTCGCTTTACGGGGTGCTGGTGATACCGGCCGAAACCGCCCAACGCCATGGCAGTGCAGGCGACAGGGGGCCCGTTTAACCTGATCCGGATTACGAACATCACCGGAGGCCAGATGGGCTACTGCTTCAAGGATCTCACCGCCACCTGCCAAGAGGACTGGCGCCGCTATATCGAGCACGATTTCGTGCGCGCGCTAGGCACCGGCACTC
Organism: Onishia taeanensis; assembly: GCF_900100755.1. Lineage (GTDB taxonomy): Bacteria > Pseudomonadota > Gammaproteobacteria > Pseudomonadales > Halomonadaceae > Onishia > Onishia taeanensis. Next base: position 85,121 of record NZ_FNCI01000010.1, read on the forward strand.
TCGATCAAAACGCCTTTCGCTGCTATCTACAACAAGACTACCTGTTCCTCATTCACTTTGCCCGTGCCTACGCCCTGGCGGCCTACAAGAGCCGGACCCTGAGCGACCTGCGCCAGGCCAAGGCGGGGCTTTCAACCATTCTGGATACCGAGCTGGAGCTCCATATCGGTTTCTGCCGTGAATGGGGCATTTCGGAGACCGATCTGGCCGCATTGCCCGAGGCCCGCGAGACCCTGGCTTATACCCGCTATGTGCTCGAGGCCGGCCACCGCGGCGACCTTCTGGACCTGCACGTGGCCTTGGCTCCCTGCCTGATCGGCTACGCTGAAATCGCCGCCTGGCTCAATGAGCAGCCCACCACGGTGCGTGGCGCGGCCAACCCTTTCGATGCCTGGATCACCCTCTACGAAGGCCCCGAGTTCCAGCAGGCCATGTTGGATGAGATAGCCTGGCTCGATGCGCGCCTGGCGGAGGTCGGGCCACGACGCTTCCAGGAATTGAGCCAGACCTTCAGCGAAGCCACGCGACTGGAGGTCGACTTCTGGCAGATGGGGCTCGATCAGCGCGGCTAAGCCCACTCTCGGCCGCTTGACCCCTCACCGCCCCTGGCCCAGACTGCTCCCTGCGCGCCTTGGGCGCGCAACGCTTGACGGGGTGCCGGTGGAACCGGCTGAGATCACCCTATGCCCACGGGCATCAAGGTGGATCCCGATGAACCTGATCCGGCTAGTACCGGCGTAGGGATCAAGCGAAGGATTCGCCTGCCCGTTCCCCTTACAGGCCCCTTCCTGCCTACGCTGTGCGCCGACTTGACCGCGTCATACGGAGCACAACCATGACCCGCACGACCCTGACTCAGAACGCCCTGGCCGAGACCGCTCGCGTCGACGCCGCCGCCGTTGCGCCGCTGCCCGGCTCACGCAAGATCTTCGTGGAGGGCTCGACGCCCGATATCCGCGTTCCCTTCCGCGAGATCAGCCTGTCGCCGACTCGCACATCCGGCGCCGACGAGCAGAATCCACCGCTGTTGGTCTATGACACCTCGGGCCCCTATACCGATCCCGAGGCGGAGATCGACCTGCGTCGAGGCCTGGCTGAACTGCGCCGCGACTGGATCGAGGCCCGAGGCGACACCGAGTTTCTCGACGGCCCGACCTCCGAGTACGGCCGGCGCCGCGCCAACGATCCCATGCTTGCCCACCTGCGCTTCGAGCTGACCCGCAAGCCGCGTCGCGCCAGAGAAGGCAAGAACGTTACCCAGCTCCACTATGCCCGCCAGGGCATCATTACCCCGGAAATGGAGTTCATCGCCATTCGGGAAAACCAGAAGCGCCAGGCGCTTTCTACCCAGTACTCTGGCTCCGACGAGGTCGAGCGCATCCTCGGCCACCAGCACGCCGGCCAAGGCTTCGGCGCCCGACTGCCTGAGGAGATCACGCCAGAGTTCGTGCGCGACGAGGTAGCCGCCGGCCGGGCGATCATTCCCTGCAACATCAACCACCCGGAATCCGAACCGATGATCATCGGCCGCAACTTCCTGGTGAAGATCAACGGCAATCTGGGCAACTCGGCGGTGACGTCCTCCATAGAGGACGAGGTCGACAAGATGACCTGGGGCATTCGCTGGGGCTCGGACACCATCATGGACCTGTCCACCGGACAGAACATCCACGAGACCCGCGAGTGGATCATCCGCAACGCCCCGGTACCGATCGGCACCGTGCCCATCTACCAGGCGCTGGAGAAGGTCAACGGCGTGGCCGAGGACCTGACCTGGGAGGTGTTCCGCGACACCCTGATCGAGCAGGCCGAACAGGGGGTGGACTACTTCACCATCCACGCAGGCGTTTTGCTGCGCTACGTGCCGCTGACCGCCAAGCGCACCACCGGCATCGTCTCGCGCGGCGGCTCGATCATGGCCAAGTGGTGCCTCTACCATCACCGCGAGAGCTTCCTCTACGAGCACTTCGAGGAGATCTGCGAGATCTGCAAGCGCTATGACGTCGCCTTCTCGCTGGGCGACGGCCTGCGTCCTGGCTCGGTGGCCGATGCCAACGACGAGGCACAGTTCGCCGAGCTCGAGACCTTGGGTGAGCTGACCCGCATCGCCTGGCAGCACGACGTCCAGGTGATGATCGAGGGCCCGGGCCATGTGCCGATGCACCTGATCAAGCAGAACATGGACAAGCAGCTCGCGGAATGCGACGAGGCCCCCTTCTACACCCTGGGCCCGCTGACCACCGATATCGCGCCGGGCTATGACCACATCACCTCGGGCATCGGCGCGGCGATGATCGGCTGGTACGGCTGCGCCATGCTCTGCTATGTCACCCCCAAGGAGCATCTGGGCCTGCCGAATAAGGACGACGTCAAGACCGGTATCATCACCTACAAGATCGCCGCTCACGCCGCCGACCTGGCCAAGGGCCATCCCGCCGCTCAGCGCCGGGATAATGCCCTATCCAAGGCACGCTTCGAATTCCGCTGGGAGGATCAGTTCAATCTGGGGCTGGATCCGGACACCGCCCGTGAATACCACGACGAGACCCTACCCAAGGACTCGGCCAAGGTGGCTCACTTCTGCTCCATGTGCGGGCCCAAATTCTGCTCGATGAAGATCAGCCAGGAGGTGCGCGACTCAGTCTTCAAGCGCAGCGCTGCAGACAAGCACCCCGCCGATGACCCGGAAGCGGTAAAAAAGGGCCTGAAGGATCAGGCCCAGGCTTTCCGGGATGCCGGCGCCCAGCTCTATCAAGAAGTCTAAAAAGCATCCACGCGCAACCCGAGAAAAGGCCCCGCCATGTGCGTCATCGGCGGGGCCTGACTGTCGCGCTGGCGCCATGCCGCTGGTTCAAGCAAGCGTCGGCCGGCATCAGAAAAGATAGCTGGCACCGAAGCCGGAGCCGGCGAAGAAGACATTGCCTTCACCGAGATAGCCCCCATGCGCGAAAGACACTAAAAGGCGCCAAACCCCTGCGGCATACGGCTCATATTATTCTCAACCCGTTTGACGCCGGGCTGACTCTCGGCGGCCAGCTGTACGGCCTTCATCTCCTCATCGCTGGCAACCAGGCCCCACAATTCGACGACACCGTCCTTGACGATAACGTTAACGCGCACGCTGTTGAGCTTTTCCTCGATCTCCTTGCTGAGCGCCTCACGCAGGCTGCGGTCATCGACACTACCCTCACCGTCTGGTGGGGTGATAGCCAGGCCTTGCAGCAGATTAGAGCGACTGACGATACCGACCAACTTGCCGTTCCGGGTCACCGGTACGCGTTTGATATGGCGCTTCTCGAGCAGCCGGGCAATTTCGGCGACGCTGGCGTCTTCCTCCACGTCGACCACCGGATGAGACATGATGTCGCGTGCCGCATGGCCGTGTGTCTTGATGTAGCTGGCCGCCGTTTCCGGTCCTGAGGACAGTAGCGCCAGCCACCACGGCGTGGGCTTCTCGGCTTGGTTCTCGGCGCGCCCCATCAGGTCGCCTTCACTGACCATACCCAGCAGGTGCTGGTCACCATCGACCACGGGTACCGCACTGATGCGGTGATCCAGCAGCAGGCGGGCAATCTCCTGAACACCGGTTTCGGGGGAAACGCTGATAACCGTCGGCGTCATGACATCCACAGCACGCATGGCACATCCTCCTGATGAATGCTGATCGCACAAAGTAGCCTGGCAAGCCTCGCCCTCGGCACTGCATGGATGCGGCTTGCGCAAGAGGGATTATTTTGCCAAGGCCTATTTAAACTCTAGTGCCGGCCTGAGATAGCCACAAGGTAGGATGGCGACATGCCGCCTCCTTCCCATGCTTCAGTAGCGCTCAGGCCATGGCCGTCAAATAGCGACTCGGTGGCTCGCCTAGGGTTGGGGTTAGCGTTGGGGTTGGCACCGCCAAGCACACTCCCTGAATGAGTGAGCCTTAGCCGCCAAACATATCGAAGGGCCAACGCAGGAACAGGACGATTGCCCTGCCTGCATCCGGGTGTCGTTAGCTCTGAGTCTGCAAGTCGATAGTCGTGGGCCGCGTATCACCGCTTCTGTGGCGTAGATATGGCGTAGACACGCGGCCCACTGGCTACGTCAGCTTCCAAGCAGCGTCAGGATGATGCGCTCCCCGTAGCCCCATAGCAGGACCGTTAGGCCCAGCAGCACCTCGAGCAACAGCACCCCGATGCCGAGGGTGGAACTCGAAACGATGAAACCTTCCTCGCGGCTAATGCCGAGAAAGGCCGGAATACCCAGATAAAGCAGATAGGCGGTGTAGCAAAGGCCAAGCACACCGGCCAGCAGGCACAACCAAACAATGGGATAGACGGCCACCAGGCCGCTGAGGAACATCGGCGTGGCCACATAGCCAGCGAACACGATGCACTCACTCTGTTTAGGCGGCTTGTCCGTGAAACGCTTGGCCATGGCGCGAATCACCTTGCCCACCACATACACCGCCGCCAGCATCACCAGATAGAAGACGATGCCCGCACCCAAGGCATCCAGGTAGCTAAGCTGTATTGTGGTCTCGCCGCCTAGCCCCCACCCCACCTGGGTGGTGCCGATATAGGAGCAAACGACCGGAATGGCGGCCAGCAGCAGCACGTGATGCTCGTAGAGGTGGGTAAGCGTCTCCCGCTCGCCCTTGATCTGTTTCCATTCGCGTTGCGGATGGGCCATCAGGCCCCAGACATGCGTCAGCATCCGGATACCTCCATCTATCAGCAGGAGAGATCGTCACGAACCGACCCCAAGCACACACATGAAGTGTGCCTTATCAACAGTATAGTCAGAAGGAAGGGGGAAGCGTCGACGACGGTTATCACCGTCGTCTCAACGCTTTGGGTTTTTCAGAGAGTTCAGAGAGAGCTCAGAAAGAGCCCTGGGTAAGATCAGCGCAGCGAGGTCCACAGGAGCGGCGCATTGGGAAGGGCGGCATCCAATGACATCATCAGGCTCAGCGCCGTGATGGTGAGAATGGAAAAGCCGAACACGCTCTTCGCCCAACGTTCCTCATCCTTGGCACCATAGCCCTTGCACGCTAGGTACAGCCAATAGACACCCATACCGAGAGCAACGATAAAGTAGCCGGGGCCGGCATAGCCAGCGATGCTCAGCGCCAGGGTCGCCGGAATGAACGCCAGGATATAGCCGAGGATGTGATGCTTGGCACGGTGAATGCCCCGCACCACCGGCAACACCGGAATCGATGCCGCGCGGTAGTCTTCCAGACGGAAGATGGCTATCGCATAGGAATGCGGCATCTGCCACAGGCAGAAGATGGTCAGCAGCGTCATGGCACCGGTATCGAAGGTGCCGCTGACGGCACAATAGCCAACCACCGGCGGAATGGCCCCAGAGAGGCTACCGACCAGGGTGCCGTACTCGGAATGACGCTTCATCCACAGGCTGTAGACGACGACATAGATAACGAAGCCGAAGGTGGCCAGCCCAACCGTCAAGGCGTTGGTGCCTAGAGCCAACAGAGCAAAGCCAGCAAGCCCCAGCGCTGTGGCGAACCACAGCGTAGCACCAGCGGTGACCCGCCCCTGTACCAGCGGGCGGTTCTGGGTGCGCCGCATCACGCGATCGATATCTTGATCGATGACGTTGTTGAAGGCACATCCAGACGCAATCACCAGCGCCAACCCCACCACGGCGGAGAGAAACAGCGGCAGGTCGAACCCGCCCTGGGCGGCTAGGAAGTAGCCGCCCAGAACGGAGATCAAATTACCGCCGATGATCCCCGGCTTGGTGAGTGTCAGGTAGTCCTTGAGCATGGAAGGCTGCGTTATCCGATCATCATGTTGAGGTTTAGATGATGCATGATCCACAGAGAACCTCCGATGACTAGGACCAGAATCGCCACAGCGAAGACGAACGACGTCAGGTTCCAGCCTTCGTCAGTCTTTGAGCTCATATGCATGAAGAGCACCAACTGAACCAGCACCTGCAGCACCGCTGTCACGGTGATCACGCCGACCATCGCCCCAGTGCTGAAGTCGCCGCTCATCACGACCCCGAAGGGTATGACGGTCAGTACGATGGACAGGATCAGCCCAGTCACATAGGACTTGACGCTGCCATGGCTGTTGTCGTGAGACGTGTGTGAGCCACTCATATCACAGGACTCCCATCAGGTAGACGAAGGAGAATACGCAGATCCAGACGATGTCCAGGAAGTGCCAGAACAGGCTCAAGCACATGATCCGCGGACGGGTAACGTCGGTCAGGCCCTGCTTCTTGAGCTGAACCAACATCACCAGGATCCAGATCAGGCCGAAGGTCACGTGCAGGCCGTGGGTGCCGACCAGCGTGAAGAACGCCGACAGGAAGGCACTGCGGTCCGGACCGAAACCTTCATTGATCAGGTGATGGAATTCGTAGACTTCCATCGCGACGAACGCAGCACCCAGCGCGAAGGTGATCCACAGCCAACGACTGACCTTGGCCGTCTGGTTGGCATTCATCGCCAGCACGGCCATGCCGTAGGTAAAGCTCGAGAACAACAGCAGGAAGGTCTCGACCAGCACGAACGGCAGCTCAAAGATCTCATCCGGGGTGGGACCACCCGCCGTGCCCGTGAGGAGCACAGCGTAGGTGGCGAACAGTGACCCGAAGATCACCAAGTCGCTCATCAGATAGACCCAGAAACCGAACAGCTTAGTGCCGGCGGTATCGTGATGATCGTCGTGGTGATCGTGGTCATGCCCGTGGGCATGACCTTGGTTGCTAAGAGTATCGGTTGCCATGATTAGCTCTGCGTCTCCAGCCGAGTTGAGTGCGCGAGATCACCCTTCTGCTTCAAGCGCTGACGATGCTCGCGCTCGATGCGCTCCACTTCCGCCGCAGGGACGTAGTAGTCGACGTCATCGTTGAAGATCCGCGCCATGAAGGTTGCAAACATACCGATGCCACCGACGATTGCCAGCCACCAGATGTGCCACACGAGAGCAAAACCAAAGATGGTGGCGAAGAGCGCGATAATCGGACCTTCCCAAGTATTCTTCGGCATGTGGATATCTTGGTAGGGCGGCTCGGAAATCGGCGGCACGCCACCGTTGGCCTTCTTGGCCTCCCAGAACCCATCCACACCGTGTACTTCAGGCAGGTGTGCGAAATTGTAGAACGGCGCCGGCGAGGAGGTCGCCCACTCGAGGGTACGTGCGTCCCACGGGTCGCCAGACACGTCTTCGTTCTGCTTGCGATCACGGATACTGACGTAGAACTGGATCAAGGTGCAGGCAATACCCGCCGCAATGATTAGCGCGCCCACCCAGGCAACGATCATCAGCGGTTGCCACTCGGGGTTGTTATAAGACTGCATGCGACGCACGGCACCAAAGAAGCTCAGCACGTACAGCGGCATGAAGGCCACATAGAAGCCGGTGATCCAGCACCAGAAGGAACGCTTGCCCCATTTTTCATTCAGGGTGAAGCCGAAGGCCTTCGGGAACCAGTAGGTCAGGCCCGCCAGCATGCCGAATACCACGCCGCCGATGATGACGTTGTGGAAGTGGGCGATAACGAACAGGCTGTTGTGCAGCACGAAGTTCGCCGCCGGCAGCGACAGCATCACACCGGTCATGCCACCAATGGTGAAGGTGATGATGAAGCCCAGGGTCCACAGCACCGGAGAGGTGATCTCCAGACGACCGCGGTACATGGTGAACAGCCAGTTGAAGATCTTCACACCGGTAGGTATGGCGATGATCATCGTCATGATGCCGAAGAAGGCATTGACGTTGGCGCCTGCGCCCATGGTGAAGAAGTGGTGCAGCCAGACCACGAACGACAGGATGGTGATCGCCACCGTCGCCCAGACCATGGTGTTATAGCCGAACAGGCGCTTCTTGGCGAAGGTCGCGATGACCTCTGAGAAGACACCGAAGGCCGGCAGGATCAGGATGTACACCTCAGGATGGCCCCAGGCCCAGATGAGGTTGACGTACATCATCATGTTGCCACCGAGGTCGGTGGTGAAGAAGTGCATGCCCAGATAACGATCGAGCGTCAGCAAGGCGATGGTGGCGGTCAGGATCGGGAAAGACGCGATGATCAGCACGTTGGCGCACAGTGAGGTCCACGTGAAGATCGGCAGACGGAACATCGTCATGCCCTTGGTACGCATCTTGATAATCGTGACGAAGAAGTTGATCCCCGTCATGGTCGTGCCTATACCCGATATCTGCAACGCCCATATCCAGTAATCCACGCCGACCCCGGGACTGTAATCGAGTCCCGATAGTGGCGCGTAGGCCAGCCAGCCAGTCTTGGCGAACTCCCCGACAAAGAGTGACACGTTGACCAGGACCACGCCCGCCGCGAACAACCAGAAACTCAGGTTGTTGAGGAAGGGGAAGGCTACGTCACGCGCACCGATCTGCAGCGGTACCACCAAGTTCATCAGGCCGATGACCATGGGCATGGCCACGAAGAAGATCATGATCACGCCGTGGGCGGTGAAGATCTGGTCGTAGTGCGAGGGCGGCAAGAAGCCCTCAGCCCCGGCTGAGGCCATGGCCAACTGGGAACGCATCATGATGGCGTCGGCGAAGCCGCGCAGCAGCATCACCAAGGCAACAATGAAGTACATGATGCCGAGTTTCTTGTGGTCGATGGAGGTGATCCATTCCTTCCACAAGTAGCCCCACTTCTTGAAATAAGTGATGGCGCCCGTTAACGCGAGACCGCCCAACACGATGGCCGTAACGGTCACCATGATGATCGGCTCGTCGTACGGAACCGCCTCTAGACTGAGTTTTCCGAACATAATTTACTCCGCTGCCTCCGCGCTCATGGGCTCGCCATGAGACTCGTCCGATTCGCTGTGACCGTCATCGCCGTGGGCTTCGTCACCATGGTCACCATGACCGGCACCGTGACCGAAATCATTGGCGTAGCTGTCAGTGAACTTCGCCACACGCGCTGCGTGATCACCGCCGGCATGGAAGCTCTTGATGATGCTCTCGTAGAGAGCCGGGGATGTCTCAGAGAAGTACTGGATCTCGTTGTTCTCGCTGGGAGCAGCGAGATCGTAATACTCATCGGGGAAAGTCAGTGACTCGGACGACTCACGCACCTTGGACACCCAGGACTCGAAGTCCTGCTGAGAGCCGACGTGGGCGTCGAACGTCATTTCCGAGAAGCCCGCACCACTGTAGTTAGTGGAACGACCGGGGTAGACGCCTTGCTCATCCGCCACAAGGTGAACGTCGTTATCCATGCCGGCCATGGCGTAGATCTGGCTACCCAGACGCGGAATGAAGAAAGAGTTCATGACCGAGCCGGAGGTGACGCGGAAACGCACCGGCGTGTCTACGGGGAATGCCAGCTCGTTGACCGTGGCAATACCCTGTTCCGGATAGATGAACAACCACTTCCAGTCCAGAGAGACCGCCTCGATGACGATCGGCTCATTGGCATCGTCGCCTTCGGCCTGAATGGGCTTATGTGGATCCAGGCTATGTGAGGTGTACCACGTCAGCACCGCCAGGAAGGCAATGATCACGCAGGGCACGAACCACACCACCGCTTCGACCTTGTTGGAATGGTGCCAGTCGGGACTATAGGTGGCATTCCGGTTGCTGCGACGATAGCGCCAAGCGAAGGCGATAGTCATCACGATTACCGGAATGACAACGATCTGCATCAGACCGAACGCAGTCAGAATCAGGGTTCGCTGCTCTTCCCCAACCTGCCCCTTAGGATCCATCAATGCCGAATCGCACCCTGTCAGTAACAGGGCAAGCGACGCGAGCACCAGCGGACTCAGCACACGTAAGTACTTCTTTCTTCTCATCCTACGACCTCGTCAGGGCACGAAATCAGGCTAACCTTGCACGGATTGAAAATTAGCCGGCTAATGTATGCGCACAACAAATGCCACAGCCGTCGCGTCTTGGGTCCATATCCATGACCGCAAGCAGCATCCGATGCAGCAAAGAGTTAACACGCATCGCAACAAGACCTATGAGCAAATACTCAAGGAGGAAATGCTCAGCTACCACAAAGGTCTGGCTACACTGACCGCGTATCGTCTGAGAAATACCCCCCACGCAACAGTGACGATTTGTCGCAGGGGTGTCGCAGATAGCGCACAGGTGAGGCGACGCGAGGTGCCGAAAAGTGTAACACGAAGCGCCACCGGGTGGGATGGGGATGAGGAGGGTGTTAAGCACACCCTGGCAGTGGTGCAAAAAATTGTCAGTTCAGACACGGCCTTTGATACCATTCCGGCCAGCAGGTTCCTGCTTCTCTGAATGCTCCAGCATTCTTAACACCAGTGTCCCCAATCGACGCTTTCCAAAACACGCACTCTCAAAACAAAACTCAAGGCAATGGTTCTCATGTCCACCCTTTCCCCGCGCCGAGCCTCCACTCTACTTGGCACCAGCGCCCTTATGGCTATGTGCAGCGCGCCGCTCCAGGCCGCAGACATGGACCCGGTCTGGTCTTTCGCCAATGTCTCGGTGAACTACCTCGACTGGTCCGCCGGCACAGAAGATCGCACCTCGACCAACGCTGCCAAGAGCGACTTCACCTTTCTCGAGCTCGAGGGCGGCGCCGGCTTCTCCTGGGGTGAGTTTTACGGCTTCTTCGACCTGGAGAATCCGGGCAACGATCAGTTCGACGAGAAGAGCGGCGGCAAGGACAACTTCCGTACCGCCGGCAAGCTCACCTCTCATATCTATCTGGGTGACTCGCCCTTCACGATCTACGCCCACCTCTATGACTTCCGCGACTATGGCTACAACGGTCGCGAGCAGGACCAGGTGCTGGGCGTCGGCTACATCCACACCTTCGACAACGGCCTGTGGTTCAAGCCTTTCCTGGGTGCGGCGCGCGTGCAAAGTGATGGCTATACCGGCATGAACGGTTACATGGCCGGCTGGGTGCTGGGCTACGGCTTTGAGACGCTCGGCCAGCAATTCAGCATCACCAACTGGCACGAGCAGACCTTAGCCCGCGACGACGACTACCTCACCCAGAACTATGTCGGCGACAAGGCGGAAAGCGTTGGCACCAATGGTGCAGTTTCATTATGGTGGCACCCGATTTCGAGCCTGACTGCCGGCGTTCAGTACCGTTACTCGGATAATAAGCTGGGCACTCCAGAGGACTATCAGAACGCCATCATCTACACGCTCAAGTACAACTTCCTGTAATGCCCAGGGCCCGAGCCAGTTCCCGGCTCGGGCCGCATTCGCTGCCATGAAGGACTTCCCATGACCATAATCATGAGCCTGGTGGGGATGGCGACGCTCATCCTGATCGCCCTCGTGTTCTCCACCAACCGACGCGCTATCCGCTTGCGCACCGTGGGTGGCGCCTTCGCCATCCAGGCCGGCATCGGCGCCTTCGTGCTCTACGTGCCTTTCGGACAGGCCGTCCTCAAGACCATCTCGGATGCTGTCAGTCAGGTCGTGAGCTATGCCAACGACGGCATCGACTTTCTGTTCGGCGGGCTGGCCGACCCTTCAACGGCAGGCTTCATCTTCGCCATCAAGGTTCTGCCGGTCATCATCTTCTTCTCGTCGCTGATTGCCGTGCTCTACTACCTGGGCATCATGCAGTGGATCATCCGTCTGCTCGGAGGTGCACTGCAAAAGGTCCTTGGCACCTCACGCACCGAGTCGCTGTCAGCCACCGCCAATATCTTCGTTGGCCAGACCGAAGCACCGCTGGTGGTACGCCCCTTCATCAACAACATGACAGCCTCGCAGCTATTTGCGGTGATGTGTGGCGGCCTGGCTTCAGTGGCGGGCTCGGTGCTGGCGGGCTATGCCGCGCTGGGCATTCCCATGGAATACCTCGTCGCGGCCTCCTTCATGGCGGCACCGGGTGGCCTGCTGTTCGCCAAGCTGCTGATGCCGGAAACCGAGACGCCCAAGGATGACGACGCCGAGGCGATTCAACGCGTCGAGGACGAAGACCAGCCGGCCAACGTGCTGGATGCGGCCGCCTCCGGCGCTAGCTCCGGCATGCGCCTGGCGGCTAACGTCGGCGCCATGCTGCTGGCCTTCATCGGCCTGATCGCGCTGGTCAACGGCATCCTCGGTGGCATTGGCGGCTGGTTCGGCCTAGAGTCGCTGAGCCTCGAACAGCTGCTGGGCTGGCTATTCTCGCCGCTGGCCTTCCTGCTGGGCATTCCCTGGCAGGAAGCCACCCTCGCCGGCTCCTTCATCGGCCAGAAGCTGGTGGTCAACGAGTTCGTCGCCTACATCAACCTGGCGCCCTATATCGAAGGCGAGCAGATGGTCGCCGCCACCGGCGCGGCCATGTCATCGCATACCGTGGCGATCCTATCCTTCGCCCTGTGCGGGTTCGCCAACCTGTCCTCGATTGCCATCCTGCTCGGTGGCCTGGGCAGCCTGGCACCGGGGCGCCGCCACGAGATTGCTCGCTTCGGCGTCAAAGCCGTGCTGGCGGGCACCCTGTCCAACCTGATGTCGGCCACCATCGCGGGCTTCTTCATCGCCTTGGCTGCCGGCTGACGTCCGGCCCTTCGCCTCTTTACCGCCCCGCGCTCCAGGCCGGGGCGGTTTTGGTTGGCGTGCGCCATCGCCATGTCTCGTTGGCGAGATGCTGCCTGCTCGGCGATAGTCTGGAAAAGCGCACCCAGCCGGCGCGCCCTGCCCCGATGAAGCAGCGCCTAACGCGAACTGCCAAGAGAGCCTCTCCCATGCCCGACACTTCCCCCATCCTCGATGAGTCGCTGCGCGAGCAGTTGGTCGCCACCCGCGATCGCGCCTATGCGCCTTATTCCCAGCATCCGGTAGGTGCTGCCTTGCAAACGCCCGAGGGCGAATGGTTTTTCGGCTGTAACGTCGAGATAGCCAACTACAAGGGGCTATGTGCCGAGGCCTCGGCGATTGCCGCCATGGTCTCTTCAGGCACCCAACAGATCGCCACGCTTTACGTGATCGGCCCGGGCGAGCACTTGTGCACCCCCTGCGGCGACTGTCGTCAGCGCATCCGCGAATTTGCCTCCCCCGCCACGCGCATCCATGTGCTTAACGCTGCGGGACAAGTACTCAAGAGCTACGACATGGAGACCCTGCTGCCCGATTCTTTTGGCCCTGAAAACATCGGCAAGCCCTCGCCGATGAGCGGCTGACGAAGCCCCGGGCCTGGAAAGCGCCTTCCCCCGCGACGTAGCATGCCGACAGAGCCCTTGGACGAATTAAAGCCCCGGGGCCTGACGCCGATACTCCTTGGATAAGCATTTAGTGATCGGTATAAGTAGTCCCCGGCTGTCGACGCCTCACGGCTGCAGATGCCACACCATGACAATGATCGTCCCGTGAGACACTTCGGAGCCAGAATGCCCAGCGGTCGCTTCACCCCCTTCGAGACACTACTGCTGACCAGCCGTAGCCAAGCCGATACCGCCGGACTACTGCTGCTCGCCTGGGTGATGGCCTCGCGGGGACCTCTCACTGAAGCACAGCGCCGCCAACTCACGTCACTTGCCAGCGAATGCCGCCATGGCCATGAGCTGACCCCGATCTTCGACCTGGCCAACCGCCAGGACTTCGACGCCATCCAGCTCGCCGCCGAGGTGATGCAAAAAGACCGTGGCGGCGAACAGGCCTACCCCTTTCTGCGCCAGGCGATCGCCTTGTCCGTCATCGACGGCGAACCCAGCATTGCTCAGCATCATGTGCTGCGCTTTTTGGCCGACCTGCTGGGCGTCATCCCCTCCTTGTTTGCCACCCTCTATGCCGAACAGGCAGGCCGCCCCTACGCCGTGCCCGAGGACCCCAGCCGTCGAGATTACTGGCTGGCCAAGGAGCATCAGCGACAGCGGGAAGAGGCACGGCAACAGGAGCAGGATGAGAGGCGCCGCGAGCAGGAAGCGCGCGAGCGACAGGAAGAGGCGCTGCGCCGGCAGCGCGAGCGGGAAGCGCGAGAGAGGCAGGAAGAGGCGCTACGCCGACAGCGCGAGCGACGCGAACAAGAAGCCCGCGAGCGCGAAAGACAGCGCCAGGAGCAAGCTCGCCGGGAAAGAGCGCAGCAGGATCAGGAGAGAGCCAGACAGGAGAGGGCCCGCCAGGAACGCCATAACGCAGACCAGAACCGGCGCTGGCAACAGGCATCCCCCAATGACCCACGCGCCCACCGCGCCCTGGCGGTGCTTGGCTTGCCTCCCGGTGCCAATCGTGCCGAGATTCGCAAGGCCTATCGCCGCATGGCCCAAACGCACCATCCCGACCGTTTCTACGCCCAGGGAGAGGCCCGCATGGCGACGGCGTCTCAGCGTTTCCAGCGGATCAAGAACGCCTATGAATACCTGATGCGGGCTAGCTGAATGCGGGACCTCTATCAGCGACTGGGACTGCCCAATGATGCCAGCGATAAAGAGATCCAGCGGGCTATCGAAGCCTGCCAACACAACGCCCTCAAGGCCGATGCCGAGGTCGTGCTGGGCGACCCCGAGCGCCGTGAGGCCTACGATGCATTGCACGTCACCCTGCGCGATATCGGCCTGCTGCGCGCAAGGCTCGGGCTGACCCACGGCCCCTTCTGGCAGGACAATACCGCCAACGACTTCTCGCTGCCGCCGGACAACACCGGTGCCCGCCACGACCTGCTAATAGCACGGGTCGAGCGCGCCGTCGGCTTGCATAACGGTTGGCGCAAGTGGCGAGCCCCCTGGCTGCTGGCGGTACTGCTGACGGGCGCTACGCTGCTCGGCGCGGCAGCGGGTGCCGCGCTCTACCACTACTGGCTACTTTGAACGCCCACCACCGCCAGCCCCAGTCGCTCATCTCGACCAAAGCCACTGACCCTTAGCCGTTCTTCCAGCGCCCCACTCACGAAGCCTTGCTAGCTGTCTCCAGGCGACCCCTGATGGCGAGGCGCGCCGGGCGCCCTGCCCCGACCTGCCTCGCCCGCCGAACGCCCTAGCACATCACGTGCAGAACCTTCGCTCGCGCCCTCGGTTTCGGCCTCAGATTCGGGCGCCTGCTCATCGAGCGCCTCGCCGCCGCGACCTTCCATCTGCACGCTCAAACGCGGCATGGCGAGATCCAGGCCATCTTCTTCCAAGCGCTGCTTGAAGCGCAGATTGAAGGCACGCGCCACGTCCCATTGCATGACTGGGGCCGTACGCATACGCATGCGCAGCACCGCAGCGCCCTCCTCGAAACGTTCGATGCCCTGCATCTCGAGCGCCGACCAGATGTGATGACGCATCAGCGGATCATGGCGAAGGTCGTCGGCGACTTCCCGCACCAGGGTGATGCCATCATCGATCTTCATATCGTGGGGGATGCGCAGGCGCATCAAGGCGATGCCGAACTGGCGCGACATGTTATGAATCGACTTGATCTGGCTGAAAGTGATGGTGTGGACGATGCCATCGAGGTCGCGCAGTCGCACGGTGCGCAGGGTCAGCCCCTCGACGGTGCCCAGGTGTCCGCCCAAGTCGACGAAGTCATCAATGGCCAACGAATCCTCGACCAGGATGAAGATCCCCGTGATCAGGTCCTGCACCAGCGTCTGTGCACCGAAGCCGATCGCCAGACCGATCACACCAGCACCGGCCAACAGTGGCGTGACGTTAACCCCCAGATTGGCCAGGGCAACGATCGAGGCGATCACCACGATGGTCGCGAAGACCACATTGCGAACCAACGGCGTGATGGTCTGCGCCCTGGCGCTGTTGACACGCCGCCCCCGGGAGCGGGCCGAACTCGACAGCGCCCGCTGAATGGCGGTATCGGCAAAGATCCAAGCCAGCCAAGCAATCAGCAGAGTGAACCCGATGCTGATCAAGGCATGACCAATCCGTGCGCCGGCCGCCTCCTGGCCGACCCCCAGCAGCGAACCGCCCCATACGCGTATGGATAGCTCAGCGAAGGTCAGCCAACACAGCATATGTGCCAGGGCATACCCGAAGCGCTCGAGGCGGCGCCGGTACTGGGAAATGCGCCTACGCCCTTCTAGCGTCGCGCCGTAACGGCGCAGCAGCCCGTTGACCACCAGCGTCAGAATCAGCAGTGCCGCAGTGCCAATCGCCCGTGGCAAGGCACCACCAGCATCGCCGACGGTGATCAACAACGCCACCAGCGAAACGCCGACCAGCAGCAGGGCGGGCACATGCCACAGGCCGCCGAGTACCCGCACTACGTAATTGATCGTGCTTTGCGCCTTGCGCTGCGAATAAGGACGATTGCGAATCAGGTGTTTGATGGGCTGCTTGAAACGCAGAATGAAGATACCGCTCATCATTGCCGCCAGCAGATTGGTGACGATCGACAGAAACCCCGCCAGATCGCTTCCCAACTGAGCAACCAGCTGAGCAGAATCTAGCGCGTCACCCAGCGCTATAAATGCCCCGATCAGGAAGAGTCGCCGCAATGCCCTAGCCCGCAGGTAGCGCACCGCGATATAACGATGCCCGCGAGTGAACGCCGAGAACACCACCTCGCAGGCCGATGCCAACAGTCGTCCACACAGCGACACATAGGCGGTAACCAGTGCCAGGCTGACCGCGGCATTGGGTTCCACGAACTGCGATAGCGCCAGCATGATGGCAAAGGCGACCGCCCAGGGCAGCAGGCGGCGCAGGAAATGCACGCCCAGCAGCCAGGCCTTGGGTTCTCGCGGCAGTTCCAGCGGCACGCCAAAGCGGCCCACTAGCAAACGGGCAAGCGCCATAAGCGATAGCAGCAACCCAACCCACACCGACAGCAGCACGGCGGCTTCAACGGCCAGGCGCAGCAACGCCGCGTTACCGGCACTACTGGCAAGCTCTCCCACATCCTGCCAGGCCTGAATCAATCGCCGCTGCCACATATCAAGCGGCGACTTGCCCTCATCGGCCTGCTCCCCCAGCTCGTTGAAGGTGTCCGCCAAAGCCCCCAGCAATCCCTGAGGCCCGGCATCGGCACTCCCCCCTTCGACCTGAGCAGTGCTGTCGCGCAGCGCCTTGAGTTCCTCAAGCAGCTTGCCGCGCCGCTCCGCGTTGTCGAGCGTTGCGATCACGGTATCCAACGACTCGACCACGGCCTTGGGATCTGGCTGACTGCTGGACGAGTCACCGGAAAGTCCCGTTAGCCCCATGCCCGGCGCCTGTGCCTGCGCCATCGGTGGCACCAACAGCATCGTCAACAGGACCATCAGCCCCCATATCAACCGATGGCTGACAAGCGAAGAGCGTGGAGCAGGCTCGCTCATGAAGACTCCCTAGGTGTCTGATAGTGAAAAGAAAGCGAGAACCAAAAGAAGGCCTGTCATCGAAAAGGCCCATATTGCCAGGTCGTCAGAGTAAAGGAATGCCGGCGCCGAGGCATCCCGCGACCGCCTACCGAGTCAGCACCAGCGCCCCTGGTGGGTCGCCGGTCGAGGTATGATAGGCTTGCGGAGCCAATTCAGGCTTACGGGAGTGTGGCATGGATCCGCAATCGCCCCCTGTTACCACTACCGGGGAAGGCAAGCTCCGTCGTGTCGGCGTCGAGATAGAATTTGCCTGTGTCTCGCCAGCCGCCGCGGCGAATCTGGTGGCAGAACATGTTGGCGGCCAAGTCATCGCACTCAGCCCACATCGCTGGCGTGTGAAAGACACCCGCTGGGGAGAGTTCACCATCGAGCTCGATGCCAAGATGGTGCACCCGGACGACAAGATAACCGCCGCCCCACCGAGCAGCGACGACGAATGGGCCCGCCAGCGGCACCAGTGGCATATCGAGCTTCACACGCGCTCGCGTGAGTTGCTGGGCGACGTGGTGGCCGGCCTGGTACCGACCGAAATCGTCTGCCCCCCCGTGCCCTGGAATGAGCTCGGCGAGCTCGACACGCTGTTCGACGCCTTGCGCCGCCACGGCGCCAAGGGCACCGATGATAGCCTGCTCTACGGCTTCGGGTTACACCTCAACCCCGAAGTGCCGGGCACCGATGTCGACAGCCTGCTCGCTCACCTGCGTGCCTATCTGCTGCTGGCGCCCTGGCTGCGCGATCAGATCGACATCGACATCACTCGCGAAGTGCTGCCCCACGCCAACCCTTTCCCCAAGGCCTATGCCCTCAAGGTGCTCGATCCCGACTATTCGCCGGACCTCGACACCCTGATTGCGGACTACCTGCACCACAATCCGACCCGCAACCGCGAGCTCGACTTCCTGCCGCTGTTCGCCTGGCTGCGGCCTGACCACTCCAATCCCCTGCTTAAGACCGAGCTGGTCAAGCCACGGCCGACGTTTCATTATCGCCTGCCCAATGCCCATCTCTCGGCCAAGAACTGGGGCTCGGTGGTGGAGTGGAACCGCTGGCTTACCGTGGAGCGTCTCGCCGCAGACCCCAAGCGACTCGCCGAACGCGCCAATGACTTCCTTACCCATCATGCCCGCTCGTCCATGTCACGCTGGCTCGACAAGCTCAAACACTGGATGAAGGACGAATGACCCGGCCACTGATCGGTATTACCACCTCGGACCGCAAGAGTCGCCTCGCCTGGTTCTTCGACTGGCTGGCGGTCTGGCGTCACGGCGGCCGGCCACTGAGGCTATCGCCGTCGCGGCCGGTGCCGGAAACACTCGACGGCCTGATCATCGGCGGCGGCGACGACATAGAGGCGCACCTCTACGGCGGCGAAGTACGCTTCGGCGTCCGCGTCGACCCGGAACGCGATGCCCTGGAGCTTGAGCTACTGGAGCGCTTCATCCCCAGCCAATGCCCGGTGCTCGGCATATGCCGGGGTGCCCAACTGATCAACGTCTATATGGGCGGCACCCTGGACAGCGACATATACACCACCTACGAGGGCCTCAAGCGAAGGCGCACCGTGCTGCCGCGCAAGACCGTCGATATCGTCGCCGATAGCAAGCTGCACCGCATCCTCGACGTCAGCTGGTGTCGCATCAACAGCCTCCACCACCAGGCAGTGCAGGAAGCCGGTCGCGGCATCGAAATCGTCGCAAGGGATAGGGACGGTCTGGTGCAGGGCATCGAATCCCGGGAGCACGACTTCCTGATGGGCGTGCAGTGGCATCCCGAATGGCTGATCTTCAACCGTCCCCAGCAGCGACTAATCCGGGCACTGGTCGACGCTGCCAGCTGACCGCTCGCCAGGCAACTTCCAAGGCGCTGTCTGCGCATTCTTTCTATACGTTCTTGCTGCAAGGACTTACAAGAAAGGCTTATAGGAAAGATTTACAGTAAGTCCCGCCGAAACGACGACGGCCATCCCGGTGACCCCGGGATGGCCGTCGTGTGTTTGAGCGCTAGCAGACGCTCATGACTCGCTAACCTAGGCTAGCGCCTGGCGAGCCAGGGTGGTGGCTGGTCTAGGCGTTAGCTTTCCAGGCGTGCATCCAACGTGATCTCGGCATTGAACAGCTTCGAGACCGGGCACCCTTCCTTGGCCTTGTTCGCGGCATCGTCGAAGGTGGCCTGATCGGCACCAGGAATCTTCGCCACGCAGCTCAGGTGGATGGCAGAGATGGTGAAGCCGCTGTCGTCCTGATCGAGGCTAACGGTGGCCTCTGTCTTGATGCTGTCTGGCTCGAGGCCAGCCTCGCCAAGCATCATCGAAAACGCCATGGAGAAACAGCTGGAATGGGCGGCGCCAATCAGCTCTTCAGGGTTGGTACCGGCCTGGCCCTCGAAGCGCTGCTTGAAGCCGTAGGGGTTGGACGAGAGTGCACCGCTTTCTGTCGAAACCGTGCCCTTGCCCTCTTTCAGGCTGCCTTGCCATTCTGCAGAACCTTTCTTCTTGATGCTCATACTGTCTCCTTAGTACGTATCATGAGTACGTATCATGGGCACGGATAGGTAAGTATGGACCGTGCGACTCGTGAAGGGACTGATTTACCGTTTGAAGGTGCTGGCTGGAGCGACAGCTCAGGCGACTTACTCGATCAACTTGCAGCAGATACTCACTCAAGGTAGTCGCTCCACATACTTACTCAAAGCATTCGCTTAGAGTGCTTGCTCGAGGCGCCCGATCAGGGCGCGCAATGCGTCACTCCCATCAGGCGCCAAGGGCGAAGCCCTTATCCCAGGGCATCCATGGCCGCTTGGTAGTCTGGCTCGTCTTTTAGCTCGCCGACCAGTTGGCTGTGGATCACTTGGTCGTGTTCATCGATAACCACGACCGCACGCGCGGTAAGCCCGGTCATCGGCCCGGAAGAAAGCGCCACGCCATAGGCCTTATGGAAATCGGGATGACGAAACGTCGAGAGCGTTTCGACGTTGTTCAGACCCTCGGCGCCACAGAAGCGCTTGGCGGCGAACGGCAGATCCGCCGAGACCACCAGCACCACGGTGTTATCGAGCTGGGAAGCGTATTCATTGAACTTGCGCGTCGAGGTGGCGCAGGTCGGCGTATCGACGCTCGGGATGATATTCAGCACCTTGCGCTTGCCCGAATAGTCACCAAGGGTCACGTCCTCAAGCGCCTGATTGGTCAGGGTAAAAGCCGGCGCTGACTGGCCGCTCTGGGGAAGGTCACCATCGACCTCGACGGGGCTACCGGCACGGGTGATCTGCGTCATGTCACCTCCTATGGAGTAAGGCCCTCGGGATGAAGGCCCGTAAAACAGCATCTACCCACATCAATGGCGACGATGGTGGCGCTAATCAAGTGCCGTCTTTCAAGTGCGTGGCTCACCCGTCTTCATCAATGCCGCCAGCTTGCTTGCCAGCGCCTCGCCACCCAGCGCTGTCATGGCTGCAGCATTACGCTCAGGGATAGCCTCGGGGTCGGGATAGTGGCTTAGTGCCTCGGCGATGGCGTCTTCGCGCAGGAGATGCAACATCGGCCAAGGCGAGCGATTGGTGTAGTTGGCCGGATCGTCTTCCGCGACGCCGTCGAAACAATAGTCCGGGTGAAAACTCGCCAACTGATAGACGCCCTCGTAGCCCTGCTCCTCGAGCAGCGCCTCGGCAACGCCGAGCAGGTCCAGGTAGTCATCGAAGTCGTTTACCCCGTCGCTCAATACCAAAAGCGTGGTGGCAAGGCTTGCGTCCTCGTCCAGTCGCTGGCACTCGGCCAGCAGCGCACCCAGGGTCTCGCTCCAGTCATGGGCCGACACCGCCACGTAGCGAACGGTATCGCGCTGCACCTCGCGACCGGCGAAGGGGCACAGGTTGTGGCCGACTACCATGGTTTCGACCCAAGCACGGGAGGCGGCGATGGCCTGATCGGCAAGGGCACGGTTAGCAAGCGCATGCTCACCGATAACGGTAGTGGACGATAAAGAAGCGGAGGACATCGGCGGCTCGTCGGCAGGAAAGTGTCAGGAAAATGTGAAGAACCCACATTGTAGCCGATCGGCCTTCTTCAAGCGTGACGCATCATGAATGAGGCCTGGCGCAATATGGCGAGACACGGCGCCCGTTCAAGCTCAAGTCTGACCGCTGCCTGACTTCCGACCTCGCCGCGATGCCAGGCGGTCAGCCAGTCGCGTTGGCTCGGGAAGCTTGGTGCGCCCCAGGCAAGCCACCGTCCACTCGACGGCAGATGCCAGCGACAGCCGATGCCCCGGCGACACGTATACCGGTTTGACACCCACACGCGAACGCAGCACCGCGCCGATGACCTCATCGCCATCCAGCAGCGGCGTCCAGTCGCCGCGCGTATCAGGCACCTCGCCATGGCGGCCGCAGAGTCGCTTCTTGGCGATACCCAGGGTGGGCAGGTCGAGCCACAGCCCCAGATGGGCGGCGATACCGAGCCGTCGCGGGTGAGCAATCCCCTGGCCGTCTACCATCACCAAATCAGGGCGCCTTGAAAGCCGGGAGAACGCAGCCAGTGCCGCGGGTAATTCACGAAAGGCCAGCAGCCCAGGCACATAGGGAAAGCGCGTGGGCTCGCGATGCACGACCTCTTCGAGCACCGCAAGCCCGGGCCAGGCCAACACGACGACGGCGGCGCGAGTGATCGCACCGCCGTCCTCGAAACCGATGTCCATACCGGCGATGCGCTCTACCTCTGGCCGTTGGCCCTCTCGGGGTAGTCGGTCCGCTGCTTCAAGTCGAGACGCCAAGCGCTTTTGTAGCGCGATGGCTTCGCGGGGTTCCAGTGACCAATCGTGAAGGTCGGCCGTCAGTGGCCAGCGCCGTGTCGTAATATCATCTGAATTAATCGCAGAAACCCCAGCCCTCGAGCAACATGCGTATTTTCTCGACCCGCGCTCGGTTTTTGCCAAGATCGGTCACACCGAGACGCGAGGCACTGCGCACATGGCAGACGCCCTCTTCATCCGACCAGAAGAATTCCAGGTCATCGATGAACCCCAGCGGTGAATGGCATTCGGCATACAGATATGTGTCGGTAACCGTGATGACCTCGGCCTGTTCGCAGCCGGCAAGCGCCGTCTGCAGGCGCTTCATCAACTGTGCCGTGGTCCGGTCGCCCGGCTCCAACGGCGCGATATAGTGAGCCTTATCTTCCGCCTGGCTTGAAACGCTGCTTCGGCGTTTATCGCAACTGGCGAGACGCCCCTGGTGAATACCTAAGTTGGTGGGCCGCTTGCTGGTTAGCGGGTTAGTCATCATAGGCTGCATCCTTAGGCTTTATCCTGAAGTCCAGTTCAGATCCCCCACCTTTGCAAGTCGGCACAGGGCCCCTTCCCCCCAAGCGCTGAACGCTGAATCCACGTACACCAATCCGCGATGGCCCCTGCAGCGGCTTGCCCATTGGCAGTATGATGGTGCCCAGCCATTCATGGACGATGCGGAGTCCGCCTTGAAGCTGATTCACACCTCGGACTGGCACCTCGGCCAGACCTTTCACGGCCAGGAGCGCCACGTCGAGCACCGGGCGTTTCTCACCTGGCTGCTCGAGACGCTGGAGGCCCGACACGCCGATGCCCTGCTGGTCGCCGGTGACCTCTTCGATGTGGTCAATCCCTCGCTGAAAGCTCAGGAGCTGCTTTACGACTTCATCGTCGAAGCTCACCGGCGTCTGCCGTCGCTTGATATCGTGCTAATCGCCGGCAACCACGACAGCGGTAATCGGGTCGAGCTGCCCGCCCCGCTGATGCTTCGCCTCAACACCCATGCCCTGGGCCGCGTGCACTGGCAAGACGACGGCCAGCTCGATGCCGAGCGCCTGCTCGTTCCTCTCACCGATGCCGCAGGCGAAACCCGCGCCTGGTGCCTGGCGCTGCCCTTCCTGCGCCCTGCCGAGGTCACCGGCCGCACGGGCCTGACGGCGAACGAGGGCGAGCGAAAGGACGCCAATGGTGCTGTACGCAGTAAAGAGAACCGCAATGACTACGTCGCTGGCATCAGCGCCGTCCATGAACAGCTGATCGCTGCCGCACGCGACAAGCGCCAGCCGGATCAGGCCCTGGTCGCCATGAGCCATGCCCACCTGCGCGGCGCCGCCGTGTCCGAGGGCAGCGAGCGGCCGATCGTGATCGGCGGCGAAGAATCGCTTTCAGCGAGCCTCTTTCCCGACGATATCGCCTACGTAGCACTGGGCCATCTGCATCGGCCCCAGCAGGTCGGCGAAGCGCGCATCCGCTACAGCGGCAGCCCCATTCCGCTCGACTTCAGCGAAGTCGACTACCCCCACCAGGTGGTCGAAGTCATTCTCGACGGCGAGACCCTCGCCGCTACCGAGACGCTGCGGATTCCCCGCAGCGTCGAGCTCAAGCGCCTGGGCCCCGCCGACCTTGAAAGCGTGCTCGCCGAGCTCGATGCCCTTAATGACGACCCTGATCTCGCCACTGAGCGCTGGCCGTGGCTCGAACTGCGTATCGACCTGGATGGCCCACAGCCCGATTTACGCGGCCGGGTCGATGCCGCCCTGGAAGGCCGCGCACTGCGCCTGCTGCGCATCCATACCCGCTACCCCAAGGCAGGCGGCGAGGCGGCCGGCTCGCGCCGCGACACGCTGGATAGCCTGGGGCCCCAGGCATTGTTCGCTCGCGCCTGGGAGGAAGAGTACGGCGAACCCGCCGATGACCAGGTAAAACGCGACTTCGCGCTGCTGATGCAGGATGTGATGGACGCGGAGGCTGACACATGAAGATTCTCGCCATCCGCCTCGAAAATCTCGCCTCGCTTTCCGGCAGCCAGGAACTCGACTTCACCGCCGCGCCCCTTAGGGACGCCGGCCTGTTCGCCATCACCGGCCCCACCGGTGCGGGCAAGAGCACTCTGCTCGATGCCCTGTGTCTGGCCCTATATGGCAACACCCCGCGGCTGCGCGGCGCCCGCCAGGATCAGGCCCGGGTGCCGGACAGCGGCGACACCGATATGACCAGCTTCGACCCCCGCACCCTGCTGCGGCGCGGCACCAGCCAGGGCCATGCCGAGGTCGACTTTCTAGGCCGCGATGGTCGACGCTACCGCGCCCGCTGGGCGGTCCGCCGTGCTCGCGGCAAACCCAATGGCCGCCTGCAAGGCGCGGAGCAATCGCTTACTGACCTCGACGACGACCGCCTGCTGACCGCTCAGAAAAATGAATTCAAGGACCTGCTGCCGGAACGTCTCGGGCTCAATTTCGACCAGTTCACTCGCGCCGTCATGCTCGCCCAGAGCGAGTTCGCCGCCTTCCTCAAAGCCGACGACAATGCCAGAAGCGAGCTACTCGAAAAGCTCACCGACACCGCCGAGTACTCGCAGCTTTCCATCGCCGCCTTCCAGCGCGCCAAGGTCGCTAATCAAACCGTCGCCGAACTGAACACCCACCTCGCCGACGACCTGCCCGCCGAGCCCGACGCCCGCGCCGAGCTGGAACGCAGCGTGGATGCCGCCGAACGCGAACTGGATGCAAGGCTGCAAGAAGCCAAACGCCTGGAGGCCCGCCAGCAATGGCATAGCGCCGATGAGCGACTGAACGCGGCCTACCGGGAAGGCCGCCAGCAGCAGCAAGAGGCTGAAAGCCGCTGGCAGGCGCTCGGCCCCGCTCGCGCCGACCAGGCATGGCGACGCCTGATCGCCCCCAAGCGCCACCGGCTTGCCCGCCAGGCCGAACTGCCCGGCGAGATCGACCGGCTCGACAAGGCCCTTGCCAGCACCCGAAAGGCACAGGCAGACGCCCAGGCGGCGCAACAAAGCGCCACTCAGGAGCACACTAAGGCCCAGCAAGCACTGACGGCGGCCAGCCAGGCACGCAAGAACGCCGAGCCATTACTGCGCCAGGCCCGGGAGCTGGCCCAGCGACGCGACAGCCTGAACCAGCGGCTGGCGGATATTGAGTCGAGCCACGAGCAGTACCAACGTAAGGCGAATCAGACCAATGAGGCCCGCCGCAAGGCCGAGGCCCAGCAGCAGGAACACCGGCGCCGGCGCGACGAATGGCAGGCAAAGCTACGGGAACTGATGGGCGAGCACAGCCAGCTAAGCGACGCCCGTCAGGCGGCCCAGCAGGCCCACGACCAGGCCGCCAAGCGCCAGCTTTCATTGAGCACGCTGCACAGCCGCTGGCAGGAATACCTGCAAGCCCTTGATGCCCGGCAATCGCTGGTAAAGCGCTTGGAGAGTGACGAGGCGCGCAAGGCCCAGCTCATGGAAAAGGGCAAGGCCGCACGGCAACGGCTCGATGAGCGACACCAGCATCACAGCAGCGTGCAGGCCTTTATCGAACGCAGCCGCGCCGTGCGTAGCGAGAGCGTAATCAAGCTGCGCGAGAGCCTTAAGGAAAACACGCCCTGCCCGGTATGCGGCGGCCACGATCACCCCTGGCGTCACCAGCCGCCGGCAACCCCCGAAGCCGCACAGCTTGCCGCCCAACAGGCCGACGAAGACCGCCAACTCAGCGAAGCGCAGAGCGACTGGGAGCAGGCTCAGCAGGCCCGCGATGAATTGCTCGGCCAGTACCGCGCTCTGGAAAGCTCGCTTGAGCAGCAGCGCCGTGACCTTCAGGCCGCCGAGCAGCGCCTGACCGCTGCACAAAAGACCCTCGCCGAACAGCCGCTAAGCGCCGAACTCGAGGCCATTGATGCCGACGAGCGCGAGACCTGGCTGAACCAGCAGCGCCAAAAAAACGACAGCGCCCGCCAGCACCATGAACAGGCACTCGAGGCACTGACTCGCGCCGAAACCGAACTGGCACCGCTTCAGGAAGCATTACGACAGGACGAGCTAACCCTGACGCAGTTGGACACCCAACGGAAAAGCGTCGAAACGGAGCTTCAGGCGCTCTCCGAACGACTGCCGCCCCTCAAGCAAGAGCGCGACGAGGTTGCCCGCGAACTCAACGAACGGCTCGGCGAACATGACAGCGCCGATGCCTGGCAGCAGCGGCTCGATAATCGGCAGGCCAGCGCCCAGCAGGCACTGAATAGCGCCCTGGCAGCCCTGCATGAGGCAGAGCGCCGCCAGGGCGAGCTGACACAGCAAGAACGCCACGAAGCCGCCCAGCTAAAACGCCTTGAAGAGGAACGCGAGCCCCTGGAGCGAGAGCTTCAAGAATGGCGCCAGGCGAACCCAGAGCTGGATGATGACACCCTCGCCCGCTTGCAGGCCCAGCCCGAGGATGAAGCCAACCGCCAGGAGCGGGACATCCGCGAGGCAGAGCAAGCCCTTCAGCGCAGCGATGCTAGCCTGAACGAGCGCCGTGAGTTGTTACTTACACACCGCAGAGGTCAAGCGCTGGTAGATGAAGCCAGCAGCGAAGACAATGACCTAGCAAACAGTGCGCTGCTGAGTGACGACACCGCAACGACAATTCAGCAGCGCAAGGCAGGGCTTACCGAAGAGCTCGCCGAGCTAACGCCCAAGCGTGAGGCCGCACAGCAGAACCGGGATGACGCCGTTCACGCCCTGCGCTACGACGACCGCCGCCGCGCCCGCCAGCAGGCCGCTCAGGCCGAGCTCGATGCCGCCCGAGCCGAGCAGCAGCGCTGGGGCCGCATTAGCGCCCTGATCGGTTCCGCCGACGGCAAGGCCTTCCGGCGCATTGCCCAGGCCTACAATCTCGAACTGCTGCTCGACCACGCCAATGCCCACCTCGGCAACCTCGCGCCCCGCTACCGGCTGCGCCGGGGTGGCAGCCCGCTCGGGCTGCTGGTCGAGGATCACGACATGGCCGACGAGCAGCGCTCGGTGCATTCACTCTCCGGCGGCGAGACCTTCCTGGTGTCGCTGGCCCTGGCCCTCGGACTTGCCTCGATGGCCTCCGGCGAACTCGCCATCGAATCGCTGTTCATCGACGAAGGCTTCGGTAGCCTCGACCCTCAGTCCCTGGCGCTGGCCATGGAAGCGCTGGATGGCCTGCAGGCGCAGGGGCGCCGAGTCGGCGTGATCTCGCATATTCAGGAAATGCACGAACGCATCCCCGTCCAGATACAGGTCAATCCGCTGGGTAACGGCGCTAGCCGCCTGACACTGGTGGGAGACTGAGCATGACCAGTAGTGAGCAATCACATACCGGAATAAGCAACCAGGAGCAACGGATGACACAGGCCCCAGACACGGCGGCAAAGAGCATACTGATCACCGGGTGCTCGAGCGGCATCGGCCAGGCCGCAGCACATGCCCTGTCGAAGCGCGGTTGGCGAGTGTTCGCTACGGCGAGAGCCGAGTCCGACGTTAAGCGGCTGGAAGAGGAAGGCCTTGAGGCGCTGGTGCTGGATCTAAATAGCAGCGACTCGATTCAGGCCGCAGTGGAAGCGATAAAAGAGCGCACCGGCGGGCGACTGACGGCGCTGTTCAACAACGGCGCCTACGGCCAGCCCGGCGCGGTGGAAGACTTGAGCCGTAATGCGCTGCGCGAACAGCTCGAGACCAACCTGCTCGGCACCCACGAGCTCACTACCCTGGTGCTGCCGATGATGCGCGCCCAGGGACACGGCCGCATCGTACAGAACAGCTCGGTACTCGGCATTGCCGCCCTGCCCTATCGCGGCGCCTACGTATGTTCCAAGTTCGCTCTTGAAGGCCTCACCGATACCCTGCGCATGGAGCTCAAAGGTAGCGGCATTCATATCAGCCTGGTCGAGCCCGGTCCCATCACCAGCCGGTTTCGCGAGAACGCCTACCGAGCCTTCCAGGCGCATATTGATACCGCCGCGAGCGCCCATGCCGACACCTATCAGAAGGTAGAAGCACGGCTAGCCGGCAGCGACAGTGGCGGCGCCTTCACCCTCGGCCCCGAGGCCGTGGTGAAAAAGTTGATCCACGCGCTGGAAAGCCCGCGCCCGCGACCCCGCTATGCAGTAACGGTGCCTACGCACCTGTTCGCGGTGCTGAGGCGGCTACTGAGCACCCGCGGCATGGACCGCGTGCTGCTGCGCTCCACCAAGAGTGAGCGGGAGTGAGCTCAGGCACTCATTCAGGTGCTCATTCAAGTAGTCATTCAGGTGCTCATTTTCAAGTACTCATTCAGGGACTAAGGCCAGCACCCGACTTACTGCTTGGGCGGATGAAACTCTCAGTGCAGCAACATCGGCGCTCAAGCCCCTTCAATAGCGTTAGGCGTTGAAGTGGGTGTCCCGCTTTCCGGTGGCGGTGCAAAGCCTAGAGTGGTCAAACGTTCACCCCCACCAGTAACGCACCACATGGAAGAACACAGGTGCTGCGAAACAGACTGAGTCGATACGGTCGAGCATGCCGCCGTGGCCTTCTATCATATGGCCCCAATCCTTGACCCCTCGATCACGCTTGATCGTCGACATCACCAGGCCACCGGCGAAGCCCAGCAAATTAACGAGCAAAGCGATCAGTGCCGCCTGCCAAGGTGAGAAAGGAGTTATCCAGTACAGGCCAGCGCCTACCATCGTCGCTAGCAGCACACCACCCAGCAAGCCTTCAATGGTTTTGGATGGCGACAGCTTGGGTGCCACCTTGCGTTTGCCGAATAGCTTCCCGCAGCAATACTGCAGCACATCAGATAGCTGCACCACGAGGATAAGCCAGGCGATAAGCATCAGGTTATGCCCTTCAAAGCCTTCTATCTTCAGTGTCATCAATGCTGGGACGGTTGAGACGCAGTAAACGGCGATCATCAGTCCCCATTGAACTTTGGCAGTGCGCTCCAGGTAATGGGTGATATCGCCGCCGAAAGAAGACAGAATCGGCATCAAAAGAAACACGTATACGGGGATCAAGATACTGAACATGCCGTACCACTGTAGGCCTATCAGCAGATACTGTGCCGGCAACGCAAAATAGAAGGCAGCAACCAGGGCCAGGTAATCACCATCCCGCGTTGGCGTCAGGGTCAGAAACTCTCTCAATGCATAAAAAGACACCAGGAAGAACAGCAGAATCACGCCATATAGACCGAACATGAAGGCGATGCCGATGGTAAGAACCATCACCCACCATGCATTGATCCTGGCGTTGAGGTTGTCGATGACAGCATTGCGGCCCTTACGCCAGGCAAGCAGCCTACCTATCAGAGTCGCTAATACCAGGAGCAAGCCGATACCGGCAAACAACCACATTGTCTGGCTCATACATCCTCCCGTGACATATCAAGGAGTGCCAAACGTAGTCGTTCAAGGAACTCCATCTTGGTTTCCTCATCCTGGAGTGTGATCGGTGCGCCAAAATGCAACGTAGATAGCAGCGGCAAGGGCAGGTAGCGCCCCTTGGGCATGACGCGATTCAGGTTAGTAATCCAGACAGGTATCAGCTCTAAATCAGGGTGGGCATGAGCCAGATGATAGATACCGCTCTTGAAAGGCAACAGCGGTGACTCACTCAGGTTTCGCGTGCCTTCCGGGAAAAATATCAACGAGTCGCCATCTGCCAATGCCTGCTGTACGGGTGCCAGAGGATTGCCCTTACCCCGGCCCCCTCTTGGGACCAGCACGGCATTGAACACCCGCTGGCTGATAAAGCGCTTTAGCGCAGTGTTCTTCCAGTACTCAGCACCAGCAACCGGGCGGGTTCTCTTGCGGAGCAAAGCCGGTAGTGAGGCCCATAGCAGTACAAAATCAACGTGACTGCGATGGTTGGCGAAATAGAGCCTTTGGTTGTGATTTGGGTTGCAACCCAACCAAAGCGCTCGAGTACCTGTTATGAGCCTAGCGGCTAACGTAATGCATTTGGCGGTCAACTCGGCGACCCAGCCAGTCAGCGTATTCATGGATAACGACAAACTCCTGCTACAGGTACGAAAAATAACCATGCACAGCGCCCGCAGATGATTGCGGAGCCAATCACTGGCAGGTACGCCAGCAAGTTGCTGTGCAGAGACGCATGGCCCTAGATGGAAGACCTCAATGACCAAGTAAGCATGTTACTGCCTTACTTTGGGAAAATTAATTTTTTGTCTCGCTCTGCTTCAAGCCGGACTTCACCCGATTGAAGATCGTCAAACATAGCAAGAGGATGACCGCAGCAAAGACCAGGTTCAGCCAGAAGGCAGGCAACCAACCCAAGGCGACCAAAAGACCCAGAGTGCCAAATACCAATGCGCGATCACTCTTGCCCATGGGGCCATCATAGCGTCGGTCCGCTCCCACCATCACACCGAGCACCCCAGTGTACTCGCTCATAATAGCCAGGAGTGTCAAAGCGATGATCAGCGCAGGCTCAACCCCAGCTAGCAAGGCAAACGGCAGATAGAGAACCGCATCTGAAACGATATCGGCCAGTTCATTCAGGTAGGCACCAAGGCGAGACTGCTGGGAAAACTCGCGTGCCAACATGCCGTCGATGGCGTTGAGTGCCATTCTTATGAACATCCAAAGCGGGATAAGTGCAAATAGCCCGGGGTGCGGCAACAGACATAACAGGGCACCAAGTAATATAGACCCCACACCTGCCATGACGGTTACCTGATTGGCGGTAACTCCACTCTGATACAAACGTGTCACGAGCGGGCGCAAAAGATCCTGAAAGCGAGATTTCAGTTGATAAATAGATAGACTCATTCGCGTTAACATCCTTGCATGGATATGATATATCATCACCATCATACTTTAATATTGAGCCACTAACTATGTACACATCCAGGCTCCCTTGGCTTCTGAACAGTAATATAGGCTTTTTATAGTCAACCATACTCTGAAAACGAGTTCACAACAATAAAAATAAACCCTTGGTGCCTACCCGCTGGAGGTCGCAGACCCGAATAACCTTAAGATGATTTTCAAACCTTCCCTTTTTTCTGAAGAGTCTTAAGCTGCCTTTTAGCAAAGCCACCATAACACCATGATAAGATTAAAAAATATAGCAGTGACACAAACATGAACAGCCCAAGAATAATCAAAAAATTCATGCTTTTAAAAATCGCATATATGTATAAAAGACCATCAAAACCGGCCATTGCCAAGACAATTATTATTGAAGAATCTATAGATAAACCCCAGCAGGAAAACAAGGACAGCCAGACTAGCTTTGACTTCTCCTGCTTGCTCGGCATTCGCTTATTATCTTCTAAAAACTTACCTGCCGCATACATGGCCCCACCAATCAATACGGCAACAGACACACCAGAGTTTGCATCTATATCCAGGAAATATAATATTGCAAAAGCAGCAACCGACACTAATGCATAAGCAAAAAAGAACTTAATCACGTATTTATTTATATTAACGTCTTGTTCCACGAACAACCTTCCTTGATTATCCAAATTTTTTCAATCGACGACCTTATGATGCAGGCAAAGCCGAAGTGAGTCAGATATGCAGCGGGGAGGGGTAAGTCCACTTCCCTCTTGCATGGCTGGCTAAGATTTTTTCTCAGGAACAATTACCACTGAAAACGTTTTATATTTTTTATTCAGCACCTTCTTTAGTATAAAAACAGATAAAAAGATTGCAGCCATATAACCAAGAACACCTGCTGTAACTCCAGCCACCTCTGGATCTGCCTCTAATGCCTTAAAAATAAAACCACATAGAAAGCCAATAACAACAATAACAAGCATACTGAAAACCAACAAACGCCATACATAACTCCACCAAACTATCAGAGCTCTTCTCCATGTAACTTCGACCTTTTCCATTTTCCCCTTCCTATGTAAGACTTTTAACGCTTGCAGCACGCGCGGCCTTGAAATGGAGCCGAAGGCGCAATGGAAAGGGCGTCGCCGTGCCTGCACTTGTTAAATGTGGTTGCCACGAAGCAACAGCCCTATTTTTTGTCAGAAATTGCTGATATGCCTTTAACGTTGAACCAGTTCTTTGAGGCGAGCAACGGGGAGGAGAATCTATTGCTCGAAGACCCCACCCTTGAGCAGGAATTTATTAGACTATCCATTGCCGTATCGATGCCTACATCTAGATAAGCCGTCGAAGCGGAACCTTCTGTGGTACAGCGCACAGATGGATGTCCAATCTCGTCCAAGTAATCATAAAAAGTGCCCTTAGCTACAGCCATCCCGTAGATTCTCCAAGCGTACTTCTTCCCAAGATAGTGCCCACTATTCGCACTATGAACGACCCGCTGATCAGACTTGGTTGTTTCTACAGCACGAAGTTGCTCTCCAAGGATGCGAGCTACATTGTGGCTGACTACAGGATCAACTTCGTCCGCTTTAGCAGATGCTGAAACATCAACGATGTTCATTCCATTCTCGACGTCGTACCCAATATTGTACCTCTCACCTTGTGTAAAAACTGGCTCTCTATTGGCAATAAACTGGTAAACGGTCGATGTAGTTTCTGGTGTAAATTGGTGCAAAAACTTCCCTGTCCCAGGGTCGGGGGTAATTCTGTAGTTGCTTACTATCACAACTGGAGTTGTTTGCAGATTCCTGGATCTCATGGATCCCCCTTATTTGGTTCCATTTAACGCCACCATAAATTGCGGCTTTGGAGTTGGTGTTTGTGGTAGCGTAGCGTTAAACCACAAACAACCAACGGAGAAGCCGTCAATTTGATGGCTTTGTTAGCTTTGGATTTAGCACGATACATTTTTAGTACGCCTAAACTCAGTTTTACTACGACCACCTGCCTGCCAGTGAGATTAAATTTACACCGGCACCAAAATTACCGAGCACACCCAACCGATACCACGATACTAAACTTTTACCGAACAGGTGAAGCGAAAATTCCCTGCCCAACTTGCCAACCATGATTGGCGTTTTTTGCCAATGGTGGTTGGCGACTAGCGGCACGACTCACTGCCTACGAAGTGCGAAAGCCACACGACAATAGTGGTGTGGCTAGTACCAAAACAAAACCCTGCCACCAAATACTTAATCGAACCACAAAACTCAGTGCACCACGGACACTTGGCGCAATGCCAATAAAGCTAACAGTGATTATACAGAACGCTCGTTTATTGACTTGAACGACCTAGCGCGTTCAAGTCAATAAACGAGCGCGCCGCTCCCAGCCTAACCCATTGATAAAAAAGACTTCTAAAAATAGCTTGGCTACCTATGCAGAATTCGCGTGCCTGCGCGTTTTGCCAGATCCAATAATACTGTACAAAACCGGCTCTTCACTTCTTCTGGTGGGTAACTCTTTATTTACTTGCCAATTTTGGTCACTGTTATCCCATCCGATTAATCCGATGGATGGTGACCAACGTTGGATCAATGCACTCTCTACGAACAGATCCTGGGACTCCCCTCTCCCTGGTTTGTCTCAGGGGTCGAACTGGATAAGGATCAGGGAGAAGTTGTCGTTCAGGTCTGTCTGGATCGCAGCGCCAAGCTTGACTGCCCCCGCTGTGGTCATGCCTGCCCGGGCTACGACTCCCGGGAACGTCGTTGGCGACACCTCGATACCTGTCAGTTTCGAACGCAAGTCGTTGCTCAAGTCCC
>NZ_FNCI01000001.1 GCF_900100755.1 Onishia taeanensis
GCATTCGGATCAGGGCTGGCATTATCGACATCCCAGCTATCGCCGCCTAGTGGTGGATAAGCGAATACTGCGCAGTATGTCGCGGAAAGGGAATTGCCTGGACAATGCTGCCATGGAAAGTTTTTTCGGCACTCTGAAAGCCGAGTACTTCCACCTAA
This sequence comes from Onishia taeanensis, assembly GCF_900100755.1. Lineage (GTDB taxonomy): Bacteria > Pseudomonadota > Gammaproteobacteria > Pseudomonadales > Halomonadaceae > Onishia > Onishia taeanensis. Next base: position 159 of record NZ_FNCI01000001.1, read on the forward strand.
CTCAGTTCGACAACGTTGAGCAGTTGCAGCAAGGCCTCGACCGGTACATCCATTACTACAATCACGAGCGCATCAAGATGAAACTAAAAGGCCTGAGCCCCGTGGAATACAGGACTCAGGCCATGGCCGCCGGTTGAGGTGACTAACCGTCCAACTACTGGGGGTCAGTTCATGAGAGAGCGGGGCGTTTTGCTTTTTGGGCTAACCCGCTGTTGTTGCAGTATCGCTTACTGGGTCGAGGCGCTGGGAGGCTTGGCCTTGACGCCGGCCATCACCTCGGCCTGACGCTCGAGGGTCAGCGACAGGCGCTCGATCAGACCTTCGAGCAATACGTGCCAGTCCTTGGTGATGCCGCCGTGGGAGGCGAGGGCCTCATCCAGTGATTGGCTCGCCTCGCGTATGCCGCGAGGCGATTGGCCCCGGGCGCTTTCCTCGAAGGCCTTGGCGAGCACCGCCAGCAATTCATGCAGGGCCTGGCGGACGGGAGGCGCGCTATTATCGAGGCGATGGCGCAGGCGCAGGCAGGACCGGCCAAGATCGAGACCGTTGAGGCCGATCATGAACAGATGTCGCTGCTCTTCGGGCAGCATGTTGTCGTGGCGGCCAAGCTGCAGCAGGCGGTCCGCCATGCGACCGCTGAAGGTGGCTTCTGCTTCGTGCAGCGGTGGCGCACCGATATCGCTGAGGTCTCGGCTGATGGCGCTCACCAGGCGGCGGCGTTGAAGGGGCGCCCCTAAACCGGGTATCAGCCGGAATGCCATCACTACCGCACTCAGGCCGATGATCACAGCAATGGCGCGGTTGGCAAAGCTGTCGAAGGAGAAATCCATGCCGTTGCCGGGCATGGTCAGCAGGATATTGAAGATGGTGAAGGCCAGGCAGTAGCCCATCAGCTGTGGCTTGGCGGCCCCCAGAAGCCCCAGGAAAAGTGGTGTGAAGAGCAGCATCGCTAGCATCGGAAAGCCGTTGGCCTGGGAGAGCAGCACATGGCCAAACAAAAAGGCGCTGGGCAGGGCCACCAGCATGCCTTTGAAGAACATCACGCAGATCGTGACCGGGTTGTCGCGGCTGGCGAAGAAGGTCGAGAACAGCGTGCCCAGCAGCATCGCGACCTGGCCGTTGGACCAGTGCGTTTGGATCCAGAAGGTCGCCAGACAGGAAAACACCAGCCCGGCTCGCCCGGCGTTGAGCAGCGCTGCCAGATGGTCGCGGTGCCAGGAAAGAGCGCCGGCACGCAGGCGCTTGCGGCCGGGGTGGGCGATGGCTTCTCGGGCGTCGAGCATGATCATGGCGCTGCCGAGTACCTCTCTCAGGCCGAGCAGCAGGCGTCGCTGCAGGGGCGTGAGGTCGGTTTCCGGGCAGGCATGGGCCTGATGACGCAGATCCTGTAGTCGCTCACGGGCCGCCGGCACGCCGCTGACATCTGCGGCATCACGAAAGGCCTGGGCGCTCTCACTGGCGAGGCGTTTCAGCGCATCGTTGACCTGGCCAGCCTGGTCCTGCAGCAACTGATGCAGGGCGCTCAAGGTGGCAAAGAAGCGCAGGGTGCGCTTGGTCAGAAGGTGGGTCGCGCGAACGCGGCCGGCACTGCCGGGGCCCTCATAACGCGCCGATTGGCTGTCGATTTCCAGCGTCATCAGCGGCTCGAGGCTCTGGGTCAGCGACTCCTGCAGCTCATCCATGTCGTCGCTGGCATCCAGTCGCTGGGCAGCATGGGTGAAGGCCTTGTTGATGACGCTGTCGGCCTGACGCGCCAGGTGCTCCTTGACCGGCGTAGGCCATAGCAAAGCGTTGACCAGGGTCGCACAGATCGCGCCCAGGCCGAGCTCCGACAGCCTGGCCACCGCGATACCGAAGACACCGCCGGGTTGGCTGTGGCCGATGACCACCACCAGCATCGCGGTCACCGCCCCCATGATGCAGCCGTAGGAAAAGTTGTTGCGCAAAAGCGAGCTGGCGTAGGCGCATAGCATCAGCCACAGCGTGAGGGTGATCAGCGCCGGCACCCTTGCCTGTGCAAACAGCGCCATGATGCCGATGCCCACCAGGGCGCCAATCAGGGTGCCGCCGATCTGGCAAAGACCCTTCTCGATCACCATGCCGCTCATCGGCCGAATTTGCAGGAAGGCGGCGGAGATCAGCGCCCAGTAGGGACGCTCCAGATCGAACATCAGGGCCACATAGAGCGCCAGCACCATGGCAAGCGTGGCCTTGGTGGCAAACTTGAGGGCGGATGGCGACGGCGTTAGATAGGCGTCGGTCCAGAGCGAAAGACGGCTCAAGGCGACGGTGCCTCGAGGATGCGCACGGTGGCGGTCATGCCGGCACTCAGCAAGGTGCCGTCGGGGATGTCATCGAGCTCGATGCGCACAGGAATACGCTGCGCCAGTCGTACCCAACTGAAGGTCGGCTCGACCTTGGGCAGTAACTGGTCATTGGCTGTGGTGTTGCTGTCGGCGATGCCGCGGCCAATGCCGGCAACATGGCCGTCAAGCTGGGTGTCGCCGCTCATCAAGGTAATGCGCGCGGGGTCACCGACGGCGATGCCCGGCATCTTGGTCTCTTCGAAATAGCCGGTGACGTAGTAGGAATCTGCCTTCACCAACGCCATCACCGGGTTGCCGGTATTGACGTAATTGCCTTCACTGAGTCTGAGGTTCAGGACGTTACCGTCGGCCGGCGCGGTCACCGTGGTGCGCTCGAGATCGAGCTGTGCGCTTTCAAGCTCGGCCTGGGCCTGGTCGAGGGAGGCCTTGGCACTTTGGGTCTCGAGGCGCGCCAGATCGAGATCTTCGTCGCTTATCGCCCGGTTGCTGAGACGGTTGCGGCGGGTCTCTTCATGCTGCTTGGACTCCCACTGCGCCTTCTTCTGTGCGACGACTGCCTTGGCCGTATCAACGGCCGTTGCATAGCGCTGGCGGTTGATCTGAAAGAGGACATCGCCCTTGTCCACCGCCTGGGTATCCTCGATGGACAGCTCGCTCACCCAGCCAGAAACGTCCGGTGCGATGGTGATCACATCGGCCCGTACCCGGCCGTCCCGGGTCCAGGGGGTATAGAGATAGTAATGCCAGAGCCAGGCACCCGCTGCCAGGGCCAGGGCCACGACCACGAGCGTGGTCAGCATGCGAAGCAGTTTGTGCATCATAAGGATCCGGTAGCAGAGGAAGAGAGAAAGGCGATGGCGGCGGTGATGATCACGAACAATGCCGCGTCGAACCAGGCTTCGTACCAGAATACCTTCGAGCCCACCAGACGATGTAGCAGGGTGCGAACGATGAAGGCGCCGAGAAAGCCCAGCAGGGCGTATAGCAGAAGTGGGCTGACGTAGATGCCGCCCAGGGCGATTTCCTTTAGGTCCATGCTTTCTCCCGTGGTCGGCACGCCCGTCGATGGACAAGCTTAATATGTTAGCACGCTATCAAAATAGTTGCACCAGGACGCTCTGGGCGCGACTCGGCCTAAGGCTGCCTGACCGTTGACAGGATTGCGCTCAGGCATTTTGTTTAATGTTTAGGCTAAGCTTATGCTGCGCTACAGGGGCCGCAACAACGATCAGTGTCGCGCCCGCCAACGGTCTGTCAATAATGAACAATCAAGGTCAGTAACAGGAGTCTTTTACCATGATCGTCAAGAAACCCTTAATCGGTGCCATTTCCGCCCTGGCAATGACCACCAGCCTCGCGGCCACCGCCGAACCGCTGAACGTGGGCGTACTGGTGCCGCTGACTGGCGACCTGCAGAGCTATGGTGAGCCGTCATTGCGCGCAGCTGAGCTGGCGGTCAAGGAGATCAACGCCGATGGCGGCGTGATGGGCGAGCCCATCGAGATCAGTGCCGGTGACACCCAGACCTCGCCGCAGCCCGGCGTGGCGGCTGCCCAGAAGCTGGTCAACGTGCAAGGCGTGCATGCCATCTTCGGCGCTCTGTCCAGCGGTGTGACTATCCCGGTGGCACAGAGCGTATCCAAGCCCGAGCAGGTGCTGCAGATCTCCAACGCTTCCACCTCGCCGGTGATCACGAGCCTGGATGACGACGACTTCTTGTTCCGCACCGTGCCGTCGGATGCCTTCCAGGGCGTGGCACTGTCCGAGATCACTGCCGAGAAAGGCTATAAGACCGTCAGTGTCATCTACGTGAACAACGATTATGGCAAGGGCCTGACCGATGCCTTCAGCAAGGCCTTCGAGGCTCAAGGCGGCACCGTGGCGGCAACCGTTGCCTACGAGCAGGGCCAGGCCGCTTATCGCGGTGAGCTGCAGCAGGCCGATACTGGTGGTACCGAGGCATTGGTACTGATCGGCTACCCGGAGAACGGCGAGACCATCCTGCGCCAGGCCCTCGAGGGCGGCTTCTTCCGTGACTTCGTGTTCACCGATGGCATGAAGGCGCCGGAACTGATCGACAACCTCGGCGCTCAGGCCCTGGAAGGCGCCATCGGCACCGTGCCTCAGGCTCGCGGCGACTCGCCGGGTGCCCAGCACTTTGCCAGCGCCTATGACGGTGAATACGGTGAGGTGCCGCCCAAGCCCTATCTGGACACCGCCTACGACGCCCTCTATGTGATTGCACTGGCTGCCGAGCAGGCCGGCTCCACCGACCACGTAGCCATTCGCGACAGCGTTCGCATGGTCGCCAACCCGCCGGGTGTGAAGGTTGGCCCGGGCGAGTTTGCCAAGGCCGTGGAGCTGATCGCCGCCGGTGAAGACATCGACTACGAGGGGGCCTCTGGCTCGGTGAACTTCGACAATAACGGTGACGTGCCGGGTACCTTCGGCGAATGGACCTTCAAGGATGGTGAGATCATCACCAACCGCATCTTCGAGCCCACCATGCCCGAGTGATGTTCCACTCGCTGAGCTAGCTGCAGGCTAGCGACATGACATCGCCCCGGCCACGCGCCGGGGCGTTTTTTTGTCGGTTACCTATCCTCGGCGACAAGAAGCGTCTGCTAGGTGATGCAGATACCGATAGATCAGGCCTTACGATGGGGAAGTGGGCCTTTGCGCTGGCAAAGCCCCGGCTCGATAAGCGAGCAGCCCTGGCGACAGCCCAAATAAAAACCCCGGCGCAAGGGCCGGGGCGGTGAGAGCCAAGCGGGAGCACGCCCGCCTGTCTCGTCGAGGATTACTTCTTACGGGCGATCAACTTGGGCGGCTTCTCGGGCAGAATGCCCTGCGGCCGAGTGACCAGAATGACCTGCAGCAGCACGCCAATCAGCAGCACCCGCAGGGCGGCGGCCTGGGTGGCGTACTCGGTGGGCAGCAGGTCGGTGGCCAGCTCGGTCAGGGTCCAGACGCCCCACACCACCACGGCGCCGAGAATGGCCCCGCGGTTATTGCCGCTACCGCCCGCGATCAGCATGACCCACACCAGGAAGGTGCCGTAGAGCGGCATGAAGGCCTCGGGGCTGAGGAAGCCGAAGAAGTGGGCATAGAGGCCGCCGCCCAGGCCCATGATGGCGGCACCTAGTACGAAGGCCTGCAGGCGGAAGCGGGCGATCGACTTGCCCGCCGCGGCGGTGGCGGGCTCGTTCTCGCGAATCGCCCGCAGCACGCGGCCCCAGGGCGAGGCATAGGCGCGCTCGAGCAGGAAGTAGACCAGCACCACGAAGGCCACCACTACCAGCAGGTAGCCGAAGGGGCTGTCCAGCGGTGTGCCGGCGAAGGGGCGCTCGATGCCGGCGATGCCGCGCACGCCGTTGGTCAGCCAATCCTCGTTCTTGATGAAGAGGCGAATCATCTCGGCGATGCCAATGGTGGCGATGGCGAGATAGTCGGTGCGCAGCTTGGCGGTGATGCGCCCGATCACCAGGCCGATCAGCGCCGAGGCAAGGGTCGCCCCGACCAGGCCCACCAGGAAGGGCATGCCCAGCCCGCCGAGATAGGCGGGGCTTTCCGGGGTGGTGAGAATGGCGCTGGTATAGGCACCCACGGCGAAGAAACCGGCGATACCGATGTTGAACTGACCGGTGAAACCCCATTGGGTGTTGAGGCCCATGGCCAGCACCGCATAGATGCCGGCGAAGGTCAGAAACGAGACGAGGTAAGCGAACAGGCTGGCGAATTCCATCACAGTGTCCCCTTGAAGATGCCCTGAGGCCGGAAGATCAGCATCATCACCATGATGGCGAAGGCCACGGCCGGCTTATAGGCAGCAGAGATGAACAGCGTCGACATCTCCATCGAGATACCGATGATCATACCGCCAACGATGGCCCCGTAGGGCCGCCCGATGCCGCCGAGAATGGCAGCGGCGAACACCGGCAGCAGCGTCGTCCAGCCCATCACCGGGTGTAGGCGAGTATCGATGCCGAGGAATACCCCGGCTGCCGCCGCCAGGGCGCCACCGATGATCCAGGTGACGATGATGACGCGTTCGGCAGGAATGCCGCTGACCAGCGCCAGGTCCATGTTGTCGGACATGGCGCGCATCGCCTTGCCCATCCGGGTGCGCGTCAGGAACAAATGCACGCCGGCTACCAGACCCAGCGAGATCAGCACGATCCACACATGATCCGGCTTGATGCGAAGCCCACCGAGCACGTCGAGGCGCCAGGGGAACTGGATGCCGCTGGCATAGGTCTGGTTTTCCGAACCCCAGATCAACTGGATCAGGCTGCGCAGGATCAGCGCCATGCCGAAGGAGGAGATCAGCAGGATGACCGGCTGGGTGCGGCGGATACGCCGGTAGAGCAGTTGGTCGATGACCACGGCCACCACGGCCATGCCGACCATGGCCGCCGGCAGCGCAAACCAGGGGCTGAGCCCCATCACGCCGATGAAGGTCAGGCCTATGTAGGCGCCTAGCGTCATGAAATCGCCGTGGGCGAAGTGCGCGAAGCGCAGGATGCCGAAGATCATCGACACCCCAATGGCGCCCATGCTCAGTACGCTGCCCAGCACCATGCCGTAGATCAGGATCTGTAAGATGTCATTCATGGCTAGCCTCCCAGGAACATTTCAGCGACTTCCGGGTCGGCCAGCAGATTGGGCCCGGTGTCCTCATGGCGATTGGCGCCGGTGGCAAGCACATAGCCGCGGCTGGCGATAGCCAGCGCCTGCTTGGCATTCTGCTCGACCATCAACACGCCGATGCCCTGGGCGTTGATCTGCTTGATGCGCTCGAAGGTTTCATCGATCAGCTTTGGTGACAGGCCAGCAGTGGGCTCATCGAGCATCAGCAGCTTGGGGTCGACCATCAGGGCGCGACCCATGGCAACCAGCTGGCGCTCGCCGCCGGACATCAGCCCGGCGGGCTGGCGGCGACGCTCGGCGAGCTTGGGGAACAGGTCGTAGACCTTCTCCATGCGCGGCTTGAGATCGCCGGTCATCAGATAGCCGCCCATCTCGAGGTTTTCCTGCACGGTAAGCGATGGGAAGACGTTCTGCTCCTGAGGCACGTAGGCGATGCCTCGGCGCACCATCTGTTCCGGCTTGGCGTTGGTGATGTCCTCGCCCTGGAAAAGCACCTTTCCGGTGCGGACCTTCACCAGCCCGAAGATCGCCTTCATGGCGGTGGACTTGCCGGCCCCGTTGGGGCCCACGATAACCACGATTTCATCGGCGTTGGCCCGCAGATTGGTGCCCTTGAGGATATCGGCGCCGCCGTAGCCACCGTAGATATCCTGGGCATCCAGCAGGGTGGTGGTCGAGCTGCTCATGCGTCTTCCCCCATATGACCGCTGACGCCGCCACCCAGATAGGCTTCGCGGACCTCTGCATTCTGGCGAATCTCGCTCATCGGGCCAGAGGCAATCAGTTCACCGTTGGCCATCACGTGCACCGGGTCGCAGAGTTGTGAGATCAGGTCCATATCGTGCTCGATTAGGCAAAAGGTATAGCCACGCTCGGTGTTGAGACGGCGGATCGCCTCGCGGATCTTGCCGAGCAGCGTGCGGTTGACGCCGGCACCCGGCTCATCCAGTAGCACCATCTTGGCGTCGGTCATCATGGTCCGACCGAGATCCAGCAGCTTCTTCTGGCCCCCCGAGAGATTGCCGGCCAGTTCATCGGCGACATGCGAGATTTCCAGGAAGTCGAGCACTTCGTCGACCCGCTCGAGGACCTTGGTATCTTCCTCGCGAACTCGGCCCCAGCGTAACCAGCTGTTGAAGAGGTTTTCACCGCTCTGTTCAGGGGGGACCACCATCAGATTCTCGCGCACTGTCATCTGCGAGAACTCATGGGGAATCTGGAAAGTGCGCACCAGCCCCCGGTGGAAGAGTTCATGGGTAGGCAGGCCGGTGATGTCCTGGCCGTCGAGCACGATGCGGCCGCTGGTAGGCGGGAAGAGGCCGGCGACGATGTTGAACAGGGTGCTTTTGCCGGCGCCGTTGGGGCCGATCAAGCCGGTGATGCTGCCCTGGGCAACCTCGAAGGACACATCCTTCACCGCCTGCAAGCCGCCGAAGGACTTGGAGACGTTTTCGATTCGGATCAAGGTGGGAGCTCCTGCCTTGAGATTGTTCTTGAAATTATGATGGAGCGGGCAGCACTAGCCTTTAGGCAGGCTCGCCCAATGCGAAGACAGTATCGCCGAGCACGAGGCGTATCAAGGCGACGAACAGACGAGATTTAAACGCTTGTCTTAAGGCAGGGGGCAGCAGCCGCTTCGCCGGCTGTCATCGAGAGGTTTCAGCTAGGGTATAAAAGTGACCGAGCCCGGCATGTCTGCGCGTCGACAACTACGCTCTGGAAGGCTACGACCTCTCGCGCCCCGAGCTGCTTCCTGGTAGAGGTGGGCGATGAAGCCGGCGTGGTCGGACCGATAATCGAAGGCGACCTGCTGGTGGTCGACGAGCAGAAGCCTGTACAGCACGATGGTCTGGTGGTGGTGGAACTGGACGGCGAGAAGCGGCTGTTCAGCAGCCACCGGATCGGTGTGCTGATGCGGCTGATGCCCACCGCCGGGCATTACTGACCCAGGCGCTTTCTTTATGGCATCCAGTCGCAAACGCAGGCTCTAAGCCCCGACCTGCCCATGAACACCTGTTTCACTGTTAGCCATTATCATTTGATCATCACGAAAGATTCCTTCCGGATAGTTTTTGTGCGGCTCCATCCAAGGGGTGAAAGTAATGTGACTCATGCCTGGATTAACAATGTCGCCAAAGCTAATTATTCCTAGCGATGGCTGCTTTAGCTTGATTGATAGCCCAAATGGAAATGCTTTCATGGAGCTGTATAGCTCACCACCATGTTTTAATTTTTTTAGTGTTGATGTTGAAGCTATTGTTTGAATTATTACGCTTTTCCTTTTTTTGTAAGGCCATATTCTTATTTCGTGATTGTCGAGATCCTCCCTTTCTCCCAAGACGAATTCTCTCAGCGGTGTGAAGTAATCTGTTTCTTCAAGTGGATTCATACAGCTTTCTTGGTTGGAGACGGCTAGCAGGTGACCAATAGTTGCTCTCAAGAAGCTGCTAGAATCACATGGTATCTTTTGCTTTTCTATGAGGTTACCGCCACGGTTAAGGAATTTGTATAGGTCGTTAATTGTTTTCTTTAAATCTTTGTATATATGGTCGATCTCGCCTAGTGTTTCGCTATTGCATTTCTGGCAAATAGTTTTAAAATATATTCCAGACAGGCCCTTTTTCTTTTTTATTTTTTCTTGCATCGTTCCTTCAAAGAGAGAGCAATATAAGCTGTCCCCCGGGGTTAGTAGGGACTTCGGTGGTACGTGATCTTTTTTTAGCTCCCCATAGCTACCACATATCCTACAATACCCTTCGGATATTCCTTTGTCATTGAAATATGAAGTCCGTCCCTGCATTGATAAACTCCGTACTGATTCTTTTGTTGTCTTAGTTAAGCATCTCAAGACTAGGTCGTACCACCTCTGGTTATCGGGTGCCCATCACCTCCATCTCCACCGAGCTGGTCAGCGCGTGGTCGCTGAGTTCGTGACTGACCTCGTCGATCAGCCTGGCGGTGTCGCCGATCTCGCGCTTCCAGTCGTTCAGCGTGACCGGCATCTCCAGGGAGATCTCGGGGCGGCAGTCGACGAGGGCCAAGTGAAGGACGAGCCGCCGCGAGGCAGGCGCTGGCATTCGCTCCGGGCGGCGGCGAAAGCGTCGGCCTTGGTGGCTTAAGTGGGGCAGCCCCATACCGAGCGTGCCCTAAATCCCCGCCCACCAGTTGTAGCCGCGGTCTTCCCAATAGCCACCGCGGCCCCGGCCGATATGCGTGAAGCTCTCGACCAGTTCGATACGCATGACGTACTTGGCCATCTTGTAGCCGAGTTGGCGTTCGGCGCGCAGTCGCAGCGGGGCGCCGTTGGCGATGGGCAGGTCGGCACCGTTGAGGGCGTAGGCTAGCTGCGTCTGCGGATGATAGGCCTCGAGCATGTCCAGGCTTTCGTAGTAGGCGTCGCCGCCGCGGTAGCGGTCGGCGCAGTGGAAAACGACGAAGCGCGCCTGGTCGCGGACCCCGACCCGGTCCAGCAGGTCGCCGAGCACTACACCCTTCCACTGGCCGATGCAGCTCCAGCCCTCGACGCAGTCATGGCGGGTGATCTGAGTGCGCGCCGGCATGGTCTTGAGTTCGTCGAGGGATAAGGCCTGTGGCTTGTCGACCAGGCCGCCGATCTCGAGCCGCCAATCGCGAAAGCCGCCTTCTGCAAGCTTCCGGTAGTCCTCTTCGTCGGGATTGGTGGTGCCGTTGGCGCGGAAGGTGGGGGCGATATCGGCGGGTGTGAACTCGCGGGCCAGCGACTGTCGGGAGGCCAGCAGCCGCTGGGCCTGCTGGGTCAGGGCGCTGCTGGCATCGAACAGCTTGCTCATGGCGTCGCTGCGCGTCAGCGCATCGCAACCGGCGAGCAGGGTCGCGCCGCCGGCCATCAGGGAGCGAGTCAGGAAACGGCGGCGGCCGCTATCGGTCGGTTTAGTCATCGCGGGGCTCCTGCTGCGGGGGCAGCGCCGAGGAAGGGGCATGGGGTTGCGCAGGGGGTAGCTCAGGGTGAAGCGCATAGCGTCCGGTGATCATCGAGCGCAGGTTGTTGAACATACCGGAAACCATCACCAGGGCGAGATGCACGAGGAAGAAGGCCAGTAGGCCGATGGCGCAGATGAAATGCAGAGTGCGCGCGCTCTGGCGACCGCCGAATGCGTCCAGCAGCCAGGGCCAGGCGGCATCCATGGTCGGCGACATGGTCAGGCCCGTGAGCACCACCAGCGGCAGCAGCCCCAGCAGCACCAGCAGGTAGGTGAGCTTCTGCAACAGGTTGTAGTGGCGGGCCTCTTCGCCGCGGGGGAAACGCAGCCGAACATGGTCGCGAATCGTCTCGCCGAGGTGGCGCCATTCGTCACGGCGGGGCAGTAGGCGCCGCTTGAGCTGGCCGCTGATTACTAGATAGAAAAGGTAGGCGGTGAGCATCGGCGCGAAGATCCACCCGGCCAGGAAGTGCCATTGGCGCCCCTTGCTGAGCCAGCGGGGGCCGGGCAAGGTCGCCCAGGCGGGAAAGGCGCGACGCTCCAGGTCGTCGGGCGGGCCGGATATTCCCAGCACGCCGGTAGTATCGAAGCGGTAGCCGCCGATGCGGGTGATGCCTTGCCAGGCGCCGTTGGCGTCGCGCTCGGCGCCAATCGATAGTGCCGGGCTGTCGAAGTGCGAATCCTTGCCCCAGTAGAGCGCCGGATGGGCGTTGAAGATCTGCAGGCCGCTCATCAGCAGGATGATCAAGCAGGCGAAATTCACCCAATGCCAGAGGCGGGAGAAGGCGGTATGACGCTTGATGAGCGTTGCTGCTTGGCCCGGGCGAGCCTTGCCGAAGAGCGGCATGAGACATCCTCCCTGGAATGGAGGTCGAAGAAAACGCCGGCCGGTAGCCCTATCGCTGGCACCGGCCGGTCGAGGAAGTGGCGAGCATCACATCTTGTCGTCTTCCTCCATCATCTCGTCTTCGCCCATGGCGTCGTGATCCATGTGGTCTTCGCCCATGGCGTCATGATCCATCTTGTCTTCGCCCATGGCGTCGTGATCCATCTTGTCTTCGCCCATGGCGTCGTGATCCATCTTGTCTCCGCTCATGGCGTCATGGTCCATCTTGTCTCCGCCCATGGCATCGTGCTCCATGCTCTCGCCGTCCATCATCGGGTCTTCATGCGAGTCGGCGAGGGCGGTCACCGGCAGCAGCAATGCACCGCTCAACAGGGCAGCGAAGAGGGCAGTCTTGGGGTGGGCTAGCTTGATCATCGTGAACCTCCAATGTTGTATGAGTCACCGACGATCGTTTCGCCGGTGTTTCCAAGCTAGTCAGTGGGGCGTGGCAATTCCTCACGAAACCATCACAGGCTGGCGAGGCACGTGACGTTTTCGTGATGCAGGCCTCGCGGCGCGTCTCTAGAGTAGGGGCATGCGAATCAAGGAGTACGGCGATGGCCTACCGGATCCTCTGTGTCGAGGACAACCCCGAGATCGGCAAGCTGCTCAGCGAGCAGCTTGCCGCTGCTGGCCATGACTGCGATTGGGTCACCGATGGCGAGGCGGCGCTCACCGCGCTGCTCGGCGATGTCAGCGGACCGCGCTATGACCTGGTAATGCTCGATTTGATGCTGCCGCGGATGGACGGCCTCGAGGTGTGTCGTCGGCTGCGGCGTGGCGACAGCCGGACCCCGGTGGTGATGGTCACCGCCAAGGCGTCGATCCGTGACGTGGTGGTGGGCCTGGAGATCGGTGCCGACGATTACGTCACCAAGCCTTTTCACTTGCCGATCCTGCTGGCCCGGGTGCAGGCCCTGCTGCGCCGTGGCCAGCAGCGCAGCAGCCCGGATGACGGCATCGGCGGCACCCCGCCGCTGGTGTGCGGCCCCCTGGTCATCGATGCCGACCAGCATCGGGTCGAGCTGGATGGCGTACCGGTGCAGCTCACCGGCAAGGAGTTCGCATTGCTTGCGCTCTTCGCCAGTCACCCGGGGCACACCTTCCGTCGCGGCGAGCTGCTGGATCACGTTTGGGGAAAGGAGTTCGATGGCTTTGATCACACCGTGAACACCCATATCAATCGCCTGCGCAACAAGGTCGAGACCGACCCGGCGCGGCCGCGCTTCATCGAGACGGTGTGGGGGGTGGGCTACCGCTTCGCTCCTCAAACCGAGGCGGGAGACGAGGGCGCATGAACCGTCTACTAAGTCGCGGCGCGCGTCTTGGCCGTAGCCTCTATGCGCGGATCGCCCTGGGGTACCTGATCAGCCTTCTGCTGCTGTCGGTAGCCGCGGCCTGGATCGCCATCAGCCAGTTCAACCAGCTCGGTCGCGAGCTACAGCAGCGCCAGGAGTTGAACCTCGCCGACAACCTGGCCAAGGTCATGCAGCCGGCGTTGCAGCAGGGCGCTGACAGCGCTGCCGCACATGACACGGCCCGGCATATCGCCTCGATCAACCCCTCCCTGGCGCTGTACGTGCTCGACGAGCGGGGTCGTGTGGTTGCGGATTACGCCGAGCCGTCATGCGGCCAGGCGCAGCAGGTCTCGACCCAGGCGCTGGAGACCCTGCTGTCCGAGGAGCCGATGCTGCCGGTGCTGGCGGTCTCTCCCTGCGGCGGCGAGCCCGGCGTCTTTTCGGTGGCGCGCATCGCCTATGGCGATACGGGTGACCCCGGCTATCTCTATGCCGACCTCACCAATGCCAGCCATGCCTCGATGTTCGCCATGCTGCGCACCAGCTCCATTACCCGCACCCTGATGGCGGCCGGCTTGATGGCGCTGTTGGTCTGCGGGCTCTTCGGCCTGGTGTGGTTCGCGCTGCTGACGCGGCGCTTCACCCGCCTGACGACGGCGGTGCAACGCCTCGCCGGCGGGGACTACAGCCAGCGCATCGAGGCGCCCAGTGATGACGAGCTGGGCCGCCTGGCGCGCGCCTTCAACGACATGGCTGGGACCATCGAGGCGCAGTTGGCGGCAATGCGCGAGACCGATCGTCAGCGCCGCGAGCTGATCGCCAATTTGACCCATGACTTTCGCACCCCGCTGACCTCGTTGCGCGGCTACGCCGAGCAGCTTCTGGCCGCCCCGCAATGCTCCGCGGACGAGCGCCGCCAGGCGCTGGACGCGATCCTCGACAACGCCGATCGGCTGACACGCCTGGCTCAGCAGCTCTCGACGCTGGCGCGGCTCGATGCCTACGACAAGCCGCTGCAGCGCGAATACTTCTCGCTGCCCGAGCTGGCTTACGACATCGCCGGCAAGTTCCAGAATCAGGCGCGTCAGGCTGGCGTCACCCTGAACGTGGCCTGCGACCCCGAGTTGCCTTGGGTCGATGCCGATCTAGGGCTGATCGACCGGGTGCTGAGCAACCTGATCGACAATGCCCTGCACGCCACGCCGGCCGGCGGCTGGGTGCGGCTCGATGCCGAGGCGCAGGATGAGGGTGTGCGGCTATCGGTCGTCGACAACGGCGTTGGCATCGCCGCCGAGGAGCTGCCGGTGATCACTCAGCGCTTCTACCGTACCCGCGAGAGCATCGCCAAGGGCGAGGGCTCGGGGCTGGGCCTGTCGATCGTGCGCGAAATCTGCGAACGCCATGGCACCGGGATGGAGATCGACAGTCGCCGTGGTGAGGGCACGCGGGTGAGTCTGGTGCTGCCCTTTGCCTGATATCGGTGGGCTTCATCATGGTGTCATGATCGGCTGGCCAACTTCTTCGTAGACGTATCGCAGCGAGAGGAAAAATCCTTGTTGCGCTGCAACAAGCACTTTGCTATGTTGCAATGCAGCGAGGGGCAGGAAGCCTCTCCATTCGAAACTGTTCGCAAGAGGTGGACCATGAGCAACACGAATTTTGACCAAGTCACCCAGCAATTCGAATCCATGTTCTTTGGCCCGGCTCGCGCCTATGCCGCGATGAGCCTGGACTACTCCGAGAAGCTGATGGCCGCCCAGTTTGACGCCGCCAAGGCTTACAGCGATCTCGGCATTAGCCAGGCTCGTGCCGCTCTGAACGTCAAGGATGCCGAAGGACTGCGCACCTACGTTGAAGGGCAGCAGAAAGTGGCTAAGGACGTTGGCGAGCGCGTCAAGGCCGACGCCGAGAAGGTCGTGGCCATGAACCAGGAAGTCGCCCAGCAGGCGCAAAAGCTGACCGAAGAGACGGTCAAGACTGCCTCCAAGGCCGCTACGACTGCTACTAAGTCGACTACCAAGTAACTCGATATAAGCCACTCATTGCCTAGGTCAGTTTTTACGTTTCACGCTAGGCAATGAGGGGCATTCAGCTCGGTAGCTCTGCCCGGTAAGCCCGCCAGGTACGTTAGCCAGGCAAGCCCGCACTGTATAAGTGAACCGAGCTGCTCGTCGGCGGAAGGTCTCCGCAGACGATACTAGAAGACGATATACGCCGTTGCCCCTTGGGGTAGCGGCGTTTTGCGTTGGGGCTGGGACCGGGGAAGGGGATGGTGAAGGGCTACTGGCCACTGCCGAGGTCAGGATGCTCCCGTTCCCAGGGCCTGCTCGTGCATATAGCGCAGCAGCGCTTGAGCCTCGGGAGCAGCGCTGTCGCCAAGCCCGGCTGCGACGCCTGCCTGGTCGGCGCCGCTGCGCTGCTGGCCGAGCTTTGCCTTGCCCTGGAGCGAGGCGATAGGGAGCCGGAAACCAACGATGCCGGCCAGCAGCCGGTCACGGAAGGCATCATCCAGAATCGCCTTGTCGTCGATAAGACCGGGTTCGAAGTGGGCCAGGCTGCGCTCGATCAGCGCGGCGGTGGCGTCCCCGTCGAGTCGCTCGACTGGCCCCTCGGCGTGCACGGCGGCGTAGTTCCAGGTCGGCACGGCTGGGCGAGTGGCGTACCAGCTGGGCGATACATAGGCATGCGGGCCGCTGAATATAGCTAGCGCTCGATGATCCTCCAGCGCCTGCCAGTGCGGGTTGGCTCGGGCGAAGTGGCCGTATAGGGTGCCGAACTCGCCTTCGTCTCGGTCCAGCAGCAACGGCAGATGGGTCGCCTGCAGGTCGCCGCCGACCAGCACGCCAAAAGGATGCGCCTCGATCAAGGCCTGGGCCTGTGGCATGGGCATTCGTAGTGCGGGAGGTACGTACATCGATTGTCTCCTCGTGGGGTACGCCGTCGGGTTAGCTTACCGCCAGCGCCGCCTCGGTCAGCTCGCCTAGAGGGCGACGCTGGCGGCCCTGGGGGTCGAAGTTGTCGGCGGCGAGCCAGCATGCGAAGGCCGGCTCCAATGCTTGCCAGTCACCGTCGAGCACCGAGAACCAGGCCGTGTCGCGGTTATGGCCCTGCACCACCCGGTGCTGGCGGAAGATGCCCTCGAAGCGAAAGCCCAGCCGTTCGGCGGCGCGCCGCGACGGGGCGTTGAGGGCGTCGCACTTCCACTCGTAGCGCCGATAGCCCATGGCAAAGGCGTGGCCCATCATCAGCACCATGGCCTCGGTGGCGGCGGTAGTGCGCGCGAGGCGCGGCGAGAAGTGCAGGTGCCCGACCTCGACGCTGCCGTGCTCGGGCACGATGTTCAGGTAGGCCGCGATGCCTAGCGCCTGGCCACTGGCGGCGTCGACGATGGCGTGGAAGCATGGATCGACGCTGGCCACTCGGTCAGCCAGCCAGGCGTGACAGCCAGGACCGTCGTCGAAGGGCCGCCCACCCAGATAAGTCCAGCGTGCCGCCAGGGCGTTGCGGGTTTCCGGCGCCGCGTCGGGCGCTTGCCAGGCCGTGAATAGGGCGTCTCCGTGGCGGTCGGCGTCGAGGGGCTCGATGCGCACTCGTTGGCCCGTCAGCGTGACGGGGCTAAGGCGTTTGGCGCCCTGCCAACCCGGCACGGGTTGGCCCACCGGCTGGTGGTAAGCATTAGTGGTCGTCATCCGGGGTACCTCTCTTTAAGCGCCATCTCCAGGTGCCATCTCCAGGTGCCATCTTCAGGTGCTATTTTCAGGTGCTATATAATCGCCACCTCAGCGAGCCGTTCCGGCCGGCAGCGACAGGCTGTAGTGACCGAAGGCGTCGTCGCGACGCCAGCCCATTGATGCGTAGAGCGTCTTGGCGCTGTGGTTCTCCACCTGGGTCTCCAGCCGCAACTGGGCGATGCCGTGAGACTCGGCCAGGTCGCGGGCGGCGTTCATCAGGGCCTTGGCGACGCCCTGACGGCGTGCCTCGGGGGCCACGAAAAGATCGCCGAGGATCCAGCACGGGGCCAGCTGCACCGTCGACAGAGTCGGGTAGAGCTGCACGAAGCCCCGCAGCGTGCCGTCGGGGCCGGCCTCCACCAGCAGGTGCGAATCGCCGAGCGCCAGGCGGTGTGACGCGAAGTCGGTGGCGGCGGCGAGGTCTGCGGCCTGGCCGTAGAAACGACGGTAGCCGTCGAGCAGCTCGCCGAGAGCAGCAAGGTCATCTTGGGTGGCGGGGCGCACGGGCATAGCGGTTCTCCTCAGTTTGAGGGTTGAGGGTTTGGGGTGACCGAATGCCAGTCTGGCGGCATAGTGGTTCCAGAATAAGAACCGGTTTTGGGGAAAATCATGGAACCGCTTTCATCGCAGGCCAAGCTGGACTGGGTCATCGATGCCCTCGCCATGGAAGTTGCCGAGCCCGCATCGGGGCCGCTCAGCCGGCGACTCTATCTTGGGCTGCGTGAGCGCATCCAGGCAGGACGGCTGGCTCCGGGCAGCCGACTGCCGTCCTCCCGGCGCCTGGCCCGGGAGCTGTGCCTGGGACGCAATACGGTGCTCGCCGCTCTCGAGCAGTTGGTCGCCGAGGGCTTTCTGGAGACCAGGGCCGGCGCGGGGACCTTCATCGCCGATCTGCCCCAACTGGCCGGGGCGTCGTCGGCACCAGGCGCCGCATCAGAGCAGGCATTGGCCTCCGCCGGTGAGGCCCCGGAGGTCGCGCTGTCGTCGCGGGGTACGCGGCTACTTGGTTACAGCCCCGGTTCGAACCTGCGTCCCGGCGTCTTCACGCCAGGGTTGCCGGCGCTGGACCGCTTCCCCCAAGCGCTATGGCAGCGGCTGATGAGGCGGCACCTGCATCGGGCGCCCACCGAATGGCTGGGCTATCAGACCCAGGGCGGTGTGCCGGCGCTGCGCGAGGCGCTGTGCGACTATCTGCGGCTATCGCGCTCGGTGCGCTGTCGCCCTGAGCAGATCCTTATCGTTCAGGGCGCCCAGCAGGGGTTCGAGCTGATCGCGCGTCTGCTCACCGACCCTGGCGACCGGGCCTGGGTCGAGGAACCCGGCTATGGCGGTGCCAAGGCTTGTTTCGAGGCCGCTGGGCTCGAGCTGCACGCAGTGCCGGTGGATGACGAGGGCCTGCGGGTGGCGGCGGATCTGCCCGCGCCGCGGCTGATTCAGGTCACGCCTTCGCATCAATATCCCAGCGGGGTAACCATGACCCTGGGGCGGCGCTTGGCCCTGCTCGAGGCCGCCGAAAAGCACGGGGCCTGGATCGTCGAGGACGACTACGATAGCGAATTTCGCTATGGCCAAGGTCCCATCGCCGCGCTCCAGGGGCTCGATAACGGTGGGCGGGTGCTCTATGTCGGCACCTTCAGCAAGGTGCTTTACCCGGGACTGCGGCTTGGCTATGTGGTGTTGCCCGAGGCCCTGGTGGACCCGTGCCGGCGGGCCAATGCCCGGCTCCATCGCGAGGGCCAGTATGTGGTGCAATCCGCGTTGGCCGAGTTTATCGCCGCTGGCCACTTCTCCCGCCCTGTTCGGCGCATGCGCGATTGCTACCGCGGCCGCCAGGCCCGGCTGCGCGATGCCTTGGCGCCGGCGGTCAGGGTAGGGCTTGAGCTGTCGGAGGGGCAGGCCGGCATGCACCTGGTGGCCTGGCTCGATGATCACGTCACCGAAGCGGCGCTGGTGGCCCGCGGCCTCGACCACGGCATCGGGCTGTCGCCGCTGTCGACGTATTACCTGACGCCCCCCGGCCGGCCCGGCCTGGTGCTGGGCTACGCCGGGGCGAGTGAGGAAGAGATCGACCGGGCCGGCGGCTGGCTGCGTCGAGAATGGCTGGCGCTCAGAGCCAAACGAGTTGCTAGCAGCATGACTAAGGTCGCCACCGAGCCGGGTGCTCGGGCTTGAGCACGCCGTCCTCGTCCCAGTCGTCCCATCCTGCGAAGGCGATCGGGGTATCGTCGTCGAGTGACTTAAGACGGCTTGCCCAGCGCGCCTTGTCGGCTTCCAGCTGGTCGCGAAAGGTGGTCTCGGATTGGTAGCTGAGGCCGCCACCCTGAATACCGTAATTGAGTTGAGGCGGCAGTACCTCGAGGCCAACGTAGTAGAGCGAGTAGTGGATGGGCCACATCAAGGCGGCGATATCGCCGCCGCGACCATCCCGCGAGAAAGCGGGCGCCGGCGAGCCGGTGGTCACCGAGCATAGTACCCGCTTGCCGCGCAGGCGGCCCCGGTCGTAGCGCATGCGGCCGCTGTAGAGGCCGCCGTAGACGAAGACGCGATCGAACCAGCCCTTGAGCATCGCGGGCTGCGCATGCCACCACAGCGGGAATTGCAAGATCACCAGGTCCGAGCGTTCGAGGCGCGTGATCTCGCGCTGCACATCGGCAGGCAAGCTCGCGGATTCGACGGCATGGCGCTGCTCATCGAGGGGTGCGAAGCGTTCATCGTCGCGCCGCGTTTCGAAGTGCCCGGGGCCTTCCACCGGGTCAAAGCCCTCTGCGTAGAGATCGGCCACTTCTACCTGGTGGCCAAGCCCCTCCAGGGTTTCCACGGCAATCTGGGTAAGGGCCGCGTTGAAGGAGCTGGGCTCGGGGTGGCAGTGGACGATCAATACCTGCATGGCGTGTCTCCTGGGGTGCTGTGACGTCGGTGCTATGAAGTCGCTGATGCGAAGGGGTGACGTAAGGCTCAGGAGTAGCCTAGGCTTTGCACTGATGAAAAAATATTCCCCATAACCGATAGATAACTTTGCATGGATGAACAGAGCGTCCGCTGGGACGACCTGCGGGTCGTATTGGCCATTCACACGGCGGGCTCCTTGTCTGGGGCCGCACGCCACCTGGGGCTAAGCCATGCCACGGTGTTTCGCCGCCTTGAAGGCATCGAGCGTCGCCTAGGTGTCAGCCTCTTCGTGCGCGCTCGTCGCGGCTATACGCCGACGCCGGCCGGCGAGGACATGGCTGCCACCGGCGCCCGTGTCGAGCGCGAAGTGCTGGGCGCCGAACGCCGAGTCGCGGGGCGTGATCTGAAATTGTCCGGCACGCTGCGGGTGACGACCACGGATACACTGTTTGCCGGGCTGTTGGCGCCGTTATTTGCGGACTTTCGGCTCATGCATCCGGATATCGTGCTCGAAGTCGCCATCTCCAATCAGTTGTACAACCTGACCCGGCGGGATGCGGATGTGGCGGTACGGCCCGCATCGACGCCGCCGGAGATGCTGGTAGGGCGGCGTATCGGCGATATAGCCCAGGCCGTCTATGGCGCGCGCGACTGTCATGTCGAAGGGCGTATTGGGGCGGACCTGACCGGCCTTGATTGGGTGGGACCGGATGCCCAGCTGGGCTATCCGGCGTTGGAGGCCTGGATGGAGAGCCAGTCGGTGGCGTCGGCTTGCCGCTACCGAGTCGACAGCATGCTGGGGATGCTCAGTGCCGTTCGCGAAGGCGCCGGGGTGGCGGTACTGCCTTGCTATCTCGCCGACGCCGATTCACGGCTGGTAAGGCTTAGCGAACCACTGGCGGAATTGAGTACCGATTTGTGGCTGTTGACGCATCCCGACTTGCGCCGGGTGGCGAGGATTCGCGCCTTCCTGGATTTTATCGCCGAAGCGATCATCGAGCGCCAAGCACGGTTGCGCGGAACGCAGCAGTGAGGGAGAAGCCGTGCCGAGCCGGTCATTCAGCTAGCCTAGCCCTTGGGCGTGCTGAGTCGATCCAGCCGCAGACGCTCGCGCTGGTCGAACAGCCGCCGGCTGGTGGCGGCAACGGCGGCCAGGGTGCCGAAGCCGGTGCCGGCGGTGATGATGAACATGACCAGGATCTGATATTTCACCGCCAGGGCCGGGGCGCTGCCGGCGAGTATCTGGCCGGTCATCATACCCGGCAGGCTGACGACGCCGGCGGCGGCCATGGAGTTGATCGTGGGGATCATGCCGCTGCGCATGGCCTCACGGCGCACGTCACCGATGGCCTCCTGCCAGGGCTGGCCCAGCATCAGCCGATTCTCGATCACGCTACGCTGCTGCCAGACGTTGGTGGTGAGCCTATCCATCGCCAGTGATACGCCGGTCATGGTATTGCCCAGCAGCATCCCGAGAAGGGGAATGGCGTACTGGGGCGTGTACCATGGCTGCGGCCCGACGATCACGGTCAGGGTCAGGATCGTCACGCTGAAGGAGGACAGGAACATCGTCATGGTGCCGATGCCGAAGCTCCAGCCGCCGCGCAGCCGTCGGCGTTGGCGGGTCATTACCTCGCGACCGGCGATCAGCAGCATGGCCACGGCCATCAGCGCCACCCACTGAAAGCGAGCCGAGGCGAATAGCGCCTCCAGCACCAGTCCGACCAGCGTCAGTTGCACCGCCGTGCGTATCGCGGCGATCAGCAATGGCCGGCCGATGCCCAGGCGCGCCATGGTGGTACAGGCCGCAAGTGCCACCACCATCAGCGCCGCGAGCCCCAGTTGCCACCCTTCCAGGGCGATCACGTTCATATGCTTGTCTCCAGGCGGCGGCCTGCGATCCGCACATGATGCTGGGCGACCCTTTTGATCTGCTCCGGGTCATGGGCGACCCACAGCACCGGCATGCCGTACTGGCGGGCCTGTGCGCCTAGCCAGGCTTCGCAGCGAAGGGTGGTGGCGTGATCCAGGTTGGCGGTGGGCTCATCCAGCAGCAGGACACGGGGCCGGCAGGAGAGGGCGCGTAGCAGGGCGAGCCGCTGCTTCTCGCCGGAAGAGAGCCGCGCCACCTGCCAGCCGAGTGTGTCCGAGGAAAGGCCCAGCGCCTCGAGACCCGCCTGGCAGTCGAGATCGAAATGCGCCCCGACATCCTCGGCCCACCACTGGCTTTCCGCCGGCACCAGCATGACCGCTCGGCGCCAGTCGTGGCCGGTCAGCGATTCTTGGGATTGGTCGCCGAGTCGAATATCGCCTTCGTGGGGTTCGAGGTCGGCGATGGCACGCAGCAGGCGACTCTTGCCACTGCCGCTGGGGCCGGACAGGCAGGTGATCTCGCCCGGGGCGAGGGTCAGGGAAATATCTTCAAGATCGCCAACGGCGACGGCCGCAAGGCTCAGAGACGTCGCTGCCTTTGGGGCGGGTAGGGCTGGCATCCGGCGGTTACTCGCTGACGGTGGGGCAAAGACGCGGCGCTTGCTCGACGGCATCCTTCGCGTCGATCAAGCGCCGCTCCTGTAGTCCAATACCTCAAGCATAGCCGCTATGGCGTTGCGGTCGCGTGACAGCTAGCCGGTTAGCCGTAGACGCCCTGGCTCTTCAGGTAGTCGTCATAGCTGCCGCTGAAGTCGACGATCTTATCGCCGCTCATATCGAGAATGCGCGTGGCTAGCGACGATACGAATTCGCGGTCGTGGCTGACGAATACCAGGGTGCCCGGATAGTGATCCAGGGCCAGGTTGAGGGCCTCGATGGATTCCATGTCCAGGTGGTTGGTGGGCTCGTCCATCAGCAGCACATTGGGCTTTTGCAGCGCCAGCTTGCCAAACAGCATGCGGCCCTGCTCGCCACCGGAGATGACCTTCACCGACTTGCCGATATCGTCGTTGGAGAACAGCATGCGGCCCAGCGCGCCACGGATCATCTGCTCGCCGCCGTCGGTCCACTGCGCCATCCATTCATAGAGCGTCGCCGGGTTGGCAAAGTCGTCGGCATGATCCTGGGCGAAGTAGCCGATCTCGGCGGCATCGGTCCATTTCACCTCGCCGGCGTCCGGCGCCAGGTGGCCGCTCAGGCAGCGCAGCAGGGTGGTCTTGCCGACGCCGTTGGGGCCGATGATCGCCACACGCTCGCCGGATTCGATCTGCATGCCCAGTTTCTCGAACAGCGGGCCTTCATCGAAGCCCTTGGCCAGCGACTCGACCTGCACCGCGCCGCGGTGGATCTTCTTGTTCTGCTCGAAGCGAATGAAGGGGCTGACGCGGCTGGACGGCTTGACCTCCTCGAGCTGGATCTTGTCGATCTTGCGCTGGCGCGAGGTGGCCTGCTTGGCTTTGGAGGCGTTGGCCGAGAAGCGGCTGACGAAGGCCTGCAGGTCGGCGATCTCGGCCTTCTTCTTGGCGTTGTCGGCGTGCAGACGCTCGCGGGCTTGCGTCGCCGCGGTCATGTAGTCGTCGTAGTTGCCCGGGAACAGCTGGATCTCGCCATAGTCCAGGTCCGCCATGTGGGTGCAGACGCTGTTGAGGAAGTGGCGGTCGTGGGAAATGATCACCATGGTGCTGCTGCGGGCCGTGAGCACGCCTTCGAGCCAGCGGATGGTGTTGATATCCAGGTGGTTGGTGGGCTCGTCGAGCAGCAGCACGTCCGGGTCGGCGAAGAGCGCCTGGGCGAGCAGTACGCGCAGTTTCCAGCCCGGCGACACCTCGCTCATTGGACCGAAGTGCTGGGCGTCGGGAATGCCGAGCCCGAGCAGCAGCTCGCCGGCACGGGCCTCGGCGGTGTAGCCGTCGAGCTCGGCGAAGCGGGTCTCGAGATCGGCAACGCGCATGCCGTCCTCTTCGCTCATTTCCGGATTCGAGTAGATGCGCTCGCGTTCGTCGGCGACCTCCCACAGCTCGGTGTTGCCCATGATCACGGTGTCGATCACCCGGTGTTCTTCATAGGCGAACTGGTCCTGACGCAGCTTGCCCAGGCGGGTGCCTGATTCCAGCATCACCTGACCGCCGGAAGGCTCGAGATCGCCGCCGAGAATCTTCATGAAGGTCGACTTGCCGCAGCCGTTGGCGCCGATCAGGCCGTAGCGGTTGCCGTTGTTGAACTTGATCGAGACGTCTTCGAACAGGGGCTTGGCCCCGAACTGCATGGTGATGTTGGCGGTGGAGATCAAATGGGGGTCCAATCGAAAGGGCTCAGCGCGCGCCGAGCGTGGGAGTAAGCATGATTCGGGCGCGCATTATACCGGTTCGTGCCCGCCTCTTCACAATCGATTCGATGTTCGAGCGGTATACGATACGGGGACGCTGTCAGCTGCTCCGGGGTTAGTGAAGCACATGCGACGGCTTAGCAGGAATCCTGGAAATGTGGGAATCACTTATCAACCGAGCCGGTTATTAGGTGAGCTAGGCATTAGTTGCGCGGGGGAGATGAAGTGGGGGGCTTGTCGTTGCCCCTCGCGCGCGGCGAAGGGCGCAGGTAGGCGAGCCAGTAGACGCCCGCGACGAGCAGGCTGCCGCCGACGATGTTGCCAAGACTCACCACCAGCAGGTTGGCGGCCGCGCCGGTCAGCGTAATCGATCCCTGAGCATCCAGCGCCATGCCCAGCGGCAGGAAGAACCAGTTGGCGATGGAGTGCTCGAATCCCAGCGCCACAAAGGCCGCAACCGGCAGGGCGATGGCCAGGATCTTGTCGGTGACGCTATGTCCGCCCATGGCCAGCCACACCGCGAGACACACCAGGACATTGCACAAAACGCCCCGAGCGAAGGCGGAAAGCAGACCGAGCTCGGCTTTGGCGACGGCGATGCTTCGCGCGGTCTCGCCCACCGCACCGCCTCCCAGCGACCCGCTATCGGCCCACACGACTAACAGCGCGGTGCCCAGCGCGCCGACCACGTTGCCGACATACACGAGCCCCCAGTTGCGTAGCATCGCGCGGGTGCTGATCTGGCCGCTGGCCCATGCCATGGCCAGGAGGTTGTTGCCGGTGAAAAGCTCGGCGCCACCCACGACCACCAGCACCAGGCCGAGGCTGAAGGCCATCCCGCCGAGCAGCCGGGTCACGCCGAATCCTAGGCTGCTATCCGTGACCACCACGGTGTAGAACAGGCCCCCAAGAGCGATGAAGGCACCGGCCAGCACGCCGAGAACCAAGAGCGTTAGCGCATCGGCGTTGGCCTTGGTTACGCCCATGCTGGTCACCCGCTTGGCAATTTCGCGGGGTTGGTAGGCATCGCTGAAGAGGGGAGAGGGGGCCATGGCGATCTGCGGCGAAGCGGGGCGTGATGGCAGTATAGCCCTTGCTCCCGGGGTCGCCGTTGATACTAGGCAGGCCCTGCGCGGGAGGCGCATCCCGCTGGTCGCCTTGCCCAGCGGTTTGACTTAGCGGTCCGGCTCAGCAGCATGAGTCGTGGCCGCAAGGCGCCTCGGCAGCCCAGGGGATAGGCCGTCAGCGTTGCCGGCGCTCTATCAGCAGGTTATTGCCCGGGGTGCGCTTGGCATGGCTCTTGAGCTCGGAGAGGCGGTCGGCGATGGCCGAAGCGCTGCTGAACTGACCGAACTTCACTGGTAGCGCGGCCAGCGTCAGGCTGATAAAGCGAAAAAACTGAGGGTTGCCCTGGCGGTCTTCGCTGCAGATACCGCCTGCCGCTTGGTCGTCGGGCCGGTAAAAACTGGGCGCCATGGTCTCAAAGCGGTCTAGTATCTGCTGGCAGTGGGCCTGCCAGTCATCGCCGCTTAACAGCAGCATGAAATCGTCGCCGCCGATGTGGCCGACGAAATGCCCATGCTCCAGCAGCGTGCTTTGCAGCAAGTTCGCCACGGCGATGATGACCTCGTCGCCATGCGCATAGCCGTAGGTGTCGTTGTAGGCCTTGAACTGGTCCAGGTCGCAGTAGGCGGCGACGAAGTCGCGCCCCTCGGCAAGCTGAGAGGCCAGGGCATCGTTGATCAGGGCATTGCCCGGCAGGCCGGTCAGGGGGTTGGCATGGCGGGCCTGACGGACGCGCTGCGAGGTGATCTCGCGGAGCAGGTCGATGATATTGCCCATGCCCTGGTAAAGCCCATCCTCATCCACGATCACGAAGTCTTCGTGGCGGCCGTCATCAGTTTCCGTGACCCACTGACTCAACTGCTCGAGGGAGGTGTCACTGCGTGCCACGATCATTTTCTTGTCGGCGAGCGCGTCGAGGCTGCTCTTGGCGTAAAGAGAGTGGGCGAAGGGGTTGGCAAACAGCGTCAGGAAGTCGTTGCGGCGAATGACGCCGACCGGGCGCCCCTCGCTGATCAGGGCGACGCACCGCAGTCCAAGATCATGCTTGAACCGGTCGAGTAGCGTGGGCAGCTTGCATTTGGTATCGATAGCGGCGATGGGATGGCTGATCGAGGCGGCGCTGTGGCTAGTGACGGGCTGGCGCTGCGGGGTATACCTGAGATTGTCGATCTTGTGCGGAGGCGCTTCGCTGGGGCGGGCGAAATGGTAGCCCTGCAGGTAGGTCAGCTGCATTTCCCAGAGGGCGTGATATTCCTCTTGGGTCTCGATACCCTCGGCGATCAGTTGGCAGCCCAGATTGCGTGAGACGTCGATGATCGAGCGCAGGAACTGCTGTTTTAGGCTGTCCTTGTCGATGCTTTCGATGAAGTGGCGGTCGATCTTGACGAAGTCGGGACGCAGCTCGGCCCAGTGGCGTAGCCCGGAATAGCCCGCGCCAAGATCGTCCAGCGCGACCTTGAAGCCCATATCGCGATAGTGGGTCACCGCGTTACGCATCAGGTCGTAATCATGGATCGGCGCGTGCTCGGTCAGCTCGATCACCACCCGGTCTGGCGAGAGGCCTGCGTCTTGCAGGTACTCGATGGTGGCGCCTTGGCGGAAATCCCATTCGAGGATGGTAGCCGGCATTACGTTGAGAAAGAGATGCGCCGGTAGCCCCAGTTCAGCGAAGCGCTGGATCGCCAGCCGGCGGCACAGTAGATCGAGTTCGACCAGTCGGCCTGCGTGCTGGGCACAGCCAAACAGCTTCAGGGGCGATTGTAGCGGCGAGTCCGAAGGGCCTCGGACCAACGCCTCATAGCCAAAGATCAGCTGACTTTCGCCATCGACAATGGGCTGAAACAGCACCGTCAGGGCCTTGGCCTCGATGATGTGATCCAACCACTGGGTATCGCTTTGCTGCATCAGCGTCTGCGCAGGGAATGCCATCGTGTGAAAATGAGCCTCGTCGGGGTAGCGCCATACCACTCAGATTGAATCAGCATCATTGCAAGGATGTGACATCCTGGCATGTCGCCCGAGACAGCAGGCCGCCCGCTGCGTTGCCGGCCCAGGCAGGCTGTGATGATATGTGGCCCCTGCACCTTCGATCTTTTGACCGTCATTTTCAGACAAGGATTTCGCCATGCGAGTGTTGTCGCGCCAGCTTGCCCGGTGGCTGCTGGTACTAGGGCTGGCTGTCGCGCCAGCCATCATGGCCAATGACGTGCCCCGCATTGCCGTGGCCTCGAGCCTGCAGTTCGCCTTGACCGAGATCGCCGACGATTTTTACAACGCCACCGGCCGCCGGGTCGTCCTCAACATGGGCTCGTCCGGCAACTTCCGTCGCCAAATCGCCCAGGGTGCGCCCTTCGAGCTGTTCCTCTCGGCCAATGAAGGCTATGTGCAGGCGCTACATGAGGCCGGCAAGACCCGTGATGCAGGGGTCCGCTACGCCCGAGGGCGGCTGGTCTGGCTAGAGCGCAAAGACCTAAAAGGTGGAGACGCCAATGCCCCGCTTTCTGCTGATGCGCCGCTGGCCGCCGTGAAAGCCGCGGTGCGGGCCTGGCAGGCCGACGGCAGCCGGTCTCGCGTTGCTCTGGCGAACCCCGAGCATGCGCCCTATGGCGTGGCGGCGCGTCAGGCACTGGCGCATGAAGGTCTATGGGAAGTAAGCCAGTCCCTACTGGTTCAGGGCGAGAACGTCGCCCAGGCGGCGCGTTTCGCGCTGTCTGCCGATACCCGCGGCGGCCTAGTTGCCTATTCGTTGGCATGCTCACCGTCGCTTGCAGACCAAAGCCGCTATGTGCTGATTCCCGAGGCCTGGCACGCGCCGCTCCATCAACGCATGGCGCTGCTGCCGGGCGCGGGGGCAACGGCTGAGGCCTTCTTTGCCTACCTGCAGAGCCCGCCTGCGCGGCAGGTCTTCCGCGACTATGGTTTTGCCGTGCCGGCTTTGGACGCGCCCTGATGGACTGGAGCGCCCTGTTCGTTTCGCTGCGACTGGCGGTCGGCACCTGTCTGATTCTGCTGCCGGTGGGACTTTGGCTTGGGCGGCGCCTGGCACGGATGCGGCGGCGCCGGGCGCTGCTCGAAGCGCTGGTGGCGCTACCACTGGTGATGCCGCCCACGGTGCTGGGCTTCTATCTGATGCTGGCCTTTGCCGGAGACGGTCCTGTGGGGGGCTTCTGGGCGTCGTTGACCGGCACCAGCCTGAACTTTTCCTTCACCGGCATTTTGCTCGCCTCGCTGGTGGTCAATCTGCCGTTCGCCGTCCAGCCGATTCAGCGCGCCTTCGAGGCGGTGCCGGAAACCCTGCGCGAGGCGGCCTGGTGTAGTGGCCTTTCACCGCGCCAGACCTTCTGGCGTATCGAGCTGCCGCTGGTGCGCTCGGGGGTGGTGTCGGCATTGGCGCTGACGTTCGCTCATACCCTTGGCGAGTTCGGAGTCATTCTGATGGTGGGCGGCGCTATCGACGGCGAGACTCGCACCCTGGCGATTGCGATCTACGACCGGGTGCAGTCGTTCGACGAAGCCGGCGCCGGCCGCATGTCGGCGCTGCTGCTGGGCATCTCGTTTCTGACCATTGGTGTGGTCTATGGCCTCTCCCGACGAGGAGGGCGCCGCCATGTTTGAGTCTGGGCACGCCGATTCCCCCGGCCAAGCGCTAGACGAGCAGGCGCGTCATGGCGAAGGGCTGAGCGTCTCGCTGCATCAGGCCGGGCCGATTCCGCTGGCGGCCGACTTTGCCTGTGGGCCCGGTGAGCTTCTGGGCCTGGTCGGCCCCTCCGGCAGCGGCAAGACCACGCTGCTCCGGGCGATTGCTGGCCTGACCGAGGTAGCCAGCGGCTATATCCGCTGTGGCGGGCAGAGCTGGTTCGATGCCGCGCGCGGGCACTCGCTTAGCGTCCAGGCTAGGCGCATCGGCTTCGTCTTTCAGGACTATGCCCTGTTTCCTCACCTCAGCGCTCGGGATAACGTCCTGCTGGCGGTGGAAGGGGATGACGTCGCGACGCGGCGCACCATGGCGGAGGCCTGGCTGTCGCGGGTGCGTCTCGAAGGCCTCGAGGACCGTTTGCCGGATCAGCTCTCGGGCGGCCAGCGTCAGCGGGTGGCGGTGGCCCGTGCGCTGGCGCGCAAGCCCCAGGTGTTGCTGCTCGACGAGCCCTTCTCGGCGGTGGATCAGGTCACCCGTCGGCGCCTGCAGCGTGAACTGGCGCTATTGCGCGAAACGCTGACCATTCCCATGCTGCTGGTCACTCACGATCTGGAAGAGGCCAGTGCCCTGGCCGACCGGCTGTGCGTGCTGCATGGCGGCAAGACCTTGCAGAGCGGCACGCCGGAGACCCTGTTTCGCACCCCCGATACGCCACAGATTGCCCGGCTGCTGGATCGCCATAATGTCTTCAGCGGTGAGGTGGTCGAAGCGCATGGCGAACGGCGGCTGGCCTGGGGCCCCTATCGGCTGGAAGTCGCTCAAGGGCTTGCGGCATTCGCACCCGGTCAGTCGCTGCACTGGTATCTGCCGCCCTCCGATGTGGTGCTGCACCGGCGTGGCAGGCCGTCGAATGGCGAGCGCGAAAACCCGGTCGAAGGCCGGATTCAGGAAATGGTGGTACTGGGCGGGGTGGCCCAGATCACGCTGGCCTTCGATCATGGTGCACAGACGCTGCGCTTCGAGATCACCACACATGCCGCCCGTCGCAATGCGCTGGCGCGAGGGGAGGTCGTGCAGGTGTCACTGCTGGCCGCCGCCATTCATCTAATGCCAGACAAGGGCTAATCACCCGAGAGGTTCATCCATGAAGATTCCCCCAAGCCTGACCCGCCGCCGTTTTCTCTCCGGCCTGGCCGCCATCGGCGGTGCGGCAGGCGCCATCGCCTGGCTTCCCCTGGCCGGTTGGCCGTCAAGCACTGCCCGTGCGGCGGAGCTTCACCTGGCGTCAACGACCCTGGCCATTCATGGCGATCAGGGGCCATCGCGTCTGGAGGTGGAGCTGGCCGAGAGTCCGCAGCAGCGGGCGAATGGGTTGATGGGGCGCGAACAACTGGGAGAGGACGCCGGGATGCTGTTCGTGTATCAGCGGCCTCAGTCGCCGGACAGCGGCTTCTGGATGTATCGCACCCTGATCCCGCTGGATATCGCCTTTATCGATCGCAACGGGCGCATTGCTGCCATCCACCAGATGACGCCCTGCGGCTCTTCTGTATCAGCGGACTGTCGCGCTTATCGCGCCGGTGTCGCCTATATCGCGGCACTGGAGGTCAATGCCGGATATTTCGCCAAGCGCGGCATTGATGTGGGTGACTGCGTGAGCCTGCCTGGTTCTCTAGCTCGGCAGGGGCAGTGCGAGCCCTAGGCTAAGCTTCAGGTGGTGGCCCGCTGTCGAGCCGGCTGCAGGATGATCAGCGCCAGCCCGGCCAGTACCAGCCCGCCGCCGGCCAGCTTGTAAATGTTCAGGCTATCGCCGAGCAGCCAGGCGCCAAGCAGCACCGCGCCCACCGGCATCAACAGCGTCAGCGGGGTGACGCGGCTCACCGGATGGCGGCGCAGCAGGCCGTACCAGATGCCGTAGGCGACGATCGATGACATCACCGCGGTGTAAACCACGGCGCCCCATCCTGCCCAACCGGCATTCTGGAGCGCCGCGAGATGATCCGTCTCGAACCACCACGAGCCCAGCGCCACCTGGGGCACCGAAAACAGCGCGACCCAGCCGGCCAGCGCCAGCGGGGGAATCTTGGGGCCGCGCTTGATCAAGAGCTGCGATATCGCCCAGCCCAGCGCACTGAGCAGCAGTAGCGCCAGAGGCAGTGGCGCGGGCAGAGTAGGACCGCCGGCCAGAACGACCACGCCGCCGAAGGACAGCAGCAGGCCGGTCAGGCGCCTGGCGTCCAGATGTTCGCGTAGGAAGATGACCGCCAACACCGTCGCGAAGGGGGTGCCCATCTGCACTATCAGAGCACCGGTGCCGGCCTCGGCCTGACCGAGGCCGATGAACAGCAGGGCAAAGTGCAGGCTGCCAAAGGTCAGCGACAGCAGCAGCAGGAAGGGTAGCTGGTGGCGAGGAACCGGATGAAAGGGCACCAGCAGTAGGGCCACCAGTGAAAAGCGCAGGGTCGTCAGCAGCAGCGGAGGCAGGTCGGCTACCCCGATCTTGATGACGATGATGTTCAGCGCCCAGATGGCGATGACGAAGAGGCCCAGTAGCAGGTCGCGAAGTGGCACGGCTCGTCCTTCAGGTTGTTCGATGGGCGAAAAAGTTAGCAGCATAGCAGTTTGTCGGTGCGATGATCCCGCCGATGCGCTGGCGCAAGCAGATGGGGATATCGCCATCGCTCCACTCATACCTTGGTTTGGCATCATTTAGGTTGTGTTCTCATTACACTGCTACAGGATCTACTGATTGATCGATTGCCATACCCATGGCCATACCAATAACGAAGGCCTAGCCCCTTGGATTGACCATCGGGTGATATAGCGCCTCAACAAGGACACGCAAAGATGACGTTACGTTTTTCCCGTTTGACGATGCTGCTGGCCGGCAGCGCCCTGCTGTGCACCACGCTGTCTGCCCAGGCTCGCGAACTCTCGGTCTCCACCGTGCTGTCGGATGCCTTCCCCTGGGGGCAGGCGGCGGAGAAGTGGGCTGAGCTTGTCGAGGAGCGCTCTGGCGGTGAGCTGACCCTACGGGTCTATCCCAACGCTCAGCTGGTATCCGGCGATCAGACGCGCGAGTTTTCGGCCATGCGCTCGGGGCTGATCGACCTGGCGGTGGGCTCGACCATCAACTGGTCGCCACAGGTGCCGGAGCTCAATCTCTTCTCGCTGCCGTTCTTCATGCGCGATTATGCCGCCGTCGATTCGGTGACCGGCGGCGAAGCCGGCAAGCAGGTCTTCGCGGCCATTGAGGAAGGTGGCGTGGTGCCGCTCGCCTGGGGCGAAAATGGCTTTCGCCAACTGTCCAACTCCAAGGGCCCCATCGATGAACCGAGCGACCTGGAAGGTTTGAAAATCCGTGTGGTGGGGTCGCCGTTGTTCCAGGATACCTTCGAGGCCCTGGGCGCCAATCCGACCCAGATGAGCTGGGCGGATGCCAAGCCGGCGCTGACCACCGGTGCCGTCGACGGCCAGGAGAATCCCCTGTCGGTTTTCGATGTGGCGCGCATCGACCAGGTTGGCCAGACGAACCTGACGTTGTGGAACTACATGAACGACCCCCTGGTGTTCGCGGCCAACCAGCGTGTCTGGGGCTCGCTGTCGGCCGAGGATCAAGACCTGCTGCGTCAGGCCGCCGTCGACGCTGGCGAGTGGGAGATCGCCATGACCCGCGAAGAAGAAGGCGAGCGTCGTGCCGCCATCACGGAACGCGGTGTCGATATCGTGGAGTTGACCGAAGCGCAGCACATGGCTTTCGTGCAAGCCACCCAGAGCGTTTACGACACCTGGATCGACAAGATCGGCGAGTCCCTGGTGAAGACCGCTCGCAGTGATATGGCGGCTAACTGAGCCCAAGCCCTATCGAGTACGCGGTGATAGCTGTGTGACGACAGCTTGTTTGAAGACGTTCATTGCTGATTGACCGGCCCCAAGGGGCCGGCTTTTGATGTTTGAGGACTCCATGAAGAGCCAACCCGATGCCAGGCCCGAACGGGTGCTGGCGACCCTTTCCCTGTTGATCATCGCGCTGATCAGCCTGGCGAATGTCGTTGTTCGCTATATCACCGATGCTTCCTTCGCCTTTACCGAAGAATTTTCGGTCTTCCTGCTGGTGGTACTGACCTTCGCCGGCGCCTCGGTGGCGCTGCGTCGCAATGGGCATATCCGTATCAGCCTGCTGGAGCGTGCCTTGCCGCCAGCGTTGCGGCGCGTGTTGATCGTTTTTCAATGGCTATGCGGTGCCACGGTGCTGAGCCTGATCGTATGGTTTGGCGGCAAGCTGGCCTGGGAGGAACACCAATGGCAGTCGCTGTCGCCGGGGCTTGGCCTGCCCCAGTGGTGGTACATCGCTTGGCTGCCAGTGCTCGCGGCCTTGATGCTGCTGCGCCTGAGCCAGCAGTGCCTGGATCGGCTGCGCGGAGGCCTTTCAGATGAGCCCTGATGTTTGGATGATTCTGGCCTTTGCGGGTCTGTTGATTGCCGGTGTGCCGGTGGCGTTTTCGCTGGGGCTTTCCGGGGCGGTGGGGATCGTGATGGGCCTGCCGACGACCATGCTGGCGACCCTGGGCACCAACACTTATAACAGCGTCGCCAAGTATCCGCTGATTGCCATTCCGCTCTTCATCCTTACCGGGCTGATCTTCGAGCGGGCGGGGGTGGCGGCTAGACTGGTGCGCTTTGCCCAGGCGCTGATCGGGCCTCGCCATGGCGGGCTTGCGCTGGTTGCGGTGCTGGTCTGCATGATCATGGGCGGAATGAGCGGCTCCGGGCCCGCAGATGCCGCGGCCGTGGCCATGGTGATGCTGCCCAGCATGACCCGAGCCGGCTATCCAAAGCCCTTCTCGGCCACCTTGATCGCGGCGTCCGCCTCCACGGCGATTCTGATCCCGCCGTCGGTGGCGCTGATTCTTTACTCGATCGTGGTGCCCGGGGTCGACCTGCGCGCGCTCTTTGCCGCCGGCCTTTTCCCGGGCATGCTGGCGGGTGTGGCCCTGCTGGTGCCCGCCTGGTGGCTGTCTCGGCGCTTTGGCTGGGAGTCGCCGGAGAGCGTCTCGCGCCCGGCGCTGGGCGAGAGCTTTCGTCAGGCGCTGCCCGCTCTCTTCGCCCCGGTATTGATTCTCGGCGGGCTGCGCTCCGGGTTGTTCACGCCCACCGAAGCGGGCGTGGCCGCGGTGGCCTACGGGGTCATCGTGGGCATCTTCCTGACCCGTGAACTTAACTGGCGAGAGCTCTGGCGGCTGTTCGGCGAGGCGGCGGTGATCACTGGCGTGGTGATGCTGATCATTGCGCTTGCCGGGATCTTTGCCTGGGCCGGTACCATGCTGGGGACCTTCCGGCATCTGGCCGAGTGGATCATCGGCCTGTCCGACAACGGCGCCTGGCTGCTGTTGCTGATCATGCTGGCGGTGCTGTTGGCGGGGATGGTGCTGGATGCAATCTCGATCTACCTGATCATGATGCCGATCCTGATCCCGGTGATGGAGCATTTTGGCTGGCACCCGGTGTGGTTTGGCATCCTGCTGGCCATGAATATCGCCATCGGCCAATTTACCCCGCCGGTCGCGGTCAACCTGATGGTCACCACGGAAGTGGCGAAGATTCGTCTCGAGCAGACCGTGGGCTGGGCGCTGGTGTTCGTGGCGGCCATGGCAACGGCGCTTGCCCTGGTGGCGCTCTTTCCGTCGATTGCGCTATGGCTGCCTGGCGTTCTGGGCTATAACGTCTAGCCAGATGAAAGTCAGAGACCTAGAGAAGGGCATATTCAGGGAATAAACGACGGAGTAGAGCAGGGCTTTCCAAGAGACAGCCGTTATCTATCAACAACCACAGGGAAGTGGCTTTGATGAAAGAAGTGAAACCAGCGGCGTATCTGCGCCGTGAAACGACGCTATGTTCGCTCCTGAGCCGCCTGGGGGTGTGCCTGGTGCTTGCCGGTTGGACAATGGCCGCTCAGGCACAGATCTATTCCTGGCAGGATGAGACGGGCCAGTGGCATTTCGCCGACCACTCTCCCGAGGGTGGCGGCGGCGAGCAACGCAACCTCGATGAGCTGTCGGATATCAATAGTATGCGACCGCCCGGCGACTCTCCCTATCGCGCCTTGTCATCGCCGCAATCGTCGCGTTCCGGCAGCAGCGTGCAGCGCAACGCCGGTGGAGCTAACCCACGCTGCGACAGGCTCGAGCAGCGTCTCGAGTCCATTCAGCAGCAGTTGCGGGCGGGATACGAAGAGCCCCGTGGCAACCGGCTGCGCGCCGCTCGGCGGGAGTTGACTGCGGTCTATCGACGCGAGTGCCGTAATTAGGCGCGAGTGCTCTGAGCCGGCTCTTCAGGCCGCTACCCTGTTTATCAGCCTGTCGAGGGTGGTTTAGTGCCGGCTGGTTGGTTTTGGTGAGCCTGACCGTGCAGCGGCTAGGTTAGAGCGGACGATCAGACCAGTTGGCTGGCGGCACGATGCAACCGGGCATGGCGCTGTGCCAGCGCCTCGAGATCCCGGTCGTAGCCGCCGCCGATTACCGCCGCCACCGGAATATGGGCCTCGCGACAGATCGACAGCACATAGTGGTCCCGGGCGAAGAGCCCGTTATCCGTCAATGCCAGGTGGCCCAAGCGATCATCGGCATGCACGTCGACGCCTGCGTCATAGAGCACGAGATCAGGGGCGAATTGAACCAGCAATGGCGGCAGGCTGGTCGTGAGCTGGTGAAGGTAGGCGGCATCGTCCGTGCCCCGGGGCAAGGCGATATCCAGATCGCTATGCTGCTTGCGGGCCGGGAAGTTTGCCGCGCCGTGCATCGAGAAGGTGAAAACGCGCTGATCGTGGCGAAAGAGGCGGGCGGTGCCGTCGCCCTGATGCACGTCCAGGTCGACGATCAGGATGCGGTCCACCCAGCCGTGGGTCAGCGCATGAGCCGCGGCCACCGCCAGGTCGTTGATCAGGCAGTAGCCGCTGGCGGCATCTGCGTGAGCATGGTGGGTGCCGCCGGCGGTGTTGCAGGCAAGGCCGGTATCAAGCGCCGCCTCCACGGTTGTGAGCGTGCCGCCGACCTCGAGCAGGGTGCGCTCGACCAGTGCCTCGGACCAGCGAAAACCGCTGCGTCGTTGGGTCGCCTCACTCATCGAACCGCCGAGAAAGGCGCGCAGGTATTCGGGCGTATGAATGCGCGCCAGGCTTGCTTCGCTGGCCGGTTGCGGGGTGATCCACTCGGCCCCCATGCCGGTCTCTTCGGCGGCCAAGATGTCGCGTAGCACGCGAAACTTGGCCATCGGGAAGGGATGGCGTGGGGGCAGGACGATGGTGTAGCCGGGGTGGTGAATCAGCGGTAGCGGCATGTAAGGCGGTAGGCTTAGTGGCCAGAAGCGAGAAAGGCCACACTCTACTCGCCGTGCGGGGTCCTAGCCAGCCGGGGCCTTTTCCGGCTCGAGCAGTGCATCAGCGGTATGGTTCTTCATCCCCAGCGGGCTGCTTGGTAACTATTGCCCTGGCAGCGTCTGATCGCGACTGTGGCTGCTATGCGGCCTTCCGCTCAACCGCTCAACGTATTCCTTTCCTGCACGTCCCTTCACGCCTTTTCGCGCTGGGCCTCGCTATCGGTCTTGTCTGTGATCAAGTGAAAGGTTATCGAGTCCCCGGAGATCGGGCCTCGATGCTGCGTGTTGACCGATGCCGAGATGTTTCAACGGCAAAGAGAACTAAGATGTTGGTCGTAAATAGCTGAATCGTACGGTCGTTTTTATCTAAAGTAGTGCATAATCATATTCTGTAAGGATCAGCGGAACTGATCGCTGAAAGCACAACGTCGCTATACCTGCGCAGGCAAGCTATACCTTACACATCGAATGCGATGATCGAAGCGAATCCATCGTCATTCTGGTTAGGTGCGCCGACGCAAGACGGGCGATGATGTCGCAAGGGTGGTCACGCCATCCAACATCAACAATACCAAGAGGTGTCTGAATGAAACGCCATGCAATCACTGCTGCAGCCGTCTCCGGCATGCTAATGGGTGCCGCCATGTTCTCCTCGCCGGTCGTGGCGCAGGAGCGCTTCATCACTATCGGTACCGGTGGCCAGACCGGCGTCTATTATGTCGTCGGTCAGTCGATCTGCCGTCTCGTGAACCGCCTCGAAGACGCAGATATCAAGTGCAACGCGCCGTCTACCGGCGGTTCCGTGGCCAACATCAACGGCATCAAGTCCGGTGAACTGGACATGGGCGTGGCTCAGTCCGACGTGCAGTACCAAGCCTATAACGGTACCGGCACCTTTGCGGGTGATGCCTATCCCGAACTGCGTGCTGTCTTCCGCGTGCATGGCGAGCCGCTGACGCTGCTGGCCCGCGCCGACTCCGGCATCGAAACCCTCGATGACCTGGAAGGCAAGCGCGTCAATATCGGTAACCCGGGCTCCGGTCAGCGCAACACCATGGAACAGGTCATGGAAGCCAAGGGCTGGACCGAGGACACCTTCGCGTTGGCGTCTCAGCTTGATGCCGCCGAGCAGGCTGCCGCTCTGGCCGATAACAATATCGACGCCATGGTCTATGTGGTGGGTCACCCTAACGGTTCCATTCAGGAAGCCACCACTACCGTGGATGCCAAGCTGATTCCGCTGGATGACGAGGCGATTGACGGTCTGGTCGAAGAATATCCGTATTACTCCAAGGTCGTGATCCCGGGGGGCCTCTACAAGGGCAACGATGAGGACGTGACGACCTTCGGTGTGGCGGCGACCTTCGTGACCAAGGAATCCGTGGATGAGGACATCATCTATGAGACCGTCAAGGCAGTGTTCGATAACTTCGATCGCTTCAAGCGCCTGCACCCTGCATTCGCTAACCTGAATGAAGAAGACATGGTCACCCAGGGGCTGTCGGCTCCGCTGCATCCGGGGGCGGCGCGTTACTATCGCGAGCGTGGCTGGATCGAGTGATCCTGGTCTAGACGGAGTTCAATGCTCCTGACTCGATGCGCGGCCGTTCCAGCAGGAAGGTCGCGCATCATGGTTTCTAGCCCCGGGGTATGGACCGGGAGCTCAGGCTTTTCCGGCGATGGATGGCAAGCAGGATGATTTCATGAGCGAAGACAAAACAAGGACCTCAGCCTCGAGCGTCGATCTCGAGGACATGGTGGCGTCCTCGGACTCCGGGTCGCGAAAGCCGCCCGGGCTGCCTGGCAAGGTGCTGGTGGTTACGGCAGCGGTCTGGTCGTTGTTCCAGCTGTGGATCGCTTCACCGCTACCTTTCGTGCTCGAGTTCGGGGTATTCAATGCCACCGAGTCGCGCTCGATTCACCTGGCATTTGCCCTGTTTCTGGCTTACATGGCCTACCCGGCCACCAAGAACTCTCCGCGGGATCGTATCCCCATTCAGGACTGGGTACTTGGCCTGCTGGCGGCACTCGCCGGTGCCTACATGTTCATTTTCTACGAGCAGTTAGCCCAGCGTCCGGGGGCGCCGATCATGCAGGACGTGATCGTCGGCGTCATTGGTATTTTGCTGTTGCTCGAAGCAACGCGCCGGGCGCTAGGCCCGCCGCTGATGATAGTGGCCCTGGTCTTTATCGGCTACTCGCTGGCAGGCCCTTATATGCCGGGCATTCTGTCTCACCGAGGCGTCAGCGTTTCTGGATTGATCAACCACCAGTGGCTGACCACCCAGGGGGTGTTCGGCATTGCATTGGGGGTGTCGACCAGCTTCGTCTTCCTGTTCGTATTGTTTGGTGCCCTGCTCGATAAGGCGGGGGCGGGTAACTATTTTATCAAGGTGGCTTTCTCGCTGCTTGGCCACTACAAGGGTGGTCCGGCCAAGGCGGCGGTGGTCGCCTCAGGCATGACCGGCCTGATTTCCGGCTCTTCTATCGCCAACGTGGTGACCACCGGCACCTTCACCATTCCGATGATGAAACGGGTCGGCTTCTCCTCCGAAAAAGCGGGGGCCGTCGAGGTCGCTTCGTCGGTGAACGGTCAGATCATGCCGCCTGTAATGGGCGCTGCGGCCTTCTTGATGGTCGAGTACGTGGGCATCTCCTATGTGGAGGTCATCAAACATGCCTTCCTGCCGGCGCTGATCTCCTATATTGCGCTGGTTTATATCGTCCACCTCGAGGCTCTCAAGGCCAACATGAAGGGGCTCGAGAGCAGCAACCCGCCAAAGCCGATGGTGCGCAAGGTCATCGGCTTCCTGGCCGGCCTCTTGTTGATGATGATCACGGCCTTGGTGGTCTATTACGGCCTCGGCTGGCTCAAGCCGGTACTTGGCGAAGCGACTCCCTGGGTGGTGGCGGTGGCGCTGACGGTGATTTACATCGCCCTGCTTAAGGTCGGGTCCAACTACCCCGAGCTCGAGACCGATGATCCCAATGCACCGGTGGTGAGGCTGCCTCAGACGCGTCCTACCGTCATGGTGGGCCTGCAGTTCATTCTACCGGTCGTGGTGCTGGTCTGGTGCCTGATGGTCGAGCGGCTGTCGCCAGGACTCTCGGCCTTCTGGGCCACGGTCTTCATGACTTTCATCATCGTCACCCAGCGCCCGCTCATGGCGATATTTCGCGGCCAGAGCGACTTCGCTGAAGACATCAAGGCTGGCTTTCTCGATCTGTGGGATGGCTTAGTAACCGGTGCTCGCAACATGATCGGCATTGGTATCGCCACGGCCACCGCCGGCATTATCGTCGGAGCGGTATCGCAGACCGGTGTCGGCCTGGTGCTCGCCGACGTGGTCGAGGTCCTGTCGATGGGCAATCTGATGCTCATTCTGATGCTCACGGCAGTGCTGAGCCTGATCCTTGGCATGGGCCTGCCGACGACCGCCAACTACATCGTGGTGTCGGCGCTGCTGGCGCCGGTCATCGTGACCTTGGGGGAGCAGAACGGCCTATTGGTGCCACTGATTGCCGTGCACTTGTTCGTGTTCTATTTCGGCATCATGGCCGACGTCACGCCGCCGGTGGGGCTGGCCTCCTTCGCTGCCGCCGCCGTATCGGGGGGAGATCCGCTGCGTACCGGTTTCCAGGCCTTTTACTACAGCCTGCGGACTGCCGCGCTGCCGTTCCTGTTCATCTTCAACACTGACCTGCTGTTGATCGATGTGTCCTTCCTGCAAGGCATTGTGGTCTTCGTGGTGGCGACCATTGCCATGCTGATCTTTGCCGCGGCGACGCAAGGGTTCATGCTGACGCGCAATCGCTGGTACGAGAGCATTCTGCTGCTGCTGGTGGCCTTCACGCTCTTCCGTCCTGGCTTCTGGATGGACATGATCCATGATCCCTACAGGTCGATACCGGCGAGCCAGTTCGTCCAGGCCCTTGGGGAAATGGACGATGACAGCACGCTGCGTGTCCAGGTGGCGGGTGAGGATGCCTATGGCGATCCGCTGACCACCTACATGACCCTGCCGGTGCCGGAAGGCGATACGGGCGAAGAGCGCTTGGAGAACTTCGGCCTGGAGCTATTGGTCAAGGACGGAGACTTGGTCGTCGATATGGTCGCCTTTGGCAGTCAGGCTGAGAAACTTGGCTTCGACTTCGATCAGAAAATCATCGAGGTGATGGCGCCTGTGGACCGCTGGGCCAAGGAGTGGATGTGGATTCCGGCTCTCGCGGTCTTTGCCTTGATCGTGCTGATGCAGCGGCGTCGCCGCGATGGCTCGGCCAAACCGGTGTCTGTCTAATGGAGGGTTAGACCATGTATCAGAAAATCCTGTTGCCGGTGGACCTCAACGAGCAGGCGTCCTGGGAAAGGGCGCTGCCCACCGCCTTGGCTTTGTGCCATACCTTCGGCGCCTCGCTGCACCTGGTGTCCGTGTTGCCTGACTATCGCATGCCGTTGGTGGGGTCGTATTTCCCGGCCGACTTCAGCGAGAAGGCCCACAAGGCACTCACCGAGGCCCAGCACGCCTTCGTGCAGCAGCACATACCCAGTGATATCACCGTGCAATGTGCTATCGCCGAGGGCTCACCCTGGGAAGCCATCATCGATACCGCCAAGAAACTCGATATCGACCTAGTGGTCATGGCCTCGCACAACAAGCGTAAGTTCGCCGATTACGTGCTTGGCCCCAATGCCGAGCACGTGGTGCATCACAGCAAGATGTCGGTGATGATCGTACGCTAAGTCACCCACGACATTGCCTGGCTGTCGCCAACCCCCGAACGGCTCTGCCATTCGGGGGTTGGCGTTTATGGGGCCTGGGGCGGCGAGGCCTCCATGTCCCTATGCCTCTGTACCTGTCGTCTGTCGAGATAGGCGTCACCCAGGGCAACTCTTCATCCCCTCGTCTACAGTGACATAAGCACTATTGAAAAAACCTCAGGAGATCCTGGCTTTCAGGCCGATGCGTACTCATGGACGTTGCCGGGTACGCTGCTCGTTTAGGCTTGGTGGCCTTATCTTCCCGAACGGTTGAGGGGTGTGCCATGAATGCAGCTGCCACGAAGGGCCCCAAGCCTTCTGATTACCACGTTAAGATCAGCATCAACCCCGTCGGTTTGGACAGACCCAGGGCCTGGCTGGTGGCCGGTTTCCAGGACTTTCGCGATGCCACGGCCGTCAGCTTGGCTTATGGCGTGTTTTGGGTAGGCCTTAGCCTGGCCATCACACTGGGGGCCTTTACCCTCGATCTCTGGCACTGGCTGCTGCCGCTGGTCGCCGGCTTCATGTTTCTTGGCCCCCTGGTGGCGGTAGGTGCGTACGGCATCAGTCGCGCGCTCGAAGAGCACCGTACACCGACCATGGGCGATGCCTTTGGCGCCTGGCGTGCCCATACCGGGCAGTTGGCGATGATGGGCCTGATGATGATGATTTTCTTCCTCGCCTGGATTCGCTTGGCAACCCTGCTATTCGCGCTCTTCTTTGGTTTCGAAGTGCCAAACCCTGACACCCTCTACATTTCCTTGCTGACCACCTCTGAAGGCTTGAGCATGCTGCTGGTCGGCACGGCGGCGGGGGCGGTACTCGCCTTTGGGGCATTCTCGATCAGTGTGGTCGCCATTCCGACTCTGATGGACCAGGACCTGACCTTTATGGAAGGCATCGAAGCCAGTCTCAAGGCCGTGGCACAGAATTTTCGCCCCATGCTGCTATGGGCAGCCATTCTCACTGGCAGCGTGCTGCTCGGCGTGGTGACGTTTTATATAGGCTTGGCCGTGATCCTGCCGGTGCTGGGTCATGCCAGCTGGCATGCCTACGAAGACCTCGTGAATGTGGAAATCACCGAGCCTCCAACCCGCTGAGGGCTTCCCCAACCCGCTAAGGGCTTCCCCAACTGGCTCGGTATCGGTGATTTTCGGTAAGCTAGGTAGGCGAATCGCGCAAAACATATTGCGTTTGGCGGCTAGACTAGGCTCAGCATGCCGGCCGCCAGGCTTCCTCCTAGCCGCAAGGACTGCTTACCATGGCTACCCCTCGCCTGCATTTGTCTGCTTTATATCGCTATCCACTCAAGTCCTGTGCGGGAGAACCACTCGAACGCGCGCAGGTGCATCAAGAAGGAATCGCCGGGGATCGTCGTTTGATGTTGGCTCGCCCCGATGGCCGCTTTATCACGGCTCGGACCCACCCCCGGTTGGAATTGATGCAGGTTCAGCTCGGTGAGGAAACGGTGGTGCTGCGTTTCCCCGGGCACCGGGATCTCGAACTGGTCCGGGCAAATTTCTCTCTGGCGCCATTTGCCACCGAGGTATGGGGTGATCGCTTCGAAGCGCTGGCGACCTCAAAAGAGGCCGATGCTTGGTGTAGTGCGGTAGTAGGGGAGGCGGCTCACCTGCTCTGCATCGGTGAGCGTTCGCCGCGCTATCGTGAATCGATCCAGCAGCGGGTTGGGTTTGCCGATGGCTATCCGCTGCTGTTGATTGGTGAGGGATCGCTTGCCGATCTCAACGCGAAGCTGGCTCATGCACAAGGGGCGTCAGATGGTAAGCCTCACGTCATGGCCCAGTTTCGTCCCAATTTGGTCGTGGCTGGCAGTGATGCCTTCGCCGAGGATGGCTGGCAGCGTCTGCGTATCGGAGACGTGGAGCTTGGCGTCGCGGAACCCTGTGCACGATGCGCAATGATTACCGTAGACCCGGCCACCGGCGCCTTTTTACCTGGCAAAGAACCGCTCAAGACGCTGGCGACCTATCGGCGCGGCGGAAAGGGAAAAGTCCTCTTTGGTCAGAATTTGGTCGTCCTGAAAGAGGGGCAATTAACGCTCGGAGATGACGTCGAAATCCTGGCATGATATGGCCCCTGATCAGCCAGCGAAGTACGCCTAGGGTGAAAGTATGCATGTCGAACCGCCGGAGATTTATGTGAATCCGATTGCTCGCTCACTGACTAGGTGTCTGCTTGCCTGCCTCATGACGTTACCCGCTCAAGCCGCACCCCTGTCCTTGCCTCAGCCTGAGGGAGAGGTGTTGCTCGAAATCAGCGGCGATATCCTTTACACCAACGACGGAGACAAGGCGCTATTCGATCGGGAAATGCTCAGTCAACTGCCTGTCCGGATCGTTAGCACTCATACTCCTTGGACGGACCGGGAAAGGCAGTTTCAAGGCCCGTTGATTCGGGACCTTTTGTCTCGAGTCGGTGCCCAAGGCGATGAGCTACGCGTCGAGGCGCTCAACCATTTTTCGGGGGAGATACCTGTTAGCGATGTTCAGAATTATGCCGTCATTCTAGCCATGGCCATGGATGGTGAGCCGTTGGCGATTCGCGACTTTGGGCCCCTCTTCGTGTTATACCCTTTTGACGATCACCCTGAACTCGATACCGAGAATGTTCGCTATCGAAGTGTGTGGCAGGTTGCCAAAATTCATGTGCATTGAGCAGTATCGAGATCATCTTTCCCAGCGGTATGCGTCTACATGCTTCGCTATCCATTACGCTTGAAACTTGGCGCCGCCTCGGTGCTGGTGTTTTTCATGGCCGCTGTCGTGGTGGCGGGCATGGTGGTATGGCGACAGGAAGGCCTGGCGGCAAGTGTGGGTGGAGACGCAACCTGGGGGGCCTACAAGCTTGACAGGGAGGCCATCCAACTTCGCGATCAACTCAACGACGCCGAGAGTCTCGGGGCGTTACGCGTCAAGTTCGAGCTGCTCTATAGCCGGCTCAACTTTCTGCAACGCGGTGAAATTAGTGAGCTTTTTAGTCGCATCGACGACCAGGATCGCCTGATACCTGCCATTGCCACCCAGATGAACATTCTGGATCTACAGTTTGGCGGTCTAGAGCGCCTGGACCAAGCATCGCGTCGTTCGCTGCAGATAGCCCTCGATCCGCTGATTTATCTCAGCCAGCAGTTGGTGGTGGCGACCAACGCCTATCTGGCCGACGCCAAGCAGCAAGAGCGAGAAGCGCTGCAACTGCTGCATTGGGTGCTGCTTGCCATGCTGGGTTTGATGAGCCTTTCGATCCTGATGGTGACGCGGTTTCTCTTTCGCGAAGCCCGGGAAAACGCGGCGTCTCGGCGCGACCAGGAAGTGCTGCGGAGTCGACTCGAGGAGGCGGCGCAAAAGGCCCAATCTGCCAACGAAGCCAAATCCGAGTTCCTGGCCACCGTTAGCCATGAGATTCGCACACCACTCAATGGCGTTATCGGTATGAGCGAGATGTTGCGCGGGCGTCCGCTGGATACTACCTCGCGGCGCTATGCCGAGATCATCCATGACAGCGCCGACAAACTGCTCGTCTTGATCAATGACATTCTCGACTTTTCTCGCATCGAAGCCGGTCGGCTCGAGCTCGAGCAGGTGGATTTTTCCTTACAGGAGCTGCTCGATTCCGCCGTGCGACTCTTCGAGCCCCGGGCGATCTACAAGAACATCACCCTGACGGCGCGGCTCGCGGAAGACGTGCCTGAACGACTACAGGGCGACCCCGGTCGGC
The DNA here is from genome assembly GCF_900100755.1 of Onishia taeanensis. Taxonomy (GTDB): domain Bacteria; phylum Pseudomonadota; class Gammaproteobacteria; order Pseudomonadales; family Halomonadaceae; genus Onishia; species Onishia taeanensis. The sequence goes on from NZ_FNCI01000001.1 coordinate 44,727, forward strand.
TTCGGCAAGTGCTGCTCAACCTGCTTTCCAATGCCATCAAGTTCACCGAGCAGGGGGAGGTCTCGGTACTGGTGGCCTACTCGTCTTTGCAAGAGCGCCTGCATGTCTCGGTCAGCGATAGCGGCCCGGGAATACCCAGCAGCCATCAGCACCGCTTGTTCGAGCCTTTTAGCCAAGGCGATGCCTCTACGGCGCGCCGCTTCGGGGGCAGCGGGCTGGGGCTGGTGATCTGCAGGCGTCTGGTGAGTGCCATGGACGGGGAAATGGACTTCGTCAGTCGTATAGGCGAGGGCAGCTGTTTCTGGTTCAAGGTGCCACTATCGCCGGCCAATGAACCCGAGAGCATGGGAAAACAAGGCTCCCAAGAGATCTTGCCCGCCTTGCCATCTGGCCTGCGGCTTTTGGTCGTCGAAGACAATGAGATCAATCAGCAGGTGGCGCATATCATGTTGTCGCGCCTGGGGTGCCAGGTCGATATCGCCTCGTCGGGAGAGGAGGCGCTGAACATGACCCAGGCCGAGCCCTACGCCTTGATCTTCATGGACGTTCAGATGCCGCTGATGGACGGCCTCGAAGTGACGCGCCAGCTGCGCAAGCGCCATGACTGGTGTGCCGAGGTGCCGATCGTGGCCATGACCGCGGGGACCTTTGGTGACGAGCGCTCACGCTGTTTGGAGGCCGGCATGAACGATTACCTAGTCAAGCCGCTTGCCAGTGCTCAACTGCTCGAGAAGCTGCATCTGTACATTGGCCTGCCAGCCGATCATGCGACGCAAAGGGCTGGCGTTGAGGGTATCGGCGGGCTGCCTCTCGATGCTGCAGCTGATGCGGTTGAGGCTAACGCAGACGACCCACAGTGGTTGGCATTGGCAGTGCTCAAGGAGCTGCTCGATCACATCGAGGCCCTGGGCATCAGGCAGTTGGTGGACGCCTATCGTCGCCAGTTGCCTGAACGCCGGAAGGCCCTGTCGGCGGCTGTTCGTGACGGACAGGCCGAGCAGGTGATGCAGGTTGCGCACTTGATGAAGGGTGAAGCGCTCAGCCTGGGCCTGATGCAGGTAGGAGAGCGGGCCAGGGAGCTCGAAACGGCGGCAAAGACGTCGCAGCGCGAAAAACTGCCTGCGTTGCAGCTTGCGCTGGAGCATAGCCTGGCGCCTTCGCTGGCTGCCGTTGATGCCTGGCTTGATGGCAGTGATCGCCGCCAGCAGTCAGCCAGCTAGGCGAGATCGCTGAGTGCTGGTAATGAACCTGGCTAAGGAATGACATCTGACATGGTAAAGGCCACCAATATTGGCCCGAAGGTTTTCTGCGTCGCTCACCCGGTGGGCGGCAGTCGCCGGCGCAGGGCGCGTTCAACCACCACCTGACCGGGGTGATAGTCGCCGTGAGCGGCGGCAATGGCGTGATCCAGGGTCAGTTCGGCGATGCGATCATGCTGCTGAGGCAGTGAGTTGACCGGCAGGGGCAGAAAATCCAGCAGCCGATCATCGCCGAAGGTCGCCAGGCGCAGCGAGGGCGGCAGGCCACCGCTCTCCAGCAGTTCGTCCAGCACGCCATCGAGTAGCGTATAAGAGGCGGTGACCAGCGCGTCGGGCATGCCTTCATCTTCGAGCAGCTCGCGCATCAGCCGCGCCCCTTCCTTTCGATCATAGCGGACCCCGCTGCGGGTCAAGGCCTGGCAGTCGTGGCCTTCGAGCGCCTCGTGAAAGCCCGCCAGTCGCTCGATGCTGATCGATAGCTGGGGCACGGCATCCAGCCAGGCGACGCGCCTCACACCCGAGCCAAGAACCGAACGGGTCAAGCCCTTGGCAGCCGACTGATTGTTGCTGACCACGCTGATGAAGCGTTGCGGATCTAGGGCGCGGTCGACGGCGATGACCGGCAGGCCGCCGGCCATCAGTTCCGCATAAAAGGGATCGTCCATGGCCAGGCAGCTGGCCACGATCAGTACTTCGCAGCGCTGGGCGCGCAAGGCCCGAGCCAGCTCGCGTTCGCTGTCCGGGTTGTCCTCGGAGCCGGCGATCAGGAGTTGGTAACCCCGCTGCCTCGCGCCTTGCTCGAGGCGTTTAGCGAGCAGGGCATAACTCGCATTCTCCAGGTCAGGGATGATCAGCCCAATGGTGCGGCTGGCGCCTCGGCGCAGTGCCGCCGCCTGAGCGTCGATACGGTAGTGATGCTGCTCGACCACCGCCATGACGCGATCGACGGTCTCTTGACTGATGCGCCGTTCCTTGGCCTTGCCGTTGATGACATAGCTTGCCGTGGTCCGGGATACGCCGGACAAGCGAGCGATTTCTGCGAGCGTCATGGTGACCCCTTGTATACGATGCGGCACATTCTACGCGAGCTCTTGGCACCAGCGACTACGCCCAAGGTCGTAGCCGATCCTGCTTGATAAATGGCCTGACTCGATCCAGCATTGTACTAAATCTTAGGTGACACGATTCAGCCATGGGAAAGCAAGGTTGGCAAGGCCAGGTGCAACGGCCGCCAGCCAGCGGCCGGCACTCTCCGCTGCCCGCCCCCAGGCACAGGAGGCTAGTATGTTGACACTCGGACAGGACGATATCCTGCTCGACCGCAAGGCCGCTGACTGGCGCGCGGCGCTCGATCAGGCGTCTGAGGCGCTGGTCGAGGCCGGATTGGTGGCGCCTGGCTATCGCGATGGCCTGCATGCCCGCGAGGCGCAGTCATCCACGTTTCTTGGCAACGCCATTGCGATACCCCATGGCACCCCCGAGAGCCGTACCCACGTCCAGCGTACCGGGGTGCGGGTACTTCAATTCCCCGCGGGCATCGACTGGCACGATGGCAATCGGGTCTATGTGCTGGTGACCATCGCCGCCCAGAATGATGAGCATCTGGACATTCTGCGTCAGTTGACCCACGTACTGGACCGCGAGGGGGTGGCCGAGCGACTGGCCGCCGCCGGTTCCCGTGCCGAGGTGGCCGGGCTGCTATCCAAGGCCGTCGTGGAAGCGCGCCTCGATGACGAGACCCTCTGTCTCAACTTCCCCGCCCGCGACCGGCTCGAGCTTGCCCTGGCCGCCGCTGCTCGGCTGCGCCAGGCAGGCTGCGTCGGCAATGACTTCGTTGCCGATATCGCCTCTCAGTCTCCGCTGTCGCTGGGCCAGGGGCTCTGGTTCGCGACCAGTGCCAACGATGTGAAGGCGCCGGCGCTATCGCTTGCCACCCCGGAAGCGGCCATCGGCCAGGGCGACAGCGCCGTCAGTGGCGTCTTCTGTCTCGCGGCCCAGGGCAATGCCCATCGCAGCCTGCTGGAACGCTTGACGGCCCTGCTCGAGCGCGGTGAGGGCAAGGACCTGCATCAGCTATCCGCCGAGAGCGTATTGGCGCGCCTGTCCGGTGAGTCGGCCAGCGCCCAGACCGCACGCGCCCGGGTGCTCAACGCCCACGGCCTGCATGCCCGCCCGGCCAAGCAACTCATTCAGGTGGCGCGCCGCCAGAGCGTCTCGGTTCGAGTGCGCCTGGCCGACGGTAGCGGCGAAGCCGTATCAGCGGCTAGCCTGACCAAGGTCATCGGCCTTGGCGCTCGTCGTGGCCAACAGCTGGTGTTCTCGGCCGAAGGCGAGGGTGCCAGCCAGGCGCTGGACGCCATGTGCGAGGCCATGCAAGGCGGCCTGGGTGAAGTGGTTCAGCCCTTCGAGGAAGGCCGTGAGCACGTCGCCAGTACGCCGCCCGAGGGTGCCAAGCCGCCTGAGCCACTGCCGGCCGACACCCCTTACCAGGCGGTTGCCGCCTCCCCGGGGATGGCCATCGCGCCGCTATTCGTGATGCGTACGCCGCGCTTCGATTATCCCGAGCGGGCAAGCGATGCCGCTGAGCAGAAGCGCCGTCTGGAGGCGTCCATCAAGGAAGGCGCCGAGCAGCTCGAGGCATTGGTGCACAGCGCCCAGGGCGGCGAGGTGGCCGAGATCCTATCGATGCATGAGGAAATGCTCGACGACCCGGAGCTGCATCAGGCCGCCCACGAAGGCATTCAGGAAGGCTATTCCGCCGAAGCGGCCTGGTGGACTGCGATCGAGACGGCGGCCAGGGCTCAGGAAATGCTGGCCGATCGACTGCTTGCCGAGCGGGCAGCCGACCTGCGGGACGTTGGCCGTCGGGTGCTGGGCATCCTGTGCGATATCAGCCTGCCCACGCCGCCGGATCATCCCTACATCCTGGTCATGGATGACGTCGGCCCCTCCGATGTGGCCCGTCTCGATACCAGTCGCGTCCGCGGGCTGCTGACCGCCAGAGGTGGGGCGACGGCCCACAGTGCGATCCTCGCCCGTGCGCTGGGGATCCCGGCCGTGGTGGGGGCCGGCGAGCGAGTACTGACGCTTGAAGACGGCGTCGAGATGATCCTCGACGGCGAGCGCGGGCGTATCACGCCGGCGCCGTCCACGGAGCGTCGCCAGCGGGCCGAGCTGAGCCTCAAGGAACATCAGCGCCTGGAGCGCGAGGCCTGGGCCGCGCGCTTCGAGGAAGGCCGTACCCGCGATGGCCATCGCGTCGAAGTGGCCGCCAACCTGGGCAATACCGCTCATACCGCGGATGCCGTCGAGCGTGGCGCCGAAGGCGTGGGGCTGTTGCGTACCGAGTTCATCTTCATGGCGCATTCCCAGGCACCGGATCTCGAGACGCAGATCGGCGAGTACAAGGAAGCCATGGACGCCCTCAACGGGCTCCCGCTGGTGGCCCGTACGCTGGACGTGGGCGGCGATAAGCCGTTGCCCTACTGGCCGGTGCCCCAGGAAGACAACCCCTTCCTGGGCCTGCGCGGCATCCGTTTGGCCCTGACCCAGCCAGAGGTGCTCGAGACGCAGCTGCGTGCCTTGCTGCTCGCCGCTGCGGGGGGCGACAATCGACCGGGCCGGCCGCTGCGCATCATGCTGCCGATGGTCAAGGACATCGCCGAGTTCCGGGCCGCCAAGGCCATCTTCGACCGGCTGCTCGAGGAGATCCCGGCCGAGCAGCGGGCCACCGATGTGCAGCTCGGCGTGATGATCGAGGTGCCGTCCTGCGCGCTGCTGGCGCCGACGCTTGCCGCCGAGGTCGACTTCTTCTCGGTGGGGACCAACGATCTGACCCAGTACACCCTCGCCATCGACCGCGGCCATCCGGCGCTGTCGGCTCAGTCCGACGGCCTGCATCCGGCGGTGCTGCGCCTGATCCAGATGACCGTCGATGCCGCGCATGCCCACGGCAAGTGGGTCGGGGTATGCGGCGAGCTGGCCTCCGACGCCCAGGCGGTGCCGGTGCTGGTGGGTCTCGGCGTCGATGAACTCTCGGTCAGCGCCCGCCAGGTGCCGATGGTCAAGGCGCGGCTGCGCGACTTCGATCTCGCCGACGCCAAGGCCCAGGCCGAACTGGCCCTGGCCCAGGCAACCAGCGATGACGTGAGAAACGCGCTGGAGGTGCGCTGATGGCCAGGATACTGACGATCAGTCTCAATCCGGCGCTGGATCTGGCGATCGGTCTGCCGACACTGACCCTTGGCGAGGTCAATCGGACCGATGCGACGCAACTGAGCGCCGCCGGCAAGGGCGTGAATGTCGCCCGGGTGCTGGCGACATTGGGTCATGACATCGTGGTCTCCGGCTTTCTGGGGGCCGATAACGATGGCCCCTTCCGGCGCGCCTTCGAGGACATGGGCGTCGAGGATGCCTTCCACCGCGTGCCCGGCGAGACGCGCATCAACGCCAAGCTCGCCGAGCACAGTGGCCGCGTCACCGATATCAACGGTCCCGGCTTGGTGATTGATGCTGGCACCTTCAACGCCTATGTGAATGATCTCGAAGCGTTGGCCGCCGACCCCAGCCGACGTCCCGATGCGGTGGTGATTGCCGGTAGCCTGCCGCCTGGCATCGAGGCCGACGATCAGGCCGCGCTGATCGCGCGCCTCAAGGCCCATGGGCTACCGGTATGGGTCGATACCAGCGGCCCGGCGCTGGCCCGCGCCATAGCGGCGGCCCCTACAGCGGTCAAGCCCAACGAGCTGGAGCTGGCCGAGTGGGCCGGCGAGGCGCTGGACAGCGACGCCCGACGGCTGGCGGCGGGACTTCGCCTGCATCAGGCCGGTATCCAGGAGGCGCTGATCTCCGCTGGTGCCGATGGCGTGCTCTGGGTCAGCCAGCGCGGCGCCTGGCACGCCACGCCGCCGAAGATGACGGTCGCCAGCACCGTGGGTGCCGGCGACACCTTGCTAGCCGGTATGTTGCACGGCGTCCTCGAGGGCCATGCCCCTGATGCGGCGCTGCGCTTTGCGACGGCCCTGTCCGCCGAAGCCGTACGCCATGTCGGCGTGGGCAATCCTCACGCCGATGACTTCCCTCACCTCCAACAACAGACCCGCGTGCGTCGCCTGAACGACGTGGACGCAGGGGGAGCGCTCGCATGAATGTGATCCTGATTACTGCCTGCCCCAGTGGCATGGCCACCACCTTCCTCGCCGCGCGGCGCCTCGAGCAGGCGGCCAGTCGGCTAGGCTGGACCACCACGGTGGAAATGCACGGTGAACTGGCGCCGGTGGAGCCGGCATCTGCCGAGTCGATTGCTGCCGCCGATCTGGTGGTAGTGGCCGCCGATACGGTGCCGAATCCACAGCGCTTTGCCGGGAAGTCGCTTTATCAGGCATCGATCGCCGAGGCCCTGCCGGATCCGTCCGGTTTCCTCGAGCGGGCTCAGGCCGAGGCAGCCGCCTATACGCCGCCCGCCGACGATGCCAAGGACGGTGCCAAGCCGGTGGCAACCGATACGGCGGGTGCCAAGCGCATCGTCGCGGTAACTGCCTGTCCGACCGGTGTGGCGCATACCTTCATGGCCGCCGAGGCGTTGAGTGAAGCCGGTAGGGCGCTGGGTCACGAGATCCGCGTTGAGACCCAGGGGTCGGTAGGCGCCCAGGACAAGCTGACCGAAGAAGAGATCGCGGCTGCCGACGTGGTGCTGCTGGCCTGTGATATCGAGGTCGACCCGACTCGCTTCGCCGGTAAACGCATCTATCGCACCTCCACCGGCAGCGCCCTGAAGAAACCTCGCCAGGCCATCGAGGCAGCCCTTGCCGAGGCCGATGTGGAAACGGCAGGCGGCGCTGCGAGTGGCGGCGAGGCCAAGAAGAGCGTCAAGGACAAGGGCGTCTACAAGCACCTGCTGACTGGGGTGTCCTTCATGCTGCCGATGGTGGTCGCCGGTGGCCTGTTGATCGCCTTGTCCTTCGTCTTTGGCATCGAGGCCTTCAAGGAGGAGGGGACCTTTGCTGCGGCGCTGATGCAGATTGGCGGCGGTACCGCCTTCGCCTTGATGGTGCCGGTGCTGGCGGGCTATATCGCCTACTCGATCGCCGACCGGCCGGGCATCGCCCCGGGCATGATCGGCGGCATGCTGGCCTCGAACCTCGGCGCCGGCTTTATCGGCGGCATCCTCGCCGGCTTTCTTGCCGGTTACGTCGCCAAGGCGGTTGCCGACTACGTCAAGCTGCCCTCGAGCATCGAATCGCTGAAGCCGATTCTGATCATTCCATTGGTGGCGAGCCTGGTCACCGGCCTGACCATGATCTATGTGGTGGGCGAGCCGGTGGCCGCCGTGCTCTCCACGCTGACCAACTTCCTCGAGAACATGGGCTCGGCCAACGCCGTGCTGCTAGGTATTCTGCTTGGGGCCATGATGTGCTTCGACATGGGCGGGCCGGTCAACAAGGCGGCCTACACCTTTGGCGTGGGCCTGCTGGCCTCCGAGACCTATGCGCCCATGGCCGCCGTCATGGCGTCGGGCATGGTGCCGGCCATCGGTATGGGGATCGCCAGCTTCGTTGCCAAGTCGAAGTTCTCCGAGCCGGAGCGGGAAGCCGGCAAGGCCTCCTTCGTGCTCGGCCTGTGCTTCATCAGTGAAGGGGCGATTCCGTTTGCCGCCAAGGACCCGCTGCGCGTGATTCCCGCCTGCATGATCGGTGGTGCGATCACCGGCGCCATTTCGATGCTGGTGGGGGCCAAGCTGATGGCACCGCACGGCGGCATCTTCGTGCTGCTGATTCCCAATGCCATCACGCCGGTGTTCCTGTACCTTGCCGCCATCGTCATTGGCTCGCTGGTCACCGGTCTTGGCTATGCGCTGATCAAGCGCGGCAGCCAGGAGGTTTCGGTGGCGGCCAACGCCTGATCGCAGATGGCTAATGGCTCCCCCAAAGCCCCGATATCCGCCAGGATATCGGGGCTTTTGCATGGGGCAGGGTGGGTAGATAACGGTAGTTAGGAGGTTGGCTTTTCGGGCTCGCCTTCACGCTGGCGCTGCGGGTCCTTGATCCTGAAAACGGCGGCGTCGGAAGCTGGCAGTAGCTGTCGCTCGAGGATATGATCGGCGGCTTTCTCGGCGATCATGATGGTCGGCGCATTGATATTGCCATTGGTCACGGTGGGCATGATCGAGGAGTCGACCACCCGCAGTCGTTCGATGCCACGAACGCGGCACTCGGGGTCGACCACCGCCATCTCGTCAGTCCCCATGCGACAGCTGCCGCAGGGGTGGTAGGCGGTTTCGGCGCTATTGGCGATCCACTCATCGACCGCTTCGTCGCTGACCACGTCCTTCCCTGGCGATAGCTCGTCGCCGCGATAGGCATCGAGGGCCGGTTGGGCGAAGATTTCTCGGGTCAGGCGCAGGCCGTTCCGGTAGGCCTGCTTGTCTTCTTCTTCGTGCAGGTAGTTGAAGAAGATCTTGGGGGGAGCGGCGGGGTCGGAGGAGGCGAGCTTTACCCAGCCGCGGCTCTTGGGCTTGTTGGCGCCCAGGTGCACCTGAAAGCCGTGCCCCTTGGCGGCGCTGGAGCCATCGTAGGCGATGGCGCCGGGCAGGAAGTGATACTGCAGGTCTGGCCACTCAAGGCCCGGGCGGCTGCGAATATAGCCGTTGGATTCGAAGTGGTTGGTTGCCCCTAGGCCTGATTTGAACGCCAGCCAGCGCAGGCCAATCAGTGCCTGGCCGACGGGGTTGAGCCAGCCATTGAGGGTGATCTTCTGCTTGCAGCTTTGCTGGACCCAGACCTCGAGATGGTCGTGCAGGTTCTGGCCCACGCCCGGCAGGTCGTGGATGACCTCGATGCCGTGCTCCTCGAGGTGCTCGGCGGGACCGATGCCCGAGAGCATCAACAGCTTCGGTGAGTTGAAGGCGCTGGCAGAGAGAATGACCTCACGACGGGCCTGGACCCGATACGTCTTGCCGCTTTGTTCGTATTCAACGCCGACGGCTCGCTTGCCCTCGAAGAGGATGCGCTTGGTCAGGGCGTGCATTTCCAACTGCAGATTGTCTCGGCTGAGGGCCGGCTTCAGATAGGCATTGGCGGTCGAGCAGCGCACCCCGTCACGCACCGTCATGTCCATGCGGCAGAAGCCTTCCTGGCGATAGCCGTTGTAGTCCTGAGTCTCGCCGTAGCCTGCCTGGCGGCCTGCCTCAATGAAGGCCTTGTAGAGCGGGTTCTGCATATTATTGCCGTTGCATACGCCAAGCAGGCCCTTGCCGGAGCGGTAGTCATCATCGCCATACAGGCAGCCTTCGGCACGCTTGAAGTAGGGCAACACGTCGGCATAGCTCCAGCCGTCGGCGCCGAGTTCGGCCCATTCCTGGTAATCGCCGGCACAGCCGCGCACGTAGGCCATGCCATTTATCGAAGAGGAACCGCCAATCACCTTGCCTCGCGCCTGATGCAGGCTGCGCCCATTGAGGCCAGGCTCGGGCTCGGTGTGAAATCCCCAATCGAAGCGCGGCTTGTTCAGCGGGATCGAGAAAGCGGTGGGCATCTGGATGAAGATGGAATTGTCCTTGCCGCCAAACTCCAGTACCAGTACCTCCAGGTCGCTCTCGGCGCTGAGGCGGTTGGCCAGTACCGAGCCCGCTGAGCCGGCGCCGACGATCACGTAATCAACGCTTCGGTCGAAGGGTTCTTGACTCATTTCATCGCTCCTTGGGCCTGAGATCTTGCGTGGCGTGATCCTGGGTACCGATCAGCGTCCTGCGGAGGCCGGGTCGTCTGGCATCACGGTATGGGTGCCGGGCTGCTCGCGCTGGATATGCAGGAACAGCAGGTGGCGCTCGTACTGGTCGAGGATATCCGCAATCAACTGTTCCTGGCTGTAGCCATAGACATCATAGCCCTGTCCTCCCTCGATGATATGTACCTCAAGCCGGTAGTAATGGGTGCCGGCATGGGTGTCGCGAATCGAGAAGGCCGGCATGGCACACTGGCGAGGCCATACCTGATAGGTGAAGTCCTGCTCGCCGCCGAGGCCCACGTTCAGTTCCAGGTGTTCCTCTGCCGCATCGCCCTCGACTAGCGTCACCGGGTAACCCTGATCGCTCAAGACGTCGCGGATCTCCTCCATGGCCGGCTTGACCGTGTCGCCGAGGAAGCGGCTGACCTGCTCGCGGCTGGCGAAACTCAAGGCGCGACTCAGTCGCTGATGCCAGTTGCGGTGGGCGCTTTCACCGGGAAGGGTTCGCCCCGAGAGATGGCCCGCCATGCTGCGCTGCAGACTGTCTTCCTTGAGGCCTTCCACCTTCAGTGCCTTGTAGAGGCCCAGCATCATCAGAAAGAGCACGAAGGCGAAGGGCAGGCCGGTGATGACCACCGCACTCTGCAGCGCGCCCAGGCCGCCGGCCATCAGCAGCGCCAGGGTCAGCACCCCGATGATGGCGGCCCACAGCACCCGCATCCAGGCCGGGGCATCATGATTGGGATCACGCAGGATCGAGGTCAGGTTGGAGAGCACCAGCGACCCCGAGTCGCCAGAGGTCACGAAGAAGACGATCGCCAGCAGGGTCACGACCACCGTGGTCAGGCCGACCCAGGGCACATTCTGCAGGAACAGATAGATCGCCGAGCCGGGATTGTTCATGGCCTGTTCGCCGAAATCCGCCACGCCGGTGCCGTTCATCACCATGTCGATGGCGCTGTTACCCATGATCGACATCCAGGCCATCATGAAGGCCAGCGGCAGGATCAGGGTGCCGGCGACGAACTGACGGATGGTGCGTCCTCGGGAGATGCGGGCCAGGAATAGCCCCACGAAGGGACCCCAGGCGATCCACCAGGCCCAGAAGAACACCGTCCAGCCGTTGAGCCAGTCGGTGGGAGGATCGAAGGCGTAGGTGTTCATCGACAGGGAGATGAAGTGGGACAGGTAGTCGCCCACGTTCATCACCAGGGCATTGAGCAGGAACAGGGTCTTGCCGGTGAACAGCACGAACAGCAGCAACAAAAGGGCCAGCAGCATGTTGAACTCGGAGAGCCGACGGATGCCCTTGTCGACCCCGGTCACGGCGGAAATCGCCGAGAAGATCACGATCAGCACCGCCAGCACCGCCTGGGTGGTGGTATTTTCCGGCAGGCCAAACATGTAGCTCAGGCCGAAATTGAGCTGGATAATGCCGATGCCGAGGCTGGTGGCGATACCGAACAGGGTGCCGAGCACGGCGGCGATGTCGACGCTATGGCCGATGGCGCCATGGATGCGCTTGCCGAATATCGGGTATAGCGCGCTGCGAATGGTCAGCGGCAGGCCGTGGCGATAGCTGAAGAAGGCCAATGACATGCCCACCAGCGTGTAGACGCCCCAGCCGGATAGGCCCCAGTGCAGGAAGGTCAGTTCCATGGCGCGTCGTGCCGCCGCCACGGTAGCGGGGTCGCCATCGGGTGGCGCCAGGAACTGGGTCACCGGCTCGGCGATGCAGAAAAAGATCAAGTCGATGCCGATGCCGGCCGAAAACAGCATGGCGGCCCAGGTCACTATGTTGAAGTCTGGTGTGGAGTGCGCCGGGCCGAGTCGCAGCTTGCCCAATCGCGAGGTAGCGATGGCGATCACGAATACCAGATAGGCCACCACCGCGACGAAGTAGAACCAGCCAAAGGTATCCGAGATCCAGCTCAGCACGGCATTGATGGCCGCGCTGGCGGAGTCGGTGAAGAGCATCGTCCACAGCGCGAAGGCCACGATACCGATGGCCGAGCCATAGAAAACGATGGGGTTGATACGGTCCTTGTGAACCTCTGTCTGCACGTCATCCGGGGCGGTTGCCATATTCAACTCCTGGCCGAAGAGGGAATACCCTTCAACAGCGGCGGCAGTGATGCGTTAGTGCCGGTTGGGTAGCCGTGATAACGCATCAAGGCGGCAGTGGTGGCGAAAGGGATGCCGATAAACGCCCGCGTAGCATCACCAAGACAGTGATGCCGCTCGCAGCAGTGGTCGCTCAGTATCCAATGCATCTGGCTGTTATGAGGTATAGATGCTGAGAGTGAGCACGTACAAACGTTGTGACTCTTATTCTTTCAACGTTACTGGCGGGTTCTTGCCATCGCTGTGTTGTATCTGCCATGCGCGTCGCGGCCCGCTGCGTTCGAGGCCTGACGGTGTGCCGTGATGATGTCGTATCATGCTGAAAATTCAGGTACTGCGGCGGACAAGGAAGCCTCATGATCGATTTGCTGCTGTTGGTGGTGGTCACCTTGATGGCGGGTTTGGCCATGCCCTTGGGCGCCTATCTCGCCCGTATCGAACATATCCGGCCAAGCTGGCTGGAGCAGGAGCTTCGCCATAGTGTGCTTGCCTTCGGCGGCGGTACCCTGCTGTCCGCGGTAGCGCTGGTCCTGGTGCCCGATGGCATTGAGTTCACCACCGCGCCACTGGCGGCACTATATCTGTTGCTGGGTGGGGTGATATTCATGCTCATCGACATGGCGATGCTGCGCTGGCAACTGCCGGCCAGTCAGTTTTTGGCCATGCTGTTGGACTTTATTCCAGAGTCGATCGTCGTTGGCGCTATCTTCGCCATCCGGCCAGAAGAGGCCATGCTGATTGCCGCGCTGATCGCCTTGCAGAACCTTCCCGAGGCGTTCAATGCTTATCGAGAGTTCATGCAGTCTGGGCATTTTGGCGCCCGTCGCGTCATCACCATTTTTTCCCTGATGGCGCTGCTAGGCCCGCTGGCGGGGCTTTCAAGCTACCTGTGGCTCGTTGATGATGGAGGCTTCGTGGGCGCCATCATGCTGGTGGCCTCGGGTGGCATCCTCTATTCCATCTTCCAGGACATCGCCCCGGGCGTCAGGCTGGAAAAACACTGGGCGCCGCCGATGGGCGCGGTGCTGGGATTCGTGTTGGGTGTGGTGGGGTTGATGGTGATCAGCTGACCCATAGGGTCACGATGGGCGCTTTGGGGCGGGCATTTCATGGGCGGGCATGTTTATATCGCCCATTGATTCATAAGGAGGTGAAAAGCGTCATGTCCACGATGGCGGGAGCGACCGAAACGATTCGCCAGTGGGGGCGAGGCTGGGCGCCAGTATGCAAGGTCATGGCAGTGCTGTGGCTGGTGTTGGCCGCCTTCATGACGGTGCCCTGGATCGTGCTGCTGTTCGAGCAGGACCCCGACGCCGAGGCCTTTGCGCTATCCATCGGCATCGTGCTTGGCCTGGTGGCGGTGACGGGGTTCGTGACGCGACGCACTCGGGTGTCGCTCAAGACCTGGCAGATGTTCGTGGTGACTACTCTGAGCTGGGCCTCGATCAGCGGCCTAGCCAGTTTACCGCTGGTGCTGGGCGCGCCACAGCTGAGCTTTACCAACGCGGTCTTCGAGTCGGTCTCGGCCATCACCACCACAGGGTCGACGGTGCTGGTGGGCATCGAGGGGCTGTCCGATGGCCTCAAGCTGTGGCGGGGCATCATGCAGTGGCTTGGCGGCATCGGCATCATCGTGATGGGTATCGCCATCCTGCCTTTTCTCAAGGTCGGTGGCATGCGCCTGTTTCATACCGAATCTTCCGACTGGTCGGAGAAGGTCATGCCGCGCACCGGCGGCATCGCCAAGGCAACCCTGGGCGTTTACTGCGGCTTTACCCTGCTGGCCGTGATCAGTTACTGGCTGGGAGGCATGCTGCCGGTGGATGCGGTGGTTCATGCCATGTCATCGATGTCCACGGGGGGCTTTGCCAACTCCGATGCGTCCTTCGGCGCCTATGCCGATCGGCCACTGCTGCTGTGGATGGCCAGTCTGTTCATGCTGTGTGGAGCCTTGCCGTTCGTGCTCTATATCCGCGCCTTGCGCGGCATGCCCATGGCAATGTGGCGTGATCAGCAGGTGCGAGGTCTGCTGGGCTTTCTGACGGCCGTTATTCTGCTGCTGACCGTGTGGCGCGCTTGGCATGGGACGCCGTTTTTCGAATCCTTGACCCAGGTCGCCTTCAACGTGATCTCCGTGGTCACCACCACGGGCTATGCCGCGGATGACTATACCCAGTGGGGGCCGCTGGCGGTGGTCGCCTTCTTCTACCTGACCTTCGTCGGCGGCTGCAGCGGCTCGACCAGCGGTGGACTCAAGATATTTCGCTTTCAGGTGGCAAGCGTGATGCTGCGCAACCAGCTGCGCTTCTTGATCCATGCCAGCGGCGTCTTTGGTTCACGCTACAATGGGCAGGTGCTGACCGATGACATCACCCGCGGCGTGGTCGCCTTCTCGTTTTTCTTCTTCATGACCATCGCCGGCCTGGCGCTGGGGTTGTCGTTGCTGGGACTGGACCTAGTGACGGCGCTCTCCGGGGCGGCGACGGCGGTGGCCAACGTCGGCCCGGGGCTTGGCGATATCATCGGGCCATCGGGCAACTTCGCGTCCCTGCCGGATACCGCCAAATGGCTGCTGTGCCTCGGCATGCTGATGGGGCGCCTGGAAATCCTGACCGTGTTGGTGCTGCTGACGCCGCTATTCTGGCGTGGCTGAGTGGGTAAGACCGGCAGCGAAACCGGGCGACAAACGCGGCAAATGCGTTCTCGCCCGTGGTAATGCCGGGCTTTCGGGTATACCTTTTGCATCTTTCAGGGCATAGGGCCTTACCGGGCCTGAGCTCATGTCGGCATACCCTACCCGGGCAGCCGCGTATCAGGAGATCACCCATGTCTACCGAACCCGTCACCCTGATGGTGGCACGCCGCGTGGCGCGCGGCCGCTACCGTGATTTCACCACCTGGCTCGACGAGGGCCGCGAATTGGCCTGCGACTATCCCGGCTATCTGGGCTCCGGGGTGTTGGCGCCGCCCCATGGCGACGACGAGTATCAGATCATCTTCCGTTTCGCGGATGCCCAGACCATGCGCGCCTGGGAGCACTCGGCATCGCGCCGTGCCTGGCTTGGCCGCGGTGAGGGACTCTATGAGTCGCCCCAGGAATATCGGGCCACCGGGATTGACTCCTGGTTCCAGGACGCCCAGGGCAATACTCCGCCGCGCTGGAAGCAGGCGGTAGCGATCTGGCTGGCGTTCTTCCCGGTGTCGCTGATGTTTCAGGCCTTGTTTGGGCACTGGTTAGCCGGTCTGCCGCTGGTGCCGCGAGTGCTGGTCACAACCCTGTTGCTGACGCCGGTGATGGTGTTTTTGTTCATTCCGCTTTCCACGCGTTTGCTGGCGCCTTGGTTACACGGTGAGGTGACTATAATGGCGCGGCTGGCCCGCTTGTTGCCCCATCACCGCGCATGAAGAGAGGCGGGCGGCTGCGCCATTCCGGGCGAGTTTTCGCATTGTTAGCCTGGCCAGGCGCGGCATACACTCGGGATATATGTGCCTGACGAGTGCCTGCCATGACCGAACTCTCTGTTGATGCTACCGAGGCGCGTCCCCGCTCCGCCGATGAGGAACCTCTGCGGGTTGCCTTCAGTGAGGCCGATGATCCGGGTGCCGCCGCCAACGAGCTGGCGGCGACGCTTCGTCATCCGCAACTGGGCTGCGTGCTGTTCTTTTGTAGCGCCGAGTATGATCTCGACGCGCTAGGGCAGTCCTTGGGCGAGGCCTTCGGCGTGGTGGCTGTGGTCGGCTGTACCACCGCCGGCGAGATTACGCCTCTGGGCTACGGGCGCGGCTGCATCGTGGCGATCGGCTTCGATCAGCGCCACTTTTCGGTATCCCAGGCGTTGATCAGCGATCTTGAAGGCTTCGATTTGATCGGCGCCCAGCGTTTGACGGCCCACTTACTGGATGACTGCCGGCGCCAGGCCTTGGCGCCGGTGGGCGGCCACAGCTTTGCGCTAACGCTGCTCGATGGGCTGTCCAGCAGTGAGGAGCAGGTGTTGGCAAGCCTGGATGCGGCGCTTGGCAGTATTCCGAGTTTTGGCGGCTCGGCCGGGGACGACAATCGGCTGGCGCATACCCATGTCTTCTATCAGGGGCATTTCCACAGTCAGGCGGCGGTGGTAGTGATGATCAACACCCGACTGCCTTTCGAGGTCTTCACCACCCACCATCTGCGGCCGCGAGGCGAGAAGCTCGTGGTGACCCATGCCGATCACGAGTGTCGGCGGGTCATGGAGCTCAATGCCGCACCGGCCGCCGAGGAATACGCGCGGCTGGTCGGATGTGCCGTCGAGGATCTCGACGAGCAGGTGTTCGCCCGCGTGCCCCTGGCGGTGCGTATTGGCGATAGCTACTATGTGCGCTCGATTCAGCGGGTCAACGACGACGGCAGCCTGACCTTCTACTGCGCGGTGGAACACGGCATCGTGCTGACCGCCATGCAGCCCGCACCGATTCTCGAGGACCTGGATGCGGTGTTTGCCGCCTTGCGGGAGCGCCTGGGCGAGCCTCAGCTAATTATCGGCTGCGACTGCTTCTTGCGCCGTCTCGAGATCGAGATGCTCGGCCAGACCGCCTTGGCCTCGCAACGGCTGCGGGAACAGCGGGTGATTGGCTTCAATACCTACGGGGAGCAGCACCATGGCATGCACGTCAACCAGACCTTCACTGGGGTTGTCATTGGGCGATCCGGAGGAACCCGAGGCGTCTGAGCCCGCCACGCCGCGAGAGCGGGCGCTCGCCGAGGAGAATGCGCGCCTGCGCAAGGTCTGTGGCGCGCTGATCGAGCGGGTGGAGTCCAGCGGGGCGGCCGGCGGGGCGCCCTATGCGGCCTTCGAGCATGCGGTGCTGTTGGCCGAGCAAGTGCGTGAGCGCACCGAAACCCTGCACCGCACGCTCGATGAGCTGGGCCAGGTCAACCGCCAACTGCGCGACGAGATCGCGGTGCGGGTCGAGGCCGAGCAGCGCCTGCGCGAGTCCAAGCGTGAGGCCGAGGCGGCCAATCTCTCCAAGACCAAGTTCCTCGCGGCGGTCAGCCATGATCTGATGCAGCCGCTGAATGCCGCGCGTCTGTTCACCAGTGCCCTTGGTGAGCAGGCGGTGCCAGAGGCCTCTCAGCGACTGGTGGGCAATATCGGTCGTTCGCTGCAGGACGTCGAGGCTCTGCTGGGCACCCTGGTCGACATCTCGCGGCTGGATGCCGGGGTGCTGAAGCCGGATGTCGCCGCCTTTCGCGCCGCCGACCTGCTCGACGTGATGGCCGAGGAGTATCGCCAGATCGCCGCGTCACGGGGGCTGACGCTGCATTACGTCGGCACCAGCGCGATCATCGAGTCGGACCTGGCGCTGCTTGCGCGAGTGGTGCGCAACTTCCTGACCAATGCGATTCGCTACACCCGTCAGGGTCATTTGTTGCTGGGCTGTCGACGGCGCCCGGAAGGGCTGGAGATTCTGGTCGGCGATACGGGGGCCGGTATCGACGAGTCACAGCGCGAGGCGATCTTCGTCGAATTCCAGCGAGCCGAGAGTGACCACGATGCCCAGGATCGCGGCTTGGGGTTGGGGTTGGCCATCGTCGACCGGATCGCCTCCATGCTGGATCATCCGCTGCGATTGGCTTCTCAGCCGGGGCGCGGTTCGCTGTTCTCGGTGCGGGTCCCCTATGGGCGACTGCCTGCGGCACCGAGGAGTGCCACGACCGCGGCGGCGTCCTCGCAGCGTGACGCCCTGGCGGGCATGCGGGTCTGGGTCATCGACAATGATCCCGGCATCTGCGAGGGGATGTCGGCGTTACTGGAGGGATGGGGGTGTCGGGTACGGACCGCGACCTCCCTGGCTGCCCTGGAGGCCGGGCTGGATTCGCAGGCGGACCCTGAGGCCGCCGATGTGCTGTTGATCGACTATCACCTGGACGCGTCGAATCCCGATGGACTGGCCGTGGCCGCGCACCTGCGGCGTCGCCAGCCGGGCTTGGCCGTGGTGATGATCACCGCCAATCATGACGCGGCGATCAAGAGCCTGGCCCGTCAGCTAGGCTATGGCTGCCTGCTCAAACCCCTGAAACCGCTGCGACTGCGCATGCAGCTGGTCGGCTTGTTGGGCAATCGCTCAGCGTGAGGGTTCGTGCCGCTCGGCCAGCAGGGCGTCGAGGTCAACCGAGCCGGCGGCGAGGATCGCTTGGACGCGCCCCGTTACACCGAGCTTGCGCAGAATCGCCGAGACATGGGTCTTCACCGTGGTCTCGGCAATATCCAGCTCACGGGCGATCACTTTATTGGAGGCGCCGTGGCTCAGGCGGATCAGCACCTCAAGCTGCTTGCCGGTAAGCTCGCAGAGGCGCCGTTTGGTGTCCTCGTCTACGGATACTGTCCGCTGAGCCTCGGCCGGGGGGCGACGCATGATGTCCGCGGGCAGGTAAAGCTGGCCTTCCAGGATACGGGTCAGCGCGGCGAGCAGGTCTGGGCGCGGTGTGGATTTGGTGATGTACCCCACCGCGCCCAGGTCCAGGGCATCGAGGATGGTGCGTCGGTCCTGATCGGCGGAGAGAATCGCCACCGGCAAGTCGGGGCGCCGCTCACGTAGTTGCCTGAGACCCGAGAGCCCTTCGGCGTCGGGTAAGCCTAGATCCAGTAGCACTAGGTCGACTTCCTCGTGTTGCCCCGCCTTTCGTAGGGCGTCTTCCAGGCTATCCGCCTCCAGCAGCAAGCTGTCGGGTAGTCCGGAGGCGATCACCGCGCCGATGGCCTCGCGAAACAGCGGATGGTCATCGGCGACCATCAGGGTGTACATGGGCAATATCTCCTGGCATCTCTCGCCTCCTCCCGAAGGAGGAGGACGTCTCCTGCCATCAGAGTATGTCGCAGAAGGTCCCGCTGACCAAGACTGGTGAGTGGGTCGCTACAACGACATCACTCTCGCGGCCGATAAAAAAGGAGATTCGTCATGGAAGCAACGATGAGAGCCGCCGTGGTTCGCCAGTTTGGCGAACCGCTGACCATCGAGGAGGTTCAGACTCCTCGCCCCAAACGGGGAGAAATCCTGGTCAAGGTGGCGGCGTCGGGTGTCTGCCATACCGATCTGCACGCCGCCCACGGTGACTGGCCGGTCAAGCCCGAGCCCCCCTTCATTCCTGGACATGAGGGCGTGGGCCATATCGTGGCGGTGGGCGAGGGCGTCACCCACGTCAGGGAGGGGGATCGTGTCGGCGTGCCCTGGCTGTACTCCGCCTGCGGCTGTTGCGAGCACTGCCTGGGCGGCTGGGAAACGCTATGCGAGTCGCAGCAGAACACCGGTTACTCCGTTAACGGCGGTTTCGCCGACTACACCCTGGCGGATGCCGGCTATGTCGGCCGCCTGCCCGATAACGTTGGCTTCATCGAGATCGCCCCCGTGCTATGCGCCGGCGTCACGGTCTACAAAGGGCTGAAGATGACCGACACTCGCCCCGGCCAGTGGGTGGTGATCTCCGGGATCGGCGGTCTGGGGCATATGGCCGTGCAATATGCCAAGGCCATGGGGCTCAACGTGGCGGCCGTGGATATCGATGACGGCAAGCTGGCATTGGCGCAGCGGCTGGGTGCCACGGTAACGGTCAATGCGCTGCAAACCGACCCGGCTGCTTTCCTCAAGCGCGAGATTGGCGGTGCCCATGGAGCCCTGGTGACGGCGGTTTCGCCCAAGGCCTTCGGTCAGGCACAGGGCATGCTGCGGCGCGGCGGCACCCTGGTGCTGAATGGATTGCCGCCTGGAGACTTCCCGCTGCCGATCTTCGATACCGTGCTCAATGGCATCACCATTCGGGGCTCCATCGTCGGTAGCCGCCTAGACCTTCAGGAGTCGCTGGACTTTGCCGGTGATGGCAAGGTCAAGGCGACGGTCAGCACCGACAAGCTGGAGAACATCAACGATGTCTTCCAGCGCATGATCGAGGGGCAGATAGAGGGGCGCGTGGTGCTCGACATGACCAACTGAGCCGCCATCTGCCAGTCGACGAAAAGGCGCGATGCGAATCGCGCCTTTTTTCATGGGACCTGGGGGATGTGACGCGCATTCCTGGCGGTAGCGTCGCGTCTCCTACCGAAGGAGGAGGGCGTCTCCTGCCATTGATGTATGTCGCGCCCGGCCTAAGTGGCCAACACTGAGGGTACGGTATTCACGATCCGTCCATAACGATAATAGTCAGCTCAGGAGTCACGCCATGATCTATGCCAACCCCGGTAGCGCCGACGCACTGGTATCCTTTGCCGAGCGCTACGGCAACTTCATCGACGGTCAGTTCGTGGCCCCCCTCAAGGGCCAGTATTTCGATAATGTCAGCCCGGTGAATGGCCAGGTGTTCTGCCAGATTCCACGCTCCACCGCCGAGGACGTCGACCTGGCGCTGGATGCCGCTCACCGCGCCGCCCCGGCCTGGGGGCGCACCTCGGCAGCCGAGCGCGGCAACATCCTGCTCAAGATCGCCGACCGCATCGAGCAGAATATTGAAGCCCTGGCCGTGGCCGAGACCTGGGACAACGGCAAGGCGGTGCGCGAGACCCTCAATGCCGACTTGCCGCTGGCGGTGGACCACTTCCGCTATTTCGCCGGCTGCATCCGCGCCCAGGAAGGCAGCGCCACGGATATCGACAACAATACCGTCTCCTACCACTTCCACGAGCCGCTGGGAGTGGTGGGGCAGATCATTCCCTGGAACTTCCCGATCCTGATGGCCACCTGGAAACTCGCGCCGGCGCTCGCTGCCGGCAACTGCGTGGTCTTGAAGCCGGCCGAACAGACGCCGGCCTCGATCCTCAAGGTCATGGAGTTGATCCATGACCTGCTGCCGCCAGGCGTGGTCAATATCGTCAATGGCTACGGGGCCGAGGCCGGCCAGGCGCTGGCGGAAAGCAAGCGTATCGCCAAGATCGCCTTCACCGGCTCCACGCCCATCGGCTCGCATATCCTCAAGTGCGCCGCCGAGAACATCATTCCCTCCACCGTGGAGCTTGGCGGCAAGTCGCCGAACATCTACTTCGCCGACATCATGAACGCCGAGCCGGCCTTCATCGACAAGGCGGTGGAAGGGTTGGTGCTAGCCTTCTTCAATCAGGGCGAGGTCTGCACCTGCCCCTCTCGGGCGCTGATTCAGGAGAGCATGTACGACGACTTCATGGCGAAGGTCATGGAACGTACCCTATCCATCAAGCGCGGTAACCCGCTGGACACCGAGGTTCAGGTGGGCGCTCAGGCCTCCAAGGAACAGTTCGACAAGATCCTCTCCTACATGGAGGTGGCCCGCGAAGAAGGCGCCGAGTTCCTGACCGGCGGTCATGTGGAACATGTCGAAGCGGCGTTCGACAAGGGCTTCTACATCCAGCCGACCCTGCTCAAGGGCCACAACAAGATGCGGGTCTTCCAGGAGGAGATCTTTGGCCCGGTGGTGGCAGTGACTACCTTCAAGGACGAAGAAGAGGCGCTGGCGATCGCCAACGACACCGAGTTCGGCCTCGGCGCCGGGGTGTGGAGTCGCGACATGAACGTGGCCTTCCGCATGGGCCGCGGCATTCAGGCCGGTCGCGTGTGGACCAACTGCTACCACCAGTATCCGGCGCATGCCGCCTTCGGTGGCTACAAGAAGTCCGGCGTCGGCCGTGAGACCCATAAGATGGCGCTCGAGCACTATCAGCAGACCAAGAACCTGCTGGTCAGCTACGACATCAACCCGCTTGGGTTCTTCTGAGGTCTTGAACTGCCCCCGTTGATAACGGATCCCAGGGCCGATTCAGACACCTATCGCTAACCATGAAAAACGGCGACTCCATAGAGTCGCCGTTTGGCGTTCCGGGGCTTGGGCCATGGCCCAAGCCCCGGCGTTTATGCCGCACTTGCCCGCTGATCTCAATTGGCGCTGGGCATGCTGTCCATATCGCCGATCGAGCCCGGCATGGCCGGTACGGCACCGGCTTCTCCGGCCGTGCTCAGGAACTGCAGGTGGCGCTCGTACTCGGCGAGCACGTCATGCACGACCTGATTGCGGGTGCAGCCGTTGAGATCCTGGCCCAGAGCACCCTCAGCCAGATAGACGTCCAGACGCAGGTAGTAATCGTCATCCACCTGGAGGAAGCTCGGCGTGCGCAGACGCTGCGAGCGCACCTCGTAGACGAAGCTGGGCGCCTCTTCGAGATCGACCTGCAGGGTGAGACGCGGCAGCGGTTCACCATCGATTTCGGTTTCGCTGACGTAAGCGGTCTGGCCCCGGCTCTTGAGTTCCTCGGCGAGCTGCGTCAGCGCCGGGCGAATGGCGTGCTCGATGGTCGCCGCGGTGCCGGCTCGGTTCGAGGTGTCCAATGCCCGGTCGAGGCGCTCGCGCCAGTCGCCCTGTATGCCACCGCCGCTAACCTGCTGGCGCGCGTCGGCCTTGCGGGTTTCCAGGCGCAGGGCGCGGGTCAGGCCGGCCATGATGGCGAAGATCACCAGCGAGAAGGGTAGGGCGGTGATGACCACGGCACTCTGCAGGGCATCGAGACCGCCGGCCATCAGCAGGGCGATGGTGATCAGGCCGATGACTGCGGACCAGAAGATACGCAGGCGGATCGGCGCGTCATGGTTCACGTCCGACAGGATGGTGGTGAAGTTCGCCAGCACCAGCGCGCCGGAGTCGGCGGAGGTGACGAAGAACACCACGCCCAGCACGGTAACCACCGAGGCGGTGATGCCGATATACGGATACTGCTCAAGGAAGGTATAGATCGTGGTCTGCGGGCTGTTCAGCGCCTGCTGGCCGAGCTCCACGAGCCCCTGATTCGCTACCATCTCGATGCCGCTGTTACCGAAGATCGACATCCAGGCCATCATGAAGCCGAGCGGAATCAGCAGGGCACCGGTGACGAACTCACGAATGGTACGGCCACGGGAGATGCGGGCCAGGAAGAGGCCGACGAACGGCGTCCAGGCGATCCACCAGCCCCAGAAGAAGATCGTCCACCAGCCCATCCACTGCTGAGCATCGTCGCCGGCGAAGGCATAGGTGTCGAAGCTCTTGGCCATAAAGCCGCTCAGGTAGTCACCGGCATTCATCACCAGCGCGTCGAGCAGGTGCAGGGTCTGGCCCTGGAAGAGCACGAACAGCAGCAGCGCAGTGGCCAGCAGCATGTTGAACTCGGACAGACGACGAATGCCCTTCTCGACCCCGGTCACCACCGAGATGGTGGCCAGGATCACCACCAGCACGATCAGCACGATCTGGGTGGCCAGGCTCTCCGGCACGTCGAACAGGAAAGTCAGGCCATAGTTGAGCTGTATGACGCCGATGCCGAGGCTGGTGGCGATACCGAACACCGTGGAAATGACGGCGGTGATATCCACCGCGTTACCGATCGGCCCATTGATACGATTGCCAAGCAGAGGATAGAGCGCACTGCGGATGGCCAGCGGCAGGCGGTGGCGGTAGCTGAAATAGGCAAGCGCCATGCCCATCAGCACGTACATGCCCCAGCCGGTCAGGCCCCAGTGGAAGAAGGTCTGAGGAACGGCGTGACGCAATGCCTCCGCACTCTCCGGCGCCAGGTCGGGCGGCGCGAGGTAGTGCGACAGCGGCTCGGCCACGCAGAAGAACAGCAGGTCGATGCCGATGCCTGCGGCAAACAGCATGGACGCCCAGGAGACCAGAGAAAATTCCGGGCGCGAGTGGTCAGGCCCCAGGCGAATCGAGCCGGCCCGAGAAAAGCCGATCACGACCACGAAGACCAGATAGGCCACGGCGGCCAGCATGTAATACCAGCCGAAGGTGTCGTTGATCCAGGCGAGGCCCGCATTGAAGATGGCACCCGCTTTCTCGGTGAAGGTCATGGTGAAGATCAGAAACAGCAGGATGCCGGCTGCTGACCCCATGAAGACGACGGGGTTGAGGCGATCTCGTCGTTCGGTGGCTTTCATGTCTTGCGCCATAGTGGGCAGACTCCCTTGTGTCGTTGGAGAAGGTGTTTCATTTATTTTGATTGAACGACCAATCAATAAAATAACGATAAACGTGACGTTTCCCACATCCGCGCAAGGGCGGGTGTGTTCTATACGGTTTTCGTCACGGCGTGAGTCATGCCATGACGGTTTTTTATTGATTGGTCGTTCAAATAACTTACAGGCTTATGCCAGAACCTTCAACCGTTGACGGTGACGGGGTTGAGAAATGCCAACTGACCTTGGCCTGGCAGCGGTGCCGCAGGAACGAGACGTCATCCGGCCAGTGGCGCGCTATTGGGAGGAGTGGGATGTGAAACGAGGGGCGTGCAGATGGACCATGCCCGGCCGGAGCCGGGCATCAATGTCAGTGGATATGCGTCGAACTTGCTGGCATCGAGTCGCTTTGGGTTAGCTTTCAGGGTGGCTAGCTGCCCTCGCGTTTACTCCGCCCTTCAGCATGGTGGCCGGGGGCATGCTGGGGCATCATCAAGACGACCAGAGCGTGACGCTGTGCTTCGTTGAGAACGTCGGCCAGCGCCGCTTGATAGTCCTGGCGCAGGTTCTCGACGGCGGCACGCTTATCTTCGCGGTTGTCGAAGGCCTCATCGTGCAGGCCTCGCATCTTGTCCATCAGGGTCTGACGTGCGTCTTTCAGCGTAGCGCGGTCTTCATCGCTGAGTGACCAGCTGTCGAGCAGTGCATCGAGTCTTGCTTGTTGACGCATCTGTCGCTGGTCATGGCGCCCTGCGCCCTGATGCTGCTCACGGGCCTGCATTAGGCTGGCGCGTTGCTCCTCGTTGAGGATGTCATCAATGGCCTCGCGCTCTTGCTCGCGCAGCGCCTGATGTTCTTTGCGGAAGCGCTGGCGTGTCTCCTGCATGGCATTGCGCTGCGCAGCGGTCAGATCTAGCGTTGCCATCATCGCTTGGTGCGGCCCCGGCCCCATTTCCTGAGGTGCATTCGCCGGCATGCCGGCCATGGCGGTCAGCGGCAGGGCGAGACTCGAGATCAGGCTGATGGAGAGCAGGCGGCGTTGGAAAGAGTTCATGTGACACTCCTGTCTTGATGCTGGGCGTTCCGGGCCGACCCTCGGCGCGGATAGGATGAGTATCTGCCGGCATTGTGGCGCCATTGTGCAGCGATCAAGGCAAAAATCAGCATCAGGGTGCGCCGTGCCTGATAGCCGTCTATCCGCGCGTGTCCCCACGCGTTAAGTAACGCCCTAGGGGCCGTCCAAGGGCTCGGGTTCGTATTTGTAGCCCACGCCATAGATCGAGCGGATCACCTCTCGCTCGGGCCAGATACCGGCGATCTTCTTCCTGAGCTTCTTGATATGAGAGTCCACGGTGCGCTCGGACACGATGCGGTGATCCCGGTACATGTGATCCATCAGCTGGTCGCGGGAGAAGATGCGCCCCTGAGCATCCATCATCACCTTGAGCAGCTTGTATTCGACGGCAGTCAGTGCCAGGTCCTGGCCGTCGGCTAGCGCCTGCCAGCCATCTTCGTTGAGTACCAGTTCGCCGGAGGTTCCAGCGGCGCCTGGCCGGTCCTGGGGCAGCGCCTGGCTGCGCCGTAGCACGGCCTTGATGCGGGCGACCACTTCGCGAGGGCTGAAGGGCTTGCAGATGTAGTCGTCGGCGCCGAGCTCTAGGCCCAGCAGGCGGTCGACCTCTTCGACGCGGGCGGTCAGCATGATCACCGGCAGTTGCGGCCAGCGGTCGCGTATCTGGCGGCACAGCACCAGGCCGTCGGTGCCTGGCAGCATTAGATCGAGCAGTACCAAGTCCGGCTGATGGTCGTTGAGCCAGGGGATGACCTCATCGCCGTGATCCAGATGGTCGGGTATGTAGCCGCTGCCGGTCAGATAGTCGCCGATCAGGCGAGCGATCTTGGGTTCGTCTTCGACGATCAGGATGCGGCTGGGAGAAGCCTCAGTCATGCCGGTGTCTCCGGGTTTCTGTGGGTCAATGGGGCTTGGTTCGCAGGCATTAGTGGTCAAGCATTAGGCATCAGGGGAAAGTCGATGGTCCAGCATAGTCCACCAAGGCTAGACGCCGAGGCCTGCAGGGTGCCGCCATGGGCGCTAACCAGCGCCGCGGCGATCGAGAGGCCTAACCCCGAGCCGCCGCTCTTGCGGCTGCGAGAGCCTTCGACGCGATAGAGCCGTTGGGTAAGCCGCTCGAGCTCCGTCGCTGGCACACCGGGCGCGCTGTCTTCCCAGCTGAGGCAGGCCTGTTGACCCTTCATCTTGAGCTGGACGCGTAGCTCACCCGGCGCCGTGGTGTAGGCCAGAGTGTTGTCGATCAGGTTGTTCCATAGCTGGCGCAGCCGCTGGGCATCGCCGCGAATCATCATCGGGCCTTGGATATCGCTCGCAAGGGTGATGCCGTGCTCGGCGATCCAGCCCTTGGCGTCCTCAAGGCGCCCGCTGAGGCTGTCTGCCAGGTCAAGCGGCGCCAGCGAGACCTCCAGAGCCCCGGCATCGCTCTGAGCGAGCAAGCGCAGGTCGCCGACCAGACGTTCGAGTTGGCCGACTTCCTGGGACAGCGAGGTCAGGTTGTCCTGGTCAAGCGGGCGTATGCCATCCTGCATGGCCTCGATCTCGCCGCGCAGCACCGCAAGCGGGGTGCGCAGTTCGTGGGCGATATCCGTCACCCAGCGCTGACGCGACTCGCGGTTGGCCTCCAGCGTTTCGGCCAGCACGTTGAAGTCCTTTGAAAGACGCGATAGCTCATCGCGACCGCGTTCGGTCAGGCGGGCGCCATAGTCACCTTGGGTGAGGCGGCGGGTGGCCAGCGCCATGCTCTGCGTACGCCGCCCTAGCCACCAGGACAAACCGCCGGCCAGCAGCAGGGAGGCCAGCACCAAGGAGGCGACGATGATCCCCAGGTTGCGCTGCTGCTGCTCAAGAAAGATCTTGTCCATCTGCTCCATCAGCTGGTCTGGCGGCACATAGCCCAGGGTGCCGACCTGGCGCCCTTCGTAGCGGATCGCTATCCATTCGAGCCGGGCCGGGTTGTTGTCATGGCGTGGTGGCAGGCCGATCACCGGCAGCCCGTTCTCGTCATGCAGCACGAAATCCCGGGCCCTTGTCATGTCGCGCTGGATACCCACCGGCGGTGGGTGGCCCTCGGGCCATAGCTGGTTACGGACCAGTTCGCGCCAGGCCTGTGGGTCGGTGCGCAGCCACTGCCAGTTGCCTTGGCGCCCCCATTCATCGCCGAGGGCGCTGGCGAGGTTGGTCACCAACTCCGCCTGTGTGGTCTTTAGGTAGTCGATGAAGCCGTCATTGATGCTTCGCGATACCCCGACGAAGACCAGTCCGGAAATCGCCACATTGACGATCAGTATGACCGCGAACAGCTTGAGGCCCAGTATCGAGAGAGCCGGACGCGCTAGGCGGCGTTTGTCAGGGATAGCGTCATCGGTCATGGCGACTCCAGGTAGCGGGTTTCTCCATCGGGCGATTGAGGGGTTGGCTCGTCGCTATTCTCAGCCTCTGCATCAGCGCGTCGGGACATGCCGAGCGCCCGGCGGGCATCCTCGATCAGCAGGTAAAGCGAAGGGATCAGCAGCAGCAGGATCAGGGTGGCGAACAGGATCCCGAAGCCGATCGAGACCGCCATCGGGATCATGAAGCGCGCCTGACGGGAAGTCTCGAAGATCATCGGCGCCAGGCCGAAGAAGGTGGTGAGTGTGGTCAGCAGGATCGGGCGCAGGCGTCGCAGGGCGGCGGCGGTCACCGCGCTGCGCGGATCTTGCCCGGCCCGGCGGTGCCGGTTGGCGGTATCGATCAGTACCAGGGCGTCGTTGATGACGATCCCCGATAGCGCCAGCATGCCGAGCAGGCTGATCACCGACAAGCCATAGCCCATCAGCAGGTGGCCGATCACCGCGCCGATCAAGCCGAAGGGAATCGCCGCCATGACCAGCAGCGGCTGCAGGTAGCTGCGAAAGGGAATCGCCAGCAGCAGATAGAGGGCGGCAAGGGTGAACAGCAGGGAGGTCTGTAGGCTTTTCAGGTTGTCGCTTGTCTCCTGCTGGCGACCGCCGAAGCCAATCCTCAGGCCGGGCATATCGGCGCGTAATTGGGGAAAGACTTCCTCTTCGAGGCTCGTGATCACCTGACTGACCGCCGTCGGCGGGGTGGCGTTGGCGGTGACGTCGATGACCCGCCGCCCGTCGATGCGGGTGATGGTCGATGCGGCGGTGTCGGTGATGACCCGGGCGACCCTCGAGAGGGGAACCTCGACGCCATCCGGCGTCAGCACGCTGAGCCCTTCGAGCTGGGCGAGGCTGGTGCGGTCGCGCTCGGGCAGCAGTACCTTGACCTCGACCTCATTGCGGCCTTGCTGCTGCTTGAGGGCGGTGGCGCCTTGCAGGGGGCCGCGTAGCTGGCTCGCCAGGTCGCTGCCATCGAGTCCCAAAGCACGGCCGGTGGCGGTCAAGGACAGGCGCAGCTCGCGCTTGCCGTTCTCGATGCCGCTGTCGATGTCGGAGAGCGGCTGGTAGTCGGCGAGCCGCTCGGCAACCCGCTTGGCGGCTTCCTCCAGCGAGGCGCTGTCGGCGGCGGACAGGCGTATTGTCAGGCCTGCGCCACGACCGGGGCCGCCTACGTCGGATTCGAACAGCAGGGTGTCGGCGCCGGCCGGATGGCCGACTTCCTCGCGCCAGGCCCGGCTGAGTTGGCCCGTGGACCAGTTATCGTCGACCCCGGTATCGAGAAAGGCCACCACCCTGAGGCTATCGGCATCGATGGTCGCGCTACTGGCGGCCAGTACCGGGCCATCATCGCGCTGTTCCAACCGGTTGAGAGCGCCCAACAACTGGTCCCGCAGCGCCCGGTCATCGCTGATCGGGCTACCCGCCGGCAAGTTGGCGGTCACACCAGCCTGGTGGGACTCCACCCGCGGCATCAGCGTAAAGCCAAGCCGGCCACTGCCCAGCCAGCCGAGTGCCAGAACCAGCATGGCCAGCGCCAGCGCCACGGTCAGCCCGCGGTAGTCGAGGCTTCGTTCGAGCAGCGAGCGAAAGGGGCCCTGAGTAAAACGGTCGAGGCCGCCCTGCACCCGGCGACGCAGCCGGTCCAGCGGGGCTAGTAGGCGGTTGGGCTTGCCACGGGCGTGACTCAAGTGGGCGGGCAGAATGAACACCGCTTCGATCCAGCTCAGGGCGAAGATGCAGATCACGACCAGCGGGATGATGCCGAAAATCAGACCCAGGAAACCCGGCAGGAACAGCAGCGGAAGGAAGGCGACGATATTGGAGAGAATCGCGAAGGCCAGCGGCACGGCAATCTCGCGGGCGCCGAGAATCGCCGCCTCTCGTGGGCTGGCGCCGCGCTCCCGATGAGCGTGGATGTTCTCGCCGACGATGATGGCGTCGTCGACCACGATGCCCAGCGCAATGATGAAGGCGAACATCGAGATCATGTTGATCGAGACATCCATCAGCGGCAGAAACAGCAGCGAACCCAAGAAGGCGGTGGGAATGCCAAGGGTGACCCAGAATGCCAGGCGTGCCTCGAGAAAGAGCCCGAGGAGCACCAGTACCAGCACCAGTCCCAGCCAGGCATTCTTGAGCAGCAGTTCCAGACGGTCCTGATAGACCTCCGAGTCGTCGTCGGCAACGCTCAGCGAGAGCCCTTCGGGAAGGCTCGAGCGCAGGGCGGGCAGGAGTTCGCGGGTCGCTGCCGAGAGCTCGGTGGGGGTCTGGTCACCGACCTGGTAGATATCCAGGCCGATGGCGGGTTGGCCGTCGTAGAGCACTTCGCTATCGCTGTCGGCGAAGCCATCCTTGATGGTGGCGATATCGCCGAGACGGATTACGCTGCCGTCCTGGGTCGACAGCACCGGCAGCCGCGCGAAGTCGGCGGCGCCATCGCGACGCGCCTCGTAGCGCACCATGTACTCGCCGTCCCGGGTGTCGAGACTGCCGCCGGCGAGGTTCAGGGCCTCGTTGCCGATGCGGGCCGCCAGGTCACCATGATCGAGGCCGTAGCGGCTCAGGGCCGTCTGGTCGAGGGTCACCTGTACCTGCCGGTCTCGGATCCCGGATAGCTCGACCTTGGTGATGTCACTGCCCGAGAGCAGTTCGCTGCGCAGTCGCTCGCCCACGTCGCGCAGCGTCAAGTCGTCGCTGTCGCCATGCAGCATCAGTTCGATGACCGCTCTGGAGCGGCCGCTCAGCGAATAGCGTGGCGGGTCCGCCGCGTCCGGCAGGGTGGTCAGGCCGTCGATGGCCTGCTGGATATCCTGATAGGCGCGCATCGTCTCGATGCCGTCCTGTAGCTCGATCGACAGCGAGCCACTGCCTTCCTGAGCGGTGGCGGTGATCTCGTCGGTGCCTTCGACATCCTGCACCGCCGATTCCATCGCCAGCAGCAAGCTCTGCTCGATCTCTTCGGGCGTCGCGCCAGGATAGCTCACCGAGACATTGACGTTCTCCAGCGTGAAGCTCGGAAAGACTTCCTTGGTGATCAGGGTCGAGCTCCACAGGCCACCGAGGATCAAACACAGCATCAGCAGATTGGCGGCAACTCCGTGATCACGCATCCAGGCGATAGGGCCACGAAAGCCGCGCTGAGCAGGCGCATGGCTCATGCCTTGTCCTCCTGGCCGGGGGGCGCTTTCCCAGCGTCGGGGCCGCTACCGCTAGAGTCGGCGATGTCACTGTCACTTTCACGGGCCTTCAAGGCCATGCCGGCCTCGGCATTGGCCAGGTTACCCAGTATCACCCGCTCGCCATCGGCAAGGCCGGCCTCGATCAGCGCGACCTCATCGCCGCGGTGGGCCAGCTCGACGTCACGCATTCGCAGATGATCGCTTTCATCGAGCAGCCAGACCTGGCGGTTGCCGCGCAGGGCCGAGACCGGGAGGCGAATCAGTTGGCGGGTCCGCGCGGGATAGAGCCGCGCTTCCAGCAGGTCGCCCAGACGCAGCGCCGGGGTGCCCTCCTGGTCGAGGGCCAGCGGGTCATTTACCGCCACCATTACCTGTGTCATCAGGCCGTTTTCCTCGAGGCTCGGCAGCACGCTCCACACTTCGCCTTCACGGATCTGGCCCTGAGGCCAGGCGGGGCTGTGCAGCGCCACGCGACTGCCTTGGCCATCGGCACTGTGGGTGTCGAGCCAGCTCAGCGCTTCTTGTGGCAGGTTGAGGCGCACCCAGAAGCGTTCGATGCCGACCAGGCTGAGGATATCGGCATAGGCGCCGAGCCCTGCCCCTTCGCCGACCAGCTTTTCCTGAATCACGGCATCGAAGGGGGCTGTCACTTCGGTGCGTGCCAGGTCGGCCTGAGCCCGGTCGCGCTGGGCACGCGCGGTTTCCACGGCGGCCTTGGCCGCCTTGAGCTGTGGCTCGCGAAGGACCAGGGCGCGCCGGGCCGGGGGCAGGTCGCGGCCAAACGTCTTGTACTCGGCGGCGGCGCGGATCTGCTCGCCCTGTTCGGAGGCAAGGTCCGACTCGGCGCTGGCCAGGGCCGCTTCTGCCTCGCGCAGGGCCAGTTCGTAGTCGGTGCGCTCGAGCCTTGCCAACCACTGCCCCTTGGCGACTCGACGTCCCGGCTCGACCTGGGGCGCGAAGGCCTCGAGGCGGCCGCTGATCGAGGTCGATAGGGTCGTTTCTCGGGCAGCCAACACGCGGCCGTGGGCATTCAGGACGGGGGCTTCGGCCCGATGCTCGACCTTCATCACCTCGACCTGTGGCACCGGGCGTTCGGCCGGCGCGCGCTTGGGAGCCTGGGGCCGATGCGTCAGCCAATAGCCGGCCACGGCGACGGCGACGGCCAGTATCGCGACGGCCGTCAGCCGCGTCAGCCATGGGCGGCGAGGTGGATGAGACGGCGAAGCAGGAGGGGCAGACATGAAGACTCCAATCGGTCTGAAGCGAGCCATCCATGATGCCATGCCCGCTCAAGGGAAGCGGGGAAAGAACGTGCAACCCGATGCGATCCGCAGACGCTGGCGCCATGCTTGGTAAGGCGCCGGTCAGTGTCTTACGGACAGGTTTCGCCGAGGATAAGCTCGGTGAGCAGTTGGCGGTTCTCGCGGGGCGCCAGGCCCAGGATCATGCGCGCGGCGATGCGGCCCTTCTCGACGCTATCCTGACGCACCGTGGTCAGACGCGGCGAACGATACTGGCCCTCGGCGATGCCGTCGAAGCCGGTGATGCGTATATCCTGGGGCACGCGCAGGCCGCGCTGCTCGGCCAGGGTGACCACGGTCAGGGCGATGCGGTCGGACATGCACAGCAGCAGGTCCGGGCGCTGGTCATCCGGCAGGTCGAGAATCTCGGCGATTACCGGGGCGCAGACCTCGAAGGTGTTCTCCTCGATGTTCCACATCGGCACCGTGGCCGGGTCGATGCCCTGCTCCTCGAGGGCGCGATGGAAGCCGGCCAGCCGCGAGCGGGTGATGGTCTGGCCGGCGGCCAGCAGGGTGTACTCGGCGGTGATCTTGCCGTTGCAGGGCGATTCGGTGAGGCGCAGGTTGATGATGCCGGGGCGCTTGGGCGGCGTGGCCAGTGCATGGCGGGCAACGGCGTAACTGGCGGGTTCGTTGTCGACATGCACGCTGGGACGTGACTGGATATTGAAGTCGACTGCCACCATTGGCCGCTGGGCCGGTATGTCGTTCAGCACTTTGAGGCTAGGCATCAGACCGTAGACGATGAAGCCATCTGCGATGTTGGCCGAGCCGGGGGCCTGGGAAACATGCTGTCGGCCTGAGAGTAGCAGCAGAGTATGGCCGTGGACGTCGAGGACCTCGGCGATGCCGGCCAGCAGTTCGCTGGCCACGGCATCATTTAGGCTGTAGGTCAACGTTTCGGCGAGTACCACGGCGATGATCCGCGAGCGCCCGGTGCGCAGACTGCGCGCCTTGGCATCGGGACCCGAGTAGCCGAGTCGCTGCGCTTCGCTGAGAATGCGCTCGCGCAGCTTGGGCGACAGTTGGTCGGGGCGATTGAAAGCGTTGGAGACGCTGGCCGTTGATACGCCAAGCTCCCGAGCCAAGTCTTTCAGAGTGATGCGGGGTGGGACTGCACTCACAGGCGGTTCCATGACGATAGAATCTCGGCTTGATGATACCGCTCGTGACAGTCTGGTGACAGACCGGTGAGAAGAGCGCCCGCCACCGTCAGCCGGTGGCGGGGACGCTATTGGATGGCGGCGAAGTCTCAGGCGGCCTTGGTAGCCTTGGCGAGGCCAAGGGCTCGTTCCCCTGCATCGAATAGGTGCACGTGCTCGAGCTGTGGTACCAGGGCAACCTGCTGGCCAACCTGCCACTGGCTTGGGGCTTCGCTACGATGAATCAGCAGCGTATCGCCGACCTTGGGCTCGAGATAGACGTACACTTCATTGCCAAGGTACTCGACATTGACGATTTCGAAGCGGTTGTCGCCTTGGGCCTCGGCCAGACTCAGGTGCTCGGGGCGCACTCCCAGGGTCAGGGCAGCGCCCTTGGTCTGAGTGCTTGCATCCTGGGGCAGGGTTAGCTCGCCGAGCCCGGGTGTCTTGACCCGGTAGCCGTCGCCATCGTCGCCGACCAGCTCCGCCGGCATGAAATTCATGGTCGGCGAGCCGATGAAGCCTGCAACGAACTTGGTAGCGGGCTGCTGATAGAGGGTCTGGGGACTGCCGACCTGCTCGATGCGGCCATCACGCAGCACCACGATCTTGTCGGCCAGCGTCATGGCTTCCACCTGATCATGGGTGACGTAGATCATGGTCGAGCCGAGGCGATGGTGCAGGCGAGCGATCTCGTTGCGCATTTGCACCCGCAGCGAGGCGTCCAGGTTCGAGAGTGGTTCATCGAACAGCAGGATGCGCGGTTCTCGGGCCATGGCACGGCCCATGGCGACGCGCTGACGCTGGCCGCCGGAGAGCTCCTTGGGCTTGCGCTGTAGAAGCTCCTCGAGCTGCAGGATTCGGGCCGTTTCCATCACCCGCTGCTCGATGCTCTGCTGGTCGGTCTTTGCCAGCTTGAGACCGAAGGCCATGTTCTCGTACACGGTCATGTGCGGGTAGAGAGCATATGACTGAAACACCATGCCCACGCCACGTTCGCGAGGCGGCAGGTCGTTGACTAGGTCGTCGGCGAAGCGCATGTCGCCGTCGGTGATCGACTCGAGGCCGGCGATTAGCCGCAGCAGGGTCGATTTACCACAGCCCGAGGGGCCAACGAAGACCACGAATTCGCCATCGCCGACCTCGAGATCCAGATCCTTGATGATGTGGGTGCTGCCGAAGACCTTGTTGATTTTTGAGAGGTTCACGCTTGCCATCTTGCGACTCCCTGCCGGCGCTCGAGGCGCCGGCATGTGAAAAAGAGTTAATCGAGCGAGATAAAGGCGGCCTGGTAGGCCGGCAATACCAGCTGTGATGCTTCGAGGCTCGCCTGGAAGCCGGGGCCGCCGAGCAGCCGGGCGTTGCCGTCGATGGAGACCGGCAGGGCGGTCTCCTGGGGCTTCCCGGTCAGATTGAAGACACACAGCAGTCGCTCCTGACCCTGCTGGCCGTCGGCCTTGCGGATGAAGCCGAGCAGCTCCTCGCCGACCTCGACCAGCGAGATATCGCCGTCGACCAGCGCCGGATGATCGCGGCGGAACGCCAGGATCGCGCGGGTCGCGTTGAGCACCGAGTTGGCATCATCCTGTTGGCGGGCTACCGAAAGCAGTAGGTGTCGGGTATCTACCGGCAGCCAGGGCTCGACTGGGGAGAAGCCGCCCTGGACGTCATCGCTCCAGGGCATCGGCGTGCGGCAGCCGTCACGCCCCTTGAATTCCGGCCACAGCACCTTGCCGTAGGGGTCTTGAATGCGCTCGAAGGGCACATCGGCCTCCGGCAGCCCCAGCTCCTCGCCCTGGTAGAGGCAGACGCTACCGCGCAGCGACATCACCATGGCCAGTGCCACCTTGGGATAGGCCAGCGGATCCTCATCGGCGCCCCAGCGGGTCGCACTGCGTACCACATCGTGGTTGGACAGCGCCCAGCAGGGCCAGGCATCGCCGGCCAGGCGCTGGAAGCGGTCGATCACCTCGCGGATGTAGCCGGCCGAATGGGGCTCGTTAAGCAGGTCAAAGCCATAGGCCATGTGTAGCTTGTCGCCGCCGGCGGTGTACTCGGCCATGCGTTCGAGCGGCTTGTCGTCACCGATCTCGCCCACCGTGGTGGTGCCAGGGAACTCGTCCATCAGGGCACGCAGGTCCTTGAGGAAGTCCAGGTTCTCCGGGCGGCTCAGGTCATAGACGTGGCGCTGCCAGGTATAGGGGTTGGCATCCGGCGCGCCCAACGTCTTGGCCTCGCCCGCCGGCACGGGCGGGTTGTCGCGCAGCTCGGTATCGTGGAAGTAGAAGTTGACGGTATCCAGGCGGAAGCCATCGACGCCCAGCTCCAGCCAGAAACGCATGTTGTCGAGCTGAGCCTGACGCGCATCCGGGTGGTGAAAGTTAACGTCCGGCTGGCTTTCCAGGAAGTTGTGCAGGTAGTACTGGCGACGTCGGGAGTCGAAGGTCCAGGCCGAGCCGCCGAAGATCGACAGCCAGTTGTTGGGCGGCGTGCCATCGGGCTTGGGGTCCGCCCACACGAACCAGTCGGCCTTGTCGTTGGTGCGGTCCTGGCGGCTTTCCTGGAACCAGGGGTGCTGATCGGAGGTATGGCTGATGACCTGATCGATCATCACCTTGAGGCCCAGCGAATGGGCACGCTCGAGCAGCGTCTTGAAGTCCTCGAGGGTGCCGAACATCGGGTCGACGTCGCGGTAGTCGCTGATGTCGTAACCGAAATCGAGCATCGGTGAGGTAAAGAAGGGCGACAGCCAGATGCCATCGACGTTCAGCGAGGCCACGTAGTCGAGCTTGTCGGTGATGCCCGGCAGATCGCCGATGCCATCGCCGTTGCTGTCCATGAAGCTGCGCGGGTAGATCTGATAGATGACGCCGCCGCGCCACCAGAACGTGGATTCTTGCATCTTGGATTCCATCGATGACATGAGCGTTATCCTTTGACGGCACCGGCGGTGAGGCCGGAGACGATACGGCGCTGGAAGATCATCACCAGGATGACCAGCGGTACGGTGACGGTGACCGACGCCGCCATGATCGGCCCCCAGGGCAGCTCATGCTGGCTCCCGCCGGAGATCAGGGCGATGGCCACCGGCACGGTGCGCTGGCTGTCGGTCAGGGTGAAGGTCAGGGCGAATAGGAACTCGTTCCAGGCGGCGATGAAGGCCAGCAGACCGGTGGTGGCCATGGCCGGCCACATCAGCGGCAGAAACACCTTGGTGAGCGTTACCCAGGGGGTGGCACCGTCCATGATGGCGGCTTCCTCGAGCTCTATGGGCAGCTGACGCATGAAGGTGGTCAGCACCCAGACGGTGAATGGCAGGGTAAAGATGGTGTAACTCAGGATCAGGCCGCCGGGGCTATTGTAGAGGTTCAGGGTGCGGATGACCTCGAAGAGGCCCGAGAGCACTGCGACCTGCGGGAACATCGACACGCCAAGCACTACCAGCATCACCGTGGTGCGGCCGCGAAAGCGCACCCGGCCCAGCGCATAGGAGGCGGTCACGCCCAGCAGCAGGGCGATGAACACCACGCTGATGGCGACCAGGATCGAGTTGCCGATGGCCTGAATGAAGCTGTCCTGAGAGAAGATTTGTGCGTAGTTGCCAAGGTCCACCGAGTACAGCCAGTAATCCACCTGGAACAGTTCGCTCGATGGCTTCAGCGAAGTGATCACCGCGTAATAGAAGGGGAAGATGGCGTAGACCATGATCACCGCAATCAGGGCCCATTTGCCGACTTGCTTGGCGAGCTTGATCTGCTGATAACGATTCATTCGTCGACTCCCAGTTGGCGCCGGCCAAGGTACAGATAGAGAATGGTCACCAGTGCGATGATCAGGAACAGCAGGGTCGAGGCGGCACTGCCGTAGCCCACGTCCTGGAATTCGACCAGCTGTTGGCGGGCGTAGATCGACATGGTCATGGTGTTGGTGGAGTTCGAGGTCAGCACGTAGATGACGTCGAACACGCGCAGGGCGTCGAGCAGGCGGAAGATCACCGCGACCAGCAGGGCGGGGGTGATCAGCGGCAGGGTGACGCGAAAGAACACCTTGACCGGGTGGATGCCATCGACCTCGGCGGCTTCATAGCAGTCCTTGGGCAGCATCTGCAGCGCGGCCAGCACCAGCAGCGCGACGAAGGGAATGGTCTTCCAGACGTCGACCATGATAACCGCCCACATTGACAGGGAGGCATCGGCGGTCCAGGCCAGGGGCGAATCGATCAGGCCAAGGGCCATCAGCAGATGGTTGATGATCCCGAACTGATCATTGAGCATCCAGGCCCACATCTTGGCCGAGACGATAGTGGGGATGGCCCAGGGAATCAGCACCGCGGCGCGCACCAGCATGCGGCCCTTGAATTCGGCGTTGAGCAGTAAGGCGACGATGATGCCGAATACCACTTCGAGGGATACCGATACCACCGAGAAAAACAGGGTGTTCCACACCGACTGCCACCAAACCGGGTCGGTGAGGATGCCGTACCAGTTACCATCATCAAAGACCAGGTAGTTCTCGATGCCGATCCAGGCGGCACCGGCGGTGTCCGACAGTGAGGCGTCGGTAAAGCTGAAGTAGAAGGTCCGCGCCAGTGGCCAGCCGGCGACAAGCGCCAGCGTGATCAGCATTGGAATCAGAAACATCCAAGCGGCGCGAACCCGCTGGCGGCGGACCTTGGTGCCGCGATAGCCCGCCTTGGTGGCGCGCGCCCCCACCCGGGAGGCGCTTTCGGTTGCAGGAGTGGACATCAGGACCTCCGGTTACCAGCGACGACGCTTGATGCGCGACAGCTCGCTATCCAGTTGGGAGACCGCCTCAGCACCGGTCTTGTCACCGGACAGCACGCTATGCGCGGCATTGAAGAAGCTGTTGCTGACGCGGCCGTAGTTGTCGCCGGTGGGGGCGGAGGGGCGAGCGACCGCATTGGTAAAGGTGTCGTAGAGGGTGCCAAAGAAGGGCACGGCCGCCAGCACTTCCTCGTCGTCATAAAGGCTGGCGATGGTCGGGTTGTAGGCGCCCTGGATGGCGCGGCGCTTCTGCTCGGCTTCGCCGGTCAGGAAGGCCACCAGCTCGGCCGCAACCTCGGGGGACTCGGTGTACTTGGAGACCGCCAGATTCCAGCCTCCCAGCGTCGCGGCACTCTCGCCGTCGGCTCCGTGAGGCAGCTTGACCACGCCGACTTTATTGCGCACGTCGCTGTCCTCGCTCTGGGCCAGCGACCAGGCATAGGGCCAGTTGCGCATGAAGACCGCATTGCCGGACTGAAAGACCCCGCGCGCCTCTTCTTCGGTGTAGTTGAGGGCGCCTTCCGGTGAAATGTCGCCGATCCAGCTTGCTGCCAGGTCCAGCGCTTCGGCGGCCTTGGGGTTGTCGATGGTGATCTCGCCGTCGGCATCGACGATGGTGCCGCCGCCGTTGCTCGCCACCCACTCTAGAGCGTTACAGGTCAGACCTTCATAGGCGCGGCCTTGGAATACATAGCCCCAGATTCGCTCGTTGCCTGCGGCCCGCTCGGCGTCCTGGATCTCCTCGGCGATCGCGGTCATCTCTTCCCAGGTCTCGGGCGCCTCATGGCCGTATTTTTCGAGCAGATCCTTGCGGTAGTAGAGCACGCCAGCGTCGGTGAACCAGGGCATGGCCACCAGGCGGTCGTCGATGGTGTTGTTGGCGACGATGGTCTCGAAGTGGCCGGCGGCGGCGTCCTCGCCGAGGACTTTTTTCAGGTCGAGCAGATGGTTGGCGAGTAGGCCCGGCCAGACCACATCGATCTGCATGACGTCGATGTCGCTGGACTGAGCGGACAGGATCTGCTGATAGAGCGAGAGGCGTTCGGTAGAAGAGTTGGGCGTCGAAACGATGTTGACGGTGTGGCCGGTCTTGTCTTCCCAGGCCTTCACGCCTTCCTCGCACAGGGCCAGTTCGGCGCCGACGGCACCGCAGGAGATGGTCAGCTCAGCGGCTTGAGCCTGGGTGGTGGCGGTGCCAGCGATGCTGGATAGGGCGATGGCGGACGTGATCAGGGATTTCTTGAGCATGGCGCTTCCTCGTCGTCTTGTTGTTGTCTGAATGGGCGAATCTTGGGTTAAACCAGGGTGGCTAGCGGCGATTAAATATTAACTTAATCGTTTAAGTTAATCGGTAAACAAACACTAGCCCCGGCGTTGGCCGCCATCAACCTAGACTTTGGGATTACCATGCTGGCCGGACCCTTTGTGGCCCGGCCAAGGAGGGGGAATGCTAGGAGGTAGGGTGGCTCATAGCGACAGCAGAAACAGGATCAGCGGCGGTGAGAGCAGCGACAGGATGAAGCCGCTGACCACGGCGATGGGCACGCAGGCCACGCCGCCATGCTGCTGGATGACTGGCAAGGTGAAGTCCATCGAGGTGGCGCCGCCATAGCCAATGGCGAGCGGTGTGGCACGATGAATCACCAGCGGGATCAGAATGAAGGCCAAGAGTTCCCGGGCCAGATCGTTGAAGAAGGCCACCCCACCGAGCAGCGGCCCCAACTGGTCGCCGATCAAGATGCCCGACAGCGAATACCAGCCGAAGCCGGCGGCCATGGCCAGCCCCTCGTTCCATTCGAGCGACATCAGCGGGGCGGCGATCAAGCCCGCCACCAGCGAGCTCACCGCGACCGTGGTGGCGATCGCCAGGCCATGGCGGTTGAGCAGTATCTGTCGGAGCGACATGCCGGAGTTACGCAGTTGGCAGCCGATCAGGGCCAGCAGAAGATATAGCACCCATTCGGCGAGGGTATCGGCGCCGGCGTGCAGGCCGTCAATGGCCAGCATCTTGCCGCCCAGGCCAATCAGTACGCCTGCGATCACCACCCCGACCAATAGCAGCGAGCCGCCCATGGCGGCCAGCTTGCTGGTGGGGGCGTTTTTCACCACGGGGGCGCCGCTGGCATGCAGGGCGCTACGCCGTGACAGCCACCA
Organism: Onishia taeanensis; assembly: GCF_900100755.1. Classification (GTDB taxonomy): domain Bacteria; phylum Pseudomonadota; class Gammaproteobacteria; order Pseudomonadales; family Halomonadaceae; genus Onishia; species Onishia taeanensis. The sequence goes on from NZ_FNCI01000001.1 coordinate 84,772, forward strand.
TAGCGCGGCCAGGTTGCAGCCGGCGGTGATCAGGAACAGCAGCAGGGTCTGGCCTCCCATCCGCGATAGCTGTCCGCCTAGGTTATCCAGGCCGGCGAGACCGACGCCCATCAGCAGCAGGATGACATAGATGGCGCCGTTGACGGCGCGATTGACCGCGCCCAGCAGGCCGTCATGTTTGAGCGGCACCAGGTAGCCGAGAATCAGGGGCAGCAAGACGATAAGCAGGCCGGACAGCATCGGTTCTCCATGCGTAAATGGGTCGCCGATAGGGCAACCAGGAGGCGCTACTGTAACGAGACTCTTATATGAGGAGAAATGATTTTCGCTGATGGGGAATCAGCGAATGTAATGCTCATGGGCGCGACTCGATGCGCTTGCTTGGTCTGCCGTGGGGATTGCCGAGCTGGTCGCCACCGATTGGCGCCCTAGTTTGCCTTGGCCAGGTCATTGAATCGCAAACGCTTAAGGCTCAGGTGGCTGGTGCGCTCACCGTCCTTGAAATAGTCGGCGGCCAGCAGTAGGCCTGGGACCTCAGGCGTGAAGGTCAGTCGCAAGTCGCGATCGGGGTGCTCGCCACGCCACAGCGAAACGGTCACGGCCGAGAAGTTGCCGGCTGGCAGGTCGAGGGTGGTGGTCTCGAGGCGGCGGTAGTAGTAGTGCTTGGTCTCGCCCTTGTAGTTGGTATACGTCAGGGTGCAGGGCGCCACCTGGGGGTGCCAGCAAGAGGCTTGGCTGGCTTGTCGAGACAGTTCGAACAGTGCCGCCTGACGGTCGGGCCAGGCCGTAAGCTCACTCTCCCCGATACGGTAATCCTCGCCGATGCCCAGCAGCGAATAGCCGCCGGCGTAGTCGCTGCTGGTGACGCCGTCTTCAGCAAGGGTGAAGCGGCCACGTTCCCAGCCGTTGGCTACGGCAACGGAGGCGCGCATCTCACTGACCCAATTGCTGCCCTGACGCCTCAGGCTGTGGCTGATGTCGGCATCCGGCCAGCCGTCGATTTCCAGCCGGTAGGTGGCCTCGAAGGGGCGCGGCGCGGCCTCATTATCGGCGGCAACGGCATTGATGGGGGCGATGAGCACTAGGGCGAGGGCGGTCAACAGTCCCGCCAAGCCCGGCTGGCACCTCGCAGTGGCGAGTTTCATCTGCGTCTCTCCCAGGTCGGGTCTTAAGTCGGGGCTCAAGGTGTGATGATCAAGCGTGGTGCTGAAACCCTCATGGCTCAGATAGGCGGCAAGGAGAAAGGTTCCGCTGCTATCGTTGTAATGAATTGCGCGCTAACCTGATGGCTCGGCAACGCCGACCGTTGCGGGTGTCGGCGATTGCGTGAAGCTCTGTCACTTATGGATAAGAGGATGCGTTCTATGGCCAAGCTATTGTTGATTGCCGGCGACTTCGTCGAGGATTACGAGATCATGGTGCCCTTCCAGGCCCTGCAGGCCATGGGGCATCGAGTCGACGCCATCTGTCCGGACAAGCGTGAGGGCGATAGCGTCAAAACCGCGATTCACGACTTCGAGGGCGACCAGACCTATACCGAGAAGCCGGGGCATAATTTCGCGCTTAACGCCACTTTCGCCGAGATCGATCCCGCCGACTACGATGGCCTGGTCGTACCGGGTGGTCGGGCGCCGGAGTATCTGCGCCTGGACGAGCGAGTACTGGACCTGGTGCGCCACTTCTTCGATACCGACAAGCCGGTGGCAGCGATTTGCCACGGTGCCCAGCTGCTGGCAGCGGCGGTATCCCTCGATAAGCGGCGCGTCTCTGCCTACCCGGCCTGTGCCCCCGAGGTTCATCTGGCCGGTGGTGAGTTCGCCGATATCGAGGTAACCGATGCCATTACCTGCGGCAAGCTGGTGACCGCCCCGGCATGGCCCGCACATCCGGAATGGCTCAAGCAGTTCAACGCCCTGCTGTAAATAGGCCAGCGCCGGGCGTCTGCCTTGAGGCCTCTCGCCTCCTAGGTTTCAGACGCTAGGTCCGGTCTAGACGTAATGCCCTGGATCGCCCCGTTGGCACCTAACGACGGGGCGGTTTATTGCTTGCGGTTCCCCCCTCTGCGCTGGCTTGCGTATCATGGTGTCGAACGGTTCATCAGTGCTGTCCCTTTGCGGACATTTCCATTGTTTCACCCTTTCATGATTGCCCGTCCGATGACCTCCAAGCATGCCACTACCCGCGACACCCTGATTCAGGCCGGCGCCGAGTTGATTGCCGAACAGGGCTACCACGCCACCGGCATCAATGCCGTGCTCAAGGCCTCAGGAGTGCCCAAGGGGTCCTTCTATCACTATTTCTCGAGCAAGGAAGATTTTGGCCTTGCGGTGATCGAGGCCTTCGCCGATGCCTATGAGCAACGCCTCGATGAGCTGCTGGATAATGATCTTGCTCCCCTCGAGCGGTTGCGGCGCTTCTTCGCTGCCGGGCGTGCCGATATGTCCGACTGCGACCACAGCCGTGGCTGTCTGATTGGTAACCTTGGCCAGGAACTGTCGGCGCGCAATGCCCTGTTTCGCGAGCAACTGGATGGGATTCTCAAACAGTGGGAGCGGCGGCTCGCGGTCTGCCTGGAGCAGGCCCGCAGCGCCGGCGACATTGCGCCAGATACCGATAGCGAGGCCCTGGCGGGCTTTATCCTGGCCGGCTGGCAGGGGGCGATGCTGCGGGCCAAGACCCTGAAGTCGGTGACGCCCATGCAGCACTTCGAGGATATTCTCATCGCCCGAGTACTGCGCTGATCGCTGTGCTCCCGGGCGCTCCTGGGCGCACGTTGCCACGCCCAGGCTCGGCGGCCCGTTTCTTTCCGCTTCCTTCCTTTAGCTTACTGCCTGCGCCTTGAGGCCTCATGTGCTGGGCGGGGCTGTCTGCCTCAGTAGCCAGCTTTCGGGTCGATGCTTGGCACCTGTTCGCCGGCCAACCAGGCCTTGAGGGTGTCAATGACCTGGTCGAGGGCCGCATCACGCGGCGTGGGGGCGGCCATGTGCGGGGTGATCAGCACGCGGGGGTGTGTCCATAGCGGGTTATCTGCCGGCAACGGCTCCTGGGAAAAGGCGTCCAGCACGGCGCCACGCAGGCGCCCGGTGTCGCCGCTTACGCTTTCGTCTGCGTGCGGGGGCTCGGCGTTGACGGGCCCCAGCGCTTCAAGCAAAGCGGCCTCGTCGATCAGGCTGCCGCGCCCCGGGTTGATCAGGCTGGCGCCATGGGGCAGGGCGGCCAGGGTCTCGGCATTGATGATGCCTCGGGTCGCCGGCGTGTTGGGTAACAGGGTGACGAGGCTTTTGACCTGGCCAAGCAGGGTCGCGAGGCCTTCCTTACCGTGATGACAACGGATGCCTTCGAGCTGCTTGGGGTGGCGGCTCCAGCCGTGAACCGGGAAGCCATCAGCCGCCAGCGCTTGCGCCACTCGCGCGCCGATAGCGCCTAGGCCTAGTACGCCAATGCCCCATTCGGCCTTGGGCGTCACTGGCTGTTCCAGCCATTGGCGGTTGGTCTGCTGGCGGGCGTAGTGGTCGAAGTCGCGCTGGAAGTGCAGGACGCCGTAGCGCACGTAGTCGATCATTGGACTGGCCATGCCGGCATCGCGCAGCTTGACGATGGGGATGTCGGTCGGCAGCGCCGGGTTGTCGAGCAGGGCGTCCACGCCGGCACCGAGGTTGATGATGCCCTTGAGCGCTTGCTGTTCCTCGAACAACCAGCCAGGTGGCTGCCAGGCGACCAGAAAGTCGGCGTTTTGGCGTTCTGCCAAGGCGGCGTCGCTGGTCATTACCTTGGCCTTTGGCAATGCCTTGGCGATGGCAGCTTGCCACTGCTCGGCATCGGCTGAGTGGATGAGGATCTGCATGGTGACCGGCTCCTGTTCGATGGCTCTAATGCGGGGCTTGGCCAGGCTTTCACAATCTGGCAAGAAAAGACAATAAAGGCTTTGACGGAGGGCTCGGCGCCGGTGCTAGTATCAGCATTAGGTCAATGACCGACAGTTGTCATAATCGAGTGTCAAGCACTTGATAGCAATCGTTGTTTATCAATAGCAACGGCATGTTGGTGGCGATAATACGCCCTTTGGTCCCGGCCTTGGTCAGCAAGGCCGGTTTTGGTGATTCTTTGATGGCGAATGGCCCATGATTCAGGTATCCCTGCCCTTCACCCGTGAGGAGTACGCAAGCCGGCTGTGGAAGGTGCGTGCCGAGATGGCCAGCCGTGGTATTGACGTAATAATCGTCAGTGATCCCTCCAATATGGCTTGGCTAACCGGCTATGATGGCTGGTCCTTTTATGTGCACCAGTGCGTGCTGGTAGGGCTCGAGGGCGAGCCGGTCTGGTATGGCCGGCGAATGGACGCCAATGGTGCCCTGCGGACCTGCTGGATCGATCCGGAAAATATTACCTACTACCCGGACTACTACGTTCAGAATCCGGATATGCATCCCATGGACTACCTGGCCCAGACGATCCTGCCGTATTACGGCTGGCATCAGGGCGTGGTGGGCATGGAGATGGACAACTATTACTTCTCGGCCAAGGCCTATCAGAGCTTGCTGCGCGAGCTGCCCCACGCCCGCTTCATCGATGCCAATTCGCTGGTCAACTGGTGTCGCGCTATCAAGTCGCCACAGGAAGTCGAGTACATGCGCGTGGCGGCGCGGATCGTGGAAGGCATGCACTCGCGTATCCTGGAGATGATCGAGCCGGGATTGCCCAAGAGCAAACTGGTCTCCGAAATTTACCGGGTCGGCATCGAAGGTTGGCGCGATGACCAGGGCAAGATCTTCGGTGGCGACTATCCGGCCATCGTGCCGATGCTGCCGACGGGCAGCGATGCCGCAGCCCCCCATTTGACCTGGGACGACACCCCCTTTCGCAAGGGGGAGGGCACCTTCTTCGAAATCGCCGGTGTCTTCAAGCGCTATCACGCGCCGATGTCTCGCACGGTCTACCTGGGCACGCCGCCGCGCGACTTCATTCGCGCCGAGTCGGCATTGCTCGAGGGCATCGAGAATGGTCTGGCCGTCGCCAAGCCCGGCAACCGCTGTGCGGATATTGCCATGGCCCTGGGCTCGGCCATGGATAAGTACGGTTTCGACCGTGGCGGTGCCCGCTGTGGCTATCCTATCGGCATCAGCTATCCGCCGGACTGGGGTGAGCGGACCATGAGTCTGCGTCCGTCCGATGAGACGATCCTCGAGCCTGGCATGACCTTCCATTTCATGCCGGGTATGTGGGATGAGAACTGGGGCCTGGAAATTACCGAAAGTATTCTGATCACCGAGACGGGCTGTGAAACCCTGGCCGACTTCCCTCGCCAGCTGTTCGTCAAATAAGGAGACCTTCATGAGCATGTCAGAGAGCCGAGTGCGGCCTAGTCCCATTTCCGCCACAGTCGACTTCGAGGCCGAGGGCGTTCAGCACGGCTTCCTCAAGCTGCCGATCTCCAACGACGAGTCGGCCTGGGGAGCGGTGATGATCCCGGTGACCGTGATCAAGAACGGTGAAGGTCCCACCGCACTGTTAACCGGTGGCAATCATGGCGATGAGTATGAGGGCATGACAGCGCTGATGAAGCTGGCAAGCGACCTGGATGCCCAGCAGGTCCACGGTCGGGTGATCATCGTGCCGATGATGAATACCCCGGCCGCTCAGGCCGGCCGTCGGACCTCGCCGATGGACAGCGGCAATCTCAATCGCAGCTTTCCGGGCAATCCGGATGGCGGGGTGACGGAGCAGATCGCCGACTACTTCACTCGCTATCTGGTGCCGATGTGCGATGTGGTGCTGGACCTGCACTCCGGTGGCCGGACCCTGGATATCGTGCCGTTTGCCGCCTCGCATCAGCTCGAGGACCGGGACTTGCAGCGCCGGGCTCTCGATGGTGCCAAGGCCTTCGGTGCGCCCACGGCGATGATGATGTTCGAACTGGACGCCGAGAAACTCTTCGACACCGCCGTGGAGCGCCAGGGCAAGGTGTTCGTGGCCACCGAACTGGGCGGTGGCGGCACCACAACCCCCGAGCGCTTGAAGATCGCCGAGCGCGGCGTCAACAACTTCCTGATTCACTTCGGGCTGATCGATGGCGAGCTCGAGGGGCCGGACGAGCCTCAGATCTATGTCGATATGCCGGATGCCTCCTGCTATGTACAGAGCGAGCATCAGGGGCTGCTGGAACTGACGCTGGCGCTGGGTGAACCGGTCCGCGAGGGCGAGGTGATCGCACGGGTCTATGACATGAGCCGCACCGGCACCCCGCCAATCGAGTACCGTGCCGAGCGCAGCGGCCTGCTGGTGGCGAGACGCTTCCCGGCCCAGGTGGGTATGGGCGATACCATCGCGGTCATCGCCGATATCGTCGACGCCCTGGACGGATGAGGCCACGATGAAGCTCGATCGCTATGATCTGAAGATCCTCGAGATTCTGGCCGAGGACGGCCGTATCACCAAGTCGCGACTGGCAGAGGCGATCAACCTTTCTATCAGCCCCTGCTGGGAGCGGGTGCGACGTCTGGAGAAGGCCGGGATCATCGAAGGCTACGGTGCGCGTCTCAATTCGCGAATGGTGGTGCGCCGGACACCGGTCTGGGTGCAAGTCGAGCTGAAGTCACACCATGCAGGCGATTTCCAGCGATTCGAGGCAGAGGTCATGGCCACTCCCGAGGTCACCGAATGCGTGGCCGTTGGGGGTGGGGTCGACTATCTGATCAAGGTCGAAGCCGAAACCATCGATGCCTATCAGCGGTTGGTCGACGCTTGGTTGATGTCGGACATCGGTATTCAGCGCTATTTCACCTATATCGTCACCAAGACCGTCAAGCACACGGTGCCGCCGATTGCCCTTGCGTGTGAATAAATGACGCCCGTGTAAATCTCGTGGATTCCACTTCACGCAAAACTGACATAAGCTGGAACCGTAGCGAGCAGTTTGGCGATATCGCCTACTACGAGGGTGATTGGCGCCCAAGGCGGCCAATCGTTTTTAGGCTATCGCAATGCAGAGGTTCGCATGTCTTATTTCACTATTGCAGGGGTGCAGCTACAGGCACCTCACCACGGTGACAACACCGATGCTATGCGCGCCCGCATCGAAATGCTGGTGGCGCGCTTCCCCCACGTTCAGATGGTGGTCTTCAGCGAGCTGATGGCGCATGGCGCTTCCCCGCTGAACGCCCAGCCCATGCCCAGCGGCACCGAGGCCATGTTCTGTGAGCTGGCCGAGAAACACCGCCTGTGGTTGATTCCGGGCTCAATGTTCGAACAAGTCGGGGAGCTTGTTTACAACACCCTGAGCGTCATCAACCCGCAGGGGCAGGTGGTCAATCGTTTCCGCAAGATGTTCCCCTTCCGCCCCTACGAGGCCGGCGTTGAAAGCGGCACCGAGTTCGTGGTTTTCGACGTGCCCAACATCGGCCGTTTCGGTGTCTCGATCTGCTATGACATGTGGTTCCCGGAAACCACGCGCACCCTGGCCGCCATGGGCGCCGAGGTGATCCTGCATCCAACCATGACCGACACCATCGATCGTGATATCGAGCTGTCCATTGCCCGCACCAATGCGGCGGTCAACCAGTGCTATTTCTTCGATATCAACGGCGCAGGCGCGCTGGGTAACGGCCGTTCGATCGTGGTCGGGCCGTCTGGGGATGTCATCCATCAGGCGGGCATCGGCGAAGAGGTCATGCCGATCGAGATCGACATGAACCGGGTGCGTCGCGAGCGTGAGGCGGGGCTGCGGGGCCTGGGTCAGCCGCTCAAGAGCTTCCGCGACCGTCAGGTGGACTTTTCGCTGTACCGGAGTGAGACCCGTTCTACTCCCTTCCTCGACACCTTGGGTCCGCTTGCGAAGCCGGCGCGTCGGGATATCGAGCCATACTGATCGCCTCTCGTGTTGATGGGCGGCGTTTACTGAAAAGGAGTTCATGGTGGTAACCCCTATTATCCAAGGTTTACGACGTCTGTTTTCTCGCCTGATGAGTCACAAAAGCGCCGCCCAACGTGGTGGCGCTTCCCCCTCCGCCTCGCAAGCAGCGCAGGAACGTCACCCAAAAGGAGCCAGCTCCATGACAACAACACTGACCAGCATCTCCGATGTGCGCCGTTTCTTTCATAACAACAAGGAGCCGATCTACTTCATCTCGGCGACCAACTTCAACCTGCTGGGGATCGGCGACTGGGTGGGGAATTTCCGCCATATCAACTACATCAACTGCTTCGATGACAAGCAGAAGAACGTCTTCGTGCCTAAGGAGAAGTTCCCGCGCGACTTCGAAAGCATCGAGGACATCAACAACTACCTGCTCGAGCATAAGGAAGTCATCGACTATATCCGTTCTCGTGGCGAGCAGGGGGTGGCTGCCTTCCTGATGTTCGACGAGCACACCGAAGAAATTTGCGAACAGCTGGGGCTGCGAGTGGCCTTCCCGCCGGCCAAGCTGCGTTCGCGGATGGACAACAAGATCGAAACGGTGCGTATCGGCAACAAGGTTGGCGTACCCAGCGTGCCCAACGTGCTGGCCAAGGTGGACAGCTATCAGCACCTGATGGAAGTCAGCAAGGAGCTGGGTACCAGCGATCTGGTCATCCAGTCTGCCTATGGCGACTCCGGCCATACCACCTTCTTCGTTTCCAATGAAGATGAGTACTACCGCCACGCCGAAGAGATCGAGGCCGAAGAAGAGGTCAAGATCATGAAGCGCATCAATTGCCGCGGCTCGGCCATCGAGGCCTGTGCAACCCGCTGCGGCACCGTGGTGGGGCCACTGATGACCGAACTGGTTGGCTTCAAGAGCCTGACACCCTACAAAGGCGGCTGGTGCGGCAACGAGATGTTCGCCGGTGCCTTCACTCAAGAAGTGCGTGACAAGGCCCAGGAATACACCAACAAGTTTGGCGAGGCGCTGCGCGAGGAAGGCTACCGTGGTTATTTCGAGCTCGACTTCCTGATCGACATGGACACCAACGATGTCTATCTGGGCGAGCTTAACCCGCGGGTTACCGGTGCCAGCTCGTTGACCAATGTGGCGGCCTTCGCGCATTCGGACGTTCCGCTATTCCTGTTTCACCTGCTCGAATTCTCGGGCCAGGATTTCGATATCGACATCCAGGCCGTCAACGATCGCTGGGCGCACCCGGATAGCATCGACAGCTGGAGCCAGCTAGTGATCAAGCACACCGATGAAACGGTGGATCTGCTGACGCAGGCGCCCCAGTCCGGCGTCTGGCGGATGGCCGTGGATGGCAGTATCGCCTTCGACCACTATGACTCGCATCCGCATGCAGCAGAGAGCGAGCAGGAAGCCTTCTTCATGCGCATCAGCGGCGTTGGCGACTTCCGCTACGAGGGGGCGGATCTCGGCATCCTGATCACCCGTGGTCGTCTGATGGACGATGACTTCCAGCTTACCGAGCGCGCCAAGGCCTGGATCGATGGCATTCGTGGCCAGTATGCCGGCCAGTCGGTGCAGGATCCGGTGGTGGAGCAGGTGGCCGTGAATCATGCGGTGGGCGGCGGCAACTTCAAGATCCTTTGATGAAGAATACCGCTATGGGACGGGCCGGCCGCCAGTGGGACGCTGATTCCCACAAGCAGCTGGCCTTCCGCACCGTCCACGAGCCACAGGCTGGCGCGAAGTGGCAATCGCTTTTCGAACTCCACTGGCCGGCGTACGAGCGCTGGTTCTTGTCGGAAGGCGAGCGGGAGCGGCCAGGTTACCTGGCCGGCTTCAATGCCATACGGCGCCACATGCCCGAGCTGCTGCCGACCTACGAGCATCTTTGTGGACTCGCCGGCGGTGGTGATCTGTCCTCGCGCATGCTGAGCCTGTATCGCCCACCGGCCTACATCACGGGGTGCTCACAGGCCGTGTTGGCCAACGGCAATAGCAATGTGCTGGTGCGCAACTACGATTATCCCCCCGAGCTGTGCGAGGGCACCATTCTTTCCTCGTGCTGGAATGGTCGTCACGTGATCGCCATGACCGACTGCCTGTGGGGCGTGCTCGACGGCATGAACGACAGCGGCTTGGCGGTGTCCTTGGCCTTCGGCGGGCGGACCGTGGTGGGCGATGGCTTCGGTGCGCCCATGATCCTGCGCTATATCCTCGAGTTCTGTGATACCACCCCTGAAGCCGCCGAGGTGTTGGCGCGGGTGCCGACGCACATGGCCTACAACATCACCGTCGATGATGCTCAGGGCCGCTATATCACGGCGATGATCGCGCCTGATCGCAAGGCCTCCATCAAGCGGGTGCCGGTGGCGACCAACCACCAAAAGAAGATCGAGTGGTATGCCCACGCCCTGGCGTCGGAGACGCTGATCCGCGAGCGCCAGCTTTCGATCCTGGTCGATGACGATGCCACCAGCGAGGAACGGCTGATTTCTGCTTTCTTCGCCCCTCCGCTTTATCGCACCGACCATCGCCGTGGATTGGGCACCGTCTATACATCCGTGTACCGGCCATTGCAGGGACGCGTGCAGTTCCATTGGCCGTCGCACCACCTTGATCTGAGTTTCACGCATTTTCCCGAGACCAATTTCATCATTCACTACGGGCCCCGACACCACGGTGCCGGCTAGCCCATCGATTACGTTGCTTGCGGGCTGAAGGCCCGTAGCAGTTGCATAATGACAAGCAGCACTGCTGGGGACGCATCATGAGCGATACGATTGGAACAGACACGCCGTATACGGCTCTGGGGTTCTACCACAAGATCTCCCAGCTTCGTGCAGATACTTGGAACGCGCTCAAGCGTGACCTTGGCAAGCTGGTTAATCTCCAGGATGAGGCCCAGTCGCGTAACCTGGTCAAGGCCGTCGATATCAAGCTGACCCGGCTTGAGATCATCGAGGACTATCACGCCTTCCCCTCCAAGGAAGACTTTCGCCATCTTTGGCACCTGTTCAACCGTCAGGAATATTCGCTGCTCGAGAAAGTGGTCAAGCGCCTCGTACGGGCGATGATCAGCGAGTCCTACCGTCGTCGCCAGGTCGACCTCAGCGAGACCGACGCCGATGCGGAAGACCTCGAGACACTGGATGCCCTGGCGCAGCTGCGTCGCGGTCACCCGACCTCCAATAGCTCTTCGCAGCCTTATTTCGAGGTGTTGATCGTCGACGCCATGTCGCTGCAGGAAGAGGAAGTGGTACGCGAGGCGTTTCATAACCTGCGGCGTCCCGAAGACAAGTTCGTCTACGACGTCGTAACGGTGCGCAGCTTCGAAGATGCGTTGATCGCGATTCTGGTCAACCCGAACATTCAGGCCTGCCTGATTCGCTACGAATTTCCCTACAAGTCGAAGTACAACCTGAGTGCACTGCGCAACTACCTCGAGGGTATCTCCGAGGTCGAGTTGGAGAGCAAGTCGGAGGCCGAACGCAGCATTCTGCTGAGTTCGATGATCCGCGAGATTCGCCCTGAGATCGATCAGTTCTTGGTCACCAGCGGCGATGTAGAGGTGACCGCAAGCCGAGATATCCGTCACTTCAACCGGATTTTCTACCGGGAAACGGATTATATCGAGCAGCATCACACCATCCTGCGTGCCATCGACAACCGCTTCCGCACGCCGTTCTTCGATGCGCTGCGGGAGTATAGCCGCAAGCCCACCGGGGTCTTCCATGCCATGCCGATCTCCCGGGGCAAGTCGATCACCCGCTCCCACTGGGCGGGGCAGATGATCGACTTCTACGGCATCAATATCTTCCTGGCGGAGACCTCGGCGACGTCTGGCGGGCTGGATTCCCTGTTGCAGCCCTATGGGCCGATCAAGAAGGCGCAAGAGTACGCGGCCCGTGCTTTCGGTTCGCGACAGAGCTACTTCGTCACCAACGGCACCTCGACGGCCAACAAGATCGTCGTGCAGGCCCTGGTAAAGCCGCGGGACATCGTGCTGGTCGACCGCGACTGCCACAAGTCGCACCACTACGGCATGGTGTTGAGCGGCGCTCACGTAGCCTACCTGGACTCCTATCCGCTCAACGATTACTCGATGTACGGCGCCGTGCCGCTGCGCGAGATCAAGAAGACCCTGCTGGAATACAAGCGGTCCGGGCAGCTCGACAAGGTCAAGATGCTGCTGCTGACCAACTGTACCTTCGACGGCGTGGTCTACAACGTGCGTCGAGTCATGGAAGAGTGTCTGGCCATCAAGCCTGACTTGGTGTTCCTGTGGGATGAGGCCTGGTTTGCCTTCGCCACCTTCAACCCGACCTACCGCCCACGCACCGCGATGCATGCCGCGCGCTATCTGCGCGATCGCTATCGCAGCGAGGAGTATGCGGCGGAATATGCGGCCTGGAAGGAAGAGTTCGATCAGTTGGACCCGAATGACGATGCCACCTGGCTCGACCGGCCGCTGTTGCCGGACCCCGAAAGCGTGCGGGTGCGCACCTATGCGACCCATTCGACCCACAAGACGCTGACGTCGCTGCGCCAGGGGTCGATGATCCACGTCTATGACCAGGACTACCGCCAGAAGGTCGAGGCGCCGTTCCACGAAGCCTACATGACCCACACCTCGACCTCGCCCAACTATCAGATCCTGGCGTCGCTGGACGTGGGGCGCATGCAGGCCGAGATGGAAGGCTTCGAGCTGGTGCACTCCCAGGTCGAGGCGGCGCTTTCGCTACGCGAGCAGCTCTATACCAACCCGCTGTTGAACAAGTACTTCGAGGTGCTCAAGAACAGTGATCTGGTGCCTGCCGAGTTCCGCCAGTCAGGGGTCGAGACCTATTACGATCCCAATGCAGGCTGGAACAAGATGGAGGAGGCCTGGGCCCAGGATGAATTCGTAGTCGACCCGACGCGTATCACCCTGTCCATCGGCAAGACGGGTATCGACGGCGACGCCTTCAAGAACGACTACCTGATGAACCAGTACGGCATCCAGATCAACAAGACCTCCCGTAATACCGTGTTGTTCATGACCAATATCGGCACCACGCGCGGGGCCATCGCCTACCTGTTGGATGTGTTGATCAAGCTAGCCAAGTCCTTTGATCGCCGCTGGGAGGAAAGCAGTCGTCCGGAGCGCAAGATCATCGAGCATCAGGTCAAGTCCTTGACCCATGATCTGCCGCCGCTGCCGGACTTCAGTCGCTTCCACGATGCCTTCCGGCCACATGTGGATGCCGGCACGCCGGATGGCGATATTCGTCGCGCCTACTTCCTCAGTTACGATGAGGAAAACACCGAGTATCTGCGTTTCGACAATGGCGAGCTGCAGCGGGCCATGAACGCGGGACGTGATGTGGTCTCGGCGAGCTTCGTGATCCCCTATCCGCCGGGCTTCCCGGTACTGGTGCCGGGGCAGGTGATCAGCGAAGAGATCCTCTACTTCCTGCAGGCGCTGGATGTCACCGAGATCCATGGCTATCGCCCGGAGCTAGGCTTGATCGTGTTCACTGAAGAGGCGCTGCTGGCGACCTCGGAGTGTTCTGAGTGACGCCTGAGGGCCGCCCTTAGTTCCATCCTCTACCGTTAAGCATCCCATCGCCCCGGCCATTCGGTCGGGGCGATGGCGTTTATGGAGCCTTCTTTTCGGCTTGACCGCTGCTGACGGTCAGGTTCGCGAGCTCAGTGGACAGAAGAATCTGCAGCTTTCGGCCGGAAGACGAAAAAAACCGCATGTCGATGGCGGCCCAACAAAAAGTCTCGTTCTCCTTGTGGCCGTACCCTGTATGCATCAGACGGCATTGGCCGTCCGGTCGTATTCAAGCGTGAGCGCCCTGGGCGCTGCTTTGCCAGGAGATATTTCATGAAAGTGTCCGCGACGATGACTCAGCGACTCGACGATCCCCGCCTGTTCCGCCAGTACGCCTACGTCGACGGCAAGTGGACCCATGGCGACGCTGGCCGGGAAGAGGCCGTGACCGATCCGGCCACTGGTGAAGTCCTGGGGCACATTCCTTGGTTGGAAGCCGACCAAATCCGCGGCGCTGTGGATGCCGCCGAGCGTGCCTTCGTCCAGTGGCGTGCGCTGCGTGCCGACGAGCGCGCCGACCGCCTGCTGGCCTGGTACGACCTGATTCAAGAGAATCGCGAGGATCTGGCCATCCTGATGTCCATGGAGCAGGGCAAGCCGCTACCGGATGCCCGTGGCGAAGTGGAGTATGGCGCCAGCTTCATCAAGTGGTTCGCCGAGCAGGGCAAGCGCACCTTCGGTGAGACCATTCCCAGCCATATCCCCAATGCGGCCCTTGGCACCATCAAGGAGCCTATCGGTATCGCTGCCCTGATCACGCCCTGGAACTTCCCGCTGGCGATGATCACTCGCAAGGCGGGCGCGGCTATGGCCGCCGGCTGCCCGGTGATCGTCAAGCCGGCCGGTGAGACGCCGTTCTCGGCGCTGGCGCTTGCCGAGCTTGCCGAGCGGGCCAGCATTCCTGCGGGTATCTTCAACGTGGTGCTGGGCGAGCCTGCCGAGGTGTCCTCGATCCTGTGCAAGGAAGAGCGCGTCAAGGCGCTGTCCTTCACCGGTTCCACGCGGGTCGGGCGGCTGTTGCTCGAACAGAGCGCCGGTACCGTCAAGCGTGTCTCGCTGGAGCTTGGCGGCAATGCGCCCTTTATCGTCGGCCCGGACATGGACCCACACGAAGCCGCGCTGGCGGCGGTGGCGGCCAAGTTCCAGACCGCCGGCCAGGATTGCCTGGCGGCCAACCGTATCCTGGTGCACGAGTCGATCCACGACGCCTTCGTCGAGCACTTCGCCGAGCGCATGGCGGCGCTGACCGTGGGCAATGGCCTGCAAAGTGAGGTGGATCTGGGCCCGTTGATTCACGGCCAGGCGGTGGAAAAGGCGTCCAGCATCGTCGACGACGCCATTTCCCGGGGGGCGACCCTGGTGGCCGGCGATCAATCGGCAGCTCCCGGCCCCAATTTCTTCATGCCGGTACTGCTGACCGGTGTGACCCGCGAGATGAAGGTCTGGCGGGAAGAGAACTTCGCGCCGGTGGCCGGTATCACCGCCTATAGCGACGATGATGAAGTCATTGCCATGGCCAACGACACCGAATACGGCCTTGCCGCCTATGTCTACACCCACGACATCCGTCGCATCTGGAAGCTGATGCGGGCGCTGGAATACGGCATGGTCTCGGTCAACTCGGTCAAGATGACTGGGCCGCCGATTCCCTTCGGTGGCGTCAAGCAGTCGGGGCTTGGCCGAGAAGGCGGCGTCAGCGGCATCGATGAATACCTGGAAACCAAGTACTACTGCCTGGGCGCCTTGGGGTCCGTTTCCGGTAGCTGAGCTTTCCACGCAGCGCGGTAAGGTGCCAAGCGAACCGTCTTTTTCAGGGATGAAAAAGCCGAGCCCCCAGGGACGGGTTCATGGCGTGTTCGCGGGCATCTTGCCAGGCGTCATGCGGCGCCACTAATTCAGAACCCCTAATCCAGAACCCTTAATCCAGAACAACACAACGCCACAACCTCCCCTTTATGCAGGGGGGACAAGAAAAGAGAGAACGAGATGAGCCAGCAGCACCAGGACCTGATTGATCGCGACCGCAAGGTCACCTTCCATGCTTCCACGCACCTGCGCGACTTTGCCCATGGCGATGCGCCGGGCCGGGTGATTACCGGAGGCAAAGGCATCAATATCGTCGATATGGACGGTCGCGAATTCATCGACGGCTTTGCCGGCCTGTACTGCGTCAACATCGGTTATGGCCGCACCGAGGTGGCTGACGCCATCTACAAGCAGGCCCTCGAGATGTCCTATTACCACACCTATGTGGGGCACTCTAACCAAGCGCAGGTCGAGCTTTCCGAAAAGATTCTCGAGCTGGCCGGTCCCGGCATGTCCAAGGTCTACTACGGCATGTCAGGCAGTGATGCCAACGAGACGCAGCTCAAGCTGGTGCGTTATTACAACAACGTGCTCGGTCGCCCGCAGAAGAAGAAGGTCATTTCGCGGATGCGTGGCTATCACGGTTCTGGTATCGCATCGGGCTCACTGACCGGCCTGAAGGCATTTCACGATCACTTCGACCTGCCGATCGATACCATCCGCCACACCGAGGCGCCGTATTACTATCACCGCGCCGCCGAGCAGGAAGGCATGAGCGAGCAGGAATTCTCGGCCCACTGCGCTACGCAGCTCGAGGAGATGATTCTCGCCGAAGGCCCCGACACCGTTGCCGCCTTCATCGGTGAGCCGGTGCTCGGCACCGGTGGCATCGTGCCGCCGCCGGAAGGCTACTGGGCAGCGATCCAGGCCGTGCTCGACAAGTACGACGTGCTGCTGATCGCCGACGAGGTGGTCTGTGGCTTCGGGCGTATCGGCACCAACTTCGGCAGCCATCACTACGGCATCAAGCCGGACCTGATCACCGTCGCCAAGGGCCTGACCAGCGCCTATCAGCCACTGTCCGGGGTGATCGTCGGCGACCGCGTATGGAAGGTGCTGGAGCAGGGGACCGGTGAATACGGCCCGATCGGCCACGGCTGGACCTACTCCGGCCATGCGCTGGGCTGTGCGGCGGGTCTTGCCAACCTCGAGATCATCGAGCGCGAGGGCCTGACCGCCAACGCCGCCGAGACCGGTGCCTACCTGCAGCAGCAGATGCAGGCCACCTTCGGGGATCACCCGATCGTCGGGCAGGCGCGTGGTGTGGGCATGCTGGCCTCGCTTGAGTTTTCCGCCAATCCGGCCAAGCGTGCCCACTTCGATCCGAGCCTCAAGGTCGGTCCGCGTATCGCCGCGGCCGCCCTCGAGGAGAACCTGATCGCCCGTGCCATGCCGCAGGGAGACATCCTCGGGTTTGCGCCGCCGCTGATCACCACCCGTGATCAGGTCGACGAGATCATCGCCCGCGCCAAGCGTGCGGTTGACAAGGTGACAGACGAGCTTACCGCATCGGGCGATCTTTGCTGATCGACGATCCGGCAAGCGAAGGCTGAAAGTCGAAGGCGCCGCCCAATGGGCGGCGTCTTTGGTCATGCGCTGGTCATGACGGCGGTTACCGCTATGGTTAGGGTCATCCGCTGAAGAATGCATGCATGAAGGAAGCGCCTATGTCTCACTCTACTCATGGCGTCACCCTGGCCGAACTCTACCGGGCGCGTAAGCGTATCACCGGCCAGGTGGTGCGCTCGCCGCTGGTCCCGTCGGCGGCCCTGTCACGTCGCTTCGATGCCGAGGTGCTGCTCAAGCTCGAGACCTGCCAGCCCACCGGCGCCTTCAAGCTGCGCGGCGCCACCAACATGATCGCCGCCCTGATCGAACGCCATGGCCGCGAGGCCTTGGCCCGCGGCGTCACTACCGCCTCTACCGGCAACCACGGCCGGGCGGTGGCCTTTGCCGCGGCGCGCCTGGGCGTGCCGGCGACCATCTGCCTGTCGACCCTGGTGCCGTCCAACAAGATCGCCACCATCGAAGCCCTGGGCGCCACCGTGACCCGCGTCGGCGCCAGCCAGGACCAGGCCTTCGAGGAAGTGGCGAGGCTGGTCGACGAGGAAGGCATGACCCTGATCCCGCCCTTCGACGATCCATTGATTGCCGCCGGCCAGGGCACCATAGGTCTCGAGTTGATGGAAGATGCACCCCAGCTCGACCGGGTCTTCGTCGGGCTCTCCGGCGGTGGCCTGCTCGGCGGCATCGGGGCGGCTATGAAGGCCATTCGCCCTGAGGTCCAGGTGACCGGGGTCAGCCTCAGTCGCGGGGCGGCGATGTGGAAGAGCCTGGAAGCCGGCCATCCGGTGGCGGTCGAGGAGGCCGAGAGCCTCGGTGATTCGCTGGGCGGCGGCATCGGCCTGGATAACCGCTGCAGCTTTGCCTTGGTCGACGAGGTGATGGACGATCACTACCAGGTCTCCGAGGCGGCCATCGCCCACGCCATGGTCGATATGCTCGAAAACGAGAAACTGTTGGTCGAAGGGGCCGCAGCGGTCGGGCTGGCGGCGATCGAGGAGCACGGTATCGACATCCGCGGCCAGACGGTGGCGCTGATCGTCTCCGGCAACGGGGTGTCCCTCGAGACGCTTGATCGAGCGCGGCACCTCGTAGGACGCTAATACGTCTGATTTGCGCAATACGACATTTTCTTATCAGGAGAGGCTCATGCAGCTATTCGACCGGGCGGCGATCAGCGCGGCCGTGACGCTGGATCAGGAGGCCCTGAACGCCGTGGAAGCGGGCTTCGCGGCCCTGGGACGTGGCGAGGCGGTACAGCCGCCGATTCTGTCCATGGCCATCGAGGAGGCCAACGGCGAGGTCGACGTCAAGACCGCGCACATTCGCGGCTTTTCCCGTTTCGCCATCAAGGTAAGCCCCGGGTTCTTCGACAACCCCAAGCGAGGGCTTCCCAGCCTCAACGGCCTGATGATGGTGTTCTCGGCCCAGACCGGTCTGGTTGAGGCGGTGCTGTTCGACGAGGGCTATCTGACCATGGTGCGCACCGCCCTGGCAGGCGCCATTGCCGCCAAGTACCTGTCCCGGCCAGACAGCCAGCGGGTCGCGGTGCTGGGGGCCGGCGAGCAGGCGCGTCGTCAGGTAGAAGCGCTGCGTCTGGTGCGCGATATAAAGGCCGTGGACCTCTGGGCGCGCCGGCCGCAGGCCGCGCATGACTGCGCCGAGCAACTGCGTGCCCAGGGGCTTGAGGTGACGGTGCATGAAAGCGTCCGTTCCGCCTGTGCCGACGCTGACATCATCGTGACCACCACGCCGTCCCAGCAGCCGATTCTCAGTGCGGCGGACCTGCCCGAGGGCGTGCACGTTACCGCCATGGGCTCGGATAGCCCCGAGAAACGCGAGCTCGAGACCAGCGTACTCACCCGTGCCGATGCCTTCGTATGCGACAGCCGAGCCCAGAGCGAGCGCAACGGCGAGCTCAAGGCCTTCGCCGGGTCCGCTGACGGGGCTGCGGCCGGCGCCGATGGCGAGGTGCCGTTCAAGGTCTTCGAGCTAGGCCGCGTGATTGCCGAAGGCCAGCGCCTGCGGCTGACGCCTGCCACCATCACCGTCTGCGATCTAACCGGCACCGGCGTGCAGGACACCGCCATCGCGGATTTCGCCCTGAGCCGCCTGAGCTGAGCCTTTTGGATCAGCAACTGCGGTGCTGGCCGCCAGCCTGGGCCCTGGGCTTGTCGCTGATGCCAAATGCGGCCAAGCTGTTGATCGGGTAAGCATGCGAGGCACTTTCTACGCCTCGGGGACTCAGTGTTAGGTGCTAGGTTTCAAGCTCTCAGTCTCGAGTACTCATTTATAAGTACTCAGTTATAAGTACTCAGTATCAAGTACAAGGATGCAAGATGAGCAAACGTGTACTGGCCTTCGATGTCTACGGCACCCTGATCGACACCCACGGGGTGATCGCTGAACTGGAAGAAACGCTCGGTGAACGAGCGGCGACTTTTTCTCAGCGCTGGCGTGACAAGCAGTTGGAATACAGCTTCCGGCGAAGCTTGATGGGGGCCTATGCGCCTTTTTCCGACTGCACTCGAGAGGCGCTGGAGTTTACCGACCGGGCCTTGGGGGCGGGCCTTACTGAGGGGCAGAAGGATCGCCTGATGGCCACTTACGGCAAGCTGCCGGCCTTTCCCGACGTTGCCGAGGCGCTGGAGCGCTTTGCCCGCGCCGGTGTGACCTGCGTGGCCTTCTCCAATGGCACCCGTGAGGCGGTCGACGGCCTGCTGAGCCAGGCCGGGCTGAGAGATCATTTCGACGACATCGTCAGCGCCGATGAGGTCAAACGGTTCAAGCCCGACCCTGCGGTCTATTCGCATCTGCGCGACCGTATGGAGAGCGAGGCGCAGGACACCTGGCTGATTTCCAGCAACCCCTTCGATGTCATCGGCGCCCGCCATGCCGGGCTGCATGCCGCCTGGATAAGGCGCAGCGCCGAGGCGCCCTTCGATGCCTGGGGCGGTGAGCCCGACGTTACGGTGGGGGATCTTTGGGAGCTTGCCGATCGGCTCATCTAGGCCTTGTCGGTATGCCGTCATGACCGTGGGGCGTTGTCGCTTTTGTCAGCGTTCGGCTCAGCGTCGAAGTGATGTCCCACCCGATGCAATACATCGAACTGAGCATTGCAGTGCCGACAGGGGCGACACATGCCGAGGTGAAGGCGCAGCGACAAGCGCTCGCCAAGGCCGAGGGGCGCATCCAGGCGCTTGGACATCAGCCGGGTCGCTTCCCGGCACAGCATCATCTTGATCATTTTCCTCGCTCCGACAGGCCGTGCTGGGGGGCATGCTCTGAGAGATAGCCGCGCTCGATGCAGGCGCGCAGGCGCAGGCGAGCACGGTGCAGGATCACCCAGCAGTTATTCTCCTTGAGCCCGGTTTCTTTACAGATATCGGCGGTGGAAAGCCCCATCAGTTCGCGCAGCGAAAACACCCGGGCGATGTTGTCCGGCAGGGCAATCATGCAGGCGTCGAAGACCTGCCAGAAATGCTCGTTGGCGAAGGTGGCTTCCGGGTCACCCCAGTCCGAGGGGCGAGCGGCGACCTGCCAGTGCCCGCTTTGCTGAAACTGTCGATCGATCGCCTCGTTATCGCCGTCGTCGACGAAGGGCTGCCACTTGCCCTGGCGGCGTTGGGCGCGCAGGGCATCGAGGATCTTGTACTTGAGGATGCCGAATACCCAGGTCTCGTAACCGGAGCGCCCCGCAAAGTCGTCATCCTTCTCGATGGCCGTGGCCAGTGCTTCCTGCACGGTATCCTCGGCCAGGGCCGGCTCCCTCAATTGCAGTCTGGCGAAGGACACCAGCCGAGGCCGCACGGCCGCCAGGCGCTGCATCCTTGCATGGGTGTTTTGCGTGGTTTCCGCGGCCATGTGATTCCCTGTCGTTGATAGCGCTTCGTATCATGACCCACTGAGACGAAACATCAAGACGAGGTATCCTGACCCTGCCAGCGGGCCACATCGGCGGGGCGGTCGACGTCCCAGACCTTGGCCGGCTGCGCGATCCGCCATCCCAGGCTGTCCGCTCTGGCAAGCGTCTGGGCAAGCACCTGATCGCTTCCCCAGTCGATATCCGTGAAAAACGCCTGACGGGGCTTGCGTAGCCCTACCAGTGCATAGCCGCCGTCTTCGGCGGGTAGCAGCACGCCGTCGTGATGGGCCAGCGCCGCGTGACAGTTGGCCAGCAACTGGGCGGTCAGCACCGGACAGTCGCTGCCCACCAGCAGCCCCGGTGCGCCCATGGCCTCGAGCGCGGTGAACATGCGCAGACCCAGATCGCCCTCGGGCTGGGGGCGCAGGCCGATGCCGTGGCGCTCGGCAAATTCCACGAACAGCGGATGGTCATGCTCGAGCCCCGTCCACAGCACGATGCGATGGGCCGGGGTGGCGGCCAGCGCGACCGCCAGGGTCTGGCGCAGCAGCGCCTCGTGTAGCCTGGCCGCGGCCTCGGGGGCGAAGGTGGGAGTCAGCCGCGTCTTGACCCGCCCGGGTACCGGGGCCTTGGCGAGAATCGCCAGAGGAAAGCCGTCGTCATGGCGATCAGCGTGCATGGCGGTACTCCTCGGCCAGTCGTTGGCAGTCCTCGCCCCGCCAGTAGCGATAGCGCAGCCGCCACATCAGCAGCATGGTCGCCCAGAGGCCATTGTTCTCCCAGCGTCGCCCGGAGCTTACCACCTGCGCCCTCAGGCAGGCCGGCTTCGACAGATGTTTCAAACGCTTGCTGATCTCGATGTCCTCCATCAGCGGTTGGTCGGGGTAGCCGTCCACGGCCTCGAAGGCGGCGCGGGTCATGAACAGGGCCTGGTCGCCGGTGGCGATGCCGGTGAGTCGCGAGCGCCAGTTCATGCAGAAGGCAATCACCCCCAGCATGCTCTGCTCACCCGATAGGCGAATGTCGAAGCGCCCCCAGCAGCGTGAACCGGACAAGGCCTTGGCGATCAGCCGGTCGGCGCGCCGGGGCAGCTTGGTATCGGCGTGAAGAAACAACAGCTGCTCGCCACGACTGGCTCGGGCGCCCAGGTTCATCTGCCTGGCTCGGCCTGGCTCGCTGGATAGCACCCGGCTGGCATGGTGCTTGGCAATCGCCACGGTGTCATCCTGACTGCCGCCATCGACGACGATGATCTCGACGCCGCACACCCACAAGCCGAGCAGGGCCGTCAGCTGAGCGTCGATGCCGGCCGCTTCGTTCAGGGTGGGAATGATGATGCTCAGGCGCGGCGGATTGGAGAGAGCGGTGGATACGGGCATGGTCACAGGCTTGGATGAGGCATGGGGAGTGCACGGGATAGGGGCGGTTGATGGACTGGGTCAATATTGGGCCCCGAGCTCTATGACCGGACCGCCGGCGGCCTTGGCATCGGCTTCATCGTGGGTAACCATCAGCGTCGGGAGGCCAAGGCGCTGCACCCGCGTGAAGACCAGCGAACGCATCTCGTGGCGAAGCGAGGCATCGAGCTTAGAGAAGGGCTCATCCAGCAGCATGGCACAGGGCCGCGAGAGCAGCACCCGCATCAGTGCCACCCGGGCCCGTTGGCCGCCGGAGAGCGTGGTCGGGTCGCGGTCGGCGAAGCCGGCCAAGCCGATTTCTTCGAGTGCTGCCTCGATCGCCTCGCCGCGTACCTGGCGGGTCGCCTTCCTTTCTCCTTTGAGAGCCTTTTTTCGAGACACGTTACGCGGCATGCCGAAGGCCAGGTTGCCGCCGACACTCAGGTGAGGGAAGAGCAGCGGGTCCTGGAACAATAGGCCCAGCTGGCGCGTCTCGGCCGGCAGGCGAGAAAGGTCCCTGTCGTTGAGCAATACTCGCCCTTGGCCGCTGAAGGCGGGCGCCAGGAAGCCGGCCAGGTAGGCGAGCAGAGTCGACTTGCCGACCCCTGACGGGCCCATCAGCGTCAGCACCTCACCCGGGGCGATACGGGTATTGAGCGACAGCAGCGGGCGACTGCCCTGATCGATACGGATGTTCTCGAGGATCAGGGAATGCCCAGTGGCAAGGTCGTCGCCCGCCGAGTGTTCCGTGCTCGTCTGGGGCGTCCCGCCAGGGGAAAAGGCATCGAGAGAGGTCACGGGTTGAGTACTCCACTTCGGTGACGCATCAGCAGACGCGGCAGGGCCAGCGCCAAAGCGAAGCCCAGGGCCGGCAGCAGCAGCTGCATCAGTGCATAGACGGCGGTCAGACGGCGGTCGCCACCGCTTGCCAGGCTGACCGCCTCGGTGGTCAGCGTGGACAGGCGGCCGGCACTCATCAGTAGGGTTGGCAGATATTGGCCGACGCTGACCGAGAACCCGACCGCCGCAGCGGTGAGAATGGGGACCGTCAGCAGCGGCAGGCGTACGCGCCAGAAGAGGCTGGCCTGAGAATGGCCAAGGCTCGCCGCCACCTGCGCCCAGCGAGGATCCAGGCGCCGATAGCTCTCGGCAAGCGACAGGAAGACATAGGGCAGCACGAAGAGGCTGTGGGCCAGAATCACGGCCAGTGCTCCCGGGGCCAGCCCGGCCTGGACCTGCAGTTGCACCAGGCCGAACAGGAAGGCCACCGGCGGCACGACCAAGGGCAGATACAGCACCAGTTCCGCCCAGGCGGCCATGCCGCGGTGGCGCAGATGCTCGGCTTCCAGGGCACCGACGGTCAATAGCAGCGACAGCCCGGTGGCGGCGAGGCCGATCAGTGCCGTTTGGGTCAGCGGCTCCTTGAGCCCGGGCAGCGCTCCCTGCCAGGCGTGATAGCTCAACGGACTTGGCAGTGCCGCCGGGAAGGGCCACCAGGCCGCCAACGACCACAGCACCAGCCCCATGAGGCTGCCGCCCAGCAGAAGCACGGCCAGCAGGGTGGCGAGGCCGCCGGCACCGGCCCAGAGGCGATCACCGGCCTCACGGCGCCCACCGGTCAGGGCGGTGCGGGAGAGGCTGGCGACCAGCCGTTCGCCGAGCCACCAAAGGCCGAGCGCCGCCAGGGTCACGCCGAGCTGTAACAGCGCCGCCGCCGAGGCGACAAAGCGCATGGAAAGGTCCGGGTCATTGATCCAGCGCACCACCGCCACGGCCAGCGGCGGTGGCGTGGTGGGGCCGAGGATCATGGCCACTTCGACATTGGCGGAGGCGAAGGCTATCACCGCATAGATCGGCAGACGAATCAGCGGGTAGAGCCCCGGCAGCACCGCCTTGGCGAAGGCGGTCACCGGTGCATAGCCCAGCGACCGGGCCAGCCTCAGCCGTGCCTGGGCCTGGCACTGGGGCAGGGCGGCCAGGCTCATCAGCAACAGAAAGGGCACTTCCTTGATGACTAGGCCGATGATCAGGCCCAGTCCCCAGGGGTCGCCGGGGAACAGATAGTCCGGTGGTGTGTCCCAGCCGCTTGGCCAGGGCGAAAGCAGGCGGCTTGCAAGCCCCGAGGGCGCGAGCAGGAAGGCGATGCCGATAGCGGCGGCGGCATGCGGCACCGCCAGCAAAGGGGACAGCAGACGCCGTACCAGGGCCAATGCCCGCGTCTCGGCGAAGGCGCCGAGAAACAGCATGACGATGGCAAGCGAGATCAGCGCACTGGCAAGCCCGGCGCTCAGGCTCAGGCGCACCATATCGGCAAGCCCTGGTGTCGCCACCAGGGTGCGCCAGTGCTCGAGGGTCAGTTCATTGCCGCCGAGCGCCGGCAGCCAGCCCAGTGCCGGGGCCAGCACACCGGCGAGTCCCCCGGCCACCGGCAGGCTGAGCAGGGCCATGGCCAGCCAGGGGATGGTGCGAATGGTCGGTGAGAAGAGGCGCATCGAATCACTGGTTGCCGTAACGCTCGAGCCAGGCTGCCTCGAGGCGTTCCATCCAGCTCGGGTGCGGCTCGGGAAGCGTCTTCGACAAGGCATCGGCGGGCAGGGCGGCCGGGTTGTCACTGTCGTCGATAAAGGTCACCCGCTCCTTGTTGCTCAAGGCGCTCATGTCTAGCACCGTCCGGTCCCCCCACACGGCCGGGTCCTGCTTGTGCGCCTGGGCCTCTGGCGAGAGCAGGAAGTTGGCGGTGACCAGGGCACCGGCCTTGTGGCTGGCATTGAAGGGAATGGCCACGAAGTGGACGTTGCCCAGAGTGCCGCCATCCAGCACATAGCTGCGGGTGGTGGGCGGCAACTGGAAGTCGGCCACGGCTGCCGCAGGCTCGGAGGGAATGAAGGTGAAGGCCAGGCTCAATTCGCCATCACCCATCAGGCGCTTCATTTCGGGGCCACTGGTCGGGAAGTTGCGTCCTTCGCGCCACAGGTAGGGGTGCAGGGTGTCGAGATAGTCCCACAGCGGGGCGGTAATGGCGGCGAAGTCACTCTCCTCGACCGGCTGATAGAGCGGCGCGGTGTCTGGCGTCAGCTCGATAAGCGCCTGCTTGAGGAAGGTGCTGCCGGTAAAGTCGGGCACCAGGGGATAGGTGAAGCGACCCGGATGGGTGCGTGCCCAATCGAGCAGTTCGGTCATGGAGCCCGGTGGGGTCTCGACCCGGGCGCTGTCGTAGTAGAAGGTTAGCTGTGCCTTGCCCCAGGGCGCCTCATAGCCCTCGGTGGGAACCGTGAAGTCGACGCGTACCTCCGGGTTGGCATCGGCACGGGTCAGCGCGTAATTAGGCAGGGCCTCGGCGAAGGGGCCGAACAGCAAGTCGTTGTCCTTCATGGCGGCGAAGTTCTCGCCGTTGATCCAGATCAGATCGATGGCACCCTCATCGAGGTTGCCGGCGGCCTTTTCGGCGATGACCCGCGATACCGCCGTGCTGGTATCGCTGAGCTTGACGTGTACCAGCTCGATATCGTGGCGTGCCTCGAGTTCATCGGCCACCCAGGACAGGTAGTCGTTGGTGCGGCTGTCTCCGCCCCAGGCATTCCAGTAGACCGTCTGACCTTGGGCGGCCTGTTCGATGGCCGCCCAGTCGTCCAGTGCCAGCGCGTCGTCCTGGGCGAGGCTTGGTAGGGCAGTGGCGAGCGCGGCGGCGCAGAGGGCGGCGCTTGCAAGCGAGCGGCCGCAAGAGCGAGTGAAGGCGCCCTGGCGGGCTAAGAGAGCTGTCCGATGCATGGCGAGAGTCCTTGTGATGATCTTGTAGGATGATGAGCATTGCACAGTAAGGCGCTTGAGAAGGCGCGTCAGGCCAGGCCGCTGTCATCGGCCAGTGCCCGCCACTCATGGCGAACCCGGGCAATGACATCTGGCGACAGGTAGTGCTCGACCCGGTCGGCGACGCGCGCGATCAGCGCGGGATCACTGAGTTCCGACGACCAGTCTTCGCCTGCCGCACTGGCATCTCGGGCCCTTTGTTGCTCGACCTGCCACTTGGCGCACCAGGTCACCGACCACAGCCACATGGCGCGGCGACACTGCATCAGTTCCTCGGCATCGGTGCGTGCGTCTTGCTCGGCCATGGCGGCAGCCCAGGCACGGTGAAAGGCACGTACCTGGGCAATGCTCAGTTCGGCATGGCTGTTCGGGTCCCAGGTGGTCGAGGTGTATAAGCTCGCATGGGCTAGGTCGAAGCCGGGCAGGCTGTAGCGGCATTTTTCCAGGTCAACGAGCATCGCGCGACCGTCGTCCTGAATCAGAAAGTTGCCGGGGTGGGCATCGAAACTGATCAGCGACTGACTGGCCGGCGGCGCCTGGCGGCACCATTGCTCGAGGTCTGTTAGGTCACCGGAAAGCTGGCGGTGAACCTCGGGGGCGATCTTGGCTCGGTCGAGATAGACGGCCTGCTGATGAAGCTCCGCAAGCATGGCCGCCCAGGGATCATTCGGCGCCTGCAAGGGCGCTCGCTGAGAGGCCGGTGGCAGCGGCTGTGCGTGCAGGCTGGCAAGGGCCTTGGCGATCGCCGACAGGTCATCGGGCAGCCGGGCGTGGCGGCCGCGGATCGCCGACACCAACAGGCCGCCTCGCGGCAGGGCATCGCTCGTGGGGAGCACCGCCCTGAGGGCCGGCGTATGGCCGCCCTGGCTTGCTCGTGTGAAGCAGGCCGCCTGATAGGTAAGGTTGTCATCACCGGCCAGGCGCATCTGGCTCTGTTTGGGCAGCCGCGCTACCCAGTCCTCGCCGCTGTGGCGGGACAGCCAAAGATGGGCGTGAGCCAGGCCGGTGTCGGCCATCGGGGTCAGAGCCGTTAGCTCACCATCGAGGCCCGCCTCGATGAGGGCCTGATGTAGTGGCTGGCGCAGCGAGGCGATAGCCTCTGTCGAGGCAGCAGTGTCCGTGTCGAGCATGATGGTCTCGGCTCAGGAAAACAAAGGGTGATGGAACTTGGTCGAGCGTCGTCGCCAAAGCTTACAGTCTTTTTGTCACAGTAACTGACTCGGTGTCAGCGGGCTGGGTAGACAGTCACAACCGCTGAATGGAAATAAGTGCGGCGCTGACATGATCGTGGAAGCTTGAGCCGCGTGAAGCGACTAAGGTAATGGCATCCCCTCATGTTGATGGATGTTGCCATGTCGTCAGTCTCTTCAGTGTCTTCACTACCTAACGCTGCCGTCGCCGATGATCGCGCGCTGCCCTTTCAGCGCTATAACCGGCCGGAGCTTTTACGCATCGGCCTGGTGCTGCTCGACACCGATTACACCCTGGAGCGGGACTGGCATCGACTGGTCGGGGACGACATGGAGCTTTTCTGCACGCGCATGCCTACCCATGCCGAGGTGACCCCCGAGGCTCTCAAGGCGCTCGAGGCGGGTATCACCCCAGCGGCGGCGACGCTGGTACCGGGGCTTCCGCTTCATACCCTGGCATTCGGCTGCACCTCGGGGGGATTGTTGATTGGCGATGTGGCGATTGCCGAGCGCCTGCATGCCGTGCGCCCGGAGGTGGCGGTCACTCACCCCTGGCTCGCCATCCGTGCCGCCCTCGAAGCGCTGGAGGCGCGACGTATCGCCGTACTGACGCCCTATGTGCGTGAGGTCGATGATGCCTTCCTTGCCGCCTTCAGCGCGCAAGACATCGAGGTCGCGGCCATCGGCGGCTTCCGTCTCGATCACGATCCGGACATTCCGGCGGTGGACCCCGCCTGCCTGGGGGATGCGCTGGCGACGCTGCTCGAGGGGGCGGGGCCAGTCGATGCGGTGGTCTTGCCCTGTACCAACCTGCGTGCGCTGGATGTGCTCGACGAGCTCGAGCAGCGCTTCGGTGTGCCCTGCGTCTCGAGCAATCAGGCGCTCTATTGGCATGCGCGCTGGATCGCCGGCCGGCCTACCTGCCAGGCAGGCTTCGGCCGGCTTTTGTCTGGAGTTTGAAAGTCCGGTTTTGAAAGTAGGGTTATGAAAGTAGATGAAGGCGAGGCTATGAGGATGAGTCTTTGCAAGAGAGAGGCATGAGGACGGCGGAAATCACGCGGCTATGAGGCTGACTATTCGGCCCGGGTAGGATGGATCTTGACTATGTTGTAAGAGAAAGAGGCTAGCCGGGTCCGCGGCTCAGGCGGGCGGTGAAGGATGCCTTCGCCTGGCACGGCATCTTTGGGTGCCAGCCTACAGGGAAGGGGGCAGATGTCATGCAGGTCATCACATCCCAGCGCATACGACGCCGTTGGCTGTGGCCGAGCCTCACGGCTCTGCTGCTCGGGGTGATGCTTGCCTGGCTGGGGCCGGTTCTTGCCCAGCAGGATGCGCGTGATCGTTTGGGCCTGGTGATGACCCTGGATGGCGCCGTTGGGCCCGCCACCGCTGACTACTTCATTCGTGGCCTGCACCGGGCCCGGGACGCCCAGGCGGAACTCGCGATTCTTATCCTGGATACGCCCGGCGGGCTCGATGCCTCGATGCGCGACATGATCAGTGAGATGCTCGCTTCACCGGTCCCGGTGGTGGTCTATGTTGCACCCGACGGCGCGCGAGCGGCCAGTGCCGGCACTTATCTCTTGTATGCCAGCCATGTGGCGGCCATGGCCCCCTCGACGCACCTGGGGTCGGCCACTCCGGTGAGTATGGGCGGTGGCGGTCTGCCCGGCCTTGGCGACGAGGCCCCCGCGACCGATGAGGAAGATGCAGGGAATGCGGCGCCGGACAAGACCAAGGGCGGCGAGGCCGCGACGAGCGCCGATGCGTCCGGCGGTGCTGGTGCTGCCAAGAGCACCGATACTCAGGTTGTAGACGCCCGGGCTTCAGGCTCTGTGACTTCGAACTCTGTGACTTCGGACTCTCAGGCTTCAGGTTCTCAGTCGGCAGACGACCCCGCCGCCGACGCCCCGAAACGACGGGGTACTACCGCGATGGAGCGCAAGGTACTCGAGGATGCGGTGGCCTATATCCGCAGCCTCGCCGCGCGACACGGGCGTAACGCCGACTGGGCCGAACTCGCCGTGCGAGAGGCGCGCACTCTGACGTCTCGAGAGGCCCTCGAGCAGGGCGTGATCGATGTGCTGGCCCGCGACCTCGACGATCTGCTGATTCAGGTCGATGGTCGGACCGTGGTCATGGCCAGCGGTGAACGGGTGCTGGACAGCGCCGGCCTGACCCTCGAGCGCTTTGCCCCGGACTGGCGCACTGAGCTCTTGTCGGTAATCAGCGACCCCAACGTTGCCTACTTCCTGATGATCATCGGCTTCTACGGGCTGATCTTCGAACTGGCCAACCCCGGCAGTCTGGTGCCCGGCACCATTGGCGTGATCTCACTGTTGCTGGCGTTGTTTGCTTTTCAGGTGCTGCCGGTCAACTTTGCCGGCCTGGCGCTGATCCTGGTCGGCCTGGGGCTGATTGCCGGGGAGGCGCTGATGCCCAGCTTCGGCATTCTCGGCATCGGCGGTATCGTGGCCTTCGTGATTGGCTCGGTGATCCTGATGGATGCCGAGAATCTGAGTGTTTCGCTGCCGCTGATCGGTGGTGTGGCAGGACTCGCTGCGGCCCTGCTGCTGTGGATGATGGTCCATTTCATGCGTCTGCGCCGGCGCCCCGCGCGGACCGGAAAGGAAGAGATGCTGGGCACCGAGGCCAGAGCGCTGGAGGACTTCGACGGCGATGGTCATGTATGGCTGCACAACGAACGCTGGCGGGCTCATGCTTGCGAGCCGGTGCGTAAGGGGCAGGCCCTCAGAGTGGTGCGCCTTGAGGGCCTGACCGTTGAGGTCGAACCGATCGAGGAATCATCACCAGAGACTTAGGTGTGGTCTGAGGGGACGTCGAGCCTAGGCATTCATCAGATGAAGCCGAGCCATTGGGGCCGCTTTCATCCAAGGAGGTGTGAGCCATGTGGATTTCCTATCTAGTGCCGGTGGTGTTGCTGATCATGCTGCTGGCGGCATCGATTCGCATCCTGCCGGAATACAAGCGCGGCGTGGTGTTCTTCCTGGGGCGCTTCCAACGGGTCATGGGGCCGGGGCTGGTATTCATTATTCCCGCCGTTCAGCGGATGCAGGTGGTCGATCTCCGTGTGATCACCATGGATGTGCCGGGGCAGGATGTGATTTCTCAGGACAACGTCACCGTCAGGGTCAATGCGGTGCTGTACTTCCGGGTAGTCGATCCGGAGAAGGCCATCATCCAGGTCGAGCACTATGTCAATGCCACCAGCCAACTGGCCCAGACCACCCTGCGCTCGGTGCTTGGCAAGCACGAGCTCGACGAAATGCTTTCCGAGCGTGACAAGCTCAATAAGGACATTCAGGAGATCATCGATAGCTCCGCCGAAGGGTGGGGCATCAAGGTCGCCAACGTCGAGATCAAGCACGTCGATCTCGACGAGAGTATGATCCGCGCCATCGCCCGCCAGGCGGAGGCGGAGCGCGAGCGGCGCGCCAAGGTCATCCATGCCGAAGGCGAGCTGCAGGCCTCGAAGAAACTGGTCGAAGCCGCCAATGTGATGTCTGAAAACTCGGCAGCGCTGCAACTGCGTTACCTGCAGACCATGAGCGACATGAGTAACAAGAATGCCTCAACCATCTTCTTCCCGCTGCCCATGGATGTCATGCAGGCTTTCCGGGACATGGGCGAGTACCGACGGTCTCCGTCGCCTCGGTCCGATTCCAGGGGCGATGACAGTAGTGACG
The DNA here is from genome assembly GCF_900100755.1 of Onishia taeanensis. Classification (GTDB taxonomy): domain Bacteria; phylum Pseudomonadota; class Gammaproteobacteria; order Pseudomonadales; family Halomonadaceae; genus Onishia; species Onishia taeanensis. The sequence continues at coordinate 115,637 of NZ_FNCI01000001.1, forward strand.
AGGTAAGTGGCTAGTAACTGATGAGTCAATCGTGAGGTTGCCCTGGCAGTCACCTTAGCCCCATCGTCGCTTCTCCCGGGGGTGCAGGCCGCACAGCCAGCTGTTAGAATTCTGCGCTTGTCGAAAAGACGTTGATAACACCAAGGTCGAGGGTCGCCGTGACGGTCCTGGCCTGCAAGTTACGGGATGATTCTCTGTGGCAGCAGATATGATAGTTACTACTTGGCATTGCCTGCCGGTCACTGGCAGTACCCCGCCCTAGCGCTCCCTTCCCATCCTGTCGCTGTCTTCATGGCAGCGTCATCGCTTGGCGTCATCCTGGCGCCAACCGTGCTGATTAGCGACACGCTTTGCTGCGTCTCCGGTCTGCCTGTGCTGGCAGGCTGAAACTAGTGTCGCGCTTAACGCAGCTCCCATATCTCGACGTCATCGCGCGCCACGCGCTTCGCGCCTCCGGGCATGACATGGACCTACGACTGGACCGCAGAATGATCCGATCAATCAAGCAAGACTGGTTTTCCAACATCAAGGGCGATTCGCTATCGGGAATCGTGGTGGCGCTGGCGCTGATTCCGGAGGCCATTGCCTTCTCGATCATCGCGGGTGTCGACCCCAAGGTCGGCCTCTATGCTTCCTTCTGTATTGCCGTGATCATCGCCTTCACCGGCGGGCGGCCGGGCATGATCTCGGCGGCGACCGGCGCCATGGCGCTGCTGATGGTGACCCTGGTCAAGGAGCATGGGCTCGAATACCTGCTGGCGGCGACCCTTTTGACCGGGGTGTTGCAGATCGTGGCTGGCTACTTGCGGCTCGCCGACCTGATGCGCTTCGTGTCGCGCTCGGTGGTCACCGGCTTCGTCAATGCCCTGGCGATCCTGATCTTCATGGCCCAGTTGCCCGAGCTCACTGACGTGACCTGGCATGTCTACGCCATGACGGCCGCTGGGCTCGGCATCATCTACCTGTTCCCGCTGGTCCCGGTAATCGGTAAGGCCCTGCCGTCTCCGCTGGTGTGCATCCTGGTGCTGACGGCGGTGTATATCATCTCGGGCATGGATATCCGCACCGTCGGTGATATGGGCGAGCTGCCGGATACCCTGCCGGTCTTCCTGTGGCCGGACGTGCCGCTGAACCTCGAGACCCTCTGGATCATCCTGCCCTACTCGGTGATGCTGACCGTGGTGGGCCTGCTCGAGTCGATGATGACCGCGACCATCGTCGATGACCTGACCGATACGCCTTCCAACAAGAACCGCGAGTGCAAGGGCCAGGGTGTTGCCAACATCGGCGCCGGCCTGCTCGGCGGCATGGCGGGCTGCGCGATGATCGGCCAGTCGGTGATCAACATCAAATCCGGTGGGCGCGGTCGCCTGTCGACCTTGGTGGCCGGCGTGGTGCTGCTGCTGATGGTGGTCTTCCTGTCCGACTGGGTCTCGCAGATTCCCATGGCCGCGCTGGTAGCGGTGATGATCATGGTTTCCATCGGTACCTTCAGCTGGGCCTCGATCCGTGATCTGAAGAAGCATCCGCTGAGCACCAATATCGTCATGCTGACCACCGTGGTGGTGACCGTCAGCACCCATAACCTGGCGATGGGGGTCTTCGTCGGTGTGCTGCTGGCCTCGCTGTTCTTCGCCAACAAGGTCGGCAATATTCTCTATATCGGCTCCGAGGCTACCGAAGACGGTCGCGGCCGTCGTTATCAGGTCGTCGGGCAGGTGTTCTTCGCCTCCGGGGAGCGCTTCATGGGCGCCTTCGACTTCAAGGAAAGCGTCGAGCGCGTGGTGGTCGATCTATCTCGGGCACATTTCTGGGATATCACCGCCGTCGAGGCGCTGGACAAGGCGGTGCTCAAGTTCCGCCGTGAAGGCACCGAGGTCGAGGTGATCGGCCTCAATGAAGCCAGCGCGACCATCGTCGACCGCTTCGCGGTCCACGACAAGCCGGACGCCGTCGACAAGCTGATGGGCGGCCACTGAGCCGCGAAGTGCGCCGGTGCTATTCAGCGCCGGCGCATTGCGGTAGAAAGGCGATAAGCCAGACGCCACACACCTGCCAAGGACCTGCACCATGACCGATCAAGTGATGGCAGCCATCGACGGCTCTCACTTCTCCACCGGCGTATGCGATTACGCCGCCTGGGCGAGCCTTGCCATGGCTGCGCCGCTGACTTTTCTGCATGTGGTCGACAATCACCCGCAGGTGGCCGAAGCCAACCTGACCGGCAATATTGGCCTGGGCTCTCGGGAGCACTTGCTCGAGGAACTGACGAGCCTGGATGAACAGCGTGCGCGGCTGGCCCAGGAGCACGGCCGTGTGACACTCGAGGCCGCCAAGGCCCGCGCCGTCGAAGACGGTGTGACGGAGCCTTCCTCACGCCAGCGCAATGGCGAGCTGGTCGAGACCCTGACCGAGCTCGAAAACGACATCCGCCTGCTGGTGATTGGCAAGCGCGGCGAAGCCGCCCATCAGGCGCCCGAGCACCTGGGGTCCAACCTCGAGCGGGTGGTGCGCAGCCTGCATCGCCCGATTCTGATGGTGCCCGATGAGTTTCGTGCCCCCAAGCGCGTGATGATTGCCTTCGATGGCAGCAAGACCACCCGCAAGGGCGTTGAAATGATCGCCCAGAGCCCTTTGTTCAAGGGCATCGACTGTCACGTGGTGATGGTTGGAGCAGAGGTGGCCGATGTGCGCTCGCAGCTCGACTGGGCCTTGAAGACTCTCTCGGATGCTGGCTTCGAAGCCCACGGCGAGATTCGCGCCGGTGAGGTGGAAGCGAGCCTGCGCGGCTACGCCGAAGAGCACGACATCGACATGCTGGTGATGGGCGCCTATGGCCACTCGCGGGTGCGCCATCTGCTGGTGGGGAGTACGACCACCACCATGCTGCGTCGCGCCAGCCTGCCGGTGCTGCTGTTGCGTTAACGGCGCTGCGCGGATTGAGAAGCTCAGGGCGTGTCGGTACCTGCCGGTAAGGCGCCCTGAGCCAGCCACCAGCCGGCCATCAGCAAAGCCAGCATGGCCCCCAGCACGCCCTCGAAGGTGACGCCGGCATCCAGCGCGAAGCCAAGTAGCGCCGGCGCAATGCCAGTGGAGAACACCATGGCGGCGCTGAGCGTCGCGCGCACGGTGCCCAGGTGCTCGCTACCCCATATGCTGACCAGCAGGCTGGTGGCGATCGGCTGTTGAGTGCCCATCGCCAGGCCTCCACCGACCATCAGCGCCCATACCCCGAGATCGCCGCCTACCAGTATGGCCAGCAGCAGCGCCAGAGCGAACGGCAGCAGGTAGAGGCGGGCAAGCAGTATGGGGCCGATATGATCGACCAAGCGTCCACCCAACAAGGCACCGGGTAGTTTGGCGAGCCCCATGCCGGTTAGTGCCAGGGCGTAGGTCGCCAGGGTGCTGCCGAGGTCTTCGGTCATGCGCGCCTGGTAGATGAAGAGTCCGGTCATCGAGACCGGCATCGTCATCAGCAAGGGCAGCAGCCGCCAGAAGCGCGTCTCGCGAAACGGGCGTGGCCCTTGGCGGCCCTCTTGAGCGGTCGGACGCACGCCCGGCGCCTGCGGCCAGGGGCCGCACAAGAGCAACGGCAGCCACAGGGCCGCAAGTGTCAGGCCAAACAGCCACCACAGTTCCTGCCAGCCGAACCATACCAGCAGCATGGCGATCAGCGGGGGCAGGGCGCTCTCACCCAGCATCACCCCCACGCTGATCAGCCCCAGTGCGCGCCCGCGTTCGGCCACGAATTCGCGCCCAGCCAGCGTATTGCCCAGATGCGTCATCATTCCCTGACCGCACAGGCGCACCAGCCCCAGGCCAACCAGGCCCAGCAGCCACCAGGGGGATAGGGTGAGCAGGGCAACGCCAAGGGTCAGGCTTGCCAGCACGAGGAGGGTGAAGCGTCGCGGTGGAATCCAGTCGATGCTCGGACCCAGTCTCAGCATGGCGAAGCCCGCGACCAGGGTGACCAGCGCATAGGCGCTGCCGAATTCGCCGGCCGTCAGGCCCAGTCGTGTACTGATGGGTGCCTGGAAGAGCCCGATGAAGAAGCTCTGCCCGAAGCTCGATGAGAACATCGCCAGAAAGGCGATGGACAGCAGGCCGCGATGATGACGCAGCAAGTCTCGATATCCCGCCATGATGACCAAAGTCCCTATCGGCTGGCACGGCGCCGAGTCACTGCACCGTGCTGAAGTAAAGTGTTTTACGCCCTGTCGCGCTGTATTAGGATGCCGTTTGGATTCGTTACTCACTTACTCACAAACTCAAGCAGCGAGACACTCATGACCATCGTTCGACATGACACCAAGGCACGCATGAGCCGCGCCGTGATCCACAATGGAGTGGGCTATCTATGCGGCCAGGTGGCTGGCCCCGACGCCCGTCACGGCGATATTGCCGAACAGACCCGCAGCATGCTCGAGCGGGTCGAGGCACTGCTCGAGGAAGTGGGCTCTGACCGTGAGCATCTACTCTCGGCGACCATTTATCTCAAGGAAGGCCAGGATTTTGCCGCCATGAACGCGGTCTGGGACGCCTGGGTGCCCGAAGGCCATGCTCCGGCGCGGACCTGCATCACGGCACCGATGCCAGCCGATGAGCTCAAGGTCGAGATCACCGTTACCTGCGCCATCAAGGGCTGAGCGACGCCTCGTCCTTCTGGGGAGCGTCTTCTTCGCTCCCCGTCTCCTCTTCCTGCTCCACTGCCGAATGGCTGGCGTCATCGCCTGTGGTTGTCGTGGCGGGCGTTTGCCCCGATGTTGCGGGCTCATTGCCTAGCCAATCCACCAGCCAGTGCACCAAGCCTTCGTTGACCACTTCCTCGGCGTCAGTCAGCCGGATGGTGAGGGTGTCGCCGCTGGAGATGGCCATGTCCAGACGTTTGACGCGCTCGCCGCCCGTCAGGGTCAGGGTCGTCAGCGGTAGCTCCATGCCCAGGGCCCGGGGATAAAGCGACACCTGCCAGGCGTCACTGTCGCCGGAAAGGTCGAGCCGATAGTCCTCGGCAAGCGCCGAAAAGTGCCCGCCGATCAGATCGCCCAAATGACGCTGAAAGCTATCCCGCTCGGGTAGCAGCGCCTCAATATCGGTGTCCACGTCCTTTGCGTCGGCTGTTGGCCCATAAGCTACCTGGCCTGGCGTGAAAGTCAGGACCTGGCGATTGGGAGAGGTGAACAGCCAGATCAGTTGGCGGTCACGCTGATACAGAAAGCGACCCTGGCTGTGCAGGCGGACTTCGGGTTCGGCGAGCCAATGGAGCTGACGGAAGTGGCCTTGCATCTGCTCGGGCGTGGTCAGGCGCGTTTCCAGTTCAACGAGGTCGAAGGCGTTTGCCGGCAGGCTTGCAAGTCCCAGAGGCAACAGCAGGGCGAGTGCTCTAACATTCATGATCTTTTCCCGGGCACGGCGTAGTTCATCGGGCGCTCTCTTTGCATCTATATTCGCAGGGCGAACAGTGTAACGCAGCAGATGCCCAACGGCCGCCTTTGGCTAGAGCAGGCATCCCGTGTGGGTCTCAGGAAGTGCCCATATCGGTCGGGAAGCGGGTCGGCTGCAGGCTTTCCTTGATCTTCTTCAGGTGGTCGAGAAAGTCCTCGCCGCGGCGAAGGGTCACGCCGGTGGCCAGCACGTCGATCAGCGCCAGGTGGATCATGCGCGAGGTCATCGGCATGTAGACATCGGTATCCTCTGGCGTGGTGACCTCGAGGGTCTCGGTGCATTCTCTGGCGAGCGGCGAGTCAGGGGCGGTAATGCCCAGCACCACGGCATTGTTGTCCCGGGCTAGCCGGGCGATTTCGACTAGCTCTCTGGTGCGCCCGGTATAGGAGATGATCACAACCACGTCGCCGGTATGGCAGGAGGCGGCGACCATGCGCTGCATCAGCACGTCTTCGTAGGCCATCACCGGCAGGTTGAAGCGAAAGAACTTGTGCTGGGCATCCTGGGCCACCGGGCCCGAGGCTCCTAAGCCGAAGAAGTGGATCTGCTTGGCCTGGATCAGGTAATCGACGGCTCGCTCGACGCGCTTGGCATCGAGCCCGCGGCGGGCTTCATCAAGCGCGGCGATGGTGGCACCGAAGATCTTGTCACCGTAGTGGGCAGCATCGTCGTCGCGCTCGACGTTGCGACTGACGTAGGGTGTACCGCCGGCCAGGCTCTGTGCCAGTTTGATCTTGAAATCTGGGTAGCCCTTGGCCTCGAAGTTGCGGCAGAAGCGGTTAACGGTCGGTTCGCTGACCGAGGCAGTCTGCGCCAGGGTGGCGATGCTCATGCCGGTGGCAGAGGCCGGGTCCTGAAGGATGACGTCGGCCACCTTGCGCTCGGAGCGATTGAGCTCGTCCAGGCGAGCGCGGATGCGGGCGATCAGATCGTGACTGGCCATGCTGAGGAAATCTCTCCGTAGCGACGAACATGACGAGGCGGCAGGATGGGATGGCGGTGCCGAACTGGCGACGTGATTCGCGGCCGTTCTCGTCATGTAGTGATTTAACTACATTATGCAGGATATGCTAGCGTGAGGGGCAGGTGCGCGCCAAATCATCCCGGTTGCCATGCTGCTCAAGTGGTAAAGTTACATATAAACGTTGCTTTTTGTCGCACGAATAACGTATTTTGTGCGTAAGTTAACCATATTTCAGGGGGCGAGGCATGACCCGCGATACCCGTTCTCAGAACACTGACCGTCTGGACGTCGACCTGGCCCTGTTCGGTGCTTTGGGCGATCTTGCCCTGCGCAAGCTGTTTCCAGCGCTCTATCAGCTCGATCGCGAGGGATTGATGCCCGCCGATACCCGCGTGCTGGGTCTGGCGCGCCATGAGCTGGCTGTTAGCGATTTCCGCGACAAGGTGTCCGCGGCCCTGAAGAAACGCGTCAAGCCCAAGGAGCAGGACGCCGAGAGCATGGCTCGCTTTCTTGAGCGCATCGATTACGCCAAGGTCGATTTCGCCCAGCCCGACGATTACCAGGCCGTGCGCGCCTGGCGAGAGGGATCGCCCCGGCCGATGGTGGTTTATCTGTCGGTGCCGGCGAAAATCTATGGCGACATCTGCCGCAACCTAGAGGCCAGCGACAGCCTCGATGACGAGTCGCGGGTGGTGGTCGAAAAGCCGATCGGTTATGACCTGGTGTCGTCTCAGGAAATCAATGACGTCATCGGCGAAGTGTTCCCGGAATCGCGGATCTATCGCATCGATCACTACCTGGGCAAGGAAACCGTTCAGAACCTGATTGCGCTGCGTTTCGCCAACCCGCTGTTCGGCACCCAGTGGAACCAGAACCATATCTCCCACGTCGAGATCACCGTCGCCGAGCAGGTGGGTATCGAAGGGCGCTGGGGCTACTTCGACCAGGCCGGCCAGCTACGCGACATGGTGCAGAACCATTTGCTGCAGCTGCTCTGCCTGACGGCCATGGATCCGCCCTCGAACCTCGACGCCGATTCCATCCGTGACGAGAAGGTCAAGGTGCTCAAGGCGCTGAAGCCTTTCACCCATGAGTCACTGGATCGGGATGTTGTGCGCGGCCAGTACACGGCGGGCACCAGTGCCGGCCAGGCAGTGCCCGGTTACCTCGAGGAAGAGGGCGCCAATACCGACAGCCATACCGAGACCTTCGTGGCCATGAAGACCGAAGTGTCCAACTGGCGCTGGGCAGGGGTGCCGTTCTATCTGCGCACCGGCAAGCGCCTGCCGGACAAGCTGTCGCAGATCGTGATTCACTTCCGCCAGCAGCCCCACTATATCTTCGACCCGGACCAGCGCAGCTTGGCCGCCAACAAGCTAGTCATCCGCTTGCAGCCGGAAGAAGGCATTGCCCTGCAGGTGCTGACCAAGGACGCTGGGCTCGACAAGGGCATGCGCCTGCGCACCGGCCCGCTGCATCTGGATTTCAACAGTGCCTTCCCCAAGACGCGGATTCCCGATGCCTACGAGCGTCTGTTGCTCGAGGTGATGAAGGGGCAGCAGTACCTGTTCGTGCGTCGCGACGAGATCGAATATGCCTGGCGCTGGTGCGATCAGCTGATCGCCGGCTGGGAAGACCGGGGTACGCCGCCTCGCCGCTATCCGGCAGGTTCCTGGGGGCCGGTGGCCTCGATCGCCATGATCACCCAGGACGGCCGTAGCTGGTACGAAGACTATTGATCTGATGCCTCGCGAGCGGGGCATTCCCTTCACTGCACGAGGATGCAACATGAGCACCAGTCGCGAACATCTGGCCCAGCAGTTGGCAGAGGCCGTGGCCGAAGCGCTGCGCGCCGATCTCGCACATCAGGATCGGGCCTTGCTGGTGGTCTCCGGCGGTTCCACCCCGGTGCCGTTCTTTCATGCGCTGGCCGCCAAGTCGCTGCCCTGGGCGCGTGTCGATGTGACCCTGGCCGACGAACGCTGGGTCGACGAGTCTGCCTCTGATAGCAATGCCCGGCTGGTGCGCGAGCATCTCCTCACGGCCGAGGCGGCTGCTGCCAATTTCGTGCCGCTGACCACCGACGATGACACCCCTGAGCAGGGCGCGGCGGCCGTCGGCGAGCGCCTGGCAGGGCTTAGCTGGCCGGCGAGCGTGGTCATTCTCGGTATGGGTGACGATGGTCATACGGCCTCGCTGTTCCCAGATAGCCAGGAGCTTCCACTGGCGTTGAGCACCGAGGCAACGGTGGTTGCTGTTCGCACTCCCAGCCAGCCCCAGGCGCGGATCACGCTGAGCGCCGACCGCCTGCATCAGGCCAAGCGCCACGTGCTGCATATCAATGGCGAGGGCAAGCGTTCCAAGCTGGCCGCGGCCCTGGGCGGCGACGATGTGCAAGCGCTGCCGATTCGCGCCTTCCTTGCCTGCCCGCTGGCGATCTACTGGGCGCCCTAGGAAACACTGAAACCGTTTCAGCGCTTCCTTGAATTTTTGGAGACCAACATGACCATCGACAAACAGCTGCCTTCTACCCGCACGACCGAACTCGACAGCATCTGTCTCAAGGCGGAGGTGATCCCGGTGATCACCATCGAACGCATCGAGGATGCCGTGCCTTTGGCCCGTGCTCTGGTCGAGGGCGGTTTGCCGGTGCTGGAGATCACCCTGCGTACCGACTGCGCGCTCGAAGCCATCCGTCGCATGCGCGAAGCCTTGCCCGGTGCCAGCATCGGCGTGGGTACCGTGCTGACGCCGGCTCAGTATCGTCAGGCCGAACAGATCGGGGCCGATTTTGTGGTGACGCCTGGAGCAACCGAAGCGCTGTATCGCTACGGCGTCGAAAGCTCGGTCCCGATGCTGCCCGGCATCTCCACCATCTCCGAGCTGATGACCGGCTGGCAGTATGGCTACCGTCGCTTCAAGTTCTTCCCGGCGGAGTCCAGTGGTGGTGCCAAGGCCATCAAGTCCTTTGGCGGGCCGATTCCTGAGGCGCGCTTCTGCCCGACCGGCGGCATCACCGTCGACAATGCCGAGGACTATCTCAAGCTGCCTAACGTGATGTGCGTCGGTGGCTCCTGGCTGACGCCCCAGGCGCTGGTCGAGGCCGAGGACTGGGACGGCATCCGCGAGCTGGCCCGTCAGGCCGCCGAGCGTTTTCACCACTGAGCCGTCCTCGCCAGAGTGCTTGATCGCTTAACGTTTCTCTCTCGACAGCTCAGCTGTTGTTCGACCCGCCGCCGGCGGGTCTTTTTTTGTCTAGCGAATCGCCTTACATCGCTATCGATAGCGACGGAGTGCCTTGCCCGGGAGAACTATCCGTAGGAGAGTTGAGCCGGCGTTGCCTGCTGCTGGCGATACCAGTCGGTGAAGGCCTCAGGCGGCAGTGGGCGAGAATAGTAGTAGCCCTGAGCGGTTTCACAGCCAAGGTCGCGGAGCAGGTCGGCCTGGGCGGCGTGCTCGATGCCCTCGGCGACCACGTCGCAACCAAAGCTGTGCGCCATGGCGATGACGGTGGCAGCGAGGTTACGGTCCTCTTCACTATCGGGCAGCGGGCTGACGAAGGCGCGATCGATCTTCAGGGTGCTGACCGGCAGGGTCTTCAAGTAGGCAAGCGACGAGTAGCCGGTCCCGAAGTCGTCGATGGCGATACGAATGCCGGCGCGACCGAGAAGAGTGAGCTGTTCACGAGCCAGGTCGACATCCAGCATCAAGCCCGATTCGGTGACTTCGAGTCCCAGCCGTGCGCCTGACAGGTCGCAACGGTTCAATCTTTCCAGCAGCCGCTCGGCGAAGCCCTGTCGTGACAGCTGCCGTGCCGCCACGTTGATAGCGAGGTGGAAGTCTTGATCGATCCGGTCTTCCCGGTGCCACGCCTTGAGGTGCTTGAGCGCTTCGTCGATTACCCAGTCGCCGATGGCGAGAATATCGCCGCTGGCTTCGGCCAGGGGGATGAAGTCAGTCGGCGAGACCGTCCCGAACTCGGGGTGATGCCAGCGCAGCAGCGCTTCGGCACCGATTGCCCGCCCGCTGGCAAGGTCGACCTTGGGTTGGAAGACCAGTGTGAGTTCCTCCCTGGCCCCCGCGCCCCGCAGAGCCTGCTGCAGTTTCAAGCGATGGCGTTGTTCTTGCTCGAGGGCTTCGGAATAGTACTGCACCATCGGTGCGTAACCAGGCGGAAGGGCTAGTGCCGCTTGGTGGACTAGGCGTTCGGGGTCGAAGCGGCTAGCCTGGCAGATGCCGACTCGTGCCTTGATGGGCAGCAACAGATCGGCGACGGGATGATCCTGGTGAATCAGGCGGCACAGCAGGTTGGCCAGGTCGACGAGCGTCGCGGTATTCACGGCATCGGGGCAAATCACCAGCCATTCCGAGCCTCCCCAAGGGCCGATCATATGAGACGGCGGCAGCGCCGCCGACAGCTGTTGGCTGAGGTGGCTGAGCAGCGCCTCTATGGTGCCGTAGCCATGCAGTCGCATGATGTCGTCGAGCCCGTCCAGGGCGATGAAGAGGATACCCGTGGAGTCGCCCTGCTGCGATAGCTCATCGAGGATCAGGGTCAGTCCATGGCGGTTGGGTAGGCCGGTCGTGGGGTTGGTGCGCGATTGCTGCTCTAGTGCCTGGGTGCGTTGTGCGACCAGGTGTTCGAGGGCTTGTGCCTGTTGGTCTCGGACTTGGAAGCGGTGATGAACCGAGAGCGCGTTGTTGATGCGCTGCAAGACCTCGTCGTGGCGAAAGGGCTTGGTCAGGAAGTCGCGTGCGCCCAGCGACAGGGCCGTTTGGCGCGTCTCATGGTCGTGCTGAGCGGTGAGTACGATCACCGGTGGCGCTTGGGCGCCGAAGCGTTCTGTGAGCGCGCTCATCACGCCATGGCCGTCGAGGCCTGGCATGCGGATGTCGAGAAGAATCAGGTCCGGACAGTCGGTCTCGCATAGCGACACCACCCGAGTGCTGTCGCTGGTACTGGTGACGTTCTCGAAACCATGCTCGTCAAGCAGGTCGAGGAGCAGCTCGATATTGGTTGGATTATCGTCAACCACCAGCAGGCGCTTATGGGTCAGGGCGGCTTCGTCCGTCAATGTAGGACTCCTTGCATGGCGGGCATCGCGTGGGCTTTGAGTATCGAGCGTCGGTGTTAAATAGCGGGAATCACGTCTCAGGGCAGTAGGCGAGCCAAGGTCTCAATGAAGCGACTTATCTTGATCGGCTTGGTGAGATAGGCATCGAACCCAGTGTTTTGACCGCCTTTGCGGTCGTCGTCGGCAGTATTGGCCGACAATGCGATCACCGGCAGGTCGGCGTTCGAAGTCGATCGGCGCAGCGTGTCCAGTGCCTGATAGCCGTCCATGCCCGGCAGATGCAGGTCCATCAGCACTAAATCCGGGGGCGAGTGGCGGATCAGTTCGAGGCCGACTTCAGCACTGGGTACTACCTGCAGCGTGAAACCCTCGAGGTCCTCGATGATGTCCTCCATGAGGCGCTGGTTGGCCGGATTGTCTTCGATATAGAGCAGCCGGCGACCTGTCTGGCGGGGAGGCGTCGGTTGTTCATGGGGCGAAGTGCGATGCGCCTGTGTCGCGTCGTTTGCCGCCAGCGGCAGCTCGAACCAGAAGTCGCTGCCCTGGCCGGGGGTGCTGTCGACACCGATGGTGCCCTGCATGTGCTCGATGAGTTCGCGGCTGATGGCCAGGCCAATCCCGGAGCCTTCTATGGTGCTATGTTCGGCGGCAAGTCGTTGAAAGGGTTCGAATAACTCTGTTTGGTGCTCAGCGGTAATACCGGGGCCGGTGTCACGGACCGTGATGCGAACGCGAGCGTCTGTCAGTGTCGCGTATAGGCTCACTGTTCCAGCTTCGCGATTGTACTTAATGGCGTTGGACACCAGGTTCAAGAGCACCTGTTTGGTGCGGGTGTAGTCGGCGAACACGGCAATATCTGGCTCGGGAGGCCTGGTTTTCAGGGTGATGCCGGCGTTCTCGGCGATCCCTGCCAGGATGTCACTGGCGTCCTTGAGAAGACTGCTAATCGAGAGAGGCTCCAGGGAAAGCTGCAGGTGTCCGGCTTCGATCTTGGCAAGATCCAGTACCTCATTGATCAGACCAAGCAGATGATGTCCGCTCTTGTCGATCTGGTGGACCTGACGCTGCTGGCGCTGGTTGAGCGGCGCCTTGCGGCTGTTGGTCAGTAGCTGAGCGAAGCCGAGAATCGCGTTGAGCGGGGTGCGCAGCTCATGGCTCATCGAAGAAAGAAATTCGCTTTTGGCCAGGTTGGCTTTTTCCGCCTGATCCCTGGCTGCGGCCAGTTCGGCGATGATGTTCTCGCGCTGTGCTTGCTGGCGATAGAAGTTGATCAAGAGGGCACAGGTCGCCGTAAAGGGCTCGATCCAGTCGAGTAGCGCCTTGTCGAAACGCTGGGGGCTGTTGGCGATGGCGTACATGCCGATCACCTTGTCGCCATCGCGAATCGGCACCCCCAGATAGTTGTGGATGTCGGGATGACCGTGAGGAAAGCCGCCGCTATGCGTGCGCTCAGCCAGGTCATTGGTCATCACCGTTTCGCCGTGGGCGAATACCTGTCCCAGCAGGCTATCGGGGTTATCGAGCGTCATGTCGCCGTTGCGCAGCTGCACCATCAGCTCACGTGACTCCTCGCTCCAGCTCAGGTCGGTGATGGCATGAATCTTCAGTGCGTGACGCTCATCGACGTCGATGACCTCGCCGATCAGCGCATAGTCGCTGCCGGTGAGTACCTGCAGGCCTTCCATCAGAAATTCCCAGAGCTGCTCTCCCGACATCAGTGCCTGGTAATCGGTGATGCCCTGGTGAAGCACCTGAAGCAGTGCCGCCTGACGCTGAGTGGACGTGATGTCGTGGGCAACGCCGACGGTGCCGCGAATCTCGCCCTTTGAGTCGCGCAATGGCGAGATGGTCACATCGAACACGACGTCGTTGAAGGGGGGGAGGATGAAGCGTTCAGGCTCACCCAGCTGGATGACGGACTGCTCTGCGGCGGCAAGGCGCTCGGCGATGGGAGCAGGTAGATGATCTTGGATAGTGCTTGCTTCGATAGTGCTTGCTTCGATAGTGCCTGGAGTCAAGGGCCCGTCATCGAGCTTGAGCGCATTCAAACAGGCGCGGTTGGCCGTGAGATAGCGACCGCTGAGGCTGCGGGCGTAGATCGGATCGCGACTACTTTCGAGAATGCCTCGCAAGAGGCTGCTGAGATGCTTGATTTCGGCATTTTTCTCCGCCTCCTCGACACGCAGCAGGTGCAAGCGAAGTAATTCATCGGCTTGGGCGGCCAGCATGGCCAGGTGCCGCTGCTGGTTGGGTCCGAAGGTGCGGGGGCGGGTGTCGATCAAACACAGGGTGCCGATCGGCATGGCATCCTGAGGGCGTAGCGGGTGACCGGCGTAGAAGCGGATATACGGGTAGCCGGTGACCAGAGGGTTATCGGCAAAGTCTGGATGGCTGGCGGCATCTTCGATGACAAAGGAAGCGTCATTGGCGATGGCATGGCCACAGAAGGAAATATCGCGGTGCGTTTCGCGGACATCGAGGCCGTAGCATGACTTGAACCACTGCCGCTGGTCGTCGACCAGCGTAATCAAGGCGATGGGAACGTCGAAGATTGCCTGGGCCAAGCGCGTCAGGCCATCAAGACCGTCCTCGGCGGGGGTATCCAGGACCTGGAGCGTTTCTAAGGCGGCGAGCCGGCGCGCTTCTTCTGGATGTTTACCAGGTGTTTTCATGGCCCAGCTCCGAGCAAGAGTTGCCAAGGGCAGAACCCCTAACAATATTATCGGAGGGGCCGTGAAAAACTTTAGGACATTTGCCTAATGTAAACGCTTTGCGTGTTCGACCCCTAGAATCAGGACCGCCAGGCGGCAAGCTCTTCCGGCCCTGGCAAGGCTTGATAGGCGCCAGGGCGAGTGACCGCATGGGCGCCGCAGCGACAGGCGATATCCACGGCGTGGCGCAGCAGGGTTTCCTCGTGCCACCAGTCATTGCCGGTGCCTTGGGCTTGCAGATTCTGCTCGGCAAGGGTGGCTAGCAGTCCGCCAATAAAGGCATCGCCACCGGCAGTCGTGTCCACTGCGGTGACAGAAGGCGGGGTGACCGTGAAACAGTCATTCACCGTGCGTACTTCGACAGCACCGGGTCCATCGGTGATCAAGATGAGCCGCACGCCGGCGCTCAGGCGTTCGGCCAGCCAGTCCTCGACGGGATGATCGCCGCGCAGGTAGTCGAGTTCCTCGCGGGCCAGCTTGACCAGCACTGCGCGATCGATCAGCTGCGTTACCAGGCCGATCTCGGCCTGGCCGGTCGGCCAGAGATTGTGCCGCAGGTTGGCATCGACGCTGACCAGGCTGCCGCTTTTGGCCGCCATGTCGGCGATGCTTAGGGTGGTCTCGGCGATACCGTCTTCGGTCAGGCTGTTACTGCACAGGTGCAGGATCGCTGGCGATTCGAAAACGCCGGCAGGCAGGTGTTCGAGGCGATACAGCAGATCCGCGGCCGGCGGGCGGTAGAAATCGAAGGTGCGCTCGCCTGCGGCGTCGCGGGAGACGAAGGCAAGTGCGGTGCGTGCCTCACGGGTGCGCACCACGCCCGAGGTGTCGACGCCATGGTGCTCGAGCTCTGCGGCCAGGAAGTCGCCGAAGTGGTCGTCGCCGAGCATGCCGAGAAACCGGCTTGGCACGCCCAGGCGTGCGCAGGCCACGGCGACATTGGCCGGCGCACCGCCGGCATAGGGAGTGAAGGTCTCGGGGCCTTGGGTATCGTCGCCAAGACGGCTTGAGAGCATATCGACGAGGGCCTCGCCGAAGGCAATGATGGGCGTCATGAGGAAGTATCCTGCTTAGCCGATGACGGGGTGGTTTTGGCCTTGGCGGTCGCTTTCTTGGCGCCTTCGGCGGCCTTGGCCTTTGCGCCGGCTCCGCTCTGGCGTTCGCCGAAGTGAGCGCGCACCAGGGCCAGCAGCCCCTGGGTCGAGGCATCGAAGTCCTGGCTGTTCTCGTCGATGCGTTCGCTGATTTCGCCGGCGATGCGTTTGCCGAGCTGAACGCCCCACTGGTCGAAGGAGTTGATGTTCCAGATCACGCCCTGCACGAACACCTTGTGTTCGTAGAGCGCAATCAGCGCGCCGAGGTTCTTCGGCGTCAGTTCATCCATCAGTAGGGTGCTCGACGGGCGGTTGCCCGGGCAACTGTAGGGGTCAAGCTGGCTGCTGTCCTGGCTGCCTTCCATGAAGGCATTGGCCTGGGCGAGCATGTTGGTCAGCAGCGCGAAGTGGTGATCCTCGAAGCCGGCTTCAGGCTTCAGCGAGGCGATGAAGTCGATCGGCACGTAGCGCGTGCCCTGATGCAACAGCTGGAAGAAGGCGTGCTGGCCGTTGGAGCCGGTCTCGCCCCAGACGATCGGCCCGGTCTTGTAGTTGACCGGCTGGCCGAAGATATCCACCGATTTGCCGTTGGACTCCATATCCAGTTGCTGCAGGAAGGCGGGCAACTGATGCAGGGCCTGGTCGTAGGGCACGATGGCCTGCGTCTCGGCACCGTGGAAGTTGATGTACCAGATGCCGATCAGCGCCATCAGCACCGGCATGTTTTCGGCGAAGGGGGCCTCGATGAAGTGCTTGTCCATTTCTTGGGCGCCCTCGAGGAGCTCGATGAAGCCCTCGAAGCCGATAGACAGTGCGATGGGCAGGCCGATCGAGGACCACATCGAATAACGTCCGCCGACCCAGGCCCAGAACTCGAAGACGTTTTCTTCGCGAATGCCAAATTCCATCGCCGCCTTGCGGTTGGTCGAAGCCGCGATGAAGTGAGCGCCCACATCGGCGTCTTCACCGGCGCCGTCGAGGAACCAGCGTCTGGCGGTCTTGGCGTTGAGCAGCGTCTCCTGGGTCGAGAACGTCTTGGTCGAGACGATAAACAGGGTGGTCGCCGGGTCGAGGCGCTTCAACACCTTCTGGATATGGGTGCCATCGACGTTGGAAACGAAGTGGAAGTTCAGCTCGGGGTGGCGATGCTTGAGGAGCGCCCGGCAGGCCATGTTGGGACCGAGATCCGAGCCGCCGATGCCGATGTTGACCACGTCCTTGATGCGCTCGCCGCTGTAGCCTTTCCACTCGCCGCTGCGCACCTCTTCCGAGAAGCGCTTGATCTGCTCGCGGGTCTGATGAATTTCCGGCATCACGTTCTTGCCATCCACGTAGACCGGCTCATCGCTCAAGTTGCGCAGGGCGGTATGCAGCACTGGACGGTCTTCGGTGACGTTGATGATGTCGCCGGAGAACATCTGCGCGCGGCGCTGCACCAAGGCGGAATGGTCGGCAAGCTCCAGCAGCGTCTTGAGCACCTCGTCGGATACCTGGTGCTTGGAGTAGTCGAGGAAGAGGCCTCCGACGCGCAGGCTCATCTTTTCGAAGCGCTTCGGGTCAGCGGTGAAGTAGTCGCTGATGCGGTCATTGGCGGTCTGCCGGTGCAGGCGTTCGAGGGCCTGCCAGGTGACGCTGCGGGTCAGTTGGAACATGCCGTCCTCCGGGGTCGTGGGTGGCGTCATTGTTGTGATGTTGGCTTGTTATCAGGGTCGCCGATTGGATGAATCGAGTCACCTGTGGCGTATGCATATGGTCGCCTGGCAGCCGACTGGCGGCTCAGGCGACGCGGTGGCTGCGCGCCTCCTCGAGCAGGGCGAACCAGGTGGGGCGCTCCAGGTTCAGGTTGGCGCCGGTCAGTAATTCTTCGATGCGGCTTGGTCTCAGCGTGCCGATCACCGGCACCGGACGCTGGGGTAGAGCCCTGAGCCAGGCGAGGGCGAGGCCGGCGGAACTAGTCTCGAGCTCTTCGGCGATCCTTGAGAGCGACTCGCCAAGCACGTCCTCGAAGACGATGCCTCCACCCAGTGGCGACCAAGCCATGGGCTGCAGGTTATCGGCGACCAGGGCGTCATAGCGTCCGTCGAACAGCGGGTCGGGATGGGCCAGCGACAGCTGCAGTTGATGGCCGACCAGCTTGTGCTGCATGGCGCGCTGCAGGCGACGCCACTGTTCGGGCAGGAAGTTCGACACGCCGGCGGCGCCGATCTTGCCGGCGTCGATCGCGGCGTCCAGTGCGCGAGCGGTGGCCTCGGCATTCATCAGCGGGTCGGGGCGATGCAGCAAGAAGTGCTCGATGCGTTTGACCCCCAGGCGTTCCAGCGCATCGTCGATGGCCTGGGTGATGTACTCGGGCGAGCTGTCGTAGTGCTTGACGCCCATCGGCGACAGGTCGCGCCCGGGCGTGACGATACTCGCCTTGGTGACGATCTTGACCCGCTTGGCTAGCGCCGGGCGGGCGCGCAGCGCCTGTCCGAACAGGATTTCGCCCTGACGGTCGCCATAGATGTCGGCATGGTCGAACCAGTGGAGTCCCTGGTCGAGGCGCGCCTCGATCCAGTCTGCCATGGCGCCGGGGCGATGCAGCGGCTCGTGTTCATGCAGCCGCATCATGCCTAGCAGGAAAGGGGCATCGCGAAAAAACTCGGTGCTCATCAATCGCTCTCCGCACGTGACAGGGTAGTACCCAGCAGGTGCTGGGCGCCGGGAACCAGCCAAACCGGGTCGAGGCGCGTGAAGGCTGATTCGACGCACAGGAAGTGGCGGCCAGCATCCGCCGAGGTATCGGCCGGCAGATCATCGCCTGGATGCCAGACCACCGTCGAGTCGCTGCCCTGCTTGGCGATGGTGAGCTGGCGCTCGCCGTCATCGAGTACCAGCGGCCGGTTGGAATGATAGATGCGATCCAGCGGCCCGCGGATGCCAAGCTCGCCTTGCTGTTCACGTTCGGCGAAGTCGGCGCGCTTGTCGAGATAGCGTGCGCCCGCCAGGCCAGTCAGGCGGCAGCCCTGTACGTCGGCCACGGCCAGGTAGCTGTGCAGGGCGGCGGTCAGCTTGACCGGCGTTTCACCGACATGCTCGCTGATCAGCTCTACGTGCAGGCGCTTGGCATTGGCCTGGACGACCGCTCGCACCAGCAGCTGAGAGTGCAGCCGCTGGGTGGGCGAGAGGTGCAACTCGACGCCTTCCTCATGTTCGTCCACGGCGTCCAGGTGCCAGTCCGTCAGCCGTGCCGGGCCATGCATGGGGCCTGAACGGTCCGGCGATTCATCGGCGGTATGCTCATCGGCGAACCAGGGCCAGCAAAGCGGAATGCCCCCGCGAATCGCCCCCGGCCGCTGCTGGGGTGTGGGCGTGACCCACAGCCAGCCACCGGGCACTAGGCCGCTGTCATCGGCTTCGGACGCGTTAGAACGCGACGCGGTTGAAGCGCCTGCGGCTTGCCCGGTTTCGGGCTGCTGAGTGGCGGGTGCTTGTCGCGCGGCATCGGGCGCGGTTGACGCGCCTGTGGCTCGCCCGGCTTCGGGCGGCTGAGTGGTGGGTGCTTGTCGCGCGGCATCGGGCGCGGTTAAAAAGTGCAGCACCTGGGCGCCTTGCAGCGATACCACAAGCTCCCCCCAAGGCTCGCGAGCCAGCCACAGGGTGCGCCCCTGCCATTCGGCTTGGCGCTGTCCATGGGTGGC
Source organism: Onishia taeanensis (assembly GCF_900100755.1). Taxonomy (GTDB): domain Bacteria; phylum Pseudomonadota; class Gammaproteobacteria; order Pseudomonadales; family Halomonadaceae; genus Onishia; species Onishia taeanensis. The sequence continues at coordinate 134,603 of NZ_FNCI01000001.1, forward strand.
GTCCAGCAGTTCGCGCAGGGACCTTGGAATCATTCGACCTCCTCGTTGTGCAATGCCTCGGCGGCTCCCAGCAGCCCTGTCCAGGGTGCGGTCACCACCCAGCTTGGGATGTCGGCATTGTAAGCGCTCATGCGGCCCTTGTCGGCAAAGGCGGCGCGAAAGCGGCTATCCGGCAGCCAGTCGAGCAGCCTAGGCAGGATGCCGCCGCACAGGTAGACGCCGCCACGGGCGCCGGTGGTCAAGGCCGCATCGCCGCAGACGTCACCGAGGATCTTGAGGAAGCGCTGAACGGTGTCCACGGCGATGGCATCGCCTTCGGCGGCACCGGTCGTGACTTCGGCAGGGCTTTGGTAGCGCGGGTTGGCACCCTTCAATGAGGCATGAGCGCAATACAGATCGAGCAGCCCCTGCCCACAGAGGATGCGTTCCACCGACACCCGGCCATAGCGTGTATGGAAATAGCGCAGCAGGTTCTGCTCCCGCTCGTCGGTGGGGGCGAAGGTCACATGCCCCCCTTCGGTAGGCAGCGGAATCCAGGCGTGCTGGCCGGGGAATACTGCGGCTACCCCGAGGCCGGTGCCGGGGCCGATCACTAGCCGGATGCTGTGTGCCTGAGCCGTGCCGCCGCCCACCGGGACGAGGTCCTCGGCCGCGACATGAGGCACCCCCAGCGCCTGGGCGGTGAAGTCGTTGATGACCTTGAACAGCTCAAGGTTGAGCGTCCGCTGTACCTCGGTCTTCGAAAAGGCCCAAGCATTGTTGGTCATCTTCACCCAGTCGTCGTGCACCGGGCAGGCAAATGCCAGGCAGGCTTCCCTTGGGGCCTGCTCGCCACTCTGTCCGACGCGGGCCAGGTAATCCTCGACGGCATCCACTAGGCTCGGGTAGTCGGCGCAGGGCAGGCTCAGAATGTCCTGGGGGGCGAAACTGCCTGGCGTCACCAGCGCAAAACGCGCATTGGTGCCGCCAATATCACCAATCAGGGCAGGGCGGGTCATGTGTCTGCCTCCGGCGTTCGAAAAAGGGTGCCGCCGTTTGCGGCGACGGCATCCATCAAGGCTGGACGAGTCACTAGGCGTCCTCTTCCTGGATCTGCTGTTGCTGGCGCGCTAGGTCGTCGGCCTCGAAGCCGCCGAAAACGCCTGCGCCTTCTTCGGCGCCCATGGCCAGGTGGCGGAAGCCGGCAAAGAGCTCACGGCCAAGGCCGTAGTGATAGTGATCCAGGTTGGCATCCGCCAGGGGGCGCTTGGCCAGCTCATCGGCTTTTATCAGCACGCTTAGCTCGCCGCGGTTGGCGTCAAGGCGTACTACGTCGCCTTCCTTGAGCTTGGCCAGCGGCCCACCGTCGATGGCTTCCGGGGTCATATGGATGGCCGCCGGCACCTTGCCCGAGGCACCCGACATGCGCCCATCGGTGACCAGGGCGACCTTGAAGCCACGGTCCTGCAGCACGCCGAGGAAAGGCGTGAGCTTGTGCAGCTCCGGCATGCCGTTGGCCTTCGGCCCCTGGAAGCGCACCACGACCACCACGTCGCGGTCGAGTTCGCCGGATTCGAAGGCGGCCTTGAGCTGATTCTGGTCATCGAAGATCCGCACCGGCGCTTCGACCAGCCGGTGCTCGGCTTCCACGGCAGACACCTTGATCACGCCGCGGCCCAGGTTGCCGTCGAGCACGGTCAGGCCGCCGGTCGGGGCGAAGGCCTCGGATACCGGACGCAGCACATCGAGGTCGTGGCTCTCGGTGGGGCCCTCGCGCCAAACGAGCTTGCCGTCCTCGAGGAAGGGCTCCTGGGTGTAGGCGCTCATGTCGCTGCCGAATACGGTGGCGATGTCCTGGTGGATCAGGCCAGCCCCGAGCAGTTCGCGAATCAGTAGGCTCATGCCACCGGCGGCCTGGAAATGATTGATATCGGCCTGCCCGTTGGGATAGATGCGCGTCATGCTGGGCACGACGGCGGAAAGGGCGGTGAAGTCGTCCCAGGTGATGGTCAGGCCCGCCGCCGCGGCCATGGCCACCAGGTGCAGGGTATGGTTGGTCGAGCCGCCGGAGGCCAGCAGGCCGACCATGGCGTTGACAATCGCCTTCTCATCGACTTGCTTGTAGAAGGGACGGTAGTCGCCGCCGGCCTCTGTGTTGCGGATCGTCTGCTCGGCCGCGTAGCGGGTCAGCGCCTCGCGCAGTGCAGTGCCCGGGTTGACGAAGGAAGCGCCGGGCAGGTGAAGCCCCATGATCTCCATCATCAACTGGTTGGAGTTGGCGGTGCCGTAGAAGGTGCAGGTGCCCGGGCCATGGTAGGACTCGGATTCGGCCTCCAAGAGGGCGTCGCGGCCGACCTTGCCTTCGGCAAACAGCTGGCGGATGCGGGCCTTTTCCTTGTTGGGCAGGCCGCTGGTCATCGGGCCTGCCGGCACGAAGGTCGACGGCAGGTGACCGAAGCGCGCGGCGCTGATGAACAGTCCCGGCACGATCTTGTCACATACACCGAGGAAGATGGCGCCGTCGAACATGTTGTGCGACAGCCCCACGGCGGCGGCCATCGCGATCACCTCACGAGAGTAAAGCGATAGCTCCATGCCCGGCTGGCCCTGGGTAACGCCGTCGCACATGGCCGGTACGCCACCGGCAAACTGGGCGGTCGAGCCCATGGCGCGGGCGGCGTCCTTGATGGTTTCCGGGAAGGATTCCAGCGGCTGATGTGCCGACAGCATGTCGTTATATGACGAAATGATGCCGAGGTTGGCACTGTTCATCATCTTGAGCCGGCCCTTGTCGGTTTCACCGCAGGCAGCGAAGCCATGTGCCAGGTTGCCGCAGGATAGCTCGCCGCGATGCACGCCCCGGCCATGCTGGTCGGCCATGCGGCGCTCATAGAGAGCCCGCCGCTCCTGAGAGCGTTCGCGAATACGCTCGGTGACCTGGCGGACGACGTCGTTCAGAGGGGTATCTTGAGTAGCCATGGGCAGCCTCGCTGAGGGGTGGTGGGTGGCAATGTTTGTAAATTTAGCAAAAAATTGCCTTGAATGTCGTCATGCTTTGGGCCAAATTGGGGCACAAATGTAAGATTACTTCACCGGGGGCGCGGCGGAATTTGACCGTCTCTCGTATGCTTCGGGCAATGTTCCTGCATATGACCCTCGATTCCAGCAGACGCCAGTAGAGTCAGTGTGAGGATGCCGTCATGACGTTACGAGTAGCTATCAATGGTTTCGGCCGCATCGGCCGCAATGTGCTGCGCGCACTCTACGAAAACGGTTACAGCGATCGCATCGAGGTCGTTGCCATCAATGATCTGGGTGATCCGTCGCTCAACGCTCACCTTCTCAAGCACGATAGCGTGCATGGGCATTTCCCGCATCAGGTCGAGCACGACGACGAAAGCATCAGCATCGATGGTCAGCGCATCAGCATCTACGCTCAGCGCGATCCGGCTCAGTTGCCGTGGAAATCCCTGAACGTCGATCTGGTCATGGAGTGTACCGGTCTGTTCGTCAAGAAGGCCGATGCCGGCAAGCACCTCGAAGCCGGTGCCGGTCGCGTGCTGATTTCCGCGCCGAGCCCGGATGCCGACGCCACTGTGGTGTTTGGCGTCAACGATGACGTGCTGACCGCCGAACACAAGGTCGTGTCCAACGCCTCCTGCACCACCAACTGCCTGGCGCCGGTGGCCAAGGCCCTGAACGATGCCGTGGGCATCGAGAACGGCCTGATGACCACCGTGCATGCCTATACCAATGACCAGAACCTGTCTGACGTCTACCACAAGGATCCGTACCGGGCGCGCAGCGCAACCCAGTCGATGATTCCGACCAAGACCGGTGCGGCGGCGGCGGTAGGCCTGGTGCTGCCGGAGCTCGAAGGCAAGTTCGATGGCCTGGCGGTGCGCGTGCCGGTGATCAACGTCTCGCTGGTCGACCTGGTGTTCACGGCGAGCCGCGATACCACCAAGGACGAGATCAACGAGATCGTCGCCAAGGCGGCGGAAGGCTCCAAGGTGCTGGCCGTCAATGCCCAGCCGCTGGTGTCGATCGACTTCAATCATGACCCCAATTCCTCCACCTTCGATGCCAACCACACGCGGGTTAACGGTCGCCTGGTCAAGGTAATGGCCTGGTATGACAACGAGTGGGGCTTCTCCAACCGCATGCTGGACACTGCGCTGGCCATGCACGCCGCCTCGTGAGGCGGTAAAGGGTACGGACATCGCGTCATCCTGCGGTTCCGGCGATCTCACGGCTCCGCTCGTGCTCGCAGGCCGGCGGGATGTCCTACTTGCAGCAGAGGGTGCCGAAAGGCACCCTTTTTTGTTGCCTTTCTTCATGACTAGGCGCTAATGGGGTCTCGCACTGGCGGCTTAGCTGCTAAGCTCTTACTTATCAAGCTCAATCATCTTCCTCAGCTTCAGGAAGCCAGTCATCATGGACAAGGCAGTAGCAGACACACATTGCCTCTTGGGGTCACGGCTGCGTGACCCGGACAGCGGGCGCCAGGGGCGCATCGTGGGTATCGATCAGTCCCGCGAGACCCCAGCGCTGCTGGTCAATTGGGGCCAGTCGGGCGTAGAGCGAGTCTCGCTCAGCACCGCCGAACTGTCTGATCTGGTCACGGCGAGCCTTGCCCATGAGCGCAATACGCGGGGAAGCGTCCGCGAAAGCGGTAGCTCTCGCGCGGACGCGGAGAGCGCCGGGTCGGAGCGACAGCCTTCCCGAGGTGCTTCTCAGGCCTCCGGGCGCTCGCGCGCTGCGGGGTCGGTGGGGCGCACGCGAGATGGCGATGCTGCCCCCGGTGTATCATCTTCATCGACGGCCTCCGGCTCGACCGATTATCGCCCTCTGGCGACCGGCAGTGGTGGTCGGCACTGAGGCGACGCGATACCTCGGCCTTTCACTTCTTCAATCGCCACTCCCTTTATTTCTGAGGTCACGATGACCGTTCCTTCCCGGTCCGATCAGACGGGCCTGTCGCTTTCCTGTGTCGATGCCGTGTCTGCTATCCCGCGTGATGACTGGAATGCCCTGGTGGGGGATGATCACCCCTTTCTGCGCCACGAGTTTCTGTGTGCCCTGGAAGCCAGCGGCGCGGTGACGCCGGAGACCGGTTGGGCACCCAGGCACCTGACGCTGTGGCGGAATGGGGCGCTGGTCGGGGTGCTGCCCAGCTATGACAAGGCACACTCCTACGGGGAATACGTCTTCGATTGGGGGTGGGCGGATGCCTGGGAGCGCGCCGGCGGGGCCTACTACCCCAAGGCGTTGTCGGCCATTCCCTTTACACCGGCTCCGGGCCCCCGGCTAGCCCTGGCAGCGGGCGAGGATCGACAGGCGGCCATGCAGCTGCTGGCGAGTAGTTGGGAGGGCCGTGATATGCTTTCCTGGCATCTGCTGTTCGCCGAAGATGCCGAAGTCGATGACTGGTGCGCCGCTCGTCCCGAGCTCATCGAGCGGCGTGGCGTGCAGTTCCAGTGGCAGGATGCGGGCTACCGGGACTTCAACGGCTTTCTTGCGGCCATGACGTCGCGCCGGCGCAAGGAAATTCGCCGCGAGCGGCGCATCGTCGCCGATCAGGGGCTGAGTCTGCATCGCCTGGAAGGCGAGGCCATCGATGCGCACGCCCTCGAGCACTTTTACCGCTGCTATCAAATGACCTATCTGGAGCGAGGCCGGCAGGGCTATCTAAATGCGGACTTCTTCCAGCGCCTGCGGGAAAGCATGCCTGAGGCACTGGTGCTGATCCAAGCCCGGCTAGAAGGCAAGCCGGTGGCGGCGGCACTGTGCCTGCAGGGGCGTCATACCCTCTACGGGCGCTACTGGGGCAGTGAGGTCATGGCGGATTGCTTGCACTTCGAAGCCTGCTACTACCAGGGCATCGAGCATTGCCTGGAACGAGGGCTCAGTCGCTTCGACCCCGGTACTCAAGGTGAGCACAAGCTGACCCGAGGCTTCGCCCCCCGCCAGTTGCGCTCGCTGCACTACATTGCCGACCCTCGCCTGCATGACGCCGTGGCTCGCTTCTGCCACGAGGAAGCGGCTCAGGTCGAGGCCTACTGCCAGCAGGCCGAGGCGGCGCTTCCGTTCAAGCATTGATCTTATTGGGCGGGCGGCGCCGCTCGCCGCTGGTCAGGAGATGATGGCATAATGCGTGCCATCGAACCCTCCTGACAGGACCCTTCATGCTCAAGTGGTTGGCCATCGTGCTGGTTGCCCTGATGATGCTGCTGCAGTACCGACTGTGGTTCGGCGAAGGCGGGCTCAAGGAATATTCCCAGATCCGGGCTCGCGCCGATGCCATGGAAGAGCAGAACCAGCCGATGCGCGCGCGTAACGAGCGGCTTGCCGCCGAGGTGGTCGACCTCAAGAAGGGGTTGGACGCCATCGAAGAGCGAGCGCGTAGCGATATCGGTATGGTGCGTCGCGACGAGCAGTTCTACTGGGTGCCGGACGTCAATGCCGGCGGGGAGCAGCCATGAGCCGCCTGTGGTTGATCGTGCCGGCTGCCGGCCAGGGAAGGCGCATGGGGGCCGACCGCCCCAAGCAGTATCTGGAGCTAGACGGTCGTCCGGTATTGGCGCATACCCTGTCACGCCTGTATCAGGCCTTTCCAGAGGCCGGTCTCTGCCTTTGCCTGGATGACGATGACCGCTGGTTCGATCCGGCCTGGGTGCCCTTTGCCGACTGGCTGCGCAGCTCTGGTGGCATAGAACGGGCCGATACCGTGAGCCTGGCCCTTGCCAGGCTCGGTGATCAGGCCGGTGACGATGACCTGGTACTGGTTCATGACGTGGCCAGGCCCTGTGTGTCCCTCGATGACCTGACCCGATTAAGGGCGGCTCTCGAGCAAGAGCCGGCCGGTGCGCTGCTGGCGACGCCGGTGGCCGACACCATGAAGCGCGCCGACGCTGCCGGGCGGATTGCCACCACCGAGCCGCGCAGCGGCCTGTGGCACGCCCAGACGCCCCAGGGCTTTCGCGTCGGCCTGCTGAGAAAAGCCCTCGAGGCTGCTCGCTTGCGGGGCGTGACTGTCACCGACGAGGCCTCCGCCGTCGAAGCGCTGGGGCTCGCACCGCGTCTGGTCATGGGCCGTCGCGATAACTTCAAGATCACTCATCCCGAAGACCTGGCACTGGCGGCTCATGTACTGGCCGCTCAGGCCGCGTCTTCGCAAGCTTTCGGGAATAGCATCACATGACGCTGCGAATCGGCCACGGTTTCGACGTTCATCGCTTCGGCGAGGGCGACCACCTGATGCTCGGCGGAGTGCGAGTCCCCTTCGAACACGGCTTCGTTGCCCACTCCGACGGCGACGTGCTGCTGCATGCGGTTTGCGATGCCCTGCTCGGCGCCTGTGCCCTTGGCGATATCGGCCGCCACTTCCCCGATACCGACCCGGCCTGGTCTGGGGCCGATAGCCGCGCGCTGCTGCGCCATGTCACGACCCTGGTGCAGGGCAAGGACCTCAAGGTCGGCAATCTGGACGTCACGCTAATCGCCCAGGCGCCGAAGATGGCGCCTCATCTGGCGGCCATGATCGACCACCTGGCTGCCGATCTCGACGTGGCGCCCGATGCCGTCAACGTCAAGGCTACGACCACGGAAAGGCTTGGCTTCACCGGGCGCGGCGAGGGTATCGCCGCCGAGGCGGTGGTGTTGCTCGAGGCCTGCCCAGCGTCCGGGGTCCGCCATGATGGTTGAAGCGACACCCTGGCCCCCGGCCTGGCCGCGAGCGCTGAGCTCGGCACCTGACACGCTGCCGGCCGGCGATTATCGCGCCGTACCCGAGGATTTCGTGGTCGAGGAATGCCTGGGGTTCAGCCCGGAAGGCGAGGGCGAGCACCTCTGGCTGTGGATCGAAAAACGCGCCCTGACGACTCACGAGCTGGCGCGGCTATTGGCCAAGCTGTGCGGCGTGAAGGAGCGCGATATCGGCTACGCCGGCATGAAGGACCGCCAGGCGGTGACGCGCCAGTGGTTCTCGGTGCATTTGCCTGGCCGTGAAGCTCCCGAGGGCATCCAGGCGGCGCTGGATACCCGCTTTGCAAGCGACGATGAGCGCTCGGTGCGCCTGCTCGATCGGGCCCGCCATTCACGCAAACTCAAGCGGGGCGTGCATCGGGGCAACCGTTTCCTGCTCCGCCTGAGTGGCGATGTCGTCGATGACCCAGCGCTCGAATCGCGCTGGCAGGGGCTGATCGACGGCGGAGTGCCCAACTATTTCGGCCCGCAGCGCTTCGGTCCCGAGGGACGCAACCTGGCCCGAGCGCGGGCGTTGCTGGCGCGGGGCTGGCGCAAGCGGGACGACCGCCAGGGCATGCTACTGTCGGCCGCCCGCAGCTATCTGTTCAACCAGCTCCTGGCCGCGCGCATCCTGGATAATAGCTGGGCCACGCCGCTGCAGGGCGAGCTTGTCATGCTCGAGGGCACCGCCAGCCAGTTTCTGGCTGAGGACGTCGACGATGCATTGCGGGAGCGGGCCGCGCGTCTGGATGTGCATCCCAGCGGCGTGCTGTGGGGGGCTGGTCGCCTAGCCAGCCAGGACCAGGCGGCAAAGCGGGAGCAGGCAATGATTGCAGCGGAGCCGGAGCTTGCTGCCGGGCTCGAGGCGGCCGAGGTGCGCATGGGGCGTCGCCCGCTGCGCCTGTGTCTCGACGAGCCGCGCCTGACGCGGGACGGCCATGCGCTTCGGCTGGCTTTCGGCCTGCCGCGGGGCGCCTTCGCCACGGCGGTGCTTCGCGAATTGATGACACACCCGACGCTTTAGGGTGGGCCAAGGATAGGAGCGGCTGTCTAGCGGCTGCTCTCTCGCCGGCGATCGCCGGTCAGATGATGGTAAGGCAAGGAGATCGGATGCATCGTTTGTTGCTGTCCAATGATGATGGCGTCCATGCCCCGGGGCTTCGGGCGCTGTATGACGCCCTGAGTGATCATGCCCACCTGCGGGTGGTGGCGCCTGATCGTGACAAGAGTGGGGCGAGTAATTCGTTGACCCTGAGTCGGCCACTGATGCTATCGGGGCTGGATAACGGCTTCTATAGCGTCGATGGCACGCCGGCCGACTGCGTCTACCTTGGCGTCAATGGCGTCTGGGACGAGCGTCCGGATCTGGTCATTTCCGGCATCAACCATGGCGCCAATCTGGGCGATGATGTCCTCTACTCCGGTACCGTGGCCGCGGCCATGGAGGGGCGCAACCTGGGCATGTCGGCGATCGCCATGTCGCTGGTCGGTCAGCGCTATTTCGAGACCGCTGGGCGGGTGGCGGCAAGCCTGGTCGGCGCCGCTTCCTCCCTGTCACTACCGCCCCGCAGCCTGCTCAACGTCAATGTGCCGGACCTGCCCTGGGAGCAGATCCGTGGCTTCAAGGTCACCAGGATGGGATATCGTGGTCCCGCCGCCAAGCCGATGAAAGTGCTCGACCCGCGCGGTCGCGAGCGTTACTGGATCGCCGCCGTTGGCGAGAATGCCGACGATGGCCCGGATACCGACTTCGCTGCCGTGGAGGCCGGATTCGTGTCGATCACGCCATTGCAGACCGATCTAACGCGCCATGCGGCGCTGGGAGACGTTCAGGGGTGGCTGGATGCCTTTGCGTGAGTTGAAAGATCCGGCCTTGCTCGGGGTCGGCATGACCTCTCAGCGCACCCGGGATCGTATGGCCGGGCGCCTGGAAGAGGCCGGCATCACCGATGAGCGTGTGCTGGATACGCTGCGCCGGGAGCCACGTCACCTGTTTCTCGACGAGGCGCTGTCGCACCGCGCCTACGAGGACAGCTCCCTGCCCATCGGCCATGGTCAGACCCTGTCTCAGCCGTGGATCGTCGCGCGGATGAGCGAGCTGGTGGTGGCCGAAGCACCGCAGCGCGTGCTCGAGGTTGGCACCGGCTCAGGCTATCAGACCCTGGTTCTCTCGCGGTTGGTGCCGCGGGTGTTCTCCGTCGAGCGTATCGCCGCCCTCAAGGAGCGGGCCGCAGAGCGACTTCGTCGTCTGTCGGCGCATAATGTCACGCTGCGCCTGGCCGACGGCGGGCACGGCTGGCGAGAGGCCGGGCCCTTCGACGTGATCCTGCTGACAGCCTGCGCCAGCGAGCTGCCATCGGCGTTGCTCGATCAACTGGCGGACGGCGGTGTCCTGATTACGCCCCTCGAGGATGATACCGGCCAGCAATGGCTGACCCGAGTGCGCCGACAGGGGCAGCATTTTGAATATCAGCGGCTGGAGCCCGTGCGCTTCGTGCCGCTCTTACAGGGAGTCATACGTTGAAGCGGTCCTATTCAGTTTTCCTAAAGGGTGCCGGCATGGGGGCCGCCGATGCGGTGCCTGGAGTCTCCGGCGGCACCATCGCCTTTATCACCGGCATCTATGAGGAATTGATCAATTCCATCAAGAATTTCGGGCCCAGTGTCTGGGGCGCCTGGCGGCGTGGTGGCCTCAAGGGGGCGGCGGTTCATCTCAATCTTGGTTTCGTGATTCCACTGGTCCTGGGGATCGGCGTCAGCCTGGTGAGCGTGGCGCACCTGGTGACCTACCTGCTCGACAATCAGCGCTTGCTGCTCGATGCCTTCTTCTTTGGCCTGGTCGCCGCCTCGGCCTGGATGGTGAGCCGTCGCCTGACCGACTGGCGAATCTGGCATGTGCTGCCATTGGTGGCAGGCCTCTTGCTGGCGGACGGCCTGCCAGCGCTGATGCCGCTGGTCAGCGGTTTGGGCAGCGAGGGCTTAATGTTTGCCGTAGCGGGGGCGATCGCCATCAGTGCCATGCTCCTGCCGGGCATTTCGGGAAGTTTTCTGCTGCTGACCATGGGGCTCTATAGCAACGTGATGGAGGGTATCAAGTCCTTCGACGTGGTGCTGATGGCGCAGTTCGGGTTGGGCTGTTTGGTGGGGCTGATGACCTTCTCCCGGCTGCTTTCCTGGTTGCTTTCGCGTTTCCATACCGGGACCCTGCAACTGCTGATCGGTTTTATTCTCGGCTCCTTGCCTTTGCTATGGCCATGGCGGGAGTTGGTCAGCTACCGTTTGGGGCCCGATGCGCAGATCATTCCCATGGAATACCGATATCTGCTACCCAATGACTATGCCCAGCTGACAGGTGATCCGTCGGCTCTATTACCGGCCGTGGCGTTGATGCTGGGCGGCCTGATTCTGGTGTTGGCGGTGGGGCGTTTCGCGTCGCCGGCCGGCAGCCACTGACAAGGAGGAAGTTTGTGATGCGCAAGGCTCTGTTGGCCTCTGCCGTGACGTTGTCCCTGGCCGCCTGTGCGGCCCAGCCCCCGGAGGGGGCGAATGGCGTACAGGTTCAGGATCTCTCGCTGACCCGTAAGCAGGCGACTACCGGCACCTATACCGTTGAACCCGGCGATACCCTTTATGGCATCGCCTGGCGTTACGAGATGGATTTTCGCGATCTGGCCCAGCGCAACGGCATTACGCCGCCTTATCGCATTCAACCTGGCCAGCAATTGAGCCTGTCAGGCAGCCAAGGCAACAATCTGCAGGGGGCGGCCATCGCTCAGGCCGAAACCGCAGGTGGGGCCCAGGCCAGCCCGGCTGGCAGTGGCGGCGGTGAAAGCCCGGATTGGCTGGCGCCGGATACCTCGGCCATCGAACGTAATCGCCGGCTGACCTCCGCGCCGCTATCCGACGCTTCGGGTGAGCAGGCCGGTCAGCAGTCCCAGGCGTCAGCGGCCGATAGTGGCCAAGGAATTGATCAAGGCAGCGCAGTGGCAGCTGAGGGCGAGCAAGGCCCTGGCCCCGTCTACAACTACGAAAGCCCAGGCGCCGATGGTGAACTTAGCGCTGCCGATCGCGCCGAGCGGCAGGCCCGTGAGAAGGCAGAGGCCGCTGAACAGCAGCAAGCTGCCAGCACCGCGGAGACCGAAACGCAAACGGCTTCAACCCAGTCTGCCCAGCAAAGCCAGTCGTCACAGCAAAGCCAGCCTTCATCTCAGCAGGCTGACGCCGGTGCCGCAGTGGCCGGGGAAAGTGAGCCGGCTTCCGAGCGGCGCACCTATCAGCCCGTCGACGAGGTGCCTTGGCAGTGGCCCGCCGACGGCGAGGTGATCAATGGCTTCGGCGAAGGATCGAGCATTACGGCAGGCATTGATATCGCAGGTCAAAAGGGTCAATCTGTCAAGGCGGCTGGCCCAGGAATTGTGGTCTACGCAGGAAATGGCGTACGGGGGTACGGCAACCTGATCCTGCTCAAGCACAATAATCAGTTCCTCAGTGCCTATGCCCACAATGATAGCCTGCAGGTGAAGGAAAACGACGTGGTCGAAGCCGGTGAAGTGATCGCCACCATGGGCGACACCGATGCCGATACCGTCAAACTGCACTTCGAGGTGCGCAAGGATGGGCAGCCCAAGGATCCCCTAGACTTCCTTCCTGGGCGGTGACCCGCAGCGCTTGACGCAGGCGCAAGCCTACGACAGAAGCTTAATGGTCAGGTCTTCGCTATCGCAGTATAAGTGCTTGGGGCGGCCTGGCCATGGCTAAGAAGATAGTGGGGTAGCGAGATGAGCATGCTTGAACGGGATATTCAGGATGTCGAGATAGAGGATGTCGACACGACAGTTGACGATGAAGTCGAAGAGGCACAAGAGAAAGATGAACGGGCGTTCGAGAAGGCCCTGAATCGGGAAGAGAACACCTATCATCATAGTCTCGATGCTACTCAGATCTATCTCAACGAAATCGGTTTCTCGCCGCTGCTGAGTCCCGAAGAAGAAGTGCATTTTGGTCGTCTCGCCCAAGCCGGCGACCCTGCCGGCCGCTCGCGGATGATCGAGTCCAATCTACGGCTCGTGGTCAAGATCGCCAGGCGCTACCTGAACCGGGGGCTATCGCTGCTTGACCTGATCGAGGAGGGCAATCTGGGCCTCATCCGTGCCGTGGAAAAATTCGATCCCGAACGTGGTTTTCGCTTCTCCACTTACGCGACCTGGTGGATTCGTCAGACCATCGAGCGGGCGCTGATGAATCAGACGCGCACCATTCGACTCCCGATTCACGTGGTCAAGGAACTCAATATCTATCTGCGTGCAGCCCGTGAGCTGACCCAGAAACTCGATCACGAGGCCACCGCCGAGGAGATCGCCGACTTCCTCGACAAGCCGGTGGCGACGGTCAAGAAGATGATGGGGCTCAATGAGCGGGTGTCTTCGGTGGATTATCCGATGGGCGGCGAGAGCGACAAGCCGCTGATCGAGACCCTGGCCGATGACAATGATCATGGCCCCGAGTCCTCGTTGGTCGATGGCGATGTCAAACAGCACGTGGACGATTGGCTGGCCGAACTCACCGAGAAGCAGATGGAAGTCGTGGTCAGGCGCTTTGGCCTGCGCGGCCATGAGGCGGCAACGCTCGAAGAGGTCGGTGAAGAAATTGGCCTGACCCGTGAGCGGGTTCGTCAGATTCAAGTCGAGGCGCTAAAGAAGCTGCGACGTGTCCTCGAAAAGCAGGGACTATCGCTGGACGCCATCTTCGAGTGACCTTGCCATTATCCGCCGCGATGCCCGCATCGCGGCGTTTTCGTATCTGCTAAGTCTTCCCCATCTGAGGGCGCATGATCCTATCGCCGTTATTGCTGGCAATCCCTTGCCAAGCACTCTCCTGACTCACTCTTTGTCCATTACCGCGCGGTTTTTGGGGTTGCCATGGTGGCTGAACGCCCCGGTGCAATATCTTTGGGCTAATGGTCTGTAATGGCGTTATTTAGTGGTTTTTTTAAGTGTTTTTAGAGCTAAAAATGGTCAAAAAATCCGTGAAAAAGCCTGCTGGATGACAAATAATCTTAGCCTCTTTTTTTGTCCTCTCTTACCTGGCCGGAGACCCCCATGGCTCGCCCCCTGATCGCCGACATCGACCTCAATGCCTTGCGTCATAACTATTGCCTGGCAAGAGACCTGGCGCCGCATAGCCAGTCGGTGGCGGTACTCAAGGCCGACGCCTACGGCCACGGTGCCGTGGCCTGTGCGCGGGCGCTCGAGGATCTGGCGCCGGCCTTCGCGGTGGCCTGCCTCGAAGAGGCGGAAACGCTGCGCGCGGCGGGGATCGAGGCGCCGATCGTGCTGCTCGAGGGCATCTTCGAGGCGCCGGAGCTTGAGCGAGTGGATGCCCTCGGCCTGTGGGTGGCGGTGCATAGCGAATGGCAGATCGAAGCGCTGCTTTCGTTCACGCCTCGTCGCCCCATTCCTGTATGGCTAAAGGTCGACTCCGGTATGCACCGCCTGGGCTTTCCCCCGGCTCAGGCCGCCGATATCTGGGCGCGCCTGCAGGCGGCGCCCGACCATGTCGCCGACCTTCATCTGATGAGCCATTTCGCTACCGCCGACGCTCTCGAGCCGGGCTATTTCCGCCGCCAGCTCGATTTGCTCAATGCGCTGGCTAAGTCCCTCGATGCGCCGACCTGTCTGGCCAACTCGCCTGCCACCCTGGCTTGGCCCGAGGCCCATGGTGCCTGGAATCGCCCCGGAGTGATGCTCTATGGAAGCGATCCCCTGGAGGGCGCCAATGACGCCAGCCGTTCTCTGGTGCCGGTGATGACGCTGCGTTCCGAGATCATCGCCGTGCGTGAGATCGATGCCGGCGAGCCGGTGGGCTATGGCGGGCGTTTCAAGGCGCCGCGCCCGACTCGCATCGGCGTGGTGGCCTGTGGCTATGGCGATGGCTATGATCGCCATGCGGTGGATGGCACCCCGTTACTGGTGGACGGCCAGCGTGTGGGGCTGGCCGGCAAGGTGTCGATGGATATGCTGATCGTGGATATCACCGATCTCCCGTCTGCCGGTATCGGCAGCGAGGTGGTGCTATGGGGCCAAGCGGCCAACGGTGAGGTGCTATCGGTGGATGAGGTCGCCCGTTACTGCGATACCATCAGCTATACGCTGCTTACCGGGGTGCTGCCGCGGGCGCCGAGGCGGTATCATGGTGGCTGATCCGCCCCTGAACTAGAGAAATGCATGTCACAGGACGACACCAAAACCGATACCAAGACCGGCACCCAGGCCTCCTTCGCCCATCCTCGCTACTGGCCGACCTGGCTGTCGATTGGGCTGATGCGCCTGATCGCCTGGCTGCCCTGGTGCCTGAAGCTCGCCATCGGTCGCCTGATCGGTCTCTTGGCCTGGCGTTTTGCCAAGCGCCGTCGGCACATCACCGAGACCAACATCCGGCTGTGCTTTCCCGAGCGGGATGAAAAGGCCCAGGCTCGTCTGGTGCGCGAGGCCTTCATCGCCAATGGCATGGGGCTGGTCGAGACCGCCACCGGCTGGTGCCGAGACCCGGAGCATCTTCGCCACCGCGTCACCTTCAAGGGCCAAGAGCACATGGTGCGTGCACAGGCCCAGGGCAAGGGAGTGCTGATTATCGGCGTGCATTTCTCGACCCTGGACCTGGGCGGGGCTTTGCACTCACTGTTCTTCCCTGCCGATGTGGTCTATCGCCCGCATGACAATCCGCTATTCGAACGTTTCATGACCAAGGCGCGCAACCGGATCTTCGGCCGAGCCATCGATCGACACGACCTGCGTGGCGTGGTGCGCCGGATCAAGGCCGGGAACAACGTCTGGTATTCGCCGGACCAGGATTTCGGGCGTGACGCCAGTGTCTTCGCGCCCTTCTTCGGTATCAATGCGGCGACCATCAAGCTCACCGCCAAGATCGCACGCATGACCGGGGCGCCGGTCATGCCGCTGATTTTCCATCGCAACCCCGACAACCGCACCTACACCCTCGAATACCTGCCGGCATTGGAGAACTTCCCGAGCGGCGACGAGGTGGCCGACGCCACCCAGGTCAATGCCGTCATCGAGGCGGCGATCCGCCGCCATCCCGAGCAGTATCTGTGGCTGCATCGTCGCTTCAAGACGCGCCCACGGGGCGAGGCGGGCTTCTACTGAGCGTTTGGTGGCTCAGCTGATGGCGTGAGTCATGCACTCCCTTGACTCATGCCCACCGCTGGATGCCGCCAGAGGCGTCTCAAGACGGCGTTACCGGTTTCTCCTTGGGCGTTGGCAGTTCGGCGGGAAGCGACAGGCGGTGCTCGCCGCTGGCCAGCCGCTCGCCGATAAATTGCCGATCCAGGATATGAGTGTCGCGCTCGGCAAGGGTGGCAATCACCCGCTCGGCATGGCGTTGGATGGTGGTGAGCTCGGCGTCTTCCGCGAACAGCGACAGTGTCTTCAGCGACTTGAGCAGCGCCAGGCCGATGCTTACATCGTCCTTGCCGTAGTGCAGGATCGGGTTGACCAGCCGGTAAAGCAGGCTGTCGAAGCGTTCGGTCTTCCAGACCACGCGCCGCTTTCCCTGCTGGTCGGTAAAGGTGTTGCAAGGATGAAACTGCAGGCGTCGGCACAGCAACTCGGTTAGCTGATGCAGGCAGAGTCGTGCCGTACCCGGGTCATTGATGCCTGGCGACAGCGCTTTGACGGCGACTTCCATCAGCTGCGTCATGCCGTTGACATAGAGATCCTCGGCGACTTCTCCCTCCACGTAGACCAGCAGCCCCAGCGCCGATGCCTCGAAGCGCTCACCGGGCGCCTCTGCGGCCTCGATCGTGAACAGGGGAAAGCCTTCCACCGTGTAGTCACCGAAGCTGAAGTTCAAATGCACCACCACATCGGCCTCGATGGCCAGGCGTGCCAACGCCTCGATATCGGCGTTCTGGATGTAGCCGCTGCGGCGGGCCTTGATCCGCGGCCAATGAGCTTGCAGCGGCTGTGATGACGGCCGGTGACACCAGCCTGGACGTTGCTGACGCGTCTCTAGCTTGGCCAGCGACTTGCGGGTGGCCTGGTGCAGGCCGCTATTCACGGCATTGATCTGCACGGATTGCGAGGCGTTATGAATGAAGTAGACGAAAAGCGCCAAGCAGTGGGTGACCATGGCCACGCCCAGGTAGGTGCTCAGCGAACGCCAGGTGCTGGGTACATCACCGCTCACGGGGACCATCAACAGCATAAGGATGAACAGGATGGTGCCGAGGTAGTGGCCGAGCACCCGCTGATGGTGACGTTCGGTGATCAGCCCGAAGACCAGCTTGTGAGAAAAGTTGCCGCCGGCCTGGGTCAGCACCGACATCACCATGGAAAAGCTGAACACGGTCAGCGAGATCATGGCGGCAATCAGCGTCGACAGCAGAGTGCGCGGCGTTTCTATATCGGCGAAGCGAATGCCTGCCAGAAGGCCCGGTAGCGGCAAGCGCTCGCCCAGCGGAAGAACGGCCAGAAGTCCTAGCACCAGGTAGAGCATGGCCAGCAGGGTCGGCAGAAAGGCAATGCTCTGTCGGAAGCTCAGAACGCGATTGATAAGCCAGCGCATGGGGGTCGTCATGAACACATCCCTATGAAGATCATGCTTGAGTTATCCCCCTTGTGCGTCTGCCATGCAAGGTCGATGAGGGGCTTAACGACGTCACGCAGCAACACCGAGCCCTGGTAGCCAGGTGAGCAGGGCTGGCGGTGGTCGAGAAGGGGGAGGACAGAGAAGGAAATGGCCCGAAGTGGCGCCAAGAATGACCTAGGGAGCATCAGCCGAGCATGAAAAACGGGCGGTGTCGCCACCGCCCGTCGGATCATCGCGCAAAGCCCTTGGCGTCAGGCGTCGATGCGCTTGTACTTCATGCGATGCGGCGTGTCGTTACCGACGCGCTTCTTGTGATCCGCTTCGTACTCGGTGTAATTGCCTTCGAAGAACACCACCTTGGAATCGCCCTCGTAAGCGAGGATGTGGGTGGCAATACGGTCGAGGAACCAGCGGTCGTGGGAGATCACCATGGCGCAGCCCGGGAAGGCCAGCAGGGCGTCTTCCAGGGCGCGCAGGGTCTCGATGTCCAGGTCGTTCGAGGGCTCATCGAGTAGCAGCACGTTGGCGCCCTGCTTGAGGGTCTGCGCCAGCTGCAGGCGGCCACGTTCGCCGCCGGAGAGCTCCGAGAGGCGCTTCTGCTGGTCATTGCCCTTGAAGTTGAAGCGACCCACGTAGGCCCGCGAGGACACCTCGTAGCCATTGATGTTGAGCATGTCCTGGCCGTCGGATACCGCTTCCCACACCGTCTGCTTGTCGTCGAGGGCATCGCGCAGCTGCTCGACGTAGGCGATGTCGACGGTGTCGCCGAGTACCACTTCGCCGGCATCGGGCTGTTCTTTGCCGGTGATCAGCTTGAACAGCGTGGACTTGCCCGCGCCGTTGCCGCCGACGATGCCGACGATGGCACCCTTGGGCACGCTGAACGACAGGTCCTCGTAGAGCAGCCGGCCGTCGAAGGCCTTGGCCACGTCGTGGAACTCAATGACCTTGTCACCAAGCCGCGGACCGGGCGGAATGTAGATTTCGTTGGTCTCGTTGCGCTTCTGGAAGTCGCCGGACTGCATTTCCTCGAAGCGATTGAGGCGCGCCTTGCTCTTGGCCTGACGGCCCTTGGCATTGCTGCGCACCCACTCGAGTTCCTGCTTGATGGCCTTGTTCTTCGAGGCTTCCTGTTTGGACTCCTGCTCGAGGCGCTTCTCCTTGGCTTCCAGCCAGCCGGAGTAGTTGCCTTCGAAGGGGATGCCCTGGCCGCGGTCGAGCTCGAGGATCCAGCCGGCCACGTTATCGAGGAAGTAACGGTCGTGGGTGATCGCTACCACGGTGCCGCTGTAGTCATGCAGGAAGCGTTCGAGCCAGGCCACGGACTCGGCGTCCAGGTGGTTGGTGGGCTCGTCCAGCAGCAGCATGTCCGGGCTCGACAGCAGCAGGCGGCACAGCGCCACGCGGCGACGCTCGCCGCCGGACAGGTGACCGACACGGGCGTCCCAGGGCGGCAACCGCAGCGCTTCGGCGGCGACTTCCAGTTTGCGCTCGAGGTTGTGCGCGTCGGCGGCCTCGATGATGTTCTCCAGACGCGCCTGCTCGCTTGCTAGGGCGTCGAAGTCGGCGTCGGGCTCGGCGTAGGCGGTATAGACGGCCTCGAGTTGCTCCTGGGCTTCCTTGATGCCGGACAGCGCTTCCTCGACGGTCTCACGCACGCTCTTGTCGTCGTCGAGTTCCGGCTCCTGGGGCAGGTAGCCGACGTTGATGCCCGGCATGGGGCGCGCTTCGCCTTCGAACTCGGTGTCGACCCCGGCCATGATGCGCAGCAGCGTTGACTTGCCGGCGCCGTTCAGACCGAGCACGCCAATCTTGGCGCCCGGGAAGAAGGAAAGCGAAATATCCTTGAGGATCTGACGCTTGGGAGGGACGACCTTGCCCACCCGGTTCATGGTGTAGACGTATTGCGCCATGGATATCCATTGGGTTGAGGGTTTCGGCACGATGATAGTGGCCGCACCCGCGAAAGGCCAGCGCTGGGCGGTGATTGAGGCGATGAGATGAGTACTTGCTGACGGTGGCGCGGGCGATGGTGCCCGCGACTTGATGTGCGTTCTGGGGCTTGCTGTTCTGTCGGTGGCTGTTATGCGGTGACTGGGCAATCGCCGGCGGTTTTATTCTTCCTCTTCCTCTTCCTCTTCCTCGCCGTCGAGCCCCCAGTCATCGTCGATGACCTGTTTGAGGCGACGTTCTTCCAGCAGGCTCTCGAGGCGGCGCCTTGCCTGCAGATTGTCTGAGCGTGACGAACGGCGGTTGTACTGGCTGTCGTTGACGGCGTCCATGAAGGCGTCGACATCCCCGTCATAGATCACATCATCCGGGGCGTCGTCTGATGTGTCGTGCACTTGGTGTTTGCGGCTCATGCGATGTCCTCCCATGACCCCATGTAAAAATGGCGACTGATGCTCGACTCAGCGAGCATCGTGCAACGCGGGTGCGTTGCTGGCTATATAACGCCAGTTGAGGATGAGGACAAGAGGGGGAAGGGAAAAAATCAGTCTGTGGCAGTGCCCCTTATGCGCTCGAGTTCGGCGATGGCCTCGACGCGTTCGGTGACATCCTTCTGCACGCCGAGATAATAGGTGATGTCTTCCCGTTCGTCGTACATCGGGGTAATCGACAGCTCGTTGTAGAACAGGGTGCCGTCTTTCTTGTAGTTGCGAAGGATCTCGCGGCAGGGCCGGTTGTCGACCAGGGCTTCACGTATGCGAGCAAGGCCGGGCTGGTCGCGGTCGTCATTCTGCAGGAAGCGGCAGTCACGGTAGAGAATCTCGTCGGTGCTGTAGCCAGTCATCCGCTCGAACCCCTGATTGACGTAAATCAGGATGTGTTCATCACCCTCACGTTCGGCAACGACAATACCGTCCTCCGAGGCGTCGATAATGCGTTCCAGAAGCTCGGAGCTGATCATGGGCGGTCTTTTCATGCGAAGCGTTCCTGTCGCGACCCTTAAGGGAGTAGGTATGGCCTAGCCACGGTGTAATGGCTCTATCATGGCTAGGCGGTCGCCAGATTTCAATGTGTTGCGCTCATTCCTCGACCTCTGGCAGCCCCTGTGCGGTGAGCGCGGCGGCAAGCGCACAGGCGGCAAGCAGGCCAAGCAGTACGGCGCTGCCGAACCACTGCGCGAGGGCGCCGACCAAACCGCCGACCAACAGCATCAAAAAGCCGGTCAGAGTATTGGACAGGGCCACATAGAGGGCGCGTTGATCGCTTCCGGCGAGATCCACCACGTAGGTCTTGCGGCCCAGGCGCACGCCGGCGTGGGCAATCACCAGCATTCCGTAGAGCAGGGCGTAGGGCCAGGGAGTGGTGGTCCAGGCGCCGGGAATACTGCCCGCCAGCGCCGCTAGGGTGCAGCATATCGCCGCGGCCAGGCCGGCATCGCGCATTACCCGGCGGCTGGAGCTGTCGGCCCGCTTGCCCCAAATGGGGCTCGCCAGCATGCCGGCAAGCCCTGAAACGATGATCAGAAGCCCCAGATCGCCCAGGTTCGAGCCGCTGCGCTGCTGAGCCAGCAAGGCAATATAGGGCAGTGCCAGGGCACTGGAAAGGAGT
The DNA here is from genome assembly GCF_900100755.1 of Onishia taeanensis. Taxonomy (GTDB): domain Bacteria; phylum Pseudomonadota; class Gammaproteobacteria; order Pseudomonadales; family Halomonadaceae; genus Onishia; species Onishia taeanensis. The sequence goes on from NZ_FNCI01000001.1 coordinate 155,495, forward strand.
AGGGCGCGTGCCAGGTTGAAGCGTAGAAAGGCCTTGTCTTCGCGCAGCAGGTGAAGCCCCTGGCGCACGCTGTCCCAGGCGTTTTCACCACCTTCCACGGCCCCCGGCGTCTCCTCGATCCGCGCGGCACACAGGGCATTAAGGCCCCAGCCCAGAGCCGCCACGCTCATCAGGACCGCCAGGGCCAGCTCGCTGGGGCGATCGTCGAAAAAGACCAGCACGATACCGGCGGCCAGGGTCACGCCACCGGCGATGCTGCCGCTCCAGCCCATCAGAGTGCCGCGGCGCTGCTTGGCGATGGTCTTGCCCAGCACGTCCTTGGTGGCGATCGACGACAGGCCGCGAGCCAGGGATAGGGCGACAAGCACCACCAGCACCAGGCTGCCGCCGACACCACCCTGGCCCCACAGGGCGAGGGCGACCAGTAGCAGGGCGGCCGCGGTCTGAATCAGCCCGCCGGCCACCCAGGTCCATTTGCGCTGCGCCTGGTGGCGAATGAAACCGGCCACGAACACCTGTGGCAGCAGGGCGCCGGCCTCGCGAATTGGCACCAGCAGGCCCACCATCCACAGCGGTGCGCCGATTGCCCCCATCAACCAGGGCAGCACCAGGCGGGCGCTGGACAGCTCGTCGGCTAGCTTGTTGCCTAGCGAGGCGATCAGTTGGCGCAGAAAATTCTTGGGTTGCACCTGGCAGGCGGAGTCGGGAATATCCTTGCACATCCGGCTGTCTTCATCGCCGGTTAGCCACTCGTAGAGGCGGGTTTGTGAAATCTCGTTTGGTGGCATCTAGTGGGCTCCCTGTGCGCGCATTCCAGCCGCCATGATGCCTCAGTTATGATGCCGGGCAAATGTCCAACAGGGAGAGGGCTTCATGGCAAGCGTGCGTATCCACTTCTGTACTCAATGCCACTGGCTGCTGCGCGCCGCTTGGTATGCTCAGGAATTGCTGTCGACCTTCGGTGAGGAGCTCGATGACGTCGCGCTGGTGCCCAGTCACGGCGGACACTTCGAGATTACCTTTGACGGCGAGCAGCTGTGGGAGCGCAAGCGCGATGATGGCTTCCCGGAGATCAAGGTGATCAAGCAACGGGTGCGTGATCGGCTCGACCCCTCGCGGGATCTGGGGCATCTGGATCGCTGAGTGCTGATTTCTGCGCTGCCGGTGCTTGATCGACAGCCGGGATTTTTCAATCTAAGGGACAAGCCGAGTGGCGGCGTCTAGCGAATGACCGATGGCTCTGCATCGCCGGCCTGCTGACCGCCGCGCCGCTGCCGTACCGTCCTGGGCACATCCAACACAAGGAAGGGAGCATGACACAGGAACGTTACGCCATGCTGTGCGGCCTGGGCGCTGTCGGCCTCTGGTCCACGGTGGCCACAGCCTTCAAGGTGGCGCTTGGCGAAATGTCGCCGCTGGAACTGATGTGGATCGCCGCCCTGGTTTCCTGGGCGCTGATGGGGGTTCTGGTATGGCGCAAGGGGCTAATGCGCCAGGCGCTGGGGAGGGGTTGGCGCACGGCGCTATGGGCCGGGATGATGAATCCGGTCGCCTACTACCTGGTGCTGTTCGCGGCCTATGATCGCCTGCCGGGGCAGGAGGCGATGGCGCTCAACTACACCTGGGCACTTGCCATGGCCTTTCTCGCCGTGCCGATTCTCGGCCAGCGATTGACCCGCATCGATATCATCGCCGGCTTGATTGCCTATGCCGGTGTCTGGACCATCGCCACCCGTGGCGCGGTGCTCGATGTGGCCTTTGCCGACCCGCTGGGCGTGGGGCTGGCGCTGGCCTCGACCCTGCTATGGGCGCTCTATTGGCTGCTCAATGCCCGCGACAGTCGGCCCCCGCTCGTCGCACAGTGGCAGAATTTCAGCGTTGGCTTGCCGGTGTTCACGCTGCTGATCGCGCTGGGGTCGGGGTTCGAATGGTACGGCTGGAAGGGCGTGGGTGCCGGCATCTATGTAGGGCTCTTCGAGATGGGGATCGCCTTCGTGCTTTGGCAGTTGGCCGTGCGGGGAATTTCCCGCACGGCCAAGGTGGCCAATCTGATCTTTCTGTCGCCGCCGATCTCCCTGCTGCTGCTGCATCTGGTGATCGGCGAGCCAATCCTGATCTCGACGCTGGTGGGGCTGATGCTGATTCTCGGCGGCCTCGGTCTTCAACAGTGGCAGAAGGCCGCCGAGCCGGCACCTCAGGCCTGAGCGGGCAGAGCCCCGGGTACCGGCTGGGAAGGAGAGACGGCCGCTGAGCTATCGGGCGAGATGGCCTCTTTACCCGCCGCCGCCTCAGGCTTGGCCTGCTCGAGCAAGGGCGCCAGGGTCGGCCATACATTATCCAGAATGATTGGCTGAGCCTCGGCGGTCGGGTGCAGGCCGTCGTCCTGCATCAGCGCATCTTGCAAAGCGACTCCCTCGAGCAGGAAGGGTACCAGCGGCAGCTCATGGCGCTCGGCCAGGTCGTCGAATACGCCGGTGAACGCTTGTCGATAGGCGTCGCCGTAATTGGGCGGAATATCGATGCCCAACAGCATTACCCGGGCGCCGCTGGCCTGACTTTTCTCGATCATCGACTCGAGATTGCGGCGCATCTGGCTCGGTGCCAGGCCGCGCAAGCCATCGTTGGCGCCAAGCTCCAATAGCACTATGTCGGGAGAATGCTGTCCTAACAGCTTAGGCAGGCGTGTGGCGCCACCGGCGGATGTCTCACCGCTGATGCTGGCATTGACGACCCGCGCCTCGCCCTCGAGCCTCATGGCCAACAGACTGACCCAGCCGTCCTCCGGCCGTTCAAGCCCATAGGCTGCGCTCAGACTGTCTCCCATCACCAAGAGCGTGGGGCGGTCGGTGCGGGAGTCGGCCGAGGAGGCATCGGCCAGAGCCGGAGCCGCCATGCAAAGCGCGGCCAGCCCCATGCAGAGACCAGCCATGAGCCCGGCTAGCGGCTCGCGACGCATTGTGAGGGTGGATGTCGCCACGGATTTTTTTGCTGGGGCCGTTGCCAGTAGGCAACGGCCTAGCCTTTGCACCAGATGACTTGCGTACTGGGCGTACCGCCTCTTCCAGGCGCTCGGCTCGGCGCTCAGCGCAGCTTTTCGCTCAGCGGGGCCCTTGGCGCCGCGTTTCGACCTCTTCAGGCCAACAGGGAATCCCGTCACTATGCCTTCCACTAAGTCCTCCACTGCGTCCACCTCCTCGCATCATGATCTTGCGCCCATCCTACAGGCTAGCCGGCTTGGCAAGCAGGTCAGGAGTGGCGATCGGTCGCTAACCATTCTGAGTGATCTTTCGCTTACGGTGTTCCCCGGAGAAACGGTGGCGATTCTCGGCGAGAGCGGCGCCGGCAAGTCGACCCTGCTGGGGTTGCTGGCCGGGCTCGATGCGCCAAGCAGCGGTGAGCTCAAGCTGTTTGGTGAGTCGCTGGCCGCATTGGACGAGGACGGACGCGCCGAGCTTAGGGCCGGGCGGGTGGGGTTCGTGTTCCAGAACTTCCAACTGCTGCCGACCCTCACCGCGCTCGAAAACGTGCTGCTGCCACTCGAGCTGGCGCCTGCCGCCGACAACGATGCCCGGGCCCGGGACTGGCTGACCCGGGTGGGGCTTGGCGAGCGCCTCGATCACCTGCCCAAGCAGCTCTCCGGTGGCGAGCAGCAGCGGGTGGCGCTGGCCCGTGCCTTCGTCACCGGTGCCGAGCTGGTGTTTGCCGATGAACCTACCGGCAACCTTGACCCGGCCACCGGCGAGCGCATCATCGAGCGGCTCTTCGCTCTCAACCGTGAAGCCGGCACTACCCTGATGCTGGTGACCCACGACCATGCCCTGGCCCGCCGCTGTGATCGCTGTCTGCGGCTCATCGACGGCCAACTGGTGGACATGACCCCAGAGGAGGTCAGCGCATGATGGCAAGCGGTGATTCACGGCGCGATACGCGCCGCATCCCAGGCAATGGCCTGCACTGGCTGGGGCTCGCGGCTCGTGGCCTCAAACGCGATCTGCGCGCCGCCGACGTACGGGCACTGTTCGTGGCGCTGGCGCTGGCGGTGGCGGCATCGACCATGATCGGCTTCTTCCTCGATCGCCTCGAACGCGGCCTGACACGCCAGGCCGGTCAGATGCTGGGGGGCGACCTGGTGCTGGAGCAGGGCGAGCCTTTCTCCAGCGAGCTGAAAAGCACCCTGCGAGAGGCCGGCATGACCCTCTCGGATCAGGTCGACTTGGTGTCGATGATCAGTCGCGGCGAGCGCTTCCAGCCGGCCAGCCTCAAGGTGGTCGACAGCGCTTACCCGCTGTATGGCGCCTCACGGGTCGATGTGGGCAACGGCGTCGAGCCGCTGGCCCGCGGGCCAGGGCCTGGCGAGGCCTGGGTCGACCCGAGGCTCGAGTCGCTGATTGATCTTCAGCTAGGCGATGAGGTAAGGGTAGGCCGCACCACCCTCACCGTGAGCGGCATCATCGAGCGGGAGGCCGACCAGTCTGGCGGCTTCTCGAGCTTCAATCCGCGGCTGATGATGCACGTCGATGATCTGGCGGCTACCGGCCTGGTGCAGCCGGGCTCGCGGATCGAGTATGAGATTCTCGCCGCCGGGCCGCCGGCGGCGGTGTCGAGCCTCGATGCCCGCCTCGAGGCGCTCAAGCGCGATGGGGTCGAGGTGCGGGATGTCCGGGTCGATCGACCGGGCCTTGGGCGCGCTCTGGAGCGTGCCGAGAAGTATCTGGCCCTGGCCGGGCTTGCCGCAGTGCTGCTGGCCGGCGTGGCGGTGGCCATGGCCACTCGGCGCTATGTGGATCGCCACCTGGATACCGCCGCCTTGCTGCGCTGTTTCGGCGCCTCACAGCGTCAGCTCACCCGCCTATTCGCCCTGCAGCTCGGCTGGCTGGCGCTGGCGGCATCGGTGTGTGGTGCCTTGCTGGGCCTGGCCGGTCAGGCGGGGCTGCTGGCATTGCTGACCGCTTTTCTGCCGCTCGAACTGCCACCGCCTGGCCCGCTGCCGCTGGCACTCGGGGTGCTCACGGCGCTTGCCGTGTTGGTCGGCTTCGCCGGCCCGACGCTGCTGCGTCTAAAGCGGGTCAGCGCCCTGAAGGTGCTGCGGCGTGAACTCGATCCGCTGCCCGCCTCGGCCTGGCTGGTGGTGGCCATGGCGAGCCTGGTGTTCGGCGGCCTGATGTGGCTCTACTCCGGCGATCTCTGGCTGTCCGTGGCGCTGCTGGTCGGTGGCCTGGTGATGCTGGTGATTCTTGGTGGGGTCGGCACGCTGATCTTGAGCGGGGTGCTGCGCCTGGCCGCGCTGCTGCCCCAGGGGGCCCATGGCGCCTCATCGACCCGGGCACTGCGGCTCGGTGCCCGCCAGCTGGGCCGCCGTCGGCAGGCGAGTCTCGGCCAGCTACTGGCCTTTGCGGTGACCTTCGCGGCGATGGCGATGATCGGCCTGGTGCGCGGCGACCTGCTCACCGCCTGGCAGGACCAATTGCCCGAGGATACCCCCAACTACTTCGCCATCAACATTCAGCCCCAAGAGCGCGACGCCTTCGTCGAGACCCTGGCCGGGGCGGTGGACGACCGCACCGCGCTCTATCCGATGGTGCGCGGGCGTATCACCGCGCTTAACGGCCAACCGCCCCTGGAGGCGGTGCCCGAGAGCGGCCGGGGCAGCAATGCCCTGCGCCGCGAGCTCAATCTGACCTGGCGCGACACCTTACCGGAGGGCAACCGGTTGGTGGCAGGCGAGTGGTTCGCAGCGGGCGATAGGGTGTCGGAGGCAGAAGCGTCTTTCAGCGAGGCAGCGAATGCCGGCGGCGTGGGAGCCACTGAGCCGTCCGACGAGATCGTGCCGATATCGCTCGAAGCCGAACTGGCCGGCCGTCTCGGCTTGGGGCTTGGCGATACCATGAGCTTTACCATCGGTGCCGACACGCTCACCGGGCGAATCACCAGTCTTCGCGATCTCGACTGGGACAGCTTCCGTCCCAACTTCTATGTGATCTTCCCGCCGGGTGTGCTGGAGCGCTTCGGCCATACTTATATCACCGCCTTCCACCTGGGGGATGAGCAGAGCTCGCTGCCCGGTCAGATCGTCAAGAACTTCCCGGCCGTATCGCTGCTCAACGTCGAGGCGATCCTCGGTCAGGTACGCGATCTTCTGACCCAGGTCACCCGCTCGGTGGAGCTGGTACTTGGCTTCGTACTCTTGGCCGGTATCAGCGTGCTCTATGCGGCGCTGATCGCCAGCCGTCCGCTGCGTGCCCATGAAAGTGGCCTGCTGCGAGTGTTCGGTGCCAGTGACCGGCTGATTTCACGGGTGCAGGGCGCCGAGTTTGCCATCCTGGGCCTGGCGAGTGGTCTGATGGGCGCGCTGCTCGCCGAGCTTGCCGCTGCCGGGATCTATGCCGGCTGGCTGGATCTGGCGCCGCGCCTGCACCCTTGGCTGTGGATAGGACTGCCGCTGGGGGGCGCCCTGTTGGTGGGCCTGATTGGTCATGGCCTGTCGCGCAGCCTGCGCCGCCAGACCCCCATGGCCAGCCTTGGCCTGCTCGGTGAGGCATGAAGGTGAGACGTAAGATAGGGGCTGACCGGCCATTCACCGCAATCGGGCAACTGCTCGTCGGGCCCGGTGCTGGCAAGGGACTGCCGGCTCACAGGGAAAGCATCACACGGATGAAGGCCGACAGATGAAAACAGAGACCCTGCGCTATCAATTGCTACAAGCCCAGCTGCAGATGGCCAAGCGCGAGAACCGGGCCCTGGTGCTGATGCTAAGCGGCCAGGCGGCGAGCTATATGCATCCCATGCTCAACACGCTCAATCACTGGCTGGAGAACCGCCGCACCGAGGTTCATGCTTTGGAGCCCAGCGGCGAGGATGCCAAGCGGCCGGCACTGTGGCGCTACTGGCGGCGGATGCCGGCTCGTGGCACGACCGGCATTTTCGTCCACGGCTGGTACGGCGATGCGCTCTTCGCCCGCGCCGAGCGTCGCATCGGCGCCGGTGCTTTCGAGGATCGCCTGGCGATGATTCGCGAGTTCGAGGCCGAACTTGCCGCCGAAAATGTGGCGCTGGTCAAGATCTGGTTGGATATCGACCGCAAGACCCAGGGCGAGCGCCTGAGTGCCATGCAGGAGGATCCGAGTCGGGCATGGCAGCTCGATCCCGCCGACTGGCAGCGCCATCTCCAGCATCCGCTGATCAAGGCGCTAGGCAAGCCGCTACGCGAGATCACCCATACCGATTGGGCGCCCTGGCACTGCATTACCGGTGATGATCCGGAAGACCTGGTTCATCAGGTGGCCGAGCGGCTGCTCGATACCGCGAGGCAGCCGACGGTTGATCCCGAGGCGCCCTGGGCAAGCTGTCACCTGGCGCCGGCGGCCAAGGATGCCCCCACGGTAACAAAGCCTGACCCCGCCTCTCGGTCGGCAGGGCGCCTGAAAAAGGACGACTACCAGCAGCGGCTGGTCGAGCAGCAGGCGCGGCTGTCGCATAACAGCCGCGAGGCGGCCCGGCGCGGTATCCCGGTGGTGCTGGTCTTCGAGGGCCATGACGCCGCCGGCAAGGGCGGCAGTATTCACCGGGTGACCACGGCGCTGGATGCGCGGCACTATCGCGTGCACAGCATTGCGGCGCCTAGCGACGAGGAGCGTCTGCACCCTTGGGCGTGGCGCTTCTGGCGACGGCTGCCCGTCGATGGGCGCTTCGCGATCTTCGATCGTTCCTGGTACGGGCGAGTGCTGGTCGAACGCGTGGAGGGCTTTGCCGCTCCAGCGCAATGGCGCCGCGCCTATGGCGAGATTCGCCACTTCGAGAAACGCCTGCTCGAACACGGCACGGTGCTTGGCAAGTTCTTCCTGTCGATCAGCAAGGATGAGCAGCTCAAGCGTTTCGAGGCGCGAGCCAACACCCCGCGCAAGCAATACAAGCTGACCGAGGAAGACTGGCGTAATCGCGCTCGCTGGGACGACTACGAGGTCGCCATCGATGAGATGTTCGAGCAGACCCACCGGACGCATGCCCCCTGGTCGTTGATTAGCTGTGACGACAAGCGTCAGGCGCGCCTCGAGGTGATCGAGCGGGTCAATGAGCTGCTCGAGCGTCGCCTGGACGGGGCGCTCTAAAGCTGGCTGATAGGTGAGCCCGCCTGGTCGTCTTCTTGGTGAGGCGCACCTTGGCTTTAGTGTGACTAAAGCCAAGGTGAGAAATTATCGAGTACGGGATGACCGCCTTTCATGTGAAAGGCACCCCGGGCTGCGGTATTATGACGCCATCGTTTCACCCCCCTAGCTCGAGGACCACCGACGATGTTCAGCCGTGACATGCAGATTGCCGGATTCGATGATGCTCTGCTCGAGGCGATGCAGAAGGAAGCTGCTCGCCAGGAAGCGCATATCGAACTGATTGCTTCCGAAAACTACGCCAGCCCGCGAGTGATGGAAGCGCAGGGCTCGCAGCTGACCAACAAGTACGCGGAAGGCTATCCGGGCAAGCGCTACTATGGCGGCTGCGAGTATGTCGACATCGTCGAGCAGCTGGCCATCGATTACGCCAAGGAGCTGTTCGGGGCGAGCTATGCCAACGTTCAGCCGCACTCCGGCTCACAGGCCAACGGCGCGGTCTTTCAGGCGCTGGTCAAGCCGGGCGACACCGTGCTGGGCATGAGCCTCGACGCCGGCGGCCACCTGACTCACGGTGCCAAGCCGAACTTCTCGGGCAAGCACTACGAAGCCATCCAGTACGGCCTCGACGATCGCGGCCTGATCGACTACGAAGAAGTCGCGCGCCTGGCTCGCGAGCACCAGCCGAAGATGATCATCGCCGGCTTCTCCGCCTATTCCCAGATCATCGACTGGGCCAAGTTCCGCGAGATCGCCGACGAAGTGGGCGCCTACCTGTTGGTCGACATGGCCCACGTGGCGGGTCTGGTCGCTGCCGGTGTCTACCCGACGCCGCTGCCCCACGCCCATGTGGTCACTACCACGACCCACAAGACCCTGCGCGGCCCGCGCGGCGGCCTGATCCTGTCTGCCGAAGGCAGTGAAGAGATCGAGAAGAAGCTGCAGTCAGCCGTCTTCCCGGGCGGCCAGGGTGGCCCGCTGGAGCACGTCATTGCCGCCAAGGCGATCTGCTTCAAGGAAGCCATGGAGCCGGAGTTCAAGGCCTACCAGCAGCAGGTGGTCAAGAACGCCCAAGTCATGGCCAAGGTCTTCATCGAGCGGGGCTTCGACATCGTCTCTGGCGGTACCGAAGATCACCTCTTCCTGCTGTCGCTGATCAAGCAGGGCCTGACCGGCAAGGACGCGGACGCCGCTCTGGGCCGCGCCCATATCACCGTCAACAAGAACGCCGTGCCGGGCGACCCGCAGAGCCCGTTCGTCACCTCCGGCCTGCGCATTGGCACCCCGGCGGTCACGACTCGCGGCTTTGGTGAGACCGAATGCCGTGACCTGGCTACCTGGATCTGCGATCTGCTCGACGCCATGGCCAGCGGTGATTCCAGCGCCGCCGAAGCCGAGATCAAGACCAAGGTCGAAGCGGTTTGCGCCCGTTTCCCGGTCTATCGCGACTGAGCCTGCCCCTTGCCGACTAACTGACGGCAGCTAAAAACGCCTCGGCCATCACTGGCCGGGGCGTTTTTTTATGCCTGCGAGTCGCGTTTGGTCGCACCCAATGACAAAACGCGACCATGGTCTAAAGGCGTTATGTCCGTTGTTGGTTGATCCTATGTCAGACATAGCGATTCAACAAACAGACACGCCGGGCAGGTTCCCCAATGGGCCAAGCACCTTCCACAACAAGCAGTCGCGCCACGCGGCCGGATATTGCCGAACAGCTGGCCGAAGCCATCTTCGGCGGTGTCTATGCGCCGGGCGACTTCGTGCCCAAGGAACTCGACCTCTGTGAGACCTATGGGGTGAGCCGCAGCACGGTGCGCAGCGCTCTGCAGTCGCTTGTCGCCGCCGGCATGATCAAGCGCATCTCGGGGCAGGGCAGCCGGGTCCAGGAGCTGGCGCAGTGGCATCTGCTCGACCCAAGGGTCAGCGACTGGATGGCGCGGTTCGCCCAGCCCAATCCGCGTATTCGCCAGGAAATTTTCGCTTTCCGGGTGGCGGTGGAGCCTTTCGTGGCTCGCCTGGCCGCAGAGCACGCCACCGCCGCCGACCTCAACGAGATCGAGACCGCGTACCTGGGCATGATCAAGGCGCTGGAGTCGTCCGATCAGTGCCATCAGGACGTCAGTCATGACGATTACGACGTGGCCTTCCACGAAGCGATCTTCTCGGCCACCCACAACCTGCTCTGGTCGCAGATCAGCCATGTGCTCAAGCCGGCGATTGCGCTACTGGTCGAGACCTCGAATCACAGCGCAGACGAATTGCAGGACAGCATGGAGCGCCACCGCCAGTTGATGGAGGCCATTCGTCTGCGGCGCCCCGAAGAGGCCGAGCAGGCCGCGCTGCGCGTTCTCGAACGCACCGGGCTCGACCTGGGCATCGACAGCATATTCGCTACACCGCTTTCTCATTTGCGCCTTCCGGGTGCATTGCCGCCCGCGTCATGACGACGTGATCTGGCCGTCCGCGGTGCCTTCGCGTACCGGTAACAACAACCTCACACTCAACCGATGACGAGGAAATGCACCATGAAAAACGTCACGTCTATCAAGTCTTCCGCTCTGAAGCCTTTCGCTCTCAAGGCCCTGACGGCTGCCGTGCTCGGCTCCATGGCGTTCGGCGCCCAGGCGGCAGAATACGAATGGACCTTCCAGACCTCTGAGACCTCAGGTGAGCCGCAGTTCGAGCTCAAGAAAGCGTGGGCCGAGAACGTCAACACCATGTCTGGCGGGCGTATCGAAATCGAGATCCTGCCGGTCAACGCCGTGGTCGGCGCGACCGAAACCCTGCAGGCGGTGAGCGCCAACATCCTTCAGGGCCATATGACCGATCCCAGCTACTTCTCCGGCCAGAATCCGGCCTTCGGCATGATGGGCAACCTGGTGGGCGCCTGGGGCGACCCGGTCGAGTTTCTCGACTACATGAATTACGCCGGCGGCGAGGACATCTACAACGAGTTGGCCGAGCCCTACGGTGTGCACCTGATCGGTGCTGCCGCCACTGGCCTCGAGGCGCTGCCCTCCAAGCGTCCGATTCGCACCGTCGAGGACCTTGAAGGGCTCAAGCTGCGTGCCCCCCAGGGCATGGTGTACAACATCTTCGAGAAGGCCGGCGCCACACCGGTCAACCTGCCGGGCTCCGAGGTCTATACCGCCCTCGAGAAGGGCGTGATCGATGCCGCCGACTACACGGTCTTCGCCACCAACTATGACCAGGGGCTCTACGAGTTCGCGCCTTACCCCAACTATCCGGGCTTCCACTCGCTGCCGATGGTGGCGATTTCGCTCAACAAGGGCATCTGGGACGGTCTGCCGGATGACCTGAAGGCCATTCTCGAGACCTCCGTCGACAGCATGTCCTATGAAATGGTGGCCATGCTCAAGGCACGGGATCTCGCGGCAGTGAAAGAGGTGAACGAGGATCCGAACATCGAGATCATCGACATGCCGGCCGAAGAGCGCGCCAAGTTCCGCAACATCGCCAAGGAAGAGTGGGCGGTCTGGGCCGAGAAGAATGAGATCACCCAGAAGTACTACGACTCCGTGGTCGGCTATCTGCAGGACCATAACCTGATGTAACCCGTCCGGGGCCGGCTCTGAGTGCCGGCCCCGCGTCGACGGCATCGCCACCGAGCGCCCGGTGGTGATGCCGTCGTCCCTATTGATTTGAGAGGAAACGTCATGTCTCGACAATCCCAACGCCACGAGGCAGCCGGCGTGACGCGCGACGACGAGCTGGTCGCCGCCACCGCAGGGGAGCCCGAGCCGAGTGACCCGACCCGCAGCGCCTTCGATCGCGGCGTGACCTGGTGCGCCCGCGGGGCCGCCTGGCTGGTCTTCATCGCCATGGGCATCAGTGTCTTCGAGGTCATCATGCGCTACGGCTTCGATTCGCCGACCTCCTGGGTGCATGAGACCGTGGTCATGCTGGTGGCCGTGAGCTTTGCCCTGGGTGGTCCCGCGGCATTGGCCGGTAATCAGCATATTCGCGTGCGCGTGCTCTATGACCATGCCGGTCCGCGGCTCAAGGTCTGGCTGGATCGCTTCAATGATCTGGTGACCCTGGGCTTTTGCGTGGCGATGAGCTATGCCGCCTTCGTGATGTTCTGGGATGCCTCCCACAACCCGCTCGGCGACTGGTCGCTGGAGCGTTCGGGTACCTCCTGGAACCCGCCGTTTCCGGCCCTGGTCAAGGGCATCATCATGGTCTCTCTGATGATCATGAGCATTCAGGCGCTGATTCACTGCATTCAGTCGCTGCGTGCCAAGCCGACCACCAACGCTGAGAGGAGCCGGTAATGGATATCGCTGACGGAACGCTGTTATTGGTTACCGCCATCTTTGCGCTGCTGGTGACGGGCCTGCCGCTGGCTTTCATCACTGGTCTAGTGGCCCTGGTATTCACCTTCGGCTGGTTTGGCAGCAACGCCTTGCCGTTGGTTACCAGCCGCGTATTTGGCTTCGTGACCGAGTATTCGCTGGTGGCGGTGCCGATGTTCGTGTTGATGGCCTCGTTACTCGACCGATCGGGGATCGCCAAGGATCTCTTCAACGCCATGCGCGTCTTTGCCGGCCGTTTGCCTGGCGGTGTCGCCGTGCAGACCATCGTGGTGGCCTTCTTCCTGGCGGCGCTATCCGGCATTATCGGCGGCGAGATCGTGCTGCTGGGCATCTTGGCACTGCCGCAGATGCTGCGACTGGGCTATGACAAGCACCTCTCGATTGGTGTGGTCTGCGCGGGCGGTGCCCTCGGCACCATGATGCCGCCCTCGATCGTACTGATCATTTACGGCCTGATTGCCAGCGTGTCGATCGCCGATCTGTTCACGGCGGCCATTACGCCCGCGGTGATCCTGATGGGCTCCTACATCGCCTATGTACTGGTGCGCTGCATGCGTAATCCGGCGATGGGACCGCCGATGACCGATGCTGATCGTGAAGACGGTTTCTCCAACCGCTGGCAGGCGCTCAAAGCCATCATCGTGCCCGGACTGATCGCCTTCATGGTGTTGGGGTCTATCTACGGCGGTGTGGCCTCGGTGACCGAAGCGGCGGCAATGGGCGTGTTCGGTGTACTGCTGGCTATCTTGCTGCGCGGCGAGTTTTCCTTCAAGACGCTGCATGCAAGCCTCGGTCAGACCATGACGACCTGCGGCATGATCATCTGGATCGGTATCGGTGCCGCGGCATTGGTCGGGGTCTACAACCTGATGGGAGGCAACCGTTTCATCTCGCAGGTGATTCTCGGTATGGACGTTGAGCCGATCGTGATTCTGCTGGTGATGATGGCGATACTGCTGGTGCTTGGCATGTTCCTCGACTGGATTGGCGTGGCGATGCTGGCGCTGCCGATCTTCGTGCCGATCGTGGTGCAGTTGGGCTATAGCCCGATCTGGTTCGGCATCCTGTTCGCGGTCAACATGCAGGTCTCCTTCCTGTCGCCACCCTTTGGCCCCGCCGCCTTCTACTTGAAGGGCGTGGCGCCACCCAGTATCAGCCTCAAGGATATCTTCGTATCGCTGCTGCCGTTTATCGCTATTCAGCTCTGCGTCTTGTTCCTGCTGCTGTTCTTCCCCGATCTGGCCATGTGGCTGGTCTGATTCATGACACTGCGTTCATGAAAAACGCCTGATCGAACGCCCCAATCATGCGAATGGTTGGGGCGTTTTTTTGATTTGAATGCCTGCGGGTCGAATCAGCAGGGCAATTCTTTCTAGCGACGGCCATGATGGTCAGCCGTGGATACACCGCTCATGAAAAGTGGCATCACACCCTATGAAAAGGCTTGGCTGAGAGAAGTTAAGAAATGACAGCCCAAATGGCGAGTGATAACTGAAGCGATGATAAGAGCCAGGGAGAGCCAGATGTTGAGAGGGCACAGTGGCTATGAAAGGGGGGATGATAAGAGAAACATCAGCACATAAGAAAGGAATAGTGACGGTGGTGGCGGGAATTTAAGGCAAGCGCCACTTAGAGATTCATGGCGCTAATTGCTTGAGGCTTTCTGAGATGCCTGTCCCCGATGCTCTTCTTTTAGGTATTTTTTATAAGCGCTTCTCTCGGGATGGCCTGTCAGCGCTGAATGCCAGATCGTGAGAGAAAGTCTGCCACAATCTGTTCCGGAGGCTGGCGGATATCGAGGCGAACGGCTTCGGTTTCGTCTGGCATCTCAAGATCGGTAAGCTGGCTATTCAGCATATGTTCGCCGGTAAAGAAGTGGCCGCTACGACCGCCTAGGCGCTCCAGCAATACGGTCCGGGAGCCGTGTAGATACAGGATGTGGAGCTCGGGAGCCCCTTGTCGCAGTACATCACGGTAGCGATGCTTCAGCGCCGAGCAGCCGATGACGATATCCTTGCCCTGGGCGCGATAGTCGCGATACAGGTCGGCAAGGGTCAAAAGCCAGCCTTGACGGTCGCTATCGTTCAGCGGCTCCCCTCGCGCCATCTTGGCGATACTGTTTTCGCTGTGATGATCATCGGCATCGATAAATTCGGCATGGACCGCCTGTGCCAGCAGTTTTCCGATGTGTGATTTACCCGAACCGGAAACGCCCATAACGAGTAGAGTGAGTGGCGAGGTATTCATGCGCTTTTCTCGATAAATAATGCGGTGAACTTGAGGGAATAATAGCGAAAATTAGCCGTTGGTGGCCAGTGATAATACGACGATTTCAAGGGGTGACGCTCTGTCGCCATATTGGCTATTCAACTCCTCATATAGGCGCATGACCGGGCCTCATTTTTTTAGGAAAGCGGCACTTTGTTGTGCGGTGAACCAAAATGGTGCGCGGTGTTGCCGTATTGCAAAAAGGTCGCCTCTTTGTGGTGCTCTGGACCGCTGTCGGGTCCCGCGACAACCAGCGTTGCGCCATGCGTCATGGCGAATGCATCGGTCTGGCACGCTGCGTGCTAGGGTTTTCCATATCGGCACGCTCATGCCAGCCAGCAGGTAACGCCCATGTCACCCGTTTCGCCTTCCTTGCCTCGCCTGGTCTTCACCGATCTCGACGGCACCCTGCTAGACCACGACAACTATGGGTGGAAGCCGGCCGCCCCTTGGCTCAAACGGCTTCATCACGCAGGAGTGCTGGTGATTCCGGTGACCAGCAAGACGCGTGCCGAGCTAATGCCGCTGCGTCGCGAGCTGGGCCTGCAAGATATTCCTTTCATTGCCGAAAACGGAGCGGTAATTGGGCTTCCACCCGCCTGGCAGCATGCTCGCCTGGATCGTAATCCGAACTTTGTCGACGGTCTGGCAATCAAGACGCCGGGAATCGATATCGGTTTTCTTCGCACTCGGCTTGGCGTGATGCGCGAGCGCCTTGGCGTTCGCTTTCGTGGCATGGGGGAGCTCGGCATAGACGAAATCATGTCGCTGACCGGCCTGCCGGAGCCACAGGCCCGTCTGGCCCGGGTGCGGGAAGGCTGCGAGCCGCTGATTTGGGATGACTCCGAGGCGGCGCTAGTGGACTTTCGTCAGGCGCTGGAGGCGGACGGGCTATGCCTGCTGCGCGGCGGGCGTTTCTGGCATGCCATGGGCCAGCTCGACAAGGGCGACGGCGTTCGCTGGCTGGTCGAGCGCTATCAGGCGCTGCGGGGCCATCGCCCCCTGACCCTGGGGCTTGGCGACGGGCCCAACGACGTACCGCTGCTCGAGGCGGTGGATCGCGCCGTGCTGATTCCTGGCCGCCATGACCACTCGGTGCGGCTTACCAATGCCCATCAATATCATGCCCGACACCCGGGACCCTCGGGCTGGGCCGAAGGGCTGGATTACTGGTGGGGAAAGGAGCTGACCGCGCCGGCCAAGGAATCCTAGCCGCCCTGGCACTACACCGCACGACACGATCACCAAGCACCATGACAAGACTGATGCATTAGCCATAGTCACCAGCAGGATGATCAGGAGAATCTCGGATGAGCGACTTTTACCAGAACGGCATCATCACCAATTTTCACAACCTGATGCGGCGTCCGGTAGAGGACATCGAGGCCGATCTGGTGCGCTTTTCCCGGCGGCGTCCGATGGGCCTTATCTTGCCCTCGCTGTATTCCGAACTCGAAGGGCCGGCGCTCTCGCATATCGTCGATGAACTGGCCAAGGTGCCTTATCTCTCCGAGATCGTGATCGGGCTTGATCGGGCGGATCGAGAGCAGTTTCTGCACGCCCGGGAGTTCTTCTCCCGCCTACCTCAGCACCACCGCATCTTGTGGAACGATGGGCCACGGCTGAAGTCGCTGGACGCCGAGCTGTCGGAGGAGGGGATCTCGCCCCAGGAGCCCGGCAAGGGGCGCAACGTCTGGTTCTGTGGTGGCTATGTCCAGGCTTCTCGCCGCACCGAGGCGATCGCCCTGCACGATTGCGACATCGTCACCTATGATCGCGGTCTGCTGGCGCGCCTGATCTATCCGGTGGCTCATCCGCAGTTCAATTATGAGTTCTGCAAGGGCTACTACTCGCGCATCGCCTCGGGCAAGCTCAATGGCCGGGTCGCGCGGCTGATGGTCACGCCACTGATCCGAGCCCTGAAGAAGATCTATGGCCCTTTGCCCTATCTCGATTACCTCGACAGCTACCGCTATCCGCTGTCCGGGGAGTTCTCGATGCGCACCGACGTGCTCGATGGCATTCGCATTCCCAGCGACTGGGGGCTCGAAATCGGCGTGCTCTCCGAAGTGCACCGCAACTACTCCACCAAGCAGCTTTGTCAGGTCGACATCGCCGATGTCTACGACCACAAGCATCAGTCTGTCTCGGAAGAGGATGCCACGACCGGACTCAACCGCATGAGCCTGGATATCGCCAAGGCGCTATATCGCAAGCTGGCGACCCTGGGCATCGAGATTCATGCCGAGACCTTCCGTACCATCAAGGCGACCTATTATCGCATCGCCCTGGACCTGATCGAGGCCTACGACAACGATGCCACCATGAACGGCCTGAAACTCGACCGGCACAGCGAGGAACAGGCGGTGGAACTGTTTGCCTCCAACATCATGGAGGCGGGGGCCGCCTTCCTCGACAATCCCCGTGACAAGCCATTCATCCCCAGCTGGAACCGGGTGCAGGCGGCGATTCCCGATCTGCTCGAGCGTATGCATGCGGCAGTGGAGCTCGACAATCAGGGCAAGGTCTAGCCGCGTCAAGGCGGTTGACTGACCTGGCCTGGCGGCGCCCTCCGACTATGCTGAAGGCGTGACCCCAGCAGTTGGAGGCAGGCCCGATGTCGACACTGACGTTTCTGGGTGCGGTCGGTGAGGTGACCGGCTCGCGCTATCTGATCGAAGTCGATGCTGACGGCGAGGGCGTGCCGGCCCGGCGTGTGCTGCTCGAGTGCGGCATGCATCAGGGCGGCGAGGACGCCGAGCGCATCAATGCGGAACCCTTCGGCCGTCTGGCCGACACCCTCGATGAGGTCGTGATTTCCCACGGCCACCTGGATCACTGCGGTCTCTTGCCCAAGCTGGTGCGCGAGGGCTATCGAGGCGCCATCCACTGCACGCCCGGCACCAAGGCGCTGCTCGAGATCACGCTGGCCGACTCCGCCTTCATCATGGCCAAGGATGTCGAATGGGAGAACCGCTGGCGGCATCGGGCTGGCAAGCCGCTTCTCAAGCCGCTCTATGATATCGATGACGTCGAGAGGACGCTCGATCTCTGCCAGATCCATCCTTTCGGTCAGCCGGCGACGCTCGCCGGCGGCGTCGTCCTCGTGTATCACGATGCCGGCCATATCCTCGGCTCGGCGATCGTCGAGCTGGCGATTCCCTCGGGTGGGCGCACTCGGCGCCTGGTGTTTTCCGGAGACCTCGGCAATCCTGAATCGGCGCTGATGAAGGACCCAGACATTCAGCGTGACGCCGATCTGGTGTTGTTGGAAAGCACCTATGGAGACCGCGATCACCGTCCGCTCAAGGAGACCATCGAGGAATTCGCCGAGGTGCTCGATGCGGCCTTCGAGGATGGCGGCAATGTGCTGATTCCCGCTTTCGCCATCGGTCGCACCCAGGAAATCCTCTATCATCTCAGTATGCTCTACCATCAGGGGCGGCTGCGCCAGCAGCGCATCTTCCTGGATAGCCCGATGGCGATTCGAGTGACCGAGCTCTACGAGCGCCGTCGCTCGACCCTCGATCCCGAGGACCTGCACGCGCTCAACGTGGCGGCCCATGGCGACCCCGAACAATACTTGCCAGGGCTGCGGCTGACGCGCAGCGTCGAGGAGTCCATGGCGATCAACCGGATTCGGGGCGGGGCGGTCATCATCGCCGGTGCTGGAATGTGCAACGGTGGCCGCATCCTGCATCACTTTCGCTACAACCTTGAACACCCCAGCACCCGAGTCGTCATCGTCGGCTTTCAGGCCGCGGGGACCAACGGCCGGCGACTGGTCGATGGCGCTTCCCACCTCAAAGTGTTGGGGCGCGAGCTGAAGGTGAAGGCGCATATCCACACCATTGGCGGCTTTTCAGCCCATGCCGGCCAGACCGAGCTGGTCGCTTGGGCCGGCGCCTTTCGCGATTGTCCACGGTTCTATCTGGTGCACGGCGAGCCGGCGGCACAGCTGGCCTTGCAGCAGGTACTTGCCACCAGCGGCATTGAAGCCGAGATTCCCGTCTACCAGCAGTGCATTGAGCTTTAGCGCTGCGCACTCATGCCGTCTGTCCGTGCACTCCCTGTGCACTCCGCCGCTTGACGCAGGTCAAGCGGTGCTTGGTTATTGCCCCGTGATGTCGCCACTGGTGCCTATGCTGGTAGAAGGCGCTCGTCTTTGCCGTTGGTCGCAGCTCGGGTAGTCTTCTTTCTAATATGCCAAAAAGGTATAACGTTAGAATATTTTTTGCGTTATGCTGAGGCCAGTGACGCTAACCAGGCGCTGCCGGTTTCCCCGTGTCTTTTTGGTTGTAGAGGTATCCGCGATGAAAAGCCCGATCGTCACGTCTTTCTTTGACGAACCTACCAATACCTTTAGCTACGTGGTTCAGGACCCGGCGAGTCGGACCTGTGCGATTCTCGACTCGGTGCTGGATTTCGATTATGCCGCCGGGCACACCGATGTGAAGAGTGCCGATGCGATCATCGCTTTCATCCGGGAGCATGAGCTCGAGGTTGCCTGGGTTTTGGAGACCCATGTCCACGCCGATCACCTCTCGGCGGCGCCTTATCTGCACCAGAAGCTTGGCGGCCAGACCGGCATCGGTGCCCGCATTACCGAGGTGCAGGAGATCTTCGGCAAGGCCTTCAATGCCGGAACCGATTTCGCTCGGGACGGCAGCCAGTTCGATCGCCTCTTCGAGGAGGGCGACACCTTCGCCATCGGCGGCCTCGAGGGGCGGGTGCTGCACACCCCGGGACACACGCCGGCCTGCCTGACCTATGTGATAGGCGATGCTGCCTTCGTCGGCGACACCCTGTTCATGCCCGATTACGGCACGGCCCGCTGCGACTTTCCCGGCGGCGATGCCGCCACGCTCTTCCGTTCGATCCAGAAGGTGCTGGCCCTGCCTAGTGAGACGCGGCTTTTCCTTTGTCATGACTACAAGAGCCCAGATCGCGACACCTATCACCACGAGACCTCGGTGGCCGAGCAGCGCGCCGATAATATTCATGTCCATGAGGGCGTGAGCGAGGAAGACTTCGTCAAGCTGCGCACCGAGCGTGACGCCACCCTGGGCATGCCACGCCTGATCCTGCCTTCTGTTCAGGTCAATATGCGCGCGGGCGAGATGCCGCCCGCCGAGGAGAATGGCCAGGTCTACCTCAAGGTGCCGATCAACCTGTTGTGAGGCGGCTGATCAACGGTCTGCTGGCTATCTTGCTCTTGCAGCGGCGTGCATGGCCGCCAAGCGCGCCTAGGTTGAGTGGCATATTTGAGGGTCGACGTTGAGAACCAAGGTTGAGAACCGCAGCAGCGTAATCGCATGGGTAACGCTTTGACGAGAATCATGGAGGAGACGATGTTGGATTGGAGTTCGAGTCTGCAGGGCCTGGCCGGTGGCGTATTGATCGGTCTCTCGGCGGTGTGGCTGATGGCCGCCCTTGGCCGTATCGCCGGGATCAGCGGCATTCTCTCGGCGCTGGTGCTGGAACGGCCCAAGGGGGATACCGCTTGGCGCCTGACCTTTCTGCTGGGGCTGATCAGTGGTCCCTTGCTGTTAACGGCGCTGGGAGCCTTTGGCAACGTCGCGGGGCAGCCGGGCGCCGTGATTGGCGCACCCGCCGGCGGCGTGGGGCTGATGCTGGTTGCTGGGCTGCTGGTGGGGGTGGGGACCGGTATCGGTAGCGGCTGCACCAGTGGCCATGGCGTTTGCGGCCTGTCGCGGCTCTCTCCACGGTCATTGGCGGCCACGGTGACCTTTCTAGCCACCGGCATCGTGACCGTGTTCGTAGTGCGCCATCTGCTGGGAGGTGGCGCATGACGTCAGCGATGCTCAAGCCCATCGCGGGCTACCTTGCCGGCCTGCTGTTCGGTCTCGGGTTGGCACTCGGCGGCATGACGGATCCTGCCCGGGTGATCGGTTTTCTCGATCTGGCGGGGGCCTGGGACCCGACGCTAATGTTCGTGCTCGGCGGCGCCGTGGTGACCACCTTCGTCGGCTACCGCTGGGTGCTACGCCGCCGTGCGCCACTCTTTGCGGGCGCCTTCCAACTGCCGACCCGCCGCGACCTGGATGCCAAGTTGCTAGGCGGGGCGGCGCTGTTCGGCATCGGCTGGGGACTCTCCGGCTACTGCCCGGGGCCGGCAGTCGCCTCGCTTTCAGGTCTGAGCCTGCCGCTTGCCGCCATGCTGACCGCAATGGTGGGCGGTTGGTGGTTGGCTCGGCGCCTGGGATGAAGCGCACCGGGACGTTCCGGCCTGGCCCGGATCAGGCAAGGCCCGGCTGCACCAGCCATAGGCTGCGGTAGGGGCGCAGTATCTCGCGCTCATCCGGTGCCCAGACGTTGCCGTCGGCGAGCACGTCGAGCCATTGGCCCTGATCCAGCTCGGGCATGCTGAGCGGCTGGCGCTGGTCGCTGATGTTATAGATCGCCAGCAGTCGGCGGCCATCCGGCAGCGGGCCGCGCTCAATGGCAAAGAGCCCCGGTGGCGTCTCGAGCACCCGCTGAGGCGCCTCGGGGTGAAAGCAGGGCTCCGCGGCGCGCTGCTTGAGACGCTCCTTGAGCGAGCCGAAGGCCTCGCGGGTCGGGGTGCTGCGGCTGTCGATCAGCTCGTTGAGTTCGCAAAGCTGCCAGCGACGGCGGTTGATGGCGCGCAGCTGGCCCCTGCGCTCAACGCCCTCGTGGTCATTGAGCGTCGCGGTCAACGAATGCAGGTAGATGCCGGGAATGCCTTGGAGGGCCAGCAGCAGATTCTGGCTCAGTAGGAAGCGTTCGACCTGCCAGGCGTCGGCGCCGCGCCGGGTGCCCTTCATGGCATCGAAGTAGGCGATATTGATCTCGTAGGGCGAGTCCTGGCCGTCCGGGTTGGTCTTCATGCTGACGAAGCCGCCGAAGCGATGCATCAAATCGAGCATCACGTCGACTTCATGCTGCGGCAGCAGTCCTTCCAGGGCCCTCACGCCGATGCCGTCGTGGCTGGCCGTGAAGTTGAAATAGCTGCAGCCCGGCGGCAGGGCAGGCAGGCTCCTGGCCCATTGCGTCAGCGCCGTGGCATCGCCGCTGGTCAAGGTATGCACCAGCAGCGGTGGCAGGGTGAACTGATAGATCAGGTGCGCCTCGTCCGGCGCCGTTCCCTCCATGGCGGCTCGCTCGAGCCCCAGATAGCTCATGTTCTCGCGGTGTGGCACATTGGTTTCGGTGATCAGGCGAGTGCCTGGGGCCACGTAATCGACGATTGCCCGCAGCAGACGCACGATGGCATGGGTCTGGGGCAGGTGAATGCAGGAGGTGCCGACTTCCTTCCACAGGTAGGCAATGGCATCCAGGCGGATGGTGCGGGCCCCCTGCTGGAGATAGAAGAGCAGGATGCCGACGAATTCGATCAGTACATCCGGGTTGTCGAAGTTAAGATCGATCTGGTCTTCCGAGAAGGTGGCCCATAGGTGGCGGGTGCCGCGCCGGGTACTGACCGGCACCAGCAGCGGTGAGTTGCGTGGCCGCGTGACCTGAGACAGGTCGGTCGCCGGGTCCATCTCGATGAAGTAGTTACGTCCGGGCTGGCTGTCGGCCAGATAGTCGACGAACCACAGCGAGTCTCGCGATACGTGGTTGATCACCAGGTCGACCATCAGGTCCCGGCGATCGGCCAGCGCGCGGATATCCGGCCAGTCGCCGAGTTCCGGGTTGACCTCCCGGTAGTGCACCACCGAGAAGCCATCGTCGCTGCTCCAGGGAAAGAAGGGCAGCACATGCACGCCGCTGAAGATGTCTTCCGTTCGCTCATCCAGAAAACCCTTCAACACTTCCAGTGGCGCACGATCACCGTCGAGCAGGCTGTCGCCATAGGTGATCAGCCACTGGTCGCGCTCGCTCCACAATGGACGTGGAGTGGCGTCGATGGCACCACGCTGGTGCGAAATCAAGGTGACCAGGCGGCGCAGGATCGCGTCGCTGCGGGGCCCGTAGACTTCCTCCAGGCGTGCGCGGGCGGCATCGATGAAGCCGGTTTCGTCCAACTGGCGTGGGGGTGTGGGAGGTAGAGATGAGCTCATGGGCAATTCCTCGGAGGCCGAAATGCGCACCTGGCGGGCGGTGAGGCATATCCTTGGCTTCATGCAGGCCTCGTGCCAAACGCGAAGTGTGGCTGGGCGCCATGCGGCCAAATCGTTACAATAGAGCAAGAGTTGTTGTGTCGAACAGGCCGGAATCCAGCCGATGCATTGTCCTTTCTGCGGTACCCATGACACCAAGGTCACCGATTCGCGCCTGGTCGTCGAGGGCGACCAAGTTCGTCGTCGACGTCAGTGCGCCGCCTGCGGTGAACGCTTCACGACCTATGAGACCGCTGAGTTGGTCATGCCGCGGGTCGTCAAGGCGGACGGTTCGCGGGAAAGCTTCGATGAGGCCAAGCTGCGTGCCGGCATGCTGCGGGCGCTGGAGAAGCGCCCGGTGAGCGCCGAATCGATCGAGGCCGCCGTCGAGCGGATTCGCCAGCGCCTGCGGGCGCGGGGCGAGCGAGAGATCAAGGCGATCGAAGTGGGCCAGGAAGTGATGGATGCGCTCAAGCGTCTGGATCAGATCGCCTATATTCGCTTCGCTTCGGTCTACCGTCGCTTTCAGGATATCGACGAGTTTCGTGCCGAAATCGACCGCCTGGCCCAGGAGCCGAGCTTCTCGCCCCAGGACGATCACTGACGCTGCACTCGCCTCTTGCCTGCTCAACTGCCTAGGATGCCCATGGCCACTGCGACCCCGGAAGCCTTCATGGCCCGTGCCCTGACCCTGGCACGCCGCGGCCTCTACACCACCGACCCGAACCCGCGAGTCGGCTGCGTGCTGGTCAAACGCCGCCAGATCGTTGGCGAGGGCTACCATGTCCGCGCCGGCGAGCCCCATGCCGAGATCCATGCCCTGTCTGATGCCGGCGGTGCCGCTAAGGGCGCTACTGCCTACGTGACCCTCGAACCCTGCGCGCATCACGGTCGTACCGGACCCTGCGCCCAGGCGCTGGTCGATGCCGGCGTCAAGAAGGTGGTGGCCGCCATGCAGGACCCCCACGCGGCGGTGGCGGGGAAGGGCTTCGCCATGCTGCGTGAGGCCGGGATCGAAGTGGAATGCGGGCTGCTCGAGGATGAGGCCAGGGCCCTGAACCCGGGGTTTCTGTCGCGCATGACCCGTGGGAGGCCCTTCGTGCGCATGAAGATGGCGATGAGCCTCGATGGACGCACCGCGATGCGCTCCGGTGAATCGCAATGGATCACCGGGCCACGGGCGCGCACCGAGGTACAGCGTCTGCGAGCCCGTTCCAGTGCGGTGATCAGCGGCGTCGACTCGATCATCTTCGACAATTCGCGGCTGACGGTGCGCGCCTCCCAGCTCGATCTCGAGGATGGCGAGGCGATCGCCCGCCGCCAGCCGCTTAGAGTGATCGTCGACAGTACCCTGCGCCTGCCGCTGGCCGCGGCCTGCCTGAGTGAGCCGGGACGCACCCTGATCGCCAGCTGTTCCCGGGACGCCGAGCGCCGCACCAGGCTCGAGGCGGCCGGCGCCGAGGTGCTGTGCTTGCCGTCGGGCGCCGATGGGCGAGTCGACCTGGTGGCGCTGCTCGAGTATCTGGCCCGCGAGGAGCAGACCAACGAGGTGCTGCTCGAGACCGGGGCGACGCTTGCCGGCGGCATGCTCGATGCCGAGCTCGTCGATGAGATGCAGCTGTTCGTTGCGCCGACCTTGCTCGGCGGCGAGGCACGCCCGCTGGTGGCACTGCCCGGGCTCGAGCGTATGGCGCAGCAGCGGCCGCTGGATATACTCGACATGCGGGCCGTGGGGCGTGACTGGCGAATCATCGCGCGACCCCAGCGCCAGTCGCCCTAAAGGTCGCTTTGAGAGTGGTGGCAGGACGGCCCAGTGCTGGCGCCGCGCGGCTTGCCAAGGTACCCTGAGCGCCGATCAGCTGCCGGCATCAAGCCTCGGCAGCCCGTCGGCGCCCGTTTTTTTCAGCGGCGCCCCGGTATGCGGCGCCTACCGTTGACGCCAGCACGCACAGTAATTCGGAGACCCCATGGCGCTTTCCAATGACCTGTCTTCCCAAACCGCGGACGACCAGCACGACACCGCCAGCGACCTGGCGCGTATCGAGGACCTGATCGAGGATATCCGTCAGGGCAAGATGGTGATCCTCATGGACGATGAGGACCGCGAGAATGAAGGCGACATCATCATGGCCGCCGAGAAGGTCGAGGCCGAGCACATCAACTTCATGGCTCGCCACGCCCGCGGCCTGATTTGTTTGCCGATGACCCGCGAACGCTGCGAGCGCCTGCAGCTGCCGCTGATGGTGCAGGACAACGGCTCTGGCTTTGGCACCAAGTTCACGCTGTCCATCGAGGCCGCCGAGGGCGTATCCACCGGGATCTCTGCCGCCGATCGCGCCCGCACCGTGCGCGCCGCTTCGGCGCGTGACGCCAAGCCCTCCGATATCGTCCAGCCGGGCCATATCTTCCCGCTGATGGCCGAGCCAGGCGGCGTGCTGCGCCGCGCCGGCCACACCGAAGCAGCCTGTGACCTCGCCGCGATGGCTGGGCTCGATCCCAGCGGCGTGATCTGCGAAGTCATGAACGACGACGGCAGCATGGCGCGTCGCCCGGAACTCGAGCGCTTCGCCGCCGAGCACGGCCTGAAGATGGGCACCATCGCCGACCTGATCCACTATCGCATTCACAACGAGCAGACCGTCGATCACCTCGAGGCAACGCCCGTGGAGACCGCCTACGGTGAGCTCATCCTGCATGTGTTCCGCGACAGCATTCAGGGTGCCCATCACCTGGCGCTGGTCAAGGGCACGCCCCGCCCGGAGGAGTTGACCACGGTGCGCGTGCACCTGGCCGATACCCTGCGGGATATCCTGACGTTGATCCGCCTGGAGAGTCAGAGCTGGACTGCCCAGCAGGCACTGGCCGAGATCGCCAATGCCGACAGCGGCGTCTTCGTGCTGCTCGACGATGCCCGCCATGCAAGCGATCTCAAGGATCAGCTCGATATACTGCTCGAGCGCAAGCGCGCGCCCCGCACCAGCGACTCCGACGGCGCCGGCAACTACCTGACCATCGGCACCGGCTCGCAGATTCTGCGTCACCTGGGCGTCGGCAAGATGCGTCTCTTAAGCTCGCCCTGGAAGTTCTCGGCCCTTTCCGGCTTCGACCTGGAAGTGGTCGAACGGTTGAGCCCCTGAGCGACTGATATCGTAATATCCGGGGCGCCGCTCCAGGCGAGTGGCGCCCCGGCGATGAACGCAACATCCGAGAAGCGTCCTTCCGGACGCGTAGAAGATTCAAGCAGGAAGACAAGCATGCAACCGATCTCCCAAGTCGAAGGTAACTTCACCGATGTCGATGGCCGCTACGTGATCGTGGTCGGTCGCTTCAACCACCATGTGGTTGACAGCCTGGTCGAAGGTGCCGTGGACAGCCTGGTTCGCCATGGCGTGGACGCCGAACATATCGACATCGTCCATGTGCCGGGCGCCTGGGAGCTGCCGCTGGCGGTCAAGCGCGCCCTCCAGGTGGCGAGCCCGGATGCGGTGATCGCTCTCGGCGCGGTGATTCGTGGCGGCACCCCGCACTTCGAGCATGTCGCCGGCAGCTGCAACACCGCACTTGGCTCCTTGCAGCTACAGTTCGATACCCCGATCGCCAACGGCGTGCTGACCGTCAACTCCATTGAGCAGGCCATCGAGCGAGCCGGCACCAAGGCCGGCAACAAGGGGGCCGAGGCCGCCATGGCTGCCATGGAAATGGTCTCGCTGCTCAAGCATTTCGGAGGTGAAGAATGAGCCGTTCCTCGGATAACGAGCGTCGGGCACCGTCGAAGGGCCAGGTCGCTCGCCATGCGGCGCGCGAGCTGGCGGTTCAGGCCATCTATACCTGGCAAATGACCGGTAAGCCGGTCAGTACCATCGAGGCCGAGTTTCGCAGCCAGGTCGCCGATGAGGATCTCGAGGACCACGAAAACTGGCACAAGGTCATGCAGGTCGCCGATCTGGCGCTTTTCCATGAGCTGGTCCACAACGTGGTGCGCTTCCAGGCGGACCTTGATGCATCCCTGAGCCCGCTGCTGGATCGTCGCCTCGAGGATCTCGATAGCGTCGAATTGGCCATCCTGCGTTTAGGTACCTACGAGCTGTCCCGTCGCCTCGAGGTCCCTTATCGCGCCGTGATCAACGAAGGCGTAGAGCTCGCCAAGTCCTTCGGGGCCACCGACGGTCACAAGTACATCAACGGTCTGCTCGACAAGCTCGCGGCGCGCCTGCGCTATGCCGAGGTCAGCGCCCGTCGCTGACATGTCACTCGCGATGCAAAAGCCCACGCAACGCCTGTCCAGGGATGGCTCGCCGAGCGAGTTTGACATGATCGCCCGCCATTTCACGCGCCCCGCACGCCACACCGGCGTGATGCTGGGCGTGGGCGATGACTGTACCTTGCTGGCGCCCACCCCTGGCCATCAGTTGGCGGTCAGCGTCGACACCTCATTGGCCGAGGTGCACTTTCCCCATGCAGCGCCCGCGGCGGCTATTGGCCACCGGGCGCTGGCGGTCAGCCTGAGCGATCTGGCAGCCATGGGCGCCACTCCCCGCTGGTGCCTGATGGCGCTGACTCTCGATGACGCCGACGATGCCTGGCTCGAGCCTTTTGCACAGGGCTTCGATACGCTGTGTGCCCGCGCCGGAATCGATCTGGTCGGCGGGGATGTGACCCGTGGCCCGCTGTCGGTTAGCGTCACCGTGCACGGGGAGGTTCCTCCCGGCGAAGCCCTGACCCGTCATGGCGCCCATGAGGGCGACTTGCTCGCCGTCACTGGCTCGCTGGGCGGCGGTGCCGGGGGCCTGGCCGCCTGGCAGTCCGGCGAACGCTCGCTGGATGATCCACTCCTGGCCGCCTACCTGCTGCCCGAGCCGCGCCTCGCCGCCGGGCAGGCGCTGCGTGGCCTGGCCAGTGCGGCAATCGACGTCTCCGATGGCCTGCTCGCCGATCTGCAACACCTCTGCGATGCCTCGGGGCTTGGCGCGGCGCTGGAACTCGAAGCGCTGCCGCTGGCCCAAGGTCTTGTCGAGCGGTTGGGGGAGGGCGCCCTTCAGGCGGCGCTTAGCGGCGGAGACGACTACGAGCTGCTGGTCGGCCTGCCGGAAGGTGCCCTCGAGTCGGCCCAGCGGGCGCTCGGCGCTCTCGGAGTGCCGCTGACGGTCATCGGGCGCTTCACTGCTACGCCCGGCATTCAGGGTGTGGAAGCGAACGGCCCCGGGGGCTGGCAACACTTTTCAGGAGCAACGCCATGAATCGTGCACCGGGCAGCGTCTGGCGACGCCCCAGCCATTTCCTGGCTTTTGGCTTGGGCAGCGGCGTCGTCCCCTTCGCTCCAGGCACCTTTGGGACCCTGGCGGCGATCCCTTTCTATTGGTTGATGACGGATCTGCCGCTGTCCTGGTATCTGGGCGTGGTGGTGGTGGCCTATTTTCTGGGAATTTGGCTGTGTGATCGCACCTCGCGGGATCTTGGCGTCCACGACCATTCCGGTATCGTCTGGGACGAGTTCGTTGGCTACTGGATTACCATGGCGGCGGTGCCGTTTTCCTGGGAGGCGGCGCTTTGGGGCTTTGTCATCTTTCGGGTCTTCGATATCTACAAGCCCTGGCCGATTCGCTGGGCCGACCGACGTGTGGCCGGTGGCTTCGGCATCATGATCGATGACGTGCTGGCCGGCATTTATGCCTGGAGTACCATCCACCTTTGGCTGTGGTTGCATTAGGCGAGTAAGGCAGTTGGCCAGAGTAGGGCGCCGTTCTAGCGCTCGATGAACATTCATTCGTCATCGCCAAGCGATGACCATTGCCAGTGAGGGAACACAATGCGCAAGGGACTGTTGGCCGTGACGGCTGTCGTACTAGTGGGGGGAGGTTATCTTGCCGCTCAGGCCTACTCCAGCGAACGCTTCGACGACGAGCTGACGCGGGGCCTGAACAACCTCGAGGAAAACGAGGATCTCACGGTCGAGCGTCAGGACATCAAGAAGGGCTGGTTTACCTCCAGCGGCGAGATCATCCTCACCGCCAAACGTGACGAGCGCTTTAGCGTGAGTTTCCCCTACACGGCCAACCACGGGCTTACCAGCACGCGGCTTTCTGGCGAGATGGAAGTCGTTGCGGACGACCAGGCATTGTTCGCCGATAAGCTCGAAGTGGCACCTCCGCGCTGGCACGCTGAGATCGAGACCCTGAGCGGTGACTTCACCGGGCGTCTCGACGTCTCCGCCATGGACATCCAGGATGCCGATAATCGGCTGACCAGTGAAGGTGGCTTTTTCACCATCAAGGGCCAACCTGACGACGCGCGTCTGGACGGTGAGATTGCGCCCTGGGAGTTTCGTAACGAGGAGGGAAGCCTCGAGGTGGGGCGCCTGACGCTGACTTCTCGCTACCAGCAGGACGAAGCGGGCCAGCAGCGTGATCAGCAGGCGAGCATCTCCCTGGATAGCCTGGTCGTCGCGCGTGACTACAACCCCACGGTTGAACTCGCCGACATGGGGTATGAGGGCAACCTGAGTCTCGGTGCCGACGAGTTGCAGCTGGGCGGCACCCTCAAGCTCGGTGAAGCACGGGTCGACGATGAGCCACTGCTTTCCGGTGAACTCGCTTTCTCGCTGTCGCAGATCAATGCTGACGCGGTTCGCACGCTCGAGACGGCCATCGATGAGGCAACATCGGGCGGCACGCCCATTGAAGAGCTCAACGATGAAGAACTCGCCGCCTTGATCGAGCGTCTCGAGCCTCAGGTGTTGGCGCTGTTCGCTGACTCGCCGAAGCTGACCCTCGAGCACCTCGCCGTTAAGAGCGACTTGCTCTCCATGGACACCGACCTGAGCGGTGAACTGACCTTCGATGGTGACGGCGTCGAGAACCTGTCGCTCGATGATTTGGATAAGCCCAAGCAGCGCCTGCGTTGGATGCGTCGACTCGATGGCGAGTTCGACTGGCAGGGCGTGCCGCCGATGGCGCTGATGCAGTTGGGTCTGCCGATGACCACCGAGCGCCTGGAGATCCTCATCGAAAACGGCCGACCGAGCGTCAATGGTCAACCCCTCCCGCCGCTTCTGTAAGACATCCGGGCCCAGCAAAATGCTGGGCCCGGTTGGTTTTGGGCATAGCCTACGACTTGAAGTTCGTCGCCGCCGCCCGCATTCCATGGCCTAGGGTCATATGGCCAACTGGATCACAGGATGGATCATGAGCGAGCGCGACGACGATCTCCAGCAAGTCTTTTACGAACGCGATGACCGGGCCTCCGATCAGGAGACCCCGGATGAAGATGCTCACATCGAGAGTGGCGCTGTGGTGCCTACCCGGGACTATCTCCCCGAGCGTATCTACCTGCTGCCGATCCACAACCGCCCCTTCTTCCCGGCACAGGTACAGCCGCTGGTGATTCATCGCCCGCGCTGGGAAGAGACCATCAAGCGCGTGGGCAATACGCCGCATCATACGGTTGGCCTTGCCTATGTGGGCGATACCGAGATCGACGAGCTGGATTATAGCCACTTTCCGGTCACCGGCACCGCCGTGCGCATGCACAAGGTGCAGGGCGAGGATGATCAGATTCAGTTCATCGCCCAGGGCATGCGGCGCTTTCGCATCCAGCGCTGGCTATCGAAAAAGCCGCCCTATCTGGTCGAAGTCAGCTATCCCAAGGAGCCGGTCGACGCAGACGAGGACGAGACCCGCGCCTACGCCATGGCGATGATCAACGGCATCAAGGAATTGTTGCCCATCAACCCGCTGTACGGCGAAGAACTCAAGCACTACCTGAACCGCTTCAGCCCCCATGAGCCGGGGCCGCTGACCGATTTCGCCGCCGCCATGACCTCCGCCAAGGGCCCAGAGCTGCAGTCCATTCTCGAGACCTGGCCAGTGATGGAGCGCATGCAGAAGGTGCTGCCGCTGCTGCGCAAGGAGATCGAGGTCGCCCAGCTTCAGAGCGAGATCAGCGATCAGGTCAACGCCCAGATGCAGGACCGGCAGCGCGAGTTCTTCCTGCGCGAGCAGTTGAAGGTCATCCAGCGCGAGCTCGGCATCTCCAAGGACGACCGCGACAATGACGTCGACACCTTCAAGAAGCGTCTCACCGAGCTCGAGGTACCCGAGCGGGTGATGAGCCGCATCGAGGACGAGCTCGATAAGCTCTCGGTACTCGAGACCGGCTCGCCGGAGTACGGCACCACCCGCAACTATCTCGACTGGCTGACCTCGCTGCCCTGGGGCATCACCAGCCAGGATCAACTCGATCTCAAGCACGCCCGGACGGTGCTGGATCGCGACCATGACGGCCTCGCTGATGTGAAAGAACGCATCGTCGAATTCCTCGCCGAGGGCACCTTCAAGGGCGACGTGGGCGGCTCGATCCTGCTGCTGGTGGGTCCGCCCGGGGTCGGCAAGACCTCGGTGGGGCGCTCGATCGCCGAGGCACTCGGCCGCGAGTTCTACCGCTTCTCGGTGGGCGGCATGCGCGATGAGGCCGAAATCAAGGGTCATCGGCGCACCTATGTGGGGGCCATGCCGGGCAAGCTGGTCCAGGCGCTCAAGGAAGTGGAAGTCGAGAACCCGGTGATCATGCTCGACGAGATCGACAAGCTCGGGCAGTCGTTTCAGGGCGATCCGGCCTCGGCGCTGCTCGAGGTCCTCGACCCCGAGCAGAACGTCGATTTCCTCGACCACTACCTGGACGTGCGGCTGGACCTGTCGAAGGTGCTGTTCGTCTGCACCGCCAATACCCTGGACTCGATTCCCGGCGCGCTGCTCGACCGCATGGAGCAGATTCGGCTGTCCGGTTACATTGCCGAAGAGAAGGTGGCCATCGCCAAGCATCACCTGTGGCCGAAGCTTCTCAAGCGCGACAAGATTCCCAAGAAGCGTATCAATCTGACCGATGCGGCGCTGCGCCAGGTGATCGAGGGCTATGCCCGCGAGGCTGGCGTGCGGCAATTGGAGAAACAGCTGCACCGCATCGTGCGTAAGGCGGCGGTCAAGCTGCTCGAGCACGACCAGCAGACGGTCAAGGTCTCGGTCAACAACCTCGAGGAATTCCTCGGCGCGCCACCGTTCCGCAAGGAGACGGTGCTGAAGGGGGAAGGCGTGGTCACCGGGCTTGCCTGGACCTCGATGGGTGGCGCGACCCTGCCGGTGGAGGCCGGCAAGGTGCATGCCCTGGATCGTGGCTTCAAGCTCACCGGTCAGCTCGGCGATGTGATGAAGGAGTCTGCCAACATTGCTTACAGCTATGTGCAGGGGCATTTGGGCGAGTTCGGCGCCGATGCCGACTTCTTCAACGACGCCTTCATTCACCTGCATGTGCCGGAGGGGGCGACGCCCAAGGACGGCCCCTCGGCGGGGGTGACCATGGCCACGACGCTGCTCTCGCTGGCACGTCATCAGTCCATCGATCGCTCGCTGGCCATGACCGGTGAGCTGACCCTGACCGGCCAGGTGTTGCCGGTAGGCGGTATCCGCGAGAAGATCATCGCCGCCCGGCGCAGCGATATCTTCGAGGTGATCCTGCCCGAGGCCAATCGTCGCGACTACGACGAGCTGCCGGACTACCTGCGCGAAGGCATGACGGTGCACTTCGCCAAGCAGTACAAGGACGTGGCCAAGGTCGTCTTCTAGAAATCGGCCTGCCATCAAGCGGCCGCGGGCAACCGTCGGCCGCACTATCACCATGAGAGGGGCCCCGATTGGGGCCCTACGCATGAGGAAACGACACCATCATGAATGCCAAGCCGATCCGCACGGCGCTGGGGCTGGTGGCCGGGCTCGCCGCCGCGTCCGCGATGGCCGACGAGCCGCGCACCCTGACGGTCTACACCTACGATTCTTTCGTCGCCGAATGGGGGCCTGGGCCCGGCATCAAAAAGGCCTTCGAGGCGCGCTGCGGCGACTGCCGACTAGAATTCGTGGCGCTCTCGGGCGGGGTCGACCTGCTGCAGCGGCTGCGCCTGGAAGGCGAAGACAGTGCCGCCGACCTGTTGCTGGGCCTCGACATGAACCTGATGGCCGATGCCCGCGACCTGGATCTTCTGGCCCCGCACCAGGCGGATCTGTCGCGCCTGGCGCTGCCGATCGATTGGGACGATCCTGTCTTCCTGCCCTATGACTGGGGGCGCTTCGCCTTCGTCTATGACAGCGAGGCCCTACCCAACCCGCCCAAGAGCTTCGCCGAGCTACTGGCAGCACCGGATGATCTCAAGGTGATCATTCAGGACCCACGCACCAGCATAACCGGCCTCGGGCTCCTTTTGTGGATGAAGCGAGTCTACGGTGACGAGGCCCCGGCGGCCTGGGAAAAGCTCAACGACCATGTGCTGACCGTCACCGGGGGCTGGAGCCAGGCCTACTTCTCGCTGTTCATGAACGGCGAGGCGCCGATGGTGCTGTCCTACAGTACCTCGCCGGCCTATCACATGGCCGTCGAGAATACCGAGCGCTACCAGGCCGCCGAGTTCGCCGAGGGCCACTACCTGCAGGTGGAGACCGCAGCGATGCTCAAGTCCAGCGAGCACCCGGCGCTGGCGAGAGACTTTCTCGATTTCGTGCTGAGCCCCGACTTTCAGCGCCATATTCCGCTGGGCAACGTCATGTATCCGGCCATCGATCTCGGCGAGGAGCGTCCAGCGGTCTTCGATCGGCTGATCGAACCCGAGAGCTTCACCTTCAGTCCCGAGGAGGTGCAGGCGCATCGGCGCGAGTGGATCCGTGAATGGCTCAATGCCAGTGCCCGGTGATGTGGCCAAAGAAGACCAGGCTCCTCCAGGCCTTGGCCGCGTGCCATGGCTTCTGAGGCGATAACGGCGGGCAAGGCCCCGCCTCATGACCGGCGGCGGCTGACTCATCTGCCGCTATGGGCGGGACTTGCGGCGCTGACGGCACTGGTTGGGCTGGGGCTTGGCAGCCTAGGTGCGCTGCTGGTTCAGGCGCCCGGCGTCTCGCCGTCGGGCCTGTGGCGGGAACCCTATCTGGCCGGCGTGCTACGCTTCAGTCTTTGGCAGGCGAGCCTCTCGACCCTGGCCTCGCTGGGTCTGGCGGTACCGGTGGCGCTGGCCCTGGCCCGTCGGCCCAGTTTCGTCGGTCGCCGCTTGCTGCTGCGTGCCATGGAGCTGTCGCTGGTGATCCCCAGCCTGATCGCCCTGTTCGGGTTGGTGGCCGTGCATGGCCGTCAGGGCTGGGCGGCGCCGCTGTGGGAGGCGTTGACGGGCACGCCGGCGGGCTATCTCTATGGCCTCTCCGGCATCGTGCTGGCTCACGTCTTCTACAACCTGCCGCTGGCCGCGCGACTGCTGCTGCAGGAACTCGAGCGCGCCCCCGCCGCCCACTGGCGGCTGGCAGCACAGCTTGGCCTGTCGCGCCGGGCCATTTGGGGCACGCTCGAATGGCCGGCGGTCAAGCGGCTGCTACCGCGACTGGCGGCACTGATCTTCACCCTGTGCTTCACCAGCTTTGCCATTGTCATGACCCTGGGCGGTGGGCCCGCCTCGACGACCCTCGAGGTGGCGCTCTATCAGGCGCTGAAATTCGATAACGATCTGGCGCTGGCCGCCCTCTTGGCGCTGGCTCAACTGACGATCTGCCTGGGGCTCTGGGCCCTGGCGCTGAGCCGCGGCGGAGCCCCCTCGCTGGTAGCCGGCGACGGCACCATGCCAATCAAGGGGCGCTGGCAGCGCCGCGATGCCCTGGGTGTTTCCCAAATCACGGACAGTCTCTGGCTGGTGGCCCTGGCGCTGCTGCTGTTGCCTCCCCTGGTGGCGGTGGTGGTGGCGGGCCTTGGCGGTGTGACCGATCTCGCCGCTCAGGCGAGCCTGTGGCCGGCGCTGCTGCGCAGTCTGGTGATGGCGGCCGGGGCCGGGGGGCTGGCACTGGTGTTAGGGCTTGCCTTGCTTGCCGGCCGGGGTTGGCTGGCCGCTCGCGGGCGGCGCTTGGCGGCGGGGCTGATGGAGGGCAGCGGCCAACTGATCCTGGTGCTTCCGGCGCTGGTGCTGGGGACCGGGCTCTTCCTGCTGCTGCGCCCGCGCCTTGGCGGCGGCTGGCAGGGCTATGGCCTGGTGGTGCTGGTCAATGCCTTCATGGCCCTACCATTCGTCATGCAGGTGCTGCGCGGGGCGCTGCTTGGCCTGCCGTTGGCGCAGCGGCGGCTCGCGGATCAGCTCGATATTCAAGGCCTGGCGCGTTTTCGCTGGTTACTCTGGCCGCGGCTGCGACGCCCTGTGGCGCTGGCCCTGGCCTATGCCATGACCCTGTCGCTGGGGGACTTCAGCGTTATCGCCCTGTTTGGCAGCCCGTCGGCGCCGACGCTGCCGATGCTGCTCTACCAGCAGCTTGGCAGCTACCGCTGGCAGACCGCGGCGGCCACTGCGCTGGTGCTATTGGCAACGGTGGCGGCGCTATTCATGCTCTTGGCCTGGCTGACCCGCCAGCTGCCGCATTACCCCCTCTCTAACTCGCATCGCCCGGGGGCTTTTTGGTCCCATGCGGACGACCGCCAGGAGCCTTGATGCTTGTCGCCGATCATCTGAGTTTTCACTACAGCCGCTGCGACCCGGGGGAGACGCCGGACTTCTCCTTTACCTTCCGTTTGGCGCCTGGCGAGTGCCTGGCGGTATCCGGGCCCTCGGGGGCGGGGAAGAGCACTTTGCTTAACCTCCTCGCCGGCTTCCTGACGCCGAGCGCGGGCAGGCTCTGCTGGTTAGGTGATGAGCTATGTGAGGGGCCATCAGAGGAGCCATCAGAGGAGCTGTGTGAGGAGCTTGGTGACAGGCCGGGCGAGAACGAGGCTCAAAGGGAAAGCGAAGACTTGGTCGCGCAACCGCCCTGGGCTCGCGGCATGACCACGGTCTTTCAGGATCATAACCTCTTCGAGCACCTGCCGGTCTGGATCAACGTCGGCCTGGGGCTTGCGCCGGACCTCAAGCTATCGGACGCCCAGCGAGCGCGCATTGTCGATGGCCTGGCCGACGTCGGCCTGGGCGGGCTGCATGATCGCTTGCCCGGCGAGCTCTCTGGCGGGCAGCAGCAGCGGGTGGCGCTGTTGCGCTCGCTGCTGCGCGAGACCCGAGTGCTGCTGCTCGATGAGCCATTCAGCGGCCTGGATCGCGACAATCGCGAGGCGCTTTGGGGCCTGGTGCGCCGCCAGCAGGCGGCGGGGGTCGCGGTCCTGCTCGTCAGCCACGATCCGGAAGACGTCGACGCCCTGGCCCAGCGTCGTCTGCAGTTGCTGGATGGTCGGCTGGTGGCGACCTAGCAACCTAGCAATGGCTGCAGGTCGTGTTTGCCAAGGCCGTTGAGCAGCCTGGTTGATACCGTCGTTAAGAGCGTCGTTGAGACCATCGTTGAGCGCGCACTGGAGAGTGCCGTAGAAAGGGGCGGGGGGCTCCCTGCGGCTTCCATGCGCTCCGGGGTCATGTAAGAATTGATGGTTCACTGGACACCGAGCGCCCGGCAACGACCGTGGCGCCAGGACGACGAAAACGACGTCTCGACACACGAGATGCGCAAGAAGACAGAGGACCGCATGCCCGAATATCGCTCACGTACCACCACTGCCGGCCGCAATATGGCGGGCGCCCGAGCCCTGTGGCGCGCCACCGGCATGAAGGACGACGACTTCCACAAGCCGATAATCGCCGTCGCCAACTCCTTTACCCAGTTCGTGCCGGGCCATGTGCACCTCAAGGACATGGGGCAGCTGGTGGCTCGCGAGATCGAGAAGGCCGGGGGTGTGGCCAAGGAATTCAATACCATCGCGGTGGATGACGGCATCGCCATGGGCCACGACGGCATGCTCTATTCATTGCCGAGCCGCGACATCATCGCGGATAGCGTCGAGTACATGGTCAACGCCCACTGTGCCGATGCCCTGGTGTGTATCTCCAACTGCGACAAGATCACGCCGGGAATGTTGATGGCCGCCATGCGCCTCAACGTGCCGGTGATCTTCGTCTCCGGTGGCCCCATGGAGGCCGGCAAGACGAAGCTTCTGGATCACGGCCTGGATCTCGTCGATGCGATGGTCATGGCCGCCGATGACAGCGTTGACGACGAGACCTTAAGCGAGGTCGAGCGCAGCGCCTGCCCGACCTGTGGCAGCTGCTCGGGCATGTTTACCGCCAACTCCATGAACTGTCTGACCGAAGCACTTGGCCTGGCGCTGCCCGGCAACGGCACGGTTCTGGCCACCCACGCCGACCGCCGCCGCCTGTTCGAGACTGCGGGCCACCGCATCGTCGAGCTGGCCAAGCGCTACTACGAGGGTGACGAGGCGCATCTGTTGCCGCGCGCCATCGGTGCCAAGGCCGCGTTCAAGAACGCCATGACCCTGGATATCGCCATGGGCGGCTCTACTAACACCATCTTGCATCTGCTGGCGGCAGCGCAGGAAGCCGAGATCGATTTCACCATGGACGATATCGACCGGCTGTCCCGAGAAGTGCCGCAGCTGTGTAAGGTGGCGCCCAACACCCAGAAGTACCATATCGAGGACGTGCACCGGGCCGGCGGCATCATGGCGATTCTCGGTGAGCTGGACCGGGCCGGGGTGCTCGATACCCGTGTGCCGACCGTCTACGGCGACAGCCTGGCCGAAGCCCTCGAGGAATGGGACATCATGCGCGCCCCGAGCCCGGAGGTCGTGGAGTTCTTCCGCGCCGGCCCCGGCGGTATTCCCACTCAGACCGCGTTTTCGCAGAGTGCCCGCTGGCCGAGCCTGGATGGCGATCGCGCCACTGGCTGCATTCGCGATCTCGCCCATGCCTTCTCGACCCAGGGCGGGCTTGCGGTCCTCAAGGGCAACATCGCCGTCGATGGTTGCGTGGTCAAGACCGCCGGCGTCGATGATTCGATCCTGGTCTTCGAGGGCCGCGCCCATGTGGTCGAGTCCCAGGATCAGGCGGTCGAACACATCCTTGCCGACAAGGTCAGCGAGGGTGATGTGGTGGTGATTCGCTACGAGGGACCCAAGGGTGGGCCGGGCATGCAGGAAATGCTCTATCCGACCTCGTATCTGAAATCCAAGGGGCTGGGCAAGGCCTGTGCGCTGCTGACCGACGGGCGCTTCTCCGGCGGGACCTCGGGCCTCTCCATCGGTCACGTCTCCCCTGAGGCGGCGGCCGGTGGCGCCATCGGTTTGGTCGAGCAGGGCGACCCGATCCGCATCGATATCCCCAATCGCCGCATCGATGTGCTGCTGGATGATGCCACTCTGGCATCGCGTCGCGAGGCCATGGAGGCGCGCGGTAAGCAGGCCTGGAAGCCGGCCATCGAGCGGGTGCGTAAGGTCTCGGCGGCGCTCAAGGCCTATGCGCTGCTGGCCACGTCAGCCGACAAGGGGGCGGTGCGCGACCTCGACAAGCTCGACTGAGACCCTCGCCATTCCTGAATGATAAGGCCCGCGCCGGAAGACGCGGGCCTTAATGAAATTCGCCCTATGCTGGGGTTCACCGCCGGACTGTCGTTTACGCCGCCTCGGCAATCTTCTCTTCCGTTTCCGGTGGCGCATACTGCTCAGATTCCAGTTCAAACCACAGCACAAGCAGTGAAAGACTTTCCTCGCTATAGCACATCAAACTCGCCTCCCTCGATCATGGAACACCACGATGGTGGATAAGAACCGCCACTCTTCAGTATGGTTGACTCGACCAAGGTCGATATGACGTTTCTCTGACCGTTTGATGATATGCATGGGCGCGATGGCTCTATACAGTCGCGACCTCTTCAGGCCCATAAGGGCGCTTATCTTCCCGACATACTCCAAGGATTCTCGATGAAGCAGAAGTTTGCGGTCGGCGTGGTGGGCTTCGGCTTTGCCAGTCAGACCTTTCACGTGCCATTGATCCAGGCCACGCCCAATCTCGAACTGGTGGCGATTTCCTCGAGTGACGCTGACAAGGTGCACGCAAGCCTGCCCGAGATGGACGTGGAGGCGAAGCCTCAGGCGCTGTTTTCGCGCGCTGACATCGATCTGGTGGTGATTCCGACCCCCAATCAAAGCCACTTTCCGCTAGCCAAGGCAGCACTCGCCGCCGGCAAGCATGTGGTCGTCGACAAGCCATTCACGGTGACGCTGTCCGAGGCGAAGGCGTTGCGTGGCTTGGCTGACGAGAGCGGTCGGCTGCTGTCGGTATTTCATAACCGCCGCTGGGATAGCGACTATCTGACCCTGAAGGCGCTGCTGGAATCTGGCGACCTGGGCCGCCTGGTATCACTCGAATCACGCTTCGACCGCTTTCGTCCCGAAGTGCGCGATCGTTGGCGGGAGCAGGCCCAGCCCGGCGGTGGTATTTGGTATGACCTAGGACCGCACCTATTGGACCAGGCGCTGGAGCTGTTTGGCATGCCGCGGCGCATCCTGCTCGACCTGGCGGTGAGCCGTGACGGTGCTCAGACCGATGATGATTTCGTGGCCCTGCTCGACTATGAGGAGCGCCGCGTGACGCTCAAGGCCAGTGCCTTGATCGCCGAGCCGACGCCGCGCTTCGCCGCCCACGGAACCCAGGGCAGCTACCTCAAGTATGGGCTCGACCCACAGGAAGATCGCCTCAAGGCCGGCGAAACGCCTGGGCCAGCGTGGGGCGTCGATACCAACCACGGCACGCTGCGCACATGGGATCAAGCATCGCAGGCACTGGTGGCCCAGGAGCATCCGACGCAGCCCGGTGACTATCTGGCCTATTATCAGGGCATCGCTGATGCGCTGGCGGGCCAGGCGGAGAACCCTGTTGATGCCGGCTCGGCCATCAAGGTGATGATGCTGCTGGAAGCGGGCCTCGACAGCTATCGCCAGCAGCGCTGGGTCAAATTGCGCGAGGGCACTGGCATGCGTCAGCGCTAGTCTACGGGCAGCTACGCCGTCCTGAGGCGTCAGGGCTACCAGAGGTCCATCGACGGGCTGTCGTCGCGCAGCCGGTCTCTGGCAATGTACAGCGCGGCGATGGCGCGGGCTTCATGAAAATCCTCTCGGGCGAGCAGGCTGGGCAGTGATTCGATGGCGTGTGTCTCGACCATCAGCGGCTCCGGCTCGTCGCCGGGCAAGCGGTGGGGGTAAAGGTCGCTCGCCAGCATCACCTGCATGCGGTGATGCATGTAGTTGGGCGCCAGCGACAACTCGACCAGCGGTTCGAGGCGACGAGCCCCAAAGCCGCATTCCTCCATCAGCTCGCGATTGGCCGCCCCGACGATATCCTCGCCGGGGTCGACGACCCCTTTCGGCAGCGTTAGCACGTAATCGTCGAATCCGGCGGCATATTCGCGAATCAGCAGTACATGCTCGGGATCGGGCATGGCCACGATCATCACCG
The DNA here is from genome assembly GCF_900100755.1 of Onishia taeanensis. Classification (GTDB taxonomy): domain Bacteria; phylum Pseudomonadota; class Gammaproteobacteria; order Pseudomonadales; family Halomonadaceae; genus Onishia; species Onishia taeanensis. Next base: position 195,576 of record NZ_FNCI01000001.1, read on the forward strand.
CGCCTATACCGTTGCCGCGTGGCATCAGTCGCTCGAAGGTGCGTTCGGCGCCGTTGGAAAATCGCAGCTCCATTTCCTCGATGGCGAACAGTCGGCTCCTGGCCACCTCGCGGTGTGCCAGAGTGCGGGGTTTCTGTTGCCGGTCGGCGTCTTGTGGCATGGGGGCTCCGTGGGCAGCGGTGGCATGAAGGGGTACAATAGCACTCTATTCATTGCTGCGGAGCCCTTGGCCGATGATCGACTGGCGCGCCATCGATACCGTGTTGCTGGACATGGACGGTACCCTGCTAGATTTGCATTTCGACAGCCATTTCTGGCTTGAGCATCTGCCGCGGCGCTATGTCGAGTTGCATCGCTTGGATGCCGCCAGCCAGGAAGACATTCGCGCGCGCATCATCTCCGAGCAGGGCACGCTCAACTGGTACAGCCTGGCCTACTGGAGCCGTGAGCTGGGCGTCGATATCGTGGCGTTAAAGCGTGAGGTGCAGCACCTGATCGGGCTGCGCAGCGACGCGCTGGACTTCCTCACTTGGCTCAAACAGGCCCACCCGCGGGTGGTGCTGGCGACCAATGCCGACCGCGAGAGCCTGGCGCTGAAGCTGCCGCTGACCGGGCTCGAGGATTTTCTCGACGCCATTGTGTCCTCGGCGGATGTCGGCGTTCCCAAGGAGGCGCAGGAATTCTGGTTCGCCCTGCAGGAGGTCGAGCCCTTCGATCCCGCCCGGACGCTCTTCATTGATGACAACCCGGCGGTGCTGGAAAGCGCGCGTGAGTTCGGCATCCGTCACCTGCTGGGCATCAAACAGCCCGACAGCCGCCGCCCGGAGCGCGACCTCGAGGAATTTATCGCCCTGGACCGCTTCGCGAGCATCCTGCCAGGTGAGCGGCCCGACGATCAGCAAGATCAGGAGGGGCGAGCATGAGCGACGTACGACTCGATAAATGGCTGTGGGCGGCGCGCTTCTTCAAGACTCGCCAGCTCGCCAAGAAAGCGATCGAGGGCGGCAAGGTGCATTACAACGGTGGCCGCGCCAAGACCAGCAAGACGGTGGAGGTGGGCGCCCTGATTCGCGTGCCGCAGGGCTTCGACACCTATGAGGTCGAAGTGCTCGAGCTCTCCGGTCAGCGTCGTGGCGCCCCAGAGGCACGCACCCTCTACCGCGAGACCGAAGAGAGCGCTGCGCGCCGTGCCAAGGAAACCGAACAGCGCCGGCTGGCCAATCAGGCCATGCAGCACCCCCTCAAGCGGCCCGACCGGCGAGATCGGCGCGAGATCAAGCGCTTTATGCGCGACTCCGGCGACTGAGCGGCGCCAGCCCTCGCCATCGCCCGTATTCCCCAGATTCGACGTTACCGGAATTCTTCATATGACCGACCAGATACAACGCTTCTTGCTCGACGGCACCAACGTTCGCGGCGAGCTGATGACCCTCGATGCGGCCTACGCGGCAGTGCTCGATACCCAGGCCTATCCAGCGCCGGTTGCCCGGCTACTGGGTGAGCTACTGAGTGCCGCTGCGCTGCTTACCGAGACCGTCAAACTCGACGGCACGCTGAGCCTCGAGGTGCGCGGTGACGGCCCGCTAGGCCTCTTGATGGCCGAGTCCAACCCAGGCGGCGAGCTGCGCGGTATTGCGCGCCTGGCCGAGGACCAGCCTCTTCCCGATGACGGTTCGGGTTTCCGCGAGCTGCTGGGCAGCGGTCGCATCGTGATCACCCTCGACCCGAAAGAGGGTAACCGCTACCAGGGCATTGTCGAGCTGAGCGAAGACAGCCTGGCCGGCTGTCTGGAAGATTACTTCGCCCGCTCCGAACAACTGCCGACCAAGCTCTGGCTGGCGGCGGATGCCGAGCAGCACCGTGCTGGTGGGCTCTTGCTGCAGCGCCTGCCCGATGAAAGCCAGAACCAGGACCAAGACGCCTGGGAGCGCTCCGTGCATCTGGCCAGCACCCTCAAGGATGAAGAGCTTCTCGGCCTCGAGCAGCGTGAGCTGCTGCATCGGCTCTATCACGAGGAAACCGTGCGGGTCTTCGATCCCAAACCCTTGTATTTCGCCTGCAGCTGTTCTCGGGAGCGCATTGCGCGGGCTCTCCACAACCTGGGTGAGGAGGAGCTGCGCAGCATCCTCGAGGAGCAGCAGGCCGTCGACACCCAGTGCCATTTCTGCCATACCCGCTATCATTTTGGTGCCGCAGAAATCGAGGCGTTGATCGAGTCGCCTGACGCTCCTGCGCCGACCCTGCACTGAGCGATACGCGCCATCGTCGTATAAGTGCCTCTATGTAGTAGAAAAACTACACGAAAGATGGCGAAACGGGACGTTTTCCCAGGCGTCCCTTTTTGCCATAATACCCGCCCATTCAAACCGCCCGGCGCCGCTTCCCTAAAAGAACAGGCCCACCTGTCATCGGCGCTGGCGCGAATACAGAGGGCGCGTCATTACGCGCCGGCCATCGAGAGAGAAACGCCTTCGGGCCCAGGACACCTAAATGACCACGAACCAAGCCGCCCCTCGCGTCGACGCGACCGTCAACAATCAGCAATTCACTAACCTGAGCAGCGCTGAACTGGTTGAGCATGCCCTGCTTCGCGGTGAGGGGCGCCTGGCCGACAACGGCGCTCTGGTGGTGAATACCGGAGCGCGCACCGGTCGCTCACCGGCGGATCGCTTCATCGTCGACGAGCCCTCGACCAGCACGCAGATTGATTGGGGTAGCGTCAACCGCCCCTTCGATGCGGCTGCCTTCGAGGCGCTGTGGCAGCGGGTCGAGACCTATCTGGGCGAGCGTGACAGCTTCTTCGCCGAGCTGCACGTGGGGGCCGATCCGCAGTACTACCTGCCGGTGCGCATGACCACCGAAACGGCTTGGCAGAATCTTTTCGGTCGTACCATGTTCGTGCGTCCCGAGGGCTATAACCCGGCCGCCAAAGCAGAGTGGACCATCCTCAATGCGGCTCACTTCGCTTGCGACCCCGCGCGGGACGGCACGAACTCCGAAGCGGCGGTGATTCTGGATTTCGCCAATCGTCGGGTGCTGATCGCGGGCATGCACTATGCCGGCGAAATGAAGAAAGCCATGTTCTCGGTCCAGAACTTCCTGCTGCCGGCCCATGATGTGCTGCCGATGCACTGCAGCGCCAACGTGGGTGAAGACGGCGAGACCACGCTGTTCTTTGGCCTGTCCGGCACCGGCAAGACCACTCTATCAGCCGACCCGGCGCGCTATCTGATCGGCGATGACGAGCATGGCTGGGGCAAGGGCACGGTGTTCAACATCGAGGGCGGCTGCTATGCCAAGTGCATCGATCTTTCCGAGAAGAACGAGCCGGTCATCTGGCAGGCCATTCAGTTCGGTGCGGTGCTCGAGAACGTGGTGCTCGATGACCGTCGCGCCCCGGACTATGCCGATGACGGCCTGACCCAGAACTCTCGTGCCGCCTATCCGCTTGAGCACATCGAGAAGCGCGTGCCGGAGAACCGGGCCGGCGAGCCCAATGCCATCATCTTCCTGACCTGCGACATGTCTGGCGTGCTGCCGCCGGTGTCGCTGCTGTCCAAGGAAGCCGCAGCCTACCACTTCCTGTCTGGCTACACCGCCAAGGTCGGCTCGACCGAGATGGGCTCTTCGGCAGGCCTGGAAGCGACCTTCTCGACCTGCTTCGGTGCGCCTTTCTTCCCGCGTCCGGCTCGCGAGTACGCCGACCTGCTGATCAAGCGTGTCGAAGAGAATGACGCGCGTGTCTACCTGGTCAACACCGGCTGGACCGGCGGTGCTTATGGCGAGGGCGGTTCGCGCTTCGCGATCCCCACTACTCGCGGCATCATCAGCGCCATTCAGTCCGGCGTACTGCGCGACGTCGAGACTCGCACCGTCGAGGGCCTGAACCTCGAGGTGCCGCTGGCCGTACCGGGCGTCGACTCCAGCCTGCTCGACCCGCGCCAGACCTGGGAAGATCGCGCCGCCTATGATCGTCACATGCAGGACCTGGTGGCCAAGTTCGTCGATAACTTCAAGAAGTTCGCCGGCGTTGATGAGGCGATCGTGAAGGCTGGCCCCAAACTGGCGTAAGTGTCCATAGGGTCAAGCGATAGGCTTGAAAGGTCGGCTCGAAAGGTCGGCTCGGAAGGTCGGCTCGGAAGACAGTGCGCTGGGGCGAACCCCGGCGCGTATCGAGAGTCAGAGAAGGGAAGCCGCGGCTTCCCTTTTTTGTGGGTGCCGCCTTTCTGGCAGCAGTAGTTGGATGCCCGTCTTCAAGTGCTGACTCATATTCAGGCACTCGAGTTAAGCACCGGCTCTACCTGGCGAACCGTCGCCATCTTGGGTGAACCGGTGCCATCAGTGGAGGTAGTGATGAAACGTCGACACTTTATCGGTCTGCTTGGCGCCGGCGGCATGGCAAGCCTGTTTCCCGCTCTGGCCAATGCCAGGCCCAAACCGAACCTAGAGCGCGCTCCGGGCCTCGAGGTGCTCGAGCTCAGCGAGGCGCAGTGGCGTGAGCGGCTCAGTGAAGCGCAGTTTCATGTGCTGCGGGAGGCGGGTACCGAGCCTGCGCATTCGAGTCCCTTGGACAAGGAGACCCGAAAAGGGGAGTTTCGCTGTGCGGGGTGCGAGCTGCTGCTCTTCAATAGCGACATGAAGTATGACTCCGGCACCGGCTGGCCGAGCTTCTTCACGCATGTGGAAGGCCATCTGCTCACCGAGGTCGACTATTCAGCGATCTGGCCGCGCACCGAGTATCATTGCGCCCGTTGCGGTGGGCATCAGGGGCACGTATTCGATGATGGCCCAGAGCCGACTGGCTTGCGCTGGTGCAACAACGGCCTGGCGCTGACCTTCGTTGCAGCTTGAAAAGGCCAGTGTGACGCAGGAGGCTGAGAGCGGAGTATGGGTCTGAGACAAGACGGCCAGAGCCAATGGCTCTGGCCGTTTTTTGGCTAGGCGGGTGGTTAGAATTCCTCCCATTCCTCGGCCGGCATTCTGGTCGGCGCCGGTGATGTCGTTTGCGCTGACCGGGTGATGGAGGGCGGAGCCGGGGAGTGAGCCGTCTTGGCTTCGTTAGCCGAGCGAGAAGGCAAGCCCTCGCTCAGATCATTGCCCAATCGGAATGAGGCGATCAGCTCGTTTAGGCGTTCGGCTTGCTCCTGCATGCCGGTTGCGGCGGCGTTGCTCTGCGCAACCATCGATGCGTTTTGCTGAGTCATGGCATCGAGTTCACTCACTGCCGTGTTGACTTGGCCAACGCCGATACTCTGCTCCTTGGCACCGGCGCTGATGTCGCCGATCACATCGTTCACGCGGCTGATGCTGTTGACGATCTCCTCCATGGTCTTGCCCGTTTTCTTGACCAGGTCGGCACCGTGCTGAGTGTGCGCGACCGAGGTGTCGATCAACTCGCGGATGCTTTGAGACGCATCGCTTGAACGGCTGGCCAGGGTGCGAACTTCCTGGGCCACGACGGCGAAACCCCGGCCGTGCTCGCCGGCGCGCGCCGCTTCGACAGAGGCATTGAGTGCCAGGATGTTGGTCTGGAAGGCGATCCCATCGATCAGGGCAATAATGTCCTTGATCTGAGCCGATGAGGCGCTGATCTCGTCCATGGTCTGCTCGACCTGGCTCATCGCTTGCTGACCCTCATGGGCGACGTTCGACGTTGACTGTACGAGCTGATTGGCCTGCTGTGCTGAGTCCGCGGTGTTGTTGACGGTGGAGGTGATCTCTTCCATCGAGGCGGATGTTTGCTGCAGGTTGGCGGCCGCTTGCTGACTGCGCGAGGCCAGATCATGGCTACCCCTGGTGATCTCCTTGGAGGCCTGTTGCACGCTATGGGTGTTGGCGCGAACCGCCTGCAGGGTCCGGTCGATGCGGGTCACGAAGGCATTGAATTGAGAGGCGAGCTCGCCAATTTCGTCTTTGCGTTTGGAATTGATGCGTGCGGTCAAATCGCCATCGCCTTCGGCAATCTCCTTGATGCGATGCGTGATCTGGCGGATCGCCCTGGACATCATCAGCGGCCCTCCTAGCGCAATGGCGATGGCGACGATGGCGACCAGCAGCGTAAATATCATGACCGCAAATTGCTGCGCTTTGACGTCTTCGAGGGTCGCCGCTTCAAGCGCTTGGGTCTTGTTGGCGATTGCCTCTCCACCCACATCATAGACATCGCGCAGAGCGCCGAAAGCCGCACTCATGGGGCCGTTCAATTGGGCTTCTGCGTCATTCTGTTGGCCGCTGTCGTGCAGGGCGATGGCTTGATCAGCCTCACCTTGCCAACTGCTGAAAAGCTGCTCGAACCCATCCAGCTTGGCGATGATATCGGGGTAGTTGGCCAGCAATTCCTGGGCGCGGTGCATGCGGTCATAGGCCTGCTGGGCATTTTCACGATAATCGCCGAGTTGGGCCTCGGCTGATGTAGTGCCCGGCTCCTCGCCAAGGTACTCCAGGATGGCGACATGCGCTTGATAGAGGTCGCGGTCGGCGTTGAGTACATTAGACGTTGCTTTGTTGAAGGTACTGCTGAATTCGGTCATGCGCTCCTTGACCGTATTGACAAGCAAAGAGTCGATCGTAACCACGACGATCAACGACAGCGCCACGCCGATGAAAGCAATCGCGTACTTTATGCTTATTTTATTCAGTCGCTCTAACATAGGCTTATGCATCCTGAACCGACAGGGGAAGGGATATGTGGAAGGCTCGACCACATATCAATTCGTATCGGCCTGCCCCGTGCCAGCTAAAGGATGTCTTTAGTCGCATAGCACCCTCGAGGCGTCATCCGACTTGGGGCGCCGGATCTCAGCGATGTCCAAGCGTTTATGATACCTTGTCGCGATCTTTCGTCGGTCGAACGTCAAGGACTCCATGGACGCACAAGCCAAGATCAATGCTCGCCTCGCCGAAGAACTCGCCGTTCGCCCCCAGCAGGTGGCGGCCACGGTGGAGCTGCTCGACGGCGGGGCCAGCGTGCCCTTCATCTCCCGCTACCGCAAGGAAGTCACCGGCGGGCTGGACGACACCCAACTGCGCCAGCTCGACGAGCGCCTGCGCTATTGTCGCGAGCTAGAAGAGCGCCGCGAGGCGGTGATGGCCGCCATCGATGAACAGGGCAAGCTCGATCCCTCGCTTGCCAAGCAGATTCGCGATGCCGATACCAAGCAGCGACTCGAAGACCTCTACCTGCCCTATCGCAAGAAGCGCCGCACCAAGGCGCAGATCGCCCTCGAGGCCGGTCTGGAGCCGCTGGCGGATGCGCTGCTGGCTGATCCGTCTCTCGACCCTCAGCAGGAAGCCCAGGGCTACCTGCGAGCCGCCGAGGGCGATACCCCGGCCATCGAGGATGCCAAGGCGGCCCTCGACGGCGCCAAGCAGATTCTCATGGAGCGCTTCGCCGAGGATGCCGAGCTGGTCGGGCGCCTGCGCGAACGGTTCTGGGAAGAAGGCGAGCTCAGCTCTCGCTTGATCGAGGGCAAGGCCGAGGAGGGCGCCAAGTTCTCCGATTACTTCGAACATGATGAGCGGCTGGTGAAAGTGCCATCGCATCGCGCGCTGGCGATGTTCCGTGGCCGCAACGAGGGCGTACTGGCACTGGCCCTCAAGCTGCCTGGCGAGGATGAGGCGCCGGTACACCCGGCCGAAGTGGCGATCGCTCGCCAGGCCGGTATCCAGGACCATGGCCGCCCGGCAGACCGCTGGCTGCGCGAGGTGGTGCGCTGGACCTGGCGGGTCAAGCTCTATACGCACCTCGAGACCGAGCTGATGGGGCGGCTGCGCGAGCGCGCCGAGCTCGAGGCGATCAACGTCTTCGCCGCCAACCTGAAGGACCTGCTGCTGGCGGCCCCGGCGGGCCCGAAGGCCACCTTGGCCCTCGACCCTGGCCTGCGCACCGGCTGTAAGGTGGCGGTGGTAGATGCCACCGGGCAGTTTCTCGAGCATGCCACCATCTATCCCCATGCGCCCCAGAACCGCTGGGATGAGTCGCTTGGAGTGCTGGGCAAGCTAGTCCAGAAGCACGACGTCGAGCTGATCGCGGTTGGCAACGGCACGGCCAGTCGTGAAAGCGACAAGCTGGCCGGCGAGCTGATCAGCCGCCTGGGCGGCCAGGGAGGCCGCAAGATCAGCAAGGTGATGGTCAGCGAGGCCGGCGCTTCGGTGTATTCGGCCTCCGAGTATGCGGCGCGCGAGTTCCCGGATCTCGATGTCACCATCCGTGGTGCCGTCTCGATCGCCCGTCGTCTGCAGGACCCGCTGGCCGAGCTGGTCAAGATCGAGCCCAAGTCGATCGGTGTCGGCCAGTATCAGCACGACGTCTCTCAGGTTCAGCTCTCCCGCAGTCTCGAGGCGGTGATCGAGGACTGCGTCAACGCCGTCGGCGTCGACCTCAACATGGCGTCCAGCGCGCTGCTATCGCGGGTCTCGGGGCTCAACCCTGGGCTTGCCGAGAACATCGTCGCTCGCCGCAACGCGGAAGGCGCCTTTACCAGCCGTCAGGCACTGCTTGAGGTCAGCCGGCTGGGGCCCAAGACCTTCGAGCAGTGTGCCGGCTTTTTGCGCATCATGAACGGCGACAACCCGCTGGATGCCAGCGCCGTGCACCCTGAGGCCTATCCGCTGGTCGAGCGCATCGCCAAGGCCGGGCGTCGCGAGGTGGCGAGCCTGATCGGTGACAGCGCGACACTCAAGGCGATCAAGCCCGCCGAGTATGCTGATGAGCGCTTCGGTGTGCCGACCATCAGCGATATCCTCAAGGAACTCGACAAGCCCGGCCGCGATCCGCGCCCGGAGTTCAAGGCCGCTGAGTTCCGGGAGGGCGTCGAGACCCTCAAGGATCTCACGCCCGGCATGTTGCTCGAGGGCACGGTAACCAACGTCACCCACTTTGGCGCCTTCGTCGATATCGGTGTGCATCAGGATGGCCTGGTGCATATTTCGGCGCTGTCGCACAGCTTCGTCGAGGATCCGCGCAGCGTGGTCAAGGCCGGCGACATCGTGCGGGTCAAGGTGATGGCGGTGGATATCCCGCGCAAGCGCATCGGTCTGTCGATGCGGCTGGACGATGAGCCAGAAGCGGCCGACGCGGAAAGCAGCGGCGGACGCGGCAGTGATTCGCGGCGCAGCAGCCGTGAGCGCAAGCCTCGTCGCCAGGGCGGAGAGGCGTCGCGCAGCGAACAGCCGGTGGGCGCATTGGGTGCGGCCCTCCTGCAGGCCAAGCACAAGACCAAGTGATGGCCGCATGACGGCGCCTTGAAAGCTGCCGTCGAGGCCGCATAATTAGTTGTTTATGCCCCCGATTGTGGCAATCCGTATCGTGCGAGCGCCAGGCCTATGGCGCTCGCCCCGTTATCCAGAGCGAAGAGAGGGGCCCGGCCCCGCCCTTCCATGACATGGGGTGTTCACCTTGTCCGAGCAACTCGCCACCGTTCTCTCCCGTCTCAAGGGGCCTGCCCGCAAAGGGCTGATCGGCCGACTGCGTCGTGGTATCGAGAAAGAGGGCCTGCGCGCCGATGCCAGCGGCATGATCGCCGCGACGCCACATCCCCGTCGCCTAGGGTCCAAGCTGACGCATCCGTACATCACCACCGATTACTCCGAGGCGCTGCTCGAGTACATCACACCGGTTCATTGTCGGCCGGCGGATGCACTGGCCTTTCTCGGTGACTTGCATCGCTATAGCTATCGCTATCTTGGCGAAGAACTGATCTGGCCGGCCAGCATGCCCTCACGGCTCGATGGTAACGATAGCGTGCCCATCGCCGACTATGGAGACTCCAACGTCGGCACCATGAAGCATGTCTATCGCAAGGGCTTGGACGTGCGTTACGGCCGGATCATGCAGGCCATTGCCGGGCTGCACTACAACGTCTCGCTGCCGGATAACCTTTGGCCACTGCTCAAGGAACTCGACCGCCAGGCGGGCCGCGACACCGAAGGGGATTATCAGTCTCTGCGCTACTTCGGTCTGATTCGACATTTTCGCCGCAACAGCTGGCTCTTGATGTATCTGTTCGGTGCGTCGCCGGCCATCGATGAGAGCTTCCTCGACGGGCGTCCCGCCTCTGACAAGCTCCATCGGCATGGCCGCCATACGCTGCTGTCCGACTACGCGACGACGCTGCGCATGTCCGATCTGGGCTATCAGAACAAGGTGCAGGAACAGCTCAAGATCTGCTTCAACTCGCTGTCGAACTATGTCGGTACGCTTCGCCATGCCATTTCGACGCCCTGGCCTGCCTATCAGGAAAAGGGCGTGAAGGTGGACGGTGAATGGCGGCAGTTGAATGCCAACATTCTGCAGATCGAAAATGAGTACTACAGCGACATTCGCCCCAAGCGGGTGGCGCGCCACGACGAGACCCCGACCCAGGCCCTCGAGGCGCGGGGCGTCGAGTACATCGAGGTCCGCTGTCTCGACCTCAATCCCTTCATGGCACTGGGCGTCGACGAGACGCAGATGCGCTTCCTCGATACTTTCCTGATGTGGTGTCTGCTGGCCGAAAGCCCGTGGATTTCCGATGAAGAGTGCGATCGGCTCGATGACAATCGCCGGCTCGTCGTCGAGCGCGGCCGTGACCCCGAGCTGCGCTTGACCATCGACGGCCAGCCTCAGCGTCTTAGCGAGCGTGGTCACGAGATCTTCTCGGAGCTCAGCGGCGTGGCCGAGTTGCTCGATATCATCGAAGGTGGCGATGCACATGCTCAGGCGCTGAGTGCGATGAAGCCGCGGCTCGACGATCCGAGCCTGACGCCTTCCGGCCAGCTGGCGGCGCGTTTGCGCGATAACGACGAAGACTTCGTCGAGGCGATTCTCGAGCTGGCCCGTGAGCAAGCAGAAGCCTGGCGCGCCGAGCCGATGGACCGCGCCCGCGACGCGCTGCTCGAAGAGCTTCGCGAGACCTCTCTGCAGCAGCAGGGCGACATCGAGGCCGCCGAAGTGGAAAGCTTCGACGACTTTTTGGCTCACTATTTCGCCCGGGCGCGGGAACCTCGCCCGATCGGTGAGGCCTGACTCCTGTTGGGGCGCGCCATCTCTGCATGTAGAGCGGGCGAGCCCCTTGGTCTCTGATTCTCTTTAAGGATGTTGTCTGCATGATGCGATCACTCGAGGCGTGGACGCCGCGTCGCTTTGCGTTGGTAGGGCTGGGGTTTTGTGTGCTGATGATGGGCGTTGCGCTGTTTCTTGAGCACGTCATGGGGCTCGAACCCTGTCCGCTGTGCATCTTCCAGCGTGTCGCGGTAATGGCCACTGCGCTGGTGCTGGCACTGGCCGCACTGCATGGGCCGCGGGGGTGGGGAGGCATCGTCTACGGAGTGCTGGGACTTCTTACGGTGGCCGCCGGAATAGGGCTTGCCGGTCGCCATCTGTGGCTCCAGTCGCTGCCGCCCAGCGAAGTGCCCAGCTGTGGCCCAGGGCTTGATTACATGCTGGAGATTCTGCCGCTGCAGAAGGTGTTGAGCATGGTGCTGGTAGGTTCTGGCGAATGTGCGGAAGTGGGTGGGCGCTTGCTTGGCCTCTCGCTGCCGGGCTGGACCCTGATCGGCTTTGTCGTGCTGGCACTGTCGCCGCTTGGCATGCTGCGCGCCGCCTTGAACGGGCGTCGTCGTCAAGTGGCTGCTTGAAACGCTCGTACGTTGACTAAGAGTTGTTCTGGATCAAAAGGCGCGGCATCTTTGCATTGACAGGCAATCCGCGGAAGCGGAGTCTTGCTCACAACGGAGTTACGTCAGTGGGCATAGAGCCCGGGCTTGGGAGGCCACTATGCTGGAAGATTGCCAAACCGCACTGGAGCGATGGGGGGGAGTCCATCGGTTGATCGATCGGTGGCTCGAAGAGCGTCGGGTGATGCTCAATAGCTTCGTCGCGCTCAGAAAAGATTGCGACGACGCTCTCGAGTCGGTTGAAAAGTCTCAGATCGATGGCTTCAGCGAGCTGCTCATGGACTACATCAGCGCCGGCCATTTCGAGATTTACCCGCAGCTGCGCGAGGAGGCCAAGGCCTTCAGCGACGACGAGGCGCTGACCATTGCCGATCAGTTGCTCGAGCGTCTCGAGATGTCCACTGAGCTGGTGCTGTCATTCGATGCTGACTACGCCACTCCGGATCGCTGCGAGTACTATCTGTGTCGCTTGCCGGCTTGGTTAGACCGCTTGGCAAAGGGGTTGGAGTCGCGGTTCGACCTGGAAGACCAGCTCATTGGTCGCCTGCACGCCGCGCACTCGCCGCCAACAGAGGTTCAGCGCTCTATCGGCATGACCAGCTCCTGAGCCTGATATTGAGTGAGCCTGTCGGCTGGCCTTGCGCTGGCCGCGATATCTTGGTTCGGGTGCCTGCGGGGACCGTCTCACTGTCAGCAGGCCCCTCTTGATTTCAGGTCATTGGCTCAACATCGCTCAACGTCTGAAGCCAACGCAAACGCCCCGGCCTATGACCGGGGCGTTTTGCGTTCTGGGCTTGTTGTCCAGAGACTGATGTCCAGAGCGATGGCTTACATCAGCGACGTGGCTTCGGGGCGCTCGATATCCGTCAACGGCACTTCGCCGGTCAGCAAGTCACGCTCGAAGGCCTCAGTATCGATGTTGAAACCGAGGAATTCCTGGGCCAGGAACATGTCTTTCTCGGCATTGCCAAGGCAGCTGGTGCCGCCGGGTGAAGGTGTCATATTGAAGACGATACCGGTACCCGGGTTGATCTTGGCCTCGCCCATGACCAGCTTCTGCTTCTCCTTGTCGATCAGCTGTGGCCGCACGCCACCGAAGCCCTTGGCAAAGCTCACGTCCTTGACGGTCAGGCTAGGCACGATCTTCTGCACGTCCTTGAGGAACAGGCGCTCGCGCAGCCAGGGCACCTCGAACATGAAGTTCTTGAAGATGTAGTTGCGAATGTCGCGCACCTTGAGCAGATCCCACAAAGCCTTGACCACGTTCTGATCCAGGCGCAGCACCTTCAGAAACTCGATGAACGTCTTGCCGTTGTAGCGCTCGAGCAGCGGCAGCATCAGGGCGGTAGGGCCGAAGCGGGTCTTGTTCTCGACCAGTACATCCGGGTCGCCGTGCACGGCGGCGAAGGGCAGGTTCTCGTTCTGGACGGTGTAGACCTTGCCGTTGAGCACCTTGGGCGTGAAGTAGAAGGAGCCGGCCATCGGCAGGCAGGACTTGTCCAGGCCATAGCCCATCTGATGGGCGAACAATAGCGAGTGGCCGCCGGCGCTTACCACCACGTAGCGGGCCGTGAGGGTGCCCTTGTTGGGCGTCTCTATCTTGAAGAGATCCCCTTCCTTATGGATCTTCTCGACGGCGGTCGAGAGGTGCACGTCGAAGTCCATGCCCTTCTCGTCGGCGGCCTTCTGGCCTTCTTCAACGAAGGCTTCGGAAAGGGTGGTGTAGTTGACCGCGGTATATTCGCCGGTAGAGCCCATGGCCACGATCGGCTCTTCCGGGCGACGGCCTTCCACCAGCTTGGGCTCGAGCTCGGCGATGTCGTCGCGCTCGAGCAGCCTCATGTTGGGGAAGAGTTCGGAGAACTTGGTGAAGCGGTTGCGCAGGAAGTCGACTTCGCGGTCGCCCACGCCCAGCACCATCTTCGGATACTTGTAGACGACCTTGTCGCGCTTAACCGGGGTCAGCTTGGTGGCGAAATTGATCACCATGCCGGCGGTCCGCTTGGTCACCTTGGCTTTCTCGAGGGTGTAATTGGTTTCGATATCGCCGCAGTGAATGGTCTGGCTGTTGTTGCGACCGTGGGAGTTGACGATCGCCACATGATCGTACTTCTCGACCAGACCGACGGCCTTGAGGTCGGTGTAACGGGCCAGTTCATATAGCAGGGCGGTGCCGGAAACGCCGCCTCCTACAATTAGCACATCGTAGGTCGGGGTAGTCATGGGGTCTCTCGCTTGTCTTGGTGCGGGACGAACCCTCCGAGACGGTCTCGGAGGCCCTGAGCCTGCAGGCGAGGCGCTGTCGCCGGCAGGGTCGACATGAAGCATTGCGCGCATTATAGCGCCTTCGTGGACAAATAAAATCCATCCCAAAGCTCGACTTTATGCTGAAGGAGAACCCCATAAGGAATTCCTTGGGTATGTGGGGCGTCATTTATTGCATAAAAATCAATGATTTGGATGGATGTCGCGATTGGCAATATTTGCTGCGTTGCACCAATGGATAAGATCCATCATAGCCATGAATTGTCGAAATGCCATGCCGGTTGGCGTCATCTGAGGCCGGGGAGGGGGCTGGGGGCACCTGAGCGTCGGGGCGAGCTAGGGCCTGAGGGGTGAGGCGGGGCTTGATCTTGTTGCGTGCCCATTAGCGGATAACACCCTGTTTGGCCAGTGAGTGGAATCATGGCCGAACAGGGCGGAGGGGAAAGGTTATTGAGGGTGGCGTAGGCTCAGCGCAGGCTGATCAGGCGCCAGCCATTATCCAGGGCGTGTTGGCGCAGCTTGGGGTCGGGGTCGACGGCCACCGGGTGGTCCACCAGCTCCAACAGGGGGAGGTCGTTATGCGAGTCGCTATAGAACCAGGCGCCATCCATGGTCACACCGCGCCCTTCGAGCCACTGCTCTAGACGCACGACCTTGCCTTCTCGATAGCTTGGCGTGCCGGTGACGCGGCCGGTGTAGCGCCCTTCGTGAACTTCCGGCTCGACGGCTATCAGGTTGTCGATCCCCAGCCGCTCGGCGATAGGGCCGGTAATGAAGCGGTTGGTCGCTGTAATGATCAGCAGGGTGTCGCCCCGCGTGCGGTGACGTGCCACCAGTTCCTCGCCCCGCGTCAGAATGGCCGGCTCGATCTTGCTGGCCATGAACTGCTGGTGCCAGGCGACCAGTTGCTCGGGGGTGTTTTCGGCCAACGGTTTTAGCGCGACTTCGAGAAAGGCATGCATGTCGAGCGTGCCGTTCTCGTAATCGCGCATGAAGCGCTCGTTGGCCTCCCGGTAGGCAACCGGATCGACCGCGCCCTGTTCGAGCAGGAACTCTCCCCAGGCATGATCGCTGTCGATGCCGATCAGAGTATTGTCGAGATCGAAGATGGCCAGGCTCAAGGCACACTCCTTGTAGTGTTGGCAATGGACGTCAGGATCTGCGCCATAAGGGCTTGTGCCGCAGGTCATAAAGCTGTCGCCGGAAGGCGACTGGATCAGAGGCGAATTATTGCAGAGTGGTTTGGCGTTGAACACCGCTGCAGGCAGGCGCTGTGAAGTGTATTGATGCCCTTTCCAGCTTTGTGGAAGAATGGCTTCAATATTGGATTCATAAGGTGATGTCCGTGATCGACGCTGACGGCTTTCGCCCCAATGTTGGCATTATCATTGCCAACCATGAGGGCCAGCTGCTTTGGGCGCGTCGGGTAGGACAGAATGCGTGGCAGTTTCCCCAGGGAGGCATCCAGGCCAACGAGACACCGCAACAGGCCCTGTACCGGGAGCTGGAAGAAGAGATCGGCCTTACCGAGGCCGATGTCGAACTGCTCGCCTGTACCCGAGGGTGGCTGCGCTACCGTCTGCCACGACGCATGATACGAACCCATTCACGGCCGGTATGCATCGGCCAGAAACAGAAATGGTTTTTGCTGAGAATTCGCTGTACCGACAGTCGGGTCTGCATGGATACCACCCCCAAGCCTGAGTTCGATGGTTGGCGCTGGGTGAGCTACTGGTATCCCTTGGGGCAGGTGGTGCCCTTCAAGCGAGAGGTCTATCGCCGTGCCCTGCGTGAGCTGGCCCCACGCGCGCAGCGACTGGCCCTGGGGGGTGATTGACCCCGGGTCGGGCGCCGACACTCAAGCCGGCTGCAATTCAAACCGACAATGACAAGAAGAACGCTCATGCTCGACGTGTTACGTCGTATCGTCCAAGAGGTCAACGAGGCGCGCAATCTGGATGCGGCGCTCTCGACTATGGTGCGCCGCATTCGCAAAGCGATGCGTACTGACGTCTGTTCTTTCTATCTCTACGACGTCGAGCTGGAACGCCTGGTGCTGATGGAGACCATCGGCCTGCATTCGCGTGCCGTGAAGCAGGTCAGCATGCCCCTGGGTGAAGGCTTGGTAGGGCTGGTCGGTCAGCGTGAGGAGCCGCTTAACTTGGAAGATGCGCCGGCGCATCCGCACTTTCGCTATTTCGAGGAAACCGGTGAAGAGCGCTTTTCGAGTTTTCTCGGTGTGCCTATCATCCACCAGCGACGCATGCTGGGTGTGTTGGTCGTACAGCAGCAAGACAAGCGGCGCTATGACGAGGGCGATGAAGCCTTTCTGGTAACCATGGCCGCGCAGCTGGGCGGGGTGCTGGCCCATGCATTGGCCACCGGCGCCTTGAGTAGCCCGGTGAGGGCCGATGGCCAGGCCGTTTTTACGGGGGTTGCCGCTTCGCCGGGCATGGTGATCGGCGACGCCGTGGTGATTGCCCCACCTGCTGACCTGGACAGCGTGCCCGACCTGATTCCTACCGATATCGGCTACGAAATCGACAGGCTCAAGGAAGCGATTCTCAAGGTGCGCGATGAACTGCGTGCCACGGGGGAACGCCTGGCCAGCCGGATCAGCGCTCAGGAGCTGGCGCTGTTCGAGGTCTACCAGCAGATGCTCAGCGAGGCGGCTCTTGGGCAAGAAGTCGAAAAGCGCATCCGCGAAGGGCAGTGGGCGCCCGGCGCGCTGGCCGACGTGGTGCGCCGCCACGTGCAGTACCTCGAGCGAGTCGACGACAACTATTTGCGTGAGCGCGCGGCAGACGTGCGCGACTTGGGGCGGCGGGTGCTGGCGCATCTTCAGGAAGAGAGTGCCGAGACACCCTCTACGTATCCCGAGCGGACCATCCTGGTCGGTGACGAGATCAGTGTGGCGACCCTCGGTGAAGTGCCTCGCGACAAGCTTGCCGGTCTGGTATCGATTCGCGGGTCCAGTACCTCCCACGTAGCGATCTTGGCCCGGGCGATGGGCGTGCCGACGGTACTCGGCATGGTCGATTTGCCATTGACGCGCCTCAACGGGGCGCCGGTGATTCTCGACGGCCATCGTGGCCGACTGTTCGTGCGTCCCGGCGAAGAACTCAAGCGGCACTACCAGATACTGATTGCCGAGGAGGATGCGCTGGCCGAGGTGCTCGAATATGAGCAGGATCTGCCCAGTGAGACGCCTGATGCCCATGTGATGAAGCTCATGGTCAACACCGGCTTGGCCGTGGATGCGGTAGCGTCACTCAAGCCACGTGTCAGCGGGGTGGGGCTCTATCGCACCGAAGTGCCGTTCATGATCACCGAGCGATTCCCCGGCGAGCAAGAGCAGACCCGCTTGTACCGCGACCAGTTGGAGAGCTTTGCGCCGCTACCGGTGGTGATGCGCACCCTGGATATCGGTGGCGACAAGGATTTGCCCTATTTCCCTATCGAGGAAGCCAACCCCTTCCTCGGTTGGCGTGGCATTCGCGTGACGCTGGATCATCCCGAGGTGCTGATGGTCCAGCTGCGGGCCATGCTTCGGGCGTCCCATGGTCTGGATAATTTGCAGATCCTGTTGCCGATGATCACCAATATCGAGGAGGTCGACAGCGCCCTGCGTCTGATCGATCGAGCTCAGGCCGAGCTGGAAGAGGATGGCATGCTGATCGAACGCCCGAAGATTGGCGTGATGATCGAAGTGCCGGCCACGCTCTTCCAGCTTGGGGCGCTGGCGGGGCGCGTGGATTTCTTCTCGGTGGGCAGCAATGACCTGACTCAGTACCTGCTGGCGGTAGACCGCAACAACCCTCGAGTGGCTGAGCTCTATGACCCTTGCCATCCGGGGGTCTTGTCCGCGCTGGCACGCTTGGCCGATGAAACCGCTGCGCTTGCCGTCCCGACGTCGGTATGTGGCGAGCTGGCGGGTGACCCGGCCGGTGCACTGCTGTTGATGGGGATGGGCTTCGATACCCTGTCGATGAATGCCCCCAGTTTGCCGCGTGTGCGCGCCGCCATTCGCCGCGTGTCTTTACCGGCGGCCCGTGAGCTGGTTCAGGAAACGCTGACGCTGTCGACACCGTCGGCGGTGCGTGCCCATCTCAATGCCCGGCTAGGTGAGTGGCAGCTTGCTCACCTGCTTCCCCCCAGAGACTGACTCGGCTTGTCGAGTGGATAACGAAGTATCCTGTCGCGCCAGGCAGTGTGGTGCTTCCTGGGCGCAAGCTTCTATGTCTGCCGCGTGCTGTCCCAGTTCCCGTTAAAGAGCGAGAGGTGTGTCACGCCCAGATCGCTGGCGTTGGCGCCAAAGCGACGTTCGCTTAATTCGAGTGGGCCATTCTGGCGCCATTCCAGCCAGGTGGTGGCCCGGGTGCCATAGGTCTCGCCGCGAATGAAGGGAGGTGCCAGTTGGCGCTCCAGGGCGAGGCCGACGCCGGTATCGGGTAGAGCCTGGTCGTCGATATCGAGGCCTGGTTGGAGCATCGCCGCCAGTGCCGATTGTGGCCACCTGTCAGCAGCTAGGCTGTCGGCCAGGCCCTGGCGCGCAAAGGTTAGCTTGGGCCAAGGGGTGTCGAGCGTCGCATTGGAAAGGCCGTAAAGGCCTGCACTCAGGCGCTTGAGCTCAATGGCATCTCTGCCGCGATGCAGGTGCCAAAGCGCGGAGTGATCGCCTACTAACAGATTGAAGCCCGCATAACGATAGGCTTTGCCACCCGCCAGAGTCTCCAGCCAGGCCGATAGATCATCGGCCTTGAGTGCCTCGGGGATCAGGTGGCCTCGGCTAGGGCCGTCGGGTGGGGCGTCGATGGCGGGGTCGCGGACATTGGTGACGGCGGCAAAGCGTCCTCGGCGATGCACCGCTAGCCAACTGCCACCGGCGACCAAATCGCGGCCGCCAATGATGTCTGGCTCGTCGGTCCACGCTCCCAGGGGCGCACTTTGTCGCGCAAAGAATTCATCCCGGTTGGCCACCAGGCGCAACCAAGCGGCGGTATGGGGTCGGTAGTCGAAAACGATCAAGCACATTGCGCTACCTTACCCTTCGGTGTCGAAGCCGCAAAGCCTGATACGCGCATGGCGAGCTTGTTATCGCAGCGCAGACTCTGCTCCCCAACGTAACCTTAGCGGTGATTGGCAAAGGCAAAGAGGGCAGGAGTCGCTCATTGGATGTAGGCGATTGCCGACAGCATCGCTCGGTTTCATGACAGGGTTCCCGCAGCCACGTACACTCACCCTATCTTGGTCAGACGAACCGAAAAGGCAGTCAATGCGAGTGGAAACGCGCCCAGATAGCTTGTGGCGGCGGCTGATATGGCCGGTGTTATGGCCACTGTTGCTAGCAGAAGCATCATTGGTGACGCTATGTGCCGTGGCTTGGTTCACGATATGGCCTGCATCGCTCTCGGTGCAGAATACGTCGCTTGCCTTAACCGTATTGCTGCTGGTGCTGTTGGTGGGCACTGGGCTTATCGTCAGTATTTTTCTCGTCATGATTCGCCACCGTCTGCAGCGCTGGGAAACCCATCTCAGCGTGCCCTATGAGCGCCTCGAAAGGCTGCTACGCGAAGTCCAGAAAGAGCTACCTAACTGGCTCAAGCCCAAGCGCGTCCGCTTGGGGGCTGTGCCGGCGGGAAGCCCTGTGACGCGTTTGGAATCCCTTCTCGATAGCCTCGATACCTTGCTGAGCAGGCTGACCGAGCGCCCTCAATTGGAGCAGATGTTGGCAGGCTTGTCGGTCCCGGCCTTCATGATGCGTAATGATGTATTGGTAGATGCCAATACGGCCTTTGAGCAACTGATGGGGTGTAGTAAGAGCGATATCAAGGGCCTGAGCGCCCAGTGCATGTTGCGCTGCGAAGCCTCCAGTGCCGGCTGGGCCAAGGTGCGGCTGCATGATAGCAAGGGCGGTTGGCATGGCCTGCGCATGCTGTCACTGCGCGACCATCATGACCATGAACTATGCATGCTCGAGCCCCTGGATAGTGCGCCGGACTATGCCGGTCAATTGGTCCAGGCGCGTGACCGCGCCCGCGAAGACTCGCGACTCAAGTCGACCTATATGACCTTGTTGCAGCGTGAGCTCGAGCCCATGATTCAGGAGCTCAATCAGTACTTCAGCGACGCTGGCGCGCCTCCGGGGCAGGAGAGCTTGCGTGAGCGCTTGGCCGATATTACCGCCTTGGTCACGAGCCTTTCGGAACCAATGGCGGAGTTGTTGGGTCAGCCTGCTGGGTCCGCTGAAAAAAATGACAAGGGGCCGCATTGGCCCAAGGTACTGGTCGTCGATGATGGCCCGGTTAATAGCATGCTGGCGCGTAATGTGCTCGAGGCCGAGGGCTTCGACGTCGATGTGGCCGAGAGCGGCGAAGAGGCGCTAAAACTTGCCGCCGAGCGGTTCTACGACCTGGTGTTCATGGATATCTACATGCCGTCGCTCGATGGCTTGGAGACCAGCCGTCGCTGGCGAGCACGTGAGACGCTACGCGAGACCGAAAGTGGCGAGAGTGAGCGAAGCGTATTGATCGCCCTGACGGCAAATGCCAGCGAGGCCGACTGCAAGAACTTTAAATCCGCCGGCATGGACGACTACCTGGCCAAGCCCTATCGTCCGCAGGCCCTGGTCAAGATGATCCGGCGCTGGCTGCCGGAGCTGGGTCGAGCGTCTGGCTGACGTGCCATTCACTCTCCGGCCTTTCTCTGATATCAAGCCCTGATATCAACTCCTGATAACCACGCCCTGACACATCACTCCCTTAATTCACCTGGATGCATGATGCTGAATTACCCCTCGATCGACCCAGTCGCCATCGCCCTAGGCCCTTTCAAGGTTCACTGGTACGGCCTTATGTATGTGATCGGCTTTATTGCCGCCTGGTGGTTAGGCCGCCGTCGTGCCAGCCGAGTAGGACTGACCGGTGATGATGTGGGTGATCTGATCTTCTATGCCGCCATCGGTGTCGTGGTGGGTGGTCGACTGGGGTATGCCTTCTTCTATGGCCTTGATCGGCTGCTCGCCGACCCGCTTTGGCTGTTCCAGGTCTGGGACGGCGGTATGAGCTTCCACGGCGGACTGCTTGGCGTACTCGTGGCGGCCTTGTTGTTTGCCCGCAAGCACCGTCTGGCCTTCTTCCAGCTGACCGATTTTGTCGCGCCGCTGGTGCCGATTGGCCTTGGTGCCGGGCGCATCGGTAACTTCATCAATGCCGAGCTCCCCGGTCGCTTGACCGACCTCCCCTGGGGGATGCCTTTCCCCGGCATGGGGCCGGCGCCTCGTCACCCTTCGTCTCTCTACGAGGCCCTTCTCGAAGGGGCGGTGCTGTTTGCCATCATGTGGTGGGTGTCGGCGACACCGCGTCGTCGCGGCCTGGTGTCGGGACTCTTCCTGGCCTGCTACGGCTGTTTCCGCTTCCTGGTCGAGTTCGTGCGGCTACCCGACCCACAGCTTGGCTTCATTGCCTGGAACTGGCTGACCATGGGGATGCTGCTGTCGTTGCCGATGATCCTGGCCGGCGGGTTGCTGATGCTGTGGTCACGCCATCGCCCGGTGGATGATGCCCGCCAGACCGAGCCGGCGAGCGCCTGAGTGGCGTGCGCCTTAACCTAGGTGCAGCCGCGAAGGTGCTTCATTCTGGCGAGGCTGCTTGCCCTGGGGTTGGCGGCGGATTCGCGGACTCAGTACACTACGCCCTTTTGTCACAACCTTTGGCGATACCGTGATGTCAGACGACGCGCATGAGCCGGCTCTTCAGACTGAGCCGAACGATCAAGCACAACCGCACGATCCAACCGGCGGTGGCCCCGTGGCGCTCGAGCAGCCTTACCTGGATTTGATGCGTCACGTGCTCGATCATGGCGCCATCAAACATGACCGAACCGGCGTGGGCACCAGGAGCGTTTTTGGCCATCAGATGCGTTTCGATCTGGCCCGCGGCTTCCCGCTGCTGACGACCAAGAAACTTCATCTGCGCTCGATCATTCACGAGCTACTTTGGTTCCTGGCCGGCGACACCAACATCGCCTATCTGAAAGAGAATGGCGTACGGATCTGGGACGAGTGGGCCGATGAGAACGGCGACCTGGGCCCGGTCTATGGCTACCAATGGCGCAGCTGGCCGCATCCCGAAGGAGGGCACGTCGATCAGATCGCCAAGGTGATCGAGCAGATCAAGCATAACCCTGACTCGCGCCGCCTGATCGTCTCGGCATGGAACCCGGCGCTGGTCGATGAGATGGCCTTGCCACCCTGCCATGCGCTCTTCCAGTTTTATGTCAGTAATGGCCGCCTGTCCTGCCAGCTCTATCAGCGCAGCGCCGATATTTTCCTGGGGGTACCCTTCAATATCGCCAGCTACGCGCTGCTAACCCAGATGATGGCCCAGGTCTGCGGCCTGGCGCCGGGAGAGTTCGTGCATACCCTGGGGGATGCCCACCTGTATTCGAATCATCTAGAGCAGGCCGAGCTGCAGCTGTCCCGCACGCCCTTGGCTGCTCCCACCTTATGGCTCAACCCCGAGATCGATGACCTGTTCGCCTTCCGCTTCGAGGACATTCGCATCGATGGCTATGAGGCACACTCCCATATCAAGGCCAAGGTGGCAGTATGAGCGATATGGCCAACAATGACGCCAGCAAGGCGGTAGACCCCATCGATACGGTAGTGCCGATTGCGATGATCGCGGCCATGTCCCGTAACCGGGTCATCGGCGTCGATAACCAACTGCCCTGGTACTTGCCTGAGGACCTCAAGTTCTTCAAGGCCATGACTCAGGGTAAGCCGTTGGTCATGGGCCGCAAGACCTTCGAGTCGATAGGTCGGCCGCTGCCGGGGCGTCGCAATATCGTGATTACCCGCGACCCGTCCTTCGAGCATCCCGGGGTGAGCGTCTGTCATGACTTGGCCAGTGCCCTGGACCTCGCCGACCAGCAGGCGATCATCGATGGCGTTGAGGAAATCATGGTGATGGGCGGCGCCCAGATCTATGCTCAGGCTCTGCCGTACGCCAGTCGGCTCTACCTGACCGAAGTCGATATCGTTCTCGAGGGCGACGCCATCTTTCCCGAGTTCGAGGGGCCTTCGTGGCGGCGGGAGCAGACTGTCGAGGGCACGCCTGCAGAAGGGCAGCCGGCCTATGCCTTCTGCGAGTATCGGCGCGTCTAGCGCTGCCGTTCAGTGTCAGCACCTGCCAGCGCGGGCATTGTCGGTGTAAGGCTGGCATGGCAGAGCCTGACGATTAGCTGTGAGAACGCGTGCATCGGCTTGTCGTCGAGCCCTGCATCGTTTGTCAGAAAGGCCAGGGTGGCACACACTTGCCCAGAGTGGCCCTGGTCAGCGTCGGGCCGGGTTTTCCAGGTCCGCCTTCGAGCGGCCGGCATACGGCCTCTCTGGTCGGGTCAAGTGAACTGGCCCATTACCGTGAGCCGCGCATGGAGGGGCATGCCTTGAACAATGAACGTACCGCCACCTTGCTGGCGACGCTTGAAGCCTGTGCCACAGCCCAGGCCAACGAGTTGGCGAGCGCGCGAGGTCGGGTGGCGGCGCTTCGGGAGCAGAATCGCCGGCTCGAAGCTCGCAATCGTGAGCTCGAAGATTACAGCCATGAGCTTGAGCGCCAAGCTCATGAGCTGGAACAGCAGCACCATGAGTTAGCCCTCAAGCACCAGGCGCTTGAGGCCAAGTGTCGCGAGCTGGAAGAGAAGTTTGCGCGCGCACCGCACACCGCCGATGGCCATGCGCACCCCCGCAGCCAGGGGTTGGCCGCCTTGCTTTCCCACCGCGTTCGGCCGGCGCCCCAAGAACCACCTTCACAGGAAGCGGCTTTCCAGGAGCCGTCCTTCCAAGAAGAGGCGCCTTCGCCGGTCTTTCATGCGACACCTGGTCGAGCCGCTTCATCTGGCGGTGCTCCTGACGTCTCCGACACTTTTCCTTCAAAGCAAGAGCCAGCCGCGGAAGAAGTCGACGCAGCTGACCAAGTTGGCGATGCGCAAGCCGACGATGGGAGTGCTCAGACCTCTCTGCCGATTGGCGAGGCTCCATCCCCTCAAGCGCTTCTGAGTCAATGGTACCGCCGCTACCCGGATGCCTTTTTCAAAGGCCACACCCGGCCTCTGAAGGTCGGTATTCACGAAGATCTGCTGGACCGCGAGCCCTGGCCGGAAAAGTTGGTGCGTCGCGCACTGGCTTGCTACGTGCATCTGCCCCGCTATCTCAAGGCGGTGCGAGAAGGCGCCGAGCGGGCCGGGCTTGACGGCGAGGCCGCAGGCCCGGTTTCCGAAGGCGAGGCCCGCTATGCGCGCAAGAAGCTCGAAGAACTACGCGCTCAGCAGCAGGCAGAGCGCTCAGGCAAAGCCATGTCGTCTGACGGCAAGCCGCGGGTCGATAAGAAGGGTGCTGATAACAAGCGTGCCGATAAGAATGGCGCCAACAAGAAAGGTGGCGGGAAAAAGCGCCAGCCGCCAGGGCGCCAGCAGGGGGGGGCGGGCCTAGGAAGCGCGCCGGCCGGCGACGCTGCTTCACACCAGGGCGCCCCGCGCCAAGAGGTTGCTGCGGCGTCATCTGAAACCGCCGTTGCCGGCTCATCATCAGAGGCTCCCGCCGAGCGCCTGGAGCGCAAGCTGGGGGCGCTGCTTGCCAAGCACTCTTCACGCTAAAGTCCCGCGAGCCCGTGAAAAAAGTCCCGCGCAAAGTCGATAAAGCGTTGATGAGCACGACTTTGCGTTGACGTGATCCCTGTGCATGATGGGCGCCGCTGAACGTCATCGGGTTGTCACATCGGCGTGCCACCCTCAAGCCGCTGAATGACCCGCGAGAGGACAGCAGTCAGCAGAAAGCGTTCCATATACTTTGTGCATCGAGATTAAAAACAGTGTTTTTTCTTGTTGCACTCCGCAAAATCCCGGTATATGGTTTGCCTGCGAGCATTGGATTATAACAAGGCCAATATCGGATAGACGCTTGGTGTTTGAGCAATAAGCCCGGGCGAAAAAAACCGAAAGGCCGGCTGCATTAAGCAGCACTCACGATCGAAACCTGAAGCTAGTCACACAAAGGACTTATCGCGATGAAAAAGACACTCTTAGCGACTGCTATCGCCGGCGCCATGGTAGTTTCCGCCTCTGCCTCCGCTGCTACCGTCTACAACCAGGACGGCACCAAGCTGGACATCTACGGCAACATCCAGATGGTTTACACCAACATCAATGATGCTGCTGGCGATTCTGAAGACGAAATCACCGATAACGGCACCACTTTTGGCTTTGCCGCCGAGCACGCCATCACCAGCGACGTGACCGGCTACATGAAGCTCGAGTTTGACGGCATCCAGGCAGACGAGAAGAAGACCACTGGCTTTGACGATGGCGGCGACCAGGCCTACGTCGGTGCCAAGGGTTCCTTCGGTGATGTGCGTCTCGGCTCCTACGATCAGCTGATCGACGACTGGATCCAGGATCCGATCACCAACAACGAATACTTCGACGCCTCTGACTCTACTTACGACCGCACTAACGACAATAATGTCGGCAGCATTCGTGAGACCGATAAGGTTACCTACACCTCTCCGTCCTTCGGCGGTCTGCAGTTCGCCGTTGGTAGTCAGTACAAGGGTGACGCAGAAGACGAGAACGTCACCGATTCCGGTGAAGCTTCCTTCTTCGGCGGCGCCAAGTACACCGTTGGCGCCTTCTCCATCGCGGCTGTCTACGACAACTTGGATACCTTCGACGCTACCACTACTCCGGAAACCGATTTTGGTGACCAGTATGGTGTGACCGCTCAGTACACCGCTGGTGCGCTGCGCCTCTCTGCCAAGTACGAGAAGTTCGACGATGGCAGCTCCGCTGAAAATGATGTCGATTTCGCCGCTCTGGGCGCGCGTTACGGCTACGGCATGGGCGACGTCTACGGCGCCGTGCAGGAAGTCAGCTACGACGAATCTGGTCGTGATGACCGTACCGAAGTTATCGTCGGCGGCACCTATAACATCTCCAGCGCCATGTACACCTACATCGAAGTGGCAAACTACGATGCAGATGAAGACGCTTACGACGGCGTTGCTACCGGTATCACCTACCTGTTCTAAGTCTTTGGCTTTTGGGGTTTGACCCCGCAGCCTCAGGCTTATATAACGAAAGCCGGCCCCTTGGGCCGGCTTTTTTCGTCTTGATGAGAGGTTCCATGAAACAGCCCATTGTCAGCGGGGTGCTGGTCGCCCTTGGCCTTTCGCTGATCAGCAGTGTCAGCCTGGCCAGCGCCGTCGAAGATCGCTTTCGTGAGGAAGGCAAAGCGATGGATTTGACCGGTTTCCTGCAGTCGGAGAGCGACGCTCGCAGCCAGAGTTTTCAATATGACCGCGTGTACGAGCATGCCTTCAGCGTCGATACGGCCGGCGACTATCGGTTCGAGAGCGATGTGCCCGGTGGCCAGTCGGAAGACTATCGGCTCGAGGCGACGTTGCTCGATAGCGATGGGGGGGTGATTGCCCGCGCCGATGCCCTGGGCCAGAACGGTGGCTTGGACATGCGCAAGCGTCTCGAGCCCGGTGACTATGTGCTGCGGGTCGAAGGGCAGAAGTATGGGTCCAAGAGCTCTCGGGGCAACAGCTACTATGTCACCGTGGTCGGTATCGACGATCAGGGCAATCGCACCAATGTGCTGGATGATGGCGGCACGGTCACGACGAGCGTCGATCGCGATGGCAATCGCAGTGCCTTCGTGAATGACGATGATGCGGTGACTGCCCTGGCGGCGCCAGCCGCGACGGCTGCTAGCCAAGCGGGCCGGCCGAGCCAGCCTGAAGCCCCGGAAGCTTCCGCGACGCCTGAAGCGGCGTCAGAGCCGGCTGAGCCTGCTAAAGCTGCCCAGGCACAAAGCTTTCAGACCATCGTCACCGACGTGAAGATTCGCGCCCGCGGTGAGGTGCTGTCGTTCGAAGTGCAGAACGCGGGTGCCGTTGCGATTACCACCTCGACCTATCCGACCGGTTATGAAGGCACCTATCGGATCGAGCTCGAGGTGCGGGATCAGGCCGGTAACGTGGTGGTTCGTGATGCGGGAGAGGGTTTCGATGGCGATGTCGATCTCGAAACGCGCCTCGAGCCCGGCCAGTACCGTATTTGGGTCAATGGCCAGAAGTTTGGCTCGGCGATGACCGGCGTCAACAACTACGAGCTGCGCGTCAAGCAGCTCGACTGAAGCCCAGTCGATGCATCTTGCGCTGATTTATAGTGCATCAAGGTGAATGCAGTGAAAGATTAAGGCCTGCCATAGTGGCAGGCCTTTTTATATGACAAGCACCCAGCATGTGGCGAAGGCGTTTAGTCAGCCATGCTCTTTATGGTAGCTAAGGCGCCATTAGGTTACTCGAAGTGTCAGCCTTTCAGCAGGAAGGCGGTATTTCATCTGCGCTCTCATCAGCTAGCATGAGGTTGTGGGAGAATATTTCATGATGGTGTTCATGATAAAGTGCCAGTTTGATTGATGATTTGTGGGTGGTGCCGGCATGATGCGAATCCTAGCTACGCTTCATTCCCGCCTCATGCTGTGGATTGGCATTGGCTGGAGTGTTCTTGTTATTGCGACGCTGGCGTTCACTTATCTGACCGGTAGTGAGCTAATTCGTCAGGCCAATATCAGCCACCTCAACTATGAAGCCAGTTTGATCGCGCGTCAGGTCGACCGCTCGATTGAGCAGCGTATCGAGGCGCTGCAACATCTTGCCGATCAGGTCAGTCCTCACCTTCCCGCTCGGTCAGACGAGTCCTTGATTGCCAATCCGCCGCTGTTGGCCTTGTTCGACCGACTGGCCCTTATCTCGCGCGACGGCAAGATCACCGCCAGTTATCCCCACCTTGAAAGCCTGAGCGATGTCGACGTCACCGATCGTGAATATTTTCGCTTTGCACGCGCTCTGGGTAGGCCCTATGTCAGCGATCCTCTAGTCAGCCGCGGCTCGGGTAGGCCCTTCGTGATGGTGACCGTGCCCATTAAAGATGCCGAGGGTCGTTTCAACGGCCAGCTCGTGGGTGCTGTAAGCGTCGAGACCAGCAGCTTCTTCGATAGCCTCAGGCATATCCGCATCGGCACTGACGGCTTTGCTTCCCTGATCAGTGCCTCAGGCACCGTGCTGTCGCATCCAAAGAATAGCCGGCTCATGGATGTATACGAGAATCAGAATGGGGAAGGGCTTCTCGACATGGCGCTGTTGGGCTGGCAAGGCGCCGGCCAGGGCGTCATGGCCGATGGCCGGCAATCCCTCGAGGCCTATGCCCAGGCATGGAATGCGGGGTGGGTCGTCAAGGTTGTCCGGCCGATGTCTCAGGTGCAGGCACCCATTGGGCAACTGGTGGAAAAACTATGGTGGGTGGGCCTGGTGACCATCTTGCTGATGCTGCCACTGCTGTGGTGGTTGCTGAAGCTGGCGCTGGGTTCCCTGCATCGTCTGGAGCATCAAATCGGCCAGGTAGCCTCGGGTGACCGCAAGCGGGTTGATATTCATACCCGCATGAGCGAGCTCAGCCAGTTGGCCACGACCTTCAATCGGCTCGAGGTTCAGCGAGAAGAGGCGACGGCCAGTCTGAGCGAGCGCCAAGCTTTCCTAGATGCGGTGCTGGCTTCGTCACCGGTGGGTATGTTCGTGGCGTCTCCCGCTGGCGAGATCCAGTACATCAATCCCGCGCTGGCCGACTTGATTGGCTATGAGGGCGAGAATCATCCGGATATCGATTGGGTGAGTCATATTCATGCTGAGGACCGCAACGACTTCGTCGATCTATGGCGCGATGCCATACGTTACGGGCGTGATTTTTTGCGCCAGGTGCGTTACCTGCCATCTCAGGGTGAAGTGCTCTGGCTCGAGGTCCATGTCGGCCAGGTGCTCAAGCAGGGAGCTTTGCTTGGCCATGTGGGTACGGTCAAGGATATTACCCTGCGCCGCGAGCAGGAGGCGTTACAGCTATGGGAAGCCGAGCATGACCCCTTGACGGGGCTGCTCAACCGGCGTGGCTTCGAGCGTCGCCTTGAAGAGGCCTTTATTGAATGGCAGCAGCGTGATCAGCAGTCTGTGCTGATGATTTTCGATCTCGACCACTTCAAGCCGATCAATGACGAAGGCGGGCATGCGTTAGGCGACGAGATGCTGAGGGCCATTGCTAATGCGATAACGCCGCTGGTGCGCAAGAATGATTATGTGGCGCGCCAGGGCGGGGATGAGTTCGCCATCCTGATGCCGAGCTGCACCCTTGTTCAGGCCAGGACGGTGTCAGGGCGGCTGCTGCAAACGGTCTCTGATCTCTACGTATCGGCGGAGGGTAAAGACTACCGTGTCACCTTGAGTCTGGGCGCTGCTTCCTTCCTTGACACCGATGCGGCGATCGATGAGATTCTGGTGCGTGCCGATGATGCTAGCTATGAGGCCAAGCGCAAGGGGCGCAACCAGATCATTGAGAGCCTTGCATCAGCCTGATTGGCCAAGTTGAGGTGATGTCGTTGAGCTGACTTCGTTGAGTTGAATGAATGAGGCTCAGGCGGCATCGCCTGCCATACTGGTATCGAGAGTTCAGCCGCTAGGGACGTATTCAATGCCTGAGTACACCAGTATTGAGCCGCTGCCCGACGGTAGCTATCGCATCACCTGCCGAAACGATCACCACGGCCACCCTGTCGTTGAACGTATACACGACATAGATGGCGGTGAGACGCCGGGATTCATGATCAAGAACGAAGACGGCCAGCGCTGGGTTCAGTGCAAAGAATGCCAGCGAGGCAATTACTGCGATATTTGAGGCGGGTATCAGGATGAGGGCTCTGAGAGCATAAGTGGCGCCCCCTGAAGGATTCGAACCTTCGACCTATCCCTTAGGAGGGGATTGCTCTATCCAGCTGAGCTAAGGGGGCGTCGTTAGAGCGATCATTATAAGCGTCTGATGGCACGAGATAAACCCGTATCTTGAGGCTCATAGCTTGCGCAGCGGGTAGCGGGGCGAGGCCGTTTCACTCAAGTAGCTTTGATGTAACTCGTCGAGCGGCATCGGCTTGCCAATCAGGTAGCCTTGGGCCATGTCGCAGCCTAATTCTCGAATGCTGCTCAGTTGAGCTTCGGTTTCGATGCCCTCAGCCAGTACTTCGCGCTGCATGGCGTGACCCATGGCTACAATCCCGCTAATGAACAGGCGTTGCTCGGGGCGCGTATCCAGGTGTTTCACTGCGCTGCGATCGATCTTGATGGTGTGCAGAGGCAACTGGCTGGCGTAGGTGGTCGAGGAAATGCCGGAGCCGAAGTCGTCCAGGGCAATGTGTGCCCTTTGATTGCGTGCTTCGTTCAGCAGGCTGCACGCCAGGTCCAGGTCATGGAAATGGGTGGATTCGAGTACTTCGGCAATCAGGAATGGCGCGCTGAGGTCATAGCGTTGGCGAGTGGCCGCCAAGGCTTCAATGAAGGCTCCTGTTTCAATCTGATCCTGACTCAGGTTGACCCCGATCAAGGCATGACATCCTCGGCGACGCAACATGCTGGCCATTTGGCCCGCTTGGTCGATCAGCCAGCGTCCGAAAGGCAAGCTCATCGATGAATGGATGATAGTGTCGATAAAGTGCTCGGGGCCGAGAATGCCTTTTTCGGGGTGTCGCCAACGGGCCAAGGCCTCGAAGCTGATGATCTCATTCGTCGCTAGAGAGAGAACGGGCTGGAAAAAAAGCTCGATTTCGCCTCGCTCGAAGGCGGCTTTGATCCGCATATGCGCATCTTCGGCTATTGCTTCGGTGAGCTGTGTGTCGGCGATAGCAATGCGGTTCTTGCCCTGCTGCTTCGCGTCATACATGGCGGCATCGGCGGCGTCTAACAGCGCCGAGCTTGTCGTTTCGCTACTGGTCGTAAAGGCGATGCCCACCGATGCGGAGATCGTTACCTGTTCGCCGCTCTCGAGAACATGGGGTTGGACAATATCGTCGAGCACCTTTTTAGCGACCTTGCGCGCCTTTTCGGCCGTGCCGAGCCCGCTCAGCGCAATGACGAATTCGTCACCGCCGAAGCGGGCCGTCAGGTCATTGGCGCGCATGAGGTGCTTGAGCCGACGGCTGATCTCCACCAGCAGTTCGTCACCGCTGGCATGGCCAAAGGTGTCGTTGATTGGCTTGAAGTCATCGAGGTCAAGAAACAAAACGGCAATGCCGGTTTGGGTGAACTCCAGGCTCGCGAGTTGGCGCTCCAGCAAGATATTGAAATGGCCGCGATTGAACAGGCCCGTCAGGGTGTCGTAGCTTGCCATGCGCTCCAAGCGTGCCTGGTTCAAACGACGCTGGGTAATATCGCGGAACACGCCTATGTAGTTGATGATCTCGCCATCGTCATTGTGAATAGCCGAGATAGTGGTGTTCTCGATCAGTTGGCTGCCATCCTTGCGCGTATTCCAGATGTCTCCGGTCCAGAAGCCTCGCTCTTCGACGGCGGCAAACATGCTTTGATAGAAGCCCGAGTCGTGCTTGCCCGACGACAGCAAGTTGGGGCGCTTGCCCAATACCTCTGCCTGGGTATAACCGGTCAGGCGAGTGAAGGCAGGGTTGGTATCGATGATGCGCTTGTCGGCATCAGTGACCAGAATGCCGTCGTGAGTGTTATGAAAGACCGCCTGCGTCAGCTCCATTTGCTTCCAGGCCAGTTCGCGATGACTGACATCGCGCTGAACTCCCACCACGTAGCGACGACCCGACTCGGTGTGTATCGTCGAAAGGCTAAGCTCGTTCCAGAACTCCGTTTTGTCTTTGCGCCTGTTTTTCAACGTCAGCGTGATCGGAGTGCCTCGTTCAATGGCGATGCTTAGCTGTTTGATCGCTTCCGGATCGGTATCAGTGGCTTGCAGAAACCGGCAGGAGTGGCCAATTACTTCGTCGCGATGAAATCCGGTCAGGCATTCGAAAGCGTCGTTGACGTAAATCAAGGGGTTATCCTGCACGTCGCCGTCGGCTACTGAAATGGCCAGGCTAGGCAGTTCCAGCAGCTTGGTCAGTTGGTCGGGCAGGGTGGCAAGCTGAGTCAATGGTGGTGTTCCCGGCGTAGGAAAGCACATCGATCCCTTGCCCTTAGTGCAAGCGATTGATGATTATTGATTGTTAGCTAATTAAAAAATATGAGGTTTTGGTTATAATTAATCAGTGCCCGAATCATATCGCATCCCGTAGATGTCGACCATGTATGTCATCCAGTGCGATGAGTCAGTGGGCGTTTCCAGATAGAATGAGCGTCTGATTTCTTCTTGTTCGGAGCCCTGATGGTCGCCAACTCTTCCTCTCATCCCCCGGCGGCGTATCTGTCCGAGCATGGTGATCGCTACTTTGACGGTTTGGCCGATAAGTTCGCTGCAGGGCTATACGGCAGCGTACGGGGCGATATTCGCCTCGCCGTGCTTGACCATTGGCTACCACGCCATCTCGAGCTCGCTCGCCAACCGGTGCTGGATGTAGGCGGGGGGCTTGGGCAGATGGCGCGCTGGTTCGCTCAGCGCAACCATCCGGTAACGCTGCTCGAGCCGTCCAGAGAAATGCTGGCACACGCTCGGCAAGCATTGGCAGACACCCAAGTCGAACTGATCCAGGCCCCGCTGCAGGCCCTCTCCGAGCGGGCGCCAGGCCCCTGGGGCTTGATCGCCTGTCATGCGGTGCTCGAGTGGCTGTCCGATCCCCATGACGCCTTCATGCGCTTGGCGAGGGCGCTTGCTCCCGGTGGCCAGCTATCGTTGATGGTCTTCAATCGTGATGCCCTGCGACTCTCCAACGTGGTCAAGGGCAATCTCGACAAGGCGTTGGCGGATCGCCTCGCCGGTACCGGCCAGCGGCAGCGCCTTACACCGATTTCACCACTGACGAATGAGCAGATAGAGGCCTGGGCGAGCGAAGCGGGGCTCGACATCCAGGCTCGTGCCGGCGTACGTGTCTTTCATGATTACCTCAAGACGCGCGAGTTAGCGCCCGAGGCCTTGGACAAACTGGTAGAGCTCGAGCGTCGCTACTGCGACGCAGAGCCCCACTGGCGACTGGGCCGCTACCTGCTTTACACCCTGACTCGGCCGATCGCTGACGTCGACACCATTTCAACTTCCTCTTCATCACACTCTTCATCACCTTCTTCATTACCCTCTTTATCACCCCAGGGAGCCTGACAGATGCCTGCCGAGACTGCTGTTTGCCAGCTGCTGGAACGCCAACGCATGGATTATCGTGACTGGCTGTGGGTGGCGCCCCCCAGGGATGCTTGGCTGGAAGGCGGGGAAGGGCGTCTGCTGTCGGCCGACCATGGCGTCGTGGAAGCCTGGCGGCAAGGCGGCAAGATGGCGTCACCGCCCTTCGCGGAGACCCTGGATGCGCCGCCTGGCGCCGTGCTGTTCTGGCCCAAGAGCCATGCGCTGGGGGAATGGTGGCTACTCAGGCTCTGTGACGCCCTGCCGGCTGGCACGCCTTTGCAGGTCGTGGGCGAGAACAACGGCGGTATCAAGCGCGTTCTGAAGGTGCTGGCGTCTCTGGGGCTTGGCTGTCGCAAGCGCGATAGTGCTCGGCGCTGCACCGTGTTTGAAACGCGAGTCGAGCCGGTCGGTATCGACCCGGACCTGGCGTGGACGCGTTTCGAGGCCGAGGGGCTGACGCTTGCCAGCCACCCCGGCGTGTTTGGTCATGGCAAGCTCGATGATGGCACTCGGCTGCTGCTCGAGACCCTGCCGGAGGTGTTGCCGGCTATTGGCGTCGACGCCAATAGCCAGAGCATGGCAGAAACAGCAGGCTCGGTGCTCGACGTGGGCTGTGGCGACGGCATCCTGTCTGCCTGGCTGGCACGTCGCGGCGCGACAGTCACCGCGGTGGATGTCAACGCCTTTGCCGTGGAAGCAACCCGCCGCACGCTTGCTGCCAATCACCTGAGCGGTGAAGCGCTCGAGAGCGATGTTTACTCCCGGCTCGAAGGTCGGTGCTTCGATACCATCGTCAGCAATCCACCCTTTCATCAGGAGCGGGCCATTGACTATGGCCCGGCGGCGCGGTTGATCCGCGAGGCGCCGGCGCATCTGGCCGCCGGTGGGCGACTGGTGTTGGTTGCCAATGCTTTTTTGCCTTATCCGGACCTGCTCGAGGCCGCTTTCGGCAACTTCCAGATTCTCGCCGGTGACCGGCGGTTTCGGGTTTATCTGGCGAAAAAAGCCAGCGGGTAGCATGCTTAGGCGATCCGTTTATCGTGCAAGGAGTGCTCGTCATGACCATGGGTCGGATCATTGGGGCCTTGATTCTAGGCTGCCTGTTGATGCTGGGGCTGGTGTGGGGTGGCAGTTATATTCGCGCCGCCGCTCAGGTGTGGAAACAGGCCGATCGCGTCGTGACGGTCAAGGGGCTGGCCGAGCGGCAGGTACCCGCCGATCTCGCCCTGTGGCCGCTGCACTTCAGCGTAACGGGCGATCAACTGGGGCCCTTGCAGGCGGAAATGGCGGCCTCTGAGCGGCGCATCCGTGACTTCCTGGTCGCCGAAGGGTTTGACGCCGGCAACATCAGTGTCACGCCGCCCAATGTGCGCGACCTGCAGGCCGAGAGCTACGGTCAGCCGCCTCCCGAGGAGCGCTATCGCGGTGAGGCCACCGTGCTGCTGCGCACGCCCAAGGTGGCAAGGGTCAAGGCTGCCATGCCCAAGACCGGCACCCTGGTGGGCAACGGGGTGTTGTTGTCACCCAACTACGAGTATCGCATCGAGTTCTTGTTTACCGGGCTTGAGGCCATCAAGCCCGAGATGATCGCCGCTGCTACCCAGGATGCACGGCGTGCCGCCGAGCAGTTCGCCAACGATGCTGGCAGCGCCGTGGGGCACATTCGAAGTGCAAGCCAGGGGTATTTCTCCATCAACGACCTGGACAGCTATACCCCGGATATCAAGCGGATCCGGGTGGTCACGACGATCGATTACGCCTTGGACGACTGAGGCACCCGATCAAGTCGTTAATACGACCTGCAAAGCAAGGCTGAGCGCTTCAAGGAGCGCCCCATTTCAGTGGTAGAGGGCGCCGTTTCGCAGGCGCCCTAGCTTGGCTTGGGCGTGCGGTACTGGATCGCGGTGATGACATAGGTGGTCTGGCCAGCGGGGGCGGCTACCGTTGCTTCATCGTCCAGCGACTTGCCGATCAGCGCCTTGGCCAGCGGGGCGTCGACGCTGATCCAGCGCAGGTCGCTGCGGGTTTCGTCGTGGCCGACGATGCGAATCTCGAGCTCCTCTCCCTGCTCATCTTCCAGGGTCACGAAGGCCCCGAAATAGACCTTGTTGGTATCGGCCGGCAGGCGATCGACCACCTGCAGCTCATCCAGCCGTTTGGTGAGGTAGCGGATACGCGCAATGACGCGGTTCAATTCCTTCTTGTTGTAGGTGTAGTCGGCGTTCTCGCTGCGATCGCCGAGCGCTGCCGCTTCGCCGACCTTGGCCGAAAGTTCAGGGCGCTTGACTCGCGAGAGATGATCGAGGATGCCCTTCAGGCGGGCATGACCCTCGGCGGTGATCAGTTGGCTCTTGGGTTCCTGCCGCGGATCCTTGGCAGGGTCCCGCCAGCGCGTCATATTGCGACCCTTCATGGCATGGCTCTCTTCAGGTCTAGCTTCAGATGCCTCTTCATCTCTTTCTCCATTGCTAGCTACACGGCTCTCTATTGGAAATAGTGCTCGTGGGTAGGCTCTCGGGCACCCTAATCATGACATGTCGATACGCCAAGCCTCGTTTAGCTTAGGCCCGGGGGCAGACAATGCCATGCAAAGAGCGCGACTACGACGCAAGTCGAGCAGGCATAAAATCAAACGTTCGTTAGAATGCAGTGAAGACAGTATCCCCGCCATCTGCTCGTTTGAGGATGTTTGCCATGCTAGCTCGATCGTCTCGCTTTGCCGCCCTGCTACTGTGTGGCTGTCTGGTTGCACCGCAGCTTGCCCAGGCCGACGTCGTTACTCAAGACCCAATGGCGGCCAGTAGTACCAGTACGCAGGCATCCCAGCTCGATACTCAAGCGACAGCTGATACCTGGAAAGCCGACTTGAGTGCGTTGGTCGAACGCTTCGAGCGTGTCAGTACCGAATTGCCCGAGTCAGAGCAGGCCAAGGCCCTCGAGAGCCTTGCCGCCGATGCCCGAGCGCTGAGTGAGCGCTACCCCAACCAAGCCGAGCCGCTGGTATGGCAGGGGATCATCCTGGCGTCCCAGGCGCGCGCCGAGGGCGGACTTTCGGCTCTGGGGCTTGCCAAGGACGCCCGAGCGGTGCTCGAGCGCGCCGTCGCGCTGGACCCAGATGGGCTCCAGGGCTCGGCCTATGTGACGCTGGGAGCGCTCTATGATCGGGCGCCGGGCTGGCCGCTGGCCTTTGGCGATGACGCCACCGCCGAGCGCATGTTCAAGCGTGCGCTGACCATTCGTCCCCAGGGCATCGACGTGCATTTCTACTTTGCCACCTTCCTTGAGGACCAGGGGCGCATGGATGCTGCCCGCATGCATCTCGAGCAAGCCGTCAATGGCCAGGCTCGTCCGGCGCGCGCCGCCACGGATGCGGCCCTGCGCGAAAAGGCCCGCCGCCTGCTTGCCGATCTGGGATAGCAAGTTGAGATGGTGAGTTGAAATAGCGAGTTGGGATAGCAAGCAGCACCCGGGGCATGATCTAGGCAACAAGGTGTAAACGCCATTGCGGGCAAGACGCGGTGCCAGTGGCTGCGCTACTCTTGGTGCCCATGATGACGACTGATGACCAACCCCCTTTGCCTGATGTACTCGCCGGCCCGCTGCTGCGTCGCTCTAGCCCTGAGCGGCTGGTGCTGTGGTTGGTGGGCAGTCGTGAGTTGCCCCTAGAACTCATCCTGATTCCATCCGACGAGAGCGAAGAGCGGCGGCTGCTGCTCAATGAATCCTGCTGCCGCTGCCTGCCGGTGGGCCGCCATGCAGTCGTGCACCTGATCGACGTGACGCTCGTGACGCCACTGCCACAGGACGTGCGCATCGACTACGACCTGGTGATTCGGGATGCGCCGGCCAACGCCCGCAGTATCACCGAGTGGGCGCCTCACCTCGGTTATGAAGATACCCGTTGTGCAGCTGCCGGCCATCGAGGTAGTCGTGATGGAGCCGGGCTGCCCGGCTTCGTGATCGCGTCCCGTATTCGTCAGCTGCTGCACGGTTCCTGTCGCAAGCCTCACCATCCTGGCGGTGACGGTCTCGTGCGTGCCGATGAGTGGCTGGGCGAGCGCTGGAATGAGGCCGACGAGCGGCCGGCCTGGCTGTTGATGACCGGCGACCAGATATATGCCGACGATGTCGCGGGGCCCATGCTCGCCGCCATTCATGCGCTGATCGCACGTCTGGGGCTGGTCGATGAGACCCTTGAAGGCGCCGAGGTGAAAAACAGTGAGGATCTCTATGCCTCGTCCAAGGGCTACTATGCCCGCGAAGCGCTGCTGCCCGACGTTTACGCTACCGAGGCTCTGCGAGAGCGCTTCTTCGGTGGGGTGCGCAAGCCGATCTTTACGACCGCGAATGCGCACAATCATCTGATCACCTTCGCCGAAATGCTGGCCATGTACCTGCTGGCCTGGTCGCCGGTGCCCTGGCGGTTGATCACTCCGGCCGTGCCAGCCCTCGAGGCAAGTAACCGCGAGCAGTACGACCAGGAAGCGTCAGTGATCGAGTCGTTCGTGGCGGGTTTACCGTCGGTGGCACGGTTAATGGCCAATGTGCCGACCCTGATGATCTTTGACGATCATGACGTCACCGATGACTGGAACCTCACGGCGGCCTGGGAAGAAACCGCTTACGGCCATGACTTCTCGCGTCGCATCATCGGTAACGCGCTGCTGGCCTATTTGCTCTGCCAGGGCTGGGGAAATGACCCTGACCGGATGGCGACGCCAGTCGATGACCTAGCCAATCTGCTGGCCAAGGCAGAGACGCCAGGCGACGGCCAGGATGCAAGCCCTGGGGTATCAACCGAGATACCGGCAAGCGCTAGCGTGGGCTGGCTGGAGGCCGCGTCTCAGGATGCGGTCATCGCGCGCTTGCTGCGCTTCGAGGGCTGGGAGGTGATCGTTCCCGGTACGCCGAAGCTTCTGATGCTCGACACCCGCACCCGGCGCTGGCGCAGCGAGGTGCGTCGCCACCGTCCCTCGGGGCTGATGGACTGGGAAGCCCTGTGCGATCTGCAGCAGGAACTGCTTGATGAACCCTCGGTATTGATCGTGTCGCCGGCGCCGATGTTCGGCGTCAAACTCATCGAGGCGGTACAGAAACTCTTTGCGCTGGCCGGCAAACCACTGCTGGTGGATGCCGAGAATTGGATGGCCCATCGCGGGGCGGCCAGCGTCATGCTCAACATCTTCCGCCATTCGCGCACGCCGGGTAACTACGTGATTCTTTCCGGCGACGTGCACTACTCCTTTGCCTACGATATCGAAGTGAGGCATCGCCAGCGCGGGCCGCAGCTTTGGCAGATCACCTCGAGCGGGTTGAAGAACACCTTCCCCGATACGTTGCTCGACTGGTTCGACCGCCTGAATCGCTGGCTATATGCGCCGTACTCGCCGCTCAATCGACTCACTAAGCGTCGTGCGCTGCGGATTCGTCCTCGCGATCCAGACCGCGCCAAAGCCGGCGAGCGGCTGTGGAACGGCGCCGGCATTGGCCTGGTTCGCCTCGATGACCAAGGGCGTCCCCAAGAGGTCCGCCAGCTCGATGCCCGCGGCTTCGACGTGCGCTTTCCACCTCGCGACGAGCGCTGAATGGCGTCGCTTAGGTCATGACCAAGGTTGGCAGGGCGTGGTCGGGTCAGGATAATGGCATCTTTGATTTCAACGTGGAGGCCTAATGGGCGAGCGTCATGACCCGACTCCCGAGCTCGACCCGCCGCGCTTCGGCCCGGCCGACGTCGAGCGACTGGAAGACGAATGCCTCCACCAGGGCTTCTTTCGCCTCGAACGCCGGCGCCTGCGCCATCGGCAATTCGAAGGTGGCTGGAGCCAGGAAGTGGTGCGCGAGGTGCATGTGCGCTTCGATGCCGTGGGCGTGTTGCTTTACGATGTCGAGCGCGATGCCGTGGTACTGGTCGAGCAGATACGCGCTGGTGCCCTGGACGATGCGGTCAGCCCCTGGAAGCTGGAGCCGGTAGCGGGGCTGATCAAGCCGGGGGAAAGCCCGGCCGAGGTGGCCAGGCGCGAAGCCATCGAGGAGGCCAATTGCCCGATCGGCGAGCTGATCGAACTCCATAGCTATTACCCGAGCCCTGGCGCCTGCAACGAGCGAGTCACCCTGTTCTGCGGCCTGGTGGATAGCTCGGGACTTGGCGGGGTGCATGGCCTCGACGAGGAACATGAGGATATTCAGGTGCATGTGATACCGTATCTGAAGGCGTGGGAACTGCTCGATGCCGGCCGACTCGACAATGCCATGTGCCTGATCGCCTTCCATTGGTTGGCGCGCGAGCGAGCCTCACTGCGCGCACGGAGGTAACCCTGTGGCCAGAACCGCTTATGTCACCGATCTGAAGACCCTGCAGGGCGAATGCAGCGCCAACTACCTGCGGCTCAGCCGCCTGCTGGGCGAGCTGGGTGCCGGGGAGCGCCGCGAGGTCGCCCTGTCCGGTCGCGAGCAGCGGTTTGGCACCCTGCACCTGGAGGTGCTCGAGTGCGCTCCCTACACCACCATCGTGCGTGTCAGCCAGTCGGGTGTACTCGACGCCGTCATCGACCCGCCCTGCATGCGGGTTCACCTCTACCATGACGTGCGCATGGCCGAAGTCACCGATTTCCAGCGTCATCGCCATTTCCATGGCCGCTATCGCTACCCCAACGCGCGCATGCACCAGCCCGACGAAAAGCTCCAGCTCAATCGCTTCCTGGGTGAATGGCTCGAGCACGGCATGGCGCACGGCCACTCCCTGGATGCGACGGTGCTGCGCTGATGCGACTGGTTCAGGTCACCGATACCCACCTTCACGCCGATCCCGGGGCGCGTTCACGCACCGGCTTCCCGCTGCGCCAGCTGCATACGGTGCTTGAGCATGCCCGCACAAAGCGTCCGGACGTGCTCTTGGTGACCGGTGATGTCAGCCAGGATGAAACCCTCAAGTCCTATGAGCATGCCCAGCAGGCCTTCGCGTCTATGGGCTGCCCCTGGTTCTGGTTGCCCGGCAATCATGACCAGCCTGAGCTGATGGCCGAGCATCGCGAGCTCAACGTTGAAGTCGATTTGGGCCACTGGCGCTTGCTGCTGCTGGACACGCGGGTCAACGGTCAGCCCCACGGCGAGCTCGGTCAGGCCAAGCTTAAGGCCCTGGCGGAACAGTTAGAGGGGGACGACCGTCCCACCATGTTGGTGATGCACCATCCGCCGGTGGCCATCGGCTCAGAGTGGATGGATGCCATCGGCCTGCATGATCGTGAGGCGCTATGGCAGACCCTCGCCGCCTATGGGCAGGTGCGGGCCATCCTTTGTGGCCACATTCATCAGGCCTTTGCCAGTCGCGAGTCGCTGGCCGAGGGCGAAGTGGCCGTATTCGGTTGCCCGTCCACGACCGACCAGTTCCTCGGCGGCTCGCCGCATTTCGCCGTGGATGAGGCCTCTCGGCCCGGCTATCGAGTGGTCGACTTCCACGGTGGTGAGCTGACCACCTGGATCGAGCGGGTCGACCTGTAAGTCTCAATCTCTCGTCTTATGTCGTTGCCTCCTCTATGAGCGGCCGCTCATGGGGTCGCGCAAGGTGGGGCGTGCGAATCTCTTTATAGCGAATAAAGCTTAAAAGATAGTTCTTCATTCTTTGACGTTATCAGCGTCGCCTCGTTACCCTAGCGCTATTACGCTGCCGCGAGTCCGCCACAAGCGGAGCTTTACCGGCCGTTCGTCTGCCATCAATAGAGCCCGAAACGCCGATGACTGAGTTAACCCCTGAACGCTTGACCCATCTGAAGCAGCTCGAAGCCGAGTCGATTCATATCATCCGTGAGGTGGCTGCCGAGTTCGCCAACCCGGTAATGCTCTACTCGATCGGCAAGGACTCCTCGGTGATGCTGCATCTGGCGCGCAAGGCCTTCTATCCGGGCACGCCGCCGTTTCCGCTGATGCACGTCAATACCACCTGGAAGTTTCGCGAGATGATCAAGTTCCGCGACCGCATGGCGGAAGAGGCGG
Organism: Onishia taeanensis; assembly: GCF_900100755.1. Taxonomy (GTDB): domain Bacteria; phylum Pseudomonadota; class Gammaproteobacteria; order Pseudomonadales; family Halomonadaceae; genus Onishia; species Onishia taeanensis. Next base: position 236,661 of record NZ_FNCI01000001.1, read on the forward strand.
GCATGGAGTTGATCGAGCACATCAACCAGGAAGGCGTCGCGGCGAACATCAACCCGTTCGATCACGGCAGCTCCAAGTACACCGACATCATGAAGACCCAGTCGCTGAAGATGGCGCTCGACAAGTACGGCTTCGACGCCGCTTTCGGCGGTGCGCGTCGCGACGAGGAAGCCAGTCGCGCCAAGGAGCGTGTCTACTCCTTCCGTGACAAGTTCCACCGCTGGGACCCCAAGAAGCAGCGTCCCGAGCTTTGGAACATCTACAACGCCAAGGTCAACAAGGGCGAGTCGATCCGCGTCTTCCCGCTCTCCAATTGGACCGAGCTCGACATCTGGCAGTACATCTATCTGGAGTCGATCCCCATCGTGCCGCTGTACTTCTCCGCGCCGCGCCCGGTGGTGCATCGCGATGGCATGGACATCATGGTCGATGATGATCGCCTGCCGCTCGAAGAAGGCGAAGTGCCCGAAGAGAAGTGGGTGCGCTTCCGGACCCTGGGCTGCTACCCGCTGACCGGCGCCGTGGAATCAAAGGCCACCACGCTGCCCGAGATCATTCAGGAGATGCTCTTGACCCGCACCTCCGAGCGCTCGGGGCGTGCTATTGACCACGACCAGGCCGGCTCGATGGAGAAGAAGAAGCGCGAGGGGTACTTCTAACGCGCTGGAAGCGCGTTAGGAAGACGGAAGAGGGAAGTTGGAAGAGGGAAGAAAGCATGGACTTTGAGCAGCTTGATGTCTGGAAGCGGTCGGCACGGTTGTCGGCATCGTTGTACCGGCATTTTGCTGATTCCCGGGATTTCGGCTTCAAAGATCAGATCACGCGATCCGGCTTGTCGGTGCCTAGCAATATTGCCGAGGGCATGACGAGGCCTTCCGTCAAGGACCGAACCAAGTTTCTCTATATCGCCAAAGGGTCTTGTGCCGAACTCCGGACGCAGATCTATATCGGCGTCGAAATTGGCTACATCGAACGCGAGAAGGGGCATGATTGGGTTAAAGAAACCAAAGAGATCGCTGCCATGCTAACCGGGCTGATTCGCAAGCAGGGTGACTTCGGCACCAGGTAAGCGGGTTTCCTTCCTTCTTCTTTCTTTCTTCTTCACTCTAATATCTACAGGCTTTGTCATGTCTCACCAATCAACTCTGATCGCCGACAACATCGAGCAGTACTTGCAGGAGCACGAGAACAAGGATCTCTTGCGCTTCATCACCTGCGGCAGCGTCGATGACGGCAAGTCCACCCTGATCGGTCGGCTGCTGCACGACTCCAAGATGATCTACGAGGATCAGTTGGCCGCCATCACCCAGGCCTCCAAGACCAGCGGCACCACCGGCGATCAGGTCGACCTGGCGCTGCTGGTCGACGGCCTGCAGTCCGAGCGGGAGCAGGGCATTACCATCGATGTGGCCTATCGTTTCTTCTCCACCGATCGGCGCAAGTTCATCATCGCCGATACGCCGGGCCACGAGCAGTACACTCGCAACATGGCCACCGGTGCCTCCACCGCGAGCCTGGCGGTGATCCTGATCGACGCCCGTTACGGCGTGCAGACCCAGACCCGCCGCCACAGCTATATCGCCGACCTGCTGGGTATTCAGCACCTGGTGATCGCGGTCAACAAGATGGACCTGGTCGACTACTCCGAAGAGCGCTTCAACGAGATCGTCGCCGAGTACCAGGCCTTCGCCGAAAACCTCAACGCCCCGGACATCCGCTTCGTGCCGTTGTCGGCGCTGACCGGCGACAACGTGGTCAACGCAAGCGACAACATGCCTTGGTACCGTGTTGATGGAGAGCCGGGCACACCGCTGCTCTCGTTGCTGGAAACCGTCGAGGTCGCCCACGACTCGAACCTTAGTGATCTGCGTCTGCCGGTGCAGTACGTCAACCGCCCGAACCTCGACTTCCGTGGCTACTGCGGCACGCTTTCCGCCGGTATCCTGCGCCCCGGCCAGGCCGTTAAGGCGCTGCCCTCGAACAAGACGAGCAAGATCGAGCGCATCGTCACCTTCGACGGCGATCTGGAAGCGGCCTATCCGGGACAGGCGATTACCGTGACCCTGGAAGACGAGATCGATATCTCTCGCGGCGACTGGATCGTTGCCGCCGATGCCGAGGTGCCGATGTCCAACGCCTTCGAGGCCGACATCGTCTGGATGCACGAGACGCCGCTCGAAACCGGCCGCCCCTATGATCTCAAGCTCGCGACTCGCGATCTGACCGGTCAGGTGAGCCATATCGACTATCAGGTTGACGTCAACACCCTTGAGCACAAGGATGCCGAGCACCTGGAGCTCAACGCTATCGGTCGCTGCCAGGTGGAGCTGACCGCCGAGGTGCCGGTGGATGACTATCGCAAGAGCCCGGGCACCGGCAGCTTCATCGTCATCGATCGTCTGACCAATGTCACCATTGGGGCCGGCATGATTCGCGGCACGGCCAAGGGCAGCGGTCAGATCGGCGGCGACGTTGACTGGAAAGGCTTCGAAGTCGAGCTCAACGCCCTGGTGCGCAAGTATTTCCCGCATTGGGAAGCCAAGGATGTGAGCAAGCTGCTGAATCGCTGAGGCGTCGCCAAGGCCAGCATCCTGCCAGCCAGAAGCCCCGTCACCCTTGGGTGGCGGGGTTTTTTCATGCCCTATTCGTGCCCTTGGAAGCTAGTCCTTCAAGCCCAGGCGCCTGGCCAGGCGGTGCAGGTTGCCGGGATCTATGCAAAGCCCGCGGGCGGTGGCTGCCCAGTTACCGGACTTCGCCTCGAGATGGGCCTTAATGTGGCGACGTTGGAAGTCATCGGTCGCTTCGCGCAAGGGAGTCGTGTCCGCCGAGCTGTACGCAGATTCTAGGTAAGCAGCAGGGGAGGTGAGTGTCTCGCCGGTAGGAATCGGGGATGTGTTCATGCCGGGCAGCGCCAGATGATAGGGCGAAAGGCGTAGCACCGTCTGTCGCCTCACCTGGGGGCTGATGACACCCTGCTCGCCAAGGGCCCTAAGTGCAGCTCTGCCCAGGGTGTGTTCGAGCTCGCGTATATTGCCAGGCCACTGCCAAGCCGTCAGCGCGGCCATGGCGTCGGCATCGAGGCGCAGGTTGGCAATACCGAGCCGTATCCGGTTGTCCTCGAGGAAATGGCCGGCCAGCAGCGAGATGTCTTCGGGCCGCTCGCGCAGCGGCGGAACGGCAAGCGGAAAGGCATTCAAACGGTGGTAGAGGTCCTCGCGGAAGCGGCCCGCTGCGACCTCGCTCGACAGATCGCGATTGGTGACCGCGACGATACGCACGTCGATACGCTCAGCGCGTTCGCTGCCCAGCGGTTGAATCTCGCCTTCTTGAAGCGCTCTCAGCAGCTTGGGTTGAAGCGCCAGTGGCAGCTCGCCGACCTCATCGAGCATCAGGGTGCCGCCATCGGCCATGGCGAAGTGGCCACGGCGCTCGGCGTGTGCGCCCGAAAAGGCGCCGCGCCGGTGGCCAAACAGCTCGCTTTCGATCAGGTGCTCGGGGAGTGCCGCACAGTTGACCTGTACGAGTGGGCCGCGATGGCGTTGAGAGCGGGCATGCAGGGCGCGCGCCACGGCTTCCTTGCCGACGCCGGTTTCGCCATGCAGCAGCACGCTCATATCGGTAGGTGCCACCAGTGAAAGCGCATTCATCAGACGCTCCATGGCGGGGCTGTGCCACTGTTGCAGCGGAGCGCTACGCTGCTCTTCTTCCAAGGCTTCGCTGAGTTGCAGGCGGGTGGTGCTGAGCTGTTCGGCCACGCGTAGGCAGGTGCCTAACAGGCGCGCGGCGGCCAGCAGTTCACCCTCATCCAGGCTCGCCAGCCCCTGAACGTTCAGCGCGTCGAGGGTCAGCAAGCCGATGAGCCGGTCGCCGTCTCTCAGCGCGACGCCAAGGCAGTCATGGACCTGGCTCATGTCCTCGTCGAGCAAGCCATCGAAGGGGTCGGGAAGTTCGCTGTCTGGCGGAAAGCGACAGACCCCGGGGTGGGCGGCGATGGCCGCCAGCCGAGGGTGGTCCTGCAGGCGAAAGGGGCGGCCGCGAACGTCACCGGGCAGTCCCAAGACCGCCACCGGTCGCAGGCTACCCTGGTCCATCACCATCAAGGTGCTGGCATCGGCTTGGGTATCCCCCACCAGCGTGTGTAGCAGCCTGGTCCAATCATCATGATAGCTATCCTCGCCACCGCCTTTGGAAAGCCGAGCAAGCAGGTCGCGAAGAGCGTCGAGGAAGTCAGCCATGACGATGTCCTTATGACACGTTAATTGTCATAAGGACATCATTGGTACTGTCAAAATGTCAATGACGGCCGGTGTCTAGCATGCCTGGAATCTGCATCGAGCAGGGCTGCGGCATGGCAGATAGTGCCGCAGGCGGCTTGGGGCCTGGCCGGCGAAGGCGAGAGTAAGGTCGGGCGCACTTCTGGCGCACTTTTGGCACGCGGCTTGCTCATTGATAAAGGAGGAGGGCGCGGCGTGTTGCCTCGATGCCCTCGCCAGGCGGTAAACAGCGGATTACCGCCAAACATTGTTATCAACCGCCTTTATCAAGAGTGAGAGCCTGCATGCTGACGAAAGACCAGGAACGTCTGATCGATGCGACTGCGCCGGTGGTAGCCGAGCACCTCAATACGATTACATCACGCTTCTACCCGTTGATGTTCGAGCGTTACCCGGACGTTGCGCCACTATTCAACCAGACCCATCAGACCAATGGAGCGCAGCCGCAGGCGCTTGCCGGGGCGGTGCTGGCCTATGTGCAACTGCGCCGCGAGCCGGCTCGTGCCCGCCAGGTGTTGGCCACGGTGGTCAGCAAGCATGTGTCGCTGGGTATTCGGCCCGACCAGTACCCGATCGTCGGCGAGTGCCTGATGGCAGCCATCGGCGAGGTGTTGGGCGATGCCGTGACGCCGGAAATCGCCGATGCCTGGGGGGCGCTATACGAGGAACTGGCAGGGCTGCTGATCGAGCTCGAGGACCATCGCTATCAGGAGTTTGCTCAGCGTGAGGGCGGTTGGCGCGGCACGCGTACTTTCCGCATCGACACGACACACCAGGAGAGCTCGGTGATTCGCTCCTTCGTGCTCGTACCTGAGGATGGCGAGCCCGTGGCCGATTTCACGCCTGGGCAGTACATCGGGGTGAGGCTCATGATCGAGGGCGTACCTGTCTATCGTCATTACAGCCTTTCAGCCTCGCCCAACGGCAAATATTATCGGCTATCGATCAAGCGCGAGCCTGAGGGACGGGTCAGCCGGCATCTGCACGATGTGCTTGGTGTCGGTGACACCCTCGAGTTGCTGCCGCCGGCGGGGGAACTGACCCTCGGCGAGGGCAATGCGCCGCTGATGCTGATCAGTGGCGGTGTCGGCCAGACGCCGATGTTGCCGCTGGCAGCGCAGGCGCTGGAGCAGGGGCGTGAAGTCGTCTATCTGCACGCCGCCCAGGAGCGCGCCCAGCATGCCTTCGCCGATGAGCTGGCGTCGTTGCAGGCGAGCTATCCGGAGCATTTGACCAGTGCGGTCGTTTGCGAGCGTGTCGAACCGGGTGATACCACCGCCGATCATGTCGGCCGTATCGATCGCGACTTGCTGGCTCGTTACCTGCCGGCGGGGCAGCCGCACTGCTTTTTCGTCGGTCCCCAGGGCTTCATGACGGCAATGGACCAGTCGCTTTCATCACTAGGGGTTGGCGTTGACCGTCGCCACTATGAGCACTTCGGGCCTTCTCGCCCACTGAAATAGCTGATCAGTCTTTGGCGGGGCGAGGTGATTGCCTTGCCTACTTCCCATCGTGTGTTGGCCGGCCTGCGTTGATCACGGCTTTTCGTTAGGCCTTTCGAAGGGGCTCTCGAAGAGGCTTTCGAGAGCCCTTGAGGATCGTCAGGCCTTAAGTGGGCCGTTATAGTACGCGTCGCCTAACACGATGGGATGACAAATGATTGACACTGGAATGACCGTCTCGCGCTGGGAACATTGGCGCGAGATCAATCGCCAGCTATGGCGCCTTGGGCTGATCGGGGTGGCAACCTTGACCCTGATGCGTGGCCTGCTGCTATGGATGAATGTCCCGACGCCCCTTACCGCTCCTACCTCAGACCTGCTGCAGGCGTTCTGGATGGGCCTGCGCTTCGACGCCAAGATCATGGCGGTGTTGCTCGGCCCCTGGCTGCTGATCGCGACCCTGCTGTTGGCGCTGCCGCGTCCCTTCATCGCCCTATGGCGGCGGCTGTGGTTGCCCTGGGCACTGGTGTGCATGGTGCTGGTCAACTTGTTGTCGCTGGTCAATCACTTCTTCTTCAGCTTCTATCAGGGGCCGATCAATTCACTGATCTTTGGCCTGTTCGAGGACGACACTCGGGCGGTGATCGATACGGTGTGGAGCGATTACCCCCTGCTGGCATTGCTGGTGGCGCTGGCTGGCATGACCGGCGCCCAGCTGGCCTGGATGCGCCGTGGCGGTCGTCGCGCCTCGCATCGCCTCGGCTGGCCGCGAGCGAGTGCGCTGGTCGCCGTGAGCCTGATCGCCCTCATCGGGCTGGGGCGCGGAAGTCTCGGCACCTTCCCGCTGCGTGAAATGAACATGGCCGTTTCGGCCAATGCCTTCGTCAATGATCTGGTGCCAAGCGGCCCGCAGGCGCTTTACTTGGCATGGCAGGAACGCGAACTCAATAATATCGGTGACAACCCTCAGTCAGGGCTCGAGCACTACGGCTTCTCATCTCCGGTCGAGGCGGCTCGGGCGCTGGGCTGGACGGAGGTCGACGATGCCGAGGATGTGCTTGAGCGCATGACGCTGACCACGCCTCGCCGTTCGGCGGCCGAAGAGGCTCCGCCCCATGTGGTCGTCAGCCTGATGGAAAGCTGGGGACGCCGACCGTTGGATTTCGATGATCCCAATAACAACGACCTGCTGGGCCGTTTGCGGCCCTGGCTCGAGGGTAAAGCAGACTATTTCCCCCACGCCCTGTCGTCCGAGAATGGCACCCATCCGAGCCTCGAAGGGTTGCTGTTGGATACGCCGATCAGCCCGCTGACCCAGAGTCGCTATGGCTATCGGCGCTTCTCGACCTCGGCGGCCTTACCCTACCAGCGAGCCGGTTACCGCACGGTGTTTCTGACTGCGGGTTCGGTGCAGTGGCGGGACCTCGACGATGCGCTCAAGCGTCAGGGCTTCGATGAGGTGCTCGGTTCCAGTGCGATTCGCGAGCGCTTCCCCGAGGCGACCGGAGGTACCTGGGGGCTGGACGACGAGTGGATGTTCCGCACCGGCGCCGAGCTCTTGCGCGAGGCAGACGCCAGGGGCGAGAAGGTGATGCTGGTGATGCTCTCGATCACCAATCACCCTCCCTATCATGTGCCCGATCACTATGCGCCGGCGCCGCTGGATGTCTCGGCGCTGGGGGATGCGTTGGCGGTATCGCCCGAATTTGGCACTTCAATTCTCGAAACCTACCAATACGCCAACGATGCCATGGGCGGCTTTCTGAATCGTCTCGAATCACAGGGATTGCTGGACCACACGCTATTCGCTGCCACCGGCGATCACAATTCGCGCTCGATCATCCAGTACCCGGATGCCCATGATCTGTTTGATCAGTTCGGGGTGCCGATTCTGATGTGGCTGCCGCCGCGCTATCGCGAGGGTGGCACCGCTCAGCGCGATGACTGGACCAGTCATCGGGATATCTTTCCCACCCTGTGGGCGCATTCGCTCTCCCAGGCCGAGATTCCCTGGGAAGGGCGTGATCTCTTCGCCGCGGCCGAGTCGCCAATGGCGTTGTCGTTCAATCGCCAGGACGGCGGCGCGGGCATGATGGTGAGCGAGCAGGGCGCCGCGACCAACCTGGCACAGCCGACCTTTTACGCCTGGCAGGATGGGCGCGAGCTTGCCGCCACCGAGACACCTGCCGATGCCCTGCGTGAGCAAGCGCGTCAGGCCCGGGCGGTGCTGGCGCTGAAAGATTGGCGAATTCGCCGTCAGGCCTTGGGCGAGGCCGGCCCCGCAGACTGAATAGCTTGGGCACCCGGCCCCTGTGCGTCGACGGGGCCGGGGTAAGCACTATGCGTGTTGGGCGGAGGCTTGACGATAGCGCGGCGTATCAGGCCGGCTTGGTGGCGATCAGCACGGCGCGTCTTGGGGCCGGATAGCCCTCGATGGTGCGGCGCCGATCCTCAGGGTCGAGGAAGTCGGCCAGCGATTGGAAGGTCATCCACTCGGTCGAGCGCTGCTCGTCGAGGCTGGTCATGGATTCGTCGACCACCCGCACGTCCCGAAAGCCGCAGCGTTCCAGCCAGTGGCTCAAGGCGGCGGAAGAGGGCAGAAAGTAGACGTTGGGCATCGCCGCGTAGCGCTCGCCGGGCATGAACACGGTCGTGGCATCGCCCTCCACCACCAGGGTCTCCAGCACCAGCTCGCCGCCGGGTCGCAGGGCATCCTTCAACTGCTGAAGATGCTCGAGAGGCGAGGGGCGGTGATAGAACACCCCCATCGAAAACACGGTATCGAAGGCCTCGATCCGCTCGGGCACGTCCTCGATGCCCACCGGCAGGAAGTGGGTGCGGCCGCCATCGGCGTCGCCGACAAAGTGACGCACCGCCTGGAACTGGTAGAAGAAGCGCGGCGAGGGATCGATCACCAACACGAAGGCGGCGCCGGCCCCGGCCATCCGCCAGGCGTGGTAACCACTGCCGCCGCCCACATCGAGTACCCGGCGACCGGCCAGCGGCGAGAGGTGCGGCGCGACTCTCTGCCACTTCCAGTCCGAGCGCCATTCGGTATCGATATGGATGCCGCCTAGCGCATAGGGGCCCTTGCGCCAGGGCGCGAGTTTCTTCAGCAGGTTATGGCATTGGCGTTGTTGAGGCTCGGTCAGCGCCACCTCAACGCTGACCGTGTCGCGGTCCAGGTCTGCCCGGCGTTCATCGGGCAGCGTGGGCAGTTTGGCCACTGCCTTTTCCCAGGCGGGCAGGTCGCCGTGGCGCTTGCGGTCAAGGCCACGGGCCAGCTGTTCGGGGAGGCGGGCCAGCCAGGGCTCCAGGCCTTGGTCAATGAAAGCGTGATAGAGGCGGCGATGGGAATCCGGTGACAACACTCAGGCGTCCTTGAAAGCGATGATCGAGGCGAAGTTCAGGTACTGGAACCAGGTGTGGCTGCGCTGGAAGCCGGCGCGGGCCAGGCGCTGGTGGTGGGCGGCGAGGGTATCCGGCACCAGCACGTTTTCAAGCGCGGTACGTTTCTGGCTGATTTCCATGTCGCTGTAGCCGTTGGCGCGTTTGAAGTCGTGGTAGCGTTCCACCAGCCAGGCGTTTTCCTGCTCGTCATCGGCGACGATCTTTTCGGAGAGTACCAGCACACCGCCGGGCTCCAAGGCATCGAAAAGCGCCTTGATCACCGCTTCACGGTCGGCGGGTGGCAGAAACTGCAGGGTGAAGTTGAGCACTATCATGCCCGAGGGTCGGTAGTCCAGGGTGCGGATGTCGCCCTCGACGACCTCGATGGCATGCTCGGGGCACTCGGTGGCGAAGGTCTCGCCGGCGCGGCTGACCATCGCCGGCGACAGGTCGACGCCGGTCAGGCGGAAGGCGTCCGCCGGCAGGCGCCCGGCCAGCGCCAGGCCTACCGCGCCCAGCGAGCAGCCCAGGTCATAGACATGGGCGCCATGGCGCAGATGGCGCTCGGCGATCACCCCGAGCATGCCAAGTATCTGGCCATAGCCCGGCACTGAGCGACGGATCATGTCGGGGAAGCAGGCCACCACCTGTTCGTCGAAGGAGAAGCGGGCCACCCGGTCCAGGGGTGTCGAAAAGATCGCGTCACGGTAAGATGCGTCACTCATGGCGTCATGTCAGGGTCATAGCGGAATTTCCGGCATTCTACGCCCCGCGCCGCCCGGCTGCACCCGCTGCACCGGGAGGTTGCTGTGTTCGTCAACGGTGTTCGTCAAGGCGCCGCGCTCGTCAAGGAGAGAGAGTTCATGAGCCACCCGACCCCGATCGATCAGCGGCCCGCCTGGAAGGCACTGGCGGAGCATGCGCGGCAGATGCGCCAGGTGCATCTGAAGACCCTGTTTCAAGAGGCCGCGACGACGGGTGAGCCCCGCTATCCGCGCTTCTGCCGTCGGGCCACGGGCCTGACGCTCGACCTTTCCAAGCAGCGCTTCAGCAACGCGACCTTCGAGGGGCTGATGGCGCTGGCCCGCGAGGCGGATCTGCCGGCAGCCATCACGCGGCTACTGGCCGGCGAAAAGGTCAACCATTCTGAAGATCGCCCGGCGCTGCACACCGCTTTGCGCCTGCCGGCGGACGCCCATCTGGAGGTCGATGGCCAGGATCTGGTGCCCGCCGTGCACGAAACGCTCGACCGCATGGAGGCGATCGTCAACAAGTTCCACGCCGGCCAGTGGCGTGGCGCCACCGGCAAGGCGGTCAGCGATGTCGTCAATTTGGGGGTCGGCGGGTCGGACCTGGGTCCTCTCATGGTCACCCATGCGCTGGCCGACTATCGGCCCCGCGACGTGCACGAGGTCAAGGTGCATTTCGCCTCGACCATGGATGGCTCACAGCTTGCCGATTACCTGACGCGGCTGAATCCCGAGACCACCCTGTTCGTGCTGTCATCGAAGTCCTTCACTACCATCGATACCCTGTCGAATGCCCGCACGGCGCGGGATTGGCTGCTGACCCGGCTGGTCCATGACGATCACGAGGAGCCCAGTGCCATCGACCGAGCCCTGGTAATGCGGCAGCACTTTATCGGCGTTTCGGCGAGCCCCGAGAAAATGGCCGAGTGGGGCATTGCGCCGGCCAATCAGCTCGAGTTCTGGGAGTGGGTCGGCGGGCGTTATTCGCTGTGGGGCGCCATCGGGCTGCCCATTGCGCTGGTGGTTGGCATGGCAAACTTCCGCGCCCTGCTGGGCGGCGCCCACGCCATGGATTGCCACTTTCAGGAGGCGCCACTCGAAGACAACCTGCCGGTGCTGCTGGGCCTCGCCGGCATCTGGAACGTCAACTTTCTGGATATCCGCGCGCACTCGATCCTGCCCTACGACGGTCGGCTCGAGTATTTCGCGAGCTATCTCGAACAGCTCGAGATGGAGTCCAACGGCAAGTCGGTGACCAACGAAGGCCAGGTGACCGCTTACTCCACCTGCCCGGTACTCTGGGGCCAGCTCGGGCCCAATGCCCAGCATGCCTTCTATCAGCTACTTCACCAGGGCACCCAGGCCGTCGAGTGCGATTTCATCGCGCCGCTACGTCGCTATGACCGCGTCGAGGACGCCGAGACCCGCGCGCACCTCAAGGCCCAGCACCGCCTGACGCTTGCCAACTGTTTCGCCCAGTCGCGGCTGTTGATGCTGGGCGATGATGCCATCGAGGATGATGCCCCCCGACCTAGCCACAAGCGCTATCGCGGTAATCAGCCTTCCAGCACCGTGCTGCTCGACCGCCTGACGCCTCATACACTGGGTGCGCTGATTGCTCTGTATGAGCACAAGGTGTTCGTGCAGGCCACCGTCTGGGACATCAACCCCTTCGACCAGTGGGGCGTGGAGCTTGGCAAGCAGATCGCCGGCGAGACCGAGCGTATCCTGGGCTCCCGCGAAGGCCTGGAGACCATGGACGATTCCAGCCAGGGGCTGATTCAAGCACTGTGGGCCGCCGAGGACCAGGCGAGCAGCGAAGCCAAGTCAGCAACCTCAACGGCAGGCACGACTCGGCGCGAGGTGTCTTGATGCTGGATGTGTATACAGGATCTGCGTTATGCTGAGCCTCGTCATCGACCGAGAGGCGGCCCCGGCCAGTGGCTTGCTTTACCTGCATGGCTTCAACAGTGGCGTCAGTTCACCCAAGTCGCGGTTGATGCGTGCGGCCTGCGAGGCCGTGGAGGGCGCGCCGCTGCCCTGTGAGGCGCCGCAGCTCTCGCACCGCCCCGACGAAGCCCTGGCTACCGCCATGGCGTCACTCGACGTCTTGGGCCCACGGCCATTACTGGTGGGCAGCTCCATGGGTGGGTTCCTGGTCAGTTGCCTTGCCGAGCGGCTGGGGCTGCCGGCGGTGGTCATCAACCCGGCGGTGCGCCCGGCGCGGTTGATGCAGAGCTGGATCGGCATGGACTTCGTCAACGACGACACCGGCGAGCGCTTCGTCATCGACCGTCGTCACCATGAGGCGCTCGAGGCCCTGACGCCGCTCCGGCTGACCCCTGCGCATTATCTGCTGCTGCTGGGCACTGCCGACGAGACGCTGGACTGCCGGGATGCCTTCGCGGCCTACGCGGGGTGCACAACGATACTGCATCCCGGCGGCGATCACGGCTTCAGTGCCCTGGCCGACTACCTGCCGGCGGTGCTGGCCCATGGCGGTCGCCGCCTGCTACCGGGCCGGGTGACCACGATCTTTCATCACGCGTGACGAAGTCTGGCGGTGTGCCGTCCGCCTCGTTCACTGCCAAACACCTGGACAACGCATGACGCAATACAGTGCTAGTTCCATCGAGGTTCTTTCCGGTCTCGAACCGGTGCGAAAGCGCCCGGGGATGTACACGGATACCTCGCGACCCAATCATCTAGCTCAGGAAGTCATCGATAACAGCGTCGACGAAGCCCTGGCCGAGCATGCCCGCCATATTCAGCTGCGCCTGTTGCCCGATGGTGGCATCGAGGTCTCCGACGATGGCCGCGGCATGCCCATCGATATCCATCCCGAGCACGGTGTCTCGGGTATCGAGCTGATCCTTACCAAGCTGCATGCCGGCGGTAAGTTCTCCCAGTCCAGCTACCGTTTCTCCGGTGGTTTGCACGGCGTCGGCGTGTCGGTGGTCAACGCCCTATCGCGACGCCTCGAGGTCGAGGTCTGCCGTGATGGCAGCCGCCACGCCATCGCCTTTGAGCACGGCGAGAAAGTCTCGGACCTGGCCGTTATCGGCAGCTGCGCCAAGCGTGCCACCGGCACCCTGGTGCGCTTCTGGCCTGACGAGAGCTATTTTGATAGCCCCAAGCTGGCCCTGCCGCGCCTCAAGCATCTGTTGCGTGCCAAGGCAGTGCTCTGCCCGGGGCTCAAGGTGACGCTTACCGAGACCGACGGTAGCCAGAGCGAGTGGCAGTACGAAGATGGCCTGCGTGACTATCTGGCCCAGGCCACCGATGGCTTCGAGGTATTGCCGGCCTCGCCGTTCGTTGGCCACTTCGCCGACGACGAGCAGGGCGTCGACTGGGCGCTGCAGTGGCTGCCGGAGGGCGGCGAGCCGCTGATGGAATCCTACGTCAACCTGATTCCCACGCCACTCGGCGGCACCCATGTCAATGGTCTGCGCTCGGGGCTGCTCGAGGCATTGCGAGAATTCTGCGAGTACCGGAGCCTGCTGCCCCGGGGCGTGAAGCTGACCGCCGACGATTTGTGGGAGCGGGTCAGCTATGTGTTCTCGGTGAAAATGCTCGACCCACAGTTCGCCGGCCAGACCAAGGAGCGGCTGTCCTCTCGGGCGGTGGCGGCCTTCGTCTCTGGCGTGGTCAAGGATGCCTTCTCGCTGTGGCTTAACCACCATGTCGATCAGGCCGAGGCCCTGGCGGAGCTGGTGATCAGCGCCGCCCAGCGCCGCCAGAAAAGCGCCAAGAAGGTTGCCCGCAAGAAGGTTACCTCCGGCCCGGCGCTGCCGGGCAAGCTTGCCGACTGTGCGGGTCAGGACCCGGCCGCCAGCGAGCTGTTCCTGGTCGAGGGCGACTCCGCCGGGGGCAGCGCCAAGCAGGCCCGCGATCGCGAAACCCAGGCGATCCTGCCGCTGCGCGGCAAGATCCTCAACACCTGGGAGGTGGAGTCCCACGATATCTACGGCTCCCAGGAGGTTCACGACATCGCCGTGGCCATCGGCATCGATCCGGGCAGCGATGACCTCTCGAAGCTGCGCTATCACAAGATCTGCATCCTCGCCGATGCCGACTCCGACGGCCTGCATATCGCCACCTTGCTCTGCGCGCTCTTCGTGCGCCATTTCCCAGCGCTGGTGGCTGCCGGCCACGTCTTCGTCGCCATGCCGCCGCTGTATCGCATCGACCTGGGCAAGGAGGTCCACTATGCCCTCGATGAAAGCGAGAAAGCGGCGATTCTCAAGCGCCTGGAAGGCAAGCGCGGCACCGTCAACGTCCAGCGCTTCAAGGGCCTGGGCGAGATGAGTCCGCTGCAGCTGCGCGAGACCACCATGGCCGCCGACACGCGCCGCCTGGTGCAGCTGACTCGTGAGGATGACGACGGCACCCTCGAGATGATGGACATGCTGCTCGCCCGCAAACGCGCCAGCGATCGCAAGAGCTGGCTCGAGGACTACGGCAATCTCGCAGACATAGAGGTTTGATTCCCCGATGACCATGGATATTCAGGTGGCGGAGGGGGACGTCGAGCGTCTGTCCCTTCGCGAGTACACCGAAAAGGCGTACCTCGACTACTCGATGTACGTGATTCTCGACCGTGCGCTGCCCCACATCGGCGACGGCATGAAGCCGGTGCAGCGGCGCATCGTCTACGCCATGCGCGAGCTGTCGCTAAATGCCAACGCCAAGTACAAGAAGTCGGCGCGTACCGTCGGCGACGTACTGGGTAAGTTCCACCCCCACGGTGACAGCGCCTGCTACGAGGCGATGGTGCTGATGGCGCAGCCGTTCAGCTATCGCTACCCATTGGTGGATGGCCAGGGCAACTGGGGTAGCCCCGACGATCCCAAGTCCTTCGCCGCCATGCGCTATACCGAGGCGCGTCTGTCCAAGTTTTCCGAGGTGCTGCTCAGTGAGTTGGGGCAGGGCACCGTCGACTGGACGCCCAACTTCGATGGCACCATGAACGAGCCGGTGGTGCTGCCGGCCAAGTTACCCCATGTGCTGCTCAACGGCGGTACCGGCATCGCGGTGGGCATGGCCACCGATATTCCGCCCCATAACGTCAACGAAGTGGTCGAGGCGACTTGCCACCTGCTGCGCAACCCAGAGGCGACTACGGCCGACCTGCTCGAATACGTGCCGGCGCCGGACTTTCCCTCCGCTGCTGAGATCATCACCCCGCGTTCCGACCTGCGTAAGCTCTATGAGAGCGGCCGTGGCTCGGTGAAGCTGCGCGCCCGCTATAGCCTGGAAGAGGGCAAGGTGGTGATTACCGCGCTGCCCTACCAGGTCAGCGGCGCCAAGGTGCTCGAGCAGATCGCCGCGCAGATGCAGGCCAAGAAGCTGCCGATGGTCGCCGACCTGCGCGACGAGTCGACCCACGAGACCCCGACCCGGCTGGTCATCGAGCCGCGCTCCAACCGGGTCGATATCGAGTCGCTGATGGCGCACCTGTTCGCCACCAGCGATCTCGAGAAGAACATCCGCGTCAATATGAACGTGATCGGCCTCGACGGTCGGCCACGGGTCATGCCGTTGCCGGCCATGCTCGGTGAATGGCTTAACTTCCGGCGCGTCACGGTGCGCCGGCGTCTCGAGCATCGCCTGGGCAAGGTCGAGGATCGCCTGCATATCCTCGAGGGCCTGCTGACGGCCTACCTCAATATCGACGAGGTGATCCGCATCATCCGCGAGGAGGACGAGCCCAAGGCCGCCTTGATCAGCGCCTTCGATCTCTCCGAGCGCCAGGCAGAAGCCATCCTCGAGCTGCGCTTGCGCCACTTGGCGAAGCTCGAGGAATTCAAGATCCGTGGCGAGCAGGACGAGCTGGCCGCCGAGCGCAAGCAGCTCAAGACGTTGCTGGGCAGCGAGGAAGCGCTCACCGACCTGATCGAGGATGAGCTGCGCGCGGCGGCCAAGGAACATGGCGATGAGCGTCGTGCGCCGTTGGTCGAGCGCACCGAGGCCAAGGCGCTGTCCGAGGTCGAACTTCTCGGCGCCGACCCGATCACGGTGGTGCTGTCCGAGAAGGGCTGGATTCGCTCGGCCAAAGGGCACGAGATCGACCCCGCCGGCCTCAGCTACAAGTCCGGCGACCGCTTCCATTTGGCGGCCCGCGGCAAGACCAATCAGCCATTGGTACTGCTTGACGATACCGGGCGTGCCTATACCCTGGCCGCGCATAACCTGCCCAGCGCCAGGAGCCAGGGCGAGCCGATTACCGGGCGCGTCAACACCACTGCCGGAGCACATATGGCCGGGCTGATGCTGGCTCCGCCCGAGACTCGCTACCTGCTGGCCTCCGACGGCGGCTATGGCTTCATCGCCCGCCTCGAAGACCTGATCGGCAAGAACAAGGCCGGTAAGGCCGTGCTTTCGGTGCCCAAGGGTTGCGCCGTGGTTCCGCCGCTGCCGGTGCCGAGCGGCGAGGGAGTGAAGGTGGCCGCCGTCTCCAACGAAGGGCGCCTTTTGGTGTTTGCCCTCGAACAGCTACCGGAAATGGCCAAGGGCAAGGGCAACAAGATGCTCGATATTCCCGGCACCCGAGCCGCCCAGCGCGAAGAGTTCATGCGCGACCTGGTGATGCTGCCGGAAGGGGCCGCGCTGGTGGTGCATGCCGGCAAGCGCAAGCTGACGCTAAAGCCGAGCGATCTCGATTACTATAGCGGTGAACGCGGCCGTCGCGGCAGCAAGCTGCCTCGCGGCTTCCAGAAGGTCGACCAACTCGCCATTGAAGACTGAGGGAAGACTCATGACACGACGACTTTTGATTCGCGCCACGGGTCAGTCCCATCCCGGCCAGCTCGCCGGTCTCGGAAGCGCCCTGGCTCGCGCTGGGGCGCGACTGCTGGACATCAATCAGAGCGTGACTTTCGATATCCTGTCGCTTGAGGCGCTGGTTGGGCTTGATCATGACAGCGACCTGGAGGCGATTCTCGCTGAGGCCGGCGATGCCCTGGGGCTAGACGTTCAAGCGGTCCAGGTCGGCGCCGAGGACTATCAGCGCTGGAGTGCCCAGGAAAGTCGGCCGCGGCTGATCCTGACGCTATTGGCGCCGCACCTGCCTGCGGGCATACTCGCCGAGGTCGGTGCGCTGACCGCCGAACATGGCCTGACCGTCGAGCTGATCCATCGTCTATCAGGACGTGAACCGTTGGATGGCAGTGTGGCCGGCGAGGGCGATGATCGCCATCCCATGGGCGCCTGCGTCGAGTGCTGGCTGCGCGGAGACGATATCGACCTACCGGCCTTGCGCGAGAAGGCCCTGGCACTGGGCGCCATGCATGGCGTGGATATCGCCATTCAGGAAGACTCAATCTGGCGTCGCCACCGCCGGTTGGTGTGTTTCGATATGGACTCGACGCTGATCCAGACCGAGGTGATCGATGAGCTGGCTCGGCGCCATGGGGTGGGCGACGAAGTGGCAGCGGTCACCGAACGGGCGATGCGCGGCGAGCTGGATTTCCAGCAGAGCTTTCGCGAGCGGATGAGCAAGTTGAAGGGCCTGGACGAGGCGGTGCTCGCCGACATTGCCGAGAATCTGCCGCTGATGGACGGCGTCGAACGCTTGATGGGCCATCTCAAGCGGCTGGGGTATCGCACCGCCATCCTCTCCGGCGGCTTCACCTACTTTGCCGATTACCTTCAGCAACGGCTTGGCTTCGATGAAGTGCATGCCAACGAGTTGGTCATCGAGAATGGCAAGGTCACTGGGGAAGTACGCGAGCCGATCCTTGATGCCGAGCGCAAAGCCTATCTGCTGCGCGAGATCGCCAAACGCGAAGGGCTGACGCTTGAGCAGACCATTGCCGTAGGCGATGGCGCCAACGATTTGAAAATGCTGGCGACAGCAGGGCTCGGTATTGCATTTCGCGCCAAGCCATTGGTCCGCGAGCAGGCTAGCCATTCGATCTCGACCCTGGGGCTCGATGCGGTGCTTTATCTGATCGGCTACCGGCAGAGCGATCTTGAGGAGTGAGGCTAGGGGGTAGAAGGTTGGGGCGTCGGGCGCGAGCCCCATCCTTTTATGTGTCATGGCTAAGCCGCTCGGTTGGCGGTTAACGAGACCCTTATCCTAGACAGTCATGCCTGAGCTTTCAGGCTCGACTCAGCTCCCAATAGGACCATCAGGCGCCGTCGGAAAAGCTCTCCACGCGATTTCGCCCCCGCCGTTTGGCTCGATAGAGTGCCTCATCCACGGCTTTCAAGGACTCCGCTAGTGTCATGCCGCGCTGGAACTGGGCCACCCCCAGGCTGACGGTCAGATTGCCGATGACATCGAAGGCTGTCGCTTCGACGCTGGCGCGGATCCGCTCCGCCAGCGCGACAGCGCCCTCCAGCTGAGTGTGGCCGGTCAGCAGCATGAATTCATCTCCTCCCCAGCGACCGACTTTATCGCTGTTACGCAACTGGCGGGTGATGACATCGCTGAGCGCCTTGAGCACGTTATCGCCGGTATCGTGGCCGTGCGCATCATTGATGTGCTTGAAGCGGTCGATATCGAGCATGATCAGTGAAAAAGGCGTGTCGTAGCGCTCGAGGTCGGTGATGGCCTGTTCCTGCAGTCGCGAGAGCCGAGTGCGGTTGCAGATGCCGGTCAACCGGTCGTGTTCGGCGAGGTGCTTGAGTTCTTCTTCCAGCATTTTCTGCTTGCGGATGTCATGGAAAACGTAGATGTAGTGCTCGATCTGGTCTTGGCTATTGTTCAGCGTCGAGATCGACTGCCATAAAGGCAGCGTTTCGCCGTTCTGATGTCGGTACCAGTACTCGCCCTCCCAGTATCCGCTGACCGACAGGGTGAATTGGATGCGCTGGTAGAAGGTGGCATCGTGCTGATCGGATTGCAGCAGCTGAGCAGGCTCGCCAACTACTGCTTGCTGCGGATAGCCCGTAATCGTGGTGAAGGCGTCGTTGACGCGTTCGATGATTTGTTGCCGGTTGACGATCATGACCCCTTGGCCAGTATGAAACGCCGCAGCCATCAGTTGATATTCGGCGTCGTGGGCGGCCAGTTGGGCTTCTGCGTTGGTACGCTGGGACACATCATGGATGATGGAATGCAGCAACTGGCAACCGTCGCGCATTATCGGACTCGTGTACACCTCGACATCGCGCACCTCGCCGCAGGCCAGACGATGCTGGAAACAGAAAAAGCCCCGCTCTCCGCGCTGCACTGATTGTCGTTTTCGCCTAAGGACCTCTTCATCCAGCGTATTGATGTCACCAATATTCAGGCGCTTGATCTCTTGTAGAGAATAGCCGTAGAAGGTAAGTGCCGAATCATTGGCATCGACGATCCGACCGCTATCGGCCTCTATCAATAGTTTGGGTGCCGTATTTTGTCGGAACATGGCGTCGAAGAGCTGATTCGACTCCTTCTGGCAGGTGTCGCGCTCATGTTTTGTATCTTCGAGGGCAACTTGCAGCCGCCGTAGCCGACTCTCATCATCGTGCTGGTCTGCGTCGACGAAAGCGCCATTGCCTCGGTTCTCGTGTTTCCCTGGGGGTTGCACGGCACCCTCCTTGATATCAGGTTCGCCTCGGCATCGTCGTTTTTTCTATTTCCAATGCGTTGCCGGCATGCTTCAAGTGGACATCTTCATACAGATAGCTTGGCGCATTCCGTACATCTTTACCTGCATAGCGTGTCTATTGCGTTGAAGGTTAGTCTGCGAGTAATGGCGATCTTGAGCGATGTCAGGATTACGGCATCTGAATATCATCTGGCTCTGGTGCCGCGACGGAAGGCAGGCTAGGTTGTGAGGGTCACTTACCTTTATGAGGTCGCCATGCCCACATCCCGTTTCTCGCCGGAACTGTTCGAGGAAGTGAAGATCCTTGGCCTGTTTAACCTGACTACGACCCAAGAGGGCATCAAGGTACATTCGAATGCTGCGCCGGAGGCCATTGCGGCTGCCCGCCGACTTCATGACAAGGGCCTGATTACTCAGGATGACGGCGGCTATCTGACCAGTCTTGGCCACGAAGCCGCCCAGCACGCCCAGGACTTGTTGACCATCCTCGTGACCGAGAAGCAGCTGGCAAGCTAGTTCGCTTCAGGTGTCTCCATGCGCCCCGCCCTGCCACGCTGCAGGGTGGGGCGTTTGGTTGTGATCGCGGCATCTTCAGGCCTGCAGCCGGCTGTGACTCTCTTGCTTGGCATCGCTTGGCCATGCGCAGCAGCTGATTAGTTCGCTTGGAAAGACGTCGATATCGTCGTCCTGTCGTCGAGGTAGGACCTGCTCGCCATTAAGCCGCCGTGCTATGCTCGCGTGCGTTCTGCCCAAGGCCGGTTGGCCTGGTCGATGATGACGCCGATGCATGATGCCAAGGCCCGTTCGAGCCGATCGCCTTGGCAAGAACCGCCGATATTGCGTTACCAAGAAAGAGTCCCCGGAAAGAGATCCCATTCCCGATGAGCGAACCCTTCATCACCTGGCAGGCCCGCTTCGAGCGGCTGCGCGCCAATAAAATATCTTCCTCATATAAAACAGAAGGTTATGTTTTTTTATTGTATGCATGAGAACCCACTCATTTTTTTTCATATCAACATATTATACCCTCTTTGTACGTCGTATTTTCCACGTTGAGGAGCAGTTATGGACGACATGCTTTTATACCCCACTTATGAGGAAGTGGTGGGGGCTTTGGGAGAAAAAGGAATTCATCACAAGTTGATGGAGTTTGTCGAGCCAGTACGTGAAGATGAGAGTCCTATATCTCTAGTTGCTAGAAATTGCAGAATTTCAGGTAAGCTTTCTTTTGTCCTAGGAGCGCCAGGAAAAGGTAAGTCAACATTTATAAATTCACTTCAGTGGAAGAGGCATGTCCGTATATCTTCCGTTGTTAATATTGACGCAACTGATTGTTTTGAGAGTCTGGCTGGCTTGTTTCAGAAAATCAGAGAATTTGGTGGCCAAGCTAAAAGTGAATCTTGGAAAGGGCCGCTATGTATATCCATTGATTATCTGGAAGATTTGAGTGGTTTTGATGAAGGCGAGATTCGTTCTTTTTTTAGAAATTTGAATGGTTTTTTGCGGAATCATCCAGTCATGATGTTGTGGCCGGTTACGGAAGAAGATGCGGCGCGTGAGATGGTTAGGTATACGCAAGAGATTTCCGGGACTCTTTTTGTTCAAGGGCAAGAGGTTACACGTTTAAATGGTCCAAGTTTTTATAATTTTCCAGAAATAGTTTCGCGAAGTATATCGATACTTAACGATGGGAGAGATCTCTCCGATTTTGGTTTGACTTTTGATGATCTAGTTGATGTTCAGGAACAGGTGATGAATGATTATCCTTATCAAAAGCGTACGATGAGGCTTTATATACATCATGTGATTCAAAGGTGGCAAAAAAATAGTGAATACCATCAAAGGGTTAAATCGAAGCTACCCAAGCCGACAGAGATATGGTTCGTTTTCCCTTACCCTGATGCGGAGAAGGTGGTTGGTGGGTTCGTGAAGCGCTCCAAACGAGTGCAAGATAATTGGGGGGTTGTATTTGACAAGCTTTATGAATATTCGGTTGATGGTCAGCGGAGTAGAGATTGGACCCCTAGCCGTCTTCAGATGGCTATATCTGGTGCATTTAAAACACGTATAATGTATCTACCAACTAACGCAATTGTTTCATGTGTATATGCTTATTCTCCTTCGGAGGCGTTGAAGAGAGAAATTTCTTTTCCGAGCACACCACGGCAATGGGCTCAAAAGGGTCAGGCGAAAAAATTTTTCAAAAACACTCCTGTCTATAAACAATTGATCGATGAGCCAATTACAGCCGGTATGAGGCGAAGTGGCCCAGCTCTCAAAGCAGTAGAGCTGTCAAGTACTGGGTACGATAAATTAGTTTCATGGGCTGCTTCTGGGAGCTCTGGGAGTGATAAACATATTAATTGGGCTGTTGCCTCTTTGCTCTCTGATATTGTCGGTCACCCTATGTCTAGTGATAAGGCTCATCCTTGGCTGGATAATATAATTCCTGATATTTTTGTTGACCTTCCCGATAAGCAGGTGTGCATTGAGTTCCACTATACTGGTAAAGATGCTTCTCATGTTATTGCCAATTATGTATTGAAAAAGCTTCATGTCTATATGAAAGAAATTGAGGCTTTGTCCGCAGAATAGGCCCTTTATATTGCGGATGGATCCACTTTCGGAATGCTCAGGTCATACACATCCAGCATTCTCGCACTCCGGTGCCCACTGGCTTCCTGCTTATCATGCCGGTTGCCTTGGGTGTCGGTGATCCCCCGGCGCTTCAGATCGTGAAGCCCGAATTTCTCCTCAGCGGTAATGACACCGCTTTCCACCGCAGCTTTCATCATTCGGAACCAGGCGCTATCCAGCCCGTAACGGGTCAAGGCGTCGCCGCCCTGGGCAACGAATAATGGTCGGTACTCTGCTGATAGCGGTACCGCGCGGCCGCGCTTTTCCCACCGGGCGTTGCGAACTGCGACGGCTGCATCCCATGCCGCGCGCAATCGTGGCGACCAGCGCACGACGTTATCCCGTGACCCTTTCCTGCGGTTGGTCAGAATGCCTTCTTCCAGGGCGTTGGCGTCTGTGAGGGTGATCACCTCGATCGCGCGTAGGCGACAGAGGTAGGCGATCTCGATCAATGGCCACATAAACGGGGCGACTGCACCGGTTTCTGTGCTGCGGCCTTGGCTGCGTTCTTGGCAAAAGGCCGTGATGCGGGAAAGGGTCAGCTTCTCTGGTAGGCGCCGGCGCTTTCTCTCTTGAGCCGATTCAACGGTGGTGGCTGGATTCGACTGGCAGTGACCACGATTGATGCCCCAGCGATATACACGTCTCAGGTAGGCGGCGACATGGTTGGCGGTTGAGGGCGTGCCCTTATCAGCGAGCGAGTCGACCAGCCGTTGGACAACGGGGGCGGTGATCTTTCTGCGCTCGAGGTCGACAAAAGGCATGCCGAGCCGAGTGGTGGTCTTTTCCAGTACAGAGAACGAGTATTCGTAACTCTTGCGGGTCTTCACCGCCAAGCGCTTGAACTGGACGCTGGCATGGAACTGCTCACACAGCCAGCGCAGCGTGTGGTGCCCGGTATTCTTCCGTTCCTGCATGATCTGATGCAGGTCGGCGAGGGTGGCCCGGTGGGTCGCTACGTTGCTGCGACGCCGGCGGCCTGTCTCATCGGTGGAGAGGGTGTACCAATTGCCGCGCCCACGGTGATCGAAATAGACCGAATCCGGCAGCTTGGTCTGATCGATGTGGCTGGGTATATGGGGGTTGTGGCCGCGCTTACGGCCACGTTTGGCGGGTGGTTTCATAGGATGGTGTCGGGATCATAGACGTTGTCATTCTGCGCCTGTGGTGTCAGGCCGCCGGCCTTATTTATCAGGTCCAGCGTCGTCCAGGGACCAAGGCGCCCCCGAAAGACCGTTACCCCCTGTTCAACCAGGCAGCGTTCGATGTCGGCCGCGCGCTGGTAGCCCGTAATCGTGCGCAGCTCTTCACAGCTTAATACAGATGAATTAGCCACGGCTTGGCATCTCCTGTGCCGTAATGCCAACGCAGATCCTGTTCCCGTAATCCTTGAATAGTGCGCAGCTAAGCCGCCCGGCGGGGGTGGCATGTAGCTGCGCAATCACGGCACGGCGCTCGGTGTCGGTCAGCGGCCTGGCTTTCGGGCGACGGCTAGCGGCACGGCGGCAGCCTTCCTGACGCGCGGCGTTGACAGGCTTGACCAGGTCGGCACCGCGCAAGCCTTTGCCATAGCGGGTGCGCAGCACGCTCACCTCGAAGTCGTGGCGGTCGGCAAGCTCGGGGATCGAGACCTGGTCGCCGGTCTCAGGGTCGACGACGAAGATGCGAGCGGTGGTCATGCAGCACCTCCGACGTCACTTGCCCCGACCGGGATTTCGCCCCCGGAAAGTTTCGTGTCCGCGCGATCGAGCCGCTCGATTTCGGCGAGGATCAGAGCGCCGGCTTTTACCAGGTTGCGGCGAGGGTCGCTGGGCTTCCACCAATTCTTGTCCCACGGCCAATGCTCGTGGCCTGGGCCGTAGCTAGCTTCAGCAAATTTCCTATCTAGGGATTGGCATGCCGCCATTTCGGCATAGCAGCATGCCGCTATGGCTATATCACCATCGCGGTACCCATCATCCCGCTCGCGGCTGAATCCCTCGGTGGAGAGCTGCCGCATGCGTTCCTTGTAGACGTCGATATAGGAACGGCTGGTGTTGCTGGATGGGCCGGCAAACGACGAGTCGGCGCACAGCAGTAGTTGGGCAAAAGCCGTCTTGGCGCGAACGGCGACCAGCACGATCTCCGAGTCTTCGGTATCGAACCGTGCTATTTCGGTGAAGCCCTGGAGGATATCGAACTCTAGGCCGTCCAGGTAGGCGGATGGGGTCTTCTCGAAGGCCTCGAATCCCACAGGGTCTTCGTGTGGGCAGGGCAGGTCGAGGATCTCGGTATGCACCTCGAAGCCGAACGGCTCAAGGACCTGATCAATGCGGGTTTCCTCGAATAACGGGTGTTCGAGTAGTTGGTGGGTTTGCATGTGGTTGCTCCTGTGGTGAGCCCCGCCGCCGTGGTGGGCGGCGGCGGGGTGAAGTGGTAAGCGTTGCTTACAGGTTGAGGTCAGCCTTTGCTGAAGTTGCCGAGTAGCAGGGTTGCATGCTCGAGCAGTTGGCCTTCGAGCACCTGCTTGAACTCGGTGGCCATCTCTTCCTGGATGCCCTCAAGACCGATGATGCGAAGCTTGATCTTCGGCTTGGTGTCGTCGGTGAGGATCGAGACGCGCAGCTCGAAGCTGCGCACGCTTAGCCCTTCATAGGGCAGGCAGTGGAAGCGGATAAACGCGGGCGTGGCCTGGCCGGCGCTCGCGTCCAGGGCGTCGAGGCCGCTGCGCTTGGTGTTCCAGTCGCCTTCCTCGTGGGTGCGTTCGCTTGTCGCTTTTACCTCGATGCGGCGCACGGCGTTGGCGAGCTGCTTGGCAGTCATTTCCTGGCCATTGCTGTCCTCGCCGGTGATGGCGTGGTGCCAGTCCTCGATGAAGTGGGCGAGGTCTTTCTGGCCGAAGGCGGTGCCGTGGGCCTGCAGGCAGGCAGCGTAGGGCGCGGTTTTTTCGAGCTTTAGGCGGGCGCGATGCTCGCCGTGACCGGGCTGGTCGGCGCTGCCCAGGTCGAAGTAGGCCATGGCGTCCATGTCGTCGGTGTCGACGAAGACCTGGGCCGCAGCCTGGGTGTTGATATACGCCGCGTAGTCGGTGATGGACTGGGTAACGTAGGTGCCGCGAAAGCGGCTGGGGGTGGCCTCGTACTTCTCAAGCGATTCAAGCGAGTAGCCTTGCGGGACCAGCATGGTTGGCACGTCGGTACCGGGGTGGCCGATGGCACCGGCGTGGGTGAGGGCGATGATCTTCTCGAGTGCTTGGGCTTCCATTTTGATTCCTTATCGCGTGTGGTTGCGGTGTTTCGTGGTGAAGGTACGTGGTGTGGGCGCGCTTAGGCGCCCTGGGTGGATCGTTGCTCCTGGCTGTCGAACTCGAACTTGCCCTGGTTCTCGGGGAACAGGCTCAGCTTGCCGCCACGGCCGACATATAGCGGGGTCTTGGTGGTGTTCTCCTCGCTGCGCTTGCCCTTGGCGGTGGGCTGCACATAGCTGAGCTTGTGGGCGACATCGACCTGGCGGCTGTCGGCGATCTGCTTGAGGTCCAGGGTGATGTTCACCTTGCCGGCTTTGCCGGTCTGGACGACGCCGGCGGCCACGTCGGACAGTGCGCGTCCGATCTTCTCGGCAAAGACGCCGGCGTCCATATCCGGCAGCAGGTCGGCGAACTGAGTGGTGGTGGGTTGATCACTCATGGTCTTGCTCCTTGTGGTTGCATCGTGGTGTTGGCCGGTAGTTCCGGCCGGGTCAGCCAGACGAGGCGTCTGGATAGTGAGTGGTCGGTACCGCCGCGATCAGGCGGCGGCGAAGCTGGATGTCGCTATTCGAGGTGGTAATCATCACGTCTCGCTGGGCGGCGGCTTCGCGGGCCTGGTGCTCAATGAAAGCGGCAAGCTGATAGATGCATACATATCCCTGGCCTTTGGCGCTGTCGTCGAGCCGCACCACTGGCAGCGGGATCACTCCCTCGCGTAAGCCGCGCCGGAAACGCTCGCTCGAGCGGTTGCGGAAGTAGGCTTTTCGCACGGCCTCGAGCTCTATCAGCACGTCGCCAAACTGCTGATAGAGCAGGGCGACGGTGCTGGTGTCCGGCGCCTCGTCGCCCCATGCAGGCATTGGCGCTGCCTCAGGCATGGCGGGCTACCTCGTCGTTTGCCGCCTCGCGGTGGGTGACGATCTCTTTCTTGAGCACGTTGGCCAGCCACAGCAAGCCCCGGTCGGTGACTAATGTCTTGCCGTAGGGCTGTTCCTCGCCGAGTCCGGGGTGCTTGAAGGCCTTGAGCTGTACGTGAAAGCGCCCGGCCGTGACGTGGTGCCGAAGCGGCAAGTTGTTGGCGTCGAAGATGCCTTGCTCGCGTAGCTCGGCGCACAGGGTCGTGCGGCCGGTGCCGAGCAGGGTGGCGGCTTGTTGCAGGCTGTAGCGGTTCATGAAGCCTCCTGTTGCAGGTCGTCGATCAGGCTCACCAGCGCCTGGAATACCTCGGCGAGGCGCGCGGCGGTGGCGTTGATTCGCTGCTCGCTCTGGGCATCGATCATGTGTAGGTGATAGCCGGTGGTGGTCAGCTCCACATAGCCGCTGGCCAGGGGCGTATCACTTGCGGGCGACACGATGCGCAGCGGGTGATAGGTGCCGTGGCGCAGCGGCTCGAGCAGCTGGGCCACTGTTGTGTGGGCGTGGCCGTGCACCGGCAGTTGGCGGGCTGGCCCCTCGCGGCTGAATAGCGAATCGGGATAGGCGATGGCGGCAGTCATGCAGCACCTCCTGCGGGAGGTAGTAGCCCCTCGAGGTGCTCGGCGGCGGCGGTGAGTTGCCGCAGGCTGTCAGGCTGAGCGTTTTTAGATGGCGGTAGATAGATCTCGCCGCTGCGCCAAGTCGAGGTGTAGTCGCCGCGCTCGACCGACTCGCGGGAATACAGGCTGATGCTGACCGTATGCACGTGCCCTGAGTACATGCTCATGGCATAGAACTCGGTGCGCTGACTGACGTCGATGCACAGGTCTTGGATACGGGCAATTAAGCAGCGATGGGCTGAGGTGAGACGCTGATGTTTAGGCTGGGCGGATGGCAGGAGGATAACGCTCATGCCGACACCTCCTGCCCGGCATTCTGCTGGGCATAGAGGTGATGGGCTTCGCGCTCAGTGATCAGGCGAATCCCGCAAGCAGGCCGCTCACGGTGGGCTAGTCGGCCGGTAACGCGCTCGATAGCACGCACGGCGATGACGCTGGTGGCGGCGGCCGGGTGCAGATACACCCGCGCCGGCCGGGGTGATGCAGTGGTGTGTGGTTGCATTGTCCATACTCCGTGGTGGGCGGGTATGGCAATGATCTTTGAACACCTATAGGTGTTTGTCAACCTCTCAGGTGAAAACCTTTAGGTGTTATTAAAGTGCGAATCTCATGAAATGGTCTTCATTCACGATCGCAATGTTATGGCCTTGGTCGCGCAACTCGACGGCCCGCTGAATCTTTCGGCCGTAGCTGCTGTATAGCCAGTGCTCGTTTGCGATAGTGCCGATCACGAGGTAATTGACCTTCTTTGACGGTCCTCCTTTGCTGAATCCACCGAGGTCGGCAACTAGCTGCTGACACTCTTTTCGAGGGCCGTAGGCCATCACGCCCGTGAAAACGAAACCACGATCAGCGATTGAGATATCAGGTAAAGGGTTGTCCAAAGGTAGATCAGACGGGCGTTTGTAGTGGTGAATTTTCCCATCTTCGCCCGTCAGGGCCTGGAGCATCTGCAGTAGTTCGGCGGACTCATCTTGATCTAGCACGCCATCTTCCATCATGTCGCCAATGCGGCTGACCATCATTTTGAAAATAGGATCTTCACCCATGCTGCTGGCTTGCTCGATCCAGCGCAGTAAAAACTCAGCCTCGGCCTGTACGATCTGCCCGTCAGCAATGAGGCCTCGAGAGATGCCGATCAGTTCATCCATGTTCCGGTCGTTGACACGGGCTTGGCTAAAACGGCGTAGATGTGCGAACTCATCCATGATTTTCTCCGTCGTTGTCTTACCTCAAAGAATCTTCACCTGATAACGGGCCTTACCCACAACCTGCCAGTCCCCGTTGAGTCGCGTATATCGTGGGGTCCAGTCTCTGTTAATCGCGCACAAGTAATATTCGCCTTCCTCATACACGATCTTTTTGAAGGTGCCAGCTGGCAGTCCGGTTGCAGTGTTGGTGCATCGGGCAAAGACGTAGTCGCCACTGACCCAGTCAATCTCTGGGTCAATGACAATGCGGTCACCCGAGTGGAACTCGGGTTCCATGCTTACCCCTTCTAGTCTCAGCACGAAGGCTCTTGCGCTGCAAGGGCCGGGGGCTGGGACGAATTCTTCGATTTCGGCGTCTGCAATGTTGTCGATGAGCTTCCCTGCTGTCGTCATTCCCACGACTGGCAACAGGTGCTGAATGTCGCCGAGTACGGAGGCGTTCTCTTGTTCCGGTGGATGGTCGAAAGGGGCCCTGTTATCGCTTAGGTGGCGAGGATCGTCTAGGTAATGGGGGGGGAGCTTTAGGCTCGCTTCGATATGGCGGGCCATGCGCTCACCGATGTTTTTAGAAGGGTTGGCACCGGCGAAACTGCTGACCTGGCTCTCGCTGCGGTCGATGGCATTCGCCAGACCTCTGAGATTGAGGTGCCGGTCTGCCATGGTGGCTTGCAGGATGCGGTAGCGCGTCGAGTGGATATCCATATCCCGATTATCTGTGCCTTAACCTCTCAGGTGAATCACCTGATAGGTGTTGCAAATAACACCTGCGGGTGTAATCTGTGGGGTGAAACAGCATAGAGAGATCGCCATGATGAAACTGCGCGACTACCTGAAGTCATTGAGCGATAGCCAGATCGAGGGATACGCGGATCGTGTTGGCACTTCCTCTAAGTATCTCAGAAGCCATGTGATGGGAGCATCCCGCGGAGCGAGCCTGAAGTTCATGCGTGCGTTGGCTAATGAGAGCGGAGGGAAAGTACAGTTGCTCGAAGTGCTCGAGCACTACGGCGTGCCACCTGAAGAACTAGGAAAGGGGCAGGCCGCCTGACGCGCTAACGTCGGCGGCCTGCAGGGTGCCGGGGTCTGCCCACCACAGACTGAGCCCCGGCGGTGTCGAGGAGTTACGCCCACCACAGGCCTCCTCGACGTGTGACGCAACCACATGCGGTCACGTTGATGATCTTAACTGATCCATCGGCGCGACGCATGGCAACGTTGGGAGCTTAATGCCATGTCGAAACGCTGGCCCACCTCTCTTGAGCGCGCGCAGCGGGAAGTTCTTCCCCTGCATCTGGCGCTCTACCACGCTGCACGGGAGTATCCCGGCGGTACCAAGGCCGTCGCGGCTGTGCACGGCATCAATGCGACGACCCTTCAACACAAGCTGAGCCCCACCCACGAGCACCATCGCGCCAACATCGACGACCTGGAGGCGGTGCTTGCCGCCACACGCGATCCCCGCATTCTCGACAGCCTCGGCGAAATCGCCGGTGGCTGCTTGTGGGTGTGTCCTGTCGACCGCCGCCATGCAAGCCGCGACGATGATCAGCGCGATGTGCTGGAAACATTGGCCAGCCTGCATGAACGCCTGGGCGAGATGATCACCAGCGTACGGACCAGCATCGAGGATGGCGTCGTCGACGAGCGTGAGCAGGCCGAGTTGCGCCTGCGCGCTCGCCGGCTGATGGAGACGGTGCTGGTCCTCGAGCATTCCGCGTGCCACGTCGGGGAAGGGGAGGCGTGCCATGGATAAGGCGGATATAGCGCAGGATTACATCGACTGGCGGATGGAGCAGGCGCTGGCCGCTCGCCAGAGGGCGGCGGATATCAATACTCAGTCGGTTGGTGAGTGTCAGGAGTGCGTAGACTGCGGTGGCGAGATCCCCGCCGCCCGGCGCGAACGCCTGCCGGGCGTGCGCACCTGCGTGCCGTGTCAGACGGCAAGGGAGGCGCGGCGATGATGTTAGCTCAACATTTGCAGCAAGCTCTGCCAGGCGCCAGGCGCGCTGGACAGGCCCTCATCAATGAGTCTGGTGGAAAGCCGCTTGAGACCCTCTTCTGGCATTCTCTTGAGGGCATCCAGCAGCCTTCTCTTCTCCGACGGCGGTGTGTCGCTATCCGCGATCTTTGCGGCAACCAGGTCTCTTATGGTGTCGGCATGCAAGCGAACAGTGACGGTGCCGAGGATCGCCGAGAGACCACCATCGTCCTCGAGGAAGTCTATGCCGGCTGCTGTGATGGTTCCTTGGACTCTAGGTCCAAAAGGTTCATCTGGTGGCTCATCGTCCATAAGATCAACAATAGATGTGAACAACAGCCCATCTTTTATGAGCCCAAGCTCGTTCAAATATGCCAAGTTAAATTTAAGGCTCCTTTGGTCTGCGTTGAAGCCTATGTGGTCATGTCGAACCGAAAGTTGATCGGGAAACTCATCTCGCATGAGCTTCAACAGGTGTCGTTGCAGGTCTCGGTTGAGCAGGTTCATGGGGCAGCTACCTTATCTCTCGATTTTCAGGCTCATGAGCACCGCCAGGCGCTCGAAGTAGGCCTGTGCCTCCGCTTTGCCACGTTCCGGATTACTACCATCGCCATAGAGAAAAATGGCATCCAGGTCGTCGCGGCCGCGATGGTCGAGCTTGCTGGCAACCTTGGGTGTCAGGTTTTTGATGCTAACGCTGACTGGGTAGTCCTCGTAATGGACGAACTGGCCGGTCATAAAGCCAATGGGCTCGTAGTTGCGGTTGGTGATGACGTACCCCCCGTCTTCCTGGCGCTTGAGGCAGTAGGGAAGATGGGTCTGTCGAAGAGTGTCGGCCAGCATGCTGGTCTCCCGTTCTATGTGAGAGGTGAAGGCAATGAGCGTAGTGATTGTGTATGGCGAGCAGGGTTCCGGCAAATCGCCGTTGACCGAGTCGCTGACCCGATTGTATCGGTTGGCGAATGTGGTGGACGAATGGGACGGGAAGTCGCCTTCGGTGACGGATATGGGAAATCTACCCGGTGGGTGCTTGGTACTGACCAACGCCGAGGTTGCTGTGTGCCAGGAACACAGCACGATTTATCTGCACGTCGAACAGGCAAAGGCGCTAGTGGCCAAAGTTCGGTCGGCGGCGTAACGCTGGCGGAATGCTCAATGATGGGGCCGGAGGTGCGAGATGCAGCATGACCCTTTGACCCATGACGAGTTGCGCCTGGCGCTCTCCTATATCCCCGCCGATGATCGCGAGACCTGGATCAATATCGGCAATGCGCTCAAGACCGAATACGGTGATGAAGGCTTTCCGGCCTGGGATAAGTGGAGCCAGGGCGGCCAGAGCTACAACGCTGCCGATGCCAAGTCAGTATGGCGCAGCCTTAGCCCTGGGCATGTGAGCATGGGCACGGTGATCAAGCTAGCGACCGATGCCGGCTGGACGCGGGCTAAGCATGAGTTGAGCGCGGAAGACCGCTGCCGGCTCAAGGCTGAGGCGGAAGAGCGGCGTCGCCGGTTGGCCGAGCAGGTGGAGGCCGATCAGGCGAAGCTGGCCCGCATGCAGGCGGCGGTGGCCGATGCGTGTGAGAAGGTGCTGGCCCTGCACCTGACGGATCAGGGCAGCTCCAGTTATCTCGATCGCAAGGGAGTCGGCGCCTACGGAGTGCTGTTCCCCAAGCGCTCGGTATTGATTAGCATCGATGCTCAGCGGGAACGAGCAGATGTGTGGGTCGGTAGCGAAGTGCGTGACTGGTTCGCGCAGCTGCCGACCCCTCGACCGGATCACCTGCATATGTTCCACCTCAAGACCGGAAGCGTGGTTCTGCCGTTGCGCGATTACCAGGGCAAGCTGTGGGCCTTCCAGTCGATCCTGCCCAACGGTACCAAGCTGTTCCCCCGCTTCGGCCGCAAGGCCGGGTGCTGCCATATCATTCCGGGATCTCGGGAGGTGATTGGTATTGCTGAAGGCTATGCGACCGGCGCAAGCGTTCATGAGGCAATGGGATGGACTGTTGCCGTGGCGTTGGACGTAGGCAACATGACTCGCGTGGTGCCGCAGGTTCAGCAGTGCTGGCCGGATGCTCGCCTGGTTATCTGTGGCGATGACGACCCGGAAACCGAGGGTAATCCGGGGCGGGCCAAGTCGGAGGCGCTGGCAACCGAGCATGGCTGCCTGCCGGCGTTCGCTGATCTGGAGGCGAGCTAATGGCTGACTGGAACGATCTGCATCAGACCCGTGGTCTGGACGAGGTTCGCAGGCAACTTAATGCCGCCTTGGAGGCGGCGAACGATGGACATCTCTCCCCGGTCCCCTCTGGGTGGGAGCCGCCCGCCCCGGCGGTGGCTGCAGCTTCGGGGGGCGCGGGGGAGGGCCAGGAATGGACCGAGGTCGCGCTGCACCAGCGTTTCGCGCTGCTTGAGGGCGAGAAGAAGGTGTTCGACCTGGTGAAGCGCAAGATCATCAACTGGGGGGCGTTCGAGGCGCTCGTCACCAAGGCCAAGGCACGCGACTGGCTGGATCGCGACGACAAGAAGTTGATCGATGCCGAGGAAGCGCGCCACCAAGTCGCCGAGGTGAAGCTTTCCCACAAGCTGAAGGGTGAGCGCGGCACCATCGGCATGGCGCCCACCGAGCGCTATGTGTACCTGGACGGCACACAAGACATCTGGGATCGCCAGCTCAAGCAGCGGCTGCCGTCCCGTGCCGTGCAGCTGGCCTTGGGCGATGCATGGTCGTTGTGGGTCAACTCGCCGGATCGCCGGCAGGTGCCCTATGACCGGCTGGTGTTCGACCCGAGCATGACGCTGGACCCTAGCGAGTACATCAACACCTTCGAGGGCCTGCCCCTGACGCCGATCGACGACCCGGAGCGGTGCAAGTGCATTCGCTACCTGATCGATTGGCTGTGCAGCTTCGACAAGGATGCCATGCACTGGCTGACGTGCTGGCTGGCGTACCCGCTGCAGCACATGGGCGCCAAGCTGGATACGGCGGTGCTGGCTCACTCGACCATCGAGGGCTCGGGCAAGTCGCTGCTGCTCTCCGACATCATGGGTGAGGTATACGGTGCCTATGGCGCGACGGTTGGCCAGACGCAGCTAGAGTCCAACTGGAACCAGTGGCAGGAAAGCAAGTTGTGGGGCGTGTTCGAGGAAGTGGTCAGCCGGGACCAGCGCTACAACCAGGTCGGTAAGATCAAGCACATGATCACCGGCAAGACGATGCAGGTAGAAGCGAAGTTCATGAACGGCTGGGAGCAGGCCAACTACATGAACGCGGCCTTCCTCTCGAACGAAATCATGCCCTGGCCGATCAGCGAGCACGATCGACGCATGCTGGTCATCTGGCCAGAGAAGACGCTACCACCTGAGGCCAGCAAGCAGCTGGGTCAGGAGCTGATTAATGGCGGCGTGGCGGCGTTCTATCACTACCTGTTGAGCTACGACACCGGTGACTTCGACGAGCGCACGCGGCCACCAAAGACGAAGGCTCGCGAGCGCTTGGTGGCCCTTAGCCGGTCGGCCTGGGAGAACTTCCTAGTGGCCTGGCGAGAGGGCTTGCTGGGGGTGCCATTCACTGTGGCGCGCACTCAGGACGTGCACGACCTGTTCCTAGAGTGGTGCAGCAAGAACCGTGAGCACGCCATGAGCGAGACGAAGTTTTCGCTGTTCCTGAGTACCCAGGTGCCGAAGTCTGCCCAGCAACTGGGTTGGTACGACATGGAGGAGCGACGAAAGCGCTCGATGTTTTTCCTCCCCGACCCACCTGGTGACCTGGACCTTAGCGACGGCAAGGCGTTGGGTGCAGCGGTGAAGGCATTCCGCGACGCGGCATTCGAGGCCGACTGGAACCCGCTGGGATGGGATAAGTGCAAGGGCTGGATGAAGCCCATGGGCGGTTCGCCCACCGACGACTGAGGTGTCTAGGGTGTCTAGGCGCTGGATAGGGTCATTTTCCAAGGGGTAGACAATGCAATTCCATGAAATGAAAGGGAGTTTTTGCCCTTGTCTAGGGTGTCTAGGGTTGTTCGCGCCCGCGCGCGCCTCCGTGCCTCACTACTGTGCCTATTCTTTCTCGACGGCTAAAAAATCTCTTACGCGTAATAAACCCCTAGTAACCCTAGACACCCTAGACACAACAAAATAAATAACTGAGATATATAAGGTTTTTAGTGTCTAGGGTGTGGTTAGGGTAAGGCGTTTTCTGTCTAGGGTTGGTTTACCAGTCCATCAGGCCCCCACCAGGCCTGACCACCACGAGGAGCAACCACATGATCAAAGAAATGGACGAGCTGCTGCAGCATTGGGCCGATCAACACCGCCGGCGGGGCGGGCGGCAGAGCTCGCCGCTGGGTCAGGTGGCAGAGTGGGGCGGCATTCCGCCCCGTGGTACCGGACCCAAGGGCAGCCGTGACCCGCTAGGCCTGGGCGAAATGGACGATGCTGCATGGCAGGTAGAGTGCGCCCTCAAGCGGCTCGGCGATCGCCACCAGGTGATGGCACATGAGCACTATCGGCATCATGGCTACAACGATCAGAAAGCGCAGCGGCTGGGGATGGCTCGCCAGACCTATTACGATGCGCTGGATCGGCTGCACAAGCTGCTGAAAGCTGAATTGCGAGAGGTCTATCGCCGTCGGCGTAGTGCGTAACCCTGTGTATTGAGGCGCCCTGCCGGTCGATCACCCCAACATTACGGCGGTGGCATTACCAACGCGTTGATGCCACCGGAGTCGAGGACCATCATTCCGATACCGTCAAACAGTTGCGCCTGGTCTCGACCGTTCCCTTGCTTACCCCGGCCCCGTGCCGGGGTTTTTTATGGCCACTCTGACGCACCTTGTTGCTCCCGCCGTGGTGGGCGGCGCCCGGCCTGGCCGGGCACTTTTTTTGGAGGGGTCGCGATGCGCTGGATCACTGAAGTTGACGCGGTCCCGCAGGCGGCCCCTCAGGCGCGAACTGTTATGGTCTCGGCGGGCCACAGCGACACCACGCCGGGTGCTGCCGCCAATGGGTACCGCGAGGCTGACCTGGTCTGCGAGTTTCGTTCCCTGACCAGCCAGGCGCTGGCCAAGCGTGGCATCCGCCACCTGACCGATGGCGAGGGCATGATCAATCTGCCGTTGCGTGAGGCGGTCGACATTGCCCGCCGGGCTGATATCGCCATCGAGTTCCACTGCAACGCTGGTGGCCCGAAGGCATCCGGCGTTGAGACGTTATCGCGGCCTGAGCATTACCGGCTCGGCGAAGCGCTGTGTGCGGTGACTGCCGACGTGTTGGGCATTGCGAATCGTGGTGCCAAGCCTGAAGACGCTGGCCCACATTCGCGGCTGGCGTTCGTCAGCGATGGCGGTGGGCTGATCCTGGAGCTGTGCTTCATCACGTCAAAGCATGACCTAGCGTCGTTCCTCTCTGGAAAGCGCGGGCTGGCTGACGAGATCGCCCGCGTGGTTGCCGATGCTGCTCGCATCCAATAACGAGAATCCTTATTCGCAGGGTGGCCTAACGAGGTGCCCATGACCCGACGTCACAAACCGAGCGCTGATATGCCGACTCGAGACCCCAACAATTGGCAGCGACTGATCGAGCTGTGCATTGCGTATGCGCCAAATGTGCTCGGCGCGCTGCTGACTTTTGCTATCGCCCTGGCGCGTGGTCTTCAGGATGGCGGTCCATGGCGTAAGGCACTGCTGGGTGCGCTGGTGTGTACCTTGCTGGGCATTGGGCTGTTCCCGCTGTTCCAGGCACTGGCCGTTCGCTATGAGCTTCCAGGGTCGGTGGCCTTCGCGCCTTGCGTGTTCTTAGCGTTCCTGGGCACCGAATGGCTGCGCAATAAAGCTGATGACATCTATGAGTTGATCATCGGCAGGTGGCGCCCATGATCTCGTGGCTGAGGGTATTACCGGCTTGGCTATGGCCTCTGGTTGCCGCCGTTGGCTTCGGCGGCTGGCAATGGTGGCAGGCCAGTCATATGGAGGATGCCCTTACAGTCAGCCAGGCCGAGACTGCTCGGCAAGAGCAGCGTGCCGAGGCATTCGGTGAGGTGATGGATTGGCAGCGTGACCAGATGCGCCGGCTGTCCTCAGCATTGGCAGAGCGTGAGCAACAGCTAGCCGATGATGATCAGGCCATCGACCAGCGCCGCCAATCAGCCCGTGCATTGGAGAGCAACGATGATGAGACGAGTGATTGGGCTGGCCAGCCTATTCCTGGTGGTGTCCGCCAGTGGCTGCGCGACCTCACAACCGACGCCACCACCGGAAGTGGTGACGGCAGAGGTGCCGAGTTACCTGCTGCATCCGCTGCCAGCCCCGCCGGTTCAGGTAAAGCACAACCGGGATCTGCTGC
Source organism: Onishia taeanensis (assembly GCF_900100755.1). Taxonomy (GTDB): domain Bacteria; phylum Pseudomonadota; class Gammaproteobacteria; order Pseudomonadales; family Halomonadaceae; genus Onishia; species Onishia taeanensis. Next base: position 272,984 of record NZ_FNCI01000001.1, read on the forward strand.
AGCTGCTGGCGGACTATGAGTCGCTGCGCCGGCGAGCCAATGCTGACCGGGCGGCTGTCGTCGATCTGCTGGGTCAGCCGCGTTCTGCTGGAGATATGTGATGGCTGGCAACAGCGTGCATGACGATGGGTTGCTCCAGCAGCTTTTGGAAGAGCAGCGCAGGACCAACCACCTGCTGGTAATCCTAATTGAGGCACTGGCAGAGGATGAGGGCGACGAGGACAGCATTCCTGCCACCTACCTCGACGGTGCGTCGCGATGAAGGCTCGTCCGTGGCGTCGGCTCTACAACACCAAGCGCTGGCATCGAATGAGGACGGCGCAGCTACGCGACGAGCCGCTGTGCCGTTATTGCAAGGCCTTGGGTAGGGTAACGCCGGCAACGATAGCCGATCACATTAAGCCTCATAAAGGCGACGAAGACCTGTTCTTCGATCCGGAAAATCTTCAGTCCTTGTGTAAGCTGTGCCACGACTCGGCCAAGCAGTCGCAAGAACGTACCGGCAAGCTCCCGGGGTGCGGCTCCGACGGCTGGCCGCTCGACCCCAACCACCACTGGTCAAAGTGAGAATGGAATGAATAAGGCAAAGGTCGCGGCGGCATTCAACCGCTGGATGGATGAATACATTGCGGATCCCCAGGCGTTCGAGCAGGAGGTCGCCACCGTTCTTCGACACCAGAAGGAGAGGTCAGGCGATGGTGCCCCGACCTATGGCGACGACTGCGCTGCTCTCCTCGAGCACTACATGGATGCCGAATAGGGGAGGGGTGGGTCCAAACCTCAGCACTACCCCGCGAAGACCGCTGCCATATCTTTCCTTGTTAAAGCGGGAAAAATGGGAGGGGGGTACCTCAATGCCAGAGGTGCCCATGACGATTGATTGAACCAACTGGAGGTTCGCATGGCTGGCAACCGGAACTCCGGACGTAAGGCGTTGCCGGCGAACGTCCACGCACTGCGCGGCAACCCGAGCAAGAAGGCATCGCACGAGCTGACCGGCGGGCATGGCGACCAGCCCCAGGTCGCGGCGGAGATTCCGCCGTGCCCGGCGTTCCTGACCAAGGACGCTAAGGGCGAGTGGAAGCGAATAGCCAAGGATCTGCAGACCCTTGGCCTGATAAGCAAGCTCGATCGCGGCGAGCTGGCCGTCTACTGCCAGGCCTGGGCTGACTGGAAGGTCGCCCGGGAGAAGATCGCCGCATTGGAAGACTCTGGCTTCGTCGAGACAACTCCCAGCGGCTACAAGCAGATGAGCGCCTGGATGCAGCTGGCGAACCGTGCCGAAGAACGCATGCGCAAAGCGGGTAACAGCTTCGGCCTGAACCCGTCGGCCCGAGCCAGCCTGGGCGCCGGTACGGTGACACAAGGAGAGCTGTTCCCCAATGAGCAAGCGGAGACCGCCCGAAAGTACGGCCTGTGATGACCGTGTCACAGCCTACGCCCAGGCGGTGGTGGCCGGTGAGTTGATTGCCGGTCACCAGGTTCGCGATGCCTGCGCTCGCCACCTGCGCGACCTGGAAAATGGCCCGGATCGTGGCCTGCATTGGGACCTCGACGCTGCCAACCATGCCATCGGTTTCTTCGAGGACATCCTGCGACTCAACGGCGGCCAGTACGAGGGCCAGCCGTTCGAGGTGCTGCCCTGGCAGGCGTTCATCGTCGGCAGCCTGTTCGGCTGGATGGGCGAAGATGGGTATCGCCGCTTCCGCGTCGCCTACGTGGAAACGGCCAAGGGCTCCGGAAAGTCGCCGCTCGCAGCCGGGATCGGCCTCTACGGCCTGGTCGCAGACAACGAGCAGCGCGCCGAGATCTACGCCGCGGCCACCAAGAAGGACCAGGCCCAGATCCTGTTCCGTGATGCGGTGGCCATGGTGGACCAGTCGCCGTACCTGGCACCGGTGGTCCCCAAGAGCGGGGCCACTGGCAAGGAATACAACCTCGCTTTCCACAAAACTGGGTCGTTCTTCCGCACGGTGAGCGCCGACGACGGCCAGTCTGGGCCTCGGCCGCACATCGCGCTGCTAGATGAGATTCACGAGCACAAGACCCCGCTGGTCGTGGAGATGATGCGGGCCGGTACAAAAAGCCGGCAGCAAGCGCTGATCTTCATGATCACCAACAGTGGCACCGACCGCCTCACGGTGTGTTGGGACTACCACGACTACGCCTGCAAGGTGGCCAACGGTGGACTGGAAGACGACAGCTTCTTCGGCTTTGTCTGTGCACTAGATCAGGGCGACGACCCCTTCGAGGATGAGCAGTGCTGGTACAAGGCCAATCCGTCGCTTGCCTATGGCATCCCCGGCCTGAAGTACCTGCGCGAGCAGGTCACCCAGGCGAGAGGCATGCCCAGCAAGGAAGCCACTGTCCGGCGCTTGAATTTCTGTCAGTGGGTGCAGGCCGACAACCCGGCAATAAGCCGCGATGCCTGGCTAGCCACCCAGGACGCCGACTTTGATGTCGCGCTGCTGGCGGGCCGACGCTGCTGGGCCGGGCTAGACCTCTCCAGCACCCAGGACCTCACGGCCCTGGTGCTGATGTTCGAGCCCTGCGAGCACGACCCGGTGTGGCGCATGGTGCCCTGGTTCTGGCTGCCCGAGGAGGGCCTGGCCAAGAAAGGCGAACAGGACCGCGTGCCCTACCTAGCCTGGCTGAAAGCCGGCCACCTTGACACCACCCCAGGCCGCGCGATCAACAAGCGACACGTGCTGCATCAGCTGGTCGACGTTGCCGAGCGCTTCGACCTACAAGGGATCGGCTTCGATCGCTGGCGGGTCGAGGACCTGATCGCCCTGATCGACGACGAAGGCCTGAGCCTGCCCCCGCTGGTACCCGTGGGGCAGGGCTTCAAGGACATGAGCCCGGCGGTCGACGAGTTCGAGCGCCGGCTGATCAACGCGGAGCTGCATCACCAGGGGCACCCGGTGCTGACCTGGTGCGCCGCCAACGCCATTTACTCCGAAGATCCTGCTGGCAATCGCAAGGTGGATAAGAAGAAAGCCACCGGCCGCGTCGACGGGGTCGTCGCTGCGTTGATGGCAACGGCACTGACGCTGGGCGAGCAGATTGATAACGACGACATCACCGACTTCCTAAGGGCGCCGATCATCGCATGAGCACTCAGACGAAAAAGCCGGGCCGTGTGAAGTCGGCAATCTTGGGCTGGTTGGGCGTGCCGCTCGATCTGACCAACGACGCCTTCTGGAAAGCGTGGGCCGGTAGCGCTAACGCCGCTGGCCAGACGGTCAATCAGGAAACCGTGATGTCGCTCTCGGCGGCCTGGGCCTGTACCCGGCTGATTTCCGAAACGGTCGGCACACTACCGCTGCATCTTTACGAACGCACCTCGAGCGGCCGGCGTCGCGCAGTGAACCATCCGCTCTACTCAGTATTGAATCGCAGCCCCAATGCCGAATCCACGCCGGCCACGTTATGGGAGTCGATGACCGCCTCGATTCTCCTGCGAGGCAACGGCTTCGGCGAAAAGCAGCGGCTGGGTAACCGGGTGGTTGGCATCCGATTTCTGACGCCGAGCCGTCTGGGGGCCCAGAGACTGGCCAACGGCGACTATCGCCTCCATTACACCGAGGAAGGCGGTAGGCCGAGGCCTGTAGCGGAGCGCGACCTAGTCCACATTCCTGGCTTCTCGCTGGACGGCAAGTGGGGGCTCTCCGCTATTCAGTACGGCGCCGGCGTGTTCGGCAGCGCATTGGCCGCCAACAACGCCGCCAACAGCACCTTCGAGAAAGGGCTGTCGCCGACTGTAGCCTTCAGCATGGACAAGGTGCTGAACAAAGAGCAGCGGGCCGAATTCCGCGAGAATCTTCAGGACATCACCGGCGCCATCAACGCCGGCAAGAGCCCGCTGCTCGAGGGTGGCATGAAGGCCGATACCATCGGCATCAAGCCAAGCGATGCCCAGTTGCTGGAGAGTCGGTCCTTCTCGGTCGAGGAAGTCTGTCGCTGGTTTCGCGTCGACCCCTCGATGGTTGGCCACGGCAGCAAGGACAGTAACTGGGGCACCGGCCTCGAGCAGAAGCTGATTGCCTTCCTAACCTTCACACTGAGGCCCTGGCTGACGCGCATTGAGCAGGCCATCAACAAATACCTGCTTAGCCCGCAGGACCAGCTGCGCTATTACGCCGAGTTCTCCATCGAGGGACTGCTGAGGGCTGATAGTGCTGCTCGGGCCAGCTTCTACTCGGTGATGGTCAACAACGGGATCATGACCCGCGACGAGGTTCGACAGTTGGAGAACCTGCCGATCATGGGCGGCAACGCCGACGTGCTCACCGTGCAGACCGCGATGGCACCGCTCGACAGTCTTGGCCAAGCCAACGACGGCGATACCGCACGCGCCGCCCTGGCGGCCTGGCTCAACCAGGGCCAGCACGCTCAGCCGAGCCAGCACGACAACACCGATAACGACTGACCTCCGGAGTTACCCATGACGCTCAAGACGCTGCCCACTCTGCCGGCGGCTCGCCCGCGCGCGAACGTCCAATTCGACCTCTCGCCCCGGGCGATGCAGGCCTGGAACCCCGGCATTCGCTCGGCGATGGATGACGAAGAATCCACCATCACCATCTACGACCCCATCGGTGAAGACATGTGGGGTGACGGTGTCACCGCCAAGCGCATCGCCGGCGCTCTGCGCCGCATCGGCAGCGGCAACGACGTCACCGTCAACATCAATAGCCCGGGCGGTAACTACTTCGAGGGTCTGGCCATCTACAACCTGCTGCGCGAGCACCAGGGCCGCGTGGTCGTCAACGTTATGGGCATTGCCGCCTCGGCAGCCTCGGTGATCGCCATGGGTAGCGACGAGCTGCGCATCGGTCGCGCCGCCTTCTTGATGGTGCACAACGCCTGGGTCGGGGTGATGGGTAACCGCCTCGAGCTGCGCGAAGTCGCCGATTGGCTCGAGCCTTTCGACGCTGCGGCCGCCGATCTTTATCACGTTCGTACTGGAATACCGCAGGAGTCCATCGTCGCTCAGCTCGACGCCGAGACATGGATCGGCGGCGGTGAGGCCGTGACCGCCGGCTGGGCCGATGGACTTCTTACGGCGGACGAGGTCGAGGAAGGCGGCGCCCAGGCATCCCATCGCCTCGCTGCAAAGGAGCTGGACTTGGCCATGGCCAAGGCCGGCATCCCGCGCAGCCGCCGTCGCGAGCTGATGCAAGAGTTCAAGTCCGGCACGCCTAGCGCTGCCGGCGGCGGTACGCCGCGCGCTACCGCGACCGATACGCCCAGCGCTGTCGAACACGACCTGGAGCCACTCCCGAAACTGGAATTCCCTGGAGGAATGTCTAATGCGTAACCTGAAACTCACCCCGGCTCTGGTGCTGGGTATCCTCGCGCTGGCGGCCGCCATCCCCATGGCCTTCGGCGTTTCCCTGCCTACCGTCGGCGGGGCGGCCGCGCTGGTCGCCCTGACCGGCCTGCTGGTCGAGCCCGGCCAAGCCCGTTACCACGGCATGCGCGGCCAGCTCGGGCAGGTCGGTGGCGCCAATGTCGAGCAGGAATATAAGAAGGTCCAGCAGGATCTGAAGGACGTCGGCGACCAGCTCAAGCAGTTCGCCGAGCAGTCTCAGGCCGACCTCAAGCAGCATCGGCAACTGTCCGAGGAGTCCAAGGAGAAGGTCGATCAGCTGCTGACCACCCAGGGCGAACTGAACGCACGCCTCGAGGCCGCCGAGCAGGCCATGGCCAACAACCGCGGCGGCGCCCCTGCATCCATCCTGACCATGGGCGCCCGTGTGGCCCAGAGCGAGGAGTTCACCACACGCGCAGCTCAGTTGGCGCAGGGCGGCAGGGGGTCGTTCAGCGTCGGCGTGCAGCAAGCGCTTACCACCGCCGAGGCCGGCGGTGAGCTTAGCCAGCCCGAGCGTGTACCCGGCATGGTCACTCCACCGCAGCAGCGACTGTTCCTGCGCGACCTGCTCAACTGGGGCGACACCGCCTCCAACTCAGTGGAGTTCGTGCGCGAAACCGGCTTCACCAACGCTGCTGATGTGGTCTCTGAGAACCCCTCCGCCGGCAAACCGGAGAGCAGCATCCAGTTCGAGATGGCCCAGGCGTCCGTGGCGACCATTGCCCACTGGATTCCCGCCTCGCGTCAGGTGCTGTCCGACGCCGGCATGCTGCAGAGCTACATCGATGGCCGCCTGCGCTATGGGCTCAAGCTCAAGGAAGAGGCGCAGTTGCTCAAGGGCAGCGGCGTGGGGCTTAACATCAACGGCCTCTACACCCAGGCGTCTCAGTACGCCAACCCCGGTGTCACGGTCAGCGATGACTCGATGATTGATCGTCTGCGCATCGCCATGTTGCAGGTGCAGCTGGCCGAGTATGCCGCCGACGGCATCGTGCTCAACCCCATCGATTGGACCAGCATCGAGCTGACCAAGGATAGCCAGGGCCGCTACATCTGGGCTAACCCCAACGCCGTGAACGGCCCGACTCTGTGGGGCATGCCGGTGGTGGCCACTCAGTCGCTGGACCAGGACGAGTTCATGACCGGGGCTTTCCAGATGGCGGCGCAAGGCTGGGATCGCGAGGATACCACCGTCACCGTCTCCACCGAGGACCGGGACAACTTCATCAAAAACATGGTCACCATCCTCTGTGAAGAGCGTGTGGCGCTGACCGTGTATCGCCCCGAGGCCTTCGTGAAGGGTGACTTCACCATTGGCTCATCCGGCGCCTGATCCGGTGAAATAGGCAACCCACCGGGGCCCGTCGACAGTCAGGCCCCGGCTTTTTGAGGATGACTCCATGCCAACTCAAGTTGAAGCCCTGACAGGGTTTGATCACCACGGCAGTCGTCGCCGGGGTGACAAGTTTCCCACGTCTGACCAGACGGCAAAGGATCTAGTACGTGCGGGCCTGGTTCGGATTGTCACCGACCGCCCCGAGAAGGCCGCGGGCAAACCGTCGTCTGCATCGCCAGCGGCCCAAGCCTCACCGCAGAAGACGTCCAGCTCGTCAAAAGGTGGCGGGAAAAAGCAGCCGCAGAAGCCGGCGGGCGCTGCGTCATAGTCACCAACAACACCTATCGGATGTGCCCCTGGGCCGATGTGCTCTACGCCATGGATCGTAAGTGGTGGCAGGTGATGCAGCCGGTATTCCACGGCGAATGCGTCAGCATCGCCGGCAACATCATCGGGGTGCAAAAGACCCGCGCCCCCAAGGGCGGCAACAGCGGCGCCGGCGCGATGCTGCTGGCCCGACACCGGGGGGCCTCGCGCATCATTCTGCTGGGTTACGACTGCCAGTATGGGCGGGATGGCAAACGCCATTGGCACGGCGACCACTGCAAGGGGCTCGGCAATGCCAACAGCCTACCTAAGTTCTACGGCCAATTTCAGGAAGCCGCCGGCATGCTGGCCGACGTTGAGGTGATCAATGCCAGCCGGGAGACGGCGTTGGATTTGTGGCCGCGTATGAGTCTGGAGGAGGCCCTGGATGGTGAGGCGCGTGTGTGTGCTGCGTAGTGGCGGCGAGTTCGGCCCCGAGCATGTGCAGTGGCTGGCCGGCAGGGTCGACTTGAACCACTGGCTGGCCCGGCACGACGACAATGACATTCAGTGCCTGAGCGACGTGGAAGTTCGCGGCGTGCCTACGATCCCGCTGGCCCATGGCTGGCCGGGATGGTGGGCCAAGATGGAGCTGTTCCGGCCTGACCTGCCCGGCGACCTGATCTACCTAGACCTGGATACCGTGGTGCTGTACGACCTTGAGCCGCTTATCGCCGCCGCCGCCGGGCGCACCACGCTGCTCTCTGACTTCTACCGCCCGGCCCAGCCGGCCAGCGGGCTGATGTACATCGCCGAGCGCGATAAGGCGCGGGTATGGGCGCACTGGATGCGCGACCCCGCCGGCCACATGGCTCGGGCGCGCACCACCGCCTGCTGGGGCGACCAGGGCATCCTGCGCCAAGTGCTGGGCGATGGCGTGCAGCGTTGGCAGGACGTGGCCCAGGGCCAGGTGGTCAGCTACAAGGCGCATTGCCGCCAGGGCATCCCAGCCGCCGCCCGCGTCGTCTGCTTTCACGGCAACCCGCGGCCCTGGGCCGCCCGAGACAGCAACCGGAACAACTGGATACCGCCGCTATGCTGATTCCACTTTCGACCATCAAGACGCATCTGCGGCTCGACCCAGACCCAGACTCCGAGTTGGATCCCGAGCTCGAGCGGCTGCTGGCCGTGGCCATCGACCACGCCTCGCAGTACCTCGGCCGCTCGATACCCTGGGATGACCCGGCCACCAGCAGTTCCGAATCCATTCTGCCGGCTAGCGTCGAGCAAGCCCTGCTAATCCTGGTCGCCGAGTATTTCGAGAACCGCGAGCAGCACGTGACCGGAACCATCGTGCAGGAGAACCCCACCGTAGAGCGGCTTCTGCACTTCTACCGCATCGGGCTGGGCATCTAAGGAGACCGACCCATGGCACAAGCCACCGTATTGGCCGCCGGCACCGCCGCGGCCACGTCCTCCGATATTGTCGTCGCCGCAGGCGAGAGCGTGACCGTGGCGATCTTCGCGGCCAGCGGTCGCCTACCGACCAGCGTGGCCTTCGCCGTCAAGCAGGACACCCCCGGCGGCGACAACGTGGTGGCCCGGTTGACCAACGTCGACCGGGCCACCGTGCTGGCCGGCCCAGGCACCTACCGCGTGCAGCGCCCGGCTTACGCGGGTACCGCCTTCGGCGTGTTCACGGAGACCTGACATGGTGACTCGCAAGCCAACTCGCAAGCTGGCCAATCGCCCCGCGCACCGCCCCCCGGGGCCGGCCCGTAAGATCAGCGTGCCGGTGGTGCTGGCCAAGCCGACCAACCTGCAGGCCGAGGTCATCTGATGCAGACCGGCAAGCTACGCCACCGGGTGACGATCGAGCGCCCCATGAGAACCCAGGACCCGACAACGGGCGAGATGGTCTCCGGATGGTCAGCGGTGGCCACGGTTTGGGCGTCGATCGATCCGCTCAGCGCTCGCGAGTTCATCGCCGCACAGGCGGGGCAGTCGGAGATCTCGGCGCGCATCATCATCCGCCACCGCGAGGGCCTCGATGCCAGCATGCGCGTGGTCCAAGGCACGCGGATTTACAACATCCAGGGCGTGTTGGCCGACCCAAAGAGTGGCCGACACTACATTACCCTGCCAGTGAGTGAGGGCGTTACCGATGGAATCTGATCACATACACGTGCCGGAAGATGGACGTGGCCCGCGAGAGGTGTTCGTTGATGGTCACAAGATAGACAAGGTCTGCTATGCCGACACCCGCCGCGGAATCGTCGATTACTATCCGCAGCCCATCAAGGTCGACAAGTGGGGTAAGCGTGTCATCTCGCGGCGGATGCGTGGACGGGTCGAAGTCGTTCAGGTGAGCCATGGCAACTGACGGCCTGGCCGGCGATATCCAGGGCCTCGAGGAAGTGCTGGGCAAGCTCAACGCTCTGGAGCAAGAACCTCGCAAGAAGTCGACGCGATTTGCCCTGCGCAAAGCGGCCAACATAGTCCGCGATAGCGTGCAGTCGCGAGCTCGCGAACTCGATGATCCCAATACATCGGAAAGCATCGCCGACAACGTCGTGGTGCGCTTCGACGGCAAGCACTTCCGGCAGACCGGTGACCTCAAGATGCGCGTCGGTATCCGCGGGGGGGGCTGCCTCCAAGGCCAAGAACGCCAAGAACCCGGGCGGTGATACCTACTACTGGCGCTTCCTGGAGTTCGGCACCGAGCATATGGCCGCCCAGCCCTTCATGCGGCCCGGCATGGACGAGAGTGTCGCCCCGGCGACTGATGAATTCGTCACGCAATTCGATAAGGCCATCGTCCGCGCGATACGCCGGGCGAACAAGACGCTAGCGAGGTGACATGCTGCCACCCATCTTCACTATATGCGCCGCCGATGCGGCGGTCACGGCCCTGCTGGGCAGCGATCCGACGCGGCTCCACCCGTTTGGTAAGGCGCCCCAGCGGGTGGCCTTGCCCTATGCCGTGTGGCGCATCCCCACCGGTGCGCCGGAGAACTACCTGGACAGCGCCCCGGACGTGGATCGCTGGCGGTTGCAGGTGGACGTGTACGCCGGGAATGGTAACGACGCCACGGCGGTGACCGAAGCCCTGCGCGATGCCATCGAGCCCCATGCTCACATCGTGCGCTGGGGGGATACGGACACCGACCCCGAGACCGGCAATCGCCATATCAGTTTTGACGTGAGCTGGCACGTGCCGCGCTAACCAGCCGCTGACCCGAGCCCATTTGCCCGCCATCGCGCGGGCTTTTCTATGCCTGCAGTAGGAGCAACACAATGAGCGTACTGGCCCAAGGCACCCACGTGTTTTTCATCGACGACAGCGGCAGCGTTCCTGTTGTGGTGAGACTCAAAAAGGTGACCGCCCTAAACCCTGGCACTGCGCCGGCGGCGCAACTCGACAAAACCAGCCTAGAGGACGAGCTCTATCGCCAATACCGTGCGGGCCTGCGCAACCCCGGCCAGGGCAGCATGTCGATCAATGCCGACCCGTCCGAAGACAGCCACATCATCCTACACGGCCTCAGTGAGATGACCCCCTCGCCGACACTCAAGTGGGCCATCGGCTGGTCGGATGGCACGGGCGAACCGAGCGTGGACAGCGCCGGCGACTTCGACCTTCCCACGTCCCGCACCTGGTGCTCTTACGAAGCCTATGTGTCGGACTTCCCATTCGACTTCCAGCTCGACGCGCTGGTCGCCACCGAGGTCGGCCTGCAGCGCTCTGGCGGTTTGACCTGGCAAAAAAAGGAAGTCGCTTAAATGAGCACCCTCAGTCTCGACTCCCTTCAGCAGCAGGGCGCCTTCACCGGCGCCCCGGTGGCGAAGACGATCACCTGGATGGTCGACGATCAGGAATACACCGCCACCGTCTACGTGCGCCGGCTAAGTTACCAGGCCGCCGTCCAGGACGTGCGTGCCTACAATGGCCAGGTGGACGGCATCGCCGGGCGCATCGCGTCCTGCATCTGCGACGAGCACGGCGCGTCGATCTTCACCCCCGAGGACATTACCGGTGAGGCCGACCCCGAGCGGGGCCCCCTGGGTCGCAGCCTGACGCTGGCCCTGCTCGGTGTTATCGGCGAGGTGAACCCGTCGGGAAAGACGCCGAGCCGCTCAGCGACGAAGAGGAAATCTGGCACGAGCTCGTCCTCAACGGCATCGGCGGGCGCACGATCGCCGAGGCGCAAGCGCGACTGAGCTATGTCGAATTCCTGCGCTGGGCGGCTTACCGCCGCAAGCGCGGCAGCTTGCACCCAGGGCTGCGCGCCGACCGAGCCACTGCACCACTGACTCTGATGTACGCCAACACCCACCGCAATAAGGGTACCAGCGCGCACCAGATATGGGACTTCCTACCCCATGAGGAAGAACCGCCGATCACGATGGAACGGGCGATGGAAGCCTGGAGGTAGCCGATGAGCACGAAGTCGCTGGGCACGTTGACGCTAGACCTGGTGGCCAAGACTGGCTCATTCGTGCAGGGCATGACCAAGAGCCAGCGCAGTGCCCAGAAGTGGCGGCGCGGCGTGGAGCGCGACATCCAGCGCGTGGGTACGGCGATGGCCGGGCTGGCCACGGTTGGGGCGGGCGTCTTTTCGGCCATGGTGGTACAGACCGTTAACCAGGCCCACGAGCTTGAGAACCTCGCAGACATCTCCGACGCCAGCAACCAGAGCTTCCAGCGCCTGGCCTACGGCGCATCGCGGTTTCGCATCGACCAGGAGAAGCTTGGCGAGATACTGAAGACTGTCAATGAGCGCATTGGCGAGTTTCAGCGCGACGGCAGCGGTGAAATGGCCGCCTTCTTCGAGAATATCGCTCCCCGGGTCGGGGTGACCGCCGACCAGTTCGCCAGGCTGTCCGGTCCCGAGGCTCTCCAGCTCTACGTGAGCAGCCTGGAAAATGCCGGTGTATCTCAGAAAGAGATGATCTCCTACATGGAGGATCTGGCGTCAGACAGCTCGGCACTGATCCCCCTGCTGGCCAACAATGGCGAGGAGATGCACCGGCTCGGTGACGAAGCCGAGCGCACCGGCAACGTCTTCTCCGAGCTGGAATTCGAGCAGCTAGCAGCCATTAAGCAGGGCATGGATGAGCTGACCGGGGCGGCCACCGGCATGAAGAATGAGATGGTGGTGGCCGCGCTGCCAGCCATCGAAGACATGGTGGACCTTCTCAGCGACCCCGAGACGCTGGCCGCCGCTCAGGAACTGGGCCGAGCCATTGTCACCGCAATGGAATGGGCGGTTGAGGGCATCAGGGACACGATCAGCTTCGCCCGCAACCTCGGCACCGAGCTGGGTGTGATCACCGCCGGCATCGGCGGGCTGGAACTAGACGAACAGCGCCGCCGCATCATGAGCGCGCTGGAGAATCCCAGCGAGCGGATGCGCTTCTTCGGCCCTGGCGGCGTGGTGGAATACTTCAGCGAGGCCGAATTGCGCGCCGAGCTCGAGCGCATCAATGGGTTGATCGAGCAGAACGCCGCCAGCCTCTCGGTTGACATGGAGCGCCGCGAATCCGGAGACCTCACCCTGGGCGGGGCGATCTCTCAACAGGCGCTGGACGCCGCGGAGACGGTATCCAACGGCCTCACGCGTGTCGCCGAGTCTGCCAACGATGCCGCCAATGCCCTAGACGGCTTTAACCCATCGATGAGCGACGAGGTGCAAGCCATCCTCGATCGCGCCGGGGATGGTGCCACCATCGACGCCCAGGGCCAGATCCGCGATGCCTGGGGTAATACTCTTCCCAGCCTGCAGCGCGAGCTGGATGCCGAGCTCAAGCAGCAGATCGCCGATTTCCAGAGTGCCGAGAACCTGCAGGCCGGCCTGGACGCGGCGGCCCAGGCATTCACCGATGGAGCCGGTGCCGCTGCCAAGGCCGCCTGGCAGAGCATCCAGCCGGCCAACGCCGGAACGTCCGGCCAGCCCAGCCGCGGCGCGACGGGCTGGAGTACCGACCTGGGAGCAGAGAAAGTCAGCCAGGCCGCCGGCCAGGTTGGCGGCGGAGCCGGCCGGCACCTAGGCACACTGACGCTGACCAGCGAGAAGGGCGGTGGCGTCGAGGTGCAGGGTGATGAGAACGAACTCACTCAGTGGCTGACGAACACCCTCAGTGGTGTGGCGTCCGCGGTATAGGAGGCATCATGGCCTGGACCCGCGACAAGGCCGAGCATGGCCGGCGCCTGGCGATCTGTGCCGAATGCCCGCATGCCGTCCTGACCATCGTCGGCAAATGCAGCCAGTGCCACGTCCCCGGCGTCGTCACCGCCCAGCGCGACGACGACGCCCGATGCAAGCGCCGAAGCTGCAGCGGCACGATGCAGGGTAAGGAGATCGCCCGCTGCGGCGCATGCGGCTGCCCACTGGCGAGCCGTGTCTATGCGAGTTGCCCCAAGGGCAATTGGTGATCAGCGAGGCATGTTGGCGTAATCCTCGCGGGCGCACGCGGTCTGCATAGAAGCAATGACGCCTGACGGGTTCATCGGGCTGCCGCTGTAGTATTGCCGAACGGCTTCATGCCAGGCGGCACGTATGGGGGAAGGCGAGTCGCTGAAGGTATTCATCAACTGTCGCTCATCCATCCCATTCTGTTTTGCCTTTTCTGCTGTGGCGGACATCTCCGCAAACGCCTCCCATAGCGTAACGCTGTAGCAGTCGCTCTGACCCCACGCCACAGCCGGCAACAGCGCCAGGGCTGCAATCCAATTGCGCATAAGAACCTCCTTTTGAACCTGGAGGGTAGCACGTCATTTCGCCCGGTAATGCCGGGCTTCTTTGCGCTCAACCATAGAAGGCTATAACCTGAGCTGCTAATGGAAGCCGCCCGCTAGAGGCGGCTATGCTTTAGGTGCATGCAGAGGCAGGGAAAGGAATGACGGTACCAGCATGGGATAGCAGGGGAGTGTTGCCGCCGGTGTACCCTGGTGAGCGTGGCGGTAGCCGTTCACGATCACCTTACAGGTGCTCACTCGAAGAATTGATTAACCTTTTTGGCTTCAGCAGTCCTAGGCTCTTGTTGCTGAAAGGTTTTTTGGACTATCGAGCTGCACTGCATCGTGCTGGAGTTGTGAGGGGTTTCCAATGGATCAACGGTAGCTTTGTTCAAAATATCGAGAACACTGAGTCTAGGAACCCAAGAGACATTGACATTGTTTCTCACTTCCACCTCCCCCAAGGCGAAACTCAGCTGACATTCATGTCTAAACACCATGATATTATCGCCCCTCAAAAGGTTAAAGCCGTTTACGGAATGGATGCCTTCCCCAACATCCTAGGAGGAGAAGCTGACGAAAGCTTTACTCAAGAAATAACCTATTGGTATAGCATGTGGTCTCACCGAAGATCTGACAACATTTGGAAAGGGTTCCTCGAAGTCGATCTCGCGCCTTCAGATGATGTGAGTGCATTGGGCGTCCTGCGCAATGCTCTCGCAGAGAAGGGAGGGGAAAGTGATGAGTAATGAACACTTTTCTCTTCAGGCAGAAATAGCAGAGCTTGAAAACATACTCCGCACAATACCTGAAGAAAAAGCAATATCTCGACTAAGTTTCGAGAGCAGGTTGGAAGAAGCAAGGTCTCGCCTAGCCGAGCTTGGTGAGCCAGTAGTCAAAGAAAAACTGCAGCTAACTTTCCGTGGACAACCAGTAGATGGAACCAGCGGAATACTTGCCGATTTTGGTGGCAAGGCAGTCGAGGTATTTTCAAGCGCAGTAAGCACAGTCATGGCATCAATCAACGGCGATATAGGTGAGAGAGGACCTGTTGCTAAAAAAGATGCTGATAAACTTATGATAACAGGAACTGCTGTTGGCTCCTTTGGCTTTGAGTTAGAAGTGGCTGGAAACTCTAACCCTCTTTTCGAGGAAGATGACGTAACCGCTGGCGGTGTCGTGGAAATTATACAAGACCTGCTGGAAACAGCTGCTACTGGCACGGATGATGAAATCACAGAGGTTGTGGATGTTATACATCCCCGTGCGTTAAAAAAAGTCTCAGAGTTTCTTGGCTTCTTAGAAAGTCAGAAAGCTTCATGCGGTATATCATTTAAAGGAAAAAGCTTTAAGTTTAGCAATAACTCCCAGCTTTCAAACGCAGCACTTAAGTTAAAAGATCAAAATGTTAAAGAAAGGCCGGTAGAGTTTGAGGGTAAGTTCGTAGGATTTCTTCCGCATAGCCGAATGTTTGAATTCTCTATCAGGGAGACTGGGGAAATAATTAAAGGAAAGATTGGATCTAAGAAAATTGACATAGAACAATTATCTGACAACTTCCTCAAAGCCCCTGTTGGTGTGACGTTGAACTCGGTAAGTGTTGGTGAAGGCAAGCCAAAATATACTCTTACTTCTGCCAGTGACATCAGAGCAAAAGCAGGTGGAGGCTCGCAGCCGCCATTAACACAAGAGTAGCCGTACGGCCCTGATGCATATTTCCATCAGGGAGATTGACGCAGAACAACCATCATTACTCTTTCAGCCCCGCCACCGTGCGGGGTTTTTTCATGCCTGAACGGAGGCCCCCATGGCCGGATGGAAGCTCTACACCGACGCCGCCTGCACCAACGAGTTCGGCGGCACCTTGCAACTCGTCCATCGAACCGACCTTTCAGATAACCCTCAAGACAAGCTGCTCTATTACGCGAACATCGACGACGATCCTGGGGATAACGGCGTCATTCAAAAGCAAGCCGAGTCGAACCCTGGCACCGACAACATCACCCTTGCGATTGCCGACACCGACGTGGGCTCAGGCCACGAGGCCAGCGAGATCACCCTCGCGACCAGCGCCGCTGACCTCGATACCAATACTTCCGGCGCCTCGCTGTCGCTGGGCACGCAACTGCTCTCAGGCGTCAGCAACAAGCAAGAGATTCATATTCGCGTCGAAAATGCAGTTACCACTGTTGGCACAAGCACCGAGCTATCAGTCGACATTGTTGCGACCGTCGACTCGACCGTAACCGTATAAGAGGCTGACATGGCGCTATCCGCACCCACTAACTTGGCGGTGCAGGTGCTTGAGACGCTGCTACCGGTGGCGCAGACCACTGAGCGCCAGGTCGACGCCGGCCCGCTGGTCACACTTGAGCAATGGACCGGCGGCGCCAACCCGCCTCAGGCGCTCTTCATAGTTGAGCAGCAGACAGAATCGCACCATGTTGCTGGCCCGCTGATTCCGCTCGACCAGGGCGTCTATCTCTATTACCCGCCGGCCACTCTGGTCACGTTCGACCAGGCGACGATCTACCGGGTCAACAACGTCGCGCAAACGCTGGCCACGATCAGCCAGACCGCCGAGGCGCACCGCTCGGCCCGCTCTCTGGTCCGCGCCCGCCAGACGGTGCAGACGGCCTCCCGGGCGGCGCAGCCGCGCACCCTGGTCTATCTCGACGGCGCGGACGTGACAGCCCAGACTGCCCGCGCCATGTCGATCACCGCCAGCGAGGGCGACAATCGCACGGCCTCTATCGCCCTTATGCTGCCGCCCGGCCCGGTCAACGTCACCGCCTACCAGGGTCGTGGCGTGGAAATCGTGCGCCTGATCAATGGCGCCCCGGTGCCTCTGTTCACCGGCAGCGTGGATCGCCCGGTCTATGACCACCAGGCTCGGCGTCTGCGCCTGGAGTGCTCCGACCTGCGTAGCGAGCGCCTCAATGGCGAGGATGCGGCGCAGATCCAGGCAATGACTGGTGGGCTCTACTCGCCGATTACCCAGCGCGAGGACGTCAGTGGCGCTGATTACGTCGCCGAGCTGATGAAGACCGTGGCCGGCACGCTCGACTACGGCGGCGATGGGGGGCTGCGCTATCGGTCGTGGGCTGCCGGCCCGCCCCGCTACACCCTGACCGATGCCGACGTGCATCACCAGGGCGTGCGCCTGGAGTTCGCCACCCGCTCGGAGATCATCAACACCATTACGGGCACGCTCGAGTATCGCTATTACCAGCGTAATGATTTCTCAGAGTCGATAACGGTGCAGGTTGAGCAGAACGCCTACGGCCTGCCGGCCTCTCAGGTGGTTGATCCCGAGACGGCGGTGATTGGTCGCACAGGTAGAGTCAGCGGTACCAAGGTGGCGCAGATCCTGCCCACCAAGGAGGCTCTGCTGTCGGCTGCCAACGGCGTCGAGAATTGGGAGCTGCTCGACTTCGAGTTTATCGAGCTACCCGCCAACGGCTGGTACCGAGCGAATGCGGGCAGTAGCCCAGTGGCCTATTCAGCCAGTCAAGTCGTGCGAGAAACGCGCGCAATGGGGGCCAGTGCAGAGCTGGTGCGCTACGTCAGCCAGCCGAAGCGTGAGCGGTATCAGCTCACAATCTCAGCCCCTGAATCTGTCGACCAGTTCGGCGAGGTGCGAGGTTCATCGTTTCGCCATGCGGTCGAGACGCGTGTGGACCCATCAGTATTCGAAGAGCGTGGCTGCGCGGTGATCGCAGATCCTGACGACCGCCGTACCGATGTCGATCGTGCAATCCAGTGCCTGCAGCGCATTGCTGAGCGGGAAATTCTGAAAGGGCATAGGCAGAACTACGTCGAGCTCGTCTACAAAGCCGACCTATTGCCGGTCGAAATCGGCGACACCATCGGCGTGAACACAGCCCCGATCAGCGCCGTCGGGAACGTTGCCGAGCTATCTCATACTCTTACCCGCGAGGGTGACTACTACACGACGCTAAAACTGGCCGTTAGCCGC
The DNA here is from genome assembly GCF_900100755.1 of Onishia taeanensis. Classification (GTDB taxonomy): domain Bacteria; phylum Pseudomonadota; class Gammaproteobacteria; order Pseudomonadales; family Halomonadaceae; genus Onishia; species Onishia taeanensis. The sequence goes on from NZ_FNCI01000001.1 coordinate 290,721, forward strand.
GTGGATTCGGCCGTCAGCGTTAGCGAGAACTGGGCCCTGCCGGCAGCGCCGGCCCGCTGGGTACTTAACCCTGATAGTCAGGTGCTGCCCGAGACGCCTTCATGTCCGTTGCCCACGGCGACGCTGGGCACAAATGCTGGTCAGTCGCGCATCGAGCCCGACGGCACGGTGGTGATGACCGCACCGAGTATCGGGCGGGGCAAGATCGACGAAATCATCGGCACGCGAGTGCACCGCTACGACATCGCTATTCCGACCAATCCATTTAATATAACGGTGACATGATGAGCGTTCGACTGACCTGGACAAACAACTCGAGCGGACACGACGGCACGCGCATTTATCGTGACGCAGCGCCCCTCGAACCCGAGGCACTGCCTATGCCGATTGGCGAGGTGGCGGCAGGCGTGGAGGAGTATATTGATACCGGGATGGCTGCTAGCACTACCTATTACTACCGCGCCGCCGCTTATCGCGGTGGCGAGGAGTCGGTGAGCGAGGAGATTAGTGCGACGACCGAGGAGGAGCCAGCGGAGATTGACGAGATGTCACCTTCGGGCTCGACGTTTGCCCATCCTGATCCCTATAACGGCACCATTGCGTTCAGCTCAGATGGATTGCAGCTCTATGTGTTCGGGAAGAACCTGTTGCGCCAGTATGAACTGAGTGCGCCATGGGACATCACTACGGCATCGCAGAGGGCCACGGTAGAGTCGCCTTACCTCGCATACGGAGGGTGTTTTTCATCAGATGGGCTTTCCCTCCTGTTCGCCGAGACAGGGTTGTCGGCTGTGAAGAAATATAACTTGGCAAGCGCCTGGGATGTGTCGAGCATCACCGGCTCTGATGCTAAGGAGGATCTTCCCGGCATGGGCAGGCTTCGCCACATTGAGCTAAGCGACGACGGCAGCAAGCTCTATGCCTTAGATTACAATGGCACAAATTCGGTTGTTGAATACGATCTGGCATCTCCGCTGGATTTCGGCACGGCAACAAAATCATCATCGCTACCACTTACGGGCGATCCGCGCGTTTTCGCCATCTATGACGGCGGCACCAGGCTGGTGACGGCAAACAAGGAAAACTCCGTGTTAACCGAGTGGGTTATGTCAACCCCTTGGGACTTGTCTACCGCGACTGAGTCGGGCGCCTCTCTCGACGTAAAAGCCGTACAGGATGATGTTTATGGCCTGGTATTTGTTGATAGCGGCCAGCGCATGTTCGTTTCTGGCTATACCCCTGCCGAGATCGCTGAATACACGCGAGCCTGAATGATGTGTTTATGATGGAGATATAAGAGCATGAGCGCAGACAGGCAGCGGTTAGTGGCCGCCATCCGCCGAATCGCCAAGACCGATCCCGAGATCAGCAGTGCCTTGGCGGCCACAGGGGTCCGCGGCGATCAGCCTGCGACCTCCGGTATCGGCGTGTCGTCAGGTGCAGATAGCCGGCAATGCTGCGGCGGCAGCGAGGCATCAGGGGGTGGTGATGGTGACGCCAACCCTGGAACTGAGCAGACCGACTCGGGCGCAGGCGGGCAGTCTGGTGGCCTGGATAGCGACGACCCGGCGCGACTGAGCGGTGAGGATGGCAAGCCCGCGACCTCGCTCGATGGACTGACCGACTGCGCCACCGGGCAGCCGGTCAGCATGCAAATGGGTGGCGGAGATTGGGTGCCGCCCGAGGGTTGGGGTGACGCTAGCCAGCCTCCAGCATCATACAAGCCTATGGATTACGGTGACGCCTACGAGGAGGGAATGACCGGCTATGTGGACGACCTTTCAGACCCAGGCCTAAACACTGTCAACCCGATTTATGGCTGGATCGGAAGTGTCGGCGATGTAAAAGGCGGAACGGCTGCCGAAGCACTGGCGCGCCTGCCTTCGACTTATGTTTCGGAAAGCGGTTGGAAAACATTTGTGTGCTCGATTAGTGCATCAGAATATGAGGTGCAGAGGTATGGCGCTATAGTCGATGAGGACGGAGAACTGAGGGTCGAGTGCCCTGGAGCCGGTGCTTTTTATAAGGTGGTGCGCGTCCTGTGTTCTAACTACTCCCCGGAAGAGTTCCCCAACTGCGGGCAGGCGTTCGACTGGCCTACTGAGGAGGCTTGGCCCGAGGATGGCGCCGTGAACCTGGCGATCAAGAGCGGTAGCATTGTCGGAAGCAAGTACGACCCCGAGAATGATGGGTCATACTCGATGCCGCGCAACTCAATAGAGCTCTGCGATGGCGACGGGAACTCGATACTGCTTGAGCCCACGCAGAGTGGCGGTTGGCGTTCAATCAAATCCCTGGGCGGCGAGCCCGACCCCGACACCGTAGGCTATGAGTACAACGGACGGGGCGAGATCGTGCGCGTCCTATCGACAGGAGAGTGGAAAGCTACTGGTCAAGATCCGCGCAATTTCTAGTGGCTATCCATTCATCGCTTGCTGCTGCACGCCGCGATCGGTGACGTGCCCACACTCTAGGCACATTAGCCGATAGTGGCGCTTGTCTAGCCAGCGCAACTCGAATGTTTTCCAACGTGTTGCTTGCCTTCCGTGAATCTCTTTTGCCCCACATGGACATATCATAATCCAGCCGCCGGATGGCTCTGGATACATATCTATCTCTTCCATAGCTCTGGCCTCCTTGCCTTAAGTGCACTTTAGGCATAGGTAAGCCAAACGCGATGTAAGCGAATTACCACAATAGCTGTGCGGTTTTGGCCTCACTGTCAGGCCTTGGCACTTATTAAATCGCCCCATTGTGTCGTCCAGTGGGGAGAAGCCCGCAGCTTGAGGATGTCACGGTGGAGGTGTGAGGTAGGCAGGTAGTCTCGTCAGTAATCCGGGGTCGAATCTTGGGGCATTGGGCGAATGGCTCGCCGATCCACCTTTCTCCATACCACCTCCTGCACGTTATGCCTCCGCAGTAGCAGATACACATGGGTACCGGGGCGCCACCAATCCGTATGATCGTAGTCAGCTAACCGGCCGCGCCCGCTGTAGATGCGCCCTTTCCATACGGCGTGGTACTCGACCATCTCGTGCTTAGGTGGCGAGAATCTATTGCCGTTGTACCAGCCGCGCCGCTCGAGGCGTTTTCGCCACTGAGTGATATCCAAACGCGTGGCCACCTCAGGCCTCCACTGGCACCCAACTGACGAGCCATCCGGTATCGGAGCGTGTGATGTCCACGTTCTCGTTTTCGTCGATCTCGGAGATGATGCGATGCCAAGCGTCGATGTTGTCGCCGTCTTCCGGCCGCAGGTGCACCTGGCGGCATTTCCTACGGTTTGCTCCTTGTATAGCAGTTTGGATGCGTTGCGACAGTTGATAGTAGCTACTAAATGGGTTTGGCATGACAGATCTTTGATTTCTGTAATTTTATACAGTATCAGGTAGAGGGATGCGGGCTGCAAGGCCTGGATGGCGTGGTACTATCGGCGCGACTCAGTGGCTGGTTTGTACGTCTAATTGTACGTGTTGGATCAGGCCCTTCCTTTATTTAGATGCGCGGTTACCTTGAGTTCGTCGCGAAAATTGCGGTGCATCAGATAGTTGTGAGAGAAATAGGAACATGAGCGAACCCTTCATCACCTGGCAGGCCCGCTTCGAGCGGCTGCGCGCCAACAAGCTGTTCGAAGCCTGCGTAATCGCCATCATTCTCGTCTCGGCCTTGTTGATCGGTGCCAAGACCTACGAAGAACAGACGAGCCGCTTCGAGCAGGCGCTGTATTATTTCGATTGGGCGGTGACACTGTTCTTTCTTGTCGAGATACTGATTCGCCTGGCCGCCGAGCGGTCGATCAAGGATTTCTTCAAGAATGGCTGGAACGTCTTCGACACCGTGATCGTGGTGGCGAGCCTGATTCCGCTGGATGACTCGGAGATGGTGCTGCTGGCGCGCCTGCTGCGGGTCTTCAGGGTGTTACGACTGGTCTCGCTGATTCCCGAGCTGCGCATTCTGTTGGCGGCGCTGATCAAGTCGATTCCCCGCATGGGCTACGTGGCCCTGCTGATGTTCATCATTTTCTACATCTATGCCGCGCTTGGCAGCTTCCTCTTCCATGAGGTTGATCCCTTCCTGTGGGATAACATCTCGGTTGCCATGCTGACGCTGTTTCGTATCGCTACCTTCGAGGACTGGACCGATGTCATGTATGCGACCCAAGAGCTATATGCCTGGAGCTGGATTTACTATCTGACCTTTATCTTCCTGACGGCATTCATCTTTCTCAATATGATGATCGGTATCGTGCTTGACGTGATGCAGAAGGAAAGCGTGCAGATGGAGATCGAGAATGGCACTGGCGAGGCCGGTGAACTGCATGCCTTGCGGCGTGATGTCAGGGCGCTGAGCGAGCAGATCACTCGCCTGGAGGAGGGGTTATACCGAGACCGCTAGTTGACAAGCGCTCGCCAGGCTGATTTGCTATGGGCATGAATAAGATATCTTTTGCCCTTCGACTAGACCTACGACTACTACTAGCAGGCCTTTGAGCCCGCCGGGCGACGCCGCGCGTCGCAATGTAGAGTCCAGAAAGTTCAGGTCGTTGAGGTAGCAAGATGTCATCCAGTCACATGTTTTCAAGCGTATGCGTTATCCCGTCCTCTTGGGGCTCTTTCCCTCGAGGCCAGCGCATCGCATCTGTACCTCATTACCCATATGAGACCGACGCCCCGGCTTGCCCACAGCAGCCGGGGCGTCGTCGTTTGTGCACGCCATCACCCACCCCGCGCCAGGAGTTCACGCCATGATGCTCGCCGACCCGTCCAGTAAATATCGTCCTTTTGTTGCCGTCGATCTGCCCGATCGCCAGTGGCCCAGCAAGCGCATCGAGACACCGCCGCTGTGGTGCAGCGTCGACCTGCGCGATGGCAATCAGGCACTGATTGATCCGATGGATCTCGAGCGCAAGAGGCGTTTCTTCGATCTGCTGGTTCAGGTGGGTTTCAAGCAGATCGAGATCGGTTTCCCGTCCGCCTCGCAGATCGACTTCGATTTCGCCCGCGAGCTGATCGAGGATGACCTGGTGCCGGACGACGTGACCATCCAGGTGTTGACCCAGGCGCGCCCGCACCTGATCGATCGCACCTTCGAGGCCCTCAAGGGCGCGAAGAAAGCCATCGTGCACGTCTACAACGCCACCGATCCGGTATTCCGCCGCGTGGTGTTCAACGTCGACAAGAGCGACTGCATCAAGATTGCCTGCGACGCCACCGCGCTGATTCGCCAGCGCATGGAAGAGGCGCCGGAGACCGACTGGACTTTCCAGTACTCGCCGGAGCTGTTTACTACCACCGAGATGGATTTCGCCGTTGAGATCGTCGATGCGGTCATGGAAACCTATGGCGCCACGGCCGAGAAGCCGATGATCGTCAACCTGCCGGCAACCGTGGAGTGTGCGACGCCCAACAACTACGCCGATCAGGTGGAGTGGTTCTGCCGACACATCAGCCATCGTGATCATCTGATCGTCAGCGTGCATCCGCACAACGACCGGGGGACCGGCGTGGCCGCCGCCGAGCTGACCGTGATGGCCGGTGCAGACCGGGTCGAGGGCACCCTGTTTGGCAACGGCGAGCGGACCGGTAACGTCGATATCGTTACCCTGGCCATGAACCTCTACACCCAGGGCGTGCATCCGGCACTCGATTTCTCCAACATCACGCCGATCATGCGTGAGGTCGAGCACTGCAACCAACTGCCGGTGCACCCGCGCCACCCCTATGTCGGCGACCTGGTGTTCACCGCCTTTTCCGGGTCCCACCAGGACGCGATCAAGAAGGGCATGGCCGTGCGCCGCGACAACCCCGACGCGGTCTGGGAAGTGCCTTACCTGCCGATCGATCCGATGGATGTCGGCCGCAGCTACGAGGCGGTGATCCGCGTCAACAGCCAGTCAGGCAAGGGCGGCATCTCCTATCTGCTCGAGCAGGAACACGGCATCGAGCTGCCGCGTCGCCTGTCCATCGAGTTCAGCCAGGTGGTGCAGGAAGTGGCCGACCGCACCGGTCGCGAGATTACGTCCCAGATGATCTACCAGGCCTTCAGCGACGAGTACCTGGACAAGACCGCGCCTTTTGCCCTGATCAATCATCGCCTGTCGTCCGAGCCGGATAGTCCGCGGGTACATCTGGAAGCGGTGATCGAGCACAAGGGGCAGCGTCAGACCATTCAAGGCGAAGGTAACGGGCCGCTGGCCGCCTTTATCAAGGCGCTCGTGGCATACGGCGTGGATGTCGAGATCATCGACTATCACGAGCACTCCCGCGGCCAGGGCGCCGACGCCGAGGCCATCGCCTACGTCGAAGTGCGGGCTGGCGAGGAGTCGATCTTCGGTGTCGGCATCGACGAGAGCATCACCTCCGCCTCCATGAAAGGCGTGATGGGCGCGCTCAACCGTCACCTGGACGATGAGCCGGTAGCGGCTAACGTCACCGCTGAGAGCTTGGCTTGAAGCCTGAAGCCTGAAGCTTGAAGAAGAGACACCCCCATCGAAGGCCTCGGTGGGGGTGTCTTCATTGATTCTGACCTCAGGCTGTGATTCGAGCTTCGAGCTTCGAGCTTCGAGCTTCGAGCTTCGAGCTTCGAGCTTCGAGCTTCGAGCTTCGAGCTTACAAGGGCGTCTTGCTAGCCGCGCCGGGTACTTCGCGCACCAGTCGCGGCATCAAGAAGCCGGGTAGGCGATCCCGCAAGGCGTCCACCAGCGAGCGCGCTTCCTCATCGGGCACGTCAAAGTGGGCGGCCCCGCTCACCGGGTCGAGCACATGCAGGTAGTAAGGCAGCACGCCGGCCTCGAAGAGTCGCTCCGAGAGATCGGCCAGGGCCGATACGCGGTCGTTGACGCCGCGCAGCAGTACGCTCTGGTTGAGCAGAGTGACGCCGGCCGCCTTGAGTCGCGCACAGGCTGCCGCCACTTCCCCGTCGATCTCCTGGGCATGGTTGGCGTGTAGCACCACCACCTTCTGCAGCCGGCTGCTACCCAGCCATTCGAGTAGTGCGTCATCGATGCGGGCGGGGATCACTACCGGCAGCCGGGTGTGAATACGCAGCCGCTTGAGATGCGGGATCTCCTCGAGGCGTGCCACCAGCCAGGCGAGTTGGCGGTCGCTGGCGGCCAGCGGGTCGCCGCCAGAGAGAATGACTTCCTGAATCGAGGTATCGTCGCGCAGGTAGTCTAGCGTCGCCTGCCACTGCGCCCGGGAGGGCGAGTTTTCCTGGTAGGGGAAGTGGCGGCGAAAGCAGTAGCGGCAGTTGATGGCGCAGGCGGGGCTGGCGATCAGCAGCACGCGGCCTGCATATTTGTGTATCAGCCCCCGGCGCGGGGTGTGGTCCGCTTCCTCGAGGGGGTCAGCGACGAAGCCGTCCACGGCATCGGTCTCGGCGACCAGCGGTAGGACCTGACGCAGCAGCGGGTCGTCGGGGTCGCCGGGACGGATGCGAGAAAGATAGGCCTCGGGGACGCGCACCTCGAACAGGGCGTGACCGTCTCGGGCGCCGGGCAGGGCGCTCTCGCCAAGCCCTAGCCGGCGGCATAGCTCGACGGGATCGCGGACCACCTCGGCCAGCTGGCGCTGCCATGCAGGCGCGCTGGATGAAGATGAGGGCGGGGAGAGATCGCTTGCAATCTGCACATTGGCAGGGCTTCGGGTTATCATGCGCGCACACTATCATAGGGCGAGGGTCTGAGCCCGCGTCACATTTTCGATTCACGCCCGCCTCGTGGCCAGCGTGACCAACTATCGGTGAGGAATCATGGCGAACTATTCTACCAACGAATTCAAGGGCGGTCTGAAGGTGATGCTCGATGGCGACCCCTGCGCGATCGTTGAGAACGACTTCGTCAAGCCGGGCAAGGGCCAGGCCTTCAACCGGGTCAAACTGCGTAACCTGATGACCGGTCGCGTCTGGGAGCGCACCTTCAAGTCTGGTGATTCCCTAGAGGGTGCCGACGTACTCGAGCTGGAAATGGAGTACCTCTACTCCGACGGCGACATGTGGTACTTCATGAAGACCGACGGCTCCTTCGAGCAGTATGCGGTCGAGAAGCGTGCCCTGGCAGACACCGAGAAGTGGCTCAAGGAGCAGGTGCCCTACACCGTTACGCTGTGGAACGACAACGCCATCAGCGTAACGCCGCCGAACTTTATCGAGCTCGAAGTCACCGAGACCGATCCCGGCCTCAAGGGTGATACCGCCCAGGGCGGCTCCAAGCCGGCGACACTGTCTTCCGGCGCCGTGGTGCGCGTGCCGCTGTTCATCAACGAAGGCGAGGTGCTGAAGATCGATACCCGCTCCGGCGAGTACGTCTCCCGCGCTTGATGTCGAGCTCTGCCTGCGCTCGTAGCGGGCGCCAGGTTAGTGAGCCGCGTCCATTAAAGGCCACACTCTCGGGTGTGGCCTTTTGTTGTCTGGAGAACTATCGATGAGCATTGATTGGCAGCCTACCGCCGAGATCGCGACCCTACGCGAGCGAGCCCGTCTGACAGGGCAGGTGCGGGCCTTCTTCGCCGCCCGCCAGGTGCTCGAAGTCGAGACCCCGATGCTTGGCCATGGCGGCAGCACCGACGTACACCTTGACTCTTTGTCCTGTGAGGCGACGACGCCCTCAGGCCAAGAACGACTATGGCTGCAGACTTCTCCGGAATTCCATATGAAGCGGCTGCTGGCGGCCGGCAGTGGGCCAATCTTCCAGCTCGCCCGCAGCTTTCGCGATGGCGAGGTGGGCAGCCGCCATAACCTCGAGTTCACCATGCTCGAGTGGTATCGCCCGGGCTTCTCGCTTGGCGCCTTGATCGATGAGACCGATGCCTTGATTCGCGAGGTGCTGCCGGGTGATCCCGGTCCGCAGCGCCGTCACCGCTATCGCGATCTGTTTCGCGAGCGGCTTTCCATCGACCCCTTCACAGAAGCGCTCGATGGGCTGCGCAGGATGGCCAGTGATAAAGGTGGGCTCGACATGGAGGATGCGCAGAGAGATGACTGTCTGGACCTGCTAATGAGCCTGGTCATCGAGCCGACCCTGGGCCGCGAAGGGCTTGACGTGGTGATTGACTACCCGGCCAGCCAGGCCGCGCTTGCCAGGCGCCACCAGGACCCGGAAGACGGTGCTTGGGTGGCCTCGCGCTTCGAGGTCTATCGTAACGGGCTGGAACTCGCCAATGGTTATGACGAGTTGACCGACGCCAGCGAACAGCAGGCGCGTTTTCACGAGGACAATAGCACCCGCCGGGCGCTTGGCAAGCCAGAGGTGAATGTCGATGAGCGCCTTCTGGCGGCACTTCGCGCAGGCATGCCCTCGGGCAGCGGAGTGGCTCTGGGCCTTGATCGGCTAATTCAGCTGGCGCTTGGCAAGGGTAGCGTTGCCGACGTAATGGCATTTGCCGCGCCTCGCGCTTGACGGCGAGCGGGCAAGATCTTGCCCGCTGGGCAACTTCTTGCTCGATTCCAGGCAAGATCTTGCCCGCTCTTGTCATGGGTTAATTGGCTGAATTTTAATAAATGATTGATTCCTAAGGGTTGTCTTTAGTATGGCATTGGGGTTGCTCTAATCTGGCTGTCCACCGGACATCGCCACTCAACGTCAAGGAGCAGACACATGCCTACACCATGTTATATCAGCATCGAAGGCCAGACTCAGGGCAACATCACCGCCGGTGCCTTCACCCCTGAGTCCGTCGGCAACATCTATGTCGAAGGTCACGAAGACCAGATGCTGGTGCAAGAATTCAAGCACATCGTCACTGTGCCGACCGACCCGCAGTCCGGTCAGCCTTCCGGTCAGCGCGCTCACAAGCCGTTCATCTTCACCGTGGCCCTCAACAAGGCCGTGCCGCTGATGTACAACGCCCTGGCCTCCGGCGAAATGCTGCCCAACGTCGAGCTGAAGTGGTACCGCACCTCTGTTGAGGGCAAGCAGGAGCACTTCTTCACCACCAGCCTGACCGACGCCACCATCGTCGACATCAACCTGCGCATGCCCCACGCCCAGGACACCAACAAGTCTGAGTTCACTCAGCTGATGGATGTGTCGCTTGCGTACCGCAAGATCGATTGGGAACACACCGTCGCCGGCACCTCCGGTTCTGACGACTGGCGCGCCCCGGTCGAGGCCTAAGGCCTTGCTCTGACGGTGCCTCTCCAATGCTCGCGCCGGCGGGCACCGTCTTCGTCGCCAGGGCCTTGGCCCTGGCGGCGGCATAGGTAAGCGTTTGCCTATAGATGTTGTCAGCGATCACTTACATATGCCGTCGACGCCTTGTCATGGCGAACCGCACGCGTAACCTATTGCTGCCGCCAGCCATTTGCGCTGGCGGTCTGCGTAACGGACACGGCCTCCAGGAGGGATGCCATGCGTCAGCCCAAGGGACTCCAGTTTACTCTGAGCCTTGCCGGTCTTCCCCGCGAGCCGGGCCAGGCCGAGCTTGCGGTAATCGACTTCGCTTTTGAAGAAGCGCTCTCGGCGCCTTTCCATTTGCGGGTGCGCTTTGCCAGTCGTGCCGCCGATCTTTCCCCCGAATCACTGCTGGATCGCCCGGCGAGCCTCACCGTGTGGCAGGATGGCGAGGCCCAGCGCCGCGTCCACGGCATCATCAGTGAGTTTGGCCGTGGCGACCGTGGCCATCGCCGAAGCCACTACGAAGCGATCATTCGTCCCTCGCTGTGGCGCCTCTCGCTGCGTCAGAACTCGCGCATCTTCCAACACGTCTCGCCGCTGACCATCATCAACACCCTATGCGAAGAGCACGGCCTGACCGACGTGGCCTTCGCCGTGACTCGCGAGCCCGAAGAGCGCGAATTCTGCGTGCAGTATCGCGAGACCGATCTGGAACTCATCGAGCGCCTGGCTGCCGAGGAAGGGTTGTTCTACTTCCATGAATTTGAAGATTCTGACCTTGGCGCCCATCGGCTGGTGTTCGCCGACGACCCCCAGGTGCTCACCGGGCTTGGCGAGCGCAGCTATCACCATCGCGCTGGCGGCAGCGCGCCCAAGCGCCACCTGCGGCGGCTGACCCAGACCGCCCGGGTGCGCCCGGCCCGCGCCCAGCTCAAGGACTATTCGTTCAAGCAGCCGGCTTACGCCCAGCTCCACGACCACCAGGGCCAGGGGTTGGAGCAGCACAGCCAGCGGTCGGACTACGAGCACTACGATTATCCCGGCCGCTACAAGGCCGACGCCTCCGGCCAGGCTTTCACCCGCCACCGCCTCGAGCACCTGCGCCACGACGCCTTGACCCTGGATGGCGAGAGCGACCTGCCCGAGCTTTCCCCGGGCGCGCGCTTCACCCTGGCCGATCATGACGTCGGCGAGTTCAATCGCGGCTGGCAGGTCATCAAGGTGGTCCACGAGGGCGAGCAGCCCCAGGCGCTGGGCGAAGATGCCGCTCAGGCTCAAGGCCGGCAGTCAGGCGCGCAAGCCATGACGCGCTACCACAATACCCTGAGCCTGACCCCTGACGACGCCGCCTGGCGCCCCGCGCCCCAGCCCAAGCCGCGAGTCGACGGCCCCCAAGTGGCTTTCGTGGTCGGCCCCGAAGGCGAAGAGATCCACTGCGACGAACACGGCCGGGTGCGCTGCCAGTTCCCCTGGGATCGCTACGCCGAGCCCAACGAGACGGCCAGCGCCTGGCTACGGGTCAGCCAGGACTGGGCCGGCGGCGGCTACGGCATGATGGCGATTCCGCGTATCGGCCACGAGGTGATCGTCTCCTTCCTGGAAGGCGACCCCGACCAGCCGCTGATTACTGGCCGCACCTACCACGCCGTCAACACTCCACCGTATTCGCTGCCGGAGCACAAGACACGCACCGTGCTGCGCACCCAGACCCACCAGGGCGAGGGCTTCAACGAACTGCGTTTCGAGGACCAGCACGACCAGGAACAGATCTGGTGGCATGCCCAGAAGGACCTGGAACTGCTGACCGAGAACGACCGCACCGAAGAGGTCCGCCGCGACAGCGATCTCAAGGTCAAGCGCGACCGCATCGCCGAGATCGACCGCGACGATCACCACAGTGTGCACGGCGAGCGCCGCGAGAAGAGCGACGGCGCCCAGCACCTGACCATCGACGGCAGCCTGCACCTCAGCGCCGGCCAAGCCTGGCTCACCGAGAGCGGCCGCGAGCTGCACATCAAGGCAGGCCAGAAGGTGGTCATGGAAGCCGGCAGCGAACTAACTCTTAAGGCCGGTGGCAGCTTCCTCAAGATCGATGGCAGCGGCATCACCATCGTCGGCCCCAGCATTAAGGTCAACGCCGGTGGCAGCCCGGGTAGCGGCACCGGCCAGGGCGCCCAGGCGCCGCTGTTGCCGGAGGAAGCCACTGAGGTCGGACACAATCGCATAACGGCGTATCGCCAGTCGCCAACTGAGGAAAGTGAGTTGGTTCCCTTCGAGGAGTTGGGGCCGAAAGAATTGATTGTCGACGTGATTGGTGGTGGCGAACCGGCCGGACAAGTACGGCTGCACAAGGGCCGCTCGCATAGCGAAGGAGAGCCGACATGAGCGAAGAGCTGAAATCGCTCGAGGACGAAGAGATCGACCTCGGCACTCGCCGTCGCACCGAATACAGTGATGATGAGAACGGCTCCCTGGTACTGATGATCCCCAAGCGCCAGGGAGGTGAGATTCTTATTCCCTTGCTGGAAGGGGCCAGAACCACCCAAGAAAAAGGCAGCTACCAGGACAATACACTGATACGTGTGCGTCCCCTGGCCGAGCTGAACGGGGAAGTGCCATCTAAGCAACAGGGCGTCACGACCTATACCGGTAAGTCAGTGGCCATGCTGCGGCCTGGATTTCTCTATGTCTTCTTTCGTGGCAAGCTGTGGAGAGAGCTGGAAGTCGATGACATGGGGCAACTGAGCGATGTCGATGTCTCAAGGTATCGCCGTGAGGCTGAGAACGGGGCGGTGCCCAACGACCGCGACAGTGAGGGGCAATGGCTCTCCGACATACTGCTACCGGTGCTGCTGCAGGGCCAGTCGACGCTTCAGGAGGTGCGCTTTGCCTATAGTGAGATCGCCTGGAGTTGGCCGCGAATTGAATGGCTTGAGCAGCATGAAGGCGATTTGACGAAACGCACTGATTCTGTGGGTCAGGCTTACGCTGCCGCTCTTGCGCCATCTCTTACCTTTGCCAACGGTTCTTCCGCGCAACGTGTCGAGTCGGCCCCAGAGGTACGGCAGCGTGACCTGGGCATCGAGTTAATGCTTGCCGACCCTGCGAATTTCACACCGGACTATACCGCTCCGAATGACGATGATCTCTGCCAGCGTCTGAAGATGCTTTGGGCGCAAGCCGGTGAAACCCAGCGTTCTGAGACCCTGACTCTCGAGGCCGAAGGCGGTGAAGATCTGCTTGAGAGCCTGCGCTCCACGCACGGCATAGTGGCGTTGGCCTTGCCTGACCCTTTGTTCGAGCTGCGCCATGCCTTGGTCCAACTCCACCTGGCCATGCACTATCTGGACGGTCTGGACAGCACCCTACAGGACAAACCGCTAGGTCACTCGGCCAAGCTGGTTCGGCAGGCGCTCTTCGAGGAGCGTCCGAATGGCCAAGCGAGTGAGCTTGAGAAGTATCGAGAGGCCATAGATCAAGCCGAACTGGATAAGGTGCTTGATCAGGCAGAGCGCGAACAGGCACTAGCCAGCATCAAGCAACGAATCGATGCTATCGAAATGCTGGTTCAGGGGCGTCAGCTAACATCCATACTGCGCGACTTCACCAGTCACGAGGGGCTTGGGGTTTGTGAAAGCTATGCCCTCTGTGGAGACCTGCTCGGCGTCCTGCAGCAACTTCCCGGTATCCTGCGTGATCAAGGAGATCGAGATATCGCAGGAAGGATACCTGACCTCCTCAATAGATTGCTGACCGATGAAGAGATGCTTGCCCTGTGGAGTGAGGCTGAGGCATCCCGGGGCGGTTCTGATGCGGCTAACGCCAACGATGGCAGTGGTCGTTTCCGTCAAGATTTCCTTGAGACGTTGGCCAATGATGATAGCGAGATAGATGACCAGCAGATCGAGGGGCTTGGCCTACAGTCACTCGGCATCATCGCGCAGTCAACCGAGGATGAAGGCTCATCTGCTTCTCCTTTGGCACATGTTTCCGTGGTTTATGCAGGCAGGGTCAGTGGGCTGCTAAACAATGTGCTGGACAAGTGGAGCCAGGCAGTGCTGAAGGCCGCCAGTCAACTTGCGGAAGATGTAGAGGTCATCAAGTTTCAGCGTGTTTTCACGGCCGTCGGGTTACATGCCAACCTGATCAATCGTAACCTGAACGGTGAGCTTCGGGTTATGCCTCGCGGTGCCGTGGATCATTCGCGGTATGTCATCGTGGGGGTGCACGGCAAGAATTTGCGTTGGGGGCTTACGCCCTCTGATCGTCAGAGCAGTGCAATGACCCGCAACCAGCACTATCTGTATGCCGATCAGCGTGGAGCAGGAGGCAGGCTGCTGGCTTCCACCAGCCCTTCACGTATGGCTGATGAACTTGAGGAAGCCATTCGCAGAGCGGCGGGTCATACCCTGGTATTTGTGCTGCCGGTAGAGCACCCAGAGGCGCTAAAATTCAGTGCCTTACGCTTACACTTGGCTGAGGGCGCCAGGACTGTGGTCGATGGCCCGGCGATGTCTGGAGTGCTGGTGGGGCTAGCAATTTATAATCTTATCGTTGAATCAACTCTCACGATAAAAGCATTGCGCGACGATAAGTTTACCGCATTACAAGGCACCAAGAGCTTTGGCGCATTAGTTGATCTCAGTGCCGCGACAATGAAATTACATACAGTTCTCTATCCAGAAGCGAGCTCGGCGGCAGGACACTTTGTCCAGCGAACTTGGTTCGATTTGAAGCGTTGGCCATTGATCGGCGCCAGGCTGGCTAGGGTCGGTGCCGGTACTATTGCCAAAACTATTGGCTTGGTCAATTTTGGTGCCGGTTTGATCACAGTTGGCCTCAGCGGTTGGGAGCTTCGCAACAGCCTCGTCCGGGGAGATATTGACGCTGCCTTAGGACATGGCATCGCCATGGCGGGTGGGGCTCTCTTCCTGGCCGCTCCATTGATGGCTGGCTTGTTAATGGTGCCAGGCTGGGGTTGGGTGTTGCTTGGGCTTGGGATGGCCCTAGGCGGTGGTAGTTATGCCAGCTTTGCTCAAGATGATCCCTTGGAGCGACTACTCAAGCAGGGGCCGCTTGGCACCTACCCTGATCAAGACGTCGTGGGCGTTGATGATCAGACTTATTATCCACAGCTACTGACTCGGTTCTGTCCGATTCGGATACAGGCACAGAGTGTTGCCAATATGCCTAGAGACGAGGTTGACGCCCTGCGCCATGATGGTGCCAGACCGGCAGATGATATCTCGCCTCAGGATTATGTGGTGACGGTGACCACGCCGCTGATCAGTCGTTTTCGTATTGGCGAGTCTATGCGTCTGCAGGTTCAAGAGTTGGAGTACAGCCTGAGTACTACCAGTGCTGGCGGTAGCTCCACCAGCTCGCTGTTCGTCGACAAGGTGCGGGAGTTGCGCCGTGTCGAGAAACGGCAGGTGTTACCCGAAAAAAGTGCCGTACGCTTTCTTGCGCGTCGCGAGGTGATGCCCTCGCATAGTTCCGGTATCTTTGGCAGTAAGATGAGCAATGGCGCACTTAGAGTAGCCGTGCAGGCTCATATCGATACTGAACTGGGCTCAATGGTATTGCCGACACCCTCTCTGGAGAAATATGAAACTTTTCAAGCAGGAGATCATGGCCAGCCGCCTGAAGTCGAAACCGGCTACCAAAACCCGATAATAGACATGATGGCATCAATGTTTATGGGCCAAGATACGACTCCTTATTGGTCGATCACTGAGGTAGAGGTAAGGCTATGAGTCTACAAGCATCGTCCTATGAGACGGCGCCCTATCGTGCCGATGCTGTACCGCCGTTGCCCGCACCTCAAAAGGCCCGAGAACGGGTAGGAGAGGATCTGCTTCCATTTGGTGATTACGCGAGCATAAATCCCTACCAGCAGATCTGCGACGATGCGGAATTGGTGCAGCATCAGGAAAATGAGGAACCGAATTTTTATAAATCCCAAGATTGGTGGTGGGACCATCAGCGAATTCGGTTTCTTAAGAGCCAGACAGGATTATCCATTCTCCTTATGACTGTTCCTTTTATATGGTTCTTTATTTTGCTTGTTTCTGTGCTAATGATTGGTCTAGAGGCTGCGTTTTTTTTTGAAAATGAATATGTTGCAACATTTTCAATGATGGCGATTTTTGTGCTTGGTTTGTTTTTAGTTTTTCTCTATGGACCGACTTCAACTCAGTGGATAATGAGTAAAATGGCTTGGCTTATTAAGCCATTAAGGTCTTTTGTTGAGCAACGCTTAGATCACTACACTGAGGATCGCTGCAGTGAATTTAGCCGCCAAACTGGGTTTGTCAGCATGGCCCAAGGAAAAAAGAAAGCTCCTCTTGTGGCCCCCTTTATAGAGTTCGATGGTTATGTCGAGCGCGTTATTCAGCGTGGCGGGGTGTTCTACAAGCTAATGCTGGTACATCGCTACACAGGGAAAGAGTTCCACCATACGTCGTTCAGCCAGACGGTGATGCACAAGCAGGAAGTGCACGCCCAGTGGGATATGCTGCAACGCTACATGGATGTCTCACAGCCCCTGCCTGATGTGCCGCGCCTGGAGCCCTTCCGGGATCGCGACCCCGTGACCGCAGAGCATGACCGCAAGACGGGGCGTAACCCGCGTTACTGGCGTGATCTGGATATCGAGGCCTGGAAAGAAGGAGAGGGTGCCGACCTGCTCAAGGCTCAGATGGACTACCCCTGGCAAAAGCAGCAGTGCCGGTTGACGCCGATGCTTGGGAAAATCGAGATGTCACAGTATCGCGAGCAATTTGCCGAGGGGGCGGTATAACGGCTTCAGCTTCTACACCTGCTTCTGGCGCCTATTGCGCGAAGGACTTTCCTGCGCCTTTGACCGACCCAAGCGATATCCCGGCCGGAGCACGTAACGTGCCTGATTTTACCGAGGTCGACCAGACCTACTGGGCCGACGAGACGAACGATAAGGATGAAGCTGAAGATGGCTGAGACGCCCCAGTACTATGCCGAAGACGCCTATACCCCGGATCGCCTTCGGCGGCGCCTCGAAGGCGAGTGCCAGCACTCCCGCAAGTTTCGCACCTTCGCTGCTGGCGGCGAACGCCTGGCGCACCGCAATCCCAGTGTAGATATCAGCCCGATGCACGAGTGGCAGCACAATAGCCCGCAAAAGCTGCGTGAATACGAGGCTGATCCGACCGTAGCCAAACTCAAGGATCCTGAATATCGGGTCGATCAGCCGTTGCGTTGGGATGAGGAGTGTATTCGCTTTACCAGCCATACCAAGCGGGCCTTTATCTTTGGCATGGCAAGAGCCTTTGGGTTGTGCCATTGTTTTTTGTTGGTTCTATTATTTTCGCTTCCATCGATGCTAACAATGCTAGGTATGGGGGTTGGGTAAGTAATTTTTTTAAATTTTTTGATTTGTTTTTCCCCATCCTGTTTTTTTTGGTTTTTTTTGGTTTTTTTTGTTTTGTGGGGGGAGCATCGCTAGTACAGCGCCTTGCCCCCAACTTCGCCGCCGGCATGCAGCCTGGCCCTATGTGGGAACTGAATCGTCGCACCGGCCTGGTGACCGTCTTCACCGATCCCAGCAAGAAGCGCACCGCCTGGCAGGTCGCGGATGTGCGGCCTTTTTACGAGTTCGACTGCCACCTGCTGAGCACTCCGGACCCGCAGGGCTCGCCCCAGTACTCGCTAAGCCTGGTGCACCATCTCGACGAGGTGCAGGTGCGACTGGTGGGGATGTTCGGTGCCACCCAGAGCCACCTCGAGCAGCGCGCCAACTGGGACATGCTGCAGCGCTATATGGACGTGTCCCAGCCGCTGCCGGACTTCCCCATGCTGGAGCAGGATAGACCGGCCGACCCCACCACCCGCGAGCATGACAGCGAAGCCGGTCGCGACCCGCGCTTCTGGCGTGACATGGACGACGCCACCTATGAGCGTTACGTCGAGGATCAGCAGGGCAAGATCAACGCGGTCTATCTGTGATGGTGCCTAAGGAAGCGATAGCGGTGCCGGAGGAGGCCTATGCCGAAGTCGCCTATACCCCGGATCGCCTTCGCCGGCGCTCCGAAGGCGAGTGCCACCACTCCCGCAAGTTTCGCACCTTCGCCGCCGGCGGCGAGAGCCTGGTGTATCGCAACCCCAGCGTGGATATCAGCCCGATGCATGGCTGGCAGCACAACACGCCGAAAGAACTGCGTGAGCGCGAGGCAGATCCAGCCATGGCGAGGTTCGAGGATCCCGAATACCGGGTCGATCAGCCGTTGCGTTGGGACGAGGAGTGTATTCGCTTTACCAGCCATACCAAGCGGGCTTTTTTCTTTGGCATGGCAAGAGTATTAGGTCTAGGAGGGTTGTTTTTTGCTTTTCCGGTTTTTTTAGCCACCACAACATTCTTGGCTATTGATATGGCTAATCAGGCGAGGTACGGAGGTTTTTTCTCCAACTTTTTTAGTTTTCATGGCTGGTTAATTCCCTTTATTGCGTTTGCTATTTCTTTCATTCTCTGGAGTGGGGCTGCGCTGGTACAGCGCTTTTCACCCTATTTCGCCGCTGGTATGCAGCCAGGCCCCATGTGGGAACTGAATCGCCGCACCGGTGAGGTGACTGTCTTCACTGATCCCAGCAAGAAGCGCACTGCTTGGCAGGTCGAGGATGTGCGGCCCTTTTACGAGTTCGACTGCTATCTGCTTAGCACCCCGGACCCGCAGGGCTCGCCTCAGTACTCGCTAAGCCTGGTGCACCATCTCGACGAGGTGCAGGTGCGCCTGGTGGGGATGTTCGGTGCCACCCAGAGCCACCTCGAACAGCGTGCCAACTGGGATATGCTGCAGCGCTATATGGACGTGTCCCAGCCGCTGCCGGACTTCCCCATGCTAGAGCAGGATAGACCAGCCGACCCCACCACCCGGGAGCATGACCGCTACACCGGCCGCGACCCACGCTTCTGGCGAGACATGGACGACGCCACCTATGAGCGTTACGTCGAGGCTCAGCAGGGCAAGATCAATGCGCTCTATCTGTGATGGGACGAGGGAGTTGGTGACGATGCCGGAGGAGATCTATGCCGAAGACGCCTATATCCCGGATCGCCTTCGGCGGCGCTCCGAAGGCGAGTGCCGGTACTCGCGCAAGTTTCGCACCTTCGCCGCTGGCGGCGAGCGCCTGGCGCACCGCAATCCCAACGTGGATATCAGCTCATAGGCAACTCTAAGGCTTGCTGGATAGAAAGCCTTAGAGGTGCACTTAGCCCAAGTGATGTTCGCTTTGATATTGCCGTCCCTTCCCGGCGTCTCCGTTGGCGAATACCTGGAGCATGATGTGGATGGCGGTGATAGGTTCGCCATCTAGAGCCGTCATCCCTCAGCACCACTAATCCCCTTCCTTACACCGCCGATTTAAGCACGTTGGCTGAGATCGTTTGCTGGTCTCTTCCGTTTATTCACTGGTCCCCCATGGCGCAGTCTGTTGCCTCAAGCTCCCAGGCGCTGCCTTTGAGTGGCCAGCAGGCCCAAGCAGAACGTGAATGCAGCACAGAGCACATCTGTCGTGTTGCTTGGCTTTCCACTCTATAACGTGCGGCCTTGAAGACCCTGAGGGCACTTCTCATTCGCGAACGTCCTACATTTAGATTATCTCATGTGCGACGTTTCAGTCACTTGGCGTGAGATATCTCTTACAAAAAGGCATGGCGCTTACAAACGCAGCTGCTTATCCAGTCGGTTTTTTAGGAGTTCGTGAGCGTTGGAGGATTTTCGATCTCATGGTGTGGTTTGCTGGAGCCAGGAATTCCTGCTGCAAGTGGATTAGGCGCCCTCGACAGTTAGTCGAATGATGGTAGCCTCGCGCCACTTATTTGGGCCTGTCGAGCGAAACATCTTCGCCATTCGACGGGCAGAGGTACGTTTGCTGTGGCTCGTGCGCCTTGATTCGGTGAGTTGCCGTATCGAGGGGCTAGCTCTAGCAACCTCAACTTGAGTCGCCATTCGTAGGGAGAAGCTTCGCCATGTCCAAGGAAGGGTCCGTCGCGCCTAAAGAGCGCATTAATATCAAGTACGTTCCTGCCACCGGTGATCAGCAGGCTGAGACCGAGCTGCCGCAGAAGTTGCTGGTGGTTGGCGACTTCAAGGGCGGTGCCGAAGAGACGCCGATTGAAGAGCGCGAAGCGGTCTCGGTAGACAAGAATAACTTTCAGTCGGTGATGCGCGAGGCCGGTCTTGGCCTGCAGACCAGTGTGCCGAATCGTCTTGAAGAGGGTGCCGAAGAAGAAGGCCGTGACCTGGCAGTGGAGCTCAAGTTCAACTCCTTGCAGGATTTCGCGCCGGATAACGTGGCGCGCCAGGTGCCCGAGCTTCGCAAGCTGGTTGAACTGCGCGAAGCCTTGGTGGCACTGAAAGGCCCGCTCGGCAATGTGCCGGCTTTCCGCGAGCGCTTGCAAGCGCTTATCGAAAGCCCCGAGGCTCGGGATCAACTGTTGAGCGAGCTCGAGCTGTTCGACAACGACGCTTCTTCAGACGAAACCTGATAACCCACGCACGGAGGCGAGGCATCCATCATGACCGAATCCACACTTTCCAAGTCCCAGGCCACTGAAAGCACCGAGGAAGCCTCCCTGCTCGATCAGGTGATGGCGCAGACGCGCATGGCTCCTGCCGATGAAGGCTACGATGTGGCCAAGCAGGGCGTGGCAGCCTTCATTGGTGAGTTGCTCAAGAGCGATGATAAGCAGCAGGTCAATAAGTCGGTTGTCGACCGGATGATTGTAGAGCTGGATCGCAAGATTGGCCATCAGGTCGATGAAGTCCTGCACGACAAGGAATTTCAGCAGCTGGAATCGGCCTGGCGTGGCCTCAAACTGCTGGTTGATCGCACCGATTTTCGTGAGAACATCAAGCTCAACGTGTTGCACGCCACCAAGGAAGAGCTTCTCGAGGACTTCGAGTTTGCCCCCGAAATCGGCCAGAGCGGGCTGTACCAGCACGTCTATGCCGCCGAGTACGGCCAGTTCGGCGGCGAGCCGGTAGCGGCGATGATTGGGCACTATGAATTCACGCCCTCCACACCGGACATCAAGCTGCTGCAGTACACCGCGTCAGTAGGGGCCATGGCTCATGCGCCTTTCCTCTCTTCGGTGGATCCGAGCTTCTTCGGCATCGACAGCTTCGAAGAACTGCCCAACATCAAAGACTTCAAGTCGATTTTCGAAGGGCCCAAGTACGCTCGCTGGCGCAGCCTGCGCGAGTCCGAAGACGCTCGCTACCTGGGCCTGACCGCGCCACGTTTCCTGCTGCGCATGCCCTATGACCCGGTGGAGAACCCGGTCAAATCCTTCCACTACGAGGAATCGGTCAGCGAGAGCCACGAGCATTACCTGTGGGGCAATACCGCGAACCTGCTTGCTGAACGCCTCAATGACAGCTTCGCCAAGTACCGCTGGTGCCCGAATATCATCGGCCCGCAAAGCGGCGGGGCAGTAGAAAACCTGCCGGTACATACCTTCGAAGCACTGGGCCAGGTGCAGAGCAAGATTCCGACCGAGGTGCTGATCACCGACCGTCGTGAGTTCGAGATGGCCGAAGAGGGCTTCATTTCGTTGACCATGCGTAAGGGTAGCGACAACGCCGCCTTCTTCTCGGCCAACTCGGTGCAGAAGCCCAAGACCTTCCCCAACACGCCAGAAGGGCGCGAAGCCGAGACCAACTACAAGCTCGGCACTCAGCTGCCCTACATGTTCATCGTCAATCGCCTGGCCCACTACATCAAGGTGCTGCAGCGCGAGCAGATCGGTTCCTGGAAGGAACGCCAGGACCTCGAGCGCGAGCTCAACACCTGGATCCGCCAGTACGTTGCTGACCAGGAGAACCCGCCGGCAGACGTGCGCAGCCGCCGTCCGCTGCGTGCCGCTTCGGTGAAGGTCTCTGACGTCGAGGGCGACCCGGGCTGGTATCAGGTGTCGCTGGCGGTGCGTCCGCACTTCAAGTACATGGGCGCCAACTTCGAACTGTCGCTGGTGGGACGCCTCGACAAGGACTGAGCCCATGACCGCCTTCAGGGATCGAAGCGGACCACTCGGCGCCCGGTTGTTCGAGCGCCTGTCGGCACCGGGGCGTCCGGTGCCGACAGGCGACGAAGCCATCGAGGCCACCCTGGTCTCGATCAAGCGTCACTTGGTCGACCTGCTCAACAGCCATCCGGGGCACAGCGAATCCGCTCCGGCGCTGGGGTTGCTCGACTTCAACGATGCCACCCTTGGCGTGCTGGACCTGGAACTCAAGGTCGAGCGCGCCATTCGTGAGTGCATCGAGCGATTCGAGCCCCGTGTAAGCCAGGTCGATGTCGAGACGATGCCCAACGAGGGCGCGCCGCTTCAACTGCGTTTCCAGGTCCATGCCACCTTGGCGCTGGGCCGCGACTCGACGCAGACCACCATCGATCTGCTGCTCAATGACAAGCGCTACCAGTGCCTGAACTGAGACCGATATGCTGAACCGCTACTACCGGGACGAACTGGACTTCCTGAAGCGTCAGGGCCGGGAATTTGCCGAGAGCAATCCTGGGCTTAGCCGTTTCCTGTCCGAGCAGAGCACCGATCCCGACGTTGAACGTCTGCTCGAAGGCTTCGCCTTCTTGTCCGGGCGGTTGCGCGAGAAGGTCGACGATGAATTCCCTGAACTGACTCACTCGTTGATCGGCATGCTGTGGCCTAACTACCTGCGCCCAGTGCCGAGCATGACGGTCGTGCAGTTCACTCCGCACTGGCACAGCCTGAGCGGCGCCCAGGCCGTGCCCCGCGGTACCACGCTTGCGAGTCGTGAAGTGGAAGGCACGGCCTGCGGCTTTCGCACTTGCCACGAGCTGGCGCTGTATCCGCTGGCCCATGACGGTGTCTCTGCGCGCCATTCCCGCGAGGCGTCGGTGGTCGAGCTGGATTTAGCGGTTCACAGTGATCAGCCTCTGGATGCGCTGGGTGTCGACGACCTTCGCCTACACCTGGGTGGCAACGGTTATACGGCGCGCACCCTTTATCTGTGGCTCAGTCATTATCTGGCCGGAATTGAGCTTGAGATCGACGGCCAACCCCTGTCGCTGCCCACCCGCCTGCTGGCGCCAGTGGGGTTTGGCGCAGAGGATGCGCTGCTGCCGTATCCGCGCAACGTCTATCAGGGCTATCGGATCCTGCAGGAATACCTGTGTTTTCCCGAGGCCTTCCATTTCTTTGATCTCAAGCGTCTTGGCGATTTCCTGCCCGCGCATGCGGCCGAACGGATCACGCTGCGTTTTACCTTTTCGCGCACCCTGCCGGCGGATGCCCGAGTGGGCGATGAGAATCTGGCGCTGTATTGCGCGCCGGCGATCAACCTCTTTGACCATGATGCCGACCCGGTCGATCTGAGCGGTGAGCGCAGCGAATACCGTATCCGGCCGAGTAGCCGCTTTCCCGCTCACTTTGAGGTGTTCAGCGTCGACAGCGTGGAGGGCTGGCTTGAGAGCAGCAGTGGTCGCATTCGCGGTGAGCCGCGTCGCTACGTGCCCTTCGAAAGCTTCGAGCATCAAATCGAGCGTGACCGGGGCCGTGAGGCCCGTTACTACCGAGTGCGCGTCCGCGACAGCCTGCGCGGCGACGGCTTCGATCACGATATCGCCTTCGTGCGGGGCGACGAGAAGGCGTGCCTGGGGCTGCGCGAAACTATCTCGTTGAGCCTGACCTGTTCCAACCGGGAGTTGCCCGAGCGACTAGCGGTCGGGGATATCTGCGTGCCCACTGAAGATAGCCCGGCCTTCGCCGAATTTCGCAACATCACCCGGCCGACGCCCGCCATGCGGCCGACGCTCGACGGCAGCCTGCTGTGGACGCTGATCTCCAACCTGTCGCTGAACTATCTGTCGCTGCTCGACCGGGATGCGCTTTGCTCGGTGCTGCGGGTCTACGACTTCCGCGCCCTGGTCGACCGCCAAGCCGAACGCATCGCCCAGAAGCGTCTGGCTGGCATTATCGATATCCAGACTCAGCCGGTGGACCGGCTACATCGGGGCCTGCCGGTGCGCGGTCTGCGTTCCGAGATGACGCTGGACCAGGAAGCCTTCGGCGATGAGGGCAGCCTGTTCTTGTTCTCGAGCGTGCTGTCTCGGTTCTTCTCGCTTTATGCCAGCATCAACTCCTTTCACGAGTTGCGTGTCACCAATCTTCATAACCGCGAGCGCTACACATGGACCTTACAGTCGGGCCAGCAGCCCCTGATGTAGCGCTCGCCCCCCTTGTCGACGGGGCTCGGCGCTACGATTTCTATCAGCTGGTGGAGCTGCTCCACCGGCACCACGGCGATGACCTGGAGGGCGACCGCGAGGCCGACCCCGGCGCCGAGCGTGTGCGTTTGCAAGCCTCGGCGTCGCTGGGTTTTCCGGGCAGCGATATCGTCGCCCTAAAGCCCCGGGAAGCCGGGCGCTATGACATGCGGGTCAGCTTCTTGGGGCTGCAGGGCGCCCAGTCGCCGCTACCGGGCTACTACCTGGAATCCATGGCTCACGCCGAAGCTCATGGCGAAGGTGCCGCCGGCGACTTTCTGAACGTCTTCAACCACCGGGTGCTGTCGTTACTGCATCGCGGCTGGCGTAAGTATCGCCATCACGTGCGCTATCAGGACGGTGCGGAGGACGGGTTTTCGGCGGCCATCTTTGCCCTGGTAGGCCTTGCCGATGAGCGGCTTCGCGGCGATACGCCGATCAACTGGAGCAAGATGCTGGCCTTCGCAGGCCTGCTGGCCGGCCGCTCACGCTCGCCGGATGTGGTGTCGGGCATCGTCGGTCACTGCTTCGATCTCGATGGGGTCGAAGTCGAGTCCTGGGTGCACCGGCAGGTCGAGATTCCGCCCGACCAGCGCAGCCGCAGCGGCCTTGGCGGCGTGACGCTCGGCGAAGACATGGTCATCGGCAGCAGGGTCGATGACATCAGCGGCAAATTCGCGCTCTGCCTGCGGGGCCTGGACTTGCCCCGTTTTAGGGACTTCCTGCCCGATGGCCGCGACCACCAGGCGCTGCGCACCCTGATGGAGTTCGTGCTGCGCGAGCCCCTGGCCTATGACCTGGAGCTCGAACTGCTGGAGCGCGAAGTCCGCCCCATGCGCCTGGGCGAAGGGGGCAGTTGCCAGTTGGGCTGGACCACCTTCGTTCAGCCCGAGGCCGACGGCGAGGCCCGGCGTCGCCGGGTACGTATTCAGATGACACGGTGAACCCATGAACGTGACGCTCTCCCAGCAGCAGGCCATCACCCTGGTGGTCACCAACAGCGAACGGCTCGAGGGCCGCTCGACCAGCAGCCACGTCTTTTCCGCCGGGGGCGGCACCCTGGGCAGTGCGGCAACCGATGACTGGCTGCTGCAGGATCACGCCGGCCGGGTGCGTCCCGGGCACGCCGAGATCCAGCGCCTCGACGGTCGCTTCTGCCTGATTGACCGCTGCGGCCAGACCTTCGTCAATCGCGCCACTCTGCCCATCGGTCGTGAACGCCGGGTGGCCCTGCGTGACGGCGATGAACTGCAGGTGGGTGAGTACCTGCTGCGGGCGCACCTCGGCGATCGTCAGGCCGATACCGCCGGCGTCCAGCCGCTGGCGACCCTGGTCGACGAAGAGCACGAGGCGCTCGAGGACGCAGAGCTGGCGCCGACGCCGGCCAGGGTGACCCGCCCACAGCATGACCCGCTTGAAGCGCTGGGCGAGGCTTCGCCGGCACAGCGCCATCAGGACCCCATGGCCGCTCTGGCTGACGATGCCATTGCTGGCGAGAACGATCACCACGAACTGCTCGATGCCCTGGACGGGCAGGGCGGACCGGCCAGTGAGCCGGCCGCACCGAGGAACCGCCGCTACGAGGAACCTGACATGGATGAACGCTTGTTGAACGACCTGGAACGCTCCGTCGGCGAGCAGCTCGAAGATCGCTGGCAAGATGAGCCGGCGGTAGCGGATGCCAGCCACATCGGCGCTTCGCCGCTGCTGCAGACCCTGGGTGGTGAGCTGCGTTTTCGCGACAGCGCCGAACAGCATGCTTTTCTGGAAGAAGCCGGGCGCACGCTCAAGGCCGCGGTGGATGGCCTGCTGACGCTGCATCAGGCCCATGACGGCAGCCGTTATCCGTTGCGCGACCGTCGCCTGCAGCCTATCGAGGATAACCCGCTGCGCCTCGGCCAATCCTACGAGCAGACCCTGACCACGCTGTTCTCCGCCCAGCGCAGCCCGGTGCACCTTTCGGCGCCGGCGGCGGTAGCGGAATGTCTCGAGCATCAGCACCAGCACCAGGCCGCGGTGGAAGAGGCCATTGGTGTTGGTCTCAAGTCGATTCTCGATGCCTTCTCACCGGATGCCCTGCTCAAGCGCTTCAATGCTTACCGTGGTGCCGGGCGTCAGGGCGAGGACGAGGGCGGCTGGGCCTGGGAGATGTATCGCCATTACTACCAGGAGCTCAACTCCGGCCGTCAACAGGGCTTCGAGAAGCTGTTCTGGGAAGTCTTCGAACAGGCCTACGACCAGTCGGTCCGTCGCCAGCAGCGGGAGGAGGCATGAGGCGCTCCTTTTCCATGGCGGCCTGGCTGGTCCGAGGCCTGCCGTTACGTTGTCTGGTGCTGGGTGTGCTGCTGATGGCACTTTCCGGTTGCGCCTCGACCTTCGAGGCCGCCGGCAAGACCTATCAAGTGATGAAGGATCCCTCGATCCCGGTGGGTTACCCGGAAGACCGTCCGTCGCAGGTCGACTTGAGCATGCTGGCCGAAGCCAACATCAACCCCAACGCCGAGGGGGAGGGCACGCCAGTGCGCTTCCAGATCCTGCAGCTCAAGGACGATTCGATGTTGATGTCGGCCGACTATCGCCAGCTGCGCGATGATCTCGAGGAAGCGCTGGGCACCAACTACCTGACCCACGACGATTTCACCCTGCTGCCCGATCAATTCAAGTTCTATGAGCCCTTCGAGGTCGAAGAGGACACCCGCTATATCGGCATCATCGCCTTCTATGCCGAACCGAACCAGGCTCAGTGGAAGAAAGTGTTGCCGATTGACGCCCAAGGACGCGATTACCACCTGCTGGTGCATTTACTGGAGCGCGAAGCCGTGCTGAGGAAGGAGACCTGATGGCCAGTCGTAACCCTGTCGTCTGGAGCGAAGGGCTGTTTATCAAGCCCCAGCATTTCCAGCAGCAACAGCGCAGTATCGAGGGGCTGGTCGACACCCGCCTTCGCGGCGTCGGCGGCCATCTGCATGGTTTTTTGACCCTGACGCTCAACACCGAGTATCTGAGCTTCGGTCGCATCGCTCTGAGCCAGGCCAGCGGGGTCATGCCCGACGGCACGCCTTTCCGCCTGCCTGACGATGACCTGGAGCCGCCGGCCCTGGAAATTTCCGACGCCTCGGTCGCCAACCAGGTGGTCTTTCTCGGTGTGCCCCTGGCAACCGACGGGGTCGCCGAGGTGAGCTGGGAGGCCTCGTCGCTGTCTTCGCGCTACCGGGCCGCGCAGCGCGGCGTGCGCGACCTGCATTCGCGGGCCGGCGACCTGGCCGACCTGGACTTGGCGCGGGTGGCCCCACGACTATTGCTCGAGAACGAGGATCGCAGTGCCTATGCCTGCCTAGCCGTGGCGCGTGTCCTCGAGCGGCGGCCGGATGGCAGCCTGGTGCTCGATGAGGAATTCCTGCCGACCCTGCTCAATGTGCAGACGGCCCCAGTCCTGCAGCGTTTCGTCGGCGAAATGGCCGGGCTGATGCGCGAGCGTGCTCGCAACCTGGCCCAGCGCCTGGCAACTCCCAGCCAGTCCGGCGTCGCCGACGTGTCCGACTTCATGCTGCTGCAGTCGCTCAACCGCGCTCAGCCACGCTTTCAGCACCTGGCGCGGCTCGGTCATCTGCATCCCGAGCGCCTCTATGCCGACATGCTCGAGACCTGCTGCGAGCTGACCACCTTCACCGCCGAGTCGCGGCTGCCGCCGGAATTCCCGGCCTACGATCACGACCGGCCCGAGTCCGCCTTCCGGCCGCTGATGGAGAGCCTGCGCCAATCGCTGTCCACGGTGCTCGAGCCCCGTGCCATGGCCATCGAGCTGCAGTCGCGGCGCTTCGGCCTCAAGGTCGCCACCCTGGCCGACCGCAGCCTGCTCGACGATGCCGACTTCATTCTGGCGGTGCGCGCCGACCTACCGCCGGAGCGACTGCGCAAGCTGTTCGTGCAGCAGACCAAGGTGGCGAGCGTCGAGCGTATTCGCGACCTCATCAGCCTCCAGTTGCCGGGTATTCCGCTCGAGCCGCTGCCGGTGGCGCCGCGCCAGTTGCCGTTCCATGCCGGTTACACCTACTTCCGCCTGGACCGCCAGAGCGAAGCCTGGAGCATGCTACGCGGCGCCAGCGGCTTCGCTTTCCACGTCGCCGGCGATTTCCCGGGACTTGCCATGCAGTTTTGGGCGATCAGGAGCTAAGCCATGAACGAACTTGCCAACCGCGACGATACCCGTCGTCACGAGGACAGCATCGACGTCCAGGGGCTGGATCGGCTGATCCACAGCCATGCCGGCCACCTGGATGCCGACGAGGATTACTGGTTCCGCCTGCGTGGCCACAACCTCAATCCGCTGGTCGACGCCTCCGGTTCTCTGTTGGGCATGGTGGTGCGGGTTCGCCAGCTCGACCGGCTCGACGACATCGACCGGCTCTACCGCCAGGTGGTCGACGAGATTGCGGCCATCGAGATCGAGCTGACCGAGCAAGGCTACGACCGTCCGACCCTGCTGGCCTATCGCTATGTGCTCTGCTCGTTCATCGACGAAGCGGTGATGAGCACCGACTGGGGCCAGCAGAGCCAGTGGGCGGGCCACTCCTTGCTGACGCGCTTTCACAACGAGACCTGGGGCGGCGAGAAGGTCTTCTCGATTCTCGCCCGGCTGCGACAGGAACCGCGTCGCTATCGCGACCTGCTGTCCTTTATCTACCTCTGCCTGTGTCTGGGCTTCGAGGGCCGCTACAAGGTGATGCCGCATGGCCGCGAGGAATACGAGCAGATGCTGCGCGAGCTTGGCGATCAACTGAGTTCGCTGGATGACCCCGTCGAGGACAGCCTGACTCATCCGCTGGACAATGTGCTCGTCGCCGCGCGCCGGAAGGGTGACGGCATGCCGCTGTGGGGCATCTTTGCGCTATTCGCGCTGGCCGTGGCCGCCATCTATACCGGCTTCTCCTGGTCGCTGGAAGAGCAGGCCGACCAGGTCGGCGTGCTGCTGGAACGCATCATTAACTGACCGCTCAACACGAATTTTCGGACAACATTCAGGGAGAGATCATGCTCAGGGTAGAGCTACCGGCACTGATCGGCCGACTCAACGCCATCGCCCGCCAGGGATTGGAAGGCGCCGCAGGGCTGTGCGCCGAGCAGCAGGCGCCCGAGGTGGGCGTATCCCATCTGCTGATGGCCTTTCTCGACCAGCCGCTGTGCGATTTGCGGGTATTGCTCGACGCCGAGAATATCGAGCCGGAAGCGCTGCGGCGTGCACTGGCCGAAGATGCGCGGCCGCCGCGCGATCTCGAAGTAAGCACCCCGAGCTTCTCGCCGCTGCTGGTCGAACTGCTGCAGGATGCTTGGTTGCTGGCGAGTGCCGAGCTTGAGCATCGCGAGCTGCGTAGCGGCGTGATCTTCACTGCCATGCTGCACCATGCCGGGCGGTATCTGGGGCCGCGCGGCGAGCGCATGCTGGCCGGTATCAATCGCGAGCGGCTGCGTCGCGACTTTACCCGGCTGACTCGTGATTCGGCCGAGGCCGGAGCGCCGGAAGGCGAACGGTCAGCGCCTACCCGCGCCGCTAGCGGCGACGAGAGCGCCCTGGCACGTTTTGCCACTTCGCTGACCGAACAGGCCCGCCGCGGTGAACTCGACCCGGTGCTGTGCCGCGACCCCGAGATCGATCAGATGCTGGATATTCTCGGCCGTCGTCGCAAGAACAACCCCATCGTGGTCGGCGAAGCCGGCGTGGGTAAGAGCGCCGTCGTCGAGGGCCTGGCGTTGCGCATCGTCGAAGGCCGCGTGCCTGCGGCGCTGGCCGGCGTGGAGCTCGTTTCGCTGGATCTTGGCGCCCTGCAGGCTGGGGCCTCGGTCAAGGGCGAATTCGAGAAGCGTCTCAAGGCGGTGATCGAAGAGGTCAAGGAAGCCGCTACCCCGACGCTTTTGTTTATCGACGAGGCCCATACGCTGATCGGTGCCGGCAACCCGGAGGGCGGCGCCGATGCCGCCAACCTGCTCAAGCCGGCGCTGGCGCGTGGTGAACTGCGCACCATCGGTGCCACCACCTGGCGCGAATACAAGAAGCACATCGAGAAGGACCCGGCGCTCTCGCGGCGTTTCCAACCGGTGGCCCTGGACGAGCCGAGCGTCGAGCAGGCACTGGTGATCCTGCGCGGCCTGCGCGATGTTTATGAGTCGACCCACGGCGTATTGATCGGCGACAGCGGCTTGCGCGCCGCCGCCGAGCTCTCGGCTCGCTACCTGGCCGGACGTCAGTTGCCCGACAAGGCCATCGACGTGCTCGATACCGCCGGCACCCGGCTGGCTCAGGCATTGGATACGCCGCCGCGCCGGCTGAGCCACTTGATGAGTGAACAGCTGGCGGCGCAGCGCGAGCACGACCAGCTCGAGCGCGAATTGCTGCTGGGTCGCACCCCCGATGCCCACCACCGCGACGCCCTTGCCGAGCGCCTGGCGTGGCTTGGAGACGAGCGCGAGACCCTGGAAGCCGCTTGGCAGGAACAGCGCGACTGCGTCGAGGCCATTCTGTCGCTGCACCGCGAGCTGCTCGATGGCGAGCCCGAAGGCACCGATGCCGACCAGCAGGACGACGTCGATGTCGTCGACAGCACCGAGGAGCGCGAGCGGCGGACCTCGGAACTCGCCACACACGAGGCGCGCCTCGCAGAGCTGCAACGCGAATTCTCGCTGGTCAACGCAAGCGTCGAGGAAGCCCAGGTCGCCCAGGTGATCGGCGACTGGACCGGTGTGCCGGTGGAGCGCATGACCCGCGACGAGCTGGCGCGGCTCACCGAACTGCCTGAAGAGCTGGGGGGGCTGGTCAAGGGCCAGGATATCGCCATCGAACGCCTGCACCGCCACCTGCTCACCGCCCGGGCCGACCTGCGTCGCCCCGGCCGCCCACTGGGCGCCTTCCTGCTGGTCGGCCCCAGCGGGGTCGGCAAGACCGAGACCGTGGTGCAGATCGCCGAGAGCCTCTACGGCGGCCGTCAGTTCCTTACCACCATCAACATGTCCGAGTATCAGGAGAAGCACACCGTCTCGCGGCTGATCGGCTCACCGCCTGGCTACGTGGGCTTCGGCGAGGGCGGCCTGCTGACCGAGGCGATCCGCCAGCGGCCCTATTCCGTGGTGTTGCTCGATGAGGTCGAAAAAGCCCACCCGGACGTGCTCAACCTCTTCTATCAGGCCTTCGACAAGGGCGAGCTGGCCGACGGCGAGGGGCGCTCGATCGATTGCCGCAACGTGCTGTTCTTCATGACCTCCAACCTGGGTTATGAAGCCATCGTGCACCACGCCAACGACCGTGAGGCCATGGACGAGGCGCTGTATCCGGTACTGGCGGACTTCTTCAAGCCGGCGCTGCTGGCGCGCATGGAAGTGGTGCCTTACCTGCCGCTGTCGCGGGAGATTCTCAACGACATCGTCACCGCCAAGCTCGAGACCCTGGCCGGCCGCATCCGCGATCGCCACCGTCAAGCCGAGGTGGTATTGGACCCGGCGCTGGCCGAGGCCATCTGTGCCCGGGCCACCCGCAGCGAGAATGGCGCCAGGATGCTCGAATCGGTGATCGACGGCGAGCTGCTGCCGCCGGTGTCACGGGCACTGCTCGAACGGATGGCACGACAGGAACCGGTGACCCGGGTGCTGCTGGGTGTCGATGACCACGGCTTTACCGCCGAGGTGGCATGACGTGAGGGATGACGGCGTGCTCGACATGGGGAGGGCGGCTGCACCTGTTTCAGGTCCGGCATCGGCTCAATCCCCTGACTCGATCTCCGACCCTGGCACGGCGTTGGCCGGCATGGCCGAGGCCATGCGATTGGTCGAGGGGCACTCGCCCAGCGAACTGCGCTGCCGAGGCCTCGCGCTGCTGCGCGAGCGCCTGGCGCTGCCCTGGGCACGCTGTCTGGCGCTGGACCTCAGCGGCCGCTGGCTAAGCGATGACGAAGCCGAGGATCGCGCCGAGGGCCATGACGATAGCAGCGTCCAAGCGCTGCGGTTGGCCTGCGACGACTTCCGCCATCCCTATGCTCATGCCATCCGTCGTGGCGAGTCGTTGTCCATGGGGCTCGGCGAGGCTCGCTCGCGCCTGGACCATCCGGTCTTCCAGGCATCGATCGCCGGGCTGCCTGCCGCTTGGCGGCTGGCGGTGCGCCCGCTGCGTGCCAGGGACGGCCGGTGCGAGTGGCTCGGCGTGCTGGCCTTTGCCGGCCCCGCCGAGCGCCTCGACTCGCTCAGCGCCTGCGACGACTTCATGGCCTTCGAGGCCTTGCTGTGCAGGCTCTGGGCCTGGCTTGCCCGCCAGCACGATGAGCGTCGCGACCAGGCTCGGTTGCGCGACTCTCTGGCCAAGCTCAACGATGGCGCCCGGCGACGCACCCTCAGCGAGCGGCTGGGCCAGCGCATCCTGGGCGACTCGCCGGCCATTCGCAGCTTGCGCAGCCAGATGGTGCGTGCCGCCGAAACCAATCTGGCGGTGTTGCTACAGGGCGAGACCGGTACCGGCAAGGAACTGGTGGCACGCGGCATCCACGAGGTGTCGGCGCGCCATGAGGGCCCGTTTCTGGCTATCAACTGCGCGGCCATTCCCGAGACGCTGCTCGAGGCCGAGCTGTTCGGTCACGTGCGGGGGGCTTTCTCCGGCGCTGAGCGCGCCCGAGAGGGGCTGTTCGGCGAGGCCAATGGCGGCACCCTGTTTCTCGACGAGGTCGGTGACATGCCGCTGGCGCTCCAGGCCAAGCTGTTGCGGGTGCTGGAATCGGGCCGCTATCGGCCGCTGGGCGGTGATCAGGAGCGCCAGGTCGACCTGCGGCTGGTGGCGGCGACCCATCAGCCCTTGCATCGGCGCATTCGTGAGGGCGCCTTCCGTGCCGATCTTTACTATCGGCTCGGCCAGTTCCCGATCACGCTGCCTGCGCTGGGCGAGCGTCGCGAGGATATTCCGCTGTTGTCGCAAGCCTTTATCGATGACTTCTGTCGGCGCGAGGGACGTGAGGATATCGGCCTTGGCCGTGCCACGCTGCGTGCCCTTGCCGAGCGCGATTTTCCTGGCAACGTGCGCGAACTCAAAAACCTGATCGACTATGCCTGCGCCATGACCCGCGACGGTGAGGATATCGTCCCGGACGTCCTGCCCACCGCCAGCGTCGAAGAACAGGTTGAAGAGCAGGTCGACGAGAAGGGCGAAGAGGGCGACCCGGAGGCCGCTTCACAGGCAGGTGCAGAGAATGGCGCCGGCAAGGCGCAAGGTACGCAGGTCGACGACGTCGTCGACCTGCGCCGGGCGCTGCGTGACTACGAGGCGACGCTGATCCGTCAGCGCCTGGTCCGCTACGACGGCAACCGAACCCTGGCGGCCGAGAGCCTGGGACTGCCCAAGCGCACCCTGGCCCACAAGTGCCGACAGCTTGAATTGGATACTCCATGAACGCGATTGACATCATCCGTGCCTTCGAATGCAAAGCCGCGCGGTCGGCCCGTCACGGGTCAGGCGCCAGGCTGCTGATGCTGGCCCTGGTGGTTGGACTTGCCGCTGCGCCTGCGTCGGCTCAGGTAACGACCCAGGATCGACCCCAAACGCAGTTGCCGCATCAGACTCAGGCCGCGCGGCTCAAGGCCGCTGAAGCCTGTGCCGACTCACCCTCGCGGCTAGGGCGCCTCGAGTGCTACGACCGTCTGTTTCGCGATCAGGAGGCGGCCGAGACGGAGCAGACGCGCTCGCCGCTTTGGCAGGCCGTGGCGGCTCAGGAGGCCGAACGCAGTGCCGAGGATTTCGGTATCCGGGTGCGCGAAATGCCGGACTCGGTGCTGATGAGCGCGCCGGCGCTGGGCACGCTGCCGCCGCGCCCGCTGTTGGTGATCAGCTGCGACAACGCCATCACCCGATTCCAGCTGCATTTGAGTAAGCCGCTCGAAGCCACGAGAGCCCCGCTCGAGCTGCATGGTGGCGGTGTCACTCTAGAGCAGACCTGGCGAGTGCTGGATGACGGCCACGTGGTCAGTGGCGGTCGCGGCCTGCCGGCGATTGGCACCTTGAAGCGCCTGCTGAGGGGCGAAGAACTGCGCCTGACCAGCGAGCGGCCCGCCATCAATGGCCTGCGTTTCGATCTCGAAGGCTGGCGCACGGCCATCGAGCCGTTGCGCGCCATGTGCCGCTGGTAGCGAGGAGCCTATGCAGATTACCCAGTCCGTCCATCTCAAGCCGGTGCTCGCCCTTATCGATGAAGGGGTCGGCCAGCCGGTCACGGACCGTCAGGATTATGACTGGCTCGACGAGGAGATGATGAAGGTCGGCTCGCTGCAGCATGGCGAGGTGAACTGGCATGAGGCCGAAACCCGCGCTGCAGGGCTGCTCAGCACAACGGGTAAGGACCTGAAGGTGCTTGGCCACCTGCTGCATTGCTTGCAGCACGACGGCGACCCGGCACGCTTCGCGCTGTCGCTCGAGCTGCTGGCCGGCACCCTGGATACCTGGTGGGCCGAGGCGTATCCCTTTGCCGGGCCGCGTGGCAAAAGAGCCAGGCCCAAGCTGTTTCAGCAGTTTGCCCAGCGGGCGGTCAAGCTGGCCGGCGCCCTGGACTTCATCGGTGCCGCCGAGGCGCACACTGCCTGCCACGAGGCGCTGGAGGGCCTGCGCAAGCGCGCCGCCGACCATGAGCTTTCTGACGAGTCTCTGGCCGAACTCGCGCGGTTGCTCAAACAGGTCACACCCACCGCCGATTCGCCGTCGTCGTCCGGCACATCCCGGGGGAGTAGAGGCGGTGGCAGCGATGGTGATACGACCCGCTCGGGGGCATCGGCTACCGAGGCCGAGCCCAGCGCTCCGCGAGCGCCGGAGGCGCGTCTCGAGAGCGGCAACGATCGCAGCAACCGCCAGGCGCTGTTGAAGATGGCCGACTTTCTCAACGAGCAGTCTCCCGGCGAGGCGCTGGGCTATCGACTGAGGCGGCATGCCGTTTGGCACGCCATTCATAGCCTGCCCTTGACCCGAGATGGCCAGCGTACCGAGCTGGCGCCGGTATCCGCCGACCGCGCCGCCGAATATCGCGAGGCGGCGGCGGGCCGGCCTACCCATGAACACTGGCGGCGCATCGAGAACAGCCTGGCGCTGAGCCCTTATTGGCTCGAGGGGCACCGCTTGAGCGCCGAGGTCGCCCGCCGGCTCGAGCATCCACGCTGCGCCGAAGCGATTCGCGATGAGGCGGCGCGCTTCGTTGAGCGATTGCCAAGCATCGAGGCGCTGACTTTCAGCGATGGCACGGCCTTCCTCGATGCGGAAACCCGCACCTGGCTCGCCGACAAACCCGGGCCTGGAGCGCCGGGTGGCGCCATGGGGGGCGGCGATCCCTGGCAGGAAGGCCTGGAAACCGCGCGCGAACGCTTGGAAGAAGAGGGCTTGGCGCCGGCACTTGCGGTGCTGGACGAGGGGCTGGCGTCTGCGGACTCACCCCGCGAGAGCGTCTATTGGCGACTGGCCAGCGCCGATCTGCTGTATGACGCCGGTCTCGCCGCCCTGGCCCGGCAGCACTATCAGGCATTGCATGACGCCGTCGAGAGCCTCGAGTTGGAACACTGGGAGCCGGCGTTGCCGGCCCGGTTAGCGGCAGCACTCGACGCTTAGAGCATGGCGATATGAAGGAATCGACAGGAACGAGGGAGCAAGGCGCATGTGGAAACAACTGAAGGCTGGACTGAGCCGCTGGATGCCGGGCATGTCCCAGGCTGACAGCCAGCTCAACCAGGCACGCGGACACGCCAACAAGGCGAAGGGTCTGAAGCGCCTGGGTGTCTGGCTGTGGTGGCTGCTGGTGGTCGCCCTGCTGGTGGCAATCTGGTGGCTGGGGCCGCAGTGGCAGGCATTCGGCGGTCGTCCGCTCGAATCATGGGTCAACCGGCTGCTGGCAAGCCTGGCGCTGCTCGGGGTCGTGGCCGTGGTATGGGGCATTCGTCTGGCCCGGCGCCTGCGCTCCCTCAATGACGAGCGTCAGCACGAGACGCAGCGCCAGCTCGACCCGGTGCTCGGTCAGATCGAGCGCCAGGAGGAAAGCCTGGATGCCACGCTGCATGAGATCACCGACAGCCTGGGTGGCGGCAACAACGCGCGCTACAAGCTGCCTTGGTACCTGATCATGGGCGTCGAGAACGCCGGCAAGACCAGCCTGGTCAACCGTTCCGGACAGGATTTCTCGCTGACTCATGTCATGAAAGCCTCCGGCCAGGGCAAGCGTGGCCGGCTGGGCTTCGACTGGTGGATCGGCGACAAGGCGGTGCTGATCGACCCTGACGGCGAGCTGCTGACGCAAGGGGCGCTGCAGGGCGGCGAGCCCGCTGAGCTTGAAAGCCGGCTGTGGGATCACTTCGTGAGCTGGCTCGAGCGCAACCGCTCGCGCCGCCCGTTGGATGGGGTGGTGCTGGTGCTCGATCTAGCCCGGCTCAGCGATGCCCAGGTGGCGGTGCGCAAGGCCTATGCCTCGCTGCTGCGTGCGCGACTGCGCGAGCTGATGGAGCGCCACGGCAGCCGGCTGCCGGTCTACGTCACCTTCAGCAAGATGGACCTGCTGCACGGCTTCGACGATTTCTTCCGCCATTACTCTCGTGCCGCCCGGCGGGCACCGCTTGGCTTCACCTTCTCGGCGGCTTCTCTCGACCACCCGGGACGCTGGGAAGAAGAGTTCGCCGACGCCTATGACGGCATGCTCGAGCGGCTCAACCAGACCATGCCCAGCCTGCTCGCCGAATGCCGCGATCGAGAGGAGCGTGAGGCGGTGTTCCGCTTCGTGCGCCAACTCGCCGGCCTGCGCGACGTGCTGCTTGGCTTCCTCGGCGAGGCGCTATCCAGCGACCGTTTCTCCACGGCCGCCATGGTTCGCGGTGCATACTTCACCTCGGTCTATCAGCAGGGCGTGCCGGAAGATCCCTTCGTCGATGCCGCCGCGCGGCGCTATGGCATGACCGATGGCGTGCAGCCGGCACACCGAGCGACGCGCTCGGCGCTCTATTTCACCGAGGAGCTATTCGAACGCGTCATCTATCCCGAGTCGGGGCTTGCCGGCGACAACGCTCGGGCAGCGCGGCGCCAGCGTCGCGTGCGCCGTGCCAGCGCGCTGGGCTGTGTCCTCGTCGGTACGGCCTTGACCGGCGGCTGGTATCACTTCTACGAGAAGAATACTCAGGCGCTGGCGGCGGTCGAGGACAAGGCCGAGGCCTTCCTCGACGTGCGCCCCAGCCATTGGAATAGCGACGACCCCACCGGCTATTCACTGCTCGAGCCACTGGATCGCCTGCTCAGCGCCACCAGCGAGTTTGGTGACTACCGGTCGCGGCCCTGGTTGCTGGCCGATATGGGCCTCTATCAAGGCCACGCCCTGGGTGTCGAAGTCGATAACGCCTATCTGCGGCTGCTCGAGGAGCAGTTCCTGCCGGCGCTGATGGTCGGCATCATGGATGACATGAACCAGGCCCCGGCGGGCAGCAACGAAAAGCTCGCCCTGCTGCGCATCCTGCGCATGATGTCTGACGCCAGCGGTCGACAGCCCGAGCGCGTGCATGACTTCATGGAAGAGCGCTGGCAAGAAGACTTCCCGGGTCGCGGCGACGTGCAGCGCCGCCTGCTCGGGCATCTCGATTACGCCATGGAGTATACCGACCTGGCCGGCCACGCCGAGGCCGGCAAGCCGGGCGCCCGTCAGGCCATGGCGCCGATGCAGGGCAGCATCGAAGCCGCTCAGCAGGAACTGGCCCGCCAGCCCATGTACGAGCGAGTCTACGCCACGCTCAAGGCCGGTATTGCCCGGCGCAGTGCGGCGGTGCTGGACCTGCGCTCGAGCGTTGGCCCGGCCTTCAATCTGGTCTTCATGGCCAGCAACGACAACCCGGACAATGTGCGCATTCCCCCGCTGCTGACCCGCACTGGCTTCGAGGGC
Organism: Onishia taeanensis; assembly: GCF_900100755.1. Taxonomy (GTDB): domain Bacteria; phylum Pseudomonadota; class Gammaproteobacteria; order Pseudomonadales; family Halomonadaceae; genus Onishia; species Onishia taeanensis. The sequence continues at coordinate 329,025 of NZ_FNCI01000001.1, forward strand.
TATTTCCTCGACAAGCTGGATCAGGCCACGCAGCTGGCGCTGGTCGATACCTGGGTGCTGGGGCAGCGTGACGATATTGACTTCAGTGATGCCGATCGTCGCCGGCTGCAGAATGCCCTGCGTGAGCGCTATATCAGCGACTACCATGTCACTTGGCGCGAAGCGCTGGCCGATATTCATCTGGTGCCGCTGCCCGATATTCATCAGGCCGTAGTGGTCGCCGATGGGCTGCTCGGTGCCAGCCGTCCGCTGGATCGCCTGCTTGGCGAGGTCTCTCAGCAGACCCAGCTCTATCCTGAGCTGCCCGAAGGCGATGATGCGGCTCGACAGGCCCTGCAGCGCTCGCCGCGCTATAAGCTTGCCAGCGAGATCGAGCGCCACTTCGCCGCACTCAATGAGCTGACCAAAAAGCGGGGCGACAACCCCTCTAACCTCGACGAGATCAAGATCGCCATTGCCGATCTGCGTGACTACCTGCGCCAGGTGGACGAAGCCAGCGATCGTGGCAGCCGCGCCTTCCTGCTGGCCCGCGACCGTCTGTCTCTGCAGGGCGAGGATCCGATCGCCCGGCTCAAGCGCATCGCCGAGGATACCCCAGCGCCGGTGGGCGGCATGCTCGAGAGCCTGGCCGATCAGAGCTGGCAGTTGCTGATGGCCAGTGCGGTTCGCCACCTGGAAAGCCAGTGGATCGACGAGGTCGTGACACCCTTCCAGCAGCGCCTGGCCGGTCGCTATCCGCTGGCGCCCCAGGCGTCCCGCGAGGTGGCACTAACCGACTTCGAGGCCTTCTTCGCTCCGGATGGCATCCTCGATGCCTTCTACCAGCGCAACCTCAAGCCCTTCATCGAAGGCGCGCCTGAGGCGCTGCGCAGTGAAGAAGGCGACTCGCTGCTGCGGCAGGGCGTTCTCGATGCCATGCAGCGCGCCGAGCGGATTCGTGAAGCCTATCTCAACCGCGACGGCGTGCTGGATGTGCCCTTCAGCCTGGAGCCGATCAGCCTCAGTGCCGACAAGCGTCGCGGGGTGATCAGCGTCGACGGTCAGTTGATCGACTATGCCCATGGCGCCAGCCGCCGGGTGCCGATGATCTGGCCCAACGGCCTGCGCGACAGCAACGAGAGCCGAGTCACCCTGGTGCCAAGCGAGGTCAACCGCTCGCCGCGCACTCTTCGCGAGGATGGTCCCTGGGCCTGGTTCCGTCTGCTGGACGACGCCCAGTTGACTGGCGCTGGCGAACGCGAGCTGGAACTCAGCTTCAATGTCGATGGCGGCAGCATGCGCTATCGCCTGGTCGCCGATGGACCCCGTAACCCCTTCACTCGGTCACTGGTGGCGGGCTTTAGCCTGCCCACGGCCCTGTACGCCGAAGGAGAGCAGCACGATGCTGGCGACACTTAAACGATGGATGGGCGCGGCACCCACCCAGCCGGCGACAAAAGACGCTGGCGAAACGCCGCAGGATGACAGCTCACGGCAGGAGGCACCCGCGCTGGTGCCCGCCGGCCCCGACGATATTGCGTTGCTGCTCGATGCGGCGGAGCGCGCCGAGCGAGAAGGGCTTTCGCCTTGGGTACTTCGTGACGAGGCGCGTCTTGAGACTCTGCGCCGCTCGCTGGAGTTCGTGGTCCACCGTGGGCTCTGGCTGCAGCGCGAAGATGGCAAGGTGGCGCATTGGCAGGGCCGGCTACTGGCCCTGCGCCACGGCGATGGGCCAGTGCTTGGCATGGTGCTGGTATGTCGGCGTGACGACGAGGCCGCCTGGCAACTGCGTTTCTTCTTCATCGCCCCGGAATGGCAGGGCCGTGGCCACGGTGCGCGGTTGCTGATGGCCGCCCGTCGCGAGCTGATGGGAACGCCGCTGCAGACCCGCCTGCCGCTGGTCGGCGCGGCGCCTGCGAGCCTTGAGGCGGCGGGGTTTCGGCGCATGCACATGGATGCCGGCGGGGTGGTGAGTTTCGAGGCCCCGGCCCAATGGAACGATCAACGCGAATGCACAAGCGGCGCCTGAACGGCGACGCCTATTGGCAGGAGGACGACGCATGGGAAGCAAGTTCGTATTGCTGGGAGACAAGGGGACCGACCACGAAGGCTTTCCCCCCACACCGGTGACCGCCGGCAGCCCGACGGTCACCATGGATGGCAAACCCGTGGCACGCCAGGGCGACCCTCTGGCGCCTCATGACAAGCCGAACCATGGCCCCCACCCACGTGCCATCGCCGGTGGCTCGGGCAGCATCCTGGTCGACGGCAAGCCGGTGGCACTCACCGGCCACGCTGTGGATTGCGGCGGCGTGGTCATTGGCAGTGGCAGTGGGGAGGGCAGCTGACATGGCCGATCAAACTGGACTGCAGTTTACCCTGAGCCTGACGGGAGCCGCCGAGGTTGACCTGGCCGTCGTCGACTTCACTCATGAAGAAGCGCTTTCAGCGCCCTTCGCACTGCGGGTGCGGTTCGCCAGCCGTGCCGCCGATCTCTCCCCCGAGGCGCTGCTGGATCGCCCGGCGAGCCTTACTGTGTGGCAGGACGGCGTGGCCCAGCGTCGCGTCCACGGCATTATCAGTGAGTTCGGTCGCGGTGATCGCGGCCATCGCCGCAGCTTTTACGAAGTGGTGATCCGCCCGTCGCTGTGGCGGCTCTCGCTGCGCCAGAACTCGCGCATCTTCCAGCGCGTCTCGCCGCTGACCATCCTCAACACCCTGTGCGAGGAGCGTGGCCTGACCGACGTGGCCTTCGCGGTGAGTCGCGAGCCCGTCGAGCGCGAGTACTGCGTACAGTATCGCGAGACCGATCTCGAGTTCCTCGAGCGCCTCGCCGCCGAGGAAGGGCTGTTCTACTTCCACGAGTTCGAGGACAGCGACCTGGGTGCCCATCGGCTGGTGTTCGCCGACGACCCCCAGGTGCTCACCGGGCTTGGCGAGCGCACCTATCACCATCGCGCCGGTGGCAGCGCACCCAAGCGCCACCTGCGCCGCCTGACTCAGACCGCCCGGGTGCGCCCGGCCCGTGCCCAGCTCAAGGACTATTCGTTCAAGCAGCCGGCATACGCCCAGCTCCACGATCAGCAGGGCAAAGGGCTGGAGCAGCACAGCCAGCGTGAGGACTATGAGCACTACGACTACCCGGGCCGCTACAAGGCCGATGCCTCGGGTCAGCCCTTTACCCGCCACCGGCTGGAGCACCTGCGTCACGACGCCTTAACGCTCGATGGCGAGAGCGATCTGCCCGAGCTTTCCCCGGGCGCGCGCTTCACCCTGGCCGATCACGATGTCGGCGAGTTCAATCGTGGCTGGCAGGTCATCAAGGTGGTCCACGAAGGGGAACAGCCCCAGGCGCTGGGCGAAGATGCCGCTCAGGCTCAAGGCCGGCAGTCAGGCGCGCAAGCCATGACCCGCTACCACAATACCCTGAGCCTGACCCCTGACGACGCTGCCTGGCGCCCCGCGCCCCAGCCCAAACCGCGAGTCGACGGCCCCCAGGTGGCCTTCGTGGTCGGCCCCGAAGGCGAAGAGATCCACTGCGACGAACATGGCCGGGTGCGCTGCCAGTTCCCCTGGGACCGCTACGCAGAGCCCAACGAGACGGCCAGCGCCTGGCTACGGGTCAGCCAGGGCTGGGCCGGTGGCGGCTACGGCATGATGGCGATTCCGCGCATCGGCCACGAGGTGATCGTCTCCTTCCTGGAAGGTGACCCGGACCAGCCGCTGATTACCGGCCGCACCTACCACGCCGTGAATACCCCGCCGTATTCGCTGCCGGAGCACAAGACCCGCACCGTGCTGCGCACCCAGACCCACCAAGGCGAGGGCTTTAACGAACTGCGCTTCGAGGATCAGCACGACCAGGAACAGATCTGGGTGCACGCCCAGAAGGACCTGGAACTGCTGACCGAGAACGACCGCACCGAAGAGATCCGCCGCGACAGCCACCTCAAGGTCAAGCGCGACCGTATCGAAGAGCTCGACCGCGACGACCACCTCACCGTGCACGGCGAACGCCGCAGCCAGATCGACGGCGACGACCACCTCAGCGTGGGCCAGACCCGCCACGAGAAGATCGGCCGTTCCCAGCTCGTCGAGGCCGGCAGCGAGGTCCACCACAAGGCCGGCATGAAGGTGGTGGTCGAGGCCGGCGCCGAGATCACCCTCAAGGCCGGCGGCAGCTTCGTGAAGCTCGACCCCAGCGGGGTGACCATCGTCGGCCCGAGTGTGAAGATCAACTCCGGCGGCAGCCCGGGCAGCGGCACCGGCCAGAGCGCCCAGGCGCCGAAGTTGCCGGGGGAGGTCACGGAGGAGAGCCATGAGGCAATCGAGCCCGTCAGCCACGAGGCGCTGCTGTCGGCATCGGCCGAGGAGGCCAGCGTCGTGCAGCTTTGCCAGAAGCAGACCGACGGCAGTTGCCCCTTGTCGGATTGCCCGTGTCGTAACAGGGCAGGATGATGCGCTACTCGCTGGGTCTGCCAGAGTCGTCAGGTCAGCGTTATTGGCTGTTGGAGACCGCCAGCCTACCGGAGCATGAGGTGCTGCGGCGATGCTACGAGGCGATCGAGAATCCTGAGTTTCGCTGGCTCTATGAGGCAACGGCTCACGATGCCTTGAAGAGCGCTGGCCCGGTACTACTGGACGTGACCGAAACACCGGATTTCCTGGCCGAGCGGCTGGATGCCTGGGGGGATCTAGCGATGGTCGTCATCGATACGCCGCTGTCGATCGACGAGGTTCAGGCCCATCTGGCTAGTTTCGTTACGGCACGACTCGAACCAGAGGGCGAGGGACTATGGCGCTTTCATGAGCCGATGGCCTTGCACCTCTTGCTGGGTGAGGGACTGTTGAGCCACGGGCAACAGGCCGCCATCTTGGGGCGCGAGACGCGCTGGCATTGGCCGATCTGCCGTTGCCGTGATGGCTGGCTGTTCGAGTCTGCTGAGTCGGGCCAGGCAGAGACGACAAGCGTGCCCTTGCCACTGACGATTGACCCAGAAACGGCAAGAAGACTGTCCGGCCTTCAGCAGTTGAAACGCCTCATGCCGGTGCTGGCTGGGGCGCTGGACCGCCATGCGCTTCACGATGATCACGATAGCATCTCCGCGCTGTGGCGAGAGCTGGAAAGCTATTGGCACAACGTGAGTGCAAAACGCCTTCCATCACGCAAGGCGGCTCAAGCGCTGGCCGAGGCCGAGCGAGACGCTGCCACGCTGCACGAATTTCGCGATTGCATGCAACGGCTGGCATCCACGGAATAGCCAGACCATCAGGGAATGAGGGAAACAGGGAATGTCATCGAACCACGCCTGCCGGCCCCGCAAGCTCTATCTCGAGATCACCGGGCATCACGGAGATAACGATCAGAACGCCTATGCGCTCTACCGCGACGATCAACTCGTCGAAGCTCTAGCCGAAGACAGCGCCTCCGAGGGGCGCTACGGACCCATCGTCGAGACCGCCGCCGAGTATCTGGAAGACGAGCTGGCCGATGTCCGCCTGGTTCAGAGCGTCGGCGAGATCGAGATCGAGCTGTTGTCAGAGGGAGAGGTCACCCGGACCGGGCTCGTCCCCAAGCAGCGGGACTTTCAGCATCACCTGATGGTCTCCTGCGTGCCGATGCAGTACCTGGATCACGAAGAAATCGCGGCTGGCCCCTGCCGAGGCGGCTTCCTGTACGTGTTCCTCAACGGGCGACTGATCCGCGAATTGGCCGTTAGCGTCGCGCCGGGCAAGGCGCCGGTGTTTGTCGACAGCGACGTGGCGAGCTATCGCGAGCAGGGAGAGGTGCCGGTGGTGCGCGAGTACACCGGGCCGGAGCTGGCCAGCCTGCACCTGCCGCTGCGGTTGGATGGCGAAGCCGCCGACGTGCGCCTGGCCTATTCGGATCACCCCTGGCCCTGGTCGCACGTCATCGAGCTCGAGGCCGAGCCGGCGCGCATCCAGCAGCGTGCCCAGCCGCTGCCGCTGAATACCGCCGCCGTGACGGCCATGCTAGACGGTCATCTGCGTAACCAGTACGCGCATGGTCTGGAGATGGGCCGCGATGAGACGCAGGGCAAGGCGGCCCTGGAATGGCTACCGCCCATGCGCGATCGCGATCCGCTCTATGAGCAGGCCCGAGGCAGCGCGCGTGACTATCTGGAAGACGTCTCGGGTGAGCAGTGGGCCGGATTGGTCCAGCAGCTGCAGGATGAACGGGGCTTCTTCGAGTCCGACGAGCAAGAGGCGTCGGTGCCGGATCTCGATATGCGCCGCCGTCAGCGGGACTTTGCCCCGGCTCTGCGGACGACCCTGGTACAGCAGTGGAATAATCCTCGTCGCAGTGACGAGGATCGCGCGGATGACGCGCTGCTCGAGCTGATCCCGGCGCCGGCCGCCGGTGAGGACGTTCTAGCTTCGCTCAAGGATCAGCAGCTATGCGCGATCTTCCTGCGCGATCCCAAGCGGGCGGTCGATCAACTGATCGACGACATCCAGGCGAACCAGGAACTGCTCTGGGTGCTTTCCGAAGGCATGAAGTACCATCCTCATGGCAAGTCGGCGGAACTGGTGCTGGCCAACTGCTTCATGCCAACTGGCCCCGATGGCCAGGAGAACCCGGTCTATCTCGACGAGTGGTTCGACCGTCGCCTCGACCGTTCCCGGGAGAGCCTGTTCGCGCGCTTGATCAAGGAAGAGGAGCGTCGTCTGGCCCGGCTGCGCCTGGACGAGCGACTGACGTCGCTGGCCGAGATGCTCGAGGACGCCTCCCCCGGCGCCTTTGGTGCGGCGCTGCGCGATGCCATGCCGTTCGACGACCTTAACCACCTGGAGCCCTATGCTCTGCTGTCGCAGTGCCTCGAGCCGCTGATGGCGGGCATGGGCTGCCTCGACCCCAAGGCCACGCCCGCAGAAGCCCAGCAGCTCCAGGCGCCAGCCAGATGTCGCCAGACCCTGGATGCCTTGTTTATCGAGGCCTCTCATCCCTTGGCTTATCTGCTGTATGCGCCTGAGCATCGAGAAGATGATGGCTGGGGCGAGAGTCATGCCCGCGATCTGGCTAAGATCACTCAAGGCGGTACCCGAGTGGCCGACCAGGCGAGCAAGGTGGCCACGCACACCGGCGATATGTTGATAGCCCAACAGCAGCGCCTCGACGAGGAGGAAGAAGGGCTGGAACTTGGGGATGCCATGGGACTGTGGCGTATGGCCATGAATGGAATGGAAGCCTTGGCCAGCAGCGTTTTGCCCAGCCTCCTTAATATATGGTCTCTTAACAAGCTGGGCGAAGACCGTATTTCGCTGATATTGGCCTCGGATCTTGCTGATCTCGAGGGAGCGATGATGGGTAAGCCCATTCGGGTGACTGACCAAAATGGCCGTATCATGATGATATTGCCCGACGAGGTTCTCCCGCTGACTCACGAAATGGCCGCGGGAGGTGTCGCCCTTCAGGTAGCCGCGTCGGCGGAAAATGCCATGGGTGGCGAAGCCGTCGCGAGTAGTTCTGCCACGGCACAGAAATATCGCGTATCGGGGCAGGTTACCACTGAACGAGCCTTTCGCTGGACCCAGAGTAGTTATATGGGACTCTGGTCGGCATTGGCCGGGCTTGAGCTATGGAATCTTTATAAGAATGTTCCAAAAGTCTTTGCTGAAGATAGTAGTGAACTCGATTATTACAATGCTGGTAGTGCGTTAATTGATGCTTCGCTACTCACCCTGCAAGGTCTCAAGTTGGCTAATGTGCGTTGGGGGTTGGCCACAAAGTTCAATCAGTTTCTAGATATACGCATGATAAAAAGCCCAGGGTGGAAGGAAGCCTTGGGCGAGGCGGGCCAGGTTCGAGGTTTTGCGGGACTTAGTGCTGGGCTCTTTACCTCAGGTTTGGTGGCGATCGAGGGGTTACAGCTTTACCAGAAGGGCTTGAAGCATGCGGCCTTGTGGAAATGGGGCGCCAGCGGCAGCATCGCCGTGGGAGCCTATGTGGGGACCGGTTATGGTCAGGCGGCGGCCAATATCGCGGCAGCCAATCTGGCACGAAACCGCTTTCTGAATGGCCTGCTTGGTCTGATAGGCACCCCGAGACCGGTGCCCGTGATGGTGGGCAGCCTCGTGGTGGCACTGGTCTGCCAGTATATGGCTTCTGAGGCGCGTGACGATCGCTTCTCGCTCTGGGTGCACTATGGTCCCTTCGGACATGATCGAGACAGTCTCGGTAATCGACTCGAAGACTTGACGGAAGAGGCCGAGGAAGATGCCACAATGGTGGACAAGCGGGATTATCTTGATTCTCTCCGCTCGTCCTCGCCCGAAGAGGCCTATTTCCAGTTACTGCAGGGGATCTTCAAGGCACATTTCGACCTGGTGACGCCCGGCAGCCTGCTCGATATTGATCCCAGGTTCCGCGATTGCGATATTGCCGTTCGCATGACCTGTCCCGCCTTGCGTCATGGCGAATTTACCCTGCCGATCCCTAACCTGATGGCAGAGCATTTGGCGCCGGTACCGGATATGGTGCACTTTTCTCAGTATGCGCCCATGGATCGGCGGCGACTGCTGGTGCGACCCGATGCTAGAGACCCGGAGGACAGTGCAATTCGCTATCTAGGTCTGCAACTGCATGACGGATGGGGGCGAATGGCAGTGCCTGAGGTCTCTGGGCAAGACGTCGTACCAGCCGACTGGTACCTGGCAAACAAGGACTCGTTCCGAGATATGCCTGGGTTCTCCCGTGCCCATGCCCGAGGAGAGCATCTGGTGCGGCTGGAACTGGAGGCCATCAACGGTGAGGGAAGCATCGCTTACTGGGACGCCGCCGAGCGCAAGAATCGACAATTTAATGATCAGGTCAGTCTGCTGGTGAAGCCGACGGCCCTGATCTGGCCCTGGAACAAGCAAGGAGGCAGGACATGAGCGACGCTGAGCAACCGGAACAGCAGGATGGGTACGAAGACACGGCCTTCACGGCCGAACGCATTCCGCATCAGGCACCGGCGCCTCCCAAGAGCACGCTCGGCAAGCTGGGTGACGCCTTCGATATGGCGCGCCTACCATGGGGGAATTATATCGGCATCAATCCGTCGGAATTCGAATATGAATATTCCGGAGGGTGGTATCGTGACTACGAGTACATGGGCGAGAAAGATTTTCATGATTACAATCACCTAAATGAAGTGCGCTGGTCGAAATTCGTCGATGAAGATGTCAGTCTGATTTACCGTTTTTTTCGCTTCTGGTTCGTTATTTTTAGTCACGGCTTTAGTTTTATTGGACCTGGCGGAGGAAAGGGGGGGGGGTGGTTTTTCTCTGGAATTGCTTTTGTTTTGTTTTTGTTTGTTGTCATTGGCCAGGTTTTACATCCAGAGCGAGATGATTTTTTTGATCTGGCCTCTGTCCCTTTTTCGTTTTTTGCAGTTTGTGGAGTGGCTACGATATTTAAGTGGCTGTTTGAGAAATACAGCATTCGTTTTTACAAGAGTAACCAGAACTGGTCCGATGATATCGCTTTCTGCCGCCGCTCCGGGTTGGTGAAGACCTTCCGTGGCAACTTTCCCTTCTATGAGTTCGATGCCTTCATCGAGATGGCAGCGGACATGAAGGGCAACCAGCGTCATACCCTCAAGGTACGCCATCGCTATCCCCAGCACAGCCCGCATCCAAACACGGCGGTCAAGGGGCCATTGGAGTTCACTTTTTCCACCGATACCGGCAGCATCGCCGAGCGCTATGCCATGTGGGATATGCTGAGCCGCTTCATGGACGTCAGCCAGCCGCTACCGGACATTCCTCGGCTCGAGCCCTTCCGTCATCTCGACCCGACCACCAGGGCTTTCGACGAGGCTGGCAAGCGCGGCCGCCCGGCCACCTACTGGCGCGACCTCTACGCCAAGGTGGACGAGAAGGAATTGAACCGACTGCGTGATGAGCATCACGAGAAGGTGAACGCCGCCCCATGGGGCAGCCGCCCTGATCTGATGGCCCAGTCGGTGCCGGGCTATGAGGGCAGCTACACCGCCGAACCCGAAGACGTGAACGCCTACGCCCATGCACCCACAAAAAACGTGCGCTTTGTGGAGCGCCCCGCGGCGGCATCTTCGAATGAGGCTTCGGAACGAGACGATACCCAACGCTGAGTTTCGTGTGTCTCGGCGGATGCCTGTTGTCGAGGCACTGATTGAGTTAGACGATATAGCGCACGGCAAGGATGCCGTGCCTGCATATTCTCGCTAGGGAAGGCGCGCTGGCATCTATCCGACTATTTTTAGCTGGCGCATGGCAATTACTTGGCATGCTCGTACGTCCTACCACTGAGCGCCTTGCAGCAGAGAAGAGTCATGGAAGTTCACCACTTACTCTGATAGCATGCTAACGACTAATGCTTTAGTCGTATGTGCCTTCCCGGCGTGAACTCCCCACCGCATCTCAAATAGAGGACGACAGGATGACGACCTCGACTGGCTATATGCCGCCTGCCTCGAGCGACGGCTCCGCATCGCGGTTCGTGCTAAGCCGCCGTAGCCTGCTCAAGCATTCTCTCGGTGTCGGCGCCATTCCCCTGATGCCCGGCCTGGCGCTGGCTCAGCAGGGGAATGAGGCGGATGCCCCCTTTGAACGCTTCATGCGCTTGTCGCGCCAACTGACGACCCGTGCTGGGCTCGATGAAGAGCAGGGCAAACGGCTCTTCGAAGTGCTGTCGCGTCACTGGGTCACACTCGATGACGATCTCGCTTACCTGGATGAGGCCTTTCAGGCCGACACGGTAAGCCTGACAACGGCGCATCGCAGCGTGGCCAATCGTCTGCTTTCGGCATGGTATACCGGCGTGGTCGGCCAGGTGCCGAAGGCCGAACTGGTCACCTACCAGCGGTCGCTGATGTTCGATGCCGTTTCCGATGTCTTGGTGATTCGCAGTTATTGCCCCAACCGGCCGGGTTATTGGGCCGAAGAACCGCCATCGGCAGCCCTGAGTGCCAGTGCAACGACCGCCTCGACCACTATCTCGACCACCACCAAGCAGGGAGCCTGAGCATGGCTGAAACAGCATCCGCCGATGTCGTCGTGATCGGCTCTGGCGTGGCCGGGGCGCTGATCGCCCATCGCATGGCCGAAGCCGGCAAGTCGGTGATCATGCTCGAGGCGGGGCCGCGCATGCCGCGCTGGCAGATTGTCGAGCGCTTTCGCAACCAGCCCGACAAGATGGACTTCATGGCGCCTTATCCGTCCAGTGATTATGCGCCGCATCCGATGGCGAGCCCCGACAACGGCTACCTGGTGCAGAAGGGCGAGCAGGCCTACGACGCTCAGTACATCCGCGCCGTCGGCGGTACGACCTGGCATTGGGCCGCAGCGGCCTGGCGCTTTCTGCCAAGCGACCTGAAGCTCAAGAGTCTGTATGGCGTCGGTCGAGACTGGCCAATCGATTACGACACCCTGGAGCCTTACTACCAGCGGGCCGAGGAGGCACTTGGCGTTTGGGGGCCCAACGATATCGACCTGGGTTCGCCGCGGAGCGCTCCCTACCCGATGGAACCGCTGCCGTTGTCCTACAACGATCAGCGGGTGTCCGCCGTGCTGAACGGCAATGGCTTCAATATGGTCACCGAGCCGGTGGCGCGTAACAGCCGACCCTATGACGGCAGGCCGACCTGCTGCGGCAACAACAACTGCATGCCGATCTGCCCGATCGGGGCCATGTACAACGGCATCTTCCATGTCGAAAAGGCCGAACGTGCTGGGGCCCAGTTGATCGACCAGGCGGTGGTGCATCGTATCGAGGCGGGCGATAACGGCCGCATCACGGCGGTGCATTACAAGGATCCGCAGGGTGCTGAACACCGCGTGGAAGGCAGCGAGTTCGTGCTGGCCGCCAACGGCATCGAGATTCCCAAGCTGATGTTGATCTCGACCAGTGCCGCCTACCCGGATGGCATCGGCAATTCTTCCGGTATGGTCGGCCGCAATCTGATGGACCACCCGGGCACCGGGGTGCGTTTCTTCGCCAACGAGAAGCTGTGGGCGGGGCGTGGCCCGCAGGAAATGACCTCGATCGTCAGCTGGCGCGATGGCGATTTCCGCAGTGACTTCGCCGCCAAGAAACTGCATATGTCGAACATCTCGCGCACGACGCCGATGACCAAAGAGATCCTCGCCGAGGACACCCTGCGCCTGGGGCCGGAACTTGATCAGGAGATCCGTGATCGGGCCTCGCGCTATGTGCAGTTCGACAGCTTCCACGAGCTACTGCCGCATCCTGAAAATCGCATTGTGCCGAGCAGCGAGACGGACGCATTGGGCATTCCCAAACCGGAATTCCACTACGCCATCGATGATTACGTGAAGCGCAGTGCTGCGCATACCCGCGAGCAGTACGCCCGTATCGCTGAGCTGATGGGGGGTACCGATGTGCAGTTCCGTGACGACTATTCGAACAACCAGCACATCTGCGGCACCGTGCTGATGGGTGATGACCCCTCGGATTCAGTGGTCGACGGTGACTGCCGTTGCCACGATCACGAGAATCTGTCGATCGCCAGCAGCGGCACCATGCCGACGGTGGGCTCGGTGAACTGCACCCTGACCATCGCCGCGCTGGCCCTGCGCATCGCCGACCGTCTGCAAGGGGAGGTATGACATGACGCGCTTTGCCAAGTGGAGCTCCGTCCTGCCGCCCCTGGCGCTGGCCGTAACGACCGCTCACGCCCAGCAACCGGTCGATGATGCCCAGGTCAAAAAAGGCGCCTACCTTGCCAAGGCCGGCGACTGTACGGCCTGCCATACGGCGCCGGAGGGTGAGCCTTTCGCCGGTGGCCTGCCGATGTCGACCCCTATCGGCACCATTTATTCGACCAACATCACGCCGGACAACGAGACCGGCATCGGCCGCTATACGGTGGAAGACTTTGCCAACGCCTTGCGTAACGGCGAGGCAAAGGACGGTCATCAGCTCTATCCGGCCATGCCTTATCCTTCCTTTTCGACCCTCACCGACGAGGATGTCGAGGCGCTTTATGCCTATTTCCAGCATGGCGTCGAGCCGGTGGCAAAAGAGAACCGCGACAGCGATATCTCCTGGCCGCTGAACATGCGCTGGCCGCTGAATATCTGGGCTTGGATGTTTGCCCCGGATGAGGTCGGCTTCACGCCGGACGACTCGCAGAGCGATGAGTGGAATCGCGGCGCCTATCTGGTCGAAGGGTTAGGCCACTGCGGCACCTGCCATACCCCGCGTGGTATGGCCTTTCAGGAGAAAGGCTATGAGGCCGGGGATGAAGACTACCTCGCCGGCGCCGAGCTTGACGGCTGGTATGCCTTCAATATCACCGGTGACGAGGACCATGGGGTGGGGGGCTGGAGCGACGAGCAGCTGGTCACCTATCTCGAGTCTGGCAGCGTGCCCGGCAAGGCTCAGGCGGCTGGGCCCATGGGCGAAGCCATCGAGCACAGCCTGCGTTTCCTGACGCGCGATGATTTAAAGGCCATCGCCACCTACCTCAAGTCGGTGCCGGCCGTCAGCGAGCCAGGGCCGAGCCGCTTTGCGCAGGGAACGCCAGCCGATGACGTCGATAGGCTGCGCGGTGTCGCGCTTACTGAGGATGCACCGCAGGACCAGGCGGCGCGGCTCTATCTGGGCGCCTGCGCAAGCTGTCATGGAGCCTTGGGGCAGGGGTCCCAGGATGGGCATTATCCGCCGCTGATCAACAACAGCGTGATGGGCAGTACGCAGCTGGGCAATCTGACCCAGGTGGTGCTGCACGGCATTCATCGCGAGACCAATGAGGGCGAATTGCTGATGCCGGCGCTGGATCAGGACATCAGCAATGATGAGGCGGCAAGCCTGATGGCGTACTTGGTCGAGCAGTTCGGTCATCCGGATGCGCAGGCGCCGTCGGCAGAACGAATCGCCGAGTTGCGTGGTCCGAATCCGGAGCACTAGGCGCTTCTTCCAGGCCAGCAACTTCCTGGCCAGCAACGAAACGCCCCCGCAGATGCCTCTGCGGGGGCGTTTTTGATGATTATGGCGATGCTTCACCAAGCTGCGCCAGGGTGCGTCGGCACGCCCGGCAGTCTCACCGGGGCGTCTTCAGGAGGTCTGAGTCGCGTGATGCGGAATCTCGCCGAGACGCTCGCCCATGCGCACGCTGGCATCGAACCCGGCCGCATCGAAGCTGGCCTCGTGGCCGAAGCACATCACGACCGTCGAGCCGAGCTTGAAGCGGCCCATCTCGGCACCTTTTTGCAGGGTGATCGGTTCATCGAAGCGGATGCTTTGCACCTGATCGCTCTGCGGGGTGATCTGGCCGGCCCAGACCGTCTCGATGGCCGCAACGATCATCGCGCCCACCAGCACCATGGCCAGCGGCCCTTCTTCGGTATCGAAGATGCACACCAGCCGTTCGTTGCGGGCGAAGAGCCCCGGTACATGGTCGGCGGTGGCCTGATTGACCGAGAAAATACGTCCCGGCACATAGACCATCTCCCGCAGGGTGCCGGTCAGCGGCATATGCACGCGATGATAGTCGCTGGGCGACAGGTAGACGGTGGCAAAGCTGCCCTGGCGGAAGGGCGCCGCCAGGTGGGTGTCGCCGCCCAGCAGGCTCGTCAGCGAATAGGCCTGGCCCTTGGCCTGAATCAAGGTGCCGTGATGGATGCGACCGAACTGCGATAGGGTGCCATCGGCGGGCGAGACCAGCCCTTCGGCCACCGGGCGTGCGCCCTTGCGCAGTGCGCGGGTGAAGAAGTCGTTGAAGCAGGCATAGGCGGTCGGATCTGGCTCAGCCGCCTCGTCCATGTCGACCTTGAAGCGCTTGATGAAGGCGCGGATCAGGGCATTCTTAAGCCAGCTCAGGCGAGTCTCGGCAAACCAGCCCACCACCCGGGAAATCAGGTGGTGGGGCAGGGGGTACTGAATAAGGGCAAACAGCTTGTCGCGTGTCACGTAGGGCGTCCGTTGGTGTTCGATAAGGCGTTGATCAGGCTTTGATCGGTCCCCTAAGGGGATAGATCAGTGCTCGATCGGGGTGTCGTCGCGATTGCCCCAGTCCTTCCAAGAACCGGGATAGGCACGAATCTTGGTAAAGCCCAGGGCTCTGCCGGCAAGCCAGGTCAGGCCGCTGCGGTGATGGCTCTGGCAGTGGGTCACAATGTCCATGTCGGGCGTCAGGCCCAGGGCCTCGAGCTCGGTGACAAGCTCCGCATAGTCGCGGATGCGCAGCGCGTTGTCGCGATCCATGACATCCAGCCAGTCCAGGTTGACCGCGCCGGGAATATGGCCCAAGTGCTTGTTCTGGCCCTTTTCACCGTCATATTCGGCGCGGGAGCGGGCATCCCAGACGGCGAAATTCCTGTCGTTCAGACGCTCTTGGATTCCCTCGGCGTCGATGCTCACCTCGGGGTGGCGTATCTCGGCCTCATAATCGCTAAGCCGGGGCTCGTTGGGGGTGCTCTCGGTGTCCAGGCCCTCTTGGCGCCAGGCATGGATGCCGCCGTTGAGATAGGAATAGCGGCTGTGGCCGATCAGCTCCAGGGTCCACAGCAGGCGTCCGGCCCAGCCGCCGCCCTCATCGTCGTAGGCCACCACATGGGTGTCGCGATCAAGGCCCAGCGAGGAGAACAATGCCGATAGCTGCTCGACGCTCGGGGTGTCGTTGGGCACCTCACCGCTGCCTAGCAGCAGGTGTTGGAAATCGAGAAAGACCGCGCCGGGCACATGGCCTTCCAGGTAGCTCTCTGCCTTCGACGCAACATCGATGATCAATAAATCCGGGTGGCCAAGCCGCGCCTCGAGTTGCTCGGGTTCGACGATCAACGGCAGCAGGTTGTCTTCGGAGCTCATGGGTCACGCCTCATGGTGAATTAGGGAATGCCAGGATCATGTCACAGCCGCGGGGCCAGTTTCTAATGGCGCGACGGGCAAGCGGGCTCACCCAGTTCATTGCATCGGTCTGTTTCCTTGGTCAGTGGCGCTAGGTACTGAGGCTGGCAAGGATACGTCGGTAGCTGTCGAAGCGCGCCGCGTCTATATCGCCGCGCTCAACGGCGGCCAGCAGGGCACAACCGGGCTCCTGGCGGTGGCGGCAGTCACGAAAGCGGCAGTGGCCGAGATGGTCGCGAAACTCGATGAACCCTTGGGTGACCTCGTCCTCGCTCAGGTGACCCAGGCCAAATTCGCGAATGCCCGGCGAGTCGATCAATTCGCCGCCGTCATCCGCGACAGGTGAGGGCAGCCGATATAGGCGGGCGGTGGTCGTGGTATGGGTGCCCTTGCGGGAATCCTCGGACAGGGCGCCGATACGCAAGGCTTCATCGGGCAGCAGACGGTCAATGAGCGAGGACTTGCCGACCCCGCTCTGGCCGACGAATACCGAGGTTCGCTCGGTCAAACGGGCGTGTAGGGCATCCAGCCCGTCCTGGCGCTGGGTGGTTGCCTCGACCACCGGATAGCCCAGTGCTTCATAGCGGTCAAGCAGTGCCTTGAGCTCGCCGCCGTCGTCGGGCAGCAGGTCGATCTTGTTGAGTACCAACACCGGGGTTATGCCGGTGGCCTCGGCGGCGACCAGGTAGCGGTCGATCAGGTTGGCATGTGGCGCGGGCTCGACGGCAAAGACGATCAGGATCTGGTCGATATTGGCCGCCACTGGCTTGAGCAAGCCGCGGGCATCCGGGCGTTCGAGGACGTTTTCCCGCTCGCGCCGGGCGACCACCACGCCACTGCCTTCCTCTCCCAGGCGCCAGATCACCCGGTCGCCGGTGACCAGGCTTTCCAAGTTGGCGCGCAGGTGGCAGCGGGTGTGAGTGCCGTCTTCGCTAGCAGCGACATCGAGGCTGCGACCGAAGTGGGCGATTACCCGGCCTTCGCGCTCGGGGCCGTATTCGCCGGCGCCTAGGGCGGCGTCGTCATCGACGTCGTGGCGACTGGCACGCTTGGTGCGCTCGGCCTGGATCTTCTCGATGCGCCAGCGCTGCTGGCGGGTTAACTTGCGTTTGCTCATGCGGGCCCATGGGTCTGTACAATGGCCTTCATTGTACCCACCCAGGAGACACCCCACCATGGCCGATGAGCAAGGCGCGCCGCGTAATGACCTCTTGATCTGGATCGATCTGGAAATGACCGGTCTGGACCCTAATCGTGAGCGCATCATCGAGATCGCCACCCTGATCACCGACAGCGAACTGAACCTGATCGCCGAGGGCCCGGCTTTGGCCGTTCATCAGCCGGATGCCTTGCTGAACGGCATGGATGACTGGAACCAGAAGACCCATGGCGCCTCGGGGCTGATCGAGCGCGTCAAGCAGAGCCCGGTCGATACCGCCGCCGCCGAGCGCCAGACGCTTGAATTCCTGGCCGCCCACGTGGTGCCGGGCAGTTCGCCGATGTGTGGCAACAGCGTGCATCAGGACCGGCGTTTTCTGGAGCGCGAGATGCCCGAGCTGCTGGCCTTCTTCCACTATCGCAATATCGATCCCTCGACCCTGAAGGAACTGGCCAAGCGCTGGAATCCGGGCGCGCTTGCCGGTTTCGAGAAGAAGGGGACTCATCAGGCGCTGGATGACATTCGTGAATCCGTCGCCGAGCTCGCCCACTATCGCCGGACCTTCTTGCAGCCGCCGAACCTGGTGCGGGACGAAGAAGAGTAACCGGATATCCGGCAAGCATTCAGCGCCGCCCTAGGGCGGCGCTTTTGGATTCCTGTGGCGAGTGCAGGTGGTTTCGTGCGGAGCCTAGATAATGCGTTGAGCGCGCTTGTCACGCTGGCGCTCTAGCGCCCAGCGCACATGCTCACGCACCAGGTCCGAGGGGTAGGCCAGCCGCGCCTTGAGTGCGGCTTCCACGGTCTCGCTCCAGGGCGCGTTGCCGAGCCCCACGGCCAGGTTGCGCAGCCAGCGCTCGTAGCCGATGCGGCGAATCGCGCTGCCGGTGGTCTTGTCCAGAAACTCTTCCTCGCTCCAGGCGAACAGCCGCGTCAGTTCGATGCGGTCGAGGTCATGGCGGGGGGCGAAGTCCTCTTCCTGACTGATCCGGGTGAAGCGGGTGAACGGGCATACCAGCTGGCAGTCGTCGCAGCCGTAGACCCGGTTGCCCATCGCCTCCCGGTATTGCTCGGGAATCGCGCCGTGCAGCTCGATGGTCAGGTAGGAAATGCAGCGCCGGGAGTCGACGACCTTGTCCTCGACGATGGCGCCGGTGGGGCAAGCGGTGCGACAGGATGAGCACTTGCCGCAATGTTCGCTCTCGAAGGGCTCGTCGGCCGGCAGCGGCAGGTCGGTATAGAGCTCGCCAAGGAAGAACAGCGAGCCCGCCTTGGGGTTGAGCAGCATGGCATTCTTGCCGAACCAGCCGAGCCCGGCCTTCCGCGCCAGGGCGCGCTCCATCACTGGAGCCGAATCGACGAAAGCGCGGTAACCGAAGGTTCCCACTTCGGCCTCGATGCGCTTGGCAAGGGTCGCCAGGCGCTTTCTGATCAACTTGTGATAGTCCCGACCCAGCGCATAACGCGATACATAGGCAGTGTCCGGCTGGCCCAGCACCTTGGTGGTCTCGACCTCTGGGGGCAGGTAGTCCATACGGGCGCTGATCACCCGCAGCGTGCCGGGCACCAGCTCTGCCGGGCGGGTGCGCTTGGTGCCGTGCTTCTCCATGAAGCCCATCTCGCCGTGATAGCCCGCTGCCAGCCAGCGCTCCAGATAGCGCTCGTGGTTCGAGAGATCCGTATCGGTGATGCCGAGCTCCTGAAAGCCCAGTTCACGGCCCCAGACCTTGATCTTGGCGGCGAGTGCAGCCAAATCGGTATCGGATAGCGCCTGTGGGGCTGATGGCGCTTGCGGGGAGGCAGTGGTCGACATGAGAGCCTTTGTCACGGCTGAATGAAGGGCTGAACTAGGGCGAATAACGAGGCCAGCACCTGCGCTGATCGAGCGCCGGGCCCGCGATGAATCTGGCGGCTCGAAGGGCGGCGTAAGCACCTATGGGGCGACAGGCGCCCACACCCTACACTAGTCTCTGTGAGTCGTCATCGAGGAGCCAAGCATGCAGACCGATGCAGGACGCCCGCTTTATCGGGCCGCTCAGGTAAGAGAGTTGGACAAGCGCACCATCGCGGCGGGCATCGAAGGGTTTGCGCTGATGCAGCGCGCTGCCATGGCGGCCTATCGCGGTATGCGACAGCGCTGGCCGGCGGCCAGGCATTTGAGCGTGCTGTGTGGCGCTGGCAACAATGCCGGCGACGGCTATGTCATCGCCGCGCTGGCGGCTCTCGATGGACTCCAGGTGCAACTCTATAGCCTGCGCGATCCGGCGTCGCTCGAGGGGGATGCCGGCCGGGCGGTGACGATGGCCCGCCAGGCCGGCGTTAGCTTCAGCGCCTGGCAGCCCCAGGCCGCACTCGACGGCGACCTGATCGTCGATGCGCTGCTGGGTACCGGGCTTGCCGGCGAGGTGCGCGAGCCCTTCGTCTCGGCCATCGCGGCGATCAATGCAAGCAAGCGACCGGTGCTGTCGGTGGATATTCCCTCCGGGCTCTCGGCAGACACCGGTGCGGTGCTGGGCTCTGCTGTGCGGGCCAGTCTGACCATCACTTTTATTGCCGACAAGCTGGGGTTACAGACCGGTGCCGGCCTGGCCTGCTGCGGTGAGCTGCAATTCGAGTCGCTGGGCATCGCGTCACTTGATCATGGCGATATCGAGCCGGCGGCCTGGCGGCTGGGTGTCGAGGCAGCCCTGCCGCCTCGTGCCCCGGATAGCCATAAGGGCGATTTTGGCCATGTGCTGGTGATCGGCGGGGCGCCGGGCTTCGGCGGGGCTGCGCTGCTGGCCAGTCAAACCGCGGCGCGGCTGGGAGCCGGCAAGGTGAGCCTGGCCACGGCCCCTGAGCACGTCACGGCGAGTCTTGCGCGCTGCCCGGAGGTCATGGTGCATGGCATTCACAGCGCCAACGATCTGGGCGAGCTTCTGAATGCTGCCACGGTATTGGTTGTGGGCCCAGGGCTTGGCGTGGGCGCCTGGGGGCAGGCCATGCTGCGGGTGGCGCTGGATGCTGGCAAGCCGATGGTGCTGGATGCCGATGCCTTGACCCTGCTGGTCAGCCGTTGGCCCATGCTGAGGCGAGAGGACTGGATGTTGACACCGCACCCCGGCGAGGCGGCGAGGCTACTTGAAAGCAGCGGGGCAGAGGTCCAGGCCGACCGCCCCGCGGCGGCACGGGCCCTGGTCGATCGCTATGGCGGCGTGGTGGTGCTCAAGGGCTCCGGCAGTCTGGTCGACGATGGCAACGGCTTGGCGGTGTGTCCCTTCGGCAACCCCGGCATGGCCAGTGGCGGTATGGGAGATGCGCTATCCGGCATGCTGGGGGCCTTGGTCGCCCAGGGGCTCACTCTGCCTGCGGCTGCGCAACTTGGCGTGGTGGTGCACGCCCGCGCCGCCGACCAGGCCGCGGCGGCCGGCGGGGAGCGTGGTTTGCTGGCCGGTGATCTGGCATCCTATGCGCGACGATTGATCAATGGCAGGACAGACGATGCACGTGATACTTCCGGATGAACAGACGCAGGTCGCCTTCGGCGAGGCCCTGGGGTTGGCTCTCAAGGGCCGTGGGCAGGTGCATCTGGAAGGTGAGCTGGGTGCCGGCAAGACGACTTTGACGCGTGGCGTACTGCGTGCATACGGCCATCAGGGAGCCGTCAAGAGCCCGACTTATACCCTTGTCGAACCCTATGAGCTCGGCGACGTCCATATACAGCACTTCGACCTTTACCGGCTGGGCGATCCCGAAGAGCTCGAATTCATGGGTGCCCGAGATCTCTTGGGCGATGATCAGTTGAGCCTGATCGAGTGGCCGAGTCGCGGCGCGGGCTGGCTGCCGGCGCCTGATCTGCGCATCCGTCTCGAGGTGTTGCCCGCCGGTCGCAGCGCTTCGCTCGAGGCCGGCAGTGAGATAGGCCGAGCGGTGCTTGAGCGACTCGCTGATTGGGCCACTAATAAGGATGTTTCGACGACACCATGAATGTGATTGCTACCCTTTCAGGCGTCGGGCGGCGCTACCTGAAGCGCACGGCCAGTACCGCGAAGCGCATCACCAGTAGTGCGCTGCTCCTGGCTGTGGTCTGGTGCGTCCAGACGGGCTCGGCCTTGGCCGCCGACGTCGACAACATGCGTCTCTGGGCGGCACCCGATCATGCCCGGCTGGTGTTCGATCTGTCCTCGCCGGTCGATGCGAACGTTTTCACCTTGGAAAACCCCGACCGCCTGGTGATCGATCTTGCTGACAGCAAGCTCCAGACCGACAGCGCGTCGCTGAACCTTGACGGCAGTGCCATCACGTCGGTGCGCACGGGGGTTCGTGGCGGTAACGACCTGCGCGTGGTGCTGGACCTCGAGCGTCGCGTCGAGCCGCGCCATTTTTCCCTGAGCCCCAACGACCAGTATGGCAACCGCCTGGTGGTGGATCTCGAGTACCCGGGCGAGAGCGCCGTCAAGGACCCGATCGAGGACATGATTCGCGCTCAGGAGCAGGGCGCCCAGCAGCCTGAGGCGACGGCTCAGGCCAAGGCCACGCCGCATCCCAAGCGCGACATCATCATCGCGGTGGATGCCGGTCACGGCGGGGAAGATCCGGGCGCGATCGGCAGTCGTGGCACACGCGAGAAGGATGTCGTGCTGGATATCGCCCGTTCCCTGAAGCGCATTATCGATGCAACGCCAGGGTTCCGTGCGGTGATGATCCGCGACGGCGACTATTATGTCGGCCTCAGAGAGCGGACGCGTATCGCCCGCGAACAGAAGGCCGACTTCTTCGTCTCGATTCACGCCGATGCCTTCTCGAGTGCCAGGCCCAATGGCAGCTCGGTGTTTGCGTTGTCCCAGCGTGGCGCGACGTCCGAGACCGCCAAATGGCTCGCCAACAGCGAGAACCGTGCCGACTTGATCGGCGGGGTCGACGGCAACCTGTCGCTGCGCGACAAGGACGAAGTCCTGCGTGGCGTGCTGCTCGACCTGACCATGACGGCGACGCTCAATGACTCCCTGTCCATCGGGGGCCAGGTGCTCGATCGCCTCAAACAGGTCAATCCTCTGCATAAGCCCCGGGTCGAGCAGGCGGGTTTCGTGGTGCTGAAGTCGCCGGATATCCCGTCGCTATTGGTCGAAACGGGCTTCATCTCGAACCCTCAGGAAGAGCGCCGATTGAGTGACGCTTCGCACCAACGCAAGCTGGCGCAGGCCGTCTTCTCCGGGATCGAGGCGCACTTCACCCGTAACCCGCCACCGGGCAGCCTGCTGGCCTGGCAACGCGACCAGGGGCGGGGGCAGGCCAGTAACGAGTACCGCATCCAGCCCGGCGATACCCTCTCGGAAATCGCCGCCCGCCATCAGGTGCCGGTTGCCATGCTCAAGCAGGTCAACCAGATCGACGGCGATAATATCCGGGTGGGCCAGGTGCTGCGCATTCCGCGTTCATGAGGCGCCAGGTGGCGGTGCAAGGCGACCCTTTCCAGATATTCCAGATACTGAAAGACATGTACTAAAAGACATGTACTGAATATGCGTACTGAAGAGAGGCTATGACAGACAGGCATGCCATCCAGGTGCTCGATCCGCGCCTGGCCAACCAGATTTCCGCCGGTGAGGTGGTCGAGCGCCCGGCTTCGGTGATCAAGGAGCTCGTCGAGAACGCCATCGATGCCGGCAGCCGTCGTATCGAACTGGAGCTAGAGGCGGGCGGCGCGCGGCTGATCAAGGTGCGCGACGATGGCTCGGGCATCGGCGAGGGTGACTTGCCGCTGGCGCTGGCACGCCATGCGACCAGCAAGATCACCTCGCTCGATGACCTGGAAGGGGTGGCGAGCCTGGGGTTTCGCGGCGAGGCGCTGGCGTCGATCAGCGCGGTGTCGCGGCTGGAGCTGACCTCGAACGTCACCGACGATCCGCGCGAGGGCTGGCGGGTCGTGGCCGAGGGGCGGCGCATGGAGCCTCGGGTTACGCCGGCGCCGCATCCTCGCGGTACCTCGGTCATCGTCCGCGACCTGTTCTTCAACACCCCGGCGCGGCGCAAGTTCCTGCGCACCGAAAAGACCGAGTTCGGGCACGTGGAAGAAAGTTTCCGCCGCCTGGCCCTGTCGCGCTTCGACATTGGCTGGACGCTGCGGCATAACCAGAAGACCCTGCATCAGCTTCGCCCCGGCGATGACGGGGCGTCACGGGAGCGTCGCATCGGCGCGCTGCTTGGCAACAAGTTCCTGGAAAACGCCCTGCATCTGGATATTGAGGCCAGCGGCCTGCGGCTGTGGGGCTGGGTGGGGCTGCCAACGCATTCCCGCGCCCAGGCCGATCAGCAGTATTTTTTCGTCAATGGCCGAGTGGTGCGCGATCGCCTGGTGGCCCACGCGGTTCGTCAGGCTTATCGCGACGTGCTCTTCCACGGTCGCCACCCGGTGTTCGTGCTCTATCTGGAGCTCGACCCCTCGGTGGTCGATGTCAATGTGCACCCCACCAAGCACGAGGTGCGCTTCCGCGATGGCCGGCTGGTGCATGATTTCCTGTTCTCGAGCCTGCACCGGGCGCTGGGTGAAGTGCGCCCCAACAGCGATGCCGCCGGTGCCGATGAAGCGGCGACAGAGACAGGCGCTGCGTCGGCAGTGGGCACTGAGAACGGCGCCCTGGGAGCCCCTCAGGCGGGCCCAGGGGAAGGCGCGGCGAGCGGGCCTGGTGATGCCGGCCGTTGGCAGCAGCAGCCCATGGCGCTGCGCCCATCAAGCGACGAGCGCCACCCCGGCGCCAACAAGGTGCGCGAGTTCATGGCGGGCTACCACGCCCTGCACCCGGATCACGAAGAGAGCCTCTTGACCCCGCAGACCACGCCGCCGGGCGGCGTGGCCGCCGGTACGGCACTCGCCGAGCGAGAAGAGGCCAAGGCCTCGCGAGCGCCGGCACCGCCGATGCCCGACGACGATGCCACCCAGGCGCCGCCCATGGGCTATGCCGTGGCTCAACTTCACGGCGTTTATATTCTCTCTCAGACCGAGCGGGGCATGGTGGTCGTGGACATGCATGCGGCCCATGAGCGCATCACCTATGAGCGCATGAAGACGCAGGTGCACGGCGATGCCATCGAGGCGCAGCCGCTGCTGGTGCCGGTCTCGCTGGCGGCGAGTCCCGCCGAGGTGGCCACCGCGGAATCGGAGCGTGAGGCCTTTGCGCGGCTGGGCGTGGAACTGGACGTTGCTGGCCCCGAGACGCTGCTGGTGCGCCAGGTGCCGACCCTGCTCGCCGATGCCGATGTCGAGCCGCTGATTCGCGACATGCTGGGCGATCTCGAGCGCTACGGCCGTTCGGATCGCCTCGAGGCCCATATCAACGAGCTGCTCTCGACCATGGCCTGCCATGGCAGCGTGCGCGCCAACCGGCGGCTGTCGATCGCCGAAATGAACGCCCTGCTGCGAGACATGGAGCGCACCGAGCGCAGCGGTCAGTGCAATCACGGTCGCCCGACCTGGTTCGAAATGTCGATGCACGAGCTCGACAAGCGTTTCCTGCGGGGGCAATGATGAGCGCCATGACACCGGCCGGCGAGGTGGACAACCGCCCGCTGGCGATTCTGCTGATGGGCCCCACCGCCGCCGGCAAGACCGATCTCGCCATCGAGTTGCACGAGCGCCTGGGCTGCGAGCTGATCAGCGTCGATTCGGCGATGGTCTATCGTGGCATGGATATCGGCACCGCCAAGCCCTGCGCCGAGGAACTCGCTCGCGCGCCGCATCGGTTGATCGATATTCGTGACCCGGCCGATCCCTATTCGGCGGAGGATTTTCGCCAGGATGCCCTGCGCGAAATGGCCGCCATCAGCGCGGCCGGCAGTATCCCGCTGCTGGTCGGCGGCACCATGATGTATTACAAGCATCTAACCGAGGGGGTGGCCAACCTGCCGAGCAGCGACCCCGAGGTGCGCGCCGGCATCGAGGCACTGGCCGCCGAGGGTGGGCTTGCCGCCGTGCATGCGGCGCTCGCCGAGGTGGACCCGGCATCGGCGCAGCGCATCCATGTCAACGATCCCCAGCGGCTGATGCGGGCGCTGGAGGTGCAGCGCATCAGCGGTCGTGCGATGACGGAGCTCTGGGATGAGCAGCGTCGTGAAACCTTTCCCTACCGTACGTTGTCAATCGCCGTGGCGCCCGGCGATCGTGCCGTGCTCCATGCCCGCATCGCCGAGCGTTTCGATGCCATGCTGGCGGGCGATTTTCTCAACGAGGTTGCTGCCCTGCGCGAGCGGGGCGACCTGCACCCGGGGCTGCCGTCGATGAAAAGCGTCGGCTACCGGCAGGCCTGGGAGCATCTGGACGGTTGCTACGGCTGGGACGCGTTTCGCGAGCGAGGTGTGATTGCCACCCGTCAGTTGGCCAAGCGTCAGCTGACTTGGCTGCGCCGCTGGCCCGACCTGCATTGGGTCGATAGCCAGGGCGCCGACCCGCTCGAAGAGGTTCTGAATCTCGTGCGCCAGTGCAGGACATAGCGTAAGATAGACGGTTGGATTGGTTCGCACTTTTCGAACCGCACACTATCCGTGCCGAGGAACGGCAAACGCCGTGCCGAAGCCGATAAAAATGACATCAGTTAAGAGACAGATTAGGGAGAGCAAAATGTCCAAGGGGCAATCCCTCCAAGACCCGTACCTGAATATTCTGCGCAAGGAGCGCATTCCGGTATCGATCTTTTTGGTCAACGGTATCAAGCTGCAGGGACAGATCGAGTCCTTCGATCAGTTTGTGATCCTGCTGCGCAATACCGTTAGCCAGATGGTATACAAGCACGCAATCTCGACGGTCGTGCCGTCGCGCAACGTGCGCCTGCCCGCCCAAGATACTGCGGTGGCCCAGGAAAGCTGATCACGAGGTATTGATTGTTTTTCGAACGTCCCGACGCCGGAGAGACGGCGATCCTCGTCCATGTAGACTTCCAGGACGAGAAGGAGCGCGAAGACCCGGGAGAATTTCTCGAGCTTGTGCGCTCCGCTGGCGCCGAGCCGGCTACCCTGATGCAGGGCAGCCGGAGTCGGCCTGATTCCCGCACCTTCATCGGTAGTGGCAAGCTCGAGGAGCTCAAGGAGCTACGCGAGATTCACCACGCCGAACTGGTGATCTTCAACCATGCTTTGAGCCCTTCCCAGCAGCGCAATGTCGAGCAGGCATTGAAGTGCCGGGTGCTCGATCGTACTGGGCTGATTCTCGATATCTTCGCCCAGCGCGCGCGCACTCATGAAGGCAAGCTGCAGGTCGAGCTGGCCCAGCTCGAGTACATGTCCACGCGCCTGGTGCGCGGCTGGACCCACCTCGAGCGCCAGAAGGGCGGTATCGGTCTGCGCGGGCCGGGTGAAACCCAGCTCGAGACCGACCGTCGCCTGCTGCGCGGGCGTATCAAGTCGATCCATAAACGGCTCGACAAGGTGCGCTCCCAGCGCGAGCAGAATCGCCGCGCGCGCGCCAGGGCAGAGATCCCCAGCGTTTCCCTGGTGGGCTACACCAACGCCGGTAAGTCCACGCTGTTCAATAGCGTGACCGAGTCCAGCGTCTATGCGGCCGACCAGCTCTTCGCCACGCTCGACCCGACCCTGCGCCGGCTCGAGATCGACGATGTGGGGCCGGTGGTGCTCGCCGATACCGTTGGCTTCATCCGCCACCTGCCGCACAAGCTGGTCGAAGCCTTTCGTGCCACCCTGCAGGAGGCCGCCGAGGCCAGCCTGCTGGTGCATGTGATCGATGCCGCCGACCCGGACCGTGAACTCAACGTGTCCCAGGTCGAAGAAGTGCTCGAGGAAATCGGTGCCGACGAGGTGCCGTGCCTGAAGGTGATGAACAAGATCGACCTGTTCGACAGCGCACCCCGCATCGAGCGCGACGGCGAGGGGCGTCCGATATCGGTCTGGGTCTCGGCGCAGAAGGGCCTGGGGCTCGATCTGTTGCAGCAGGCGCTTTCCGAGTGTCTCGCCGAGGACGTGCTGGATACCTCTCTGGCGCTCTCGCCAGAACAAGGCAAGCTGCGTGCCGGCCTGCATGAGCTGGGTGCCGTGCGCGAGGAGCATTTCGATGAGCAGGGGCGCTCGCTGCTCGATATCCGCCTCCCCAGGCGCGAATTCATGCAGCTGATGGCCCGCCTCGGCGAGAAAGCCGATGCCTATCTGCCTCCCGAAGAGCAGGAAAAGCCGGTCTGGGAGCCTTGAGGGTTTTCTGATACCCGCCATTGAGGGCAAGATGGCGGTTTGACGCTGCCGGCAGGATGGCCGGGGCACCGAACAGGACATGACGATCCCATCGCATGTCGGGTCGAGGCGTGAACGCCTCGACCCTCGACGCAGTCAACGCAGAGTGGAGAATACGTATGGCTTGGAATGAGCCTGGTGGCGGCAAGCAGCATGACCCCTGGAGTGGGGGCGGCCGACGCGGCGGTAATGGCGGCGGCAATAATGGTGGTGGGGGCAACAATCAGGGGCCTCCCGACCTCGATGAAGCCCTGAAGAAATTCCAGGACAAGATCAATAGCCTGCTCGGCGGCCGCGGCAAGCGCAGCGGTGGCGGCGGTGGCAAGCCAGGTGGCGGTCGTCGTAACACCTTCGCTCTGCCTGGGCTTCTGATCGTGATCGCGTTGGCCGTATGGGCAGCCTCCGGGTTCTATCTGGTCGACCAGTCCGAGCGTGGCGTGGTGCTGCGTTTCGGCAAGTTCCAGGAGATCGTCACTCCCGGTCTGCACTGGAATCCGCCGCTGGTGGATGACGTGCGCATGGTCAACGTGACCCGCGTGCGTTCACTGACTCAGACCCAGTCGATGCTGACCGAGGACGAGAACATCGTCTCTGTCGAGATCTCGGCCCAGTATCAAGTCGCCAATCCGCGCGACTTCGTGCTCAATGTCCGCAACCCCGAGGTGAGCCTCGAGAATGCGTTGGATTCCGCTCTGCGCCATGTGGTTGGCGGCACCGAGATGATCGATATCCTGACCTCCGGTCGTGAGATTCTCGGCAGTGCGGTAAGCAGCCGTCTGCAGTCCTACCTGGACAGCTATGGCACCGGTCTGCTCTTGCAGACCATCAACATCGAATCGACTGCGCCGCCCGATGCTGTGCAGGACGCCTTCGATGACGTTATCCGTGCTCGCGAGGACCGCCAGCGCACCATCAACGAAGCCATGGCGTATGCCAATGCGATCATTCCCGCCGCTCAGGGTCAGGCGCAGCGCCTGATCGAACAGGGCCAGGGGTATCGCGAATCGGTCGTAGCCGAGGCGCAAGGTAAGGCCAACCGCTTCAACTCGCTGCTGACCCAGTACGAGGGTGCGCCGGGCGTGATGCGTGAGCGTCTCTACCTGGATACCATGAGCGAGGTCTTGGGCCGTACCGACAAGGTGCTGGTCGATGCCGAATCGAGCCCGATGATGTACTTGCCGCTGGATAAACTGCGCTCGAACCAGTCGGGGCAGAACGGCCAGAACAATCAGGATGCCAATGCTCAGGAAGTCGACCCTCAGCTGCTGGATCGCCTGCGCAGCCAGGGCCAGCAGTCCAATCGCAGTTCAAGTTCCAGCAATAGCACCAGCGGTATCCAGAGGGAGGGCCGGTAATGATCAATAATCGCTCCCTGCTGATCGTCGGCGGTCTCGCTGCCGTCGCCTGGTTGGCCAGTAATAGCCTGTACATCGTCGATGAAACCGAACGTGCCGTGAAGCTGCGCTTTGGTGAGGTCGTCGAGGAGAATATTCAGCCTGGCCTGCACGTGAAGGTGCCGATCACCCAAACGGTGCGGACCTTCGATACCCGTGTGCTGACGCTGGATACCGACGCCAGCCGCTATCTGACACTCGAGCAGAAAGCGGTCATCGTCGACTCCTACGTGAAGTGGCAGGTGGTCAACCCGACCCGCTACTACGAGGCCACTGCCGGTGACGAGATGATGGCCGTGCGCCTGATTCAGCCTCGCGTCGACGAGAGCCTACGTAACGAGTTCGGTCGCTTGAACCTGCAGCAGATTATCTCCGAGCGTCGCGATGACCTGATGACCACGCCGACCGAGGAGCTCGACAAGCTGATGCGCGAAGAGCTGGGTGTGGCGATTCGCGACATTCGCGTCAAGCGTATCGACCTGCCGGAAGACGTCTCGTCGGCGGTCTATTCGCGCATGCGCTCCGAGCGTGAGCGTCAGGCGCGGGAATGGCGCGCACAGGGTCAGGAAGAGGCCGAGCGTATTCGCGCCAATGCCGACCGTCGTCGCCAGGTGCTCTTGGCGCAGGCCCAGTCGCGCTCTGAAACCCTGCGCGGTGAGGGTGATGCCGAGGCCGCTGCGATCTACTCGGATGCCTATCAGCAGGACGAGGAGTTCTACTCCTTCTGGCGCAGCCTCGATGCCTATCGCCAGAGCTTCAGCGGCGGTGGAAACATGATGGTGCTCGACCCGTCGAGCGATTTCTTCCGCTATCTGAAGAGCCCGTCACCGCAAGGCGGGGAATGATAGCGCTGGCGTGAAGCCACGCTAGCGTGATCCTGCATGCACAGTGCAGTGAGCGGGGCGATCTGTGCCCCGCTCAGGGTTCATCACACAGGCAAACGTGGTAGAATCCCTATACCGGGCGTTGCCCGGTTTTTTTGTGGGCGTTTCCACGGGGCATGCGACGCCGCTTGCCTGGATCATGCGATCCAAGAGGCGCGGAAGTCGTGGCCTGCATAAGGCTTCGTGATCCCGGTCGACGCCCGGATAGGCCATTCAACCTTGGCAGGACAGAACATGACCATCGCTGACCGCTGGTTGCTCCCCGACGGCATGGATGAAGTGTTGCCGCCCCAGGCGGCGCGCATGGAAGAGCTGCGTCGGGCGTTGCTCGACCTCTACCATCGCTGGGGGTATGACCAGGTGATGCCGCCCCCCCTCGAGTTTCTGGACTCGTTGCTGACCGGCACCGGTACCGACCTCGACCTGCAGACTTTCAAGCTGACCGACCAGCTCACCGGACGCATGATGGGCGCCAGTGCCGACGTCACGCCTCAGGTGGCGCGCATGGACGCCCACTCGTTGAAGCGCCAGGGCCCCGTGCGACTTTGCTATTGCACCAACGTGCTGCGGGCCAAGTCCGACCAGCACCAGGGAAGCCGCAGCCCGGTGCAGGTAGGCGTCGAACTGTTCGGCCATGCCGGCCTCGAGGCGGACCTGGAAATCCTTCGCCTGGCGCTGGGTAGCGTCAAGGCGGCCGGCGCCGCTGAAGTCCACCTGGCGCTTGGCCATATCGGCCTCTATCGCAGCCTGGTGCAGGCCGCCGAACTCGGGCATGCCGAGGAGCGCGCTATCTTCGCGGCCCTGGAGCTCAAGTCGCCGGGTGAGCTTGCCGCCTGCGTCGAATCAAGCGTCAAGGACCCGGCCCTGGCCGAGATGTTCCTGGCGCTGGTCGAGCTGCACGGCGGTCGCGAAGTGCTCGATGAGGCGCGCAGCGCTTTCGCCGAGGCGCCGGCGTCAGTCGGCGCTGCCCTCGACCAACTGGCGGCGCTGTGCGAAGGCGTGGCGGCGGCCGACCCGCAGCTCGATATCTACATCGACCTTGCCGAGCTGCGCGGCTATGAATACCACACCGGCATGATGTTCGCCGCCTATGTGCCGGGCTACGGCCAGGCGTTGGCCAAGGGCGGCCGCTATGACGATACGGGGCGGGCCTTTGGGCGTGCGCGTCCGGCCACCGGTTTCTCGATGGACCTCAAGCTACTGGCGACCCTGGATGAGCAGCAGCCTCCCTGCGACGGTATCTGGGCGCCGGCCGACGATGCGCCGGGCCTAGCCCAGGCGGTGCAAGGCTTGCGCGAAGCCGGCGAGCGTGTCGTGCAGGCCCTGCCAGGTCAGCGTACCGGGCCGGCCGAGCACCGCTGCGATCGCCAACTGGTGCGCATGGGCGATGACTGGCAGGTGTCTCACCTGGCTTGAGGCCGGCGATGAGGCTTCGATTGACGGATTCTTTGATCAAGAGACGAGAGCAATGGGCAAGAACGTAGTCGTACTGGGCACCCAGTGGGGTGACGAAGGCAAGGGCAAGGTCGTCGACCTGCTGACCGAATCGGCCGCTGCGGTGGTGCGCTTCCAAGGCGGTCACAATGCCGGCCATACGCTGGTCATCGACGGTGAAAAAACCGTCCTGCACCTGATTCCGTCGGGTATTCTGCGGGACGACAAGACCTGTGTGATCGGCAACGGCGTCGTGCTGTCGCCGGAGGCGCTGATCAAGGAAATCCGCGAACTGGAAGCCAAGGGCGTTCCGGTGCGCGAGCGCCTGCGTCTGTCGCCGGCCTGCCCGCTGATCCTGTCCTATCACGTACGCTTGGATCAGGCTCGCGAGAAGGCGCGCGGCGTGGCCAAGATCGGCACCACCGGTCGCGGTATCGGCCCGGCCTATGAAGACAAGGTCGCACGTCGCGGTCTGCGTCTGGGCGATCTGCAGCACCGTGAGCGCTTCGCGTCAAAGCTCGGCGAGGTGCTGGACTATCACAACTTCGTGCTGACCAAGTATCACGGTGAAGAGCCGGTCAATTTCCAGGAAGTCCTCGACGAGGCCATGCAGATGGGCGAAGACCTGCGCCCGATGGTC
The DNA here is from genome assembly GCF_900100755.1 of Onishia taeanensis. Lineage (GTDB taxonomy): Bacteria > Pseudomonadota > Gammaproteobacteria > Pseudomonadales > Halomonadaceae > Onishia > Onishia taeanensis. The sequence continues at coordinate 360,577 of NZ_FNCI01000001.1, forward strand.
TGCGACACCGTTGGCTTGGTCCACGACTTCCGCAAGGCCGGCGAGAACATTCTCTTCGAGGGTGCTCAGGGCTCGCTGCTGGATATCGACCACGGCACCTATCCATTCGTGACCAGCTCCAACACCACGGCTGGCGGCACCGCCACCGGCTCCGGCGTTGGCCCGCTGTATCTCGATTACGTGCTGGGTATCACCAAGGCCTACACCACGCGTGTCGGTTCCGGTCCGTTCCCCACCGAGCTCTTCGATGATCACGGTCGCCACCTGGCCGAGAAAGGTCACGAATTCGGCGCGACCACCGGCCGCGCGCGCCGCTGCGGCTGGTTCGATGCCGTTGCGCTGCGCCATGCGGTGCAGATCAACTCGGTGTCTGGCCTCTGCCTGACCAAGCTCGACGTGCTCGATGGCCTGGAGAACATCCGCGTCTGCATCGGCTATCGCAGCAAAGATGGCGACGTGCTGGACACGCCGGTGGACTCCGAAGGCTATGAAGCCATCGAGCCGCTCTACCACGATCTGCCGGGCTGGAGCGAGTCGACCCTGGGCATCAAGCGTGTCGAGGATCTGCCGGACAATGCCCGTGGCTATATCCGCTTCCTGGAAGAGCAGGTGGGCACGCCTATCGATATCATCTCTACCGGACCGGATCGTAACGAGACCATCGTTCTGCGTAACCCGTTCGACGCCTGATCGATTGCGCTTGACCAAGCGCTGATCGAGCGATGACACCCTCGCCGGGCTTCCTGGCGGGGGTGTTTGCGTTTCATGTCTGGGCACTTGGGATAGGTGTGGCTGTGAGGGCGGTCAAACGGGGCGGGTGAGAAAGCCTTCCTGTGCAGGGCAGGGCGGATTCGCCACAAATGATAATAATTGTCATTATTGATGCCATCGGTGCCGATCGTGCTGCGATCCGCCGATAAGCCTGCGAAGACGGATGGGGAGGCTTCACATCGGGATTATACAGGACTAAAATGGTCCTCAATCCGAGGTTACCTCGCCAGGCAGACCGCCACCGCGCTTTTGCGCACAAGGAGTGCCGCCATGCTGAAACTGTCCCGTTTGACCGATTACGCCGCCGTGGTCATGGCGCAGATCGCTCGTCATCCGGAGCAGCCGCATGCCGCAGCGGAGTTGGCCGAGGCGGTTCAACTGCCGCACCCGACGGTGAGCAAGACCCTGAAGATGCTGGTTCGCGCCGGGCTTTTGCTGTCTCAGCGCGGCTCCCAGGGCGGCTATCGCCTGGCGCGGCCCGCGTCCCAGATTAGCGCCATCGATATCATCACCGCGATCGAAGGCCCGGTAGCGATGACCGAGTGCAGCCAGGACGACGGCGACTGCGAGTTGGCCGCGACCTGCGGGGTGTCCGACAACTGGCAGCGGGTGTCACTCGCCGTACGCACCCTGCTCGACAGCGTGACCCTGGCGCATCTGGCCGAAACCACGCCGATCAAGTTACCGGTCAGGCTTCCCATTCAATCCGTGACCCTGGCCAGCGAGGCCGGTCGCTAACGTAAAACGCCCGGATCCCTCGATTCCAATTGCCCGGGAGGAGACAGACCATGGCAAGTGAAGAAATGGAGCAGCTTGTCCGTCGCGAATATACCCAAGGGTTCGTGACTGACATCGAAAGCGACACGATGCCGCCTGGCCTCGATGAGAACACCATCGCCTTCATCTCGAAGAAGAAAGGCGAGCCGGATTGGATGCTCGAGTGGCGCCTCAAGGCCTACCATCAGTGGCTGAAGATGACGACGCCTTCCTGGGCGCATCTGGATTATCCGCCTATCGACTATCAGGCGATCTCCTACTACAGCGCACCTAAGAAGGACGAAGATCGCCCGCAGAGCCTGGATGAGGTCGATCCCAAACTGCTCGAAACCTACGAGAAGTTGGGCATTCCGCTGCACGAGCGGGCCGCACTGGCCGGCGTCGCCGTGGATGCGGTCTTCGACTCGGTATCCGTGACCACCACCTTCAAAGACAAGCTGGCCGAAGCCGGCGTGATCTTCTGCTCGATCTCCGAGGCGATTCGCGATTACCCGGAACTGATCAAGCAGTATCTGGGCAGCGTCGTGCCGGCCGCCGATAACTACTTCGCGGCGCTCAACTCGGCCGTCTTCACCGATGGCTCCTTCGTCTTCGTGCCGGAAGGCGTGACCTGCCCGATGGAGCTTTCCACCTATTTTCGCATCAACGCCGCCAACACCGGCCAGTTCGAGCGCACCCTGATCGTCTGCGAGAAGCAGGCCCAGGTCTCCTATCTCGAGGGCTGCACCGCGCCTCAGCGTGACGAGAACCAGCTGCACGCTGCGGTAGTCGAGCTGGTGGCGCTGGAAGACGCCTACATCAAGTACTCTACGGTGCAGAACTGGTACCCGGGCGACGAAGATGGCAAGGGCGGTATCTACAACTTCGTGACCAAGCGCGGTGATTGCCGCGGTGACCGCTCGCGGATCAGCTGGACCCAGGTCGAGACCGGCTCGGCGATCACCTGGAAGTACCCGTCCTGCGTGCTGCGCGGCCGCGACAGCATCGGTGAGTTCTATTCGGTCGCCGTAACCAACGGCCGCCAGCAGGCCGATACCGGTACCAAGATGATTCACATCGGCGAGGGCACCCGCTCTAGCATCATTTCCAAGGGGATTTCCGCCGGGCGCAGTAACCAGTCCTATCGTGGCTTGGTCAAGATCGGCCCGCGGGCCAAGGGCGCGCGCAACTTCACCCAGTGCGATTCGCTGCTGATCGGCGATCAGTGTGGCGCTCACACCTTCCCCTATCAGGAAATTGGCAATAGCTCCGCCACCGTCGAGCACGAGGCGACCACCTCGAAGATCGGCGAGGATCAGCTGTTCTACTGCCAGAGCCGGGGTATCTCCGAGGAAGACGCGGTCAGCATGATCGTCAACGGTTTCTGCAAGGACGTCTTCCAGGAGCTGCCGATGGAGTTCGCCGTCGAAGCCGAAGCGCTGCTCAACGTGACATTGGAAGGTGCCGTCGGCTAAGTGCCGCACGCCTAGTGATACGTCATCCGTCATCGAATTTTACAGGCCGCGTGGCGGCCCGAACCGAATCAAGGTGTCAACATGCTCGAAGTCAAGGACCTGCACGTCACGGTGGAAGGCAAGGAAATCCTCAAGGGTCTGTCGCTGACCATCAACCCCGGTGAGGTGCATGCCATCATGGGCCCCAACGGGGCCGGCAAGTCGACCCTATCGGCGGTCATCGCCGGTAAGGACGGCTATGAGGTCACCAGCGGCACGATCACCTTCGAAGGCAAGGACGTGCTGGAGATGGATATCGAGGAGCGTGCCTGTGCCGGCCTGCTGCTCGGCTTCCAGTATCCGGTCGAGATCCCCGGGGTGAAGAACATCTACCTGCTCAAGGCGGCGCTTAACGCACAGCGTGCGGCTCGCGGCGAAGATGAGATGCCAGCACCGGAATTCATGAAGTTGGTGCGGGAAAAGATCAAGTTCATGAAGATGGACTCGAGCTTCCTGCAGCGCGCCGTCAACGAAGGTTTCTCCGGTGGCGAGAAGAAGCGCAACGAGATCCTGCAGATGCTGCTACTCCAGCCCAAGCTCGCCATGCTCGACGAGATCGACTCCGGGCTGGATATCGACGCCATGAAGGTGGTCGCCGACGGCGTCAACTCACTGCGTGATGCTAATCGCGCCATCCTGATGGTCACCCACTACCAGCGCTTGCTCGATCATATCGTGCCGGACGTGGTGCATGTGCTGGTCGACGGTCGCATCGTCAAGACCGGCGGCAAGGACTTGGCCCTGGAACTCGAATCTCGCGGCTACGAATGGGTCCTGGAGGAATCCGCGGCATGAGCGACGAACAGACTTTTCTCGATGCACTGAGCGCACGCGGCACACGCCGTGGCGCCGAGCCGACCTGGATCGCTGCCCGCCGTCAGGCTGGCGCGGCGCGCTTCGAAGCGCTGGGCTTCCCGACCCGGCGCGACGAGGCCTTCAAGTACACCGACGTGCGTGCCATCGCCCGGGGCGACTTCACCCTGGCCCAGGATGCGCAGGATCTGACGCCACTGTCGCCCGCGACCGCGGCGGCCCTGACGCTGCCCCTGGAAGCGCTGCGTTTGACCTTCGTCGATGGCATCTTCGCGCCCGAATTGTCTGACCTGGCGGCCTTGCCGTCCGGCGTCAGCGTCGAGCCGCTGTCTCAGGCCCTGGCCGATAACCACGAGGCCGTGGGTGGCGCCCTGGGTCGCCTGGCCGGCGTCGATTTCTCGCCGTTCACGGCGCTCAATACGTCTTTCGCCGAAGAGGGCGCAGTGATTCGCCTGGCGCCGGGTACGGTGGTCGAGGCGCCGATCCTGGTGCAGTTCCTGTCCCGGGCCAATGCCACGCCGCTGATGAGCCATCCTCGGGTGCTGATCGAGGCCGGTGCACGCAGTCAGGCCACCGTGATCGAGCATCAGGTGGGCGAGGAAGAGGCTGCCAACTTCTCCAACCTGGTGTCCGAGGTGATGCTGGAGCGCGGCGCTATCCTGACGCACTATAAGCTGCAGGAAGCATCGCTCAAGGACCTGCATGTCTCGAGCCTGCATATCGACCAGGGTCGCGACAGTCGCTTCACCTCCTTCAACCTGAACCTGGGCGGTTCGCTGGTGCGCAACGACATCGTCGCCGAGCTCAACGCCCAGGGCGCCGAGGCCAACTACTACGGTCTGTTCTTCGCTCAGGGTCGCCAGCACGTCGATAACCACACCCTGGTCAATCACAACGCGCCCCACACTTTCTCCAACGAGAATTACAAGGGCATCCTCGGCGACCGGGCTCATGGTGTCTTCAATGGCAAGGTGATCGTGCGCCGCGAAAGCCAGAAGATCGAGGCGCACCAGAGCAACGCCAACCTGCTGCTCTCCGACCGTGCCGAGATCGACACCAAGCCGGAACTCGAGATCTACGCCGACGACGTCAAGTGCTCCCATGGCGCCACCACCGGCCAGCTGGACGAAGAGGCCATCTTCGCCCTGCGGGCTCGCGGTATCGACGAAGAGACGGCCCGCGGCTTGCTGACGCTGGCCTTCGCCGGCGAGGTGATGGAGCAGGTGTCGCTGGACGCCGTGGCCGAGCGCGTCGAGCGCACGGTGGCAGGCAAGCTGCCGGAGCGGTTCAATCTGGCCGGGCTGGTCGAGGTTGCCGCCGCCCTGGACGAGGAGTAAGTCATGACCGACTTCAGTGACCTGATGCTGGACGTGGCCAAGGTACGCAGCGACTTCCCGATCCTTGACCGAGAGGTTCACGGCAAGCCGTTGGTGTATCTCGACAACGCCGCCACCTGCCAGACGCCTCGGCAGGTGATTGAGGTCTTCGACGACTACTACCGGCGCTACAACGCCAATATTCATCGCGGGCTGCATACCCTGTCCGACGAGGCGACGTCTGCCTTCGAGCGGTCCCGTGACAAGGTGCGGGCCTTCATCAATGCCCGCGAGATCCGCGAGATCATCTTTACCCGGGGCACCACCGAGGCCATCAACCTGGTGGCCAATACCTGGGGGCGGGCCAATCTCAAGGCCGGCGATGAGGTGTTGGTCTCGCAGCTTGAGCACCACTCCAACATCGTGCCCTGGCAGCTGCTGGCCAAGGAAATCGGCTTCACCATCAAGGTGATCCCGGTCGATGAGCGCGGCGTGCTCGATCAGGCCGCCTATCGCGACCTCTTCACCGAGCGGACGCGTCTGGTGGCGGTGAACCACGTGTCCAATGCCTTCGGCACCGTTAACCCGGTGTCCGAGATGGCAAGCGTGGCGCACTCCCACGGCGCCCTCATCCTGGTCGACGGCGCCCAGGCGGCGCCCCATGAGCAGGTGGATGTGGTGGCCATGGATGCCGACTTCTATGCCTTTTCCGGCCACAAGGTCTACGGGCCAACGGGCGTGGGGGTGCTCTATGGCAAAGCTGCATTGCTAGAAGCCATGCCGCCCTGGCAGGGCGGTGGCGAGATGATCAAGACCGTGTCCTTCGAGGCCGGCAGCACCTTCGCCGATATCCCTCACAAGTTCGAGGCTGGGACCCCGGCGATTGCCGAGGTGATCGCGCTGGGCTCGGCGCTCGATTGGGTATCCGGCATCGGCCTGCCGCTGATCCGTGCCTGGGAGCATCGTCTCACCGAGCATGCCACCAAGGAGCTCTCGCGCATCGATGGCCTGCGGATTCTGGGGACCGCGCCGGGCAAGGCAGCCGTCATGTCCTTCGTGGTCGAGGGCGCCCACAGTCAGGACATCGGCCTGCTGATCGATCAGCTCGGCGTGGCGATTCGTACCGGCCACCACTGTGCCCAGCCGTTGCTCGCACACTTCGGTGTCGATGCCACCTGCCGCGCCTCATTTGCTGCCTACAACACCCCCGAGGAGATCGACATCTTCGTCGAGTCTCTGGAGCGGGTGATCGGCATGGTGCGCTAACTGACCCCGGAGGAGTGAAATGTCGGCCATGGAACAAGTGGATGCGCTCTATAAGGGACAGGAAATGCCCCTGCAGCGGGATGTGGAGGTCATCTCCATTCCCTTCGGCAAGACCGTGACACTGACCGAGGACAGCATCGTCTCGGTGATGCAGGCCAAGGGCAGTACCGTCAGCGTGGCCTTCGAGGGCCGCCTGTTTCTGATCGAGGGCGCCAACCTGGATGCCCTGGGTCTCGAATCGTTGCCGCGCCCGACGCTGCCCGAAGATGCCAGTGAAGAGGAAATCGAGCAGTTCGTCTGGGATCAGCTGCGCACCTGCTTCGACCCGGAAATCCCGGTCGATATCGTCGAACTGGGGCTGGTCTATGGCTGTCGCATCGAGCGGTTGCTCTCCGGCGAACGCCTCGTCACCATTCGCATGACTCTCACCGCGCCGGGCTGCGGCATGGGCGACGTGATCGCCGCCGACGCCCGCAACAAGATCCTCGGCGCCCCGCAGATCAGCAAGGTCCATGTCGACATCGTCTTCGACCCGCCCTGGAGCCGTGAGATGATGAGCGAGGAAGCCCGGCTCGAGCTGGGCATGTTCTGAGGCCTCACTGACGGCTCGGGTGGCATAGACAGCAAAGGGTAAGTTTGCATGTACCGGAAATGGGGGGTGGGCCTCAGGGCCCTCCTGATGACGCTGGGCGCCTTGGTGATAGGCCTGATCATCGCTGGGGTGGCAGCCAATCTGTGGATGGTCGAGCGCACGCGTGGCCGTATCGACCATCAGCTGTCGCAGTGTGCCAAAGCGCCGGTCGGCATCGTCTTCGGCACCTCGCTGTGGAGCCGGCAGGGCGGACGCAACCCCTATTTCGCCGCGCGGATCGAAGCCGCCGCCAAGCTGATGCGCGACCGGCGCGTCGATCACCTGCTGCTGTCCGGTGACAACCGCACTCGCTACTACAACGAGCCGGTAAGCATGTGGCGGGAGCTTCGTGAGCAGCGTGTGCGCGATGTCGACATGACGCTGGATTACGCGGGCTTCAGCACCTTCGATACCCTAGTGCGCGCTCAGGCGGTCTTCGACGTCGAACGCGCGCTGTTGATCAGTCAGGCCTGGCACCTTCCCAGGGCCATGTTCATCGCCGATGCGCTGGGGCTCAAGGTCGAAGGCTGTGCGGTGCAGAGCGAAGAGGCCGACGGTATCTGGCGGCTGCGAGCCCGTGAGTGGTTGGCGCGACTGGCTACGCTCGGTGATCTGTATCTTTGGGGGCGGGAAGCCTACTTCCTGGGGCCGGAAGAGCCGCTGGTGATTGCCGAGCCGCCACGGGTATCGGCTCAGGCGGTGGCGGCATCGCTTGAGCTGCAGGCGCGAGAGAAGCGGCCGGAAGAGCAAGAAGGGCAGAGAGGCACGCCAGGGGACGTCGACGCTGAGGTGACATCCCCCGAGGAAGAGACTGGCGGCGGAGAGGGGGCTAGCGGTTCTCTTTCTGCAGCTGATACAGCTCGCGAATCAGCTTACGACAGCCCTTCCAGCAGCGCTCCATGACTGGCTCGATCGACTCGGGCAACGGATGCGTGTGCAGGGTGGCTAGGGCCTGCATCAGCACACGCTCCTGTTCGAGAAGCTCACCGATCAGCACCTGACTGTCGTTGCCGACGAAGCTCTTCAGCCGGCTCCATAGCCACATGTAGTCGTCGCGTTCGACATCGGCGTCCCTGGGCAGCAGCTTGAGGTGACGCTTGGCCAAGGTCTGCAGCTTTTGCATGTCCTTGCTGCGCGCCTCGTAGTGCGGCTTCAGTACTTCGCGCAGCGACGGGCGCAGGCGTTCGATATTGTCCTGAAAGTAGTCGAGGCTATCGGCCAGCGCTTCGAGCAAGCTGTCCATCGCCACTTGGCGATTATCGAGAAACATGAGCAGTCACCTCCTCCGGTGACGCAGATTGTGCGTGGGGAAACAGTGTTTTGCTACCCCCGGGCGATAAAAAACTCTCGGACGGGCTAGCCCGAGAGTGCCACCTTAGCCCTTGGGCTTGGGTGGGGCCTTGCGTTTCGGGGCGGCATGCTTTTCTAGGTGCTCGACGATCTGGCCGGCAATGTCCTTGCCGGTGGCCGTTTCGATGCCCTGAAGGCCTGGCGACGAGTTGACTTCCATGATCACTGGCCCGTGATTGGACCGCAACAAGTCGACCCCGGCCACGTGTAGCCCCATGGCCTTGGCCGCGCGGATCGCCGTGGAGCGTTCCTCAGGCGTGATGCGGATCACGCTGGCGCTGCCGCCCCGGTGCAGGTTGGAACGAAACTCGCCTTCCGCGGCTTGACGCTTCATCGCCGCTACCACCTTGTCGCCGATCACCAGGCAGCGGATATCGGCGCCCTTGGCTTCCTTGATGTACTCCTGAACCATGATGTTGGCCTTCATGCCCATGAAGGCTTGGATCACGCTCTCTGCCGCCTGGTTGGTCTCGGCGAGCACCACACCAATGCCCTGGGTGCCTTCCAGCAGCTTGATGACCAGCGGGGCGCCCTTGACCATGGTGATCAGGTCGGGGATGTCGTCTGGGGAGTGGGCAAAGCCGGTGACTGGCAGGCCGACACCCTTGCGCGACAATAGCTGCAGCGAGCGCAGCTTGTCGCGAGAGCGCGTGATGGCCACGTTGTCGTTGAGCACATAGGTGCCCATCATTTCGAACTGGCGCAGCACCGCGCAGCCGTAGAAGGTCACCGACGAACCGATACGCGGAATCACCGCGTCGAAGGGCTCCAGCTCCGCGCCCTTGTAGTGAATCGAGGGGCGATGCGAGGTGATGTTCATGTAGCAGCGCAGGGTGTCGACAACCCGGATGGTATGTCCACGTTGCTCTGCTGCCTCAATCAGGCGGCGAGTGGAATACAGGTGGCGATTGCGGGAAAGCAGGGCAATATGCATGCATCGGGTCCTTGTAAAAAGTCAGGGCTCGCCGTGAAGGAAAGCGGCACCGGGCGCAACCAGCAGGCGGCGCATGGCGCGACGGCCAAGCAGCATGGGGTGGCGCATATCGCCGCGGTGCGTCAGGCTCAGCTCCGCCATGAAGCTGAGCTCACCCATCTGCACGCGCGTACGCACCACATAGCGCCATTCGGATTGGCCGTTGGAGCTGGTAATCATTCGACGGTCGTGCAGATGCAAGCGCACGGGGTGGGCCGGGCTCTCGGGTCCGCCGCCTCGGGTCACGAAGCTGACCCAGACGTGTCCATCTTCCTCATAGGTCTCGATGTCTTCGGCATGCAGGGCCGAGGTGCGAGCGCCGGTGTCGGCTTTGCAGCACAGGGTCAGCCCCAGTTCTGGAAGCGTGACCATCTCGCGCCGACCGATGACCGCCTTGGCCTGATAGGGCAATGCTTTCATGACCCCTCCGCGTCAGTGGTGTAGATGGGCGAGCCGTTGGCCGACCGGAGACTCGGCCGGCGCATCGCGCAACTGCATCAGCAGCGGCAGGCGTAGCCGGGGAATCAACGCCAAGTCCTTGACCATCGCCGTGAAGTCGACCGTCGGTTGCTCGGCCAGGCGTTCGAGATAGCGCGGCAGGCGCTGCGCGTCTTCCAGGTGCTCCCAGCCACGGGCGGCGATCGCTGCAAGCAAGTCCGGGCCGCAGGCGGCTGGATCATCGAGCAGCTTGCCATACCAGGCGCCGACGCTGTCATCCCGGCTTGCGCCCACCGCTCGTACGCAGGCGCAGAAGGTTTCGATGTCCCCCGTGCTTGCCGCCTGCTCGCCGCGGGCGCGTAGCGCCTGAATCAGTTCGGCATCAAGGCTGACATGCTCTAGGCAGTAACACAGCGAACGCACGACTTCGTCGGGCAGCCTTGGCAGACGCTGGGCCAGAGCATGGGCCTGGTCGCTGTCGTGGCGGGTCGCGAAGTCAGCCAGGCCCTGCAGACCAAGCGCTTGCCACTGATTGTCCTGCGGGTCCTCGCCGTGCTCTGATGCAGCGTCGTCCTGGGCGCCGGTCAGGTAGTCTTCCGCGAAATCGAGATGCTGGCTGGCCGGGCGGTCCATATCCAGGTTGGCGCGGGCGTGCAGCATTGCCTGAAGCTGTAATGGGGGCGTGAAGGCCAGCGGATTGTCCTTCATCAGGTTGTCGACCTGGTGCTCCTTGCCAAGCGTCGAGACGCTGTAGCCGAGGGTCTCGAGCAGCCGCTGGATGAAGGCATCCCGGGGTGCCGCCACCAGATATCCCTGCTCGTCCAGCGGCAGCGACAGAAACCAGATCAGCGGCTCTTCGGCGTCGCCAAGCGTGAAGAGGCAGGCCAGTCGGGCCTGCTCCTTCCAGGGGCTCGACCAGGGCTGCTGTTGGGCCTCGAAGGCCGCCAGCTCGTCGAGCGAGCAGGGCGCCAAGCGTCGGCCCAGATGATAGAGCCGAACCTGGGCACCGCTGCGTGTGAAGAAGTCGTGAAGCGTCAAAATTGGCTGCATGGCACCTTCCCATAATTAAGCGGCCACTCTATCACTTATGCCGCTTCCCTTGGCAGTCCTGAGCTGAGGAGAAATTCCGGGTTGTATAAAAATCACCCAACCATCGCTAGGTCCCATGACGTCCCGGTAATCCGCGCTTGTCCAATGGTTATCCACAGTTCTTTTCAGTGTTTCTGTGCATGACAATAGCGTGACGCATAGATGTCATTGCGCGGTGGAAAAGTGGAGGGCCTAGCCGCTGTTTTCTGGAAAGGCACTATGTGGCGTGGGCTGGTCGTTGAGGCGGTGTTGCGGGTATGAAGCGTGAATGCTGATGGAGAGCAAGCGGAGGCGCCTTACCGTTAGCGGTAGCGGTAAAATCCAGTAGCCAAGCCTTACTGGTCTATGTTCCAAAGGGTAATAAGTTTTATAATGGCTTATTACTTAATGATCTTTTTAGACTCGATTCAGGAGAGCTCCATGCTGCGTTCATTCACTCTTTCTCTGTTGGGTGCTGCGGCACTCGCTACAGCCGGGCTGGCCCAGGCCGACGATCCGCTCAAGGTCGGTATGTCCGGTGGGTACTTCCCCTTCACCTTCGTCGAACAGGATGAGCTCAAGGGCTTCGAGGTCGATGTGCTTGAGGCCGTCGCCGAGCAGATGGGCGTCGAGGTGGAATTCGTGACCGCCAACTTCTCCGGCCTGTTCGGCATGCTCGAGTCGGGACGCATCGACACCATTGCCAACCAGATCACCATCACCGACGAGCGTGAGGCGAAGTATCTCTTCACCGACCCCTACGTCTATGACGGCGCTCAAGTGGTGGTCAAGCGCGGCAACGACAGCATTCATGGCGTCGAGGACCTGCGCGGCAAGTCGGTGGCGGTCAACCTGGGCTCCAACTACGAAGCCCTGCTCGAGGAGCTGCCCTACGCCGACGAGATCGACATTCGCACCTACGAGAGCAATATCGAACAGGACACGGCGCTGGGTCGGGTCGATGCCTTCGTCATGGACCGGGTCAGTGCCAGTCAGGTGATCAAGGAAAAACCGCTGCCGCTGGCGCTCGCCGGTCAGCCGTTCTCCCAGATCCGCAATGCGCTGCCGTTCCGCGAGGACGACGCCGAACTGCGGGACCGGGTCAACGCGGCGCTGTCGGAACTGCGCAGCGACGGCACGCTGAGCGAGATTTCCGAGCGCTGGTTCGGTACCGATATCACCCGCCCGTAATCGGGAGTCATGATGAACGTGCTCGACGTTGATTACATGCTTCAGCTGGTGCCGGTCCTGCTGAGCTATTTGCCGCTGACCCTGGAGATGGCCGGGGCCGGCATGGTGCTGGCCCTGATACTGGCCTGCCTGCTGGCCGTGATCCGGGTGCTGGCGATTCCCGGTTTGAATGCGCTCACGCTGCTGTTCATCTCGTTCTTTCGCGGCACGCCACTGCTGGTCCAGCTTTTCCTGTTCTATTACGGGCTGCCCCAGTTGTTCAGTGCGCTGACCGAGATCAATGGTATTACCGCCACCATCCTCGGCCTGACCTTGCACTTTTCCGCCTACATGGCGGAATCGATCCGTGCGGCGATCGTCGGGGTGGATCGCAGCCAGACCGAGGCGGCGCTGTCGATCGGCATGACCAATGGGCAGCTGATGCGGCGCATCGTGCTGCCCCAGGCGACCCGCATCGCCGTGCCGACCCTGATGAACTACTTCATTGACATGATCAAGGCCACCTCGCTGGCCTTCACCCTGGGCGTCACGGAGCTGATGGGGGCTACTCAGAAGGAGGCCGCCGGCAGTTTCCTTTACTTCGAGGCCTTCATTACGGTCGCGGTGATCTATTGGGGGATCGTCGAGCTGTTGGCCTGGCTGCAGCGGCGCCTGGAGGCACGATTCAACGAGGCCTATCAACGATGATAAGGGTAGAAGGACTGATCAAGCGCTTTCAGGGCAACGCGGTACTCAGCGGTATCGACCTGGAAATTCAGCAGGGTGAAATCATCGTAGTGATCGGCCCGTCCGGTACCGGGAAGTCGACGCTGCTGCGCTGCCTGAACTTTCTCGAACGGCCGGATGCCGGGCGGATTCGTATCGGCAATCTCGACGTTGACGCCGCCCGTCCGCGCAAGGCGGATATTCTGGCGCTGCGCCGGGCGACGGCCTTCGTGTTTCAGAACTATGCCCTGTTCGCTAACAAGACGGCGCTTGAAAACATTAGCGAGGGCCTGATCGTGGTCAACCGCTGGCCCAAGGACAAGGCGTACGCTCGCGGGCGGGAGATTCTCGAGCGCATCGGGCTTGCCGACAAGGCGGATGCCTATCCTGCCTCGCTCTCCGGTGGACAGCAGCAGCGCGTCGGCATAGGTCGCGCCATGGCGGCTCAGGCCGAGGTGATCCTGTTCGATGAGCCGACCTCGTCGCTGGACCCGGAGTGGGTCGAAGAGGTGCTGGGGCTGATGAAGCAGCTGGCCGAGGAGCGTCAGACCATGCTGGTGGTGACTCACGAGATGGCATTTGCCCGCGACGTGGCCGACCGGGTGATCTTCATGGAAGGCGGGCGCATTGTCGAACAGGGGCCACCCTCCGAGCTGTTTTCGGCGCCTCGTGACCCGCGGACCCGAGACTTTCTGCGCAAGGTGCTGGCCAATCAGGCGTCACTGCAGAGCTAAAGCGCTAGGCCTGTCACGGCTGGCCAAGGCGAGCCTTGGCCGGGATAATGGTGCGTTTTGGTTTTGATTGGGGAAAGACTATGAGCGTTCACCAACAACTCGATCAGGCGGTTCGCCGTCTGGAAGCGACCCTCAAGGCGTCAGACCTGTGGCGCGTGGAAGAGCCTTCAGCCGAGGCGATGGCCAGCCAGCAGCCGTTCTGTGTCGACAGCATGTCGCTGCCCCAGTGGCTGCGCTTCGTGTTCATTGCACGTCTCGACGCCATGACGGCTGCGCAGTCGCCACTCCCAGCCAGCTGCAATGTGGCACCGGCGGCGGATCTGTATCTCAAGCAGGAACAGGCCCGCGCCGGGGATCGTCTGCTGGTGGTCAAGGCCATCGAGGAAGTCGATCAGGTGATCAACGAAGCTCCCTGAACGTCACGCACGGCGAGGTTTCCATGCCCTATTACTTTGCCTATGGCAGCAACATGAACGTGGCGCGGGTCGATGCACGGATCGGTGAGACCCGTCGCGCCCTAGCTGGGGTACTGGAGGGTTATCGACTCAGCTTCGACAAGGCCTCCAAGGTGCCGGGAGTGGCGCATGCAAATGTCCATCCGGCCCAGGGGCAGCGAGTCGAGGGCGCGCTCTTCGAGCTGACCCACCCTGACCAGATCACGCTGATGGACCCCTTCGAAGGGCATCCGCACGATTACACCCGCGTTCGCGAGTCGGTGCTCACCGACGAAGGTCCCATCGAGGCCTGGGTGTACGTCGCCCAGCCGCAGCGAACCGCTGAGTCCTTGCGGCCGGCGCAAGAGTATCTTGCTCACCTGCTGGCGGGAAAGCCCTTCCTGTCGGCGCAATATCACGCCGAGCTGGCGCGAGTCGAGGCCATAGAGTCGCTCGATGATGACAGCCTGGCGGCGCTTGGCTTGCACCGACATACACCGCGGTGATGGCGCCTAACGCTAATGGCTGAGTGGTAGAACGGATGAAGGAGGCGTGTGAGGTGGGGCGCATTGTCGCAGGCTGCGCTGTGAGCCGCTCAGCCTTGCGCTGAGTCAATATTTATCCTTCGCACGCTGAGTAGACTGAAGGTGTCTTTTCCGGCAGCCATCTCTGCCTCGACATCAAAAGGAAACGTGTCATGCGCCATTCAGTCCTCACTGCCGTTCTTGCCTCTGGCCTGGTCGCTGCCAGCGCTGTTCACTCAGGCGATGCTCTCGCTGCCGATCTCCAGTATGGCGCCGGGGACATCTTCACCCGTATTGGCGTGGCCAAGGTCTCACCGAAGAGCGACAATGGTTCCCTCGCCAGCGGCAGCATCGATGTGGACGTTCAGAGTGAAAGTGGTCCTGCCTTCACTCTGGGCTATCGGTTTACCGACAAGCTGGGTGTCGAGCTGCTGGCCGCCAAGCCTTTTGAGCACGACATCAAGCTGAATGGGGCCAACCAGGCGTCCACCAAGCATCTGCCGCCGACCCTGACCCTGCAATACTATCCGCTGGGGGGCACCCAGGCCCGCGTACAGCCGTATGCCGGTCTGGGCGTCAATTACACCACCTTCAGCGATGAAAAGGTCGATGGCTCTAGCCTGGAGCTCGATGATTCCTGGGGCGCTGCGGGTCAGGTGGGTGTCGATCTGGTCATCGACGACCATTGGGCGCTTAACGCCGCCGCCTGGTATCTGGATATCGACACCGACGCCAAAGTCGGTGGCAACGATGTCGGCACTGTGGAGATCGACCCGGTGGTCGTGATGGCAGGCCTGAGCTATCGCTTCTGAGCTATCGTTTCTGAGTTACCTTGCCTAGTGTCACCTAGTGCCCGGCTTTAACGACGACGCCCGCTTCCCAAGGGAAGCGGGCGTCTTGCGTTGGGCCTCTTTGGCACGCTTGCTTGGCGCTATGGTGCTATCAGTGCCTGGGCATGTCGCATGTGCCTAAAGGCCCGTTTGATGGCATCAGTCGGCGAGTGCCGGATCCAGGGAGTCACCTTGGCGGCGACTCAAGGCCAGGCCCAGTAGCAGGCCAGCGGCGGCCGGCAGTATCCAGCCGAAACTCGTCTCCCCGAGCGGCAGCATCGCCTGCATAGCGCTGGCGGGTTTCACCAGTGCCTCGATGCCGCTGGCCGCCAGGCCGTCAAGCAGGCTGGCGGCGAAGGTCAGGCCCATCGTGCAGGAGAAGACCCGCGGCGCATCCGCTAACTGTCGGCGCAGCATCGACAGGGCGATCAGCGCGATGGCCGGTGGATAGAGGGCCACCAAAACCGGCACCGAGATGCGGATCAGACTATCGAGCCCTTGATTGGCCACCAGGGCGGCAAAAGCCCCCATGATGATGACCATCGCCCGGTAGGGTAGGCGGGGGAAGAGGCGCTGGAAATACTCGCCGCAGGCGGTCAGCAGACCGACCGCGGTGGTCAGGCAGGCCAGGGTGATGATCACCGCCAGCAATACAGGGCCGGCCGGGCCGAACAGCGCTTGCACATAGCTAGGAATCAGCGTGCCGTTATCGGCGCCGGGTGCCACTTCATGACTGGTAGCGCCCATGTAGGCCAGGGGCAGGTATACCGCGGCCAGGCAGGTGGCGGCGATCACGCCCGTCATGAGGGTGTAGCGCATCAGGATGCGGCGATCCTCGATGCCGCGTTCGCGGATGGCGCTGACGATCAGGATGCCGAAGACCAGCGAGGCCAGGGTGTCCATGGTTAGGTAGCCGTTTTCGAAGCCCTGAGCGAAGGGGGCGTCGGCCCAGCTCTCGCTGACGGGCCCCAGCGGTCCTTGCGGAAAGAGCAAGGTGGCACCGGCAATCACCAACAGCAGGAAGATCAGCAGTGGGGTGATCCACTTGCCAATCACGTCCACCAGCCGGCCGGGCGACAGTGCCAGCAGCGTGGCGAGGCCAAAGAAAAGTACCGAGTGAATGGCCAGGCCGGTGGCGGGAGCCGAGTCGATGAAGGGGCGCATGCCCATCTCGAAGGCCACGGTGCCGGTGCGGGGCAGCGCGAACAAGGGGCCAATCGACAGATAGATGCCTAGTCCGAAGAGTAGCGCGGCCGCCTTGGGCAGGGGAGAGGTTAGCCGGTCCAGTCCGCCGCCGACGATGGCGACCGCGACGATGCCCAGCAATGGCATCCCCACGCCGGTGACCAGAAAGCCAATTGCCGCGGGCCAGAAGGCAACACCGGCGCCTTGGCCGACCTGTGGGGGGAAGATGATGTTGCCGGCACCGAGGAAGAGCGCGAAGGTCATGAAGCCCATCGCGAGTACCTCGAAGCCGGAAAGACGCGTTTTCACGAAGAATACCTGCGAGTTGATAGTGGAACGCTGGAAGCAGCGTGGGTTTTTCGGCGCGGTATTATCGTCGATACGTCTTCTTGCAGCAAAAAAAACGCCGGGCGCTAGGCCCGGCGCTGGATGCTTCTGCTCTTGATGGTCAGTGACTGATCAGAAGCCTGAGACTGGGTTCCCCCGCTTAGAAGCGCAGGGTGATACCGCCGCCGATGGTCACAGGGTCGACATCGGCTGTACCGATGCCATTGCCGTTCAGGCTGGCGTCGGCTTCGACATCGGAATAGCTCACCGAGCCGTTGAGCAGCAGATAGTCGGTGAGGGCTAGGTCGACGCCGACCTGGCCAATCGCGCCCCAGGAATCGTCGATATCCAGGCCACTCAACTCCTCATCGGAGTAGGTGGTGTAGTTGACGCCGACCCCGACGTAGGGCTGTACCTTGCCGCCGGTGCCGCCCAGCGGGTAATAGTTCGCCAGCAGGTTGACCGGGGTGCGATCCACGCTACCTATGCCAGTGCCACCCAGGCTCAACTGGTGTTCGAAGGGCTCGCTGCTGTTGAGTTCGACCCCTACCTTGTCGGTGAGCAGGTAGCCAAAGCCGTAGGTGAAGCCATTCTCGTCGGAAACATCGACGTCGGCCCCATTGAGCTTGCCGTTGTCGGAAGTGGGTTCGACCTGAGCGACACCGCCGCGCACGAAGATATCACCGGCCTGATAGGCCAGGGCGCTCTGAGCAGCCATCAAGCTGCTGGTGGCGATAAGAGCTGCGGAAATAAGCGTTGCCTTGTTCATGTAAGCCTCCTGATTGCTTTTGCTGGATCGACGTTAGCGGCCACTGGCCGATGCCGGTTCCTAGTTTGACAAACGCAGTATAGGAAACAGTGTTTCCTTTGGCATTACAATTTTTCCAATGACGCTGATAGTTATGATTGCAGAAGAATATTGATCCATGGAGTTAGCGATCCCTCATGAAGGATGCTTTTTTGTATAAGTCCTGTAGATGTCGTGCGCTGCCCATGGGTGATGGCGGCTCGCCAAGTCACCTGAATTGGTCTTGACTGGCTATCAGAAGATGTTGCTCGATTCCCGTGGGTTCGCCAGGAGGAGATATGAATTCACGCATGTTACGCCACGTCTGGCTGCCCTTTGCCGGTCTAGTGCTGTCGTCGGTTATCTCGGTGGCGCTTTTGTGGCGGCCCGAGGCGCTAAGTGACTTGTCCTGGCAGTGGCGCCTGCCGATGGTGTTGCTAGGGCTTTGGGCTCTCGGGTCAGGTTTCATGCACGGGGTGGGAGTGACGGCATCTCGCCGTTGGCTGCGTCAGCTGATGGCAGCGCCCGCCTGTTGGTGGGGGCTCGTGGTGTTCGCGTTGTTCGTATTTGGCCGAATGATGGTGGCCTGAGCGGGGGCGGCAGGCAATGAAAAGGGCTCCCGAGGGAGCCCTTTCACTAGTCCTGTCATGATATGCCATTCACAACGCTCTTCTGCTGCGATGCTTGCGGCATAGGCGCGCTGTTAGCGGGTAATGTGCTGGTATTCGCCAGCATCAGCCGTAACGCTGCTCACCACCAGGATGGCAAGCATGGAGGCGATGAAGCCAGGGATAATCTCGTAGACGCCCGGGCCACCCATGAAGGATGCGTTCCAGCCCAGAGAGATCCAGATGATGACGGTGAGGGCACCGACCACCATGCCCGCAATGGCGCCAGCGCCGTTAGTGCGCTGCCACATCAGCGACAGGATGATCAAAGGACCAAACGCCGAGCCGAAGCCTGCCCAGGCGTTACTGACCAGCCCCAGAACCTGAGAGTTCGGGTCAGAGGCGATGACCAGAGCCACCAGGCCCACCAGCACTACGCAGATACGGCCAACGTTCACACACTCACGATCCGTGGCTTCTTTGCGCAGGAAGAGGCGATAGAAGTCTTCGGTCAGTGAGGAGGAAGACACCAGCAGCTGGCTGGAGATGGTGCTCATGACCGCCGCCAGCAGTGCCGCATAGAGGAAGCCGGTAATCAGCGGGTGGAACAGCAGGTTGGACAGAACGATGAAGATGGTTTCCGGATCTTCAATGTCCAGGCCGTTGCGAACTGCATAAGCACGACCAAAGATGCCCAGTGATACGGCACCAATCAGAGAGATAGCCATCCAGCCCATGCCGATGTTTCGGGCAGTGGGGACTTCCTTCAGCGTGCGGATCGCCATGAAACGCACGATGATGTGCGGTTGGCCGAAATAGCCCAGACCCCAGGTAACCGCAGACAGCCAGCCGATGAAGGTCAGGCCATTGGTCCAGGAGAGCAGGTTAGGATCGACTCCATTCAGGGTCTGCGTCGCCTGTGAGAAGCCGCCGCCACCTTCGCCGAAGAGTACCACCGCTGGCATGATGATCAGGGCCAGCATCATGATGCAGCCCTGCACGAAGTCCGTCATGCTCACGGCCAGGAAGCCGCCGACTACCGTGTAGGCAAGGACCACGCCCAAGGTGATGATGAGACCGGCGGAGTAGTCGCTCAGGCCACCGAAGTTGAAGATCCCGGCAAACGCGCTTTCAAACAGCTTGCCGCCTGCAACCAGGCCAGATGCTGTATAAACCGCGAAGAAGATCACGATGACGATGGCGGATACCGTTCTCAGCGACAGGGCCCGCGTCGGGAATCGATTGGCCAAGAAAGACGGAATGGTAATCGCATTGCCATAGTGAACGGTCTGTTCACGAAGGCGGGGTGCGACCAGTGTCCAGTTGAAGAAGGCACCGACCAGCAGGCCGATACCAATCCAGGCTGAGCCAAGACCCGATGCAAAGAGCGCACCCGGCAGACCCAAGAGTAACCAACCACTCATGTCCGATGCACCGGCGGATAACGCCGCTACCTTCGGACTGAGAGATCGTCCCCCCAGCATGTAGTCTTCAGAAGAAGACGTGGCTTTGCGCATCGCATAAACGCCGATAGCAACCATGAGCGCAAAGTAAGCAAAAAGGCTGATCCAAACACCTATAGCCATGGAACATCTCCAGATTATTATGACGGAACTCGTTCCGACCGGTTAGTGCCTTTACCGTACAGAATCCGGTAGTGGCACGCATTGTTTTTGTAACGCTTTTCTCTTCACCTGCTTTAGGTAGAGCGCGAAGGTAAAGCCGGGGGCTAGTTTTTTTCCATCATGTTGCGTCGTCCTTCTTGCAGTTTTTTTGTTGTCCAACGCCGAAAGGGCCCTGCGTCACTTACAGACTAGACGATCGACAAGGCCTTTTCGTACGTTTCCGCCATGCGAGGTGTCATCACCCCGCATGGCAGACTACTCAACTCGGGTTATTCGTCACCCATCGCGAGTAGCGACGCGTTGCCGCCAAGGGCGGCGGTATTGATGGTCAGGGTCTTTTCTGTGGCGAAACGCAACAGATAATTCGGCCCACCCGCCTTAGGACCGGTGCCCGAAAGCCCCTGACCACCAAAGGGCTGAACGCCGACTACGGCGCCTATGATATTACGATTTACGTATACATTGCCTACCCGAATCTTCTCGGCGATTTCTTCGGCGAAGGATTCGTTGCGGCTGTGCACGCCGAAAGTCAGGCCATATCGGCGATCGTTAATGGATTGAATCACCTTGTCAATCTCGCTGGCCTTGTAGCGAACGATATGCAGGATCGGGCCGAATTGTTCGCGCTCCAGCGCATCGATGCTGTCGATCTCGAAGGCGACCGGTGCAACGAAGGTGCCCTCGGCGGTATGCGCAGGATCGAGCTTGGTTTCGGCAACCAGGCGGCCCTCGCCCTTGAGCTTCTCGATGTGCGCCATCAGGCCTTTGCGTGCGTCCTCATCGATGACCGGACCCACATCGGTACCCAGGTTGCGCGGATCGCCCACATGCAGCTCGTCCATGGCGCCCTTCAGGATCTCGATGACCCGGTCGGCCACGTCTTCCTGGAGGTAAAGTACGCGAAGTGCGGAGCAGCGCTGACCGGCGCTCTGGAAGGCGGACTGCACCACATCGGCCACGACCTGCTCGGGCAGGGCGGTGGAGTCGACGATCATGGCGTTCATGCCGCCGGTCTCGGCGATCAGTGTCGGCAGAGCGGCGCCTTCACGGGCGGCCAGCGCACGGTTGATGATCTGAGCGGTGTCGGTGCCACCGGTGAAGACCACGCCGGTGATGCGCGGGTCGCCGCTGAGCACGCTGCCCACGGTGGGGCCATCGCCCGGCAGCAACTGCACGACGTCGCGCGGCATGCCGGCTTCGTAAAGCAGCTCGATGACGCGATTGGCCGCCAGCGAGGTCTGCTCGGCCGGTTTGGCCAGCACCGGGTTGCCGGCAACCGCCGCCGCCACGACCTGACCGCAGAAGATGGCGATCGGGAAGTTCCAGGGGCTGATGGCGGCAAACACGCCCTTGCCGGACAGCATCAGCTCGTTGGACTCGCCGGTGGGCCCCGGCAGGGTGGTGGCGTTTCCAAATAGCTCTTCGGCACGGGTCGCGTAGTAGCGGCAGAAGTCGACGGCCTCGCGGATCTCGTCGACGCCATCGGTCAGCAGCTTGCCGCCCTCGCGGGAGCACAGCGCCATCAGCTCGGCGAGGTTGTCTTCCATCAGGTCGCCCAGGCGGCGAATGATGGCGGCACGCTCGGCAACCGGCGTGTTCTCCCAGCGCGGGAAAGCCGCCCAGGCGGCGTCGACGGCCTTGGCGGCCTGATCCTTGCTGGTCCACTGCACGCTGCCCACCTTGACCTTGCGATCAAACGGACAGAGGACGTCATGACGGGCACTGCTGTCATCGGCAACATCGAAGGCCAGGAGCGGCTTAGCGTTGTACTCCTTGTCCATGAATGTCGCCATCTCATCCATGAGCGGCTGGTACTGACTATTGATGTTCAAGTTCACTCCCTTCGAGTTCAAGCGGTTAGGGCCGTAGATATCCTTGGGCAAAGGAATCCGATTATTGGCGTAGGTCTTGTACTGCTTGAGCGTCTCTACCGGGTGCACGCAAAGCGACTCGACCGGTACGCGCGGGTCCACCAACTGGTGAACGAAGGAGGAGTTGGCTCCGTTCTCGAGTAGGCGGCGAACCAGGTAAGGCAGTAGGTCCTTGTGCGCGCCTACCGGCGCATAGATACGGCAGTAGGTGCCCTGAGGTGCACGCTTGAGCGCGGCGTCATACAGCGCCTCGCCCATGCCGTGCAGGCGCTGGAATTCGAAGGGGCGGCTGGCGTCGTTGGCCAGCTCCAGGATGGTGCTGATGGTGTGCGCGTTATGGGTCGCGAACTGCGGGAAAATACGCCCGCGGGTGCTCTCGGACAGCAGAAAGCTGGCACAGACCAGGTAGGCAACGTCGGTGCTGGCCTTGCGGGTATAAACCGGATAGCCATCGACGCCGATCTGCTGGCATTCCTTGACTTCGGTATCCCAGTAGGCGCCCTTGACCAGGCGCAACGGAATTTCGTCGCCCTGCTGGTCGGACAGGCGATTGATGTAATGCAGTACCGGTAGGGCGCGCTTGGAGTACGCCTGCACGACCAGGCCGAAGTGGCCCCAGCCCTTGCAGGTCTCGCTTTCATAGACAGCACGGAAGACTTCCAGCGACAGCTCCAGGCGGTCGACTTCCTCGGCGTCGATGGTCATGGCCACATCGCGATCGCGGGCCATTGCCGCCAGTTCGCGCACGGTGCCGACCAGCTCTTCGAGGATCTGCTCGCGCCGACCGAATTCATAGCGCGGATGCAGCGCGGAGAGCTTGATGGAGATCGACGGTGACGGTGTCTTGGATGACAGGCGCTGGCTGGTCTTGCCCACACTCTTGATGGCGTCGGCATAGGAGTCGAAATAGCGCTTGGCGTCCGCGCGGGTACGCGCCGCCTCACCGAGCATGTCGTAGGAGTAGGTGTAGCCTTTATCGAATAGCGGCTTGGAGCGCTTGAGCGCTTCTTCGATGTCGCGGCCCAGCACGAACTGCTTGCCCATGATCTTCATCGCTTCATACATGGCGCGACGAATGACCGGCTCGCCCATGCGGTTGACGAGCTTATTGATGAAGTGGGCGGGCTTGCCTTCCTTGGGCTTATCCAGGTTGATGACGCGACCGGTCATCAGCAGGCCCCAGGTGGAGGCATTGACGAACCAGGACTCGCTCTTGCCGACATGGGCCTTCCAGTCTGCCGGGCCAAGCTTGTCTTCGATCAGGGCATCTGCAGTGGCTTTATCCGGAATGCGCAGCATCGCCTCGGCGAGGCACATCAGCATCAGGCCTTCATTGGTATCGAGGCTGTACTGTTGGAGCAGTTCATCGATGGAATCTACCGCTGTATCCATCTCCCGGACTTCACGCACCAGCTCGGCGGCCTGGTTTGCTGTCCGCTTGAACTCTTCTTCATCGGCGGACAGGAAGTCGACGAGTTCGCCTACGAAGGTTTCTTCATCAACGACGTAATGATCGCTGATGCGGGCAAACAGCGTATCCAGGTCCTGCTTCCAAATGGTGCTATCCAGCATGTTGTTAGCGTCTAGCATTATGAATACCCCATGACAATGCGTGACCGGGCGACATTGCCGACATGACGTCAGTGGCCTGCGACGGTGGCAGGAACCCGGCTGGTGAAGCGTGGCCCAGGAAACGTCAGGGCAGGCACGAACTGCCCGTGGTCGTTTCATGACTGGACGAATGTAGTGATGTGCGCGGCATGCGTCTTGCGAATTTCCCGGCTTGATTTGTCAAAAAACGGGAAAGATTTTGAATGTGAGTCGGTATTTAGACTTTCGGATAACGCCTTAGGGAGCGTTATTCAGCATGGTGGGCTGTGTAGGGCGGCGCAAGGCGCTGGGAGGGTGGCCGAAGCTGCGGCGAAAGGCGTGTGATAGCGAGCTTTGCGAGGAAAAGCCAGTCTGATCGGCAATTTCCGACAAGGGGAGCCGCGTTGAAAGGAGTAGATGCTGAACCGTGCGCAGGCGTTTGTTCAGCAGATACTGATAAGGAGTGACGCCCGCCTGCTGACGGAAGCAGTCCGTGAAGTGGGCCTCGCTCAGGCAAGCATGGCGTGCCAAATCGGCCACGCTGAGGCGTTGCGACAGGCGCTGCTGAATATAGCGATCCAACGAGGCCAAATTAATGCGCTGCTGCCCACTGGGCACCACCTGAGCCGGCTGCAGGCGCACGCTCAGGCAAGACAGAAAGGTGGTCGCCATCAGCTCGTGATGCGCCAGGGGCAGTGACGTTTCGTCTACCCTATGGCTGAGCTCCTGCACCAGGAAGTCGAGGTAGTGGGTGAGCGAGGTATCCAGCGAGAAGAACAGTGGCGCATCGAACAGCCTTGCGAACTCACGGTGCTGGCCTGCCAAGGGGAAGGCATCGGATGGCAGGTTCATGATGAGGTGACGATTGACGCCCACCCCTTCGTAATAATGCACGTGATTGGCTGGAACGATGCATCCAGAGAGAGGGGCGATCGAGCCTCCCAGACCTTCGATCTCGAACTCGGCATTACCATCCACCCCGATCACGATCTGGTGGTAGTCGTGATCATGGTGCTTGGTAGTGGTATCGAGCGGAAAAAGATGAAGGGCGCTGGGCATTGGGTTGCCACTCCCGGCACATTAATTCGGACAGGTGGCCATTGTACGCCGCTGCCAAGCGAAAGACAGCGGCCAGAGGCTTACTAAAGTGCTGCGATAAAGCACTTCTAAGAGTGTCCGCGTGCCTCGCGTAGCGCCGTTCTGGAAGCGAGGTGATCACGCAGCGCCTGAAGGTCTTCACGCCCACTGCGGGAAAACAGCGATCCACCCTGAGCGGCCTGCCAGGGGCGGCCGTGCTCCTCCATCAGGTGCTGGGCGCGGCGGCGAACGCCTTCCAGGAACTCATCATGACGCACCGGGTAGCCAATGATGGTATTCCATTCGGTCTCGGTCAGGGTGCCGGAGAGCGCCTTGTCGAACAGCGCAATCAGATCATGCGCCTCCGTGCGGTAGCGCGGCGTACGCGACATCATCATGATCCCGACCATACTGCCGATGATCAGGAAGCAAACAGCAAAGATCAGTAAAAAGGTAGCCATGCGAGCCACTCACCGATAAGGAATAGACATGCGAACACTGCACCTGCTAAGCGGATACGGCAGGTAAAGCGCCCTCAGCAGGCCGTGAGGGCACCTGCGGCGATGGCACAAGCCCTATCGCCAGCCTTCTCTGCCAACACCCACGTTTGTCAGCACCTTATCATGGCCGGGCAACCCTATAGTAGAAGAGCCTGGGGTGCGGAAGAGAGAGGAAGCAGAAGCGCACTGCATGTCGCTACTCAGCCGAGCTAGCACTGCTTGATGGCGAAGAGGCTCTTTGTTGTGCTGACCCTGCGAGGTAGCGTGTTGCAATAGAGGCATTCGCAGCCCGAAGCGGAAGTGCCCGAGCAGAAGGAGCCCCAGCCGTGAGCTTTCTTGAACAGCATGCCGCCAATACGCAAGGCCGCGACTTCTTTGTTGGCGATATTCATGGCCAGTATCGCCTGCTGATGAAAGCCTTGAATAACGTGGCGTTCGATAGAGGCCGGGACCGCTTATTCAGCGTGGGCGATCTGATCGACCGAGGCGAGCAGTCGCTCGAGTGTCTCTCGTTACCGTTCGAGCCCTGGTTCTTTGGCGTGCGCGGTAACCACGAAATGCTGGCCTACGATGCCCTGTTCAGCACCGCCGGGGAGGAGTGGCGCAAACGAGAGTTGTGGATGATCAACGGCGGTACCTGGTCGCTGAGGGAAGATGCCAGCGACGTGAAGATGGTGCTCAGGGAGGCCATGCGCCGTCTGCCTTATGCGAGAGAAGTTAGCGTTGCCGGTAAGCGTATCGGCATCGTGCATGCCGAACCGCCTGATGACTGGTCACAGCTTGAGCTTGAAGACAACCACGCCGGCCACGAGCGACTTATCTGGCGCCGCTCGCGCATAAAGGCGGGGGACACGACACCCGTCGATGGCATTGATGCGGTGGTAGTCGGGCACAGCATCGTTGGCAACCTGACCACCCTTGGCAATGTTCACTATATCGACACCGGCGCCTTTATGACCGGCCGCCTGACCGTGATCGAAGCAACCGAGTTGCTGGAGTGAACAAACCGCAATCAACACACCGAGCTGCGCTTTTTGCCTGCATCCAGTTTTAAAGCGAAGCCAAGAAGGACGCTTTACGGATTCTACGACCAAAAACGCATCATTTCTTTCGCCAGTTAGGGTGACAGCCAAGAGGGAGCCCGATAGTCTGGACGGACTACCGACGGCGCAAGGATGCTGCCCAATGGCCAACCCCACCATAGCCAGTTACCTTGCCTTTGCCCTTTCTAGGGCATGCGCCTCTGCTGGTTTGTCGCTTTCAGCTTCCATCCAAAAGCAGCCATGGCGACGAAGACAGCACGCGAGTTCATTGAGGTTATGCAGCGCGGACGATGTGTTGTGTGGGGCAGCCAAACTTTACTTAATTCAGCTAAAATTCAGTGCCTTAGCGGCTTTGTGTGCGGTCGACAAAACATTCTTGAACGCGCTCGCTAATGTTAGAAAACGCGCGTTTTTTTGCAGGTTAAATGATTTTAGCCCTAGATAAAAGTGGTGCCAACAAAAGAGGAAGCGATGATGGAGCGTTATAAAAATTTAGGTTGTAACTCGAATGTGGTTGCATACGAAATTGGATCAGGCGAAATCACCGTCCAGTTCGGTGATGGCTCCGTCTATCTATACACGAATCAAAGTGCCGGTGCTGGCAGCATCAACGAAATGCATAGGCTAGCAAGAGCCGGGCAAGGCTTAAATAGCTATATCGGCAGAGTGGTAAAAAAGGGGTATGCTAGGAAGATAAGGTAATTATCCCTTGATGGACGCAGTCGCGGCGAAGTGGGCGCTGCGACTGTGCCTTTACTACGAAAAAACCACGCTTCTTGCGGGTGTTGAATTTTATAAAGATCTACGATAGCTATTTTGCCAAATAGGAGCGCTCTGTGAACTTTAACTCTCCACCCGAGATTTATGAACCACCGGCGAAGAGAAGGTATTGGGTGGTGAAGGCGGACTCCGGGAAGTATTATGAAGCTTTTGTTAGTAACTCTTTAATAGCTATCGGGCATTTAGATGAGTTTTTCGGAGGCTCTTCTTTTTCCAGTCCTTTTGTCAGGTCACCGTCTTTGTTAAGAATGCTGATGACGAAATCATTAGCTGATGGTAGGAGTTATTTTAATTCAAATAATTACGGCCAAGTGAACTCGTTTGTAAATGAAATGGCAGTTGGTGACTGGGTGCTCACAAAGGGCCAAAGGCATGTTCGGGTTGGGGTGATAACTTCTCCTTCGAGAATAGATGATCAAATAGTTAGGTACAAGGCTGATAAAGAGGATCTTTTCGAGAGAGAGGCTGGGCTAAGTTTTAAGCTTAGGCGGGATGTGCTCTGGGGCCCGGAAATATTGTTGAGTAATCTTCCAGCAGACATATACTACAGCCTGCGGGCCCCAATGACAGTATATACTGTTGATCAGTATGTTGAAAGCATATGCTTTACTTTATACCCTTGCTTTAAAGTGGGTGAGACTCTTCATTTGTCAATAAATATAAACAAAAAGGAAGAGATTTCAAATTACTACTTATCGAAAGTTTTTGAATATTTAAACGAGCTGGATTTTTTGTCTCAAGTCGATATTCATGGAGATGATTTAGAGTCGGCGCACCATTCGTTTGTTGAAAAAGGTTTGTTTGCTTTGTCAACACAGGCTAGCTTCCACTCTCCTGGAGAAATCTGGGTTAAGTTGGTGCTTGCTGGTAAGAAATCTAAAATGTTGCAAGCCGTTACAATATATTCCATGCTATTCGGTAACGCTCACATGGGGGTAGATGGAATTCTCGACTTAGAAAGTAGGCAGGAGTTATGGAGTGTATTGATAGAGCGCATAAATATGAACCATGTTGAGAAGGCGTCAAACGAGTTGCAGTTAAAGATGCCAGAGTATGATACTAAAGGGATTGAGTCTGTGTCTGTGGCTAGGCAGGGCAATGATTGACTTTACTTTCAGGCTTCGCATGGGAAATCCATTCATAAGAACGATAACTCTGCGCTGCGCTCCGATTTTCCGCTTTTGATGGCAAGCTTTAGGAGCAACAGAGGGTGAAATTTTTTATCAATATCTAGAGTCGATAGAATATATAGACTGGGATGCACCAGAGGTGTTGGCTAAGGTGGAGTTATTAGCCGCTGGCGCTTACAGCCCCGAGATGGTTGCAAAGACATTTTTGTCTTCGTCCGAGACCAGATCAAGCATAATTGGGATTACGAGTGTGGTCCTGTCACATGTAAGGCATCCGACGTGTTGAAACACGGAACAGGTTACTGTTACGCGAAGAGCCACCTGCTGGCAGCATTGCTACGAGCAAATGGAATACCGGCAGGCCTTTGCTATCAACGGTTAACCATCAGTGATGATGGTGATGGGCCCTCTTTTTTCCTGCATGGCTTAAATGCTCTGTACCTTGAGCATCACGGCTAGTATCGAATTGACGCTCGAGGAAACAAGGAAGGAGTCTCGGCTGATTTCTGTCCTCCGGTTGAGCGCTTGGCATTCCCGATAATTGCTGAGGGGGAAGCTTATCTTCCGGAGATATGGGCAAAGCCCATACTGCCTGTTATGGAGGTCCTTCTAGGTAGGAAGACTTATAAAGAGGTGGCAGACAACCTGCCGGATTTTTAGTTAGCGTTTACTTGCAAAACAGTGTGCGCTGAAAACGCGTAATTGCGACGTCAACGCTCAATAAAATTATCGAGAAAAGAATGGAAATTAAGGCACTCGAAGACAGGTACATAGACGAGGTCGTGGAGCTTTGGCGGGAGTGCGGTTTAGTCGTCCCTCACAATGACCCGGTCAAAGACATCGAGAGAAAGCTCAAAGTCGATCCTGAGCTTTTCTTGGTCGGCGTTGTGGGCGGGGCCGTTGTTGGGACGGTAATGGGCGGCTATGAAGGGCACCGAGGTTGGATTAACTACTTGGCGGTGAAGCCTTCACAGCAGCGCAAGGGCTACGGTCAAGGCATGATGCGGGCGGTTGAAACCTTGCTCCGGCAGAAAGGCTGTCCAAAAATCAATCTACAGGTTCGCTCTGCCAACAAGGCCGTTATCGAGTTCTACTCTTCCCTGGGGTACGGCAATGATGATGTCGTGAGTTTGGGTAAACGCCTGGAAGATGATTCCTAACCTAGTGCTCGCGGAAGCCACCTGACACATGCCTCCCCTGGGCCCTTTCTTGGCGAATGGGGCCCGTTCTGTCAAAGGCGTAGTGGGTCAGCTCAAATGGTTGTCCCAGCGTAAGTCGAGGGCGTCGAGCCGCTGCGGTTGCGAGCCATCACCCGGAACGCGGAAGATCTCTCCCTCGCCTGATGATACCCAGAAGCCGCCGTTGCCGTCGGGCAGGGCGCCGGCGGCATCAGGGAGGTGATGGCTTGCGATCAAGCGTCTTTCGTTGCGATCCAGTAGCAGCACTCGGTGGCCGCGTGGCGCGGTGATCAAGGCAAGGGGTGCATCGGGTGCCATGGCGATACTGGCAATGTAGTGGCGAAGTGTGTCGGTGAGGTCGTCCGGCAGGGCCATCTCGGCAAAGCTGCCATCAGGTTCGCGAAACGCCAGCAGTGGCTGCTGTTCCCAGGCGGGGCCCTGGAACTGATACCCCGCCAACACGCTGCCGTCAGGCGCGACATCCAGGTGGCGGCAGCTAAGCTGATGATGGCTGGGGGCATGTCGCTCGAGGATAGCGCCGCTCAGCCGGTCCACCAGCAAGAGTGCCGGTGCCATATCATCCAGGTTGAGTTTCACGCGGCCGTAGTCAGGGTGAGTGCGGATGCCACCAAGCCCAACGGCCAGTGTCTGGCCATCCGGCATCAGGCGCAGCTCATGGGGGCCGATGCCGGCGAGGTCGATTTCGCCTTCCAGAGCGTAGTCGTTCTCGGCATTGAAGACGCGTATCACCCCCGCGCTATCCTTGATCCGGTTGGCGGTGGCATAGAGAAGCCGGCCGTCTGGAGAGTAAGCGCCGTGCCCATAGAAGTGATGGTCAGGCCCGGCGGTAATACGGGTAACCTCGCGTTGCTCGTTGCCATCCAGTACATGCGCCAACCGGCCCGGACGCCTGGAGAATAGTGCTATCTGAGGCTGCCCCGGCCGGCGACAGCCGCCGTGGCAGCGTTCCGGCACAGGGGCGCGGAAACGGTTGCCGGTGGACGGCTGATAGCCGAGGAGCTGGTGGCCCTGGGCATCATCGATGGCGCTCCACAACCAGGCGTCCTGGTGTTCACCCTGTGCCCAGCAAAGCGCCGGTAGGCCGAGGGAGCCTAGCCCGAGCATGGCCGCTTTTAGGAACTCACGTCGCTGCCACATGTTAGTCACCATCGGTGGCGTTGAAGCCTCGGGTGATCCCCAGCGCGATCAGGATCTTGCTTCCTAGCCAATTCAACTGGCTAATCTGGACATAAAGCCCCTGCACCGCAGAGCGGGCTGCCGGCTCTTCCAGCGCGTTGGCGATACCTCCCTCCATGCCGTCAACTTCATCCATCGCTTCGTCGAGCGTGGCCGCGAAGTCATCGTATAGCGCTTGCTGATCTGCCTGCTGCAGCAGTAACCGTAACCCCGGCAGGTAGTCCTCTTGCAGCCCGGATAGGCTGGCGGTGATCAGGGGGATCGATTGCTGGCTGCGCCATGCCTCGGCAAGGTAAGCGTTCGGCGCTCCGCCTGTCATCCCCAGGGGCGCGGCAAGCCGCTTGGCTTCCACGAGTTCCAGGGCTTGCAGGCCGGCTTCCAGAGTGGCCCGGGTATAGCTGTCGGTTTCCCGGTAGTGATCACCGAAGGCTTGCCAGTCGTCATTTAGCTGGCGCGTCGTGGCTTCAAGATGCTGGGTAATCGCTGCTAGCAGGCCACATGCCTGGGGTTCCGTCAGGGCTTCAGGCGCGCCCAGAGCCTCATCGAAGAGCAGATATTCAATGGCCGGAAACCCCTGAATCGCGACGCTGCCATCGGCGATGGACTGCATGCTTGGGGCTGTATCAGCCTTCAGCCAGGCGGAGACCTTGTGGCCCACCAGGTTCTTGCGATCCGGCCAGAACTGCAGTTGCCATGCGCGACTTTGTTGCTCGATGGGGCCGAAGTTGACGAAGCGCACCGCCTGCCATGCCTCATAAGCATAGAGCCACTGGTTCGCCAGGGCTTCGCGTTCTTCCGCTGACGGCGACTGGCAATAGTCGCTGGCCTGCTCGGCGAGTCGCTGCGTATCGCTGGCAAGCGCAGCGTAGCCGTCACCAATGGCCTGGTACCAGATATCACGAGGGGTGGGCGGCTCATCGGTATTCGCTGCCAGTAAGGGCGTGGCCACCGTAAGGGCCAGCAGGCCGGCGAACCACTGATGGCGCATGAAGGCGGTTGAGGTGAGTTTAGGTATCACAGCGACTCCAGAAAGCGAAGTAGGTCTAGGCGGTTGGACTTGGATAGGGCCCTGTAGCCAGCGGCGGCGGGCTCGGCTTCACCCCCGTGCCACAGAATCGCCTCTTCCAGCGTGCGGGCTCGGCCATCATGCAGGAAGCCAGCCTGTGGGTTGACCTGTTGGGCGAGCCCGATGCCCCACAGCGGTGGCGTGCGCCACTCCGTGCCGGTTGCCTCGAATTCCGGACGCCCATCGGCAAGCCCTTCACCCATGTCATGCAGCAGAAGGTCGCTGTAAGGCCAAATCGTCTGGTTGGCGAGCTCTGGCCGTGTGGCATGCGGGCCCGAACGCTGCCGAGGTGTATGGCAGGCGGCGCAGCCCAGTTCATTGAAGGTCTCGGCACCGGCCTTCACCTGCGGGTCGTCCATATGGCGACGCTTGGGCACGGCAAGACTGGCGGCATAGAAGGAGACGAAGTCGGCCACATCGTCGCTCACTTCCAGGCTTCCGCCGTTGGGCATCGACTCGCAATTCTGGCTTGGCCTGCAGTCGGTGTGCGGGAAAAGGCTCGATGTCAGCCCCATGTCATCGGCAAACGCACGCAGGCTCTGTTGTTCGACGGTTGGCTGTCCGGCCTTCCAGCCGAAGCGACCCAGCACCGTCTCATTGCGTTGTGCATCCCAGACCCGATTGATGCGCCCTGAGATTCCATCGCCGTCTCGGTCTTCGGGGTCGGCGCGTTCCGCGATGCGCTCGGCCGGTATGGTGTCGAGAAGCCCCAGGCCGATCATGGGCGGAGCGACACGCGGAGAAGTCAGCAGGTCGTCAGGCAGGGGGCCATAGGCCGGGTCGATGATCCGGTATTCAGGCACCTGTAGCGAGACAACCTCGCCATCATCGAGTGTGACGGCCTTCTCGGTATAGCTGACCTGCATGTCGGCCTCGGCCTTGAAGCCGCTGATGGCCGCTGTTTGCAGTTGGCCACCGTAGTAGGGAAGGGGATTGACCCCCTGGCGCTTAAGCGTTTCTGGATCGGCACCTTGCGATGGCAAGGATAGCCGCAGGAACAGGGACACGGCGCGCTCTTGCCCGCTCGGCGGATGGCCGCGGCCATCCTTGATGTGACACCCCTGACAGCTATTGGTATTGATCAGTGGGCCTAGGCCGTCACGCGCATCGGTACTGGCCGGCGCTTCCACCCAGGGGTTGCGGAAGAAGCTATTGCCGACGCTGAAATCCAGACGCTTCGTCATCGACATATTGCCCAGAGGAAGCGAATAGGCATTGTGGTCAAATTGGGCCACCGAGCCCTCACCACCACTGTCCGGTGTCGTTTGTACCGGGTAGGCGGCCTGTGCCGGCAGTGCCATCAAGCTGATCAGGGCGCTGCCGAGCATGACAGCAGCAGAAGAGGAATGTCGGAACATCGGAAGGCCTTGAAGTGACGAAGTTTTTTAACGGCGAAGGCCGCCACCAGCGAGGCTGGCGGCGGCCATCATTAGGGATTAGCCGTGATCAGAACGAGTGGCCAGCATCGTCCGGCTGCAGGCTGGTGACCCCAAGGCTTCCCGCCGCCTTCTCGATAGAGACCGTCTGGGTGACCAGCGCCAGGATGGCCTCGTTGATCATCTCGGCGCCCTGCTCATTACCGGGAGCGATCATCATGTCGAAGGCCATTGGCGAGTCCTCTGCTTCGGCCGCCTCCTTCAGGTCTGCCAACTCGGCCATGGACGCTTCGAGCTCATGGCGAAGCGTGGCGTCAAGCTCGGGGTCCTGCTGAGCGACCAGGTCCGAGAGGGAAGGGCCCTGGGTGATGCTGCCATCCAGGCTTTCGTAGTGGCCGAGATAGACGTTCTGCACGCCCAGGCCGTTATAGAAGTGCGAGTTGTGGGTGTTGTCGCTGAAGCAGTCGTGCTCGTCTTCGTAGGAGTTAGCCTCCAGTGCGACTTTCATGCGCTCGCCAGCAAGCTCACCCAGTGACAGCGAGCCCATGCCGAACAGGATTCGCCGCAGGCCTTCCTTGGCAGGCTCAGAAAGCAATTCCTGGCGATAGTTGTCCTGCTGATCGGGGGACCACTGCGCGACCATCCACTCTAGGTCGTCTACCAGCAGGTCAGAGGCTGCACCGAGATAGGCCCGCCTGCGATCACAGTGTCCATGGGTGCAGTCATCACCGCTCATGTAGTCGCTGGCCGGCCGCTCACCGTTGCCGCTTTCGAAACCATTGAGATCCTGACCCCAGAGCAGGAATTCCAGTGCGTGATACCCGGTCGCCACATTGGCTTCTGAACCGCCTATCTCGTTCAGGCCGGCCAGCAGTTCCGGCGTGATATCGCTGACGTCGAGCGTTTCTCCACCTACCTGAATAGACGTGTTGGCCACGATGTTGGCGGTTGCACCGCTGTTACCCAGCTCATGCTGGTAATCGTCACTGGCGACGTAATCGATCATGCCTTCATCGAGTGGCCACGCATTGAGCTGGCCTTCCCAGTCATCGACGACCGGGTTGCCGAAGCGGAAGACCTCGCTTTGCTGATAAGGAACACGCGCTTCGATCCAGGCTTCGCGTGCTGCCATCAGGGTCTCGTCCGAGGGTGCCTCTAGAAAGGCCTCGATGCGCTCGTCGAGCTGCTCAGCGGCTGACAGGGCATCGGCATAGGTGGCTTGGGCAACGTCGGCATAGCTGCTGACGACCGACTCTGGGGTAACCGTGTCCTGCGCAGCGAGAGCGCTCATTGGGAGCATCGCGGCGGCCAGGGCGATGGCGTTGGTCAGTGGCAGGCGAGAGGGCAGGGAAGTCATAGGGTTCCTGTCGGGGTTGGCAGTTGGTGACGAATCGGTTTCGTTTCTTAACGTAAGTTAATGCTCAGATTTATGCAAATGGGAATTGGTCGCGCTTCTAAGTGCATTTCATCTGAGGAGCCGAATCGGCCCCCCCGCCCGGCAGGCAGCTTCATCGCGCTCCACTCGGCGCTTCGTGTTCTTGAATGGACCTCGACATGGAGGTGGGGCACTGGGCATGCACGACAGCAGACTGCAGGACTATGAAAGAGTTGGCCCTACAGCACAACTTGGGGAGCTCTGCGGTGGTGGCTCTACTGACAAAGTAATCATCATCCTTTCCCGAACCTACTACCAAAAGCCGATTAGTTCTTGCGCCATCTAGGGTGACAGCCAGGTATGGGCCCGATAGGCTGGGTTAAGTCTCGATGGCGCAAGGATGCTGCCCAATGGTCAACCATTTCCTAGCAAGCCATGTTTCCTCTGCATTTTCTCGTGAATGTGTCCGTGGGGATCACCCATCTGCTTCTGACCCGAAGCCGACATGACGGCAAAGGCAGCAGACGCGTTTATTGGCGTTATATAGCCATGCCAACGAAAGTACACTGAAAAATCAATGGGTTGGTGTGGCATCATAAGAATGTTGAATGCGCGCTCGTTCAAGTCAATAAACGAGCGCGCTGTCTAATACCTGTTAAGCACCTATATGGCGTAGTTATAACTATGAATGAAACCGCTTTCGACTCAATTCAGGAATACTTGGAAATTGTTCGGCGTCTTCCTCATGCATGGAACCTACACCCCAGTGGTGTCTGGTTTCGTGGGGTGAAAGAGTCAGGTTACTCACTAGTTCCCGGATGTGTCTGGAAAAAAATAGATCTTGATTTAGAAGAGTCATGCGTTGGTGAATTTCTGATTTATTACCGCTCTTTTTATTCAGAAGCGATTAAAGATCCGTTGGAGCTTTATGCGCTGATGCAGCACTATGGTTTGCCGACGAGATTGTTGGATTGGACAACCTCTCCATTGATTGCTCTCTACTTTGCTATGGAAAAAGAGTCAGAAACATCGAATGCTGTATGGGCTATGTCTCCTACCGATCTCAACAAAATTACAACTGGCTTTGAAAGCAATATTGTGCCAAAGACCAATCTGGATCATTGCCCAACGAAATCCTGGCTCCCTGGCATGCTGCGCGAGGGGCTCACTAGCGAAGTTCCGGCGAACCCTTTTGCTTTTAAGCACCCTCTAGTTAATCCAAGGATTTCTGCCCAGAAAGGTTGCTTCACATTTCATGGGAAGGAACTGAAAGGCATTGAAGAATATTTTGGTAGTGCAACAAGTGAATGCATTACGAAGCTCGTGCTTAAAAGTCCTTCCAAAAGAGCCGAAATCCTTGAGCAACTTTACTCGCTTGGGTTTAAGGAAGACGATATCTATCGCGACTTGAATGCGCTCACGAGGAGAATCGTCCGTGAACAGGCATTGCTTATCAATGCTTAACAAGGGGCTGTTGTCGGACGCTTGCTCCGTCGCTTCACTCCTCCACAACCGCCGCAAAGCCCGGCGTTAGGTCTCTATCATGCATATTCTCATTACTGGCGCGGCAGGCTCTGGAACAAGCACACTCGGTAAGGCTGTCGCCAAGGAGATGAATGCCTCTTTTTTGGAAGCTGATGACTTCTATTGGTTAGAAACCAATCCGCCG
This sequence comes from Onishia taeanensis, assembly GCF_900100755.1. GTDB lineage: Bacteria > Pseudomonadota > Gammaproteobacteria > Pseudomonadales > Halomonadaceae > Onishia > Onishia taeanensis. Next base: position 396,275 of record NZ_FNCI01000001.1, read on the forward strand.
TTCACGCAGAAAAGACCTGTAGAGGAAAGGCGTAGACTAATGATGTCGAGCTTGGAAAGCTGTCCGAACGCAGTTGTCTCTGGGTCTGTGATGCAATGGGGAGAGCAGGTTGAGAATGCTTTTGATGTGATTATCTTTCTTTATGTGGAAACCCATATCCGCTTGAAGAGGTTACGGGAAAGAGAGGTCTATCTTTTCGGCGCTGCAGATCCCGATTTCCTGGAGTGGGCAGCACAGTATGATCAAGGTGCTGTACCAGGAAGAAGTCTCGCTAGGCACCGGTCATGGCTAGAACAGCGGCCATGTCCCGTCATAAAGCTAGAGGGGGCTATGTCAGTATCTGATCAATTAGAAGCTTTAAGGTGTAAAGGGCTGACTAATCACTTCAGTTGACCGTCCATGGCGCTTCTGAGCTTCGGCGTTATCTGCTCTGGCTGAACATCTGCTCATGGCCGTGTGCTGCCGATGCTCTGGACAAATACAAATACCCACTCTTGGGGTGGCTTACTGTGCCGCTTGGCGAGAGTTACGCCGGGCGCCACACAACATCACGCCGCGCCGACCTCCCGGCGGGGCGTTTTGCTTTGACGCAGGCGAGACGGACGGCAAGTCGCTGGAATCATCACCCAGAGATACCGTGTTCGGCTCTTGGGCCTGCTACCACTTCAACGGTTGGGGGCGGTGCATTTGTTTGGGGCGTGGGAGGTGGATGTCACGTCATGACCAAACCTTGCCAAGCCATACACAGCATTCGTCACTGCGCTTGATGATGATCAGGCAGTGAGATAGATGATGTTCAGGAAAAACAGATGGTTACGAGGAGGGCAGGGCAAGCCGGACAGGATGATGCGGACTTTTGGAGCGGGTGAAGGGAATCGAACCCTCGTCTTAAGCTTGGGAAGCTTCTGCTCTACCATTGAGCTACACCCGCGAGCCGATTTGTATAGTAAACTCAATCCCTTGTGCGTTGCAAGCCGCAAAAAACTGTCTAATTTTTTTAGCCATTTTCCCCGTTTAAGTGCTTGTTTTGCGGTTTTCCGGGTAGTTTCCGTTAGACAGTTTTTGGGATCATTTCACAGGCCGTATGGCGCGTTTTTTGCGGCGGTAGTGCTGGCGCGTTGTGCTCGGGCTGGTGTGGTCGAGAAGCTCTTGTGCGCGGCGTTCATCTTCTGCATCTGAGCCAACCTTTGCTCGCAGGTCGTGCCGGGTGAAACCTTCCTCGAGGTCAGACAACTCGATGGCGCGCGTCATGCTTCGGCGCCAGCTCTTGTCCCATGGTTTGCTCTCGCCGCGCTCGTTGACGTAGCACTCGCCCTTGCTGTTTGGCAGCAGATAGAGCGACCGAGTCGGCTTGCAAGCGCGTGCTTCCTCGATGGCAGCTTGCAGGGCGTCGGTCATTTCGAAAACAACCGGCCGCTTGTTCTTTGTAACGTCGACCATCAGCGTGGTCTCGCTGACGTGCGCTTCCATGATGCGCAGGCAATCTGACTTGCGAATGCCGGTGAGCATGACGATGGCGGCGAACGCTCGCTGCTGGCGCGTTGCAACGGTTTGCCAGGCGGCAAGCTCCCAGTCTTCGACGTAACGATCGCGCGCTTTGGCCAGACCATCGCGCTTCCCGAAATACTTCACTGTGCCCTTTAGCGGGTTGCGCTCTATCACACCCCAGCGCACCGCAGCGTTCATCACCTGGTTGATCACCTTTAGATCGGTGTTCGCCACCTGCATGCCTTTCTTTTTCGTCAGTGCATCCATGTAACGGTACATCAGCTTGGGGGAGATGCTGCCGGCAGGGTTGTGACCAAGGCCTTTACGCAGCCGGCGCAGTGCGACCTTATAGCCATTCTGGGTGCTGATCCCTCTTGTGGGGAGCACCTCGGTTTCGTAGCGATCGATCAAGCTTGCGAGCTTCTCGGTCAGCTGTAGATCCTGAATTTCGGCGAATGCCCGCAGTGCCTCGCTGTAGGTTTTGCCCAGCCGGTACCAGGTCTTGCCATCGAACATCTCTCGTTCGTGCAAGCGAGGCAGGTAATAGTAGGCCCCGTGCTTGTACTGCCAACGCTTCGGCATGTCCTTCATGAGTCAAGGAACCCCATATCGATGCTAGCTTCTTCATTATGGGCATCGTTTGCCGCATCCCCTCCGAGCGCCTCAATCGCTGCCTGGCGCAGTACCACTGGCCACCCATCTGCTTTGACCCGATAGGGAATGCCTAGTGCATCCAGGTGCTGGCGCTGACTAGCGCGTCTGGCGCAGCCGGTCAGCTCTTTCAGTTCCACCCTTGAAAGTACCAGTCCCATATCAGTCTCCTGTATGCCTGCGCCCACCGTGGCCACGGCCCGGGCCCGCTCGCCATTGTTGTTCCTGTTCCCCAATAGCCTCGTTCTGCTGGCGCTTCAGTAGTGCCTGGACTGCTGGGTTGGCATCCAGGGTGGCCAGCCTTTGCAGTTCTGTTCGCTGGCGCTGAATGATCCGCATGGCCACGTCTGCCAGCTGCCAGCGGTCCTCTGGCGTTCCGCCGTCCATCCGTACTTTCCCGAGCCCGTAGCAGCCGCCGCAGGGGTTGGCCTTGTTGCCCTTGATGGCGTCACGGCCGCTGCCAAGGCAGAGGGCGCAGTCGTCCAGGGCGATTTCTTTCCAATGTTGGCGCCAGTCGTCCTTGGTGGTAGCACTCGATACTTCTTTGTCGAGATCGAGGTACACCACCAGGACCTGGCCCTCGAGTGGGCCAGACCCCGGCGTCTCCGCCTGCACGACGAATCGACCGCCTTCGGTTTTGTGAGTGTGTGAGGCCCTGGTCACTCGGCTCGCTCCCTGTCTTTTGTACGGTCGTGTTCGATGGCTTTTGTGCGATCAGACGTACGCCAGTCTGGCCACTCCCGCTGCTCGTTCTTGCTCAATTTGGCATCTAGCCCGGCGACAACTTCCGCGGCGGTGTGACCGGAACGCCAAGCGCCATCTAACGCAAGCAGAACGACGTCGATCCACTCCTCGAGGTCGTTGGGAGCATCCTCTATTTCGCGCAACTCTTTGCGGATGTGGTCGATGACGCCTTGCTGGCGTTCACCTGGCCCGAATGTGCGGGTCGAGAAAGCGATTTGGCGGTGCATGTGAGCAACCATGTCTAGATGATTGCCGCGGGCGAAGCGCTCGGCCACCAGCTCTCTGATCGGCTTGACGCCATGCCAGTCGCCTGGCTCTCCACTGGCCCCGGTGACTAGCTGATAGATTTCATGCACGGTGGAACGCTGTGTGCGGGCTTCCTGTGCGTGCGTCTTGGCCTCTAGGCGGACAGCTTCAAGCTTCTCCGCCAGTGCGTCGTACTTGTCTCGCCGCACGTACTCAACCGCTTCGTCCTGATCCATGCCGTATGCCGGTGCCGGATCGTCACACCAGACATAGCGAAGCCGTCCTTCATCGCGGTCGGGTATCAAGTAGATACGCTCTACCGCTTCTTGTTTGAGTTCGTCCATTTCAGTCATGCCGCCTCCTTATGCTTCAGTTGCTGGCGCCGACGCATGCGAGCGGCCACGGCTGATCGGCGTGCGGCACCGTTGGCCCTGGCGCGCTCGCGGATCCAGTGGGGCATGCCGGCCACGCGGCGATAGACAGACTGGGACGAGACCGGTTTTCCGATGGCGGTGAGGTGTGCGGCCACCTGGGCGATGGTCATCAGCTGCGCCTCGAGGCAGTCGACGACGGCTTGGTCTATGTCATCCCAGTCGATCCGCCGCCAGCCCTGACGATCATGTCGCATGAGCCCGATGCGTTGGGCTGCGCCTTGAACTTCGATGATCCCACGACCCAGATCGGCAGCTATGTCGGCATACCGCCAGCCAGCTTTGACCAGTTCATCGAGGCGGTCGTACTCTTCGCGGGACCATTTCCGGTGCTTGCGTGTCATGCCGCCACCTCCTCTTCCTTGTACTCCAGAAGTTGGCATAGTTCGGCAACGATGCCGGCAATCGCCTGCGTCTCTTCGTGAGCCTGCATGCGCCACTGGTGCGCATGATCGTCATCATCTTCGTCGCTATCGATTGGCTCCCGCTTGATGCACTTGAGGCGGAACTCGCTGGTCAGGCGAAAGTGGGTGCGATCGAAGATCATGCCCAAGTCCTCGACCCGGTACCCGGCGCGCAGCTGATCGAGCAGCTCTTGGTTGCCGGTGATGTCGACGCCTGCATAGGTAACTTTCTCGACCTCTTCGAAGCGGCGCACCAGCAGGGCGTGGTCATCAACATCGAGTTGGCCGAAGGCTTGGTCGTCTTCTCCCTCGATTAGCTTCTGGAGTCGACTGGTTATGCCATGCTTGATGTCGCTGATATGAATCGTCTGTGTCTTGACGCTTCCAGCAGCAGAGATCAGGGAATTCACTAGCGCGTCAGCTTTCGACTTTCCGCCGGTATTGACGATCAGTAGCTGATGCTCCTGGTGGTAGAACGCCCATGTGTAGGAGGTGCTTACCAGCGCTTGCTCGCACAGGGCGAAGAAGATTTCTTCCTTAATGGCCTGCCGAGTCTTGCGCGGCACCTTAGTGCCTTGCGCTTCCTCGATATTGGTGACTTCCTTGTCGGTTTCCGCCTGCAGCACCTTCGGCGGGATGACCTTCTCGTCAGTGCGAAGGCAAATGGCAAAGCCGCCTGGGAAATCTGTCACCAAGTCGCCTGTCACCTCGTTCATCACGAAGCAGTGACGCTTGTACTCCGTATCGCTTAATTCTCGATAGGCGAGCTCTGCGAAGTGCTGGCGCAGGCTCTCAATGCTAGGAAGCTCTGCTTTGAAAACGATGGCATTACTGATCATGTCTTACTCCCTATCCGGCGTTGCCGATCAGTGCGTGTTGTCTTGTTCGTTCAGCCGATAACAGGCGATGCCGTCGCCGAGCAGGTCGCTACCTGCCGGCTTGAGCAGGCCCTTGCCTGCCAGGGACTCGACCGTGCGGTAGTGAACGGGTGTGCCGTCGAAGAGCCGCCCCCCCCATGCATCAGATGGGCGACTTGTCCGGTCTGGCGCATGGTGTCGATCAAGCGTTGCTGTGGTTTCGTCAGTTGCATGTCGAGTCCTCGTGTCTTCCAAGACACTGGTTAGGCTGCCGACCGCGCTGGCGGTAGCTTTCCAGGTGTAATGGGGGTTGCGCGGCCACCTGCTGCAGGTCGAGAGGCACGATCCGGCTTAGGCTGTCTTCCATGCCTTGATCGGGCCGGAATCGCCCCAGCTCCTCCCATGTGAACTTGCCGGCCTCGACGGGATCGGGCGTGTAGCCACAGGCGCCGGGGCGGTGGTAGGCGCTATGCCCCTTATGCCAGATGAGATAAAGCGGTTCGTCAGCGGGAAACAGGACTCCCTTGAGGGTCTCAGCCCGCAGGAAGTCCATAGCCTTCACGGCTTTGGCCAGCTCGATCTCGAGGCGCTGGCGGCGAAGTCCCTCGTTACGCTTGCGGCGAAGTTCGCCTGGGTTGTCGACGTATAGGGCGAAGCTGGCTTCGTTGCTGACTCCGTACTTGCCTGTAACCACCCACCACATGTTGTTGATGTTGTAGTAGGCAAAGCCGGTGCTCATTCGGCCTTTCCTGTCAGCGAAGTAGACGCGCTGTCCGTGCTCGATCAGCTTTCCGTCGGCAGATTTTCTGTTGCAGTCACTGATCGTGTAGTTGCTGATGTCGCCCTTGAAATGCCAGCTAGTACGCCAGCACCCTTCGACCCATTCCATTGCGGTCAGCGCACTCGTACCGCACTTCGCGTTGCGACCATCACGCGGCTCGTCGTTGAATTCGTAACCGGCGAAGATGTTGCATAGATAGGCGCGAAGCCGCCGCCGTGTGCGCTCCATCTCAAGCCACAGCAGATAGGGCATCCGCTTCTCTTTGCCGAAGTCGTAGCGACCGCCATTAGGGTTATCTCCGTTAGCTACGTCTTGCCACATCGCGAACTCGATGTGGCGGCCGCTTAAGCCAAGAAACCCCTGTAGGTCCCCCTTGCGACAGTAGCGATGGTTCTCAGCGAAGGAGCGGCTGTACTGCTTGATCATTTCCGCCGGCACCTCGGTGCGCCATCCCATGCGGCGCAGCTGCTGTGCCATGCGCAGGAAAACGTCTTTCTTGAACTGGTGCTCCCACTCATAGAGCGCTGGGCCTTCCGGCTCTTCCCATACGTGAAGGCTAGCGTCGTGTAAACTGACGACTCCCTCGCGATTGATCTGTGGCATATATCGCTCCTTGGCCCGTGGGCCAGTGTGGGTGTCAGGAGGCGTCCGCAGCTTCCGGCGCCGGGGCCATTAGCGCTTCAGCCAGGGGTGTGGTCGGTTTCACCGCCAGCATCACGATCTCGGCATCTTCGTTGCTCCAGCGGCCCAGCTCTGCAAAGCCTTCCGGTGGGGCGAATGGCAGCACGTCGATGTAGGCCTCGATGTCAGCCAGGTAGCGCTCGCTCTCTTCCGGCTGCTCGTCTGGATCTGGCTCATAGACGACGTCGAGATACACCTCGAAACCCATCGGTTCGAAGATGTCCTTCACGGGACGCTCCTCAAGCAGCGGATGGTTCGTCAGTTGGTCGATCAGTCGCATGTCGATCTCCTTTTTCTCTTCCAAGCCACTGGCCAATCCACTGAACGCATGTATGCGTTGAATGGGCTGGCCACTGCCCTGGTCGGGTAAAAAGCCCCGCCCGCAGGCGGGGAATGCAGGGAATTCGAGGCTGGCGCCCGGGGCATGTCGGGGTGGACCCCGTCACCAGCTGCTGGCGTTTTGCTCGTGTTCTACCTGGCACAGGCCAGCGATACCGGTAGCGAGCCCCACCATTCCCGCCGTGGGGTGGGCGGCGTCTATTCAGTTGGCGGCGAGCCCGATGCCGGCGGTCACCGTGATGCTGGCGCCCTCAGTAGGCGGGCAGCGGTGTGCCTTGCCGTCGTAGTCCGGATGCCCGAAGCGTTCACTGGCTGGCACGCCCTGGTTGGCTTCGCTCTGCCATTGCGCCACTCCCTGGCAGTAGTCCCGCCACATTGCGGATTCGAGCTGGCGCTGGTCGTCGGGTAGGGCGGCGAGTAGTAACCCAAGAATGGTGCCGCTCAGAATCGCGGGACCGATCAGTCGAGTGTTCATGCCGGCTTTCCCCCTTCGAGCAGGTTGGAGAGCGCATTAACGGCCTCGCCGAGCTGGCGCAGAGAAGCTAGCCGTTGTTCTGGAGAGCTGGCGGCGCCAGGCAGTGCAATTGCTTGGCGAACACCCCATCCCTCGGTCCAGCATTCGTTAGGCTTCTTGGTGTCTACGCTCAGCTCATGGCCTCCGTGGGTATGGATGCTGGCGCGGTACTGGACGATGGCCTGATGGTTGCCCTGCATGTTCAGCGCCATGGCTTGCAAATGGATGCGACTGATCAGCAACTGCAGATCATCGCTAAGGCGGTGATGTTTGAGGATTTGAAGCTCGGTTTTCATGCCATCACCTCGGCTTCACGACGCTGTATCCGCACGATGCGCACCGGCTGGCGCACACGCTGTGCCGGCTGCTGGGGAGCCATCGCGCTGACGATCAGCGCCAGCAGCAGCGGCGCAATCCAGCCACGGCGAATGCCTTTGACTATGGCGTCAGCGGCCCGGCTAGCGCTTAGCCGGTAGTAGAGGGTTTCGGCGGTGCTCTTCACGGTGGCCGGGCTGATGCCACGCTCCCGGGCGATTTCCTTCTGGGTCATCCCGCTGGCCAGGCCGGCCAGCACCATGGCCTGTTTGGCGGTGGGCCAGTCCGATCCCCGCTTGCCGATGCGGCAGCGGAAGCCGGCGAAATCGATGGTCTGCGGTGGCGGTGTGTGTTCCATGAGAGGCTGCCCATCCGTGTTGCGATCCGATGGGGTAGAGTAAAGCAATGCTTTCTTTACTAGTCAAGCGTGGCTTTATTGTTTGAGTGTGCAGGCACAAAAAACCCGCCTCGAGGGCGGGTTAGGTAGTGATGGTAGAGGGCCGACCTCAGGCGGTGTGGGGGGAGATGCCCGAGTACTTGTCGCTGCGCCGTGCCTCTTCCAGGTCATAGGCGTTCTGCAGGCGTAGCCAGTAGCCATCGCTGGCACCGAAGTAGCGTGACAACCTCAGTTTGGTGTCGGCGCTTATAGCGCGCGCTCCACGGGTGATTTCGCCGATCTCCGTGGCCAGGACATTCTTGGTCAGCCCCATGGGCTCGATGAATTCCTCGAACAGGATCTCGCCAGGGTGGATGTTGGGAAGCTGTTCGGTCATGACTTCCTCCCCAGTGGTAGTCGACGATCTCGACGTCTAGGGCGCTGCCTTCTTCGAAGCGGAAGCGCAGCCGCCATTGGTCATTGGGGCGGATGCTGTGCCGGCCGGCACGATTGCCCTGCAGCGCCTCGAGGCGCTGCAGGGGGGGGCGCAGGTCATCCAGGGATGCGGCGGCCTCGAGCTGACGCAGTTTCTTCAAGGCATTGCGCTGAATGTCGCCGGGCAGCTTGCGCGTCACTCGCCCTCGGGCGATGGCACGCGGAGTGCTTGTCCTTGAAGCTCTTGATCATCCGGTGCTCGCCCTCTAACGCTATGCGTTATATGACTCATAGCGTTATGTCGGCCACAAAAAACCCGCCTTGAGGGCGGGGTTTGCCTTGCGCTATTCAGCGGCTACGGCTTGGCTTGATCGGCCTGGATGATATTAAGAGGCAAGCCGTAGTGAACCTCGCCATCAGCGTTGACTTTTACTCGAATGGCCTTGGGTTCACTGATCTCCAGCGGAGAGAAAACAAAGTTGGCTTGTATCACGCCTGGATGGTCGTTAGTGGCGTTGCCATTTGTGGGCATTTCCTCAGGAGAAAAGGTAGCGTTTGCTATCGTATCATCACCTAGAAATACCTCTATACCAATCTCTTTGGGTGGTTGGTCTTTGTCATGCACGCAAAAGACAGTTGCGCAAATCTTGGATAGCGTTGAGGGGATTTTCGTGACGTGCATGCTTCCAGTGTAAGTGCCAACGTAGGTGAGCTTATTGCCCACTTCTTGCCGGATGTCGTCACTATAGAGCGTAAAAATACTGTGGATCATCAGTTAGATCCCTCAAAAATATGGCGCTGGCGGGTCAGCATTTCATCCATGGTGTTCATGTCGACTTGAAGCGCTTTGCATAGCTTTTTCATGGTTTCCCAGGCGACGTTCTCCGAGCCTCGCTCAATTCTAGCGACATGAGACTGACTGCTACCCAGCAAGTCAGCCAATTTAGCCTGTGACCAGCCAAGGCGCAGGCGAACAGTGCGAATGGTGTCACCCTCGTCGCCTTGTAGCTTGCCGGCGAGTTTAGCTCTAGCACGTGCAAGCGCAGCTTTTTTACGAGGATTGCTCTCAGACTTGGCAACGACATCTTCAATGGCCGTATAACCCGCTGGAGCAGAGATAGACGGATACCTGTGCTTTTCGAAGCTGATGATCTTCCCAGGAGCGCTGGACGTGGTCGCAGCGTTCGACTGATCAAAGGTCTTCGTAGGCGGCCAAGATGCGTTGTGATAGCGGATGGTTGGGGTCATAGTCAAACTCCCTAGGGGCGATGCCCAAGACGTAGTACCGAGACTCTGTAGGAATATAGGCGTAGATCACTCGCCAACGCTTTCTCTCATCTTCGAGCTCCCACACTTTGAGCCTCCATAGATCCTTGCCTTGGCGCCATAGCTGGACCCACTTATTGACGTGGAATGAGGCCCCATCCCCTCGCTTGCCAAAGTCGTGCTCAAGCATGGCTTCAAGCAGGGCCTCGTTACCTCGTATCTCCTCGAGGGTGGCCACGATGAGTGCTGCTGCATCCTCATCTGACTCCCAGAGCTCATCCAAGTCTTGTTGAGCGTCATGATGTACGAAAAGATGCAGCATCATATCTACCTAGGTATACACCGTCAATTTAGGCCGTCTATAGGTCTGTGTAAATCTGTCTATCTATACAGATCTCAGACTCTATGGCTGTCACATGATGCCAAGTCTAATCACAGCCGCGTCTTGGCCTCCACGGCCACGCCAAGGATTCGGCAGTTGCCATTGATGGGGATCAGCGGGTAGGCCGGATTCAGGGCGCGTAGGTAGCGCCTACCGCCGTCCTCGATCAGCTGCTTGAACGTCGCCTCGTTGCTGTCGTCCAGCTGGGCGGCCACCAGCTTTCCCGGCACGGCTTCAATGCCGGTGTCGAATAGCACCAGTGTGCCCTCTGGGATGCTGGGGCGGCTGCTTGCAGGCGCCGTCATCGAGTCGCCCTGCACCTCGAGCCAGAAGGCACGGCCCTGGGCACGATAGTCGGTGGCTTCCTCTTGGGGTTCGGCGCCGGGCTCATAGGGGGTCACGCATTCCGTCCAGGCGCCGGCCTGAACGCGGCTGATCACTGGATAACGGTAGTAGCGGATAGGCTGCGGAGCTTCTTGGGCATTGAGGGCCCCGCGAACGGTATCGCCGCGGTTGGCATCCCCTACACGCGGGCCGCTTGGCGCTACCTCGTCTACCTTTGGTGATTGGTAGAACCAATCCAGGCTCAGGCCTGAAAGCCTTGCCAAGACCGCCAGATTAGCTGACGACACCTTGCCAGAACGCGCCCATTGGCCCACCGCCTGGGGGGATACGCCGGCTTCCTCGCCAATCCTCGCCTGGGTGCACCCGTTCTCTTTGGCGAGCCTGATCGCCTCCTTCACGCGCGCCTTGAAAACCTCAATGTCTTTCACGGCGTTCGCCTCTGTTAAGCACTGCTTTAATTATCGCAGGGGTAGGCAGTGTCTAGAAAGCAAGCTATGCTTTCGCATAAATAAAGCCATGCTTTAGGTTTGCGACATGATTGAGAAAGCGATCGACCACTTCCATGGGTCTCGCTCTGCACTTTGCAAAGCCATCGGAATGACCCCGCAGTTCTTGTCTCAAGTCTGTACCGGCAAGCGGCCTCTTCCGCCGCGTTATGCCGTTCTCATTGAAGAGGTCACAGGGGGAGAAGTGACGGCGTCTGATCTTCTGCCTGATGTCTTTTCCCCTCGCTCTACCCCAAAGCTTATCCCCGATCGGGTTCCCGCAACGACCACCTGAACGGGGTGGATAGTCATACAGGTATTTATCAGGGGGAGGGGCGCGAGATGCCGGAAGTCACCGCCAAGCAGGATGCCGCCGATCAGCGTCGACATGAGCTCATTATCGAGTCAGCGCGACTGGCGCTTCAGATAGAGGATGCCGAGAACCGTGGCAATGCTGTCGCTGAAGCACGCCGTCGGATGACCTATCACACCGGTCAGGCAGAACTGACCGGATTGACCAAGGGCGGGTCGCTTGCTGCCCAGGAGAATCATCTGGTGCTGGCGCGAACGTATCAACGCGAACTGTATCGGCTTGGAGGAGAAGAGTGATGAATCAGGGTATTTCAACGCTGGAGCATTGGCAGGTAGAGCCTGAGCTTGGGGGGGGGATTGGTCAACTTCAGCGCGTGTGCTGCGAAGCCGCTGAGCTAAGGAGGAAGGATAACGAAGCTCAGGCTCATGAGACGGAGCTGCTGGCGGAAATTAGCGAATGCCGCCAGCAGCTAGGCATTCCTCATTCGTCGATTAGGCGCCCTGGCGAAGATGGGGCTGGATCATTGGATACAAGCCGTTATCTGACAGATCGAAGCGGCAGGCCTCCGCAGCCTGCTCAGGAAGAGTGAAGCCATGGAGTTCCCGATGCAGAACATGTGCCAGCGTCTGGTTATCCAACTCCCGCGCCTCAAGCGGCATCAGGCGCATCTTTTCCATGGCAATCAGCCGCGCGCCTTCCAGTCCTTCAAGTGGAGCCCATTCTGTGCCCAGTTCAAGCCTAACGCTCTCCGAGTAGCAGAGAAGCAAGTAGTCCCGGAAAGCTTCCTTGAGGGCTGTTTGGAGATGCTTCGTTCGCCTCGAGCTTCCAGTGAAGGCCTCATGAAAGTCGGCAGCCTCGTCACGGAGGTTTTTCCAAGTTTTTTGATAAGGAAGTCGATTGTCTTCGTTGTAGGTCACGGTGCTGCTCCATTGAGTTTTGTGGCAATTCCTAATGTAGCGGGTGAAACCGTGGCCATCTATCTCGTTGGAGGTGTCCATGTCAGTTGAAGCCACCACCTGGGCCCTCCACCAGCAGGCCGTCACGGATCCCGGTGCCCGGGCGGTGCTGTTCGGCCTGGCCAACCATGCCAACCACGAAGGTCGGCATGCCTTTCCGAGCGTGGAGCTGCTGCGCCGCTATACCGGTCTGGGGCGTCGCACGGTGATCGCCAAGCTCAAGCTGCTCCAAGAGGAGGGGGTGATCCGCAAGGGCAATCAGCGAGTAGCCGCGGCGATCATCGACCGCGCCGACCGTCGCCCCACGGTATACGACCTGGCCTTGGGCATGGGGCTCGAGGGTGTCGCCCCGATCGGTGACGAGCAGGAGCCGGATATGCAGACCAAGCCGGGTGCAATTATTGCACCCCGTGGGAATGGCTCACGGGATGCAGATAGTGCACCCCGTGAAGGTAGCGGGGTGCAGGATTCTGCCAACGGGGTGCAAATGACGACGCCACGGGGTGCAGGAGCTGCACCCGAACCGTCCTTAACCAACCCCTACTCTCTCTCTGTTGAGGGTGGCGAGCCTAGCGAGCATCCGATTTTCGAGCAGGCTGTTGGCCGTGGCGACGACGGCCAGCCCTTGGCTAGTGATCACCGCTTCGCCATGACCCTTGATTGGCAGCCCGAGCCCGAGGCATTCGCCATGGCCTGCCAGCGCGCCGCCCTGGCGACTGATACCGAGTACACCCCGGCGCAACTCGCCAAGTTCACCGCTCACCACGCCGATTCTCCAGGCCGTTGTCATGGTCAGGCAGCCTGGGTCGCCAAGTTCGTCGACTGGATTCGAAACGATAATCGCCGCACCAAGGCGGCAAGCGCCACCACAGGAGACCGCCATGCAAACCGCACAGGACATGCTGGCCAGCCCCACGCCCAGCTCAGCGCCGGTGAGGCTCGTCGCAGGGCTCAACAACAGCGCCAAGGCCAAGCGGCAGGAGCGCCAGCAGGGTCGGTCTACGACGGGGACTATGCCCCCGGTCACTGAGGACACCATCGACTGGCTGTTCGATGCCCTGTGCCAGTTGCATGGCGCACTCTGGCGCCGCCGTGCCAGCGAGGCCGGCTGGGGCGACACCATCGACGGACAGTTCGTCCCTTTCGATGCCACCGGCGAGTGGCTGCGGGCGCTGCAGCACCTGAGCGTGGTGCATGTTCGGTGTGGCCTTGAGACGCTCAACGAGAGCGCCGCCGAAGCGGTAGCTAAGGGCGTGACCGCCTGGCCACCGGAGAGCGCGATGCTGTTCGCCAAGGCCTGTCGCCTGCGGCCTGAGCCGCTGGGTCTGCCGAGCCTCGAGGACGCCTGGCGCAACCTGCAGGACCACGTCTTTGCCGGTCAGCCGTACTTGCATGAGGGCGTTGAGGCCGCTGCCCAGCACACGGACCTGCACAACCTGCGCCGCGCCAGCTATTGGGAGCTCGCCGAGCATCGTCGAGCCTTCGCCCACTACTACGCCAGCGGGAATGCCCAGTGCGTAGTTGAGCGGGCAGCGCGGGGCGAGAGCCTGCGCCCCCGCGCCGCCATCGGACACGACAGCCAACTGAGCCCAGCCGATCGTGCGGCCCGTGCTGGCGCCGAGAGAGCTGCGCAGCAGGCCGAGGCCGCCGGCATGCCGCATGCCATGAATGCACACCAGGGCCTCGCTGCTCTGAAAGCCGCAACGGGGAGGGCGTGATCATGACTGCAGTGATGCAACCGACAGGCCGCGAAGTGTCCTGCGAGGGCTATGACGACGTGAGCCGCTCAGGCCGCGCCAGCCGTCAGCAGGAGGCCGTACTCAATGACGTGGCCACCCATGGGCCATCGACCCGGCACGCGATCGCTGAGCGTGTGGATCTGCCGGTCTCGACCATCTGTGGCCGCTGCAAAGAGCTGCTCGATGCTGGGGAACTGGAGGTGGTCGGCACAGTGGGCAAGCCGGCTCGGCAGGTGCTGGGCGCAAGGGCGGGTAGGGCGGAACTAACCGAGATCCACAAAGGAGGTGCTCATGTCTGATACCCGGCTCCCTGGAGGGCTACAAGCTCGTCGTGCGGCGATGCTGTGCCAGAACGAGAGGTTCTGCCTGTATCTGGATGCCAAGCGCAGGGCCGCGTATGACCTGACTTATGACGAGCTACCCGACGGCACGCATACCGAGACCGACGCGGCGGACGCTATCAGGAAGGCATGTGGAGTATCTAGCCGAGCCGAGATCGATCATAACGACCGCGCCCGGGCGATGCTTGATCGAATCGCCGCTGACTATCAGCGCTGGGAGCGCCAGCAATTGCAGTGGAGGAGCGCATGAGCGAGAACAAGCACCCCGCCGAGACGGAGGAGCTGGCGCTTACTGAGGATGGCGGATTCTGCGAGTGGTTGGATCTTGTCGCACCCAACCAGGTGGCCGGCGGGTGGCCGCATAACGCGACTACCGCAACACGATGGTTATGCCAGGAGTGTGGCGTCGAGTCGCTCGCGGATCTTTCGACCAGCGCAACAGGCTGGCGCGAGTTTCGTGACATCGTGCGCCGGTACCGGCTCTGGGCGGATCAGATGGAGCTTGAGCTATGACGATGATCGAGAAGCATGACGCCAACACCGGCGGGCGTGACTTCCTGGTCGGCGACATCCATGGCCAGTACGACCTGCTCATGGCAGCCATGGCCCGCGTGGAGTTCGACAAGACTCGGGATCGGCTATTCAGCGTGGGCGATCTGATCGATCGAGGCGCGCAGTCCTTCGACTGCCTGTCCCTCCCGTTCGAGCCCTGGTTCTTCGGAGTCCGCGGCAACCACGAGATGCTGGCGCATGATGCGCTGATCGGAGATGGCGCCCCGGGGGACGATTGGCTCAAGCATGAGCTATGGATGAACAACGGCGGCATCTGGGCACTGAGCGAGAACCTCAAGGAAGTGAAGGTGATCTTGGGGGAGGCGCTGCGCTACCTACCTTATGCCCGGGAACTGCGCGTGGCCGGCAAGCGTATCGGCATCGTGCACGCCGAGCCGCCCGGTGACTGGCAGCTGCTCGAGCTAGAGGACCACCCGGCCGGGCGTGAGCGCCTGGTGTGGGGGCGGTCTCGGATCAAGGAGGGAGACGCAACACCAGTCGCGAGCATCGATGCCGTGGTAGTGGGGCACACCATCGTTGGCGCCACGACCACTCTGGGCAATGTCCACTACATCGACACGGGGGCTTTCGTGACCGGCAACCTGACATTGATCGATGCGCGCGAGGTGTTGGGATGAGCTGGCGCCAACCAACACGCCGGGCCGTGCCGGCCCGAAAGCCTCGAGTCAATAAAAGCGGTTCACCGCGCAAGAAGCCTGTCGATTGGGAAGGCCAGGAGCAGGCCGCGCTGATGCTGTGGCTGCAGGGTGAGTTGCACCGGCAGACGGCCGTTGCACCGGCACATGAGCATACCTATGCGGTACCCAATGGCGGCAGCCGCCACGGCAAGGAGGCTGCAAAACTCAAGGCGCAGGGCGTGCGTTCAGGTGTCAGTGACCTGGTGATTGCGGTACCGAGAGGCGGGCATCACGGGCTCTACCTGGAGCTCAAGGCGACACCCCCGCGCGATGCGGGCCTGGCTGAGTCGCAACGGGAGTGGCTGGCGCGGATGGAAGAGGCCGGTTATTGCGCAGTGCTGGCGCTGGGGCTGGATCAGGCCAAGGCGGCAATTCGGGAATACATGAGCATGCCGGCCACCCAGGTGATGGGGGACCGGGAAGAAATCACACACGGCAGCGATTGGAGACGTTGAGCATGGGAATGGCAGCACTGGAACTGATCGCACGAGGGGGCAACGTGGACTATCAGCGTCTCAGCATTGGAGATCTGCGCAAGATCGCACGTCAGGAGCATCCAGAACACACTGACGAGGCGGCGCGGGTGTTTGTCGAGCGGATCGTCGACATGGAGGTGGAGCGGCGCACACAGCATGATGATCGCCTGCAGGGCTATGGCAACGTTAGCCCTACGGCGCTGCTGGGTGAGCTGCCTGGAGGTAGCGGCAAGGCCCGTGAGCCATTGGCGGCAATGTATGACCGCGGTATCAAGACGCATCGCAGCCATGAGGAAGCCAAGCGCTTCATCCAGGCGGCATGCCTGCCCGATAGACAACTGCTGGCGTTGCTCATCCAGGCCCGTAAGTTAGATCGGCGTGTAAAAGGGCAGTGGGGTAAGAGCTACGATCAGATTGCCGCTAATACTGGCCCCTATGCACAGCAACTCGGGTGGCCGCCAGGGATGGCATCAGGGCTGTACCGAAAGGGGCAGGCAATCAAGGACGCGGCGAAAGCAGCTCGGGCTGCGTTGATCTTTCAGTCCAGGCATTGGTAATCGGGCTCTCTTGATTGGCCCATTGTGTTTAAAGTGTGCGACTCTAAATATCTTCCTTGCAATTTTTTGGCAGATTTGCAAAGCCGCCAGCTTTGGCGGCGTTGTAATTTTTTGGACATGTTATGGTTGTGTGGTGCTTTAGTCCAGTAGTGAGTCAAAAAGGTCGTCAAGGCCTTGGTCTTTATTTTTTCTATCATGCCTGGTTTCTTTCCAAGCTTCATACATGTGGTCCTCGTATGCCATTTCATGTTCTTCTATCTCGGATATTTTCTCAGTAATGCTCTGGAATTCAGGGGAAAAGTCGAATCCTGATTTGTCGGCTATTGTGGATAGCGATGCCTTTAGAGTTTCGTAGTCAGACGTTGAGTTGCAGTCTTTAAGTTCATCGTAAAAGAATTCGTCGCGGTATGTGTCTATTAGGTTTTCAATTTCATCATGGAGTTCGTTGCTTTCTTTCTCAAAGGGAGTTGTTTCAAGTAGATTCTCAATCTCATTAGATGAGCAGACTTTCATGGCTTCTTCTATTATGGCTTTAGAAATTTTTGATTGAAGCTCTTCTTTTTTATTGGCGAATGTTAGTGTGCTGTTTGAAACTGTATTAAGTAATACGATGCCGCCATCAACATCGAAAGAGTTAGATGTCAACTCATCGATAGTAGCATCGATTTTTGATCTTGCTAATTCACAGATCACACCGGATTGAAGTCGTTCTGCGGTTTCGATGATGGTGGTAATTATTCTTTCTATGTTGCTGTAGAATATTAAGCCGCCGTAATTAGGCGAGGGTTTTTTTCTGTCATTAAAAAGTCTTTCAAGAGAATTTGCAACTTTTGATTCGTTGGTTGATAGTTGTCTCAGTATATTTTCGTTTTCTGGGTTAAGTGAAAATTTTATAATTTTGTTTGCTTGTTTAAAATCAATGGCTCCCTCGATCATATCGACTGCATTTAGTGTGTCTTGACGGATGACTGAGTTTAGCATGTCAAGAACAGACGGATCGATAACTTTGATTTTTTCTCCAGGGTGTATAAACGATCCATTGAGTTCGTGGAGGGCTCGTCGCCAATTTGAGGGTTCAGTAGAAAACCCATAGCGTTGAGCACGAAGGTAGTGAAGCTTGTTGAATGCTTGCTCTAAGTTAGTCGGATCGCAGGTTCCACTATAGGTATATAGTGAAAGCAAAACACTCCGCCCTGCATCGCTAATTTGTTGCTCGTAGGCATGCCTCCATATCTCTGCAGGGTCTGCAAGCAAGTTGCGGACGAAATCTTGATAGTTCTGAGGGTCTATTGACTTTATGCGTTGAAATGTTGACAGCCATTCAATAAGTCTTGGGTTGAATTTGTTGTGTGTTACAATTTCCTTATAAAATTTATTAGCTAGTAGTGCTGAGCGGTATCCTTTAGGAAGTTGACTGAAGTATATGTGGTTGTAGAGTATTTCTGCCCGCTGCTTCAGGCTGTAAGCGCCAATTTCCAACACGAATCGACTATCAATAATATTTGAATGTTTTAGTTTTTCAGAGGTGGCAATAGCCTGGCGGAGTATGTGTTCGCGTGTAGTCATGACTAATCGCGCACTGGGTGAGGATTGAACCATATCAATAAAATCTAGAATTGCACGATCTTCATTTCTAGTAAATTCTGTGGCGCGCTCGCCAAGGAATGTTGCACCCATGAAGTCATCAAAATAAAATATTTGTTTTTTATCTCTTTGATAGCGTTCTCGGCCAGTTTGGAAGTCATTCATTATCGAAATGATTTCGTAGCCACGCTCAAGGTGTGCATACAGCAGCATTTTAGCGAGAGATGTTTTCCCAACTCCGGGAACTCCGGAAATTATTACAACTCTTTCAGAGTCGAGCATATGAAGAGCTTTAGGGTAGGCATTGCTCATCACATATCGCTGGATGTCTCGATGAATTCGGTAAATTTCAAATTCACTTTGTGTAATAGAGTTGTTGTGAATTACTCGATCAAGTACTGCTCTGCTTGCGAGCCAGAGTTTGTAATACTTTCTTTCTATTGATGGGTATTTCCCGAGTAAATTGTTTAAGTCATCAGCTCCAATTATGTCACCACTTTTTATTTTTGAGCCAAAAATATCCTGTATTTTTGATTTATTGGCTGGAGTTAGACCTACGGAAGTCGTTAATATGTAGCGATTGATGTTTATTCTTGTCTGTTCTATTTTTTCTGCTTCTTTTATAAGGCTGCTTATTAAGCCGGAAAATCCAGTTCCAGCATAATGCTTGCAC
Organism: Onishia taeanensis; assembly: GCF_900100755.1. Taxonomy (GTDB): domain Bacteria; phylum Pseudomonadota; class Gammaproteobacteria; order Pseudomonadales; family Halomonadaceae; genus Onishia; species Onishia taeanensis. The sequence continues at coordinate 414,904 of NZ_FNCI01000001.1, forward strand.
TGAACTATAATGTCACCATCTGCATGAGAATGCCGAAAGTCTATCCCTTGGTCACGACCGGTCTTAAAAGACTCAAGTTCTATGTTGTCACGCTCTTGGATTAAGTCTCTAGACAAGTTTTCGAAGTCATTTGGAGAAAGCTGTTTGAAGTCGTAGTGAGGCATCTCTAAGCCTATGCGGGTTTTTAAGTGTAGTTTATTTTTTCATCTTAACAGATCCATCAGCCTGTTGGGATGTAGGAAAACGCTGAGCTTTCTGCCTACAACTTATGTCTTAACATTTCGCGCTATACAGATTTTCTGATGGCTTCGTAAGGAGAGCTGGACATCAGAGATGTATCACAGCCATGAGGGAGCCCGGCCCCTCATTCAGGCGGCTGCTGGTGCTGCTCATCCAGGCCCGAGAGCTAGGCCGGCGTGTAAAAGGGGAACGGGGTAGAAGCTACGACCAGATTGCCGCCAATACTGTTCCCTATGCACAGCAGTTGGGGGGCCGCCGGGGATGGCATCAGGGCTGTGGCGAAAGTGGCAGGCGATCAAGGACGCGGCAAAAGCAGCTCGGGCCTCGCCGGTTCTACTGGCAAAGCTATAATTCCTCCCATCCCGAATCTACTACCAAAAGCTCAAGAGTTCTTGCGTCAGTCGGGGGTGACAGCCTGGAAAGAGGCCTATAGGCTGGACTGAGTCCCGGTGGAGCAAGGATGCTGCCAAAGTGAACAATTTTATTGTGGCTGATAGCGTTTTCTTACATTTCTGTGGAAATTTTTCGACAGGTAAATCGCCATATTTTAATAATTTCGCGCAATATATTGAGTTTATATGATGAGTTACGTGACCCCAGAGATAAGTAAAAAATCTTTTAATTGCCCACTGTGTGGCGTACATGCGCATATGTTGTGGTATCAATTTTCAAGGCAGCAAAGCGCAAGGCCTTATACTGAAGCTAAGTGTTCTCACTGTGATGAATCTTCATTATGGCGAATAGATGAAACGCAGGAGACCGTGTATGGTGAGATTATTCCGTTGCGTGGAACTATGTTGTTTCCTGATACTGGCGTTGCCCCGCTTCCTGATAAAGATATGCCAGACGATGTGAAATCAGAGTATCAAGAGGCAGCAAGGATTTCAGGGAAATCACCTCGAGGAGCTGCAGCTTTACTGCGGCTGGGGTTACAGAAATTATGTAGGCACCTTGGAAAAGATGGGAAGAACATAAATTCTGACATTCGATCTCTTTCTGAAGATAATATTCTTCCTCCGATGGTTATTAAAGTTGCTGACACGGTGAGGATTACTGGAAATAATGCGGTGCACCCAGGTGAGATGTCAGAAGAAGACTTTGATCATGTTTCTTTAAGTCTTTTTGATTTGCTTAACTTTATAGTAAGGAAGGCTATTACTGAACCCAGAGAGCTGGAATCTATATATCAGAGAATTCCAGAAAACCCCAGGGCTGCAGCAGAAAAGGAAGATGCAAAGCGTAGAGGGGAGTGATAAGAAATACCACGTACATCGCATCAGTTGGCGGAAGGTTTTCTCTGCAAATTGCGATGGAGTTAATCTAAATATGAAAGAGTTTGTCTGTGAATACAAATATGGTGGTTACTTGTTCCACTTGTGAGCAAGATATTGATTGTCGCATTGGGTACTCGAATCGTACTGTCCAGCCATTAAGCTTTGGGTGTCCGGTTTGTGGTTCGCTTCTCGAAATAACTTTGGATATATCTTGTGCGCCGCAATCAGGTTTTTCATTTAAAGGTTGTCAACCTTGTGAAGATAGAGCTCAAGGTTCATTCGGCAGCGGCAACCCCTTTGTTAATCTCCATCTTGATTTCCCAGTTAGAGAAGGGGGTTATAGAATGGGTGAAACTCCATATTTAATGGCTTTCGAAGAGGTTGAGAAGAACTCAGAAGACCATGTGGTTGCTCAGAGGAAAATGCATGATTTTACGATGAAGCTGGACATTTTAAATGAAATGCACGAGAAAGCCGATGAAGTCAGGCGACTTATAAACTTATATAGCGGGAAAAATAAGCAGCTTTTTCAATTGCGCGCATCTCAGTTTCTGGAGAAGCCGGAAAACAAGTCGCTGCTTCCTCAGGATGTTAATGCTACGCTTTATTTGGTTATAGCAAAGGCATTTTTCCCTTTTACTGTTTTTGGTCAGGGGAAAGAAATATCATCGGCTATGCCGCGCTTAATGAATGGTCTTGATCAAGATAAGCTGGATGAGTTCGTTCTAAGCTTGGAGCAGTCTTCTTTTTTGCCGACTCTTCATCGGGATTGTATTAAATTATATCCAAGGATATTTTACGCGGAGCTTCCTCTCCGTCCGGCTTTGTTTTTGGATATGACTAGGCATGCTGGCACTGAGAAAGTCGCCACTAAAATATCATCACAAGATTTTTTGACTTTAAAAGATCTGTACAAAGATATTATCGAGGTTGTTAATCGTCAGCTTGTTCTAGTTGCGGGGCTGAATAATCTTCAGCACCGAGGTGGTGCTGATTCCTTCAAGGCCATAGACGGCGGCTCTCTTAGTAGCCTTAGAAAATTCTCTGAAAAGACACTTTCGAACAAGTTTAAATATTTGGATGATTGTTGGTTTAATCTGTCCGGCGAGGTTTTTAATCTCGGTCTTCGAAATGCAATAGCACATAATAACATTGATTACGATGTCTCTTCGCAAGTTATCACCTACTACCCTGAGGGCGGCAGGCTGGAGGAGCCGATAGCTCGTAAAATGGTTTTTCTAGACTTTATGCAGTTGTTGCTCGATTCTTTTCGAGAGATGCATAATCTTAATCATGTTATGAAGAGTATCTTGTACTATAAGTATTTGGTTTATGACCGTCGCTATTCCAGTAGTGGGGATTAAACGTCTAATGTGGTGAACCTGGCTTTGCCGAGTGGGCACTACTACTTAAGTTGGGCAAATATCCACTATTGAGGTGGGTTGGCGGAACTTACGCCGAGCGCCATACACCATAAGCCTCGCTGGCCACTAGGCGGGGCGTTTTGCTTTGACGCAGGCGGGAAAGACGGCAAGTCGCTGGGCTCATAATCCAGATATACTGGGCTTGACTCCCGTACCTGCTACCGCTAACGCGCCCTGGTCTTGTGCTGGAACGCTTACGCTTTTGCCGTATCGACCCACTTTCATCCTAGCCCCCGGCTAGTGGGCATGAACTGCCTTAATGCTGGACAAATATCCACTTTTGAAGTAACTTATATGTAGCTTGGCGATAGTTACGCCGGGCGACATACAACATCACGCCTCGCCGATTTCCCGGTGAGGCGTTTTGCTTTGACGCAGGCGGGACAGACGGCAAGTCGCTGGGCTCATAACCCCAGGGATACCGGGCCCAACTCCCAGGCCTATTACCACTTTAACGCCCTGGCCATGTGCCGGGGCGTTTGTGTTTATGCTGCCTCACTCGTCCCCCCCGAATCCAGTTCTCCAGCTGGTGGGGTGGCGACGTCTGTTGATCATGCGCCGCCAGGCGCATTGCCCGCCGTACCGGGCTTTTCTTTAGCCAACGCAATGACGAGCCGAGTCCGCCATGTCTTCACGAGTCGCCATCGAAGAGGGCGCCCGCATCGCCCCGGTCGGCTTCGGCTGGGCGACGATCATGAATGCCGATCCTGCTACTCAGGTGGGTCTGGGCGCCGGCATTCTGACCTGCCTCTACATGCTGGGGCAGCTGTGGTGGATATGGCGCCGTGCGCGTATCGAAGACGAGAAGCTAAAGATGCTTAAGCGCGAGCATCTGGCCGAGCTTGCCGCCAAGCGCGACACAGGATCATCTCAGTCAGTGGGTGAGTCATGAGAATGCTCAAGCGCATCGGCATTGCAGCCCTGGGTAGTTCGACGGCCATGGGGCTGGCACTGAGTACGGTGAGCCACTTCGAAGGCAAGGAGAACGCGGCCTACGTCGACCCAGTAGGCGTAGTGACCATCTGCTATGGCCACACCGCTACCGCCCGAATAGGCCAGACACACAGTGATATGCAATGCCAGGAGCTGCTGGCCAACGACCTGGGCGATGCATTCGACGCTCTCGACCGCTATGTCGATGTCGATCTGCCGCCTGCGCGCGAGGCGGCGCTGGCGTCGTTCGTCTACAACGTCGGCGTCGGTGCCTTCCAGCGCTCGACCCTGCTGCGTAAGCTCAATGCGGGGCAGGTGGTCGAGGCATGCAACGAACTGAGCCGCTGGGTATATGCCGGCGGCAAGCATCTGGCCGGGCTGGTGCGGCGCCGAGCAGTCGAGCGTGAGCTCTGCCTCTATCAGCCGCCTGACGAAGCCATGCTGGCCGGCGATGCCGATAAGGGTGAGGGCTGATGGTTTCGACCATTCGCTGGGTGCCGGGCTGGGTGTGGCTGCTACTGGCTGGCCTTGCCGCTGCGGTGACTGGTTGGCTGCATTTGGAGACGGTGACCGCCGAGCGGGAGGCGGCGCTAGCTGATCTACGAGCGGCGCGGATTGAGAACACTGCACTGGTGGCGACTCTTGAATGGCGTCGGCAGCAAGCTGAGCGGAAGGACGCGGCGCTAGCGGAACGAACACGCGCCTTGGAGGCAGCTAATGACGAAACCGCCACCGCTCGCGCTGCGCTGACCCGACTCGAGCGAGATGATGCCGAGACCGCTGACTGGTCGAGCACTGCTGTGCCAGAGGCAGTGATCGCTTGGGTAAAAAAGAATATCGGAAGTACGGCTGCTAGCAGCGCTTCCCAGTGAAATATGAGAAATGCCTGCCTGAATGCGGGCAGTGAACCGAACAGAGAGAGAAAAGCATAAAGGCGGGCGAGCCATTGGTGTTGGAGCACCAAAGGCTCCCCGGCCAACGATGTCTAGGATCGTGAGCCGAGCGCGGCCCGCCCCCCGTGCACGGGAGCGGGCATGTTATCACGTTGATTCCGTTAAGGATGCTCATGACCGCGAAACCCATTATCCCCTGGATCGGCGGCAAGCGACGCCTTGCCAAGCACATCTTGCCGCTGTTCCCGGAACACGTCTGCTACGTCGAACCCTTTGTGGGGGCAGGGGCGCTGTTCTTCATGAAGGAACCGTCGAAATCGGAGGTACTCAACGACATCAACGGCGAGCTGATCAATCTGTACCGCATCGCCAAATACCACCTCGAGGAACTGTACAAAGAGTTCAAGTGGGCGATGAGCAGTCGACAGCAATGGGACTGGTTACAAGTAACGCCACCTGAAACGCTGACTGATGTTCAGCGTGCCGCTCGCTTCCTGTATCTGCAGAAACTGGCCTTCGGGGGCAAGGTCAATGGTCAGAGCTTTGGCTCTGATACCACGTCGCGCCCTCGCTTCAACCTGTTTTCGCTTGAGCATGACCTGTCTGAAGCACACATGCGGCTAGCTGAGGCCACGCTTGAGCACCTGTCCTGGGAGCGAGCGATAGCTAAGTATGCCCGACCGCACACGCTGTTCTATTGCGATCCACCTTACTGGAAGACCGAAGGCTACGGTGTTGAGTTTGGTTTCGAGCACTACGAGCGCCTTGCGGAGCTGATGGCCACGGTGAAAGGCAAGATCCTGGTCAGTATCAATGACCATCCAGATATTCGCCGAGTATTCGCAGGCTTCGATAAGAAGCCGCTACGCATCACTTATACCGCCGGGGGAGGCAAAAAGGCCAAGCCAGCCGGCGAGCTGCTGATTGCGAACTTCGAGCTTGAATGCGCGGCGTAGGGCCGCTGGGCTGCTTATCGGGCAGAAATTGAGATCGTCTCTTGAGATGGCGAGGATTGAATGGCACCCCCGGGCTGGGGGTGCCTGGATCTTCATCAACCTGTTTTCTGGTTAACCATGCAGGAGCGTGACGATGCCAATACCGCTGATTGCTCCTGCACTGCTGTGCCTGATGCTGTGGCTTGGGGGCTGCGCGGCACCTGAACCTATGATGGTGCCGGTGATCATGAAGCCGGAGCTGCCGGCACACCTAACTGATCCCCTCGGGCGCCCCGAGCGCCCTGTGGCTCAGAATCGCGACCTGCTTCAGCTGCTCGCTGACTATGAAGAGTTGCGGCGGAGGGCCAATGCAGATCGCTCCGCGGTTGTGGAGATTATCGACACCAATGAAGGAAGCGAGCTATGAGACTCGCCACCCATTGATCCAGAGGATCTAAAAATCCTGGGCCTCTGTTTGGCGAGAATCTCGCAACTGCTGAGAGTGAGCTCTTCCACATTTTTATACCGCATGATATGTGGCTAGGGCTAACCGGTATCAGCTGGCAAGCACAGAATAGTGATCTTGTCGTTCAGTCAGGTCCCAAAGTTTATGGTCGCCTCAGGTCCAGTGGCACCCTTTGCTTCCATACAGTCAAACCAGAATGAGCCAGGGTTACCTTCGTCCAGGTAGGTAGACGTGATGTATGGGATATTCTTAACCCGAGAATGAGAGGTCTTGCTATCTCCAGCGACTACGCTCCTCGTTACACTTAAGGGAATCGATGTTGTTACCACCTTTCCGTCTTGCTGATATGACTCGTCTTGCGGGTCTAGGTAAGGCTCTGTCTTTTCGAGAGTTAGTGTCAGGCACTCATCGCCAGCCTGAGCAACATTATCTAGATAATCTGCATTCACATTCGTTGCTACGATCGTTCCAAACATCGTTGCAATAAGTGCGATCTTCTTCATTGACAGCTCCGATTTAAAGGTTTTTTGCAACATGATTCTCACCGACGCAGGCTGAGCAAAACAACGAATAGTCCCGAAGGCCTCGGTTACTCGGTGCTCCAGCTACAGGGCTATGTAGTCTGTGAGATGGTGGCAGAACCCACTATTCATAAGTCTAATCTAAATCGCAAGGTGCTGAAGCCTTAGGGTGCGAGAACTAGGCGCATATCAATAAGTTGCTGCTGCCCATAAGTGAGCACTTAAGAGCAACTACATCGGCATCGGTGCTCATCACCTAGTGGATGATGCGCCTGAACCTAGCGTTGTTCGTAACTTTGCTGATTGAGTCTGAAGGCGTTGGGGCCTCCTGCCCACAATCGAATTGCTGAAAATCGCGGGTCCTTCCCGGCAGGGTAAGGCCGGCCACGGGGACGCGCAGGCGCGGTGTTCGGGAAATTTTCGGGGTTCCAGGGTGCTCCGCCGCAGGTGGCAAAGATCTACCGCGGTTGAGCGGCTCGTGAGCTGTGCGACCTGAGCATTCGCAATATGAATTTTCGACCGTCTATGTACGGGTCGGGAGGGAGCAGTTTAGACGTGTGAGGTAGGCCATTCATGGGGGAGGTGATCAACAGCCAGGATGCCTACAACTGGTCTATTAGCCGGATAGCGGACGCATTCGGCAAGGATCGTCGAACCGTTGGTAAGCGTCTCCAAGAGGTCGGGGTTAAGCCGGCGGGTAAGCGGCGCGGTAGCCCCGTTTATGCCCTGTCTGATGTTGGCCCTGCACTTTTCAACGAGGCACGGCGCGGCACAGGCGAGGGTATCAACTTCGATGATTTCCCCGATGCTCGCAAAGCCTGGTATCAGTCTGAAAACGAGCGGCTCAAGTTTGAGGAGCGTACACGCCAACTGATACCTGAAGATGAGTTTGCCCGCGAACTCAGTTTCTTGGCCAAGACAATGGCGGCAGGCCTGGACTCTTTGCCGGATATGCTCGAGCGCGATGCTGGTTTGTCGCCGGAGGCCATTGAGCGCGCCCAGGTGGTTATCGACGGGCTGCGTGAACAGATGTACCAGGCCGCGATCGGTGATAGTGGGGGTGGCGTCGATGACACATACCGCTGACGCTGCCGCTATTCGTCGGGACGTTGCCAGCCTGATAAGGCCGCCCCGGCGTGTGCGGGTCAGCGATTCGGTAGCCGAGTCGATGTATGTGGTGCATGGCAACGGCACTAAGTCGCTATGGGACCCCAATAGCGCCCCCTATATGGCCGAGCCCATGGACTGCATGGGCTCACGGCTCTATGACGCGGTGATTTTTATTGGCCCCGCCAGGACGGGAAAAACGATCGGCCTGATTGATGGCTTCGTCACCTACAAGATTATCAACGACCCAGCCGATGGGCTGATCGTGCAAATCAGCGAGGAAAAAGCGCGCGAGTACAGCAAAAAGCGCCTAGAGCGGAGCTTCAATGCCTCACCGGAGGTGGCAAAACGCCTTAGTCCGCGCGGCCACGATAACAACGTCCACGACAAGACGTTTCGAGCCGGCAACTACCTGGCGATTAAGCACCCCAGCAAGAACGTTTTTGCATCGTCGGATTATCAGTTTGTGCTGCTAACCGACTATGACCGCATGGTGCAGGACGTGGGCGGCGAGGGCTCAGGGTGGATTCTGGCCAGCAAGCGTACCCAGTCGTTTGGATCTACGGGGATGACGTTGGTGGAGACCTCGCCGGGTCGCCCGATCATAGATATGGATTGGGAAACACCGGCCGACGAACCCCACCGGGCACCGCCGACGACCGGCGGGCTGGATCTTTACAATCAGGGCGACCGCCGGCGTCTCTATTGGCAGTGCCCCGAGCGTCGTTGCAGGCGCTGGTTCCAGCCGATTCAAGAGCATTTCAACATGCTGAGCGGCCGGGTTTTTTGCCCGCACTGCTCGGCTGAGGTCGACCCAAAGGCCAAGCGTGCCCTTAACCTGGGTGGCCGTTGGGTACCGGAGGGCTGCGAGCTGACGCTTGAGGGCGAGTTGCTTGGTCAGCGCCGAGATACGCGCATTGCGTCGTTCTGGATGGAAGGGCCGGCGGCGGCCTACCAAACGTGGGCGTCACTGGTGGCCAAGTTGACCGCTGCTGAGGAAACCTACAACACCACCGGCAGTGAGAAAGACTTACAGTCGGTCACGAACGTCGACTGGGGCCGGCCTTACAAGAGCAAGGTTCAAGTCGAGCGCCGGTCAAGCATTGGCTTGATGGGACGCGCCGAGAAGGTCGAGCGGCGCACCGTACCGCGCGGGGTGCGATTTCTCACCGCGACGGTCGACGTTCAGGCCGGGAAGCGGCGCGGCTTTGTCGTTCAGGTGCAGGGCACCGGCGTTAACCGTGAGAAATGGATCGTTGACCGCTTCAACATCACCGAAGATCGCGGCCCGAAAAACGACCAGGAACCCCGCGCGATCGATCCGGCCAGGCATCCCGAGGATTGGGACCTGCTGACGCGCGACGTGTTGCATCGAACCTATCGGCTAGCGGACGACAGCGGCCGGCGTATGCCGATCTTGGCGCTCGGTGTCGATACCGGCGGCGAGAAGGGCGACGGCGATGAGTCAGTCACGAGCCAGGCTTACAACTGGTATCGGGGCTTGAGAAAGCATGGCTTGCAGGCCCGCGTGTCGCTCTTAAAGGGCGGCAGTTCTGACACCGCGAACCGAGTGCGTCGGACAGAACCGGACAACACCGGCCGCAAGAACCGTCACAGCGGCGCCAAGGGCGACGTTCCGCTTTATATCCTCGGCACCAATATTTTGAAAGATACCGTAGCCGCGATGATGGATCGCGAGCGGCCGGGCGCTTGGTATTTGCACACGCCGGATTGGCTCGGCCGTTGGTGGTATGACGAGCTGACTTATGAGGTACGAGACCCCGCGACAGGCAAATGGAAAAAGCCGGGTAAAAAGGCCAACGAGGCGTTCGATCTGCTGGCTTATGACTTGGCGCTGGCCATCATCCTGGGCGTCGAAAAAATCAATTGGGACGCGCCCACGCCTTGGGCGACTGATTGGGATAAAAACCCGTTGATCATCCATTCGGATCAGCAGCGCCCGGCGTCGCCGCCAGCGACCAAGCGGCGCCGTCGCAGCCACATGATAAGGAACCGAAGCGTATGACCGACGAGACCTACACCGCTCGCCTGGCTAAGGTGCGCGAGGCTATCGATAAGATCCTCGAAGGCTCCCAGTCTTGGACGTTTGGGAACCGCCAGTACACCCGTGCCGACCTGCCCACACTCCACAAAATGGAGCAGCGTTACGAGCGGCTAGCTAGCCGGGAGAAAAAAGCGGCCGCCGGAAAAAACGGCCGTAATCGCGTCCGCTACATCGGGTTTTGATTATGCGCCTACCGTTTTTCCCCAAGCCCGAGGCTAGTCTGGCCAGCGAGCGTGAGCGCTTCGCGCGTGATGAAATTTCGCGGCTACGGCAGAGCCAGCAGAGCACTACAGCCAATGTAGGCAGTGAGACGCGCCATCGCGGTGCCAGTCAAATGGTCCGTTCGATGCTTAGCTGGCTGCCGGGGCTTGGCAGCCCTCGACAGGACGCGCCCACCGGCGAGCGCGAGATGCTGATAAGCCGTTCGCGAGACGCCTATCGCAACCACATGCTGGGGCGCGCGGCCATCAATCGGGCGGCTACTAACGTGGTAGGCATGGGGCTATCAGTGCGACCCAACGTCGACGCCGAGGCGCTGGGCTTAAAAGATGATGAAGCCAATGCCATTAACGGTGAGCTGGCGCGGGGCTTTCGGCTATGGGCTGAGAATCCGCTTGAGTGCGACGCAGAGGGCGCGCTTGATTTCTACATGCTGCAGCGTTTGGCCTTCATTAGCGCCATGGTTAGCGGTGACGTGCTAGGGATGACCCCCTATAGCCGGCTCCCTGGCCACATTTTCGGTACCAAGCTGCAGCTCATCGAGGCCGAGCGCGTCAGTAATGGACTGGGGCAGAGGGATAAGCCCGACGAAATAGACGGAGTACGTATCGACGGCCTCGGCCGCGCCACCCATTACCGGGTATGTCGTGGCTACCCCAGCGACCACACTACGCCCCAGGATTTCGATTGGGTCCCGGTCTATGGCGAACGGACCGGCCGGCGGCGGGTGCTTCACCTGATGAACGAGAAAGGGCGCCCCGGCGAAGTGCGCGGCGTGCCCTATTTGGCGCCGATTCTGGAAGCGCTGCAAAAGTTGGAGCGCTTTAGCCAAGCCGAGCTGACCGCCGCCGTTATATCGGCGATGTTTACCGTCGCCATTAAGCATGACCGCAGCGAAGACCCCGAGGACCTTGGCACTAAAGCTTGGGACAGCTTTAGCGATGATCCCAATAAGGCCAATCCAGTAGTCAGTTCCAGCGGCGGCGGAAAAGGTGAGGGAGACAATTTAACCCTTGGCGAGGGTGCCATATGGAACCTCGATGAAGGCGCCGAGCCAGTGGCGATTAGCCCTAATCGGCCCAATGCACAGTTCGACCCCTTCTTTATGGCCATCGTGAAGGAGATCGGCGCCGCTCTTGAGCAGCCATCCGAAGTGCTGTTGATGCACTTCAGTACCAGTTACACGGCGGCCCGGGCGGCATTTAATCAGCTGTGGAAGTTCATCAAGCAGCGGCGGCATCACCTGGGGGTGCAGTTCTGCCAGCCGACTTATGAGCTGGTGATCGACGAGCTGGTGGCGCGTGGGATGGTGAAGCTTCCGGGCTATCGCGATCCGGCCAAGCGCCGCGCCTATGTACGGGCGCTGTGGGTCGGCGAGCCGCTGGGCGCGTTGAATGAACAGGTCGAGGCTCGAGCTGCCACTGAGCGCATCGCCAACGGCACCAGTAATGAAACGCTCGAGACGATGGCGCTACACGGCGAGGACTGGTTAGACGTCGCCCAGGATCGTGCTCGCGAGATCCGGTGGAAGCGAAATAACGGCGTGCCAGTCTTCGTCGGCGGCAAGGTTCATGATTCGCCTAACCCTGATGATGTCGACAAAGAAACCGAATGACCCGCCAATCCGGCGGGTCTTTTCGTAGGAGACCCCAATGCATCCTACCGCCTATGAGCTGGCGGCCAGCCGCCCCTGGCTGATGACCGCTGAGGCCCTGGATAGCGTCATGGCAGTGGCCGACCGCCAGGGCGATGTCGAGGCCCTGGAGGCTCGGTTGGGCCGCCCGCTGGATAATACCCATGCCGTCACCGTGCGCGACGGCGTGGCGGTGATCCCGGTGACCGGGCCGATGATGCGCTACGCCAACCTGTTCACCAAGATCAGCGGCGCCACCAGCACCGAGGTGCTGGCCACCGACTTCCAGACTGCCTTAGACGATCCGAACATTAAGGCGATCATCCCCTTGTATGACACCCCGGGCGGCGAGGCCACCGGCATCAACGAGCTCGGCGACCTGATCTACAACGCCCGGGGCCAGAAACCGATCATCGCCTATGTCAGCGGCATGGCGGCCAGCGCGGGCTACTGGACGGCCAGCGCCGCCGAGGAGGTGGTGGTCGACGACACCGCTCAGCTTGGCAGCGTCGGCGTGGTGCTGAGCCTGCGCACACGAGAGGACCGCCCTGGCGAAAAGAGCTACGAGGTCGTGTCCAGCAACGCGCCGAACAAGCGGCCCGACGTCGAGACCGAGGCCGGCCGCGCCCAGCTGCAGACCCGCGTCGACGAGCTGGCCAACGTGTTCCTGGACAAGGTGGCGCGCAACCGCGGGATTCCGCGCGACCAGATCAACGACCGTTTCCGCCAGGGCGGCATGGCCACCGGGGCCATCGCTGTGGAGCTCGGCATGGCCGATCGCCTCGGCTCCCTGGAATCCCTCATCGCCGAGCTGGCCGGCTCTCCCGCCAGTAGCCAACGAAGGAGTCCCTCCATGACCACCGTGAAGACCACGGCCGAGCTGCACGCTGCTCTCGATGCGGGCGCCGACCCCAAGAGTATTCAGGTCGCCGCCCCCGAGGCTGTAGATACCAGCCAGATTAAACAGTCGGCGGCCGAAGAAGCCACCACCGCTGAGCGCGCCCGCTGCAAGGGCATTCTCGAGCTGGCGTCTGCCGGCTATGAGGAGGAGGTCGCCGCCGCGATCGACGATGGCACAAGCGTTGAGGCTACAGGCCTGAAGCTTTTCAAGGCCGCCCAAGAACGGGGTATTGGCTTGTCCGATATTGCTGCCGATGGCCAGGGCGTAGCGGCGGCACGCCCACCCCAGCAGGACCAGGAGGAAAGCGACCGTAGTTCTGTCGTCTCGGCTGTCAGTTCCGCCTGGAAGACTAAATAACGGCGGGTGCCCCGCTAACACCAGCGATAGAGGATAACGCCATGCCAGGCATGACCCAGACCAACCACCCTGACCGTAACGGCATCACAGCGGGCAGCTTCCCGCGCCGCTTCATGACCGTGACTATCGAAGCCGGCCAGGTGCAGCCCGCCGGTGCCGTACTCGGCAAGGTGTCGGCTAGCAGCAAATACAAATTATCGGCCACCGCCGCCGGTGATGGCAGCGAATCACCCGTCGTGGTGCTTTTCGAGGACGTCGACGCCACCGATGGCGCCGTTGACGCCGAGGCGATGATCAGCGGCGACGTCCGCGCCGACAAGCTGAAAATCGGCACAGGCCATACCCTCGAAACCGTACGCGATGCCTTGCGGCCCCTGTCCCTGTTCATCGACTAACCGCAACGATCAACGGCGGCCCCGGCCTGCGCCTCACTAATACTTACCCGACAGGAAACACCCAATGCCTGTGAATCTTTTTGATACCCGCACCATGCTGGAGTCGGTGGAGCAGATGAAGCGCGCACGCCGCTTCCTGACTACGACGTTTTTTGGTGCCACTCCGCGAAACTTCACCACCAAGCATGTCGACATCGACATCATTAAGGGGCAGCGCAAGATGGCGCCCTTCGTGCGCCCCAATCGTAAGGGGCGCCTCGTCGATCGCTCTGGCAACGTGATGCGTTCCTATACACCGGCCTACATCAAGCCAAAACTCGAGACTACCGCCGGGCTGCTGCTCAACCAGCGTTCGCCGGGTGAGGCCATCTACTCCGCGCGCACACCGCTGCAGCGCGCGGGTGAGCAGATGGCTCGGGATTACGAGGATCTGGATGACCAGATCAGCCGCCGCGAAGAATGGATGGTGGCTCAAGCGCTGACCAGTGGTCAGGTCAATGTGGTGGGCGACGGCGTCGATGATGTTGTCGACTTTCAAATGTCTTCCAGTCACATCATCACCGAGGTCACGGCCTGGAATGAAGCCGGTGGCGACCCGATTGGCAATCTTCGCAAGTACAAGCGTCTGGCCGCCAAGGACTCCGGCCGCACCGCTGGCGCGGCGGTGCTCAGCGTCGAGGCGGCCGATGCCATGCTAGATAACGAGGATTTCCGTAAGAAGCTCGACACCCGCCGCATCGACCTTGGCATGGTTCGCCCCGAGGAATTGCCGGACGGCGTGACTTATATCGGCTATCTGCGCGATCCGGGAATGGACCTCTACGTCTATGAGGAGTGGTACATCGATGACGGCGGCGATGAGCAGCCGATGATCCCGGCCGGTGGCCTGGTCGTCGGCCCGACTACCAGCCGCTGCTCGATGCTCTATGGCGCTATTCAGGATGTGAAGGCGATCGAGGGCGGGCTGTTCGACGTCGACCGCTACCCGAAAAGCTGGATCGAAGAAGATGAGGGCGTGCGCTTCCTATCGATGCAGTCTGCGCCGATGCCGGGCTTCCATGAGCCTGACGCCTTCGTCTTCGCCACTGTCGCTTAATCTCACCCCGCTGCGGCGGGGTGAGCCGTTTTCAAATTCTTTCGTATAGGAGGCCATCATGGCCGCTAAACAATATTTCGTCGCGCGCGGTGAGATTCATCGCGATGGCAAAGTAATCGCCCGCGAGGGTGACTCATACACGCCGAAGAATGCCGCCGAAGAAAAGCGCCTGCTGTCGCGTGGCGTGATTATGGAAGACGTCGAAGACGACCAAGACAGCGAGGACGACGATTCCGGCGCCGGCGGCGGCGCCAAAAAGTGAGCGTCTTTGACGACGAGGTCGCGGCGGATCTTCCCGGCATTTTAAGCGATGCCGGGGACCCGGCAGATTATGTTGGTGATGCGTTCACAGCCGAAGGGATTATGGTTGTGATCGACCGTGACTGGACAGTCTATGACCAAGATCAGCTGCCCATGAGCGTGAACACGATCAGCGTGATGTTGGCCGATGTGCCGACCTCAAGCCGCGAAGACACTATCACCATCGGCGAGAAGACCTGGAAGGTGTGGCGCATCCTCGAGGATGACGGGCATGTGCGGCGCCTAGAGGTCGGCTAACCAAGGGGGGGCCCATGTTGCAGTTTCGCCACGATATTCGCGATCTGCAGCGCCTCAAGGATCGGCATGATCCTGCATTGGTGGAACGGGCGTTGCGTCGTTCGCTGGACGCCACCAGCCGCAAAGCGGCGACGCATATCTCACGCGACCTGCGCGGCACTTACGCCATCAAGGCCAGGGACGTGCAGCGGCGACTGAAAATCGAAAGGGTGCGCCGGGATGCTACGCGGGCCTTGGTCTACGTCGGCCGGCGGTTGCCGCTCGAGCAGTTCAACCCCAAGCGGCGCTGGGTCAGCGTTGAGCCACGCCGCAAGGTCAAAAGCGGCCCGCGCAAGGGTTCGCTTGCCCGCCGGCGCGGGGCGACGGTTCGGGTTCGCAAGGATAAGGGCCGTCAGGTCGTGCCGGGCGGTTGGTACGCGAAGGACCACATTCTGAGGCGTGCCGACGCCGACGATAACGCCAGTGATCCGCGCATTCAGTTCGGCCCCTCAATTCCGGGGATGGTCGCGCATCCTGCAACGATCAACAGCGCTCAAGAGCTGGTGCGCCGAGAGCTGCAGCGCGAGTTCAACGGACGCCTTGAGCACCTGCTACAGCAGAAAACGGGGCAGAAATGAACGATCCCGATATTACCCAGCTGCTAATCGGTCGCATCAAGGACCAGTGCCCCGGCTTCGCCACCGTAGAGGAAGCCTGGTTTGCCGCGCCGATTGACGATTTCGACGCGGCAACGCCGGCTGTGCTGCCCTACCTCGCTGACGATGGAGCGGCGGGCGAGGTAGAGACGCTACGACCCAAACAAAAAATCTCGATGACCTATGGCGTGTGGCTGGTGTGTAAGCGTGCCGAGTTCAAGGCCCAGCGACAGGCGCTGCGCGAGGCGCTTTTCGGTTACGGCTTTAGCGAAATGCACGATCCCATCGCCTACCGGGGAGGCGAGACAACCGACATTCGCGGCGACCTGATCTGGTGGCGGGAGTTTTGGACGGTCGGCACCTGGTTGAGCAAGTCGCCCAACGCATAACCCCCGTTACGCGGGGTTTTATCTCTAAGGAGGATCTGATGGCTACCCGTCAGGGCGGCGTCTATCGCCGCAAAAATGGCAAGACAGCCCGCGTTGTCGAGCCGGCCGCCGACCAGCGGCTGGGCGCTCATGCTGTGCATCCCATCACAGGGAATGCCAAGCCGGATTCTGTCAAAGGCGCCGCCACCGGCGGCACTAAATCCACACAGCTAAAGGGTGGTAGCGATGCCGACGCCAATTCTTGAGCGCAAAAAAGCCGTTGTTGCGGTGATCGAGCCGGCTTATGGGCAGTCGCCGGAAATTGATACCGGCACGCTGATTTTGGCCACCGATTTTTCGGTAACCCGGTACGAAGGTGATAACGTCGAGCGTCGCCGGATGCGCGATCATTTGGGTGGCTATGCGCAGATCAATACCGGCCCCAATGCTAGCCTAGACATCACCGTGCCCTGGAGCGGCAGCGGCACGCCGCCCCAGGTCGGCACATCGGTAACGGCCCCGGCGCTCGGCGTATTGCTGCGCGGCTGTAAAATGGCCGAGTTGGAAGACCTCGACACTGGCGAGGTGAGCTATGCACCGATCAGCGATGGCGAGGGCGAATCGCTGACATTGTATTATCTGCACGATGGCCAGTTGCAGCGACTGAGCGGCGCGCGTGGCACGGTAAAGGGGCAGGGGCAAACGGGTAACCTGCCAACAATCACCATGTCATTTACCGGGCTCTACAACCGCCCTGTTACCGCCTCGCCGATCACCTTGACGGTTAAAAATCAGGCCGATGAAGTGCCGGTCAATTTCCAGAACACCACCAAGTTCTCGGTGCTGGGATATGATGCCATTGGCCAGAATTTCGCGTTTGACCTGGGCAATACCGTCAGCCATCGCAACCTCGTCAACTATGAGGGGGTGTTGATCACCGACCGGGCCGCGACGGGTACTATCGCGTTTCAAGCGCCGCGCCTCGCCGATTTCGACGTGTTCGAGAAAATCGAATCGCACCAAGGGGTGACCGCCGGGGCTATCGAATTCACGCACGGCACCACCCCGGGCAACATCGTGGGCATGCGCACGGTGAATTCGCAGCTGACCGGCTTGAGCGAGCAGGGCGAGGACGAGATTACCCACTACCAAACCAATGCACGCCATCTGCCGAAAAATGGCGATGATGAAATGGTGCTTTTCTTCAAATAGCCCATTATCGGTAACGCAACAAATAACGCAATAAAGAAATAACGCAATGACGACAGCGCCCGCTTATCGCGGGCGTCGTCGTTTCTGACCTTTAAAAAGGAGCTGAAAACATGGCCGCATCTTTCAAAATTGGCGTGGCGTCCGTCACTAAAACTATCGATATTCACCGTCCTGGCATGGAACCCGAGCAGTTTACGGCCGAAATTCGCGTGCGCTCGCTGGATGATCAAGAGGCACTCGATAAGAAGCTCAAGGCGGCAGAAACCCATAACACCAAGCATGTGCGGGAAGACTTGCTGGCCCTGGGCGGCATTGTTGGGGCCGACGACAAACCGGCCGAGAGTTCCAAAGAGCTGCTCGATGCCGTTTACAAAGACCCCTATGCACACGTCGCCCTGTGCAAAGCCTGGGGCGAGGTGCAGCGGGGCGTGTCGGAGCATGTCGCAAAAAACTAAACGACCTCGGCCGTGCCTGGGCGCGCGGCCGGGGTGGCGCCAAGAATGAGCTAAAAAGCGACCTGGAAGCCTGGGGGGTCGAGGCACCCCAGCGCCTGCAGCAGCCGAGCCACAACATTATCTGGCCCGAAAACGCCCAGGCGTTCGAGGTGTTTCGCGACTGCGCAAGCCAATGGCGCTATATCACCCCGGTTGGTGCCGCACCGGTGCCGACCGGCATAGAGCGCACGGCATTGGCCAGCTCAATGCAGATGCTGGGCATAGACGATACCCGCGACACCCTGAAACGGGTGCAGCACATCGAGGCCGGGGCCTTGGCGGTAATGCGGGAGTGATTACAGCGGGTCGTTGGGGTCCAGCCCGCAGCGTTTCAGGTAGCGCCGGCGCTGGGCGTCGGGGCTATTCCACGCATCAATCGCGAACAGTGCTGCAATGCTGATAGCTACTCCACCCAGCGCGGCCGCCCAGCCAATCATCGTAAAAATGGCAATGATAACGGCGAGGCTTAATAGCGAGCCGATGGCCCGCATCACGCCAGGCATCAAACCGCTGACGATGAGCAACACCACCAGGATGGCGAATAACAGTAGTCCAATCATATTTGTCGTCCCTGCATTGATTCTTGATTAGCCATTATCAGCATACATCCCGCGCGGCGGGGTGGCATTTCTCAGTCGGGTGATTTTATGGCGAAGCAGTTTAAAACCACGTTCGTGATCGATGGTGACAGTCGCGGCGCCGTGGCTGCCCAGCGTGACGCTCGCCAGGAAACCGAAGCCCTAAGCCGCGAGATGGCCCTGGCCGAGCAGCGCGGTCAGGAAATGGCCGCGAGTTTCGAGACGGTAAAAAGCCGCGCCGCTGGATTCGCCACCGTGGTGGGCGCCTCGGCGGTTTCGCTGGGGGCGATTAGCACCGCGCAGATTCAGGCGACGCAGCAGGCCGGCATTATGGCCGATGCGCTGGGCATGAGCGTGCAGCGCCTGCAGGAATTGCAGTATGCCGCGAAACAAAAGGGTATCGACGATATTGGCGATACCCTCAAGGACGTTTCGGACAAGATCGGCGACGCCTTTGCTAACGGCGGCGGCGAGGCAATGGATGCCCTCGACAACCTCAATTTGTCAGCCGAGCGGCTGATTGAGCTACGCCCCGATGAGCAGTTGCTGGCGATCGCCCAGGGCCTGAAAGACCTGCCAAAGGGTGAGCAGGTCAACGTGATGGAGTCGTTGGGCAACGATGCCATCAAGCTGCTGCCGCTGCTGGAGGACAACGGCCGGCTGCTCGAGCAGCTGGCCGTGCAGGCGCATGATGCCGGCGTCGCGCTTAGCGACGTCGACAACCAGACACTGCTGGCGGCCGGCGATGCGCTGGGAGAAATGCAGGGCTACGCCGAAGGCCTGGCCAATCAGCTGGCGCTCAAGGTCGCGCCCTCGATTACCGAAACCACCGAGCGTGTCGGTGAGCTGGTCGATGACCTCGGTGGAATGGAAAGCGTGGCCACCGGGCTGATCAATACCGCCGGTGGCCTGGCGGCCGTGATGGGTACGAGGTTGGCGGTATCGCTTGCGTCGGCGACAGCGGAAGCGGCGAAGAAAATCGCCGCCGACATCGCGGCAGCGCGCGCAGAGCTTAGGGTAACCCAGCAAACGGCGCGGCGAGCCGCTGCCGAGCTACAGACAGCGCGCACCTTGCAGGCTCGCGCTGTCGCTGATGCCAAAGCCCTCGCCGGCACCAATGCCCACGCCTTGGCGATGGATAACCTGGCGCGGGCCAGCGCGCGCACCACCGCCGCCCAGGCGGCTAACACCCAGGCGGCCAATGCCCAGGCCGCCGCGATGAAACGGGCCAGCGGCATGGCGCGGGGGCTTTCTGGGGCGATGGCGCTCGTGGGCGGCCCAGCTGGCGCGGCGATCCTGGCTGCTGGTGCCCTTTATACCTATCGCGAGGAATTGGGCCTAGTCTCGAAAGAGGCCGTCATAACAACCCAGCGCATCGATAGCCTGACCGATGCTATCAACCTCAACAACAAATCGGCGGTTGAGGCGGGCATCGTCCAGCTTAGCGCCGAGTATTTCCAGCTCGGCCAGGATGCAGCGGCGGCTCAGGCGCGCATCGATGAGCTAACGGCGGCCCAGCAGAATGACACGCGCGGGGCGCGTCAGAACCTGCAAAACATGATGCGGCTCGAGGATGCCGAGAACAGTCTCAAGAGGATACAGGCCGAGCAAAAAGCAGCAGGAGAAGGCGCCGACGAGCTGCGCGAGGTGCTGGCTAGCGTCGGGGATCAGACCGTAAAAACGGCCGATTCGACCCGCACCCTGGCGAAAGAATCAGACGAGCAGACGACGGCATTCAGTGACCAAGCCAACGCCGCGCGAAGCCTGGTCGATGAGCTCTACCCCCTGCAAGCCGCGCAGCGCGAGTATGCCGACGATAAAGCGGCGCTGATTCAGTACGCGCTGCGCGAGGACAAGAGCAACGAGTGGCTGGCCGAGTCGATGCGCCGGCTTGAGCGGCAGTACAGTAATGCCGGCAGCGCCGCCGAGACCTACGGTCTCGAGGCCGCGCGCGCCGCAGAGGGCACCGAGACCGCGTTTGATGCCACGGTGGTGGCCATGGAGCGCGGCGTCGAGCGAATGGATGATGCGTTTGTCGATTCGTGGCGCTCGCTGCTCGACGGCTCAGAAAACGCTTTCGACGCTTTTAAGAACATCGCGCTGGACACCCTGGCCGAGGTTATCCACGCCTACACCACCCGTCAGATTACCGCCTCGCTCGGCGCCTCGTTCAGCGGCGGCGCGACTGGTGGCATGGGTATGGGCAGCCAGGGCGGCGGCTACGGCAGCCTGCTGAGCACCGGCAAGCAACTGTACAACGGATTTTCGAGCGGTTTCGGCAATGTTGCATGGACCGGGGCGAGCAATACCGCGTATGCCGGCGGCTGGGCAGGCAGTGCGACTGGCGGCGTTGGTCAGTCGGGCCTGTGGGGCGGCTCAACGTCGAATTTCAGCGGAATGCAGGGTGTTTACTCTGCTGGCGCTGGGTATATCGGCGGCAAAGCCGGGCAGGCAGTGTGGGGCAGCGATCGCGCTAACTCGAACTATGGGCAGATGGCCGGCACCGCCATCGGTACCTATTTCGGCGGCCCCATCGGCGCCGGTATCGGCTCGTTCCTGGGGAGTGGTGTCGATCAACTGTTTGGATCTGGCCGCAGCTCATATGGCCAGATTGGCCAGGAGCTCAACGCAAAGGTCGACGCTCACGGCGTTTATCGCTATGACCGGCTCGACAAGTACCAGAACTACGCCCGCGACTCGGCATTTGGCACGATCGGCATCACGAAGAAGCAGAAGACCGACGATGCCGCACTGAAAAAAATGGTCAAGCAGTTCGTCGAGATCGACAACGCTGTTGCTGCCGTCATGACCGCCAGTCAGCTTAAACATACGCAGAAGGCCTTGGATGGCTGGAAGTCGAGCAAAACCGGGGACATCGGTTCGATCGTTGGCCAGCGCCTGAATGCGGTGGCCGGCGCAGCAGGCACGCCATTTACGCGCTCATTGCGGCGCCTGAGCGGCGAAGACCTGGTGCAGGGCATTATCGGCGGCCTACAAATCGAGAACGTCGGGGCCGAAATGGCCCGCGCGGTTGCCCGCGACATGAACGCCGAGTTCCGCGATGCGCTGCGGAGTGGCGATGATATTAGCGCCGCCACCCAGTCCATCCTGACCGCTGCCAATGCGGTCAGCCTGATGGCTGACAGCGCGGAACGTCTCGGGCTTGAGTTCGATGCAACCGTGACCGGCGCACTGGCGGCGGCCGATGATTTGCAGGAGCTGGCCGGCGGCGTCAGCAATCTATCATCGCAGCAGCAGGCGTATTATCAGGCGTTCTTTAGTGACCAGGAAAAGTTCGCCTATCTTGCCGATAACCTGGCTGATCGTTTCGATGACCTGAACCTTGCGATGCCTGATACCGCGTCCGGTTTTCGCGACCTGGTCGAAGCGCAAAACCTGATGAGCGAGGCTGGGCGCGAGCAGTACGCTGTACTGATGCAGCTTGTGCCCAGCATGTCACAGTACCTTGACGTAATGGATCGGCAGCATAGCCAGCTACAGAGCTGGATCGATTCGCTGCTGCTCTCTGATCAGTCGACCCTCGACCCGAGTGAGCGGCTGCAGGAATCTCAAACGCAGTATGCGTCGCTGCTGGTGCAAGCGGAAAATGGCGACGCCCAGGCGATGGGTGACCTGGGCAACGTGGCACAGCAGTATCTGCGCGAGGCGGCCAGCTACTACGGCCAAGCCTCTGGCCAGTACGGCTCGCTGTTTGACGAGATCCTTGACGCGGCCCGCGGGCTCGGTGTGGAGGTTGACGGCTCGCACGCCAACGGGCTCGCCTCAGTGCCCTTTGACGGCTACCGCGCAGAGCTTCACCAGGGCGAAACGGTGTTGCCAGCACCGATTGCCCAGCTCTACCGCGATAGTGCCCCAGGCGGCGGGCAGCGTGACGCCGACCTGTTGCGCGAGCTGCAAGCGTTGCGGCGGGAGTCTGAGGCCCTGCGCGACGAGGTCCGACAGCTACGCGGCGACAGCGCCCGTAACGCGGATCGTGCGGCCGCCCAGCGCGACCGCCAGTTGCGCGAGCAGCAGGGCATCCACCGCAATACCCGCACCCCGGTAACGACCGTCTGATCCGGGGCCTCACCACCCAACCCGAACCCGCCACCCGGCGGGTTCTTTAGTTTAGGAGGGTCGATGACCGACGCGGCCTTTCAGGCCTGGCTTGATGACCACGCCGCCACCCGCATCGTGCTAGCCGAGCTGGACCATGCCGCCGGCACCGAGTACGTGGCCACCCACCCCTATATCTCGCGGCCGGGCGATAGCGACCCTAATCGCATTCACGACGATCTACTCGCCGAGGCGATTGACATCGAGACCCGCATCGATGCCCGGCTGACCTTCGGCCAGGTGCGGCTGATCAACGACGGTGAGCTCGACGACTGGCTGGGCTATGCCTGGGCGGGCCACGAGATCCGCTTGTATCTCGGCGGGCCGGATTGGTCGCGTGACGATTTCCGGCTGCATGCCCGGGGTATCAACCAGGGTATCACCGGCGCCCGGCGCGGCGAGCTGGCGTTTGGCATGCTCGATCAGTCGGCGCCGCTCGACGAGCCTATCGACACCGGCAGCCTGCCGCTGGATGGCGGGCCGGTGCCGCTGGCGCTGGGCAGCGTCTACAACGCCCCGGCGTTTCGAGTGTCGACCTCGGCGCTGAGATACCGGGCCTCTTATCTCGCGGCGGCCACGTTTACGCCCAAGGAGCTGGGCAATGGTGTGCCGCATACCGACGACCTGGTCGGCGGCGAATTCACCCTCGATAACGCCCCGGGCGGGGCGTTGACCGTCGACATCGACGAGGCCCACAACACCCCGGCTCAGGTCGTTAGCTGGGTGGCAGCGCAGTACGGCATCACCGTGGCCGAAAGCGGCCTGCCGGCCTACGCGGTGGGGCTTTACTACGCCGATGCGGTGAGTGGGCGACAGATCCTCGATGACCTGTGTGTAGGCATGGGCGGCTACTGGTATCTCAATGCGTTGGGCGAGCTTGTAATCAAGCAGCACATCGAGCCGTCTGGCGTCGATCTGACGCTCTACGCCGACGACATCATTGCCAGCACCCTTGAGCTTATCGAGACGCAGGCGCCCTGGTCGGCGCTAACGCTTCGCTGGGGCCGCAATTTCTCGCCACTGAGCACTGTTGCCGGGACGATCGAGGACAACGACGCCACCGAGGCTGAGCGGCTAAAACGGCAGTGGCGCGAGTCTACCGCCGCGCAATCATTGCCCGGCTACCCGCAAGCCGAGGGGGCGAGCCGAGAAAGCGCTTTAACGACTAGCGCCGACGCGGACACCGAGCGCGACCGGCTGCTGGCCATGCGCGCGGTGCGGCGTGATGTCTGGCGCATGGATGCCTTTCTGCCCGAGTCGAGCGTCGGCCAGGCCGTCACCGTCGATGTGGCGCCATTGGCGGGGCGGGCCGGCCGCATCATTTCCGTGAACCGCGCCCCGACGCGTGGCATCACCACGCTGGAGATATGGTTGTGAGCAAAAACCTGCGCATGATCGTCGACAACCTGCACGACACCGCTACGCTGACCGCGACCTCAGAAGCGCTGGCGGTGGAAAATACGCAGCGCACCGGCCGTGCCTACCCCTGGCGTTCGACGGACCTCGCCGAGCAGGTGATTACCGCCACACTGCCGACGCCTAACTTTATCGATGCTCTTGTGCTCTACCGGCACAACTTGTCGTCAACCTCGACCGTTCGTCTCGAGCTTCTCAATGCCGGTGAGGTTGTTTATGACACCGGTGCGGTTACCGTCTCAGGGCTTATACCTCTTGGCGACTTTCGCTTTGGCGTTGACCCCTGGGGGGCCACGCTGACTAGGGATCTGCCAATTAAACAGGCGCCTTTCTGGTTCCCGGCAACGGCGATTACTGGTTATCGACTGACATTTAACGACCCCGACAATCTCGACGGCGTGATGGAGGTTGGGCGAATTATTACGGGTCAGGTGGTTAGTCCGCAGTTTAATGCCAGCTATGGCGTCGAGCTTGAATGGAAAGAAGCCGCCGAGCATATACGCAGCGAAGGCGGCTCATTGCGCACGCTAGGGGGCGGTATTGCGCGCCGTCTGTCCTTCAATCTGGACTTTATGGACGCACGCGGCCGCGCGACGCTGACACGGGCATTTCTGAGAGGTGGTAAGGGGCGTGATATTTACGTGTCGCTTTACCCCGAGGCTGGCGGACTAGAAGAAGCCGAGCATGCGTTTGTTGGTCGACGTGAGGGCAACTACGGACACCAGCATAACTTCTACGCCAACTGGCGCAGTTCATACACCCTCGTGGAGGTTTAAATGGCCCACGTCCCTACAGTGCCAAATTTCGCCCAATTTAACTTCGAGCTAGGCGACACCGATGACGCACTGATTAAGCAGAACGGGCAGAACGCTGCGCTGGTCACGTTCGGCAATCAGTTGCGCCAAACGATGACGACATTAAACACCGACATCGAACAAGTAGCATCTGACAAACAAGCCGCTGCGGAGTCGGCCAACGATGCCAAGAACTTCCGCGACGAGACCCAGGAAATCAGCGAAAGCGGCCTTCCGCCAAAGGCGGGCAATGCTAAGAAAGTGCTGCGTGTCGCCGACGATGAGCAGGGCTACGAGCTGGATGGCCTACTGCGTTTCCTGTTGCCGGCCGGCGCAGTGATGAGCTTCCCCAGCACCAAGGCGCCGGCGGGCTGGCTCAAGCTCAACGGCGCCGAGCTATCGCGCACCGCCTACGCCGATCTATGGGCCTTTGCCCAGGCCAGCGGCAACCTGGCCGAGACAGAGGACGGAAAAGACCCGCTACAGTTTGGGCCGGGGGATGGTGCTACTAAATTCACCATCCCCGACCGGCGCGGTGTATTTCCGCGCGCCTGGGACGATGGGCGTGGTATCGATCCAGGGCGCGGCATCGGCGAGTCTCAGGGCGACCAGAACAAGGCTCACGACCATGGCGGGAGTGTTGGAAGTGACAGCCACAGCCACGATGGAACAACCCAAGCGGGCGGCGGGCACTCACACGGCGGCAGCATCGGATCTGGCGGCAACCATCGACACTCCATTACCACATATGGCGATAGTGGGGCGGATTACCGGAGTCGCGTTAGTAACTATGCAACGCTGCGGCATAGCGGGACGGGCCACACGAATTATGCAGGGAATCACTCGCACCCTCTGACGATTAACGCAACTGCGGATCATGAGCACACGTTTAATACGTCGACTTATACCCATGACCACACCATATCCCTGGACGGTGGCGCTGAAGGGCGCCCCATTAACGGCCCGCTGCTGGAATGCATCCGCTACTGAGGTAACGACATGACCGATACGCTGCCTATCTATCACTATCACCCCTATACTGGCGAATACATGGGCCAGGGTGAGGCCGACCCGTCGCCCATGGAGCCCGGCGAGTACCTAATCCCCGCCCACGCCACGCCAATCGCGCCGCCCGAGCCCCAGGCAGGCTTTCGCCGCATTTTCCGCGCTGGCGCCTGGGCGCTGGTGGAGATCGAGCCGGCCGATCGCGAGCCGATGCATGAGACAGAACCGGACCCCGAGCCGGAAGCGCCGCCCGCCGAGGTCACTCACGATGATCTGCGCGCCGATTTATCACGCGTGCATGACTCATACTGCAATGGGACTACGTCACATCGAGGGGTGGTAATCGCCATCGACGTTGAAGCGCGGATCAATGCCCAGGGCACGCTTGATGCCGTCAAGCGCGGCGTGAAAAAACTGCCATTCCAGTGGTTCGCTGGCAACGAGTCGATCAGCGTCGAGAGCGTCGACGATATGCAGGGCATATTCGACGCCATTTTTGGCGCGCTTGATTGTGCCTATGACGCTAAGAGCGTGGTATTGGCCAAGATCCCAGGCATCCAAGCGCCGGAAGATTACAGTGTTGAGACCGCCTACAACGTAGCCCTAAGCAACGTCTGAATGACCGAGGAACCCCATGCGCCTGATCGGTACTCTCTACAATGCAAGTGGCCCATTGGCGAACGCTACCATCTCATTCGAGGCCACCACCACCACAATGAATGGGGTGCTAGCCGGCTCTGATGCGCATTTCACCACTCAGGAAGACGGCACATATCTTATCGACCTTGAGGCGGGGTTTTACAACGTCCACTGGATCGAGAGTGGCCACCGCGTGCGCCTAGGCAGTGTGACCGCTGACTCGTTCAGCGAAGCCACGCTTCCCGAGGTGCTGCAGGCGGCACTGGTGCCGGTGGATTCAAGCGCGATACAGGACGAGATCGTCTAAGCGCTCGCACTGGTGCGTGCCGAGGCAGCCGAATCGGCCTCACTTCGTGACGAAACCGCGACTATACGCGATTCTGGACAGCAGGCGGCCTGCGACGCCTAGGACTACCGCGCCGCCGCCGCTGGCTTCCTGACGCCGCTTTAAAATGACAGCGCCCCGGCCTTAATGGCAGGGGCGTTTTTGCGTTCCGGGTATCAGCATGACTTAACCCTTCGCCATAATGCTTCACTGACATCGAGTTCTAGCCCGCGGCTCAGCAGGTAGACGTGGCTACCGGGTCGCCAGTAGTCGTCGGCATTGCATTCGGAAAGGCGACAGCGCCCGCTAAAGATCTTTCCATTCCATACGGCGTGATATTCGATCAGTTCGTATCTGGGGGGCGAGAAGCGTCTACCGTTGTACCAACCACGCCGCTCAAGGCGCTTTCGCCACTGCAGTATCTGATAGGTAGTTTGCATGGTGCTTAACCACACCAGGTCGACTTTGTACCGCCTCCGTAGTGCACGCCCATACCCTCGTCGATCAGCATTTCTCCAAGATCCTTCCCATCGACTATTACGTGCGCCACCACCCGGAAATACTTGCCTCGCTCAATTTCCTCGAGAGTGATGCTATTGGCCTCTCGCAGTCTAGCTACGGTGAACTGCTTGGCCCGACGAGCTGCTCGCTTCTCTGCCTCACATGACCCGCGGATCTCCGGAGTGTCGACACCGGCAACCCTAACCGGGATTCGCTCTCCGATGACATCAGGCCAACCGGCGATGTCTGCACGAAATGTGTCCCCGTCATAGATCGAGGTTACACGATCGACATCGGCAGAGCCGTACTCGGCTAGGGCTAAGCTGGGCGCTAGGGTGAGGGCCGCTATAAAGGTCCGAATCATGTCTCCGAGTCACTCCCAATACTGACCAAAGAATGCGGCTATGGTGCGCATACCGTCTGATGCTTGGGAAGGCGGAGGCCGTAATTCGTTAGACAGTTAGGAATATGTCAGACAGACAAAGGGGTAGGGCTTTGATTTGCAGGCATAATTTGGATGGGTTCGGCTCTACCATTGAGCTACACCCGCGAGCCGATTTCGATAGTAAATCCAAATAGTTAGGCGTTGCAAGCTGTCTCGCGTTATTCTTTCCTTTTGCCCTATAAGTGCTTGTTTTACCGTTTTTCGGCGGGATGGCGTGAGACAGGCCCCACGTCGCCCAACAGCTCTTCCCAGACGTTGGCCCAGCAGCAGGAATGCGTGAAGCCGTCCAGGGTGACCAAGTGAACATTGCGTGTGTCCGGAAAGCTCGCGGCGAAGCTTTTAGCGATGTCGGCTGGGACAATTCGGTCGTTACCACCAATAAAATGCCATTGGGGGAGGTCGGCAATTTCGCCTGTGACGTCGGCTGGGTTTAGCGAGCCTTCTAGTGGCGTAATGCGGTGCTGGCGCGCCCATGCCTCTGGGTCCAGGTTGCCGGCTACGGTGATCAGGCGGGCCACATCATCTCTGCTGGCGGCCACGAGGCTTGCTATCGCGCCTCCGCCGGAGTAACCGACCAGTACCAGGGTGTTGGCCTTGAAGGTCGTCTTGAGCAGGTCGATGGCATTGTTGGTGCTATCTACCACCTCCTGTGAGAATCGGCGCCCAGTCCAGTAGGCCGGATCGCAGCCGGCCGTCTGGCCAACTGCAAACATGCATGGCCTAGCAAGGTAAGCGGCCTTGCCATGGGGGTGATGCAATGCCAGCTTGAGGGCGACTGGCTCCAAAGGCGTTGGGTTGCGCGAAGGAGAGGTCGGTGTGCGCCAGGCGAAACCATCCCCCTCTATATAAATAGTGAGAGATTCGTCTGCGCCGATCACCGACGGTTGATAGGTGGCAAGCGCAAAGGGGCGGGAAGGCACGACTATCCTGTGCCATTGCCGGGCATTGGCGAGGGCGTCGGCATGCTGCTGACGCTCCTCCCAGGAAGGCGCGCCAGCACACCCTGCCAGCGCAATCAGCAGAATGTACAGCCCCTTTCTTGCCAGCGTTGTCGCCAAGTGACGGTTCGGGTTTCCACTCATGTCCATCGTGAAGATCAGAGCGGCCAGCGGAGCCGGAGAGAGGCCGTCTGGTTGCGGAAATCGGAGCGATGTTCCGTCTGGTATTGAGCGCTGATGTCGACACCGTTTACGGCCAGATAGGTAAGGCCGGCACCCGCCTGAGCCGTCCAGGGATCTAGATCAAGGCCCTCGGTCGTAAACGTGGATGAGGATGCACCGGCGTAGGCTGAAGTAATGGCGGCATCTTCATCAATAAGGTCGTAACCGCCACCAAGGCTTGCATTGAGGCGGACGTTTGCGGTTAGCTCATGGATCAGCTCTCCACGCAGCCCCACGACCAATGCCTCTGTCGTTCGGCTGCCGACATCCAGGTTCAAGTCACCGGCACCGCTTTCACGATAATCGTCGTCGTGGATCCAGGTGTAGTCAGCAAGTGCTGAGGCAACTACCAGGTTAGCGTCGCTGATACGATAGTTTTGGTGTAGCCCTAGCCCCAGGTGAGCGGTGTGACTGTCATAGTCAGCTTCAGCCGTGTTACCGGTGAAAGCGAGGGTGCGGCTGCTTTCATTTTTGTTCAGGCCGGTATCAACCTGGAAGGTGACGTCGGTGTCGGCCGCCAGCGTATAGGTGCCGTAGCCGATCAATTGGTAGCTCTCCACGTCCAGGCTTTGTGGTACCTGGTGCGAGTTGCTGTCTACATCACTGGATGCGTAGGCAAAGGCACCGCCTACCCGCAAATACTGGTTGGCATCGGCATCTATGCCTAGCATCAGGCCGGCAGTATTGGCGTCGTAGCCCGAGACGCCGTTGCGGTCGTCCTGACGTACCCAAGAGCCGAATGGCTTCACCCACAGTTGCCGGTCACTAAGAATGCCATCGCCCGATGACAGGCCGCGTAGCTCTGCCTGACGAGTTCCAACGGTGCGATTCATGGCCGCCAGTGTGCCCTGAGTCACTTGATAGCTGCTGGCGCCGAGCAGTGGCAGGGTCTGGCTCGCGGCGGTGGAGACCTGCGTATCGCCTTCTAGCTCCGAGAAGAGAGTTCGCAGTGCTGGGTTGGAGTCGATGATCCTGGCGGCATCGTAGGCGGTAAAGTTCTTCAACGACGAGGCACTGTCAAATACGCTGAGCTCTTCGGCAGTATTGAGCTCTTCGGCAGTATAAAGCGTGAAGAGCACGTTTCCGGGGCCGATGGCGTAGGCCGAGATTGGCAGGATGAGGCTATCGCCGGTAGCGGGGTTGTAAGTTGAAATCACTAGCGTGTTGCGCTGGCCTTCAACCAACTCAGCGGTAACCTGAGGGCAACGATAACCACCGCATTGCTTGCTTGAATCCGAGCCATCGTCATTGTAGGCGTCGGCATCCACCAGGTCGTTCAGATCGAAGGCGTCGTTGTAGTAGACCGCCATGGTGGTATCGATGGGATATGCGTTTTGCCCGAAGGTGAAGCTGCCGGTGGCGTTAGTGGTGAAGTTAATGGCGACATAGCGATACGTAGAAGGCGTACTGCCTGACGCCGTGCCGGCATTTCTCCAGCCATTAGTAGCGCTATTGATAACGATGCTCTGAATGTCGCCCATATCGGCGGTGACATTGAAGTTGGTCTCTATGCTAGGTGCAGCCAGAGCCTGAGAAGATAGTGCGCCCATGCCGAAAACCAGCAGCGAAGTGGTGCCGAGGAAGCGCATATCAATAGTTTTCACGTTGTTGACCTCAGGAAAGCCTTGTTGCGTTATGTAATTTTTTTAGCGGCACGGGTAGTACCAGGCTGGTAACGCTTTAATACCACAAAAAGATGAGATGCTTGGCAAAAAAGCATGCTAGCTGACGATACTTTTTTTCTTCCTCATGTAAGCTGATCTGTGACAAGCAAACTGCTGGTGCCTACTGCACAGAAGCAGCCACCGAGTGGATGCCGAGCGATGCTGGTCGAGTGATAGCGATCAGTCCCTGGGCATGGCATTCGCTAAGGCACCAGTGCGAGCATTCGCACGACGGTCGTGGCGGGTCAAAGACCCCTCGAGGTCGGCGACCTCGAGGCAGCCTCAGAATTTTTTCCATCAGGATGGATAGTTTTCGCCAGGGCGTGGTCACAGATGGTGAGTACGAATTCCTTGGCGATAGCAGTCGCTGCGAGGAGTGACCTACTCAGGTTCCGATCCTTACCGCCATGTGTCCTCACATGGCGTTTTTTTTGTCCGTACGGTGGGGCTGGTGCGCTCGGCCATCCAGGCGCAACGAGCACGGCCCGGCCTTGAATAAAGGCCGGGCCGCGTTGTTCCGTGGTGATGCTGGGGAAGGGGTGGCAGCGGCCGTCTAGTGGGGGCCGCCGCGCATTTGCAGAATGGCGCTGAGGATGTCACGGCGGGTGACGATGCCCACCAGCCGCTCCTGTTCCACGACCGGATAGACCTTGGGCTTGGTGCCGAGCATTTCCTGGGCAAGGTCGGTGATGCTCTTGGCAGGCGTCACCGACAGCACTTCGTGGCGCATCAACTCCCTGACCAGTGGCGCCTCGTCGTTGAGATAGGCGCTCTGCAAGAGCTTGCCGAGCACGTCCTGTTCGGAGATGAAGCCGATCAGGTGGTCCCGGTCATCGACGACCGGAACGCCTGGCAGCCGGTGCAGCGCAAGGCCTTTGACCAGTTGGGTGACCGAGGTGTTACCGGTCACCCGGTAGCAATCGCGGGACATGATATCGCGTACGATACTGGGAGCGGTCTGTGGCATCGTCAGTCTCCTCGCTTCAACGGTAGTGACCCGTTGCCTCACTGGGTTCCGGGATGGGTCAGTCGCCCGGTCCACACTCCATGCAGCGCTCGATGATCCGAGAGCCAAGCTGCAGATTGGCGTTCAGGTCACGAAGAGCGGTACGCAGACCTTCTTCGATGACCGGGTGATAGAACGGCATCTCCAGCATTTGGGCGACGGTCATGCGCTGTTGCTGTGCCCAGGCCAGCAAGTGGGCCAGGTGCTCGGCTCGGGGGCCAAAGATCTCGGCGCCAAGGAAGAGCCCGCTGCCCTGTTCGGCATAAACCCGCAACAGCCCCTTGTTGACGCGCATCACCCGCGAGCGGCCCTGGCCTTCGAAAGACACTTCGCCGCTGGCCAGGCAGTCACATCCGCCGTAACGCCTTTCGAGTTCAGCATAGCTGAGCCCGACCGTTGCCATCTGTGGATCGCTAAACACTACCGCCAACGGTGTGCGGCGCTGGCCGGCACGCATTTCCGGGTAGCGCCCGGCGTTGTCGCCGGCGATGCGCCCTTCGTCGCTGGCTTCGTGCAGCAGCGGCAGGTCTTGGTCGGCGTCGCCGGCGATGAAGATATGGCTGGGGCTGCCGTTGGCATTGCGACACTGCAGGGTAAAGCTGTTGTAGCTCGGCACGCCCTTGTCGTTGAGCGTCAGGTTGGCGTTCTCGATCCCGAGCCGGTCGACGTTGGGACGACGCCCGGTTGCCGCGAGCAGGTAGTCGAAGCGCTCGGTCAGTCGCTCGCCGCTGTGGCGCTCGATGAAGGTCACCACCACGCTGTCGCCGTCACGCTCGATGGCCTCGACCTTGGCATCGGGGTCGACGTAGAGCTCTTGATTGAAGGTGCGATCCGCGACCTCGCGCACGGCCTCATCTTGCAGAGGGCCCAAGGCGCCGCCGACGCCGAACACTCTCAGCCGCACGCCAAGGCGGTGCAATGCCTGGCCGAGCTCGAGGCCGATGACGCCGGGGCCAAAGACGGCAACCGACTCCGGCAGGCTGTCCCATTCGAAGACGTCGTCGTTGATGACCAGGCGGTCGCCGGCCGCCTCGAAGAAGCCGGGGTAGCTGGGACGTGAACCGCTGGCGATCACCACCCGTTTGGCGTGTACGCGGGTGTGGTCATCGACGACCAGCGTATTGGGGCCTTCAAAGCGGGCATAGCCAGTGAGCTTGTCGCCGGCGGGGATGCGCTGGACCGAGTCGAGCACGAAGCCGACGAAGCGATCGCGTTCGCTTTTCACGCGTGCCATGACCGCTTCACCATCGACGCTGATCTCGCCATTGATGCGGATGCCGAAGGCGTCGGTATCGGCGGCCTGGTGGGCGGCCTCGGCAGCGGCGATCAAGAGTTTCGAAGGCATGCAGCCCACGCGGGCGCAGGTAGTACCGTAAGGCCCACCTTCGATCATGACCACGGAATCGGTGTGCTGCTTGGCGGCTCGGTAGGCGCCAAGGCCAGCGGTGCCGGCCCCGATGATGGCGACATCAACCTGACGTTCTTGCATATCCAGCTTCCATTTCCTATTGAGTGAGCGAGCAGCGGCGCGGCTGAGGGGCGAAACTGGCAGCATTTACCATGCGCCAGGTCGGCAAGGTCGACGATGACTCGAGCCTCAGGTGCCGCTGCCTGATGCGAAACGCCTACCAGTATCCAGATGCGTCAGTAAGAGAGGAATTTGATTGATTTGAAGTTCGCGATAGTTTTCGATGATGAAACACCCGTCACTGACTTGAGTCATGAAGAGTAGAATGGTTCCAGTCCGGCCAGTTCCGGCACGGTTGCGGCTGGTTTGTCAGGGTAGGCCCTGATAGCCGCAACCTCGATAAGAGTTAACAGGAGAGACCCTATGGACGCTCGCCAATATCTTGCCAAGAAAGGTATCGATCTGGACAAGGATGAGGAAAAACCCAATACCCTCGAGGAGTTGGCCTGGTCCAGGGCGATCGAGGCCGGGCAGCATCGCCCGCGCAGTGGCACCCCGCACGATTGGGAGGACTGGTCTCGCTACCACGAATCCTTAGCTGAAGGCGCCGAGGAGCTTGGGCAGAAAATCGATCCCAAGGCGCACGGCAAGGCAAAGGCAGGCGATAGTCAGTCGAAGCCATCAGGCGAGCAGGGTGATGAGAGCGCTATGAGCGGACGTTAGGCCGGTAGGGGAGGGCCGGTGAAAAAGGGAGCCCCTGACGCACGCAAGTCTCTCGGCTCGCTCTCACTCACTTAACAATACGGCTCACTACCTCCAGCGCACTACACCCAAGCCTGCTTGATTTAACTTGCCCAAATCCGAGCCCTGCCGGACTCACCCGCCCCCTGGGGCTCGCCGATCGGCGCTATTCAGCTAACACGCTTGAAAGGCTGGCTTGGATGGCTGGCTTTTCACTCGCTGCCAAGCGCCGCCTCCCGCCTACTTGTCCTGATGCGATGTTTCTCCGCCTTGACCCATCCACGCTTCGGTGGCGCTGTCATGTGCCGTCGAATGTTCGCTTCGTCTTCTTCTTCGTGATCGAAAGCGAAAATGTCTTGCCGCTCTGGTATTTTTCTCGCGACTTTCGATCATTTTACTGATTTTTAGGGCCTTGTAGACCAAGGTATAAGCTATGGGCGGCCAGTTTGCGTTGCCGCCATATCCCCTCTCGACTAGTCTGAGCACTGAAACGAACATCCTCGAGTGTTCGTATGTTTGTAAGCGAACATCAAGATGCGCTGATGTGCACTTGTCCTCCTGAATCGCTTCTTACAACAACAAAACAGGAGCTCGTCTGGTGTTATTGATCTCTCCGCTGCCATGTCGCGCGACGTCTGCTCGCAGGCTGTCTCGCGCTGATTCACCCCTGCTGCCCATGAGAACGACATGTCCCTGATCCTTGAGAACATCGACCACGTGGTCAACGGCGCCACCCATATCGATGGCGTCAATATGGAGTTGGCCCCGGGGTCGTTCAACGTGCTGCTAGGTCGCACCCTGGCAGGCAAGACAACGCTGATGCGCCTGATGGCGGGTCTGGAAGTCCCGACCCGCGGGCGCATCATGATGGACGGTCGTGACGTGACCGGCGTTTCCGTGCGCCGCCGCAATGTCTCGATGGTGTACCAGCAGTTCATCAACTACCCGGCGCTGAGCGTCTTCGAGAACATTGCTTCACCGCTCAGGCTGGCCAAGGTCGCCAACGCTGAAATCGATCGCCGCGTGCGTGAGACCGCTGAGATGCTGCGCATCGATCATCTGCTGGACCGCTTTCCGCTGGAACTGTCCGGTGGCCAGCAGCAGCGCACCGCCATGGGCCGTGCGCTGGTCAAGGAAGCCGACGTCATTCTTTTCGACGAGCCCCTGGTCAACCTGGATTACAAGCTGCGTGAAGAACTGCGGGACGAACTGCGCACCTTGTTCAGCGAACGCCACTGCATCGCGGTCTATGCGACCACCGAGCCCGGCGAGGCGCTGGCGCTGGGGGGCAATACCGCCGTGCTGCACGAGGGGCGCCTGCTGCAGTACGGTCCGACCGAAGAGGTCTATCACCGTCCGCAGGACATTCTTGCCGCCGAGATGTTTTCGGAGCCGCCGATCAATATCGTCGATGGGCGCATCGCCGGGCGCGAGGTGCAGCTCGATGGTGGCATCCAGTTCCCGCTCAATGACGACCTTCGCACGCTGGGCGAGGGGGATTTTCGCTTCGGCATTCGCGCCTCGCACATCGCGCTGCATCCTCAGGCAGACGACGATCTGGCGCTCGAGATGCGCGTCGACCTGGCCGAGCTAAGCGGCTCGGAAACCTTCCTCCACGTGCATAACGAGCGCTTCGAAATGACGGTGCTGCTGGAAGGCGTTCACGAGTTCGACCCTGACGACCGGGTCACTCTCTACGTGCCCACGCACAAGGTCTATGCCTTCGATCGGCAGGGCGGCGTGGTGCATATTCCGGCGCATTTGGGAGGCCTCTAAGATGGCTGAAATTACCCTGCGGCAACTCGCCCATTCCTATCTGCCGTCGCCGTCCGGGCCGGAAGATTATGCGATCCGCGAGATGGATCATGTCTGGCACCAGGGCGGCGCCTATGCCTTGCTGGGGCCATCCGGCTGTGGCAAGTCGACCTTGCTCAACATCATCTCCGGTCTGCTCGAGCCTTCCAGCGGTGAAGTGCTGTTCGACGGCGAACGCGTTAATTCGCTGCCACCCGAGCAGCGCAACATCGCCCAGGTTTTCCAGTTCCCGGTGGTGTACGACACCATGACGGTCTTCGACAACCTGGCGTTCCCGCTGCGTAACGCCGGCATGAGTGAAACGCAGATCCGCGAGAAGGTGCTCGAGGTGGCCGACGTGCTGGAGCTGACGCCCCAGCTCAAGCGCAAGGCCAAGAACCTGACCGCCGATGAAAAGCAGAAGGTCTCCATGGGCCGCGGCCTGGTGCGCGAAGACGTCTCGGCGATTCTCTTCGACGAGCCGCTGACCGTGATCGACCCGCAGCTCAAGTGGAAGCTGCGCCGCAAGCTCAAGGAGATTCACCGGCGCTTCAACATCACCATGGTCTATGTGACCCACGATCAGTTGGAAGCCTCGACCTTCGCCGACAAGATAGCGGTGATGTACGAAGGCCAGGTGGTGCAGTTCGGCACGCCTCGTGAGCTTTACGAGCGCCCGGCGCATACCTTCGTGGGCTACTTCATCGGCAGCCCCGGCATGAATCTGCTCGATGTCTCGGTGAAGGACGACCAGGTTCGCTGTGGCGAGGTGGTCGTGCCGGTTGCCCCCAAGGTGCGGGACATCATCGCCCGCAGTTCCTCCGACAACATTCGCCTCGGTATCCGCCCGGACTTCGTGGAGGTCTTCGAGACCGCCCAGGAAGACTCGCTGGCGGTCGAGGTGGTGAACGCCCAGGACCTGGGAACCTATTCGATCCTGACGCTGGCGCTTGGCGATGTGACCCTCAAGGCGCGTATCGACGAGGATCAGGCCACGCCCAAGGGCAAGGCTTATATCCGCTTCCCGCAGGCGCGCCTGGGCGTCTATATCGACGAATACCGTGTGGAGACCGACCATGAATAAGGTCTACGACAACAAGGCCTGGCTGCTGATCCTGCCGATGCTGGCGCTGGTGGCCTTCTCGGCGATCATTCCGTTGATGACCGTCGTCAACTATTCGGTGCAGGACGTTTTCGACGCCAATACCCGCTTCTTCACGGGCACGGAATGGTTCGTGCAGATGCTCAACGATCCGGCCCTGCAGTCGGCGTTGCTGCGCCAGTTCGCCTTCTCGCTGACGGTGCTGTGCATCGAGGTGCCGCTGGGTATCGGCATCGCCCTATTGATGCCCAAGAAGGGCTGGCAGGCCTCGGCGGTGCTGATCCTGGTGACGCTGCCGCTGCTGATCCCCTGGAACGTGGTGGGTAGCATCTGGCAGATCTTTACCCGCGGCGATATCGGCCTGATGGGCTGGGGGCTTCGCGAGCTGGGCTATGAGTACAACATCACCCGCAGCGCCGTGGATGCCTGGGGCACCATCATCATCATGGATGTCTGGCACTGGACGCCGCTGATCGCGCTTTTGTGCTACAGCGGTCTGCGCTCGATTCCGGAAGCCTACTATCAGGCGGCACGTATCGACCGCGCCTCGCGCTGGGCGGTGTTTCGCTTCATCCAACTGCCCAAGCTGACCAATGTGCTGGTGATCGGAGTGCTGCTGCGCTTCATGCACTCTTTCATGATCTACGCCGAGCCTTTCGTGCTGACCGGCGGCGGGCCAGGAAGCTCGACCACTTTCCTCAGCCAGTCGCTGACCACCATGGCGATCGGCCAGCAGGACCTGGGGCCTTCCGCCGCCTTCTCGTTGATCTACTTCCTGATCATCCTGCTGGTCAGCTGGGTGTTCTACACCGCGATCATGAACATGCAGAAAGACAAAGAGGGGGGCGCCTAAGATGAGTCAGTCCAAGCCCACGACTCCTAGCGAAGTGCGCCAGCGGGCCGCCGTTGAAGACAAGCGGCGCCGCCGCAAGGCGCGGGCCGTGCCGGGGCGCCTGCGTCCCAAGCTGCTGCTGTGCCTGTATCTGCTGTTCGTCCTGCTGCCGATCTATTGGCTGATGAACATGTCGTTCCAGTCCAATACTGAGATTCTCGGTGGCCTAACCCTGTGGCCGGATAACTTCACCCTCGAGCACTACACCAAGATCTTTACCACTGAGACTTGGTACATGGGCTATGTGAACTCGATCACCTATGTGGCGATGAACATGGTGATCAGTATTCTGGTGGCATTGCCGGCGGCCTATGCGTTCAGTCGTTACCACTTCATCGGCGACAAGCACCTGTTCTTCTGGCTGCTGACCAATCTGATGGCGCCGCCCGCCGTCTTCCTGCTGCCGTATTTCCAGCTCTATTACACCGTTGGGCTCTTCGATACCCATATCGCGGTGGCGCTGGCGCACTGTCTGTTCAACATTCCCCTGGCGATCTGGATTCTAGAAGGCTTCATGAGCAGCGTGCCCAAGGAAATCGACGAGACCGCCTTCATCGATGGCTACAGCTTCCCGCGCTTCTTCGTGCGGATCTTCATCCCGATGATTCGCTCGGGGATCGGCGTGACGCTGTTCTTCCTGTTTATGTTCTCGTGGGTCGAGCTGCTGCTGGCCAGCACGCTGACCTCGACCAACGCGCAGCCGATTGCCTCGGTGATGACCAGCACCTCGACGGCCTCCGGGATCGACTGGGGCACGCTGGCCGCGGCCGGTGTGCTGACCATCGTGCCCGGCATCCTGGTGGTCTACTTCGTTCGCAATCACATCGCCAAGGGCTTCGCCCTGGGCCGCACCTGAGGAGGGCGCGTCATGGAATGGATGGTATGGACGCTGCCGACCACGGTCTTCTTTTCCGTCATTGCGGCGATGCTCGTGGGTATGACGGTTTGGGAGGTGGTGCAGCCAACGGTCGAGCGCAAGGGCTTTCTGCCGATCTCGACTACGCGCGGCGATCGTCTCTTTATCGGGCTGCTGTCCGCTGCCTATCTGCACTTGATGGTGGTGGGCTTCACGCCTCTGAGTATCTGGTGGGCCCTTGCAGGTTCGGTACTGTGGTTGCTGGTACTGATCCGTTGGGGGTGATCTGGGTGGAAGGAGCGACTCCTTCAAGTAAGCACTTCAATAAGAAGAGGTCATTATGATACCGACAAGAATGCGACTCTCTGTGCTGGCGGCTGGCGTAATGCTAGCCAGTGGCTCAGCGCACGCCGACAATCCCGACACTCAGGCTGTCATCGACCGGCTGATCGACGAGAACTTTCAGCACTCGACGTTGAGCCGAGAGCAGCAAGAAGCCGAACTCGAGTGGTTCGCCAAGGCCGCCGAGCCCTTCCGCGGCATGGAGATCAACGTGGTCTCCGAAGGCTTGACCACTCACGTCTACGAGCGTGATGTGCTGTCCAAGGCCTTCACGGAACTGACCGGCATCGAACTCACCCACAACATCATTGGCGAGGGTGACGTCGTCAACAACATGCAGACCCAGATGCAGTCGGGTCGCAACATCTACGATGGCTACGTCAACGATTCGGACTCCATCGGCACGCATATTCGCTATGGCACCACTATTAACCTGTCCAAAGCGATGGAGAACGAGTGGGCCGATTACACCTTGCCGACCCTGGATCTGGACGACTTCATCGGCATCCAGTACACCACTGGGCCGGATGGTGATATCTATCAGTTGCCCGACCAGCAGTTCGCCAACCTGTACTGGTTCCGCTATGACTGGTTCCAGCGCGAGGACCTGCAGAAGCAATTCCGTGAGAAATACGGCTATGAGCTTGGGGTGCCGACCAACTGGACCGCCTATCAAGACATCGCCGAGTTCTTTACCAACGATGTCGGCGAGCTCGACGGCCAGAAGGTCTACGGCCATATGGACTACGGGCGTCGCGATCCGTCGCTTGGCTGGCGCTTCCATGACTCCTGGCTGTCGATGGCCGGTATGGGCAGCCCGGGCGTGCCCTTCGGTAATCCGGTGGATGACTGGGGTATCCGCGTCGACGAAGACAGCCGTCCGGTGGGGGCCAGCGTGAGCCGCGGTGGTGCCACCAACTCGCCGGCCTCGATATTCGCCGTCACCAAGATGGTCGACTGGCTGCGTGACTATGCGCCGCCCGAAGCTCAGGGCATGACGTTCGGTGAGGCTGGCCCAGTACCTGCACAGGGCCAGATCGCCCAGCAGATGTTCTGGTACACCGCCTTCACCGCCGATATGACCAGTCCCGATGTGCCGGTCACCGATGACGAGGGCAACCCGAAGTGGCGCATGGCGCCTTCGCCGACCGGCCCGTACTGGGAGGAAGGCATGAAGGTTGGCTATCAGGATGTGGGTTCCTGGACCTTCTTCGATTCCACGCCCGAGGACCGTCGCACTGCGGCCTGGCTGTACGCCCAGTTCACTACCTCCAAGACGGTATCGCTCGAGAAGCTGATGGCTGGCCTGACGCCGATTCGCCGTTCCGACGTCTTCTCCGAGGAGATGACCGAAATGGCGCCCAAGTTGGGTGGCCTGGTGGAGTTCTATCGCAGCCCGGAGCAGGCCAAGTGGAGCCCGTCGAGCACCAACGTGCCTGACTATCCACGCATGGCACCGCTGTGGTGGCAGAACCTGGCGCCGGCGGTCAGCGGTGATATTTCCCCCAAGGAAGCCCTGGACAACCTGGCTGGCGATCTCGACAACATCATGTCGCGGCTGGCGCGTGCCAAGGTGTTCGCTACCTTCGAGCCCAAGCTCAACGAAGAGCGTGACCCGGAGTACTGGCTGAGCCAGCCCGGCTCGCCGAAGGCCAAGCTCGACAACGAAATGCCTACGGGCACTACCGTTCCCTACGACGAGCTGATCCAGTCCTGGCAGCAGTAAGGCTCCATCGCCAAAGGGCGGCCACAGCGGCCGCCCAATTTCTACCGGACTATGGACCATCGGACTATCGTCAACCGGCAAGGTACTGCCTCGTCCCCTTCGCGGGCCGAGGTGATGCCAAGGTGATTGCATGAACAAGGGCTATATCCTGGCCATCGACCAGGGCACCACGGGCTCGACGGTGCTGGTCTTCGACCACGACGGCATCGCCCGGGGCCGGGCCTACCGGGAGTTTCAGCAGTACTACCCCAAGCCTGGCTGGGTCGAGCACGATGCACAGATGATCTGGAGCGTCACGCATCAGGTTGTCCAGGAGGCGCTCAATCGCGCCGATATTCTTCCCCAACACATTGTCGGCATCGGTATCGCCAATCAACGCGAGACCACACTGCTTTGGGATCGCGAAACCGGCGAGCCGGTTCACCGCGCCATTGTCTGGCAGGACCGCCGTGCGGCAGGTATCTGCGAGACGCTACGCGAGGAGGGGCATGAAGCCACCTTCCGCGACAAGACCGGGTTGGTTTGCGACCCCTATTTTTCCGGTACCAAGGTGCGCTGGCTGTTAGACAACGTCAGCGGCCTGCGTGAGCGCGCCGAACGCGGCGAGCTTGCCTTTGGCACCATCGACAGCTGGCTGGTCCACAAGCTGACCGGCGGGCGAGTGCATGTCACCGATGTATCCAATGCCTCGCGTACCCTGATGTACAACATACATCGCCTCGAATGGGACCAGGAGCTGTTGGACCTGCTCAGGGTGCCGGCGGGGATCCTGCCCGAGGTCAAATCCTCCGCCGAGGTCTTCGGTGAAACCGACCCAGAGGCCTTCTTCGGCGCCCGCGTGCCGGTGGCCGGTATCGCCGGCGACCAGCAGGCGGCGCTATTCGGCGAAGCCTGCCACGGCGAGGGCATGGCCAAGAACACCTATGGCACCGGAAGCTTCCTGCTGATGAATACCGGCACCCAGCCGGTGGCCAGCCAGCACGGGCTGCTTTCGACCATCGCTTGGCGCATCGGCGATGAGCCGGTGGAATACGCCCTGGAAGGGGCGATCTTCGTCACCGGCGCGGCGGTGCAGTGGCTGCGTGACGAGCTCAATATCATCGACGATGCCGCCGACACCGAGCGTATGGCGCTATCGCTGTCGGGCAATGACAACGTCTATTTCGTGCCGGCCCTGACCGGGCTAGGCGCGCCGCACTGGGACCCCTATGCGCGGGGCACCCTGCTTGGGGTCACCCGGGGCACGACCAAGGCACATATCGCCCGGGCGGTGCTGGAGAGCATTGCCTACCAGACGCGGGATATCGTCGAGATCATGGTCGATGAGTCCGGCATCCCTCTCAAGGAGCTGCGCGCCGATGGCGGCGGGGCGGTGAATACCTTCCTGATGCAGTTCCAGGCCGACACCTTGGGCGTGCCGGTCAAGGTGCCGCGGATCACCGAGACCACGGCGCTGGGCGCTGCCTATCTCGCGGGCTTGGCGACCGGCTTCTGGAAGGATCGCGCCGAGATCGATGCCAAGTGGCAGCTCGCCCAGTGTTACCAGCCGGGCATGCCTGAGGCGGATCGTACCGCTCTCTATCGGCGCTGGCATCGGGCGGTGGAGCTATCCAAGGCCTGGGACGCGCCGCTCGAGTAGGCCTGCGTTGCTCGCTATGACGCGTTATTAAAAGAAGGAGGGGGGTACGAGGAGAGGGCTCTTGCGTCTTCACTGAGTCCTAATGGCCGAGTCATCTCATAAAGATCATTTCACAAAGGCCACGCCTCAAAGATGACTCGACAAAGAGAAAGGCCACTTCACAAAGGCACGGCATCATGCAATTGCGCAAACATAATCTCGACCGTCAGCGGCAAGAAGACTTCGATGTCCTGGTGATCGGGGGCGGCATCAACGGCGCGGCTTCGGCGGCGGCGCTGGCGGGCAAGGGCGTCAAGGTGGCGCTGATTGATCGCGGCGACTTTGCTAGCAGCACCAGCATGCATTCATCGAACCTGGTGTGGGGCGGCATCAAGTACATGGAAAGCCATGACTTTCCGCTGGTCCGCAAGCTGTGTAAGAGTCGCAACCATCTGATCAAGCACTTCCCGTCGACGGTCAAGGAGATTCGTTTCCTGACCACCATCGCCAGCGGTTTCCGCTATCACCCGCGCTACCTGTGGGCGGGTAGCTGGCTTTATTGGTTCATCGGCAACGGCTTCACCAAGATCCCGCACTACCTGTCACCGGCGGGTATCAAGGCCCGGGAGCCGATCGTCGATATCGCCGGCAGCGTGGGCGGCTTCGAGTATTCCGATGCCTACCTGCACGACAATGATGCGCGCTTTGTCTTCAACTTCGTGCGCAGCGCCATGGACCGAGGCTGCGCGGCGACCAACTATGTCGAGTCGTTAGGTGCCAAGCGGGAAGGGCAGCGCTGGATCACCCAGGCCCGTGACGTGATGACCGGCGATACCTTCGAGATTCGCGCCAAGGTGGTGGTCAATGCCGCCGGGCCCTATGTGGATCAGCACAACTCCTTGAGCGGCGAGCGCACCGAGCATCAGCACGTCTATTCCAAGGGCATTCATCTGATCGTGCCGCAGCTCAGCGAGCATCAGCGAGTGCTGGCCTTCTTCGCCGATGATGGTCGGCTGTTCTTCGTCATTCCCATGGGCAGAAGAACCTGTATCGGCACCACCGACACCCGGGTCGAGACCCCCGAGGTGCAGGTCAGCGAAGACGACATTCGCTTCGTGCTGGATAACATCAACAAGCGGCTAACCCTGGATGCACCGCTG
Organism: Onishia taeanensis; assembly: GCF_900100755.1. Taxonomy (GTDB): domain Bacteria; phylum Pseudomonadota; class Gammaproteobacteria; order Pseudomonadales; family Halomonadaceae; genus Onishia; species Onishia taeanensis. Next base: position 457,918 of record NZ_FNCI01000001.1, read on the forward strand.
ACCCAGGACGACATCATTTCGACCCGCTGCGGCGTGCGGCCCTTGGCGGTCAAGGCGAGCTCGGGGGGCGATCGGGACTTCCTGCAGCTCTCGCGCAAGCATGTCATCGATACCGACGCCGCTACCCATCACTTGAGCATCTTCGGCGGCAAGCTGACTGACTGTCTCAATGTCGGTGACGAGATCGTCGCGGCGGTCAAGGAACTGGGCGTAGACGTGCCCTATGCCGATTACGTCTGGTATGGCGAGCCGGGGCCTGCGGTGCGCGAGGAGTTCTTTCATCAGGCGCGCCTGATGGGGCTGGACGCCATGGCGCCTCATCATCACGAGCCCTTGAGCACGCGGCTCTGGCGGCGTTATGGCGCCCAGGCGTTGGACATGCTGGAGGAAATTCGCGAAGACCCGCGTCAGGCCGAGGTGCTGATCGAGGGTACCGAGTACCTGCGCTGTGAGATTCGCCAGGCGCAGCGCCGCGAGATGATCACCCGCCTCGAGGACTTCCTGCGCAGGCGCTCGAAGATATCGCTGGTGGTAAGTGCCGAAGAGATCCGTCAGGCGCAAGGGCTCAGGGAAGCCTGCGAGATCCTGTTTGGCGATGAAGCCGAGGCCAAGCTCGAGGAGTATCTGGTGAGCGCCCACGCTCAGAGCGTCGGCGAGGTGCTGAGTGCCGGTACCAACGCTAATGCCGGCCCTAGTTCCGACAACCCGGCCCGTTCAGAGTCACTCAAATGGCGCTGAGACCGTCATAGGAAACGGGGTGGTGAGTCGGTCTAGTGAGTCGGTATATAGAACCGTTCTAGATAACCGGTCTAGAGAGCCGGCGAGGGCGGACGGGCTTAGCTGACGAAATAGCGGTAGGCGATCGATTCATCCTTGCGCGGGCCCTGGATGCGCCAGTCGAGCGCGAAGCCGTCGGCGTTCACTTCAAGTCGTGCCGTGTAGCGATCCTCGCCGCACAGGTGCGCCTCGGCGGCCACCAGAGCGCTGCCATGCTTGGCCTCGACCAGGTCGAACAGCCAGACGGCGGCCTCGCGACCGCGGCGCTCGTGGAAGAGGCGCAAGCGGTCTTCTGCCAGCTCCCAGCGGTAGACATTGCGAAACGCCACTTCCCGGGATTGTCCGGCGAGCGCGAAGTGGCCCTGCTCATGGAAGCGTAATGGTGCGCATCGTGCCTGATCGTCCTCGCTCACCGTGACGCTGCCATATCCTTCGCCGGACCATTCGCACTGCGAGGCGCTGCCGGAGCGCGAGGAAAATTTCAGACGAGTGATGGTTGGTAGCAGGGCGCGCACGCGTATAATGCTTGTCAACTTTCTTTCCTTGTGGAGTTAACCAATGGGCTATCTGGTGGGCGTCACGGCCCTGTGGGCGTTTTCGTTCTCGCTGATCGGCGCCTATTTGTCCGGTCAGGTCGACAGCTACTTTGCGGTGCTGGTGCGTATCGTGCTGGCGACGCTGGTGTTCTTGCCGTTTCTCAAGCCGCGACTGCTGGCGAATCGACACAAGCTGGCGCTGATGGCGATCGGCGCCGTGCAGCTGGGGTTGATGTACATCTTCTTCTATCAGTCGTTCCTGCTGCTGTCGGTGCCGGAGGTGCTGCTGTTCACCATCTTCACGCCGCTCTACGTCACCCTGATCGACGATGCCTTGGCCGGGCGTTTCACGCCATTCTACCTGCTCAGTGCCTTGCTTGCCGTGATCGGCGCGGCGGTGATTCGCTACCAGGGCGTGGATAGCGGTTTCTGGGTGGGGTTCCTGGTGGTGCAGGGCGCCAACCTGTGCTTCGCGCTGGGTCAGGTGGCCTATCGCCACCTGGCGGTGCGTCTGGAAAATGAAGTGCCCCAATACAGCATCTTCGGCTGGTTCTACCTGGGCGCACTGGCGCTGGTCGTGGTGGCCTTCGCGCTGTTTGGCAATCCTGCCAAGCTGCCGACCACCGGCCTGCAGTGGGGCGTGTTGGCGTGGCTTGGCCTGGTCGCTTCCGGGCTTGGCTATTTCCTGTGGAACAAGGGCGCGACCCGGGTCGATGCGGGAGCGCTTGCCATCATGAACAATGCGCTGGTGCCGGCTGGCCTGCTGGTCAACCTGGCGCTCTGGAACCGGGATGCCGATCTGCTGCGCCTGGCGCTGGGCGGGGCTATCCTCGTGGCGTCGCTTGCCATCAACGAGTGGTGGGTGCGTCGGCGTCGCCTGCCGGTCTCGCCGCTGGCGTGAGGTATGCGGTAGGCCGGTTTGCCGCTCCCGACGGGAGTCCGCATAATGGCGGCTCGATGAGGCGGGAGCGCGCATGACAACCTTCAAGAACATTGGCCTGATCGGCCGCATGGGCAGTGCCAAGGTAGTGGAAACGCTCAAGCGGCTGATCCGCTTTCTCGATGAAGGCGGCTATCACGTCATTCTCGAGGACCGCACGGCCACCGTGATGTTGGATCACGGCCAGCAGGAAGCCAGCCGGCGGATGCTCGGCGAGATCTGCGATCTGGTGATCGTGATCGGAGGCGATGGCAGCCTGCTGGGCGCGGCGCGAGCGCTGTGCAAGAGCGGCACGCCGGTGCTGGGGGTCAACCGTGGCCGGCTGGGCTTCTTGACCGATATTTCGCCGAGCGATCTGGAGGCCAAGGTCGGCGATGTGCTGGCCGGCCGCTACATGATCGAAGAACGCTTCCTGCTCGATGCCGAGGTCTATCGTAACGATACGCTGGTCGGCAGCGCCGAATCCCTCAACGACGTGGTCATGCATCCCGGCAAGGCGGTGCGCATGATCGAGTTCGAGCTCTTCATCGACGACCAGTTCGTCTACAGCCAGCGCAGCGATGGCCTGATCATCGCCACCCCGACGGGCTCCACCGCCTACGCGCTCTCCGGTGGCGGCCCTATCGTGCACCCCAGCATTGAAGCCATCACCCTGGTGCCGATGTTCCCGCATACTCTGTCCAGCCGTCCCATCGTGGTGGATGCCAGCTCCGAAATCCGCATTCATATCGGCGAGACCAACGAAGCCTATCCCCACGTCAGCTGTGACGGTCAAACCCGGGTCGTATCCAAACCCGACGACATTCTCTATGTGCGCAGGAAGCCCGAGCGGCTGAAACTGGTGCATCCACTGGGCCACAATTTCTATGAGGTCTGCCGCAGCAAGCTCGGCTGGAGCAGCAGGCTGGGAGATTGAGATGGCCATGAGCGACGGCATCGAAGGCTATGATCTGATCGGCGACGTGCACGGCTGCGGCGCCACCCTGGCCGCGCTGCTCGAGAAACTCGGCTATCACTTGCGCCAAGGCGTCTATCGCCATCCGCGACGGCGGGTAATCTTCCTGGGGGATTTGATCGACCGCGGCCCGCGCATTCGCCTGGCCGTCAACATCGCTCGGCGCATGGTCGAGGCCGGCGAAGCGCATATCGTCTTGGGCAATCACGAATACAACGCCCTGGCGTATTGCGGGCGTGATCCGGAAGGGGGCTTCCTGCGGGCCCATACACCGCGTCATAACCGCATCATCAAGGATACCCTCGAGCAGTACAGCGATCACCTGAACGAGTGGGACGATACGCTGGCCTGGTTCATGCAGATTCCGCTGTTTTTGGAGCGAGATGGTCTGCGGGTGGTGCACGCCTGTTGGGATCAGTCGTTGATCGATGCCTTTCGGCTCGAGCGCCCTGACGGGCGCATGGATGAGGCCTTCCTGCGCGAGTCAGCGAAGCACGGCACCAAGGCCTTCGCGATCATGGACCGGCTGACCCGCGGTAGCCATTTGATGCTGCCCGATAACCTGGAGATTCATTCCGGGGACGGTTTCCGGCGCCGCAGCTTTCGCACCCACTTCTGGGCCCGGGACCCGCATACCTACGGCGATGTGGTCTTCCAGCCGGACAACCTGCCCGGTGATCTTGAGCTTCGGGCCTTGAGCGATAGCGAGCGTGCCCGGCTGAGCTACTACGGACCCGACGAACCGCCGCTGTTTATCGGCCACTACTGGTGCGAGGGCATCCCGGCACTGCCGGCCCCCAACGTGGCCTGTCTCGATTACAGCGCGGTGAAGTTCGGCCGCCTGGTGGCCTATCGCTGGAGCGGCGAAGCTCAATTGAATGCCAATCACTTCGTCTGGCTCAAGGTGCCCAGAGACGAGCAGGCGATGCCACGGCCCTGGGAAATCGATTTCGATTGAGCGGCCATGATGGCGGGGTGAACAATTCGTCACTGTAAGCACACAAACTTTTACATCATTTTAGGCAACGCGCATGAACTTCTTCGCCAAAGACGCATCAGATTAAGTGTTCCCTTGAATGATCCCTTGCTCTTATCCGGCGGCCCCCTCCGCCGGATTTTTCTTTGTGGAATTCGTTACACTGGCGTTTAGGCGCCTATCGTGGCGTACGCCCCCATTACATCGGCATGAAAAGGAACCCCGCATGTTGAAGGTGCTCATGCTGCCCCGAGACACCAATACCCGCGAGCTGCGCCAGGCACTCTGGGCGCACCGCATTGGCCACCGCTTCACCGAAAACGAAGAGGGCTACACCCTGTGGCTCGCCGATCCCGCGCAGTTGGATGCGCTCAACGAGCTACTTGAACGCTGGCGGCGCGGCGAGCCGCTGATGCCCAGCGGCCATGCACCGCGAGCCACGTTCAATGCCTCGCCGCTGTTGCGTCCCTTCGCGCTGGCCCCGGTGACCGCCAGCCTGCTGGCGGCTTGCCTGATGGTGTTTGGCCTGATGTGGCTGCTTGGCGATATCGTGGTGGCGATGTTGACCATCGTGCCGGTGGCCGTGGCGGGCGGTAGTCTGAGTCTGGGCAGCCTGGCCGATACCCTGAGCTCCGGGCAGGTATGGCGGTTCTTTTCGCCGGCTCTTTTGCACTTCGGCTGGATGCACCTGACCTTCAATCTGCTGTGGCTGTGGTATTTCGGCCGTCAGATCGAGGCGCTGCGGGGCGGTAAGCTGATGCTGGTCCTGACGATCGCCAGCGCTATCGTCGGCAACCTAGCCCAGTACGCCACCGGTACGGTGCTGTTCGGCGGCATGTCCGGCGTGGTCTATGCGCTGCTGGGCTACGTCTGGCTGATGTCGCGACTCGCGCCCAGCAGCGGCTTCTTCGTTCCCCAGATGCTGGTGGTGTTCATGCTGGGCTGGATGGTCTTCACCATGACCGAGATGGCCGGCATGGTCGGGTTTGGCAACGTGGCCAATGAGGCCCATCTGGGCGGCCTGGTCGTGGGGTTGGCGCTGGGCTGGTATGATGCGCGCCGTGCCCGCAGGGCCTGATGCGATGGTGATGACATCCCATGTCACGAAAGGGAGACTGAAATGAGCGAGATGACCTTCGACAAGATGGTCCAGCAGATGACGCCGGACATCTATGAAAGCCTCAAGCAGGCGGTGTCGCTGCGCAAATGGCCCGACGGGCGAGTGCTGAGCGCTGAGCAGGTCGAGCTGTGCCTCGAGGCCGTGATCAAGTACGAGGCCGAGCATGGCGTGTCTCCCGACCAGCGGGTCGGCTACCTGGATCGCACCAGCTGTGGCAGCGATGCCGACAGTGCTCAGGGGAGTGCCAGCAACGGCGAGGAAAGCCTCAAGTGGGTGAATTGATCGACACTGCCGCTCGCGGCTGCCTGAGCAAGATGGCCATCTCGCCGGGAAAGACCGGGGAGGCGGCGGATTACGCACTCTGCCTCGATGAGACGCGCCTGCCCCTCAATGCGCGCCTCGGGCAGCCGTTGCGGCTTAGCTGGACCGGCGCCATTGCCTGCACGAACTGCGGCCGAGCCACCAAGAAAAGCTTCGCCCAGGGCCATTGTTACCCCTGCTTCAAGCGCCTGGCCAGCTGTGATACCTGCATCATGAAGCCTGAGACCTGCCACTTCTTCGCCGGCACCTGCCGCGAGCCGGAATGGGGCGAGCGTCACTGCTTCCAGCCCCATGTGGTCTATCTGGCCAACTCATCGGGGCTCAAGGTGGGCATCACCCGGCGTACCCAGGTGCCGACGCGTTGGCTCGATCAGGGCGCCATCCAGGCCCTGCCGATTATCGAGGTCGACACCCGTCAGCAGTCTGGCTTCGTCGAGATGCTGTTCAAGGAAGAGGTCAGCGACCGCACCAACTGGCGCGCGATGCTCAAGGGTGACGTTGAATCGATGGATCTAGTCGCTGAGCGTGACCGGCTGTTGGCCAAGCTCGAGGGCGGGCTTAGCGGCTTGCGCGAGCGTTTCGGCGCTGATGCCATCCGCGTGCTGGATGACGCGCCTCGTCACCTCGATTACCCGGTGCTCGAGTTCCCGCGCAAGATCGTGTCCCACAACTTCGACAAGGTCGCCGAGGTCGAAGGCACCCTGATGGGGCTCAAGGGCCAGTACCTGATTCTCGATACCGGCGTCATCAACCTGCGCAAGTTTACCGGCTACGAAATTCAAGTCGCCTGATGCGACTGCCAGCCTGTTTCAGCCTCTACTCAACCATAGTGCGCTAGCGCGGCCGCCAGTTCCTGCTCGTGAAAGCGCCTGGCGGCCTCACTTCCTGCTGTATCGCTGGGCTCGCTTTTCCCATCGCCGTTCGCCTCGCCGGTGAGGCGACCCAGACGCTGTGCCTCATCGAAAAAGCCTGAAGCCGGTAGGCCTCGGCGCTCTCTGGATTGGCTGACGACCAGGGCCGCCAGGAAGGGCCGGCCAGCCGCCGCATCATCACGCATGCTGTCTTCCAGCAGCCGCGCCAGGGCCTGAATCATGCCGGGTGGGGATAGCCCCAGGGCTTCACAGGCTTGGCGGTAGGTGACGGTCTGGCCCTGGCGAGCGACCTGCACCAGGTAATGACGTAGCAGCGTCTGGGTAGACGAAGTGTCGGTCATGCGGGGCTTTCCTTGACGGGGTTGGTAGACGGGCCTTAAACATATGGGCCTAGGGCAAAAGACGCCCATTCTAGCAGCCGTTGCCTCAAGCGCCGACGCGACGGTTGGCCTCCATGCGCTTGAGGAACACCTCGAGGATTCGGCTATAGAGGGCTCGCCCCAGCAGGGTATCTTCCACGCCGGCGTCGATGTTGGGGTTGTCGTTGATCTCGATGACCACGACTCGGTCGCCAACCTGCTTCAGGTCGACGCCATACAGGCCGTTGCCGATCAGCCGGGTCGCCTTCAGTGCCGCCTTGATGACGGCGGGGGGCACGTCCTCGGGCGCGTGTGTGCTGAAGCCGCCGCTTCTGGTCTTGCCCTTGGAGTGATCGTAGATCTGCCAGTGGCCGCGGGCCATATAGTAGCGGCTGGCGAACAGGGGCTTGCCGTCGAGCACGCCGATGCGCCAGTCGAATTCCGTGGGCAGCCATTCCTGCAGCAACAGCAGGGCCGAGGAGGCGAATAGCCGCTCGGCTTCGGGCAATAGCGCCTCGGCGGAGGTGATCTTGACGATGCCCCGTGAAAAGGAGCCGTCGGGCACCTTGAGTACCATGGGGAAGCTGAGTCCCGCCGCTTTTTCCGTCAAGTGGGGCAGGTCGCTGCGATTCAGCAGCACGCCCTCGGGCGTCGCGATGCCTCGCGTTCGCAGCAGGGTATGCAAATACACCTTGTTGGTGCAGCGCAGAATCGAGCGTGGATCATCGATGACCACCAGGCCCTCGTGCTCGGCGCGTCGCGCCATGCGATAGGTATGATGATCGAGGCTGGTTGTCTCACGAATGAAGAGCCCATCGAACTCGGCCAGCCGGCCTGCGTCACGCTTGGTGATCAGCGAGACATCGATGCCCAGCTTGCGTCCGGCACGAATGAATTCCTTCAATGCACCGCGGTTGCTGGGGGGCAGAGCCTCCTGGGGGTCGACCAGCATGGCCAGGTCGAAGCGATAGCGCCGTCGGGCCTTCGGGGTGCGCCAGACCTTTCGCGAGTGCCGGTTCAAGGCGCTGGCGAACAGGTCTTGCTCTTCCTGCGAGAGTGCGGTGAGCCGCAATGGCTTGAGCCGCGACAGTCGCCACAGGTCGTGGCGTCGCGTGAAGCGTGCCTCGAGCAGCGGGCAGGGCAGGCGCTCGAAGAGTTTGCGAGCAAGCTTGGATAGCTCCGGCTGTAGGCTTTCGCCGAACATCACCCGCAGGGTGATGCTGTCGCCGGTCAGCGAGCCGCGCTTGGCCAGTTCATTGAGCAGGGGGCTTAGGGCCTCGAGCTGCAGGTCGACCAGTGCCTTGCGCGACAGTTGATTGAGCGTCTCGACGCTGGGTAGCACTCGCTGGCCACGGGCCTGTGCCAGCAGCGACACATAGTAGCCGCTCTCCAGGTAGTCGAGCTCACCGGACAGGTTGATGACGTGGGTGGCCGCGTCTTGCTCCTGTTCTTTTTCCGGGGCCTGAGCCGGCCGCTCTTCTGCCAGGTAGTCATTGGCCGTGATCAAGTCTTCGCTTGGGAAGTAGGGGCGCCAGTCGATGAGACGATCGACGACGATTTGCAGAGGCATTGAAGGGCTCTCCTTGAGCTCGGTCAAAGATAATTCCTGACCGTCAGCATGCGCGTGCAGACAGATCAAGACAATATGCGGATATGGTGAAATAAATTCATCATCCCAGGCGGTGACACTGGGTTACATGCATCGCAGAATCCTCATCACATTCTCAAGGTAGCCGTCGACATGACCGCCCTGTTGCGCTCGGCCCAGCCGGGTGACCTCGCAGCACTCTGCCAGCTCGAACAGCTCTGTTTCACGACCGATCATTTCAATCGACGCCAGCTGTGGCACTTATTGAACCGCGCTCACGCCATCACCTGGGTGGCCGAAGATGAAGCACGGCAATTGGTGGGCTATGCGACCCTGCTGTTACGTCGCAATAGCCTGGCGGCGAGGCTCTATTCGTTCTGCGTGCATCCCGAGGTTCAGGGGCAAGGCGTCGGGCGTCGACTGTTGAGTACCCTGGAAAGCGAGGCACGGGACCGTGGTTGCGAGTCGCTGACCCTTGAGGTGCGCGCCGATAATCGACGCGCCCGGGCACTCTATCGGCGCATGGGCTTCGGTCTGCGGCGCTGGCTCGATGACTATTATGCCGATGGCTGCGCGGCCTGGCAGATGGAGAAGTCGCTGCTCGCCTCTGACACGGGACAAGTGGTGAACGCTTGATGACCAAAGCAAGGCCGACGGGTGAAATGCCCGTCGCGGTGCTCTAGAATCGCATTCCATTTCCACTTCGTCAGGAACGCCCCATGCCCTCCTTCGATATCGTCTCTGAGTTTGACAAGCACGAAGCCATGAATGCCGTTGACCAGGCCAATCGCGAAGTACAGACGCGTTTCGACTTTCGCGGCGTCGATGCCAGCTTCACGCTCAATGACGACACTGTTGCGCTCGAGGCCGATGCCGACTTCCAGCTCAAGCAGATGGTCGACGTGCTGCGGGCCAAGCTGATCGCACGGGGTATCGATGCCCGCTGCATGGATGAGCAGGACCCTGAGCTGAGTGGTGTCAAAGCCCGCCAGGAAATCAAGCTGAAGCAAGGGCTCGAGCAGCCGGACTGCAAGGCCATCGTCAAGCAGATCAAGGATGCCAAGCTCAAGGTCCAGGCCCAGATCCAAGGCGACAAGGTGCGCGTCACGGGCAAGAAACGCGATGACCTGCAGCAGACCATCGCCTTGCTCAAGAGCGAGCAGGGGCCCGATCTGGCGTTGCAATACAACAATTTCCGCGATTGACCCAACGCAATAATATGGGGCCTAGCTTGGGTTACCATGAGTGGGTACGAGGCGGCGCCATGCGCCCGCCTCGAAAAGAATGCCTCATTGAGCGACGCTAGGCGTCATATAGCGCAAAGCGATTTCCGTTCCATGCGTTGTTGCGGTTCAATGAGGACATGGATGCTAAGCTTTAGCTAGACGCCGCCGTTATCAGGAGAACGGAGATGCCTCGAACCACCGTGACCCGCACCGCCTATCGCCTGCTGGCGATGGTGAGCTTCGCGCTCGGTGTGATCGGTGCCTTTCTGCCGCTGATGCCGACCACCTGCTTCATGCTGGTGGCGGTATGGGCTGCTTCGAAGGGGTCGCCCCGTTTTGCCGCCTGGATTCGCCGGCACCCGCGTTTCGGTCCGCCTCTGCAGGCCTGGGAACGTGAGCGAGCGATTCCGCGGCATGCCAAGCGGCTGGCTGTGCTGATGCTGGCGCTCTCGATCGGTGTGCTGGTGTTTAGCCCGGTTCCCCTGGGCATCAAGCTCGTGGTGATCGTGTCGCTGGCATGCCTCGGGGCCTGGATCGTCACCCGCCCCGAGCCCCGTACCTTCCCGACCTTCACCCTTAGCTCCCAGGCTCTTTCGCCCCGGGTCATGCACTCGAATCACCGCCGACTTTGAGATGGCTGCCGCTGGCGCCGTACAATGATCGGCGATTTCAGAACAGGAGCCTTCCTCGATGTCTGCGATGCAGCCGACTTACCTGCATGATTACCAACCGCCCGCCTACCGGGTGACTCATACCGAGCTGAAATTCGACCTGTCGTCATCTGCGACTCGCGTCACCGCCCGCCTGCATGTGGAGCGCCACCCCGCGCACCAGGATGCAGGCGCGCTGCCGCTGGTGCTGAACGGCGAGCAGCTCACGCTGAAGCGTATCGCCGTCGACGGTGAAGAGCTCGAGGCCGATGAGTACGCGCAGGACGATGCCACGCTGACCGTACATCGAGTGCCGGAAAGCTTCCTGCTCGACACCGAGGTCGAGATCGATCCGGCGGCCAATACCGCCCTGTCAGGTCTCTACCAGTCCAGCGGCATGTTCTGCACCCAGTGTGAGGCGGAAGGCTTTCGCCGCATCACCTTCTACCCGGACCGTCCGGATGTGATGGCGACCTTCTCGACCACGGTGATCGGCGACCGGGCGACGCTGCCGGTGCTGCTATCCAACGGCAACCCGGTGGAATCTGGCGAGCTGCCGGACGATCGCCACTTCGTTACCTGGGAAGACCCGCACCCCAAGCCCAGCTATCTGTTCGCCCTGGTGGCCGGTGACCTGAAGAAGGTCGAGGATCGTTTCACCACCCAGAGTGGTCGCGACGTTACCCTGCAGGTATGGGTCGAGGAAGAGAACCTTTCGAAGACCGATCACGCCATGGCGTCGCTAAAGCGGGCCATGAAGTGGGACGAAGAAACCTATGGTCGTGAGTATGACCTCGATCTGTTCATGATCGTGGCCGTCAACGACTTCAACATGGGCGCCATGGAGAACAAGGGCCTCAACATCTTCAACTCGGCGGCGGTGCTGACGCATCCGCATACCGCCACCGATGCGGCCTTCCAGCGCGTCGAGAGCATCGTTGCTCACGAGTACTTCCACAACTGGTCGGGCAACCGCGTAACCTGCCGCGACTGGTTCCAGCTGTCGCTCAAGGAAGGCTTCACGGTGTTCCGCGATCAAAGCTTCTCCGCGGATACCAACTCGGCGCCGGTCAAGCGCATCGAGGATGTCTCGATGTTCCGTACGGCCCAGTTCGCCGAGGATGCCGGGCCGACTGCCCACCCGATTCGCCCGGATCACTACATTGAGATTGGCAACTTTTACACCCTGACCATCTATGAAAAGGGTGCCGAAGTGGTCCGCATGCTGCGAAACCTGCTGGGCTGGGAGCTGTTCCGTCGTGGCTCGGACCTGTATTTCGAACGCCTGGATGGCCAGGCCGCCACCATCGAGGACTTCGTCGGCTGCATGAGCGAGGTCTCGGGGCTCGACCTGACCCAGTTCATGCACTGGTATTCCCAGGCCGGCACCCCGGAGATCGACGCCCACGGTGAATACGACTATGCCAAGTCCGAGTATCACCTGACGCTGCGCCAGCGCACGGCGCCGACACCGGGGCAGCCGGACAAGGTCGCCCTGCATATTCCGATCCGCATGGGCCTGGTGGGTACTAAGTCCGGACAGGATCTCAAGATGACCGTCGACGGTGAGTCGGTGGGTACCGACACCGTGATTCACCTGCGGGAATACGAGCAGCACTTCGTGTTCACCGACCTGGCCGAGGCCCCGGTGCCGTCGCTGCTGCGTGGCTTCTCGGCGCCGGTCAAGCTGCGCTTCCCGTATGGCCGTGAAGACCTGGCCTTCCTGCTGCAGCATGACTCCGATGGTTTCAACCGCTGGGATGCCGGCCAGCGCCTGGCGATGCTGGCCCTCGAAGACCTGATCGCGGCGCATCGCAATGGCGTTGAGAAGGTCATGGACGTTCGCGTTGTCGAGGCCTTCCGGACCCTGCTGACCGGTGAGACCGACGACAAGGCGGTACTCGCCGAGATGCTGACGCTGCCCTCGGAGGCCTACATCGCCGAGCAGCAACCGGTGGTCGATGTCGATGCCATCCATGCCGCTCGAACCTTCGTCAAGCAGTCGCTGGCCTATGCCCTGCGTGACGAATTCATGGCGGTCTACCGCGCCAACCAGCTCGACGCGCCCTACGCGCCGGAGCCCCAGCAGATTGCCGCCCGTAGCCTCAAGAACGTGGCGCTGTCCTATCTGGTGGCGATCGAGGACGAAGAGGCACTGTCCCTCGCCCAGGCGCAGTTCGATGCCGATCACAACATGACCGATGTGCGTTCGGCGCTGACGTTGTTGACCCACAGCTCGCGTAATGATCTGGCCGACCCGGCGCTGCGCGCCTTCGGCGAGAAGTGGTCTCACGACCCGCTGGTCATGGATCAGTGGTTCAGCATCCAGGTCACCCGCCCGCAGGCCGATGCCCTGGACCGCGTCAAGTTCCTGATGGAGCACCCGAAGTTCTCGCTGAAGAACCCCAACAAGGTGCGTGCCTTGATCGGTGCCTTCGCCAGCAACCGGGTCAACTTCCACCGCATCGACGGTGCCGGCTATCGGCTGCTGAGCGACGTGGTGATCGAGCTCAACAAGCTCAACCCGGAAATCGCCGCGCGCCTCGTCACGCCGCTGACGCGCTGGCAGCGCTTTGACGAGGCGCGCCAGGAACTGATGAAGGCCGAACTTGAGCGCATCCGCGCTGAGGACCTCTCGCCGAACGTCTATGAAGTGATCGAAAAAGCGCTGGCCGATTGACGCCTCGGCCGGTGGCGCCCTCGGCGTCGCCGACCTGAGCGTGCTTGTCGATCTTGTGACGGGCCTGACAGCGAAAGGCGAAACGGGCCGCCCCCATCGGGGCGGCCCGTTTTTTTTGAGAGCTTTTACGAGAACTCTTCCGAGAACTTTTGTGAGCCCTTCATTGAAAACGCTTTTCGAGGGCAAGTCGCTTCAATGATCTAGCCCAACTGTTCGATATCGGTGACCAGGCCGGCTTCCTTGGCGGCGCTGTCGGCCAGCGCTCGGCCGGCCTCGTCGTAGATATGATAGACGGCGTTCGCGCCCAGGGCTTGGATCGGTTCGATCTCATCGGGATACTCGACGATGGCGGTGATCTGGCCCTTGAATTCGTCCCGGTCATGGAGCTGCTTGAGGGCGAAGAGGTTACCGGCATGGTGCGGCATCGCCAGTACTACCAGCTTCAGCGACGGCGACATCATCAGCTTGTCCCAGAAGTCCGAATCCAGCGCATCGCCCTCGAGCAGGTTATAGCCCTGCTCCTGGAGGTGCTTGACGCTTTGCGGATTGCTGTCGATACCGAGCACCTTGAGGCCGTATTGCTTCTGCAGTCGTTTGTAGGTGCTGCGGCCGATACGCCCCATCCCCATGACCACCGCTTCAGCATTGCCGACCTCGAGGGAACGCTCGACTTCGTCCGACCCGCTGCTCATGCGTGCCGGCAGCAGATTGGCGAAGCGGCGATAGAGGGTCTCGCTGGCGCCATTGAGCAATGAGGACAGCACGAAGCTGATCGCCACGGCCAGCGACATCACCACCAGCCACTTGTCGTCGAGCCAGCCCTGGCCGGTCGCCAGGGCGCCGACGATAAGGCCGAACTCGGAGTAGTTGGCGAGTCCCAATGAGGCCAGCACCGAGGTGCGCAGGCGAAGCCTGAAGCCCATGAAGATCACCTGATAGAGCAGCGCCTTGAGCGGCACCACGGCCACCAGCAGCAGTGCCAGGCCGAGCATTTCGGCATCGGGCATGGCGGTCAGGCCGATGGTCAGGAAAAAGCCGACCAGCAGCAGCTCCTTCAGGTTGAACATTGAGCGTGCCAGGTTCTGGGCGGCGGGGTGGGGCGCCAACAGCAAGCCTACGATCAGCGCGCCGAGATCGCCCTTGATGCCCATGAGATCGAAAAGGCCGTAGCCGAGCACCAGCGCCATCAGCATGCCGCACAGCATCTGCATCTCGCCGTGCCCCATGCGATCGAGTAGCCGCTGCAGCAGCGGCGCCGCCGGAATCAGCAGCAGCAAGAGCAGTGCCCAGGGGCTCGGCAGCTCACCGGTGGAGGCGGTCAGGAACACCACGGCGAAGATGTCCTGCATGATCAGCACGCCGATCGCCAGGCGGCCATAGCTGGTCTGCGTTTCGCTACGCTTGTCCAGCACCTTGATCACGAACACGGTGCTCGAGAACGACAGGGCGAAACCCAGCAGGGCCAGGGTTTGCCAGGGCACGCCGTCGAGCAGGGTGAAGCCTGCCAGTTCGAACAGGCCCAGTGCTGCGCTGAGCAGCAGCGTCGAACCGACCAGGTGCAAGGATGCCCCGCCCCAGACTTCCTTGCGCAGCAGGGTGCGTACATCGAGCTTGAGGCCGATGGTGAACAGCAAGAGCGTTACGCCAATGTTGGCCAGTGTGGTCAGTAGTGGCGTCTCTTCATAACCCAGTGCGTTGAGCACGAAACCGCCGGCCAGAAAGCCGACCAGTGGTGGAAGCCTGAGTGCTAGGGCGCCCAGGCCTCCTAGAAAAGCGACCAGCAGGAAAGCCGGTTCGATCATGATGTCTCCTCGTCTGTACGTCCTTGTTCGGGGCGGGGTGCTGCTCGAGCGCTAGCGTCTATGCCTCATGGTTTCCTATCGGCTAGCCTTTGCCAACCTTTTGCACAGTCCATGCGTCGCCGATACCCAGGGCAACGGTGTAAGATAAGCGCCATGAATGCTAACCGTTTAATGTTACGCCTGCTGATCAATGGCAAATCGGCCCAATCACCGGTCCTACGAGAGGCCGTGAACGCCGTGCGCGAGCAGGGCGTCCGGCTCGAGGTTCAGGTGACCTGGGAAGCCGGGGATGCCGCCATGCTCGCCGAACAGGCAGGCGAGGCCGGGGTGTCACGACTGATCGTCGCCGGTGGCGACGGCACCGTGAACGAGGCGGTCAATGGCCTGATGCGTCTGCCACGGGATGCGCGGCCAGCCTTGGGCATATTGCCCATGGGCACGGCCAATGACCTTGCCTGCGGCCTGGGCATTCCCGAAGAGCTTGAGGCCGCACTGAAGCTGGCGCTAAAGGCAGCGCCTAGAGCCGTGGATGTACTGCGAGTCGGCGATCAGCACTTCCTGAACATGCTGTCGGCTGGCTTCGGGGCCGAGATCACGGCCTCTACGCCCAAGACGCTCAAGCGTTTGCTCGGCGGCGGTGCCTATTCGCTGATGGGAGCCCTGAAGGCCTGGCGCTTCCACGCCTGCCCGGCCCGGCTCGAGTGGCCGGGAGGCGAGGGGGATCGTGATCTCTTCCTGTTGGCGATTGGCAATGGCGCCCAGGCGGGCGGTGGCCAGCAGCTTAGCCCCATGGCTCGCCTCGATGATGGCCTGATGGAGGTGCTGGCGGTTCGCCAGTCCTCTTCGCTCTCGGGGATGCGTCAGATGCTCACCGAACTCAAGCGCCTTCCCGCCAACGGCGAGTACGTGGAGTATTGGCAGACCGACCGTATTCGGGTGACGGCCGATAAGCCGCTGCCGCTGACCCTGGATGGCGAGCCGCACCACCTGGATCACCTGGATGTGGAACTGGTGCAAGAGGCGATCGACTTGCTGGCGCCGGACGACTGCCCATTGCTGGAGCGTGCGGCGCCAGCATGAGGATGGCGGTCCATAACGACGCGACATGACCATGCTTGATGACGGCTCATCATAACGATCCATGATAACGACAAGGAGCAATGTTCGATGTTGACCCCATTCCATTTGGCTGTGCAGGTTCGCGATCTTGCCGAGGCGCGTGGCTTCTATGCTGACCTGCTGGGCTGCCCGGAGGGGCGCTCCAGCGATACCTGGATCGATTTCAATCTCTTCGGCCACCAGTTCGTCTGTCATCTCAACCCTGACATGACGCCACAGCGGCATCATAATGCGGTGGACGGTCATGGCGTGCCGGTGCCGCACTTTGGTGTGGTGCTGCAAATGACCGATTGGGAAGCGCTGGTCGATCGTCTGACCGAGGCCGGGGTGCGTTTCGAGATCGAGCCTTATGTACGCTTCCAGGGTCAACCCGGCGAGCAGGCCACCATGTTTTTCTATGATCCCAGCGGTAACGCCTTGGAGTTCAAGGCGTTTCGCGATATCGACGGTCAGCTGTTTGCCACCTGATCGACGCTACATCTGCCACAGCCCGACGAGAGACAGACCAATGGATGAATTCATGCAGGCGGCGATCGACGAGGCGAGGTTGGGCCTGGAGGAGGGCGGTGTGCCGATCGGCTCGGTGCTGGTGCATCGCGGGCGCATCATCGGACGTGGCCACAACCAGCGCCAGCAGCGCGGCAGCGTCGTGCTCCATGGTGAGATGGATGCCCTCGAGAATGCCGGGCGTCAGCCGGCATCGGTGTATCGTGACTCGGTGCTCTACACCACTCTCTCGCCCTGTCCGATGTGCAGCGGTGCCATCCTGCTTTATGGCATTCCCAAGGTGGTGATCGGCGAGAACCGGACCTTCCTTGGCGCCGAGGACACCCTGCGTCAGGCTGGCGTCGAACTCGAGCTGCGTGACGATGTCCAGTGCCGTGAGCTGATGAACACCTTTATTGATCGCCACCCCGAGGTCTGGGCCGAAGATATCGGCGAGTGACCCGGCGCCTTGCGTGCGCGTAAGCGCTTTGCTGGAATGGCACCACACATGATGCGAGGAACTACGAGATGACGAAGACGCCATATGGAGCCCTGCTGCTGGCTCTGGTCCTGAGCCTGGGGCTGGCGGGATGTGGCAACGGTGATGATCCTGCGGCCGGCGACCCGGCGGCCGGCGACCCGGCGGCCAGCGATCAGTCGACCAGTGATCAGTCGACCAGTGATCAAGCGGCCGGCGATCCGGCGGCCAGTGACCCGGCGGCAAGCGACACGGCATCGAATGCGTCGGCGGCTGACGAGACGACCACGGCCGAGACCTCGGATCAGGCCGCCTCGCAGAGCAGTTCTGCCACCACGATCAGCAATGACCCCGAGGCTTCAGTCGATGGTGCGGCTACGGCCGAGGGCGGCGATACAGGCGCCATGAGCCAAGACTCCATGGCCGACGAGTCTCAACTCGGCGAGCCTCTGGATAGTTCAGCCGGTGAATTGGCACCTAGCGAGCCGAGCGAGTCCGAGATCGACGCCATGATCAGCGATGGCGATAATCTGGAAGTAACGCCTGGTGAGACCAGTGAGTCTGAAATCGAAGCCTTCATGGCGGAGACCGAGCGTCGCTTCGAGGAAGCCCAGCAGGAGATCGATCAGCAGTTCAAGGAAGCGGAGAGCAAGACGCCTGATGAGATGCTGAACGAAGTCGATAAAGAGCTCGGTCAGCCCTGACGTTTCGCCCTAGCGGTTAAGCCTGAGTAAGACAGCGGCCGTTCGGCGCTCAATGGCGCCTGACGAAATCGGGTTTAAGGCGTAGCGCCACCTAATAAAAAGGTCCACCTCGGTGGACCTTCGCTTAGGCATTGAGTGCTTGGGCATACACTGCGCTCACAGTCCATGTGAGCACTCGATGCTACAACCCTCTGCTGCTTTCTGCCGTGGAGCGCTAGCAACTGGCGAGGGGCAGGCGCGTCTATAGACTGATCGGCTGATCAGCTGACGGGCTTGATATTGGCGGCCTGGAGGCCTTTCTTGCCCTGAGTGACGTCGAAGCTGACCTTCTGACCGTCCTGCAGAGACTTGAAGCCCTCGGCCTGGATCTCGGAGAAGTGGGCGAAGAGATCGTCGCCGCCATCATCCGGAGAAATGAAGCCGTAGCCCTTGGTGTCGTTGAACCACTTGACAGTGCCAGTTGCCATCTTTGTTTTCCTTACCTTACGTAATGATCATGCTGAGGACGTCATGCCCGTAGGCGGGCAAGCCCTCTCTGTATATGGGTTATGTAGAGAAGAACCGCTCTGGCTAACCCACTTGGCGGATAGATGCATCGGCAGCCGAGTTGGGTCAATATAACCCGCGAAGTGGCATGCCTGAATGCCCGCAAAATCACTTTAGATGGAAATATCATGGCCGTCCAGAACGTCGATTTCACTGCCGCCGACGCCCCCCAACGCTTCGTTGCCTCGCTGCGCGAGACGGGGTTCGGCGTGCTGCGCAACCATCCGATTTCATCCGAGCTGGTGGAATCCATCTATTGCCAGTGGCAGGCCTTCTTCGAAGGGCAGGACAAGCACGAGTTTCGGTTCGACCCTGAGCGCCAGGATGGTTACTTCCCGCCCTCGGTGTCCGAGACCGCCAAGGGCCAGACGGTCAAGGACCTCAAGGAGTATTATCACGTTTACCCCTGGGGCCGGATTCCCGACGCCCTGGCCGGGAACATCATGGAATACTATCGTCGCGCCGAGTCGCTGGCGGCGACGCTGCTCGGCTGGATCGAGGCCCAAACGCCGCCCGAGGTCGCGGCACTCTATCGCGAGCCGCTGTCGCGGATGATCGCTGACAGCGGCCAGACCCTGCTGCGGGTGCTGCACTATCCGCCGCTCTCCGGCGACGAGGTGCCCGGCGCGGTGCGCGCCGCGGCCCATGAAGATATCAACCTGATCACCGTGCTGCCGGCCTCCAATGAGCCTGGCCTAGAGGTGAAGACCCGCGAGGGCGAATGGCTGGCGGTTCCCTGCGACCCGGGCCAACTGATCATCAATGTCGGCGATATGCTGCAGGAGGCCTCGGGGGGTTACTTCCCCTCGACGTCTCATCGCGTGGTCAACCCCAGCGGGCCGGCGCGTTTCCACTCGCGGCTATCGCTGCCGCTGTTTCTGCATCCGCGGCCGGAAGTGGTGCTGTCCGACCGCCATACGGCTGACAGCTATCTGAAGGAGCGCCTGCGCGAGCTGGGCGTCATCTGAACAACGCTATCGGCGGAGCGCTGACGGGCTCTCCGCTAGGTCACTTCGCTACACGTCTAGACGAGGTTTTTGATATGACGGCAATGAGCAGTGCGTCCAGCGACACTCACAGCAAGGTGATGGGCTACCTGCTGTGGATTTTCGGTTTCCTCGGCGCCCATCGCTTCTATTACGGCAAGCCGGTCACCGGCACCATCTGGTTCTTTACCCTGGGCTTGCTGGGGATTGGCTGGCTGATCGATTTGTTTCTGATACCCGGTATGGACCGTGACGCGGACTTCCGCTATCAGGCCGGGCCGATCAACTATTCACTGGCCTGGGTGCTGCTGACCTTCCTTGGGGTATTCGGCCTGCACCGTTTCTATATGGGGAAGTGGCTGACCGGCCTCATTTACCTGGTGACGGGCGGCTTCTTCCTGCTGGGCGTGCTCTACGACTTCTGGACGCTCAATGACCAGATCTCGATGAAGCACGCCAAGCGCGGCATCTTCAACTGATTGACGGCCGGGCAGGCCCGGCCTTAGTCCACTCGCGCTAGGCGAGCGATTTTGCACGGCAAGGAGGCCTGCCGCTGATGTTCTTCGATGCCCAGTTCTGGCCCTTTCTGGTGGCCATCACGCTGCTGACGCTGAGTCCCGGGGTGGATACCCTCCTGGTGATTCGCAACACCACGCGAGGGGGCCGGCGCGATGGGATACTGACCAGCCTGGCGATCTGCTCGGGGCTCTTCGTGCATGCCGCCGTCTCGGCGCTGGGCATCTCGGTCATCCTGCTGCAGTCGGCCTGGGCCTTTTCGGCGCTTAAGCTGGTCGGTGCTGCTTATATGATATGGCTTGGCCTGCAGAGCCTGGCGAGCGCGCGGCGGGGCACGCCGCTGCCGGTCGCCGGCTGTGAGGTCGAGCGCCAGGCGGTATCGTGCTGGGTGCCGCTGCGCGAAGGCTTTCTCTCCAATGTGCTCAACCCCAAGACGGTCGTGTTCTACATGGCCTTTCTTCCGCAGTTCATCGCCCCGGGCGACCCGGCCTTGGCCAAGTCACTGTGGTTGGCCGGGGTGCACTTCCTGATCGCCAACCTATGGCAGATCGGTATCGTGCTGATGCTGGGGCGGGCCGGCCACTGGCTGGCCCGCCGCTCGGTGTCGCGCACCCTGGACGGTGCCACCGGGATGGTAATGGTGGCCTTTGGCCTCAAGCTTGCGCTGTCCCAGCGCCCCGTCTGAATGCCGCCGCGTCGGCGTCGAGCCGAGCGGTTGCGGGGCCAGGGGTAAGCTCGGTCGCGCCTTACCCACTCGGCCATACTCACGCACTATGTTAACCCGCACCGGAAAGCACCAAGGGCCCGCTAAGCGAGCCCTTGGTGTGTTGGTCTCTGTGTGTCTGTGTCTCCTTCACCTGGCTAGCGCTTGCCGCAGGGAGCGGCAAGCGCTCTATTGCTGAGCCATCAGCGAGGTGTCGTAACGCTCGTTTCGCTCCGCCTGTGTCAGCAGCGACACGTCCTGAGTGTTGCCGCCCTTGGCGAGACTCTCGAAGATCACCCGGTAGGCCATCACGGCCTGGACGTATTGGCGAGTCTCGTGGAAGGGAATGCTCTCCACGAACAGATCGAATTCCCGTGGGGCATTCTTGAGCCAGCGGTCGACCCGGTTCGGCCCGGCGTTATAGGCAGCGGTGGCGGCCAGCCGGTTGCCGCGGTAGCGCTCGATCATGTCCTGGATATAGCGGCTTCCCAGGCGGATATTGGTTTCCGGCTGGAGTACGCCATAGAGGCCAGGATCCTCGAGCCCCAGTTGGCGACTCACGTGGCGCGCGGTAGCCGGCATCA
The DNA here is from genome assembly GCF_900100755.1 of Onishia taeanensis. Classification (GTDB taxonomy): domain Bacteria; phylum Pseudomonadota; class Gammaproteobacteria; order Pseudomonadales; family Halomonadaceae; genus Onishia; species Onishia taeanensis. Next base: position 478,842 of record NZ_FNCI01000001.1, read on the forward strand.
GCTGCATCAGGCCCCGGGCGCCGGCCGGTGACACCACCGTTGGATTGTAGGCACTTTCGCGGCGGGCGATGGCCATCAAGAGGTAGGGGTCGACGCCGCGGCGATTGCCCCATTGCAGGAAATCGTCGCGATAGGCCTCGGGAAAGCGCCAGTCCAGCGCATCCCAAAGGCCGGCGGCAATTGTGGTCTGCACCGCACGGGCATGCCAGCCACGGTAAGCGGCGTAGTCCGCCAGTGCCCGGGCCTTGTCAGCATCGGCACGGGCTGCGGCGGTGTACCACTCGCTATTGGCAAGCCCGGGCTCGCCGATGCGAATCAGCGCCTCGGTGCGCTGCACGACCGGCCATTCGGCGATGCGCTCGCGGTAGGCCGCGTTATAGCTGACACGCTCCAGGTTCAAGGCATAGGGGACATCGAGACGGTCGGCGGCGGCGAAGCCGAAGAAGCTGCGCTCGCCGGCGGCAGCCCGGAAGGCCTCGGCGGCTCCGCTGGGGTTGCCGAGCTGCTTGAGGGCGCGGCCCACCCAGTATTGCCAGCGGGCTTCGCGGCGCGGCTCGTCCGGCATGCGGTGTACCCAGTCGATCACGCCGCTCCAGTCACGTTGGTCGAGTGCCCGGCGTACCCTGAGCTCCAGCAGGTCGGTGTCGTGAAAGTCGGGGAGGGTGGCATCGACCCAGCCGCGGTTATTGGCGACTTCGCGAACCATCGAATAGAACATCAGATCGTGTTCGATTTCCCGGCGCGCACCGGCACCGAGATCGACGTGGGGCGCGATCTTGCGCCAAGCTTCCAGGGCCGCTTCGGTATCGGCGCGGGTGAAGCCGTGCATGGCAGCCTCGAAGAGTGCGTCGGTGCCGCGTCCCTGGGGGCCGATGCGCGTGGGCACCTGGGTGATGGCCGAGAAGTCCTGCTGCAACCGGTCCAGGGCGTCTAGCCCGGGCTGCCAGGCGCTGCCCAACTGACGGCCTAGATAGCTCACCATGCCTGTTTCACCGTCCTGCCAGGCCAGGGTCAGGCGCTCCCATATCTCGGGGGCGCCGATCTCGCCACGCTCGCGAAGGGTGCGAAACAGCGGGTCACAGGCGTCGGGCTGAGAGTGACCGACACGCCACAGGTCGCGCCCGCCGTTGGCGGCATCCACGGGGCGGGTATCCAGCAAGGCGGTATAGTAGTAGCAGCGGCGCTGGGCGCCACGCGGCTCGCCGTTGCTGATCTCGCGCAGGCTTTCAAAGCGCCCGGCCTTGCCGTAACGGCTTATGGCTTCGCCGCGCATCCAGTCGGCCAGCGGCGAGTCGTCGTATCGGGCCATGAAGTCTTGCACCTGCGATGCCGGCGCATTGGGCAGGCGTGACAGCAGGCGGTGATATTCCACGTAGCCCTCGAGGACATGGCCATCGATGGCCGCCTGGTCAATACGCGAGAATTCCTTTGCCCTGGCGGCCTCCAGGGCATCACGCATGGCCATATCCTGTGTTTCATCGGCCTTGGCCGCATCGACTGACAGACCGAGTGGCAGGCTGAGCGCCAGGCTTGCCAGCAGGGCCGGCCAATGCCGGGAGATGAGGAAGCGTCGCATTGAGGATTCTCCAGAGTCGCGCCATGCATTACCGCCATTTTCGCCGATGCATGAGGCGTTGAGTAGTGTCGCCAGCTTTCGACAGGTGGTGATGGCTCAGGTGTCTAGGGCATCGTTGCCAGAAGTGGTTGTCAGGAGCGAAAGCGCTTTGACAGTCCGCCTAACCCTGGCGGCAGTTTAAGCGGGTGACACTTGGGGAGGGCAAGAGGTCTAATGAACGAGCATGCGCACCAAGTATGCCGCAAACAGCAACCGGGGCGGTCAGGAGGAGAGCAACATGGCAGGATCATCGTCAGGAGGCAAGGGCTGGCTTGGCCGGCGTGGCCGATCACTTGCGCGCATTGGGCGGGCCTTGCGCTCGTTCGTGCCCATGCTTGGCGATGTGCTAGCCGGGCGCTATCGACCGGTGCCCTGGCGAGCCATCGGCTGCATGACGGCTGCAGTGGCCTATCTGCTTTCCCCCCTGGACCTGATTCCCGATGTCTTTCTGGTGTTGGGGCTGGCTGATGACGCCCTGATCGTCGGCTGGCTGCTATCTCGGGTCGACCACCATCTGGCGCCTTATCATGCTTGGCGGGCGGGCCGTAACGACTAGCTGCCGGCCTGGCCGCTTAGACCCGTCGCCATTTCCCTCTCCCGCCTTTACCAACTCCATGCCATCCAGTTGATTCGGTAGGCTTGAAAAGCCCGTACAGGGCCCCATATTTCGATCACGTTACCGATACAGGCGCGTTGCCTCGGCAGCCGCCCCCAATGCTGAGATCGATGAGGGACTCGTTACATGTCTACCGTCACCCATGAAGAAACCCTGGGCTTCCAGACCGAAGTCAAACAGCTATTGAATCTGATGATTCACTCCCTGTATTCCAACCGGGAGATCTTCCTGCGTGAGATGATTTCCAACGCCGCCGATGCCTGCGACAAGCTGCGCTATCAGGCGTTGGATAACGATGCGCTCTACGAAGGCGACAGCGAACTGCGTATCGAGATCGAGCACGATGCCAAGGCCGGCACCGTCACCGTGCGCGATAACGGCATTGGCATGAGCCGTGAAGACGTGATCCAGAACCTCGGTACCATCGCCAAGAGCGGTACCGCCGACTTTCTGCAGCAGCTCTCCGGCGAGCAGCAGAAAGATGCTCGCCTGATCGGTCAGTTTGGCGTTGGCTTCTATTCCGGCTTCATCGTTGCCGATGAGGTCACCGTGCGCACGCGTCGCGCCGACCTGCCCAAGGACGCCGGCGTCGAGTGGCGTTCGAAAGGCGAGGGCGAATTCACCATCGCCGACATCGACCGTGAGGTGCGCGGCACCGAGATCGTGCTGCATCTCAAGGAAGACGCTCAGGAGTACGCCGACGACTTCCGTCTCAAGAACCTGGTGCGCAAGTATTCCGACCACATCGAAGTGCCGGTGCGCATGCCCAAGACCGAGACGGCCAAGGACGATGAAGGCAACGAGATCGAAGGCAGCGAGGTCGAGACCTGGGAAACCGTCAACGAAGCGACCGCGCTCTGGGTGCGTCCCAAGGCCGAGATCAGCGACGATGAGTATAAGGCGTTCTACAAGCACGTCTCCCACGATTTCAGCGATCCGCTGACCTGGAGCCACAACCGGGTCGAAGGCAAGCTCGAGTATACCAGCCTGCTCTATGTGCCGGGTCGCGCGCCCTTCGATCTCTACGAGCGTGACGGTGCCCGTGGCCTCAAGCTCTATGTGCAGCGCGTCTTCATCATGGACGACGCCGAGCAGTTCCTGCCGCTATACCTGCGCTTCATCAAGGGTGTGATCGACACCAAGGACCTGTCGCTGAACGTGTCCCGCGAGCTGCTCCAGCAGGACCCGCAGGTCGACAAGATGAAGGCGGCCCTGACCAAGCGCGGCCTGGACATGCTCAAGAAGCTGGCCAAGGACGACGAACAGTATCAGACCTTCTGGAACACCTTCGGCACCGTGCTGAAGGAGGGCCCGGCCGAGGATCACGCCAACCGCGACAAGATCGCCGGCCTGCTGCGCTTCGCCTCGACCCATACCGACAGCTCGACTCAGGATCAGTCGCTGGCGTCTTACGTCGAGCGCATGAAGGAAGGCCAGCAGAAGATCTATTACATCGTGGCCGACAGCTTCAATGCGGCCAAGCACAGCCCGCACCTGGAGATCTTCCGCAAGAAGGGCATCGAGGTGCTGCTGCTCTCCGATCGTATCGATGAGTGGCTGATGAGCCACCTCACCGAGTTCGACGGCAAGTCCATGGTCGACGTCGCCAAGGGCGATCTTGATCTGGGTGAGATCGAAGACGAAGAAGAGAAGAAGGCACAGGAAGAGACCGCCAAGTCCAAGGAAGACCTGGTCAAGCGCGTCAAGGAAGCGCTGGGTGAAGAGGTTCAGGAAGTCAAGGTGACCCATCGCCTGACCGATTCTCCGGCCTGCGTGGTGCTGCCGGAGCACGAGATGGGCTTCCAGATGCGCCGCATCATGGAGGCCGCTGGCCAGCCGATGCCGGAGGTCAAGCCGATCCTCGAGCTCAACCCGGATCACGTGCTGGTCGGCCGTCTCGAGAGCGCCGATGGCGAGGCCTTCAGCGACCTGTCGCGTATCCTGCTCGATCAGGCGATCATCGCCGAGGGCGGTCATCTCGATGATCCGGCCGCTTACGTCAAGCGTCTCAATACGCTGCTGATGGCATAAGCGTCATGCGCTGATATCGGCTCGCCGCGCTTCCCGCGGTGAGTCGCTGCCAGCCCCGTCAGGTTCGCCTGGCGGGGTTTTCTGTTTGTGCGGTGCAAAATAGCTCGGTGATTCGGCCAATGCCTGATAATCTTGCCCGCTGATTACCAGTGGGCCTTTGGGCATACCTGCCCGCGGCCTTTTATGCGCCTTGATAGTGGATGAGAGGCATCCTCGTACGACCTTCAAGCAGGATGGCCCTCACCCCCCGTTAGCGGAGTCCTGATGATGCGCTATTTACCTCTCTGGTGTTTGCTGTCGTCGCCCTCGCGCGCTCGACGCCTGCCGGCTGCGTTACTGGCAGTGAGTCTTTTGGTTGCCCTGGTGGCCATGCCGCCGGTAGCGGTGTCCCAGCCCGCTGAGGCTCGTCCCGTTGTCGAGGCGCAAACGGCCGAGGCGGTAACGCTGCCGGACCTGCGGCAACTGCCGGCAGGGCCTCGGCGCAAGGATGCGTTCCTTCAGGTGCTGGTGCCCATCGTCGAGGCCGAGAACTCCCAGCTCGCCGCCCGTCGAGAGTGGCTGCTGGCGCTCGCCGAGCGCGACACGCCTTGGACCTCCGCCGAGCGTGAACGAGTAGCGGCGCTGTGTAAGGACTATGCGCTGGACTGTGCGCCCGGCGAGATCAATGCCCTGCTGCTCAAGCGGGTCGCGCCGGTGCCGCTGGAAATGGTCGCCGTGCAGGCGGTGGAAGAGTCCGGCTGGGGAACGTCGCGGCTGGCACGCCAGAACAACAACCTCTTTGGCATGCGCACCAGCAGCGGCCGCTACCGGTCCTTCGATAGTCTTCAGGACGCCGTGCGGGCCTATCTCAAGAATCTGAATACCCATCGCGCTTACGCGGCCCTGCGCTCGCGTCGTGCCCAGTTGTCGGCGCAAGGCGAGGTGCCCCCGGAGGCGCTGATCGCCACCCTCAAAGACTATGCGACCCGTGCCGACTATCAGCACGTGCTGCTGTCGCTGCTGCGCACCAATGCCGAGCGAATTCGCCGCCATGCGGGCGACACGCCGGCCTGACGAGACGCTTTGGCCCTTGGCCTGAGCGTGCCGATATCAGCCTGTCGAACAGCATCATGACGCCTTCCCGGCTTATGCCGCGGGAGGCGTCGTCGTTTACGGCTCAAGTGCAACCGAGCGTTGAGCGTCGCGGCCTTTGTCTCAGCAGCAAGCCAAGCAAACGCCTATGCTTGCATGAATAGGTGCCGGATATCGGCCCGTGGAGCGTGCTGGTCGAGGTAACTTTTTTCAGGACAGGCGACGGAGGTAGTGATGGTGCGCCAGTCAAGCAATGCACGGTTGCGTCTCTATGATGCCAGGGATGATGCGGCGGCTCTGCTGCTGATCGATCTTCAGAAGGCCGTCGATGATGTCGATCACAATGGCATCCATAGCAATCCAGTTCTCGACGACCGAGTGGATGAACTATTGAGGTGCTGGCGGGGTGGCAACGGACACATCGTGCATGTCCGGCATTTTTCCCATACACCCGGGTCCCTGTATCGCTCCGGCCATGCCGGGGCCGAATTCAAGGCCTCGGCGATGCCCCTTGCCGGCGAGCGTATCGTCACCAAGCACGTCGAAAGCCCCTTCATCGGCACGGATCTCGATATCTGGTTGAGGCGTCATGGCATATCGCGGCTGGTGGTGGCGGGTGTATCTACCGGCCATGCCGTGTCGACCGCTGCTCGCCATGCCCACTGCCTGGATTTTGGCGTGGTCGTGGTCGCGGATGCCTGTGCAAGCTTTGCCATCGACGATCTCGACGGGCAACCCTTGGCCGCAGAGGACGTGCAGCGTTTCAGCTTGGCGTTGCTGGGAAGCCACTACGCGCGGATCAGCTCGACCCAGGAAGTGGTGCAGCAGTTTTGATTCGCCACGTTTTTAGGCGCGCTTTTTGCTGGCGATAAATCGGCGAGAGGGGAAGGAAAAGCAGCAATAACGCTTTCATTATGGCACTCATAACGATTATGCCAGGTTGGTGAGTCCGGTTTTTTCATTATTTATCAATTAGTTGGGCAGAACTACTAACATAACAAGTACGTTATGGATGCCATAACTGTATATTTATAAAGGATTTTTTCTCGTAACCCCTTGCCTTTGCGTTGTTTTCTCCAAACACTGCTGTATCGCAAAGGGTGACCAAGGGCTGATCGGACTGACGTGTTACCCCGGATATCCATACCCATATCGACTCATTCCCGCCGTTTTTTCGGATGGCGGCCAGTTTCGCGGCGAGCGTCGCGACAGGGAGGCATAGAGTGAAGATCGGAGCACCAAAGGAGCGAGCCCCGGGCGAGGCGCGGGTAGCGCTGACGCCGGAGAGCGCGCAGCAGATTCAGAAACTAGGCCATGAATGCCTGATAGAAACAGGCGCCGGTGTGGCGGCAGGCTTCGCCGATGCGGCCTATCGTGATGCCGGCGTCAGCGTGGTCGAGGATGCCAAGGCGCTCTGGGAGCAGGCCGATACCGTCATCAAGGTGCGCGAGCCCAGCGACGAGGAAGCAGACCTTCTGCACGATGGCCAGACGCTGATTTCGTTCTTCTGGCCGGCCCAGAATGAGGCGCTGCTGGAGCGCTGCCGGGCTAATGGTGCCACCGTCGTTGCCATGGATATGGTGCCGCGTATCTCCAGGGCACAGAAGATGGATGCCCTGTCGAGTACGGCCAATATCGCCGGTTACCGCGCGGTGATCGAGGCAGGTAACCAGTTCGGGCGTTTCTTCACCGGTCAGGTCACCGCCGCCGGCAAGGTGCCGCCGGCCAAGGTGTTGGTCGTCGGCGCCGGGGTGGCGGGGCTTGCCGCCATCGGCACAGCCACCAGCCTCGGCGCTGTGGTGCGGGCCTTCGACGTGCGCCCCGAAGTGGCCGAGCAAATCGAGTCCATGGGCGCTGAGTTCTTGTTTCTCGACTTCGAGGACAGCCAGGACGGTTCCGAGAGTGGCGGCTATGCGGCCCCTTCCAGTCCGGAGTTTCGCGAAAAGCAGCTGGCCTGTTTCCGCGAGCAGGCGCCGGACGTGGATATCGTCATCACCACCGCGCTGATCCCCGGCAAACCGGCGCCCAAACTGTGGCTCGAGGACATGGTCGAGGCCATGAAACCGGGCTCGGTGATCGTCGACCTGGCCGCCGAGAAGGGCGGTAACTGTGACCTGACCGTGCCGGACGAACGCATCGTCACCGATAAAGGCGTGATCGTGGTCGGCTATACCGATTTCCCGTCACGCATGGCGACGCAGTCCTCACTGCTTTATGCCACCAATATTCGCCACATGTTGACCGACCTGACCCCTGAGAAAGACGGCGTGGTCAATCACAACATGGAGGATGATGTTATCCGCGGGTCCACGGTGACCCACGCCGGTGAAATCACATTCCCGCCGCCGCCGCCCAAGGTCAAGGCGATCGGCGCGTCCAAGCCCAAGCAGAAGGAAAAAGAGCCCACTCACGAGGAGAAAAAGGCCGCCGAACATGCCGCCTTCGTCACTCAGACCAAGCGCCAGGTAGGCATGCTGGCGGTGGGCGGCGCTGTGATGTGGCTGCTTGGCCAGGTGGCGCCGGCCTCCTTTATGCAGCATTTCATCGTCTTCGCCCTGGCTTGCTTCGTGGGTTTTCAGGTGATTTGGAACGTCAGCCATTCGCTGCACACCCCGCTGATGGCGGTGACCAATGCGATCTCCGGCATCGTCATTCTCGGCGCCGTGCTACAGATCGGCTCCGGCAACTGGCTGGTAGGACTGCTCGCCAGTATTTCGGTGCTGATCGCCTCCATCAATATCGTGGGCGGCTTCCAGGTGACACGCCGGATGCTGGCCATGTTCCAGAAATCCTGAATCGCGGAGAATCGAAATGTTGGGTCAAGAAGTCGTTTCTGCCGCGGCGATCGCGGCAAGTGTGTTGTTCATCCTCTCGCTTGGGGGCTTGAGCAATCAGGAAAAGGCCAAGCGAGCGGTGTGGTATGGCATCGTCGGCATGGCGTTGGGGGTCGGCGCTACGATGTTCGGTCCGGGCATCGGTGGCTATGGCTGGATGATTCCGATGATGTTGATCGGTGCCGCTATCGGCACGGTGGTGGCCAGAAGGGTCGACATGACCGAGATGCCGCAACTCGTGGCGGCGCTGCATTCCTTCGTCGGCTTGGCCGCGGTATTCGTCGGCTGGAACGCCGACCTGGAGCGGCGTCGCGTGCTGGCGGCACAGCTCGCCGAGTCCGGCACCGATGGCTTCTCCGCCTTCGCCGCCACCCTGGCGTTGAAGACGCCGGCCGAGTTGACCTTTCTGCAGGTCGAGGTGGTGCTTGGTGTCTTCATCGGTGCGGTGACCTTCACCGGTTCGGTGATCGCCTTCGGTAAGCTCGCCGGCAAGGTCGACGGCAAGCCGCGCCAGTTCCCCGGCGGCCACTGGCTGAATGCCGGGGCGGCGATCCTGTCGCTGCTGCTGGCCATCGCCTACCTCAACGGGGCCGGCTTCTGGACCCTGCTAGTGCTGGCGCTGCTGGCCTTCTTCATCGGCTGGCACCTGATCATGGGTATCGGCGGCGCCGACATGCCGGTAGTCGTCTCCATGCTCAACAGCTATTCCGGCTGGGCGGCGGCGGCCATCGGCTTCACGCTCTCCAATGATCTGCTGATCGTCACCGGTGCCCTGGTGGGCTCGTCGGGGGCCATTCTGTCCTACATCATGTGCAAGGCGATGAACCGCAACTTCATCAACGTGATCCTGGGCGGTTTCGGGGGCAGCAAGGGCGAGGCGGCCGAGATCGAGGGCGAGCAGGTGTCCATCGATACCGGCGGCGTGGCCAGCGCGCTGAACGATGCCGATAGCGTCATCATCGTGCCGGGTTACGGCATGGCGGTGGCCCAGGCGCAGAACGCGGTCAGCGAACTGACCCGCAAGCTGCGCAGCGCCGGCAAGAATGTGCGCTTCGGCATCCATCCGGTGGCCGGGCGACTGCCGGGGCACATGAACGTGCTGCTTGCTGAAGCGCGGGTGCCCTATGACATCGTCATGGAGATGGACGAGATCAACGATGACTTCGCCGAGACCGACGTGGTGATCGTCATCGGCTCCAACGACATCGTCAATCCGGCCGCGCAGGAAGATCCGGCAAGCCCCATCGCCGGTATGCCGGTGCTCAAGGTGTGGGAGGCCAAGCAGGTCTTTGTCTGCAAGCGTGGGCAGGGCACCGGCTACTCCGGCATCGAGAACCCGCTGTTCTTCAAGGAGAACACTCGGATGCTGTTTGGCGATGCCCGTTCGAGCATCGACACCCTGGTGCCGATGATCGACTGAGCTTCTTGATCGACCGGGCCTCGCGCCCGTCTCAGTCAGCCCATAGCGGAGAGGCATTTCGGCCTCTCCGCTTTTCGTTACAATGAAGGGGTCTATCACTCGTCAATGGATCGAGAATGTCTGATGATCGCTTGAAGGTCGCCGTGCTGGGTGGCGGCAGTTTCGGCACGGCGCTTGCCAGTATCGCGGCCGACAATGGAGCCCGTGTACACCAGTGGATGCGCGATGCCAGTCTGGCGAATGAGATCAACCGGGACCATCGCAACAGCCATTATCTGCCGGATTACGCCATCAACCCGGCCGTGACGGCCGCAACCGACATGCGCGAGGTGCTCACCGGCGCGGAGTTGGTGCTGGTGGCGATTCCTTCCCAGGCCTTCCGCAGCGTGGTGCGCCAGGCGAGGCCCTGGCTGACCGCCGGCCAGATACTGGTCAGCACCACCAAGGGCATTCAGGCAGAAGGCTTCAAGCTGATGAGCGAGATCCTCGAGGAGGAGACCGGCTTTCCCCATATTGGCGTGATTTCCGGCCCCAACCTTGCCTCCGAGGTTGCCGACAAGCAGCTCACGGCCACCGTGATCGCCAGTGACGACCCCTTGACGCGCACCCGGGTACAGAGCGCGCTGGGCTGCGACTATTTCCGGGTCTATGCCAGCAACGACCGTTTCGGCGTTGAGCTTGGCGGCGCACTGAAGAACATCTATGCCATCGCCGCCGGTATGGCGGCGGCCCTAGGAATGGGGGAAAACACCCGCAGCATGCTGATGACCCGGGCGCTGGCGGAAATGAGCCGTTTTGCCGTGCATCTGGGGGCCAACCCCATGACCTTTCTCGGCCTTTCCGGCGTCGGCGATTTGATCGTTACCTGCTCATCGAAGCTTTCTCGCAATTACCGCGTCGGCTACGCCCTTGGCGAGGGGCGAACCCTCGAAGAGGCCGTCGAGGCCCTGGGGCAGGTCGCCGAAGGCGTCAACACCGTGCACCTAGTTCATGACAAGTCCTCAGAGGAGGGCGTCTATATGCCCCTCGCCGAGGGGCTCTATCAGGTACTCTTCAATCAGGTGCCGGCCCGTGACATGGCCAAGCTGCTCATGCAGGGCGAGCAGAGTAGCGATGTGGAATTCACCCTGTCCCGCGAGGACGTCAAGGCCGCCCGGCGCCTGGAGGATTGAACGCGATGCGAGAGACGCTTTGGATCATGCGCCACGGCCAGGCCGGCCCCGGACGGCCGGATGCCGAGCGCTCGCTCACCGACGAAGGTCGGCGCGAGGCCAGCGACATGGCCGAATGGCTGGCGCAGCGCCTGGCCGATGAGGGGCTACCTACCCCAAGAGTGCTGGCGAGCCCCTATCGCCGCGCCCAGCAGACCGCGACCCTGATGGCCGAGCGCCTGGGCGTGGCGATCGAGACGCTGCCGATCATTACGCCGGACGACCCGATAGGCCCGATTCTCGACTGGCTGATCGAGACTCAGGAAGCGTCGCCGGGGCCGCTGCTGTTGGTGAGTCATATGCCCTTGGTCGGCGTGCTGACAGCCCAACTGACCGATGGGCCCAGAGCGTTGGGGCTGGGATTTCCTACTGCTGCCATCGCTCGACTGGAGAGTGATGTCTTCGCTGCAGGCTGTGCACGCTTGGTCGGCCTGGAAGCGCCCGGGTCTCGCTGAGCTCTCTTAAACGCTTCCTCTTAAACGCTACCTCTTCCGCACTGTCGTGCGCTGCGCCATCCAACCTGGCAGATCGCTCGCGCCGCCCAGGCGGCGCCATAGGGATTGCCGGGAATTACCCTTAGCCAGTTTCAGGAGTCCCTATGACGTATATGGTCAATAACCGCATCCACGTCACGCCGGGTTATGAGGAAGAGTTCGAGGTGGTGATTCGCGCCGACACCGCCAAGGCATCCCCGGCGAGCTGAGGGCCTGGGAGACGTCTGGCTAGATCAGTCCGGCGACGCGCAGGCCAAACACCCCGCCGGTAATGGTCAGGCTGGCCAGCAGGGTACTGATCGCGATGATGTTGGCGGCCAGCTTGGCATTCCCGTTCATCGCCTTGACCATTACGAAGCTGGCGGCCGCGGTTGGGCTTGCAAAGAACAGGAATAGCACGCCCAGTTCGCGCCCCGTGAAGCCTGCAAGCCAGGCCCCGGCGGTGGCGAGCGCCGGCAGAATGGCCATCTTCATCAGGCTGGCGCTGACGGCGGTGGTGCTGTCGTTGCGCAGGGCTTTGACCGATAGCGTCGCACCCACACAAATGAGAGCCAGCGGCAGGGTCAGGGAAGCGAAGTAGTCGCCGGTGGTCAGCAGCCAGCCCGGCAGAGGCACGCCGGAGAGGGCGACAGGCAATGCGGCCACTACGGCAAGAATCAGCGGATTCTTGGTGATATGACCTAGAATGCTGCGCCAGTCCGTTGCCTGACCCTCCTGAAAGGTGCTTAGGGCGACCACCGAAAGAGCGTTATAGCTAACGATCACCACCCCCAGCAGCAAGCCACCCGCCGATAGGCCATAGTCGCCGTACATGCTGGCGGCCAGGGCCAGGCCGACGATGCCACAGTTGCCGCGAAAGGCGCCCTGGATATAGACGCCGCGATCCTCTCGCGGCACGCGCCAGTTGGCCCAACCCCAGCTAAACGCGAAGCTTGCCAGGGTGGCGAGTGCGAAAAAAACCAGCATGCCGGGATTCAGGCTCGCCTCGAGGTCGGCCTGAACGATGCTCAAGAAGACCAGGGTTGGCAAGGTGGCCTTGAACACCAGTTTCGATGCGGTGGAAACGAAGGCCGCATCGATCCAGCCCCAGCGTTTCAGACCAATGCCGATGAACACCATGGCAAAGACTGGCAGGGTGACGTTGAGGGTGTGCTGGAAAACCGCGAGAAGGTTCATACCTGTCAGTGCTCCCTAGAGCGTCAGCCAGCGGCCGACGACGATTGCTGCGACCACGGCAGTAAAGAAGAGCGCATTGCGCAGGCGGGTGTCGCGAGGGGGGCGCGGCTTTGACACGGTGGTCTCCAGAATGAGGTGAGCGGCGAGCGCGCCTGACCGTCCAGTATTGACTAATGGATGCTTTGAAAATCAAACAGTCGTTTTATACTGGCTTGGTGGCGGTTAAGCGGAGTATGGTAATCCCGTTAGCCTGCTAGTTTCCACTGACTAGGATGATTTCATGCCCCAGCGACATGCTTCCGACTGGGCTGGCAACGCCTCTCCCGTCGCTTCCAGCGAGCGCTCTCCTAAGCTGCCGCTGGTCTTCGCTCACGCTAACGGTTTTACCGGACGCAGCTACCAGAGTTTCTTGGCACCGCTGGATGAGCGCTTCGCCCTTCATCCTCTTGATCAGCTCGGTCATCACCCGCGCTTTCCGGTCGGCAATAACTGGCTTTCGCTGCGCGATGAACTGCTGTCACGTTTGCCGGAAGGCGACACCCAGGTGATCGGCGTCGGGCATTCGCTGGGCGGCATGCTGATGGCAATGGCGGCAGAGAAGGCACCGGAGCGTTTTCGCTGTGTGGTCGCCATGGATCCGCCATGGATGCTGGGTCTCGATGCACTGGCCATCAAGCTTGCCAAGCGTACCGGTCTTGTCGATCGCATCACGCCGGCGGGGCGCAGCCGGGGGCGGCGGGCGCATTGGCCGGATCATCAGGCGATGAGCGAAGACCTGCGGCGCAAGGGCCTTTTTCGAAATTTCACCTCAGAAGCCTTCAGTGACTACCTGGCGGGTGCCGTGCGCCAGCATGAGGGTGGCGGCGTCGGCCTGGCCTTTTCCCCCGAGACCGAAGTGGCGATCTTTCGCCATCTGCCTGACCATCTTTGGGGGCTTCCCAAACGTTTGAAGGTGCCGTTGGCGCTGTTGGTTGGCCGAGAGACGGACCTGCTGACGGCACGCCGCCGGCGACGGTTTGCACGCCTGGGCGTGCCTGTGGAGTTGGTGCCTGGAGGCCACATGTTTCCCATGGAGCACCCCGAGGCCTGCCGGCAGGCACTGTGCGCCACGCTCGATCGTCTCTTGGAGCCTTCCTGATGACCCCGACCGAACTGCACTTGGCCGATGGCCGCCTGGCGGCGTTGGCCTGGGGAGCGCCTGGTGCGCCGACTTGGCTTGCCTTACATGGCTGGCTCGACAACGCGGCGAGCTTTTCGCGGCTGGCGCCCTTGCTGGTCGAGCGGCTCGGCATACGAATCGTGGCGCTGGATTTCGCCGGCCATGGTCGCTCCCGGCGACATCCGCCCGGCGTCGACTATGCGATTTGGGATTACTGCCATGACATGCTGGATGCCCTGGCCAGCCTGGAGCTCGAGTCGGCTCCCTTGCTGGCCCACTCGATGGGCGCGGGCGTGGCCTGTCTGGTGGCGTCGGCGCTTCCTGAACGGGTCGAGCGGCTGATGCTGATCGATGGCCTTGGCGCGCTCACTACGCCGGCAGAAGATACCGCGCAGCAGTTGCGGCGTGGCCTGCTGGGGCATCGGCGGCGCAGCTCACCGTCTCCGCGCTATGCTGATGTTGACAGTGCTGTGGCGGCCAGGGTGGCGGGCGGCGTGACGCCTATCGATGCCGACTCGGCTCGGCCGCTGGTGGAGCGTAATCTGGAGCCGTTGGAGGATGGTCATGTGCGGCTGCGCACCGATGGTCGTCTAATGCGCCCTTCACTGGTGCGCTTTTGCCCTGAGCAAGTGGTGGGCATGCTGGCGGCGATTGAGGCGCCTACGCTACTGCTCGAAGGTGAGAGCGGCATTCTGGGCGAGCGTAAGGGTGCCAAGCAGGCTCGAGAGGCGCTGAAGGGACTCGAGCGGCGGGTATTGAAAGGCGGACATCATCTGCACCTGGAGCGCGAAGCGCTGGCCGAGGTGGCCGACAGCATCGCACAATGGTGGCAGGTAGCTGAGTGCCGTGGAGTCGAAAAGTGAGGCGTGCCAGATCAACACCTGGTACGGAGGGGGAGTGATGAGCGGTAAGGCAAAAGCAGGGAAGCGTGTCGCCCTAGTGCTTGGCAGCGGTGGAGCAAGAGGCTATGCGCATATTGGCGTCATCGAGGAGCTCGAGGCGCGTGGCTACGAGATCGTGGCGATCTCGGGCTGCTCGATGGGCGCCTTGGTGGGGGGCATCTATGCCGCTGGTCAGCTGCCGGCGTATCGTGACTGGGTGTGCCAGCTGGATTATTTCGATGTGCTCAAGCTGGTGGATGTCACCTGGAGCCCGATGGGCGCCATGCGCGCCAACAAGGTGATGAGCAAGCTGGGGAGCCTGATCGGCGATACCCTCATGGAGGACCTGCCGCTGCCGGTGACGACCGTGGCGACCGACCTGGTTCGCCAGCGGGAAGTGTGGTTCCAGAGCGGCTCACTGTTACAGGCTATCCGCGCTTCGATTGCCGTGCCCGGCATCATCACGCCTGTCCATGTGGGTGATCAGGTGCTGGTGGATGGCGGCTTGATGAACCCCCTGCCGATCATTCCCACTGTCTCTGCCCAGGCCGACCTGGTGGTGGCGGTCAACGCCACCGCCCACAGCCCGAGGCCGGTCACCCTGGAAGAGTTGTTGCCGGCAGAAGAGGTGGCTGAGGAACTGGCCCGTGAAGAGGCGCTGGAAGCCGAGGGGCGTGGCTTTTCAGGCTGGGTGGCCGGGGTGCGTGGGCGCGCGCAACGGCTGTTCAATTCTGGCAGCGGAAACGACAACGGCAATGGCCTCGAGGAGGGTGAAGAACCCCAGAGCCCTCAGGTGGCCAGCCAGCGGGCCTGGGGCAAGCTCGATATGATGCTGGCCTCCTTCGATATCACCCAGGCTGCCTTGGCCAAGTACAAGGTGGCGGGGTATCCGCCGGATGTGCTGATCGAGATCCCCAAAACGGTGTGTGGCGCCTATGAGTTTCATCGCGCCGAGGCTCTGATCAAGCTGGGCCAGCATCTGGCGTCTCAGGCCATCGATCGGCTCGAAGGGCCGGCAGCGAGCCGTGCCGGCGCTCGCCGCGCATCGCTGGTTGAGACCCCGGTGGTATCGCCGGTGATCGGTTCCTCGACTGATCAACCGCGACCCGAGAACAGCGAGCCCGCCGCGCCATAAGAGGCGGATATTGATAAGGTGGGGATATCGCCTAGGGGATATCGCCTAGCGCACTTTAGGCTCTCGACCCCAGTCAATAGACAGGCATCCGACTAGAGGCTCTCGCCACGGCGACGTAGCAGCACATAGACTGCGCCGCTGCCGCCATCCAGTTCCCGCGCCGAGCAGAAGGCCAGCACGCTTGGCCATTCCCGAAGCCAGGCGTTCACATGGCTCTTGATTACCGGGTAGGCGTCGGAGCCGCTGATGCTGCGCGCCTTGCCGTGAACCACCAATACGCAGCGGGCGCGCTGGGCGCGGGCCTCAGCAAGGAAGCTTTCGAGCTCTGCACGGGCCTCGTCGACGGTGTAGCCATGCAGATCAAGCCCTGCTTCCCAGGCGATGCTGCCGCGCTTCAACTGGCTGCGGGTTCGCTGGGGCAGATCGGGGACGCTGAAATCCAGCCACTCGGAAGGCCTGACGGGCTCGACCCGGCCATCGCTGGTGCGACTGCTCAACTGATGGCTGCCGGCTTCGAGGGCGGCGGCACGGCGTTCGGCCAAGGCCTCCTGGCGGCGCTGTTTCGGCTTGCCCGGGTCGGCCCGGTTCGAGGAAATCGGTTTGACGCCTGCGTCGGCCAGGGCCTGGCGAAACAGCGAAACCTCACTATCATCCGGGTGTCCGCGGCGCTGGCTCATGGTGCTCCCCGTGGATTTGGTTGCATGGATAAATGACGAGCCAGTATAGCGGCTTGGCCGTGGCTGTGAACCGGGCGTTGGGGCGGGTACAATCAAGGATTTGAATATCAATCCGATAAACCACAGGACGACGCGTGGCCGCTTCCCGACCCGATGCCGATTCGACCCTGATGCTCGACGATACGAAGATCGCCGAGGATCTCTTCACCCTGCGTGATTGTCTGCGCTGGGCGACCAGTGAATTTTACACCCATGGCCTGCATTTTGGACATGGCACCGCCTCTCCCTGGGACGAGGCGGTGGCGTTGACGCTGGGTGCCTTGCATTTGCCCTGGGACGTGGATCCTTCGGTGCTGGAGGCGCGTTTGCTGCCCATGGAGCGCCTTCGCATCGTCGGCCTGGTGCGCTCCCGTATCGAAACGCGCCGGCCGTTGCCCTATCTGCTGGGAGAGGCCTTCTTTGCCGGTGCCGCTTTCCACGTCGACGAGCGGGTGCTGATTCCTCGTTCGCCGATCGCCGAGCTGATCGAGGACGGATTCGCCGCCTGGTTCCCCGAAGAACCACCGGCGCGGGTGCTGGATCTTTGCTGTGGCTCGGGCTGCATCGGTATCGCCACCGCTCTGCACCTGCCTACCGCCGAGGTCGATCTGGCCGATATCAGTACCGATGCGCTCGAGGTGGCCAAGGCCAATATCACGCGCCACGACGTCGGGGCGCGGGTGAGGGCCGTGGCGTCCGATGTGTTCGATAGCCTGGTGGGGCAACGCTATGACCTGATCGTCTCCAATCCCCCCTATGTGGATGCTCGCGACCTGGCCACCATGCCGGCCGAATACGGCCATGAGCCGACCCTGGCGCTGGGCGCCGGGGCCGATGGTCTGGACATCGTGCGCCGCATCCTGCGCGAGGCGAGAAGCCTGCTCAGCGATGACGGCGTGCTGATCGTCGAGGTCGGTAACTCCGATCATCATCTGGAGGCGGCTTTCCCAGAGGTGCCCTTCCTGTGGCTGGAGTTCGAACGCGGCGGGCAGGGCGTCTTCGTGCTGACCGCCCAGGAACTCGACGCCTACGCGGCATCTTTCGCCTGAACTGCTGATACCAGAGCCCTGAGGAACGTCAATGTCCGGTAATACCTTCGGCAAGCTGTTTACTGTCACCACCTTCGGCGAGAGCCATGGCCCGGCGCTGGGCGCCATCGTCGACGGCTGCCCGCCGGGTATCCCCCTCAGTGAGGCCGACCTGCAGCGCGATCTCGATCGCCGCCGCCCCGGCACCTCGCGCCATACCACCCAGCGTCGCGAGCCGGACCAGGTGCGGATCCTGTCAGGGGTCTTCGAGGGCGTCACCACCGGTACCGCTATCGGCTTGATGATCGAGAATACCGATCAGCGCTCCAAGGACTACTCCAAGATCAAGGACCAGTTTCGTCCGGCCCATGCCGACTACACCTACCATCACAAGTATGGTCGGCGTGACTATCGGGGCGGCGGGCGCTCCAGCGCGCGGGAAACCGCCATGCGCGTGGCGGCCGGTGCCATTGCCAAGGCTTATCTGTCGGCTCAGGGCATCAGCGTGCGCGGCTACATGAGCCAGCTCGGCCCGCTGACCATGGAGTTCAAGGACTGGGCGTCGGTCGAAGACAACGCCTTTTTCTGCCCTGATCCCGAGCGGGTGCCGGAGCTCGAAGCCTACATGGACCAGCTGCGTCGCGATCAGGACTCGGTAGGCGCCAAGATCACCGTGGTGGCCGAGGGCGTGCCGGCCGGGCTCGGCGAGCCGGTCTTCGATCGTCTCGATGCCGAACTCGCCCATGGCCTGATGAGCATCAATGCGGTCAAGGGCGTGGAGATCGGTGATGGCTTCGCGGCCGTTGCCCAGCGAGGCAGCGAGCACCGCGACGAGATGACGCCGGAAGGCTTTCTGTCCAACCACGCCGGTGGCGTGCTGGGCGGTATTTCCTCGGGCCAGACGATCATCGCTCATCTGGCGCTCAAGCCGACCTCCAGCGTTACCCTACCGGGCCGCTCCATCGACATTCACGGCAACCCGGTGGAAGTGGTCACCAAGGGGCGTCATGATCCCTGCGTGGGCATTCGTGCCACCCCGATCGCCGAGGCCATGATGGCGCTGACGCTGATCGATCACCTGATGCGTCACCGGGCGCAGAACCTCGACGTCAGCGTCGACACCCCTCAGCTGCGTTGATCTGACGGGGCCGCGTGTTGGCCCCCCGGCTGCTAGACTGAGGTGAAATACCTCAGTCTGGCTATGCCCATGAAGATAAACCTCGAGTTTGACCTCACGCCTGCCGAATTTCGCCAGTCTCTTGGCCTTCCGGATGTCGAGGCGTTCCATAACGAGCTGATGTCACGCATCCAGCAGCAGATGGACGCTGGCGTCGAGGGCTATGACCCCATGAGCCTGCTCCAGCCCTTCCTCAAGACCCCCTTCATGCCGACGGCTTTCCAGGATTCGCTCAAGGGCAATTTCCAGGACAACCTGTCTCAGGGCATGACCAGTTTCGGTCACTATCAGCAGATGATGCTCGACATGCTGCGTCAGGCTCAGGCGGCTGCCAGCAAGTCGCAAAAAACCGATGACGGTGAAAAAACTGGCAAGGGCAAGTCGGCCGATGAGCCGGCCAGTGCCAGCTCGCGGTCGCACCGCAAGTAGCGCGGCCTATTGCATAGGCGTGCGTCCGGGGCTACGCTTTGTGCAGTGCAGCAAGGAGGGCTCGCGCCCACATTCATGACCCTTGGAGGGTGATGCCATGCAGGACAAGATGTTTCACGAGTTCACGGAGCAGGCCGAAGGGTTCTTCGCGCCGATGCGCAAGCTCAATGGCCTGATGCTCGACAACATGGAGAAGCTGACGCAGTTCCAGCTCGAGTCCATGAAGCGCTACAGCCAGTTGGGCACCGAGCGGCTAAGAGATGCCACCGAAGCCAAGGATCCAGAGGCAATGCGCGACTTTGGCACTCGGCAGGCAGAGATGATGAATGAACTCTCCACCCAGCTGCTCAAGGACGCCGAGGCCATGACCGAGCTGAGCCTCGAGTTCAAGCGCGAGATGGAAAAGGTCTTGACCGAGGTCTCCGAGACCGCCGGCAAGCAGGCAGCCTCTGCGACACAGTCCGCACACGAACAGGTGACCGCCGCCACCGAGCAGGCCGTCGCGTCTACCCAGCAGTTTGCTGAACAGGCCACCAAGCAGGCGACTCAGGCCACGCAGCAGGCGGCACAAGCGGCAAAACAGGCGACAGAATCCGCCCCTCAGGCAGCCAAGTCGTCTTCCAGCGCAACCAGCCGCCGCAGCTCCTCCAGTGCTTCCAAGAGCTCGTCAGCGAGCAAGTCAGGCGGCACCGGTGGTAGCAAGAGTTCTTGATAGTAGTTCCTGATAGAAGCACGCGGCCAGCTGCGCTGGCCGCCCGTCGCCCATGGCCGGGAAATGCACGAGCTTCCCGGCCATGGGCGTATCGTATATAGACCCCTCATGACATGACGGACGTGTTATATAGGCATCAGCGATGTCAGCATGAGCGGTACACGTCAGGGAAGGTGGCTGCCATTGTCGGCCGTTGGCAGCCAGGTGGTTTGACCGGTAGGTTTAGGAGCGCACGGGGCCAGTGATACTAAGGCTTCGATCGCAAGGCTTCGATCACAGGAGTGGGCAATGCAGTCAGGTTTTCATACACCATCGGCGTCCGAGCTTCAGGAATGGACCGAGCAGCTGGAAGTGATGGGGCAGGAATATCAGGCGCTGATGCAGGACATGTTGGCGCGGATGCTGCCCGGTGAGGCCGGCAAGACCATTTATGATGACATGCGCGAGAGCTTTCGGGCCGGCGTCGAGGCCTTGGTGAGCGATCCTGAGACGCTCATCAATGCTCAACTGCAGCTCGCTCAGGATCAGATGCTGCTCTGGCAGCAGGGTCTGCGCGACATGAGTGGCGAAGAGAGCGAGCTTTTGATCGAGCCTGCCCGCCATGATCGTCGCTTCAAGGACGAAGCCTGGCGTCACGAACCCTTCTATCGGGGACTGCTAGAGCAGTACCTGCTGTTCTCGCGGCTGGTCGAAGATATGATCGGTAGCCTCGATCATTTGCCGCCGGACCAGAAACGCAATTTGGCGTTCTATGCGCGCCAGTACGTGAGTGCCATCTCGCCGTCGAACTTCGCCTCCACCAACCCGGAGGTGATGCGCCTGACCTTGGAGACCAAGGGGCAGAACCTCATCGAGGGGCTCGCCCAGCTGCGCGAGGATCTGGCCAACTCGGCGGAAGGCATCAACGTCAAGATGACCGATCGCAGCGCCTTCACCATCGGTGAAAACGTGGCGGCGACACCGGGCTCGGTGGTCTTCGAGAACGAATTGATGCAGCTGATCCAGTACACGCCGAGCACCGAGCAGACGTTCAAAACGCCGCTGCTGATCGTGCCGCCCTGGATCAACAAGTACTACATACTCGACCTGCGTCAGGACAATTCGCTGGTGAAGTGGCTGGTCGATCAGGGGCACACCGTCTTCCTGATTTCCTGGCGTAACCCGGGGCCAGAGCAACGTGACCTGACCTGGGCCGATTACATGCAGCTTGGCCCCATCGAGGCCATGGCCGCCATCGAGCGAGCCTGCGGCGAGAAGTCGGTGAACCTGCTGAGTTACTGCATCGGCGGGACCCTGACCGCCTCGACGGTGGCCTATCTGACCAGCACACGCCGCGGGCGCAAGGTTCGCTCGGTGACCTACATGGCCACGCTGCAGGACTTCAGCGACCCCGGCGAGATCGGTGTCTTCCTCAACGAGCCCGTGCTGCAGGGCATCGAGCGCCAGTTGGAAGCCGATGGCTATCTGGATGGCCGGGTCATGGCCTTCTCGTTCAATCTGCTGCGGGAAAACGATCTGTTCTGGTCGTTCTATATCAGCAACTACCTGAAAGGCGAGAAGCCGGCGGCCTTCGACCTGCTGTACTGGAACACCGATGGCACCAACCTGCCGGCCGGTACCCATGGCTGGTACTTGCGCAACATGTATCTGGAAAATCGCCTGATAGAGCCCGGCGGTATCGAACTGGACGGGGTCAAGATCGACCTGCGCAAGATCTCCACCCCCAGCTATTTCGTTTCCACTCGTGAAGATCATATCGCCAAGTGGAACAGCACCTACGGCGGCACTCAGCTGCCCAAGGGGCCGGTGACCTTCGTGCTCGGTGGCTCAGGCCATATCGCCGGGATCGTCAACCCGCCGCACAAGAACAAGTACGGCTTCTGGACCAACGCCGAGCTGCCGGCCGACCCGGACGCCTGGCTAGAGGGGGCAACCTTCAACGAAGGCTCCTGGTGGCCGCACTGGCAGGCCTGGATGACCGATAACGGCTATGCGGATACCGGCAAGATGGTGGCGGCAAGACAGCCAGGCGAGGGCGAGCTCTCAATTATCGAGCCGGCGCCGGGGCGCTACGTGTGTCAGACCATTCCCGAGGTGTTAGGCCACAACCAGGCCTGAAGCTGGTCAAGTCTGAAGCTGGTATAGCGCCGCTTCATGGCGGAAAGCTCGAAGAATAACGCCCCCGCAGTCATTGAGCTGCGGGGGCGTTTGCGTTGAGCGAGGCTGACTCTGCTGCTGGGTAGCTTCCAACTTCCAACTTCCAACTTCCAGCTTCCAGCTTCCAGCTTACGCCTTGCGACGCCGACTCGATAGGCTCAGCCCCGGCAGAACCAGCAGGGTGGCGGCGAGCCAGGCAGGCCAGCTGCCGGTGCGGGTAAAGGGCGTTGTGCCCTGCATGGCGTACACTTCGCCGCTGAGGGCGGTGGCGGTGAACTGCGGGGCGCGTGCGGTGATGTGGCCCTGGTCATCGATGATGGCGGTAACGCCGTTGCTGGTGGCACGCATCACGTAGCGTCCATTCTCCAGCGCCCTGAGCCGGGCCATCTGCAGGTGCTGAAGCGGGCCCAGTGAGTCGCCGAACCAGGTGTCATTGGAGACCGTCAGCAGGATCTCGGCATCCCGGGCGCGTGACGCCACCAGGTCGGCAAAGATGATTTCATAGCAGATGGCGCTACCGATAGAGAGCCCGTCCGCCTGGATGGGCGACTGCGGGCCCTTGGCCGGCGTCATCGTCGGCGCTGGCAGGTCGAAAAAGGCCACCACGCCTCTCAACAGACTCTCCAGTGGCAGGTATTCGCCGAAGGGCACCAGGTGGGCCTTGCGGTAGGCGCCGCTGGCATTGCCAAGTCCAATCACGCTATTGAAATAGCCGCCCGCGTCGCGTTGAAGAATCCCGGTGAGGAGCGCCGTATCGGGAGCAATACCGGCCTGCAGGCGTTCGAGCAGCGGCATGGCCTGGTCTTCGAACATGGGCAGGGCGGCTTCGGGCCAGACGATCAGGTCGGTATCATCCGCGACGCCGGAGGTCATGGTGCTGTAGGTGTTCCAGGCGTCCCGCTGTCCTTCGGCGCTCCACTTGGTCAGCTGCGACAGGTTGCCCTGTAACAGCGCCACACGAGTGGGATCTTCCGACTGGCGCGTCCACTGCCCCGGAAGCGCCAGGGGCACCAGCCATAGCACGACAATGATCGCGGCCGGCGCCAAGCGGCGGCGCAGCGCCTCGACCCCCAGGGTGCCGGTCAGCGCGGTGATCAGCGACAGCAGGTAGACGCCGCCCACCGGCGCCCAGGGAGCAAGGGGCGAATCCACCATGGAGGTGCCGCTGAGCAGCCAGGGGAAGCCGGTAAACAGGTAGGTGCGAAGCACCTCGCCCAGCACCCAGGCACCTGCGAAGCTGAGTGCCGCAAGCCTGGGCCCGGTGAGGCGCCGATAGAGCCACAGGGTGACGGCAGGAAAGAGGGCCAGTGCCGCGACGAAGAGGGCGGTGAGCATCCCCGCTACCGGCATGCTGGTGTAGCCGTAGTCATGGATCGATATGTAGACCCAGGTCGCGCCGCTACCGAACAGGCCAAGGCCGTAGCACCAGCCCTTAAGAGCCGCTTGCAGCGGGCTTAGGGCCTGTATGCCCAGATACATCAGGCCAATCGCGACCGGGGCTAGCCACCAGAGGGAGAAGGGGGCGGCGGACAGGGTCGTCAGTCCGCCGGCAATCACCGCGAGCAGATAGCCGATCGCGGGGCTCAGGTGTCGTTCACTCATTATCAGTCTCTTATGGCGTCCATGCGGCGCACCTTCAGGCTCGGTTTCGACCTGCGTCAGGTGCGGCTCTCCTCGGCTTGTTGCGTCTCGGCCTGTTCGGCTTGCAGCAAGCGGATGCGACGATTGTCGGCGTTGAGCACCGTGAAACGCCATTCGCCGAGCTCGGCGAACTCACCGCGCCTGGGGAGATGGCCGAAGCTCTGCATCACCAGGCCGCCTAGGGTATCGAATTCCTCATCGGAGAAATCGGTATCGAAGCGCTCGTTGAAATCCTCGATCGGGGTCAGGGCGCGGATCGCGTAGCAGCCGTCTCCCAGGTCGCGGATGTCCTCTTCCTCGTCGATATCATGCTCGTCTTCGATATCGCCGACGATCTGCTCGAGAATATCCTCGATGGTGACGATACCGGCGGTGCCGCCGTACTCGTCGACCACCACGGCCATATGGTTATGGGTCTCGCGGAATTCCTTGAGCAGGCTGTTCAGGCGCTTGGACTCGGGCACGAACATGGCCGTGCGCAGGATATTGGTGAGATCAAAGCTGTCGCGATTCTCCTGGCTCTTCATGAGTAGCGGCAGCAGATCCTTGGCCAGCAGGATGCCCTTCACCTCGTCCAGATTCTCGCCGATCACCGGATAGCGCGAGTGGCCGGTCTCGAGAATCACCGACAGGTAATCCTCCGGCGGCTGGTCGGCGGCGATGGCCGTGACCTGGGAGCGGGGAATCAGCACTTCTCGGACCTGCTGATCGCTGATTTGCAGGGCGCCTTCGATAATGGTCAGGGCGTCCTGATCGAGACGCAGGCGTGGGCCGGCCTCGCGAAGGAATTCCCTCAGCTCATCCCGTGAGCTGGGTTCTTCGGAGTCGGAGCTGAAAGCGGTGAACAGTTTTTCGAGCCAGGATTTGTTGCTCTGACTACTCGATCGATCTTCGCTCATGCGTAGGGTCTCTTTTCCTCGGAACCAAGGTCGAGATGGTCGGTGGCATACGGATCTTGGATAGCAAAGCCAGCGAGGATGACCCTCTCCAGGTCCTCCATGCGCTCGGCTTCATCATCCTCGATATGGTCATGCCCCAGCAGATGCAAGGTGCCATGCACCACCATGTGAGCGTAGTGAGCCGACAGCGACTTTTCCTGCTCTTGGGCTTCACGGACCACTACGGCATGGCAGATGACCAGGTCGCCGAGCAATGGCAAGGTCAGGCCCGGCGGTGATTCGAAGGGAAAGGAAAGTACATTGGTCGGGCGGTCGCGGTCGCGATAGTCGCGATTGAGGGTCTGACTCTCCTCGGCCTCGACGAAACGCACCGTCACTTCCTGGCGCGTTTCGCCCTCATGCTGGTCAAGCGTGGCGCTGATCCAGTGCTCCAGTTCGTCCTGGCTGGGCAGTGCCGCGATGTCGTTGTCAGCCTCGAGAGCGATCTGTCGGTCGACGATGACTGGCGGAGGTTCACTGATCATGATGATTCCCCGTAGTCGGCTGGGCCCTGGCTCTGACTCTTGCGTATCTGACGCTCCTCGGCCTGTGCTTCACGGCGGGCATCGCGCTGTTCGCGACGCGCGCGCTCGGCGTCTTCCTGCTCGGCCTCGAAATGATCGTATGCCTCGATGATCCGCTGTACCAGCGGATGGCGCACCACGTCCTTGGCGGCGAAGTGAGTGACGCCAATGCCCTGCGTATCCTTGAGGACGTCGAGCACCTGGATGAGCCCCGAGCTCTGCCCTCTGGGCAGGTCGACCTGGGTCACGTCGCCCGTGATCACCGCCGTCGAGCCGAAGCCGATACGGGTCAGGAACATCTTCATCTGTTCGCGAGTGGTGTTTTGGCTCTCGTCGAGGATGATGTAGGCATTGTTAAGCGTACGGCCGCGCATATAGGCAAGCGGCGCGATCTCGATCACCTGACGCTCGATCAGCTTGTTGACCTGCTCGAAGCCGATCATCTCGTACAGGGCGTCGTACAGCGGCCGCAGATAGGGGTCGATTTTCTGGGCCAGGTCGCCCGGCAGGAAGCCGAGCTTCTCGCCGGCTTCGACGGCGGGGCGCACCAGCAGAATGCGGCGCACTTCCTGGCGATTGAGGGCTTCCACGGCGGCGGCGACGGCCAGATAGGTCTTGCCGGTACCGGCCGGCCCGATGCCAAAGTTGATGTCGTGAGCCCGAATGCTGGCGACATAGCTCTGCTGATTCTGCCCCCGCGGCTTGATCAGCGCCTTGGGGGTGCGCATCAGCAGATCGCTGTCGCCGATGGCATCCTCTTCTTCCTCGATGGCCTCGAGGCCAGATTCCTGCAGGAAGAGGTGGACCATGTCTGGCGTCAGGTCGCTGGCCTCGGTTTCACGGTACAGACGCTCGAGCACGTTGGCAGCCGCCTTGGACCTGGCGCCAGGACCGGCCAGTTGGAAGGTGTTGCCGCGGTTGCGCAGGGTCACGCCCAGGCGCTCTTCGATCAGCTTGAAGTGTTCGTCACGCTGGCCGCTCAAGTTAGCCAGGCGACGTGGGTCATTGGGCTCGAGGGTCAGTGTGATGATGCGGTTGGCCTGAGAGGTTGTCTGGCTCAAGTCGAGAGGATCCCGTGCGTTGGAGGTGGATGACGGCAGCTTACTGCCCGGGGCCTGCTGGGGGCAATGCCCGTGACGACGCCAGTGCAGGGCAGGGCGTCGTCAGCGGCTCACAATGGGAGCGGATGGGGCCTAGTAGCAGGCGGGGGATGCCAATTCGCCGCGCAGCGAGTTGGGCAGTGCCTCGGTGATTTCCACGTCGACGAAGTGGCCGATCAACTCGGCCGGGTTGGGGGCGCGGAAATTGACCACCCGGTTGTTCTCGGTGCGCCCGGTCAGCTGTCCCGGGTCTCGCGGCGAGAAGCCGGTGACCAGGATGCGCTCGACGTTGCCGACCATGCGCCGGCTGATCTGCATCACATTCTGGTTGAGGCGCTCCTGGAGAATCGCCAGGCGCTCCTTCTTGACCGACTCCGGTGTCTCGTCCTCGAGCTCGGTGGCAGGGGTGCCCGGCCGTGCCGAATAGACGAAGCTGAAGGAGTGATCGAAGCCGATGCGATGGATCAGGTCCATGGTGGCTTCGAAGTCGGCCTCGGTTTCTCCCGGGAAGCCGATGATGAAGTCCGAGGAGAAGCTGATTTCCGGACGCAGCTCGCGGATCCGCTCGAGCTTGTCGACATATTCCTCGACCGTATGGCCACGCTTCATGGCCGCAAGGATACGATCCGAGCCTGCCTGGACGGGCAGGTGCAGGTGGCTGACCAGTTCGGGAATCTCGCCGTAGGCGTCGATCAGCGAGTCCGAGAACTCCACCGGATGCGATGTGGTGAAACGGATGCGGTCGATGCCTTCGACGGCGGCCACGCAGGCGATCAGTTCGGCCAGGTCGATCTCGTCGCCGAGCTGGTTTTCACCGCGGTAGGCGTTGACGTTCTGCCCCAGCAGGTTGATCTCGCGCACGCCCTGGTCGGCCAGGTGAATGACCTCGTCCATCACCGACTCGAACGGCCGCGAGATTTCCTCGCCGCGGGTGTAGGGCACCACGCAGAAGGTGCAATACTTGGAGCAGCCTTCCATGATCGAGACGAAGGCGGTGGCGCCATCCGAGCTTGGCTTGGGCAGGTGGTCGAACTTCTCGATTTCCGGGAAGGTCACGTCGACTACCGAGATCGGGTCGGCGCTCTTGTTGCGGGCATCGAGCATGGTCGGTAGGCGGTGCAAGGTCTGGGGGCCAAACACCATATCGACGTAGGGCGCCCGCTTGCGCAGGGCTTCGCCTTCTTGGCTGGCCACGCAGCCGCCGACGCCGATCACCAGGTCCGGGTTCTTTTCCTTGAGCTTCTTCCAGCGGCCGAGCTGGTGAAAGACCTTTTCCTGCGCCTTCTCACGGATCGAACAGGTGTTGAGCAGGATGACGTCGGCATCACGCTCGTCGTCGGTCATTTCCAGCTTGTGGGAGTCACCGAGCAGGTCCGCCATGCGGGCGGAGTCATACTCGTTCATCTGGCAGCCGTGGGTCTTGATGAAGAGTTTCTTCGTCATAACAATGGGCCGAGACTGGGTGCGTCTCGGCGCGTCCGTCACCGAAATTGGGAATGAGGTCGGGCAGGGCCCGAGGCCGGGCGGCCCTTTCTATAGATGCGTAGATTATACGTATCCAGCGGCGGCGCGGCCAGCGCACCAAGGCTGTGGTATTCTGGCTGCCGTTGGGAAATCCGGCGCGCATCGTGGTGTGACAGCTAGGTTAAAAATTGAACAATCCGTGGCAATTCCAGGCCTTGCGCCGATTACCACGCGATCACGGTCGGTTTTCCCAAGACTTATCCACAGAAAGTGTGGATGGGATAAGGTCTCATCGCAGTGCCATCGCACAGGACGTGCGGTGGCCGGAGCAACTTCGCGTGGGCAGGCACCTAGGAGCCTCCATCGCCCTGAAAGACGGCAGACTTATGCGAACATTCAACTCTGTGATGCTGGGGATTTCCCTGGCCACTTTGACGCTTGGGGCCCAAGCCCAGGAGACCTCAGATCCGGACCTCTGGGTATCGGATGATCTCACTACCTTCGTGCGCAGCGGTCCCACCGACGGCTACCGTATCGTTGGCACCCTGACGGCCGGTGACCCGGTCGAGCTGCTCGATACCAGTGGTGACTACTCGCTGGTCCAGGGGCCGGGGGGCGATCAAGTGTGGATTCTTTCTTCCGATCTTCAGGAGGAAAAAAGCGCTACCGCCCAATTGCCGGCCCTGCAGGAGCGGGTGAAGACGCTGAGCACTGAGCTCGAAGGCATCAACGAGCAGTGGGAAGGGCGACTTGCCTCGACGACGGCGGCGCTTGAGCAGCGCGAAACGCGGATCAGTGATCTCGAAAACCGCAACCAAGCGTTGCAGGACCAGTACAGCGAGGCGCAGGAAAATCTGCGCGGCCTGCAGGCCCGGCTGGACACCCAAGAAGAAGACCTGCTGCTGCGCTACTTCATGTACGGTGGCGGCGTGGCCGGGGCTGGCCTGCTGATTGGCCTGATCATTCCCCACCTGCCCAGGCGTCGCAAGAAAAACGATCGCTGGTTCTAGTAAAGCGCTGATGGAAGGCCGTGGGTTACCCAGCGGGTATCCCATGCCCCAACCCATGCAAGAGGAGCGGGCATGAACAATGAGTGGATCTCGCGCTGGCGCGAGGGACGGATCGGCTTTCATCGCGACGCCGAACATCCGGCCTTGGTCCGCCATTGGCCAGCGCTTGGCGTCGAGCCGGGAACCAAGGTGCTGGTGCCGCTGTGCGGCAAGAGTCTGGACATGCGCTGGCTGGCGGCTCAGATGCACCCGGTGCTGGGTATCGAGCTTGCCTCGCTTGCCATCGAGCAGTTCGTGGCGGCCGGCGGGGAGTCGTCTCGTTATCGCCAGGGCGATTTCGAGATCTGGCGACAGGGCAGCATTGAGCTCTGGTGTGGCGACTTCTTCCATTTCCACACCCAGCAGGCAGCCGACCTCGGTGCTTTCTACGACCGCGCGGCGCTGATTGCGCTGCCACCGGCGACCCGGCAGCGCTATGCCTTCCATCTCGCCCAGCTGATGCCACCCGGCGCCCGAGGGCTTCTGATCAGCCTGACCCGCGCGCCGGGTGACGATGCTGGGCCGCCTTACAGCGTGCCGGCCGATGAAGTGAGAGAGCTTTTTGGCGCCAACTTCGAGGTGACTCACCTCGAGGATGGCGAGCCGGAAGACAGCGGCTGGCAGGAAAGCGTATGGTCGCTTCAGCGTCGTGGTCCCCGGGCCGATCGGGAATAGGTCCGGTAACGCGACGCTAGTCTCAGGGTGAGGGCCGGCCTAAGGCGCGCTTGTCGACTGAGCTTGCTAGATCGCCGACCCCTTGTTCATTGCCTGTTGGATGGCTTTCTCTCTGCCTATACAAGAATGCCCGGCCATGGCCGGGCATTCTTTTCTCGTCTGCAAGCGCGAATGTTTAGCGGGACAGTAGCTGCCCCATCGCCGGATCACCGAAGGCCCTGTCGAGGCCATCGCTTAGCAGCTCGTTGATCATCTGGGTGTTGTCTTCCTGGTTGGGGCGCACTGCATAGGACTGGTTGCGCCTCGAGGTATAACGGCCCACATAGCTTTCGCCCCCATTTTGGGCCTCGGCCTCGAATACCGCCTCGAGCTCTGCCTCGCCGAGCAGCGGCTGGCTGTTGCCGTGGGCATAATCCAGGCGCTTGAGGGTCAGGGTTAGCCGTGGGCGCTGCGCACCGGCGTCGCCGGTGGGTGTGAAGCCCATCTGGCGCAGCGCATATTCGGCCTGGGAGGCGAGCTGGGGGAGTACGTCGGCAGTCTGCAGGGTGATGGTGTCGGTGCCCATGACGGCACCGCTGCGGCTGCCCAATACATCGCTTTCGCGGCCGTCGATCACCGTCAGCGTGACCGCCTGCCCGCTGCCGCTTTCAGGCAGATCGCTGCTTACCTTCGGGTTGGCCTGGATGTATTGCGGGCTGCTGGCACAGCCGGCCATGGATAGCAGCAGAGCCATCAACATCAGGCCCAAGGCTGTCTGCCATGCAGTCGATTGGTGAGTCTTCATGAGGAAGCGTCGTGTCATGATCAAGGTCCTTATGCAGAGGCGGAAGCCGTGTCTTGCTGCCGAGTATATCCATGCAGGCACCAAAGGCCGAGCAGGGGGCCCGGTAACAGCAGCCAGGCAAGCCAGGCGCCGGTGTGCTGCCACAGCGGAATCAGGATCAGCAGCGATAGCATGGAGATCGCGAAACCGATGGCGTTTTGAAGCGTGAGTGCGCTGCCCACGATATGGGCCGGGCAGGCCTTGGCCGAGAGCGCGGAAAACTGCGGGGAATCGACCACCGCCAGCGCGTTCCATAGCGCCAGGAAGCCCACCAGCACGCCCCCTGGTAACCCGCCCAGCAGCGGGTAGAGCGCACAGCAAAGGCCCGAGCCCGCCAGGGCGAACTGTGCCACGCGGCGGCTGCCCAGGCGAGTGCTAAAGGCGCCGCCAATCCAGCAGCAGGGCCCGCCAATGGCGATCAGCGTGAAGGCGCCGAAGGCCAGCTCGGCGGTGCTCAGTGACGGCCAGCGTGACGCGAGCATCAGCGGCAGCAGCGCCCAGAGGGTGTAGAGCTCCCACATGTGGCCGAAGTAGGCACCGGCAGCATGGCGGAAGTTGCGGATGCGAAAGGCCGCGAGGCCACCCAGGGGCAGGCCAGGCTTCGTGCCACCATTGGGGCTAGCCGCAGGCTCAGGACTGGCACCTGCCGGACGCGGTGCCTCGCCGAGTCGCCAGACCATGACGCCCCCCAGCACCGTCAGCAGCGACGCGCTCCAGATGCCGCCTCGCCAGGATAGGGTGATCTCATCGAGAGCGGTAAGGGTGCGCAGGCCGTGGGGCAGGGCGGTGCCCAATACCAGCATGCCGACCAGCCAGGCCAGACCCACGCCGCTACGTCCCGGCGTCCAGCCCACCATCAGCTTCATGCCGACCGGATAGATGCCTGCTAGACACAGGCCGGTGATCACCCTGAGTGTTACCGCCATATCCAGGCCGCCGGCCATCGGCAGCAGGGCATTGGAGAGCGCGCCGAGCAGACAGCAGGCGGCGAAGAGTCGGCTGGCATCGAGGCGGTCGGCGAGACCGGTAAGGCCGATGGTCAGGGTGCCGAGCAGGAACCCGCCTTGAACGGCGCCGGTCAACCAGCCCAGGTCCGATGGGGCCAATGACCATAAGGTCATCAGCTCCGGAAGCACGGCGTTGGGCGTGAACCAAAGCGCGGTGCCGAACAGCTCGGCGATGGCAAGAATCAGGGTGGGCATGAGCACCAGAGCGAGTGGGAAAATGAAACGGCCCGGCGGTGCCGGGCCGTCAATCTAAGGTAAAGCCTAGAGCAAGGTCTCGTGGAATATTAGAGCCCCATGGCCGAAGAGGTCGAGCGCCGCGGATCGGCACCGCCGAAATACTCCCCATCGAGGATCATGATCGACTGGGCAGCCCCCATGGCGTCCTGCAGGCTGATGGTATGGCCCTTGGCCTCGAGTAGCGCGATCGTATCCGGGCTGATGCCATCTTCGATGCGAATCTCGTCCGGCAGCCACTGGTGGTGGATGCGCGGGGCGCTGACCGCCGACTGGATGTTCATGCCGTGATCGATGACGTTCATCAGCACCTGCAGGGTGGTGGTGATGATCCGTGATCCGCCGGGGCTGCCGGTAATCAGGAAGTTATCGCCATCTTTCTTGACGATGGTAGGCGTCATCGACGACAGCATGCGCTTGCCGGGCTCGACCTTGTTGGCCTCGCCGCCGATCAATCCATAGGCGTTGGGTACGCCTGGCTTGGCCGAGAAATCATCCATCTCGTTGTTGAGCAGGAAGCCGGCTCCGTCGACTACGATCCCCGAGCCGTAGCTGAAGTTGATGGTGTAGGTGTTGGACACCGCCAGGCCATTGTCGTCGACGATCGAGAAGTGGGTGGTCTCGTTGGACTCATAGGGTAGCGGGTTGCCGGGTGCCAGAGAGGTGCTGGGGGTGGCTTCGTCCATGCTGATGCCCTGGCGCAGTTCGTCGGCGTAGGCCTTCGCGGTGATGCCATCGAGGGGCACGTCGACGAAGTCGGTATCGCCCAGGTACTCGGAGCGGTCGGCATAGGCGCGCTTCATGGCTTCGGCCATCACATGGATGGTCGCGGCGGAGTTGAAGCCCATCGCGCCGATATCATAGTCCTCGAGGATGTTGAGCATCTGCACGATATGGGCGCCGCCGGAGGAGGGCGGGCTCATGGCGTAGATGTCATAGCCGCGGTAGGTGCCGTGGCTCGGTTCGCGGATGATCGGCTGGTAGGCGGACAGGTCTTCCAGGGTGATCAGGCCGTCGTGGGCCTGCATTTCGGCGACGATCAGTTGTGCCGTCTCGCCCTCGTAGAATTCCTGGGCGCCATTGTCGGCAATGCGCTGCAGGGTGGCGGCGAGATCCGGCTGGCGGAAGATCTCGCCAACCTGATAGTCACTGCCATCTGCCTTGAAGAACTTGGCTCTCGATGCCTCCCAGGGCTCGAAATTCGCCCGTGCATCCCGAATACCGTCGACAAAACGCTGGGGCAGCGGAAAGCCGTTTTCAGCCAGATCGATGGCCGGTGCCAAGGCCTCGGCAAGACTCATGGTGCCGTGTTTTTCAAGGGCCATGGCCAGGCCGGCAACGGTTCCAGGCACGCCGGCCGCCAGGTGAGTGAAGCGTGAGCGCTCGGTGACCGCGTTGCCGTCGGCATCCTGGAACATGGTCTCGGTGGCGGCGGATGGCGCCATCTCGCGGTAGTCGATGGCGATGACCTCACCGCTGGATTCATCCGAAATCAGCATGAAGCCGCCACCGCCGATATTGCCCGATCGGGGCTGGGTGACGGCCAGGGCGAACCCAGCGCTGACGGCTGCATCTACCGCATTGCCGCCCGCCTCCAGTACATCATGAGATACCTGGGAGGCGAGGAAATGGCTGGTGGCCACCATGCCGTGCTCGCCAACCACCGGGTGGAAGCGTTCACCTTCGAGGATGGCCTCCTGAGCGAAGATACCTGGTGCGAGTGACAGGGTGCCGACGAATAGGCAGAGGGCTAGTGAACGTCGCATTGGGAACTGGGGCATGACCGTATCCTTGGTGGTGTGTCCTCCTCCACTATTGTTGCTATGTGCAAGGGGCGCAAGGACTCAGCAGTCGAGCTGCAAACAGCGTCTATCAGGCGAGACATCAGCATAGGACCCCGCCGGCGGGGCGGTTTTGCATTCGGGGGTCTGTAAGGCGGCCAGCCGTGGGTTAGAATGATCGGCTTTCACTGGACTCCCACGAGGTCATTTCGTCCCATGCGCGACTTCAAGATTGCCCCTTCGATCCTTTCCGCCGACTTTGCCCGGCTGGGTCAGGAGGTGGACGACGTGCTCGCCTCCGGCGCCGACATCGTCCACTTCGACGTCATGGACAACCATTACGTGCCCAACCTGACCATCGGGCCGATGGTCTGCGAGGCGCTGCGCAAGCATGGTGTCACCGCGCCCATCGATGCTCATCTGATGGTCAAGCCGGTGGACGACCTGATCCGGCAGTTCATCGATGCCGGGGCGACCTATATCACCTTCCATCCCGAGGCTTCAGATCACATCGACCGCTCGCTGCAGCTGATCCGCGACGGCGGCTGCCAGGCCGGCCTGGTATTCAACCCGGCCACGCCGCTGCACTATCTTGACTACGTGATGGACAAGCTCGACATGGTGCTGCTGATGAGCGTCAACCCCGGCTTCGGCGGCCAGTCGTTCATTCCCGGCACGCTCGACAAGCTGCGCGAGGCGCGCCAGCGCATCGATGCCAGCGGCCGCGATATCCGCCTCGAGATCGACGGCGGGGTGAAGGTCGACAACATCGCCGAAATCGCCCGTGCCGGGGCCGACACCTTCGTTGCCGGTTCGGCCGTTTTCAAGGCGCGCAGCAACGACGACCCGCACCACTATGACAGCGTGATGCAGGCGTTCCGCGACGAACTGGCAAACACCTGAGCGGCTCGATGGAATCGTCGTGCTGGCACCTCTACGTGCTCAGAACCGCCGCCGGTCATCTCTACACCGGTATTACCACCGATGTGGCAAGGCGCTTCAAGGAGCACCATGAGGGCGTGCGCGGTGCCAAGGCGCTGCGCGGCAAGGGGCCGCTGACGCTTTTGCACCATGAGGCCATCGGCGAGCGGGGCGATGCGCTGCGACTCGAGGCGCAGGTAAAGCGCCTGTCGCCGGCCGGCAAACGCGCCTGGCTCGAGGCGCGACGCTCGGACCACACTGATATGAATTGAGCGCCAAAACGCTGCCATAACGGCTGCGATGCTCTATACAAGGATGAACGGCCGGCAGCGAAGAGGTTGCCGTGCCTGTTGGCGATATCATGTCGCCGATGCTGATCACTATATCTGACCACCCCGGCGGCGTGCATGCCGCCTGATTCGTCGAGGAAACGCTATGGAAATGGATGCCCTTATCACCTACCTGCAGACCACTGGCGCTAGCTTTGCTATCGATCTGGTGGCGGCACTCGCCATCTTCGTGATCGGTCGTTGGGTGACGTCAGTGGTGCATCGTCTAAGCATCAAGGCCATGGAGCGTGCCAAGGTCGAGCCGCTGCTGGTCAAGTTTCTTGGCAACATCCTGAGAACCTTGCTGCTGATCGTGGTGGTCCTAGCCGCCATCAGCCAGCTCGGTATTCAAACCACTTCGCTGATTGCGGTGCTCGGCGCTGCCGGCTTGGCCGTGGGGCTGGCGCTGCAGGGCTCGCTTGCCAACTTTGCCGCCGGGGTGCTGGTAATCATCTTTAGGCCTTATAAAATCGGCGATTACGTCGAGGCCGGCGGAGTGGCCGGCACCATCGATGACGTGCAGATCTTTACCACCGAGCTCAAGACCGGCGACAACCGCAAGATCATCGTGCCCAACGGCCAGATGATGAGCGGGGCGATTACCAACTACTCGTCCCATGACACGCGCCGTGTCGACCTGGTGGCAAGCGTTGGCTATGACGCCGATATCGATGTCGTGCGCCGGGTGCTGGAAGAGGTGGTGGCCAAGGACTCTCGGGTGCTGGCATCGCCTGCGCCCAATATCCGCATGAGCGCTATGCTGGATTCCAGCGTCGACTGGATCGTGCGGCCCTGGGTCAAGGCCAGTGATTACTGGGACGTGTACTGGGAAATGACCGAGGAGATCAAGCGGCGCTTCGATGCCGAGGGCATCAGCATTCCCTTCCCGCAGCGCGACGTGCACGTGTATCACCATGATGAGCAAAAGGGTGAGCAGAGCGGCCTCTGAGGGCCGCGCTGACGCTCTGCTTGTGAACACGAAAAGGCCGCTGAGCATCCTCGGCGGCCTTTTCGTATCGGCGGCGTTTAGCGATTACCGTCAGGTGCTACGCAGAGGCCAGCGCCTCGAAGACGCGTGCGACCGCTTCGGCGCCTGGGTCGATCACCCCCTTTAGAGCGCTTTCCGGCACATAGGCCGAGCGTCCGGCGTTGGCCTGGGTCAGCGCTGCGGTGGCTTTTGCTCCATCGCGGGCCGCTTGCGCTGCCTGTGGCAGGGATTCGCCACGCTGCATGGCCTCGATTGCCGGCACCAGTGCATCGATCATGGTGCGATCGCCGGGCTTGGCGCCGCCATAGGCCTGCATCTTCTCGACGCCAGCGGCAAGGGCCGTGCCGAGAGTGTCGTGCCGGTCCAGTGCGGCGCCGGCAGCGGTAAACAGAATCGACAGCAGCACGCCGCTGGAGCCGCCCATGTCGCGAGACAGGAGCTGTCCGATGCCGGCAAACAGCGACGGCAGTGCCTGCGTATCGAGTCGCCTTGCCTCTAGTGCTGCGGCAATGGAGTCAGCCCCACTGCGCATGCTGGCCCCCGCGTCACCATCGCCACTCTTGGCATCTAGGGCGTCCAGTTCCTCACGCGCTTGGCGCAGGGTGTCGATGACGCGCTGAAGCAAGGCGTTAACGCCCTCGTCCTGTGGGGCATTGTCGCTCAGTGAATCTCGATCCTGCCGAGTATCCGGCGTGAAATACTCGGGAGGTGCGACCGTTTTCAGTCCCGGCCAGGCGGGGGCCTGGGTCGGTGCCGTAAGGGCGGTCACGAAGGCGTCCTGTACCGAGAGCAGGGTGATGGAAAATCCGTGCATGTCCAGCGACGTCATCAGCGGGGCTGGCCCGATCAAGTGAGCGACCTGCTCGACGCCCAGTTGACGCAACAGGCTATCGGCCAGCACCCCGAGTTCCTGCGTCGAGCAACCGCCAAGATCGTTGAGCATGACGATCCAGGGTCCCGACAGTTGGCGCTCGGTGAGCTGGAGGCGGAGGGGATCCAGCACCAGGCGCATGGCCTCGTCGGCGCTCTGCGGGTCCACTGTGCGGGTGCCGGCCTCATTGTGGATGCCCAGCCCCAGTTCCGGAGAGCGCGCCGCCGGGTCCTGGCCCGGCTGAGCCGCTGGGCGAAGGGCCATGCCCATCGAGCCCATCTGGGCACACAGCGTTTCGGCCTGGAGGCGGATCGCGTCGAGTGGCGTCTTCTGGCTTGCCAGATAGCCCGCAAGCTTGTGGATTAGCAGGGTGCCGGCAATGCCGCGGGGCTGCGGTGCCTTATCGATCGCCACATCGTCGGCCACGATGATCATGGCGACATCAAGCCCCTCGCCACGGGCGCGTTCGGCG
This sequence comes from Onishia taeanensis, assembly GCF_900100755.1. Lineage (GTDB taxonomy): Bacteria > Pseudomonadota > Gammaproteobacteria > Pseudomonadales > Halomonadaceae > Onishia > Onishia taeanensis. Next base: position 515,521 of record NZ_FNCI01000001.1, read on the forward strand.
GCGAGGCCAAAATTCAGGCGGTCGCCGGTGTAGTTCTTGACCACCAGCAAACAGCCGGCGTCGCCGCAGACCTCACGGATCGCCGCGAGCACCGCCTCGACGCTGGGGGAGGCGAAGAGGCTGCCGGAGATCACTCCGGTCAGCATGCCTTCGCCGACAAAGCCTGCGTGGGCGGGCTCGTGGCCGGCGCCCCCACCGGAGAGCACCGCGACTTGCTCACGGCCCTGGTCCTTTCTGTCCCACTCCTTGCGGATCAGGATGCGCAGACCGCTTTCCGGTTCGGCCATGCGCAGCGGCGATGTGGTCGCGACACCGCCGAGTATTTCATCAACGACGTTTTCCGGCGCGTTGTAGAAACGATCCATGTCTTACCCCCGGCCTTCCTGTCAAAGGCGTGATCGCGTATTCAAGGTGTCATCTCATGCTCAGACTGTTCGTTCCTCTCGAGGCCGTCAATGCAGTTTCATCTTGGGCTTGAGGAAGCGATTGAGACCATCGACGACGACCGTCATGCCGGTCTTCACGGTGCCGTGGATGGCGAGCTGGTGCATGCGATACAGCGAGGCATAGAAGACCTTGGCCAGGCGCCCTTCGATAAACAGCGAGCGTGCGGAGGCGCCACGCATCAGCGAGCCCACGGCGTCGAAGTGGGCAAGCGAGATCAAGGAGCCACGGTCATGGAAGGTGAAGTCCTTGAGCGGCTTGTCGTTGAGGGTGGCGACCAGGTTGTGGAAGAGGGTGCCCGCCTGCTGATGCGCGGCCTGGGCCCGTGGTGGCACCGTCTTGCCATCTTCCTGAGGGCAGCTGGCGCAGTCGCCAAAGGCGAAGATATGCGGGTCATCGATGCTCTGTAGGGTCCGTTCGACCTTGAGCTGATGGTTACGCTGCGTCGACAGTCCCAGCTCGGAGAGAAACTCCGGCGCCTTGATGCCCGCCGCCCAGACGTTGAGATCGGTCTCGATGCGGGTGCCGTCGGCGGTCATGAAGCCTTCTTCGTCGGCGCAGGTCACCTTGGTATCCACGTGCATATTGACGCCGAGGTTTTCGAGCTCCTTATGCACCGCTTGGCTGATGCGCTCGGGAAGGGCCGGCAGAATGCGTGGCGCCGCCTCGATCAGGTGGACCTCTAGCTGCGTGCTCTCAAGCGAGGTGAATCCATAGCTATTGAGCATCTTCGAGGCGCCATATAGTTCGGCGGCCAGCTCCACGCCGGTAGCGCCGGCCCCAACGATACCCACCGCCAGCTTGGGGTGAATGCGACGTTCGGGGTCGCTATAGCGTAGGAAGGTGTTGAGCATGTCATGGCGGAAGGCTTCCGCCTGGTGCGGACTATCGAGGAAGTGGGCATGTTCGGCTACGCCAGGGGTACCGAAATCGTTGGATACGCTGCCCAGTGCCATGACCAGGTAGTCGTAGTCCAGCTCGCGGGAGGGCAGTACCACCGTTTCGCCGTCGTCATCGATAATCGGCGCCAGGGTCAGCTTCTTGGCGTCGCGATCCAGGTTGCTCAGGGTGCCACGTTGGAAGCGATAGCCGTGGGCCTTGGAATGGCCTTGGTAGGACACTTCGTCGAGGCCGGAGTCGAGGACACCGGTAGCGACTTCATGGAGCAGCGGTTTCCAGATGTGGGTGGGGTTTCGGTCGACCAGCACGATCTCGGCCCGCTGGCGTTTACCCAGCTTGCGACCCAAACGCGTCACGAGTTCGAGCCCGCCGGCGCCACCGCCGACCACCACAATGCGTGGTAGAGACATGAGACACTCCGTTGATGGATGTGAAGATTGAGAAACGCGAGAATCGCCTGAGTCAGGCAGGGCGTCTCATGAGGGATGCTGGGCGCGACAATGCGCTAGCGTCGATCCCCGAGGGCTCTCCACCTGGTAGCGGCGACGGCTGATGTCTAGGATATGCCTCTGCTCGGCATATGCCTATGGGCAAAGGCGAGTTTTGATCATGTTTTTTCGTAATATTACATGCATGAAGTGGATCTTTATGCATCAGGCATACAAAACGCATTGATTGGAAAGGGAATTTTTATGCATGACGTGATTCGCGATATGCGAATGGTGGCCTTCGATCTCGATGGCACTCTGATCGACTCGGTTCCCGACTTGGCGGCGGCGCTCGACGCCTCCCTGGTGGATCAGGGCATGCCCCCGGCCGGTGAAGCGCGGGTGAGAGACTGGGTGGGCAACGGCTCACGGCGCCTGGTGGAGAGCGCTCTTGGCGATGCGCTGAAGAGACCTGTGGAGGCGGATGAACTGGAGGCCTGCCACGCACGCTTTCTCGCGCACTACCATGCCTCGCCAGTCGCATTCACCAAGCTGTATCCCGGTGTGCGCGAGGCCATTGAAGGCCTTGCCGCCAGCGGATTATCGCTGGCGCTGATCACCAACAAGCCCAAGGCCTTTATCGCTCCGATCCTTGAGCACTTTGATCTGGCCGGCAGCTTTGGCCTATGTCTAGGCGGCGACTCGCTGGACGAGAAGAAGCCAGATCCCACCCCGTTGCTGCACGCGGCGGCGTATTTCGGGGTATCGCCAGACGCCTGCCTGATGGTGGGTGATTCCCGCCACGACATCGAAGCAGGCAAGCGCGCGGGCTTTCGAACACTGGCCGTACCTTACGGCTATAATCACGGCGAATCGGTGCTCGACAGTCATCCCGATGTGCTAGTTGAATCGCTTTCTGAACTCGTTTAGTGTGAATCCGTGTGTGGCGGCATAAAAACCGCCGAATCAATAAGATCCTGCCATAACGGATTCCCTCATGACGCCGGACACCCGTCATTCCTCTCAAGATGTTCGTTGCCACGGCCTCAAAGGCCTGATGCGTGACGTCAAGCGTTGGCGATGGTGATGCCGGCCTAGTGCGTTCTCGCGCTCGATTATCGATACCTATCCTGCGTGAGACGTGCGTCAGCATGCGGCAAAGCCATGCGATAGCCACGCCCCTCTGTTTAAGCATAAGCGCCCCCGCTTAAGTGATTCATTCTTGAAGGAACTGCCGGGCATGATGACCCCCGAACATTTCGAAGAGCTGGCAGATGCCGGCTATAACCGTATTCCGGTAACCCGTGAGGTTCTCGCCGACCTCGATACCCCGCTGTCGACTTATCTGAAGTTGGCCAACGCGCCTTGGACCTTTCTGCTCGAGTCGGTTCAGGGGGGAGAGAAGTGGGGTCGCTATTCGATCATCGGGCTGCCCAGCCGCGAACGTATCGAAGTCCGCGGTTACGAAGTGCGCCATTTAAAGGACGACGAGGTGCTGGGCGCGAGCCGGGTCGAGGATCCGCTGGACTGGATCGAACAGTTCCAGGCACGCTTCAAGGTGCCGCGGCTCGACGATCAGCCGCGTTTCGACGGTGGTCTGGTGGGCTACTTCGGCTACGACACCGTGCGCTATGCTGAGCCACGCCTTGCCGGCGTCGACAAGCCAGACCCTCTGGGCGTGCCGGATATCCTGCTGTTGGTCTGTGATGATCTGGTCGTGTTCGACAATCTATCCGGTCGCCTGACCCTCTGGACCCATGCCGATCCGGCGGTCGAGGGGGCCTATGTCACGGCTCGTGAACGCCTCGAACGCCTCGAGATTCAACTGCGTAGCGCCACCATCACGACCCAGAGCCCTGGCACCGGCAGGAGCGCCGTCGAGGAAGGCCACTTCAACTCCGGCTTCACCGAAGATGGCTTCAAGGCAGCCGTCGAGAAGATCAAGGAATACGTGCTGGCGGGCGATGTCATGCAATGCGTGCCATCTCAGCGCATGTCGATTCCCTATCAGGCCCCGCCGCTGGATCTGTACCGGGCGCTGCGCAGCCTGAACCCGTCGCCGTACATGTTCTTCTTCAATCTCGACGATCATCATGTGGTCGGCTCTTCACCCGAGATTCTGACCCGCCTGGAAGACGGCGAGGTGACCGTGCGTCCGATCGCCGGTACCCGAATCCGCGGCGCTACCGAGGCCGAGGATCTGGCGCTGGAAGCCGACCTGATGGCCGATCCCAAGGAGATCGCCGAGCATCTGATGCTGATCGATTTGGGCCGTAACGACGTAGGGCGGATCAGCGAGACGGGGTCGGTCAAGGTGACCGACCAAATGGCGGTGGAGCGCTACTCCCACGTCATGCATATCGTGTCCAACGTCACCGGCAAGCTGAAGCCAGGGCTTTCGGCCATGGACGTCCTGCGCGCGACCTTTCCGGCGGGCACGCTGTCAGGGGCGCCCAAGATCCGCGCCATGGAAATCATCGACGAGCTGGAGCCGGTCAAGCGAGGCATCTATTCGGGTGCCGTGGGATATCTCTCCTGGCATGGCAACATGGATACCGCCATCGCCATCCGTACCGCCGTCATCAAGGACGGCCAACTGCACGTTCAGGCGGGTGCCGGGGTGGTGGCCGACTCGGTGCCTGAACTCGAGTGGCAGGAGACCCTGAACAAGGGCCGTGCCCTGTTCCGCGCCGTAGCCATGGCCGAGCAGGGCCTGGATAACCTGCAATAAGTGCGGAATAGCGGCGCAATAAGCCCAGAGTAAGCCGGGCGCTCAAGGCTCGGGCCTGCTTGTATTGCAGGCTCACCGCGCTTGCCTGATCCGTGCCCGCAAGAATCCCACTTGCCTGATGACTACCGCCTGGCAGTGCCCAGGCGGATGCTGGAGACCGATTCATGTCCGTGCTGATGATCGATAATTACGACAGCTTTACCTATAACGTGGTGCAGTACCTCGCCGAGCTGGGGGCGCAGGTCGATACCCACCGCAACGATGCCATCACGATCGACGAGATCGAGGCCATGGCGCCGAGCCATATCGTGATCTCTCCGGGACCCTGCACGCCCAGTCAGGCGGGTATTTCCCTTGAAGTCATTCGTCATTTCGCCGGGCGGGTGCCAATCCTCGGCGTGTGCCTTGGCCACCAGGCCATTGGCCAGGTGTTCGGCGGCCAAGTGGTGCGTGCCCCCCAGGTGATGCATGGCAAGACCTCCAAGGTACGCCATCTGAATACCGGTGTGTTTACGGGGCTCGAAAACCCGCTGGAGGTCACGCGCTATCATTCATTGGTGGTGGACGCGGACAGTCTGCCGGACTGCCTCGAGGTCACTGCCTGGGTCGATGATGACGACGTCACCCCGGGGCTGATCATGGGGCTGCGGCACAAGGAACTGGATATCGAGGGCGTGCAGTTCCACCCGGAATCCATTCTCACCCGCCAGGGCCACGAGTTGCTGGCCACTTTTCTGCAACGTGGTTGAACGTTGATCGCCACACCACGACATGGATCGCAAGGAGAGACAAGATGCAAATGCGAGAGGCGATCGACGCCGTGATGCGCGGCCAGAGCCTGAGCTATGAACAGACCCACAGCGTGATGCGCGCCATCATGACCGGAGAGGCCACCGACGCCCAGATTGGCGGCTTCCTGGTGGGGCTTTCCGTGAAGGGCGAGACAGTAGAGGAAATCAGCGCCGCCGCCCAGGTGATGCGCGAGCTGATGATTCCGGTGACGGTGCATGGCGAGAATATTGTCGATATCGTCGGCACCGGCGGTGACGGCGCCAACCTGTTCAACGTCTCGACGGCGTCGAGCTTTGTGGTCGCGGCAGCAGGCGCGCATGTGGCCAAGCACGGCAACCGGGGTGTGTCTTCCTCATCGGGCAGTGCCGACCTGTTCAGCGTCGCCGGGATCAATCTCGACCTGGCCGCCGATCAGGTGGCGCGCTGTATCGATCAGGTCGGTGTCGGTTTCATGTTTGCCCCCCATCACCACACTGCCATGCGCTATGCGGTAGGGCCGCGCCGAGAGATGGGCGTGCGTACCCTGTTCAATATTCTCGGGCCGCTGACTAACCCGGCCAGCGCGCCGAACCAGCTGCTGGGCGTCTATTCGGCGAAGCTGCTGCCGCTGATGGCCGAGGTGTTGAAGCGGCTGGGCAGTGAACATGTGCTGGTGGTTCATGCCGAAGATGGCCTCGACGAGATTTCGCTCGCGGCGCCGACGCATGTGGCCGAGCTCAAGAACGGCGAGATCACCGAGTACACCATCACCCCCGAGGACTTCGGCATCGAGCGTCAGTCGCTCAGTACACTCAAGGTGACGACCGCCGAGGAGAGCCTGGCACTGGTCAAGCAGTCGCTGGTGGGTGAGGGACCGGCGGCCGATATCGTCGCCCTGAATGCCGGGGCGGCGCTGTATGCCTCTGGTGTTGCCGATACGCTCAAGGAAGGCGTGCTGATGGCTCAGGACTCACAGGCCTCTAAGCTGCCTGCGGAGAAGCTCAAGGAGCTTGCCGATTTCACCCGCGTCTTTGCCGCCTGATCGCGACTTCAGGCGTCGGTCTGTAATCCGGCCCGTACATATTTAGGAACCTCTGACATGACAGCTCAAGATACGCCTTCTCAAGGGTCTCATTCGCCAAGCGCTTCGTCTCAAGGCCAGCCGTCGAGCGATGGCCTGCCGACCATTCTGGCCCGCATCCTGGCACGCAAGGACGAAGAGGTCGCCGAGCGCCGTCAGGCCGTCAGCGAGGACGAACTTTTCGAACTCGCCGCTCGCCAGGCACCGCCGCGTGGCTTCGTCGCCGCGCTGGAAGCGCGTATCGCGGCGGGAGATCCGGCGGTGATCGCCGAGGTCAAGAAGGCTTCTCCTTCGAAGGGCGTGATGCGTGAGGACTTTCGTCCCGGCGATATCGCTCGCTCTTACGAGCGTGGTGGCGCGGCCTGCCTGTCGGTGCTCACCGATGCCGACTTCTTCCAGGGGCACGAGGATTACTTGGCCGAGGCGCAGGAGGCCTGTGGGCTGCCGGTGATCCGTAAGGACTTCATCACCCACAGCTACCAGGTCGTCGAGGCCCGTGCCATCGGTGCCGACTGCATTCTGTTGATCGTCGCGGCGCTGGATGACGCCCGCCTGAAGGTGCTGCATGACCAGGCCGTGGCGCTGGGCATGGATGTGCTGGTGGAAGTGCACGATGCCGATGAACTGGAGCGCGCGCTGGCGCTGGATCTGACCTTGGTAGGCATCAACAACCGCGATCTGCACACCTTCGAGACCCGCCTGGAAACCACCTTCGAGTTGCTCGAACGGATTCCCGAGGGCGTGACGGTCATTACCGAGTCGGGTATCCATGGACGCGATGACGTCGCGCGGATGCGCGAGCGTGGCGTGCATGGCTTCCTGGTCGGTGAGGCCTTCATGCGCGTGGAGGATCCCGGCGCTGGGCTGCAGGCGATGTTCTACTGAGCGCGTTTCGATGCCCGCTACACCGGCGGCTCTCGAGTAGGGCAGGCATGGCTGACGCGATGCGATAGCCCTATTGTCTGGCGTAAAAGTATCTGGCTGAAAGTATCTGGCGTGAACAAAGGGCCTCGGCGAGTCATCGCCGGGGTCCTTTGCTTTTTCGCGATAAAGCGACAGGGGCGTTGATCAGGCCGCATGGCGGGACAGCGTCACCGAGGGCGCTTCCCCGAATAGCTGGCGATAGTCCTGGGCGAACTGTCCCAGGTGATAAAAGCCCCAGTCGGCGGCGACCTGGCTGACCGTGGTGCCGGCTTGCGCGGTTCTCAGGCGCCGGCGCACCCGGTTGAGGCGTGTCAGGCGCAGGAACTGAATGGGGCTGATACCCAGGATGCTGGTGAAGCTGTACTGCAGGGTGCGCTGGCTGACGTGGGCGATCTCGCAAAGCTCACTCAGGGCGACGGGGGGCGACTGGCAGGTGTCCAGGTGCGCCTTGATGCGGTCTACCACCTGCTTGCGATGGGCATAGCTCGGCGACTCGTCGGTATTCGGCGTTTCCTCGCGCAGAATCTCGCCAAGTGCCAGGCTCAGGATGTCTTGATGGACCTTCACCGATAGCTGGTCATTCTGCGTGCCCAGCAGCCGCTCGATCAGAAAGCCAGTCGCCTGGCGAGTATGCTCGGGTAGCTGTAATCGCATCAGGCGGTCGGGGGCTGACGTCAGCAGGTCGTCGGCGGCAGCGCCGGATCGAGTCAACCATTGTCGGCTGACCACCAGGCCGTAGATGCCGAAGCGGTCCGGCGTTACGAGCTCGAAGTCATGGCCGCCCGGCTGGCACATCACCTCATGCGCGCCCACCCGATGGCCGTTGATGCGGCATCCTTGGGCATCGACGGGAATGCCGATCCACAGCGATTCCGGCCAGACGTTGCACTGCTGGCCAAGGGCATTGCTGGTGTACTCCTTGAAGACCTGCATCTCGGTCAGGCGCACCTCGTCGATACGTCCGTAGAAGGCGCCTTTGCTGAATTGGTCATACTCCTGTGACCAGCCGGTCAGGTTGTGGGCGTGTTCGTTGGCGTCCCATGCCTCCCAAATGCACCTCCTTGGTGCATTCTGCGCTACTTGGCGGTCTAGCGACACGGCACATCACTCCCTCTCATGGGGCATATGCTCCTTCCTCATGAGCTAACTACTTGTTTGTATTTGGTTATTCCGTTTTGCCGGAAAGTGATAACGCTCCGCTAAGCGTCGTCGCTACGCTTTATACAAGCAAGTTTCGTTCCGCCGGTGGCCTCGAGCAGTTGTTCAGGCCGCCGGCGAACCGGTTCATCCTGGGAGACGATCATGGCCAAGGCCTACCATTACACGCTGGGTAGCCAATGCTATCGCTTCAAGAACCTGGCCGACCTGATGGCCAAAGCCACGCCGGCGCGTTCAGGGGATCGCCTGGCGGGTGTCATCGCGGAATCCGCCGAGGAGCGGGTGGTGGCCCAGATGGCGCTGGCTGAGCTGCCGCTGGCCACCTTTCTGGAAGACCACCTTATCCCTTATGAGCAGGACGAAATCACCCGGCTGATCATCGACACTCACGATAACCAGGCCTTTGCTCCCATCAGCCATTTGACGGTGGGCGATTTTCGTAACTGGCTGCTGAGCGACCTTGCCACTCCCGAGATGCTGACACGCGTCAAGGCCGGCATCACCCCGGAGATGGCCGCAGCGGTCAGCAAGCTGATGCGCAATCAGGACCTGATCCTGGTGGCGCGCAAGTGTCGGGTGACCACCGCCTTTCGCAATACCATCGGCCTGCCTGGAAGACTCTCGACTCGCCTGCAGCCCAACCATCCGACCGACGATGTGACCGGCATTGCCGCCAGCATTCTCGATGGCCTGCTCTACGGCAACGGCGATGCGGTGATCGGCATCAATCCGGCCACCGACAACGTTGCCCAGAGCATCAAGCTGATGACGCTGATGGATGAGGTGATCCAGAAGTATCAGATTCCCACCCAGTCCTGCGTGCTGACGCATGTCACCAATACCCTGGAGGCCATCGAGCAGGGCGCCCCGGTTGACCTGGTATTCCAGTCGATCGGTGGCACCCAGGCCACCAACGACAGCTTCGGCTTCAATCTCGGCGTGCTTGCCGAGGCGCAGGATGCAGCAAAAAGCCTCAAGCGCGGCACCGTGGGCGACAACGTCATGTACTTTGAGACCGGCCAGGGCAGTGTGCTGTCGGCGAATGCCCACCATGGCCTCGATCAGCAGACCTGCGAGGTACGTGCCTATGCGGTGGCGCGCCACTTCGACCCGCTACTGGTCAATACCGTGGTCGGCTTCATCGGCCCGGAGTACCTGTTCGACGGCAAGCAGATCATCCGTGCCGGACTCGAGGATCACTTCTGCGGCAAGCTGCTCGGCGTGCCGATGGGCTGTGATATCTGCTACACCAACCACGCCGATGCCGATCAGAACGATATGGACAACCTGCTGACTCTGCTCGGGGTGGCGGGGTGCACCTTCATCATGGGCATCCCCGGCTCGGATGACATCATGCTCAACTACCAGACCACGTCCTTCCACGATGCGCTCTATGCGCGTCGGGCGCTTGATCTGTCGCCGGCCCCGGAGTTCGAACGCTGGCTCGGTGAGATGGCGATCTTCGATGACGTCGCCAAGCACGCGCCCAGTTCCGTCTTGCCGGGCTCCTTTGCCCGCTCGCTTGCCAACCTGCCCGCCACCGGAGCCAATCAATGACGGATAACCCCCTTGATCAGGCAGTGACGGACAACCCCTGGCATCATCTGCGCCAGTTCACCGATGCACGCATTGGCCTTGGCCGTGCCGGCATCAGCCTGCCGACTGCATGCTCGCTGGAGTTCCAGTTGGCTCACGCGCGTGCCCAGGATGCCGTGCATCTGCCATTGGATGTCGACGTGCTGTGCCAGGACCTCGAAGCACTGGATGGGCTCAGCGCGAGCCTGCCGATAAAACGCCTTCACAGTCGTGTTCCCGACCGCTTCACCTATCTGCAGCGCCCGGACTGGGGGCGGCGACTCGACGAGGCGTCTGTGCAGCGGCTGCGCGCAGAGGATGCGGCGGCACAGCCTGCCTTCGATCTGGCCATTACCGTGGTCGACGGCCTGTCGTCGCTTGCCGTTCAGCAGAATGCGGCGCCTTTTCTCGCGGCGCTGACCCGGGTCTTGGCCGATGACGACCAGGTGTGGTCGCTGGCGCCGCTCTCGGTGGTCGAGCAGGGGCGGGTCGCGATTGGTGATGAGGTCGGCGAATTGCTCAACGCCCGGGCGGTGCTGGTGCTGATCGGCGAGCGCCCCGGGCTTAGCTCGCCGGATAGCCTCGGGCTCTACATGACATGGGGACCGGCGGTCGGGCTTACCGATGCCTATCGCAACTGCATTTCCAATATACGCCCGGCAGGGCTCGCCTTCGACGATGCCAGTCGGCGGCTTCTGTACTTGCTGCGTGAATCACGGGCCAAGGGACTGTCCGGCGTCAATCTCAAGGATCGAACACAGGATGATGTCATCGAGTCATCGCAAGGTATTCGCAACTTTCTGATTTCCTGACGATGTTCCCCGATGACCTGATCCGTCACCCGCTTTATCTCCAATAACAATGATGTGAGGTAGTACCCATGAACGACGCGAATCTTGACCGGGAGTACCTGGCCAAACGACAGCTAAAGAAAGGCACGGCCGGCTGGATACTGCTGGCCGGTCTCGGTGTCTCCTACGTGATCTCCGGTGACTTCGCCGGCTGGAACTTCGGCATCGCCGAGGCGGGCTGGGGTGGTTTCGTGATCGCCGCCGCCCTGATGGGACTGATGTACTTCGCTCTGGTACTGTCGCTTGCCGAGATGTCGGCGGCCATTCCTGCTGCCGGGGGCGGCTACAGCTTTGCGCGTCAAGCCATGGGGCCGGCGGGGGGCTACCTGACCGGGCTCGCTGTGCTGATCGAGTATGCGCTGGCACCGGCGGCCATCGTGATTTTCATCGGGGCTGCCGTTGAGGAACTGCTGGGCATCAATGGCCCCGTGGTCTATGCGCTCTTTTATGCCATTTTCATCGGTATTCATCTGGCCGGCGTCGGTGAGGCGCTGAAGGTGATGATGGTGATCAGTGGCCTTGCCGTGTTCGCCATCATCGCCACCGCGCTGGCGCTGGTCGGCGTGTTCGATGCCAGTCGGCTGTTCGATATCGCACCGACCGATGCGGTTGGCGCCAATGCCTTCATGCCCTTTGGCTGGGCCGGTGTATGGGCCGCGTTGCCCTTCGGCATGTGGCTGTTCCTGGCCGTGGAAGGCGTACCGCTGGCGGCTGAGGAAGCCAAGAACCCCGCCCGCGATGTGCCCAAGGGAATCATCGGCGCCATGCTCTTTCTGGTCGTTACGGCGCTGTTGGTGGTGGTGCTGCTGGCCGGTGCCGCCGGTGCCGGTGTGATCGGCAGCAGTGGCGTGCCGCTGGTGGATGCGCTCAAGGCCGCGGACTATGCGACGCTTGCCACGCTGGTCAACGTGCTGGGGCTTGCTGGTCTCATCGCCTCCTTCTTCTCGATCATCTACGGCTACAGCCGTCTGGTGTTCGCCCTGTCGCGGGCCGGCTACCTGCCCAAGGTGCTGTCGCTGACCAGCCGTCGCAAGGCGCCGACCTGGGCGCTGGTGGTGCCGGGCGTGTTCGGCTTTTTGGTGTCGTTGAGCGGAGAGGGCGATCTGATCCTGGGCATGGCGGTGGTGGGTGCCACCCTGTCATACGCGCTGATGGCGCTGAGCCATATCCTGCTGCGCTTGAAGCGCCCGGAATTGCCGCGCCCCTATAAGACCCCCGGTGGCATCATCACTTCCGGTGTGGCCCTGGTGCTTTCGCTGGTGGCGCTGTCCGGCGTTTATGCCTTCGATCCGCGCGCCTTCAACTACACCCTGGTGCTGTTTGCGATCGGCGCGGCGTATTACTTCTTCTACAGCAAGAACACCCTGGTGGCGAAGACCGCCGATGAGGAGTTTGCGCTGGTGGCCGATGCCGAGAGCGCCTTGGAAACAGCCGATACGGCACATGCCAATGCCTAGGCTGCCTGGCCAGCAAGCATCGCTCGCGAAGGCCTCATGAATAAACAAAAGGGCTGCCATTTGGCAGCCCTTTTGCGTGTGGCGGGGAGTAACCGATGCTTCCTCAAGCGGCGGGGCGGCGGCGTTCGGTACGCTGCGCTTCCATCACTTCGCTGCCGGTTTCGGCATAGGTCAGCCCGATCAGGGTTTCACCGCTGCGCGGCACGAAGCTCTCTTCAGCGGTGGCGATGCGGATGCGTCCACCGGGGGTGAAGGCAAACAGCGGCAGCAGGCGATCCTGATGCTGGGTGCGATAGTCCTCGATCTTGGTCGTGCTGGAGATCGGCATGCACTGGATGGCTGCGCCGCGGGCGATCAGGCTCGACAGTCGGGCAAAGGTCACGTCTTCGCCGAAGGCCACCGGCAGATGGCCCAGCGCCTGGTCGTGGCGGGGCTGCGGTTTCTTGCCGGCCTTGACGGCCAGTCGATAGACCTTTCCCTCGCCGACCTGGGGTTCGAAGTGCAGCGCGGCCAGATTGTTGAGTTCCCGATAGGGCGAAAGCGGCAGCAAGTGGCCGATGCCGGTTAGCTCGAGGTGCTGGGCGGCATGTTCGGAAAGCGGGTCGCCGTAGTAGACCGGCAGGCCCATGGTCCGAGCTTCCTGAACGGCATCCCAGCTATTGTCGGTGAGCAATACCTTGAAGCCATTCTCCTGCAGCGTGCTGGCCACTGCCCGTGCCACGGGGTTGGCGCCAATGATTAGGAAGCCACGCGGCGTGGGGCGGCTCAGGTTCAGCAGGCCGGCCAGCGGGCGCGCCATCAGGCTCTGCATTACCACCGTGCTGATGATCACCAGGAAGGTTACCGGTACCAGAAGTTCGGCGCCGGGCATGTTGAGGCTCGTCAGGCGCAGCGAGAACAGCGAAGCGACGGCGGCGGCCACGATCCCGCGAGGCGAGATAAAGGCCAGCAGCGTCTTCTCGCGCCAGTCGAGTCCACTGCCGAGGGTACATATCCAGACCGTTAACGGGCGCGCCACCGCTACCAGCACGGCCAGAAAGGCCCAGGCCGGCCAGGTCAGCAACGACAGCTGGTCGGTGGTGAGGCGTGCAGCAAGCAGGATGAATAGCCCCGAGATCAGCAGGATCGAGAGGGTCTCTTTGAATTCGATGATCGGCTGTGTCGGCACGCCGCGCATGTTGGCAAGCCACACCCCCATCACGGTAACGGTCAGCAGGCCTGACTCGTGGAAAAGGGTGTTGGAGATCGAGTACAGCGTCAGCATCATCATTAGGGTGCCGAAGCTGTGCAGCTTGCGCGGCAGCCAATTGTGGCGAAGCACCAGGCCCCACAGATAGCCGCCAGCGATGCCCAGCCCGAAGCCGATCAGCGCTGTCTTGCCGAATAGCAGAAGCGTGTGCGCGGCGGCGTTGCCGGCATCGACCGAGCCCCCTAGCGCCACGAACTCGTAGACCAACACCGCGCCGATGGCGCCCACCGGGTCGATCAGAATGCCTTCCCAGCGCAGAATTTGGGTCAGGTTCTCCTTGGCGCGCAGCGTCTGCAGTAGCGGCAGCACCACGGTGGGGCCGGTCACCACCAGCAGCGCGCCGAGCACGCTTGCCATCTGCCAGGACAGGTCGAGCAGCAGGTAGGCGGCGCCAGTGCCGATCAGCCCGGTTATCAGCACGCCCCAGGTCACCAGCCGTCGCACCGTGCGGCCATGGCCGCCCAGTTCGCGGAAGCTAAGGGTCAGGGCACCCTCGAAGAGGATCACCGCTACCGCCAGTGAGACCAGCGGAAACAGTAGCTCGCCGAGCAGGGCGTCCGGGGCGAGTACGCCGGTGACAGGACCCGCGGCGATGCCGGCGACCAGCAGCGTGAGAATGGCCGGCAAGCGTAGCTGCCAGGCGATCCATTGGCAGACCAGGGCCAGTAGGCCGATTCCCGCCAGTTGGAGAGCTGCATGCTCCATGTGAGGATGCTCCGGTGAGTGTCAGAAAGCCGCGAAGCCTATCTTTGCAGCAGGCCACATGCAAACCCTAAACGGTGTCGATGTGTTCCCGATGACACGGAAGCTGTCGGCGCGCTTAGTGGCCGGCGATGATGCCCGGCATGGCGCGGCTCGTGCGTTGAAGCATGCGGCCAGCGAGAAAAGGGCGATAGGCAAAATGTGACGGGCATTCTAGCAAGCCGCCCGGCCTTGCGTGGCCGGGCGTATTGCAGGGCAGTGTCGCCTGATCAGGCGCCGCGCAGCGTTTCCAACAGCCCCTGCAGAGGATGCGTCAGCGCGGTGTCGGAAAGTCGCTTGGCCTGGCTGCGGCAGGAATAACCTGTCGCCAGCAAGCGGCCGGTGTTGGCGGGATCTTCGACCTTGGGCTGCCAGGACTGGGCATAGATGGTTTTCGAGGTATCGAGGTTGCGCGTCTCGTGACCGTAGGTACCGGACATGCCGCAGCAGCCGCTGGCGAGTACCTCGAGTTCTAGGCCGAAGACGCTGAACACCTGCTGCCAGGCCTTGGGGGAGCCCGGCGCGTTGGTCTTTTCGGTGCAGTGAGCGAGCAGCTTGAAGCCCGGATCACTGAGCGTGACGCCACGGGGCTTGAGGCGCTTGCCCAGCGACACCAGCCATTCCTGCAGCATCAGCACCTCGGGCACGGCATCCGCTCCCAGGGCTTTTACGTACTCCTGGCGATAGGTCAGCGTCATCGCCGGGTCGATACCGACCAGCGGTACGCCGAAGTCTGCCAGGCTCTTGAGTTTCTTGGCCTGGCGCTCTGCCGTGCGCTCGAATGCGCCGAGGAAGCCCTGCACGTTGAGCGGCTTGCCGTTGGGCGAGAAGGGCGCGACGAAGACCTTGATATCCAGCCGCGAGAGCAGCTCGACCACATCCATGACCAGCTTGGATTCGAAGTAGCTGGTGAAGGCGTCCTGGACCAGGATCACGCTGTTGGCTTTCTGGGCCTCGGTGAGCAGGCCAAGTGAGGTCGGGGTCGCTTCTGCCACGCCCCAGGCCTTGAGCTGTTTCTTGAGGCTGGCCCGCGAGAGCTTGGGGCTGTCGACCATGCCGACGGGACCAGCGAGCAGACGATCGACCAGGCGGTTGTCGAGTGCAGCGTTGTAGAGCGGCGCCAGCGGGGCGAGATAGGGCACCATGAATTCCAGGCCACCGATCACGTAATCCCGTGGCGCGCGCAGGTAACGGCCGTGATAGACCTCGAGGAACTGGGAGCGAAACTCCGGCACGTTGACCTTGATCGGGCATTGGCCGGCGCAGGACTTGCACGCTAGGCAGCCCGCCATGGCGTCATAGACCTCATGAGAGAAGTCCTCCTCGCCGCGGCGCTTGGCCCAGGTGTTGCGGGCGCGGGCCGGGAAGTCGCGAACGAAGCCCCAGAGGCCCTCGACCTTCTTCTGCTTCGATTCTTCCACCACGTCGGTGCCGGCGCGTCCCTGCAGGCGCAGCCATTCCCGCATCAGGCTGGCACGGCCCTTGGGCGACTGGACACGCTCGCGGGTGGCTTTCCACGAGGGGCACATGGCGTCATCGGGATCGTAGTTGTAGCAGGCGCCATTGCCGTTGCAGTAGACCGCCGCGGCGTGGGACTGCCAGACCCGTTCGTCGATCTGGCGGTCGTACTGGCCCCGGGTCGGCACCTCGTCGATGGCCAGCAGCCCCGGGTCGACCCATTTTACCGTCTGCTCGCCGTCGCCCGCCTCGTTCTCTTCAGCGTCTTCTGCCGCGAGAGGGGTGGCGATCTTGCCGGGATTGAGCTGGTTATACGGATCGAAGGCCGCCTTCAGCCGCTGCAGGCTCGGGTAGAGCTCGCCGAAGAACTTGGGGGCGTATTCGGAACGCACGCCCTTGCCGTGCTCGCCCCACAAGAGGCCGTGATACTTGTGGGTCAGCTCGGCGACCTCATCCGAGATCTGGCGGATCAGCGCCTCCTGGGCTGGGTCCTTCATGTCGATGGCCGGCCGCACATGCAGCACGCCGGCATCGACGTGGCCGAACATGCCATAGGTAAGCCCGTGGGCATCCAGGGCGGCACGGAACTCGGCGATATAGTCGGCCAAGTGCTCCGGCGGCACCGCGGTGTCCTCGACGAAGGGAATCGGGCGCTTCTCGCCCTGGACGTTGCCGAGCAGGCCTACCGCGCGCTTGCGCATGGCATAGACGCGTTTGATCTGCTCATGGCCCTCGGCCAGGGTATAGCCCAGCCGCTCGACGCTGCTGTCCGCCTCCAGGTGGCGGGTAAAATCGTCGATGCGGGCCTTTAGCGCCTCGGGGTCGTCGGCGTTGAATTCGATCAGATTGATGCCGCGAATCGACGTTTCGGTGCGCGTCGCCACCGCCGTATCGTCTTCGGCTTGATCGTCGGCCTGGTCTTGATGGTTGTCTGCCTTGGGCGCACCGGTGGTGGCCGGGAAGAACTCCGCCACGCTGTCCCATACGAAGTCCTGCTGCGCCAGGCCCAGCACCTTGTCGTCCACGGTCTCGATGGAGGTCGGGGCCGCGGGGCTCGCCATTAACGCCTTGGCATCCCGCAGGGCATCCATGAAGCTCGAGTAGCGAACATTGACTAGGGTGGAGTGCTTGGGAATCGGCAGCACGTTGAGTACCGCTTCGTTGAGCAGCCCAAGCGAGCCCTCCGAACCGCACAGCACGCTGTTGAGATCGAACTGCCGCTGGTCGTTATAGAGATGCGCCAAGTCATAGCCCGTCAGGCAGCGGTTGAGCTTGGGGAACTTGGCCTCGATCAGCCCGGCTTGGGTATCGATGATGGCGCGGGCGGTGCGGTGGGCCTCGCCGACCCGGTCGTCGCGGGCGCAGGTCGCCTCCAGCGCTTCGCCTTCGAGCGGCCGGCTGGTGAGGCGCTCGCCGCCCAGCAGCACGCTGTCGAGCTCCAGCACGTGATCGCGGGTCTTGCCGTATTCACAGCTGCCCTGGCCGCTGGCATCGGTCGAGATCATGCCGCCAATGGTGGCGCGATTGGAGGTCGACAGCTCCGGGGCGAAGAAGAGCCCGTGGGGCTTGAGGGCGGCATTGAGCTGGTCCTTGACCACGCCTGCCTGCACGCGCACCTGACGGCGCTCGACGTCGATGTCGAGGATGGCGTTCATGTGCTTTGAGATATCGACCACCAGGCCGTCGGTCAGCGACTGGCCGTTGGTACCCGTGCCGCCGCCGCGAGGCGTAAGCACGACCTTGCGATGCGCCTCCTGGCCGGCGAGGCGGGCGATGCGGGTGAGATCCTCGGCGTGGCGTGGATAGAGTACTGCCTGTGGCAGACGCTGATAGATCGAGTTGTCGGTGGCCAGCACGCTGCGGCTGGCATAGTCGGGCGATATCTCGCCCTCGAATCCATCGTCCCGCAGCGCCTCGATGAAGCGTAGATAGTCGGCGTCGAGCCGGGCAAGGGTATCCAGTTGTGCAATCATGAGTCGCTATCAGACCGTGAGTCGCTGCCCTTGACCGCGGCATCGTCGCCGATGTCCTGGCGTGGGCAGTAATAAGGGAATGCGGTCCACTTTACCGGAGCATGACAGAAGGTGCACCCGTCAGCGGCGTGGTGAAAGCAGCGGCTTTTCCCTACAATAAGCGCCTGCTGGCGACATTGCCCTTTCATTGACTGTGACGGACAGGATTCCATGCTCGATCCAAAACTGCTGCGTGGTGACCTCGACCAGGTTGCCCAACGACTGGCCAAGCGTGGCTTCACTCTCGATACCGCCCAACTCGAGTCGCTGGAGTCTAAGCGCCGCGAATTGCAGACCCAGACCGAACAGCTTCAGAGCGAGCGCAACTCGCGCTCCAAGGCAATCGGCAAGGCCAAGTCCGAGGGTCAAGACATCGAGCCACTGCTGGCCGAAGTCAGTGATCTGGGCGATCGGCTGGATGCGGCCAAGAAGGCGCTGGCGACGCTGCAGGAAGAGTGGGAGGCCCTGACTTCAGCGCTACCCAACTTGCCTCACGACAGCGTGCCGGAAGGCGCGAGCGAAGACGACAACGTCGAGCTCCATCGCTGGGGGACGCCGCGTGACTTCGATTTCGAGGTCAAGGATCACGTCGATCTTGGCGGCAAGCACGGCTATCTGGACTTCGACATGGCGTCCAAGCTGACCGGTTCGCGCTTCGCGGTGATGCGTGGCCCAATTGCCAAACTGCACCGGGCGCTCGCCCAATTCATGCTCGACACTCAGACCGAGGCGCATGGCTACGAAGAGTGCTATGTCCCTTATATGGTCAACGCCGACTCGCTGACCGGCACCGGCCAGTTGCCCAAGTTTGGTGAAGACCTGTTTCGCCTCGAAGGCGATCAGGACTATTACCTGATTCCCACCGCCGAGGTGCCGCTGACCAACTTCGCTCGGGATGAGATTCTCGACTACAAATCTTTGCCGGTACGTCTGACGGCGCACACCCCCTGCTTTCGCAGCGAGGCCGGCTCACACGGGCGTGATACGCGCGGCATGATTCGTCAGCACCAGTTCGACAAGGTCGAGATGGTGCAGATGGTCGAGCCCGACAAGAGCTATGAGGCGCTCGAAGAAATGCGCGGCCACGCCGAAGCGCTGCTGCAGGCGCTGGGCCTGCCGTATCGCGTCGTCACTCTGTGCACCGGGGATATGGGCTTCGGGGCGACCAAGACCTACGATCTGGAAGTCTGGCTGCCGAGCCAGGATACCTATCGGGAAATTTCCTCGATTTCCAACTGCGAGGACTTCCAGGCGCGCCGCATGCAGGCCCGTTTCCGCCACCCGGATCAGAAGAAGCCGCAGCTCCTGCATACCCTCAACGGCTCCGGGCTCGCGGTGGGCCGCTGTCTGCTGGCGGTGCTCGAGAACAATCAGCAGGCCGACGGTTCCATCCTGGTGCCCGAGGCGCTGCGCCCCTACATGGGCGGCCTAGAAGTGATCAACGGCTGAGCGCGTTGAGAAGGGACCATGGGGAACGCTCCCATTGAGAACACTCAGCGAGAGATAGCAAGGCCCCGATGGCAGTGCCGTCGGGGCCTTGTGCATCTTGCCAGCCGCCGCTGGACTTTGGTTGATGTTCTAGCCGCGCATCATTCGTCGGCGATGGCCCAATGCACCGCGACTTCGGCGTCGATCTCAATCTGGCCTGGGCGATACTCTGATGTCATCTCCTTGGCCGATGCATCGCTTGCGCGCATCATCATCTGTGGCTGGAAGCTTGGCATCTGCGTCTCTTGAACCTGCAGGACGCGCCCCAGGCGGATATCGAGGCGTTCAGCCATCAAGGCGGCTTTGGCCTTGGCCCGGTCGATGGCAAGGCCCAGCGCCTCATCGCTTGCCGCCGTGCGATCCTTAAGGTCGTAGCTGACGCCGTCCAGAGAGTCGACGCTGGCCGTGGTTAGGGCGTCGAGGAGGTCCGGCAGGGCCTCGAGATCATCGAGCGTCACAGTAATCGGTCGGGTCAGCTGGGTCCGCACCCGGCGATCCGGCTGCCCATCGGCGTAGACCGGCCCCTGTACATAGCTTGGCTGGACTGAGAGCGAGCCGGCCTGAATGGCGTTTCGCGGCAGGCCGGTGGCCTCGAGTGTGCGGATCAGCTCGCCCATGCGGTCTTCGAGCCGGCTGCGTGCTTCACTCAGGGCTTCGGGACTGGCTTCTCGCGCCGAGTCGACGGCGCGCACGGGGGTGCGCTCCCACAGGCGGGCAGACAGCGTTGCCATGTTGGGCGCTACCTCCAGGGTGTGGTGGGCCGATACCGTGAGCCGCCCCTGGGGTTGCTCATGGGGCGCTGGCTGATGGGCCGCGGCGGTGGAGCTCATCGTCATGCAGGCCGCCAGCAGCAGGCCGAGACTGAAGCCCATGCAGGGGCCACGGCCTGGAAGCCGGCGACGATTGAGCGCTTTGGGGCTCGTTTGAGTTCGTTGGGTAGTATGGGAAAGCATGCAACCTCCGTGCAGTTTGTCGATATCTCGTCCGATGATTGTGTACAGGCAGTGGCGAGCCGGTACACTCCTTTTATCATCCAGCATAAGCAGATTCCCGGGAAGGACTCATGAACGACGAGGATATCGACGAGGCGGCAAGTACCATTCCGCTTAATCTGACGCTGGCGCTGGCCGCCCTGGTGGTCATCATCGGCGGCATGAAACTTGGGGCCAGCCTGCTGGTGCCGCTGCTGCTGTCGCTGTTCATCGCCGTGATCTGCACCTCGCCGGTTCACTGGCTGCATCGTCGAGGCGTAGGGCTGCGGATGTCGGTATGGCTGACGCTGTTGGTGATTGGCCTGCTACTAAGCCTGTTGGGCCTATTGCTGGTCAATAGCGTGAATACCTTTGCCGAGGAGCTGCCGGGACTCGAGTCGCAGCTCTATGATCATTACCTGAGCATTCTCAACTGGCTCGCCGGCATGGGCGTATCGATTCGTCCTGAGCGCTTCTCGGAATGGCTAGACCCGACTCAGGCTACCCAGCTGATTCCCGCTCTGCTGGGCGAGGTCGGTAACGTGCTCATGCAGAGCCTGATCGTTGCGCTGCTGGTGGTTTTTCTGCTGTTCGAAACCCTCAACTTTCGGGAGAAAGTCTCCCAGGCCCTGCTGAATCCGGCGCCTAGCCTTCAGCGCTTCAATGAGTTCAGTCTGACGCTGAAGCGTTACCTGGCAGTAAAGACGTTGATCAGCCTGGTGACCGGCGTGCTGGTGTGGATTTCCTGCAAGATACTGAGCGTCGACTTCCCGCTGCTGTGGGCGACGCTCGCTTTCGGGCTGAACTACATACCCAACATCGGGTCGGTGCTGGCGGCCGTTCCACCCGTTCTGCTACTGCTGGTCTCGCCCCAGGGCGGGGTCTTTCCGGCAATGCTGCTGGCGGGAAGCTATCTGGGCATTAACTTCGTGCTTGGCAACTTGGTCGAACCCCGGGTCATGGGGCGAGCCCTGGGTCTGTCGACCTTCGTCGCCTTCCTGTCACTGGTCGTGTGGGGCTGGATATTGGGAACCGGGGGCTTGCTGTTGTCCGTGCTGCTGACGATGACCTTGAAGATCGCGCTGGACAGCCATCCGCAGACGCGCTGGATGGCCCGTTTGCTAGGACCGGCCCATGAACGACCGGTAACGGCATCCGGAGGAGGGCAAACGCCTCAGGCAGACGCCTGAGCATTGTGGCGACATGGCAAGCTACCCAGTTGTCTTAAACCCAGTGCCTTAAACGACAACGCCCCGGCACAGCCAGGGCGTTGGAACAAGCATGATGACGCTGGGCGCGTTATCAGGCGTTCTGGTCGAGGAACTGCTCTAGCTGCGACTTGGACTGGGCGCCGACCAGTGAGGCCACCTTGGCGCCAGATTTGAATAGCATCACGGTCGGCACACCGCGCACGCCGTGCTCGGCAGCAATATCCGGCGCATCGTCTACGTTGACGCTCACGACCTTCACATTGTCGGTGCGCTCGTCGGCGACTTCATCCACCACCGGCGCCATCATTTTGCAGGGGCCGCACCAGGGCGCCCAGAACTTCAGCAGGACCGGCTTATCGGCCTTGAGGACTTCCTGCTCGAAGTTGGCAGTCGTGACATCGACGTTGTTGGCCATGTAATTCTCCTGTTGCATTACGCGTGAAACGCGCGTTTTTTCAGCTTAGTCCGATGATGGTAGCGGCCGCTGGGGCCGCTGGCAAATGCCTGTTCCTCAATAAGATCGATAGCGATCCGTAATGACGGTGGCATCGGCGCTACATTCTCTCGGAACATTTTTGTATGCTATTCTTATAGCATAAAGTAATCATGCTACATTATGTTATTGCCTAGCGGTATTAAAACCGTGGGTCATGGATCGGCGATATCAGGCTGGTGGCCGAGCGAACGGCGTGGAAATAAGGAGTGTTTCGGGGATGAAGCTGCAGCAACTGCGTTACGTCTGGGAGGTCACGCGCCACAATCTCAATGTCTCGGCTACGGCGCAGAGCCTCTTTACCTCGCAGCCGGGCATCTCCAAGCAGATCCGCCTGCTGGAGGATGAGCTGGGCGTCGAGATCTTTGCCCGCAGCGGCAAGCACCTGACTCGGGTGACGCCCGCCGGTCGTGCAATCATCGATCTGGCGGGGCAGGTGCTGCGCACCACCGACAACATCAAGCAGGTTGCCCAGGAGCATAGCAACGAGCGCCGGGGTAGCCTGTCGATCGCGACCACCCATACCCAGGCGCGCTATGCGTTGCCGCCAGTGATCGGCGAGTTCACTCGCAAGTATCCGGAGGTGGCCCTGCACATGCAGCAGGGCACGCCCAAGCAGATTGCCGAAATGGTCAGCGAAGGGCAGGCCGATTTCGCCATTTGCACCGAGTCGCTGGAGCTCTTCAATGATCTGGTGCTACTGCCTTGTTACCGCTGGAATCGCTGCGTATTGGTGCCGAAGGGGCATCCGCTAGCCGAAGCCGGTAAGCTGACCCTCGAGGGGCTGGCAGAGTACCCGCTGGTGACCTACGTCTTCGGCTTCACTGGCCGCTCGCAGCTCGATGATGCCTTCAGTGCCCAGAATTTGACCCCCAATGTGGTGCTCACGGCCGCGGATGCCGATGTCATCAAGACCTATGTCCGGCTCGGTCTTGGCGTGGGTATCGTCGCGCACATGGCGGTCGACCCCGAGGCCGATGAGGATCTGGTGGCGTTGGATGCCAGCCACCTATTCGAAAGCTCTACCACCAAGATCGGCATTCGTCGGGGCACCTTCATGCGCGGCTTCATGTTCGACTTTGTGCAGGGCTTTGCAGCGCACCTCGACCGTGACCTGGTAGAGGCCGCCCTGGCGGCGGGGCCGCGTCATGAGCAGGAGCTGTTCGCCCAAATCGATTTGCCGGTGCGCTGAGCGTTCGTCTGGCTGGCCAAACCGCCTGACATAGCCACATACAGAAGGCCCCGATAGCGTTCGCTATCGGGGCCTTCTCGTATCTGTCACGGTTTAACCCGCAAATGTCAGGCGATCAGTGCTGCAGGTGCAGCCCACACTCGCGCTTGTCTTCCACCTTGGTGGGGTCGAAGTAGTCGAAGTTATTGGGCAGGTCGTGCTTCACCAGATACTCGTACATGTCCTTGGCGCTCCAGTGCAATACCGGGGCGACCTTGATCAGGCCGTCGTCGTTGATCGATACCGGCTGCATCTTGGCGCGTTCCGGCGTGTCCTCGGCGCGCAGCGCGGTCAGCCAGACCTGGGGCGCCATTTCGCGCAGGGCCCGAGTGAAGGGCTCCAGCTTGACCTCCTCGGTGAAGGCGGCATGGCGCGGGTCGTCGATGGTCGGCATAGCGCCTTCCAGCGCCTCGCGGTGCGCCCGGGTGCGCTTGGGCAGGTAGCTCACCAGGTTCAGATTTAGCCGCTTGATGACCTCATCGGCGAAGCGATAGGTGGCCTCGGTGTTATAGCCCGAGTCCATCCAGACCACCGGAATGTCCGGCTGAACCTGGGTCACCATATGCAGGATGACCGCTTCGAAGGGGCGGAAGTTGGTGGTGCAGATAGCATGCTTCTCAAGGCTCAGCGCCCAGCGCGTCAGGGCCTCAGGGTCCTGGCCGAGGTCGCGATTGATGGCATCGATGTCAAAGTCCATGGGGCCTCCGAAATAATGAGCAACCAAAAGGTGTTCCGATAATGGCGCTACCCTAGCAAATCGTCTGCCCTTGGCCCCAATACTGATTGGTTCGGTTCTTATATAGCGAAATGATCGTAATTCAGGGCGTCGTTAGAATGGTGGGTGCTATCGAATCGAGCTGTCGCACAGACCTGGCGCATAGACCTAGCGCATGGACCTTTCGGTGCTGGTGTGGCGAGGCTGGCGCTAGTCATAGCGTTTTCATTATGGCGCTTGGTCGCTCAGTGCCGTGAGAAGGTGGCGAATCTTGTCCAGGGTCTCGAGGTATTCGGCATCTTCTTGTGAGTCCGCGACCAGGCCACCGCCGCCCCACAGGTGCAACTGGCCGCCACTGGCCACCGCGGTACGGATGGCGATCGAGGTGTCCATGTGTCCGCGCTGGTCGATATAGCCAAGGCTTCCGCAATAGACGCTGCGCCGGCTGGGCTCCAGTTCGTCGATGATCTGCATGGCGCGAACCTTGGGTGCGCCGGTGATGGATCCGCCGGGGAAGGCGACCGCCAGAATATCCAGCGGTGTTTGATCATCGGCCAGGCGGCCCTCGACCACGCTGACCAGGTGGTGGACGTTGGCGTAGCTCTCGAGGCCGCATAGCTGAGGTACCTTGACGCTCCCCGGTGCGCAGGCCCGCCCCAGGTCGTTACGCAGCAGGTCGACGATCATCACGTTTTCGGCGCGATCCTTGGCACTGGTCTTGAGCGCCTGTGCCAGGGCCGCATCCTGCTCGGGGGTGTCGCCTCTGGGTCTGGTGCCCTTGATGGGGCGTGCCTCGACGCGGCCGGCATGGCACTGCAGGAAACGCTCCGGTGACAGCGACAGCACGGCCTTGTCGTCCCAGGCCATGAAGCCGGCAAAAGGCGTGGGCGTGGCCTGGCGCAGCCGCAAATAGGCCTGCCAGAGATCGCCACGGAAGGGGGCGCTAAAGCGCTGGGTCAGATTGATCTGATAGCAGTCGCCGGCATGAATGTAGCGCTGTACGGCGCGAAAGCGCTCACCATACCCCTCCCGGTCCTGCTCGCCCGCGAACGGGGCGGTGATCGCGAAGGGCGTCGTGGCAGGGGGGGCGGCGTCCAGCCAGGTTTGTACCTGTGCGCGGCGACGCTGATCGGCCACCAGGAACGACTCCCGCCGGGCATGGTCCTGAATGATCGCCCAGTCATAGAGACCGATGCGGCTCCAGGGCAGGTCGACGGCCTCTTTGGCATTGCCGTTGACCGGCTCCAGGCAGCGGCCGAAGTCGTAGCTCCAATATCCGATCAGACCGCCCAGGAAGGGAAGTTCGCTCTCGGGAGCCTCGACATCGAGCCGTGATAGCAGCGTTTTCTGAGCGGCAATGGGCTCGTCAGGCAGCGGCGTATCGCTGTCTGAGCTGACGTGGCCCGCGGCATTGACGCTCATCAGGCCGATCGGTTCGGCGCTGATGATGTCATAACGCCCGCCCGGGCCATGAGGGCGTCCGCTATCCAGCAAAACGGCGCCACGACGTGCGCGTAGCGGCGCAAAATAGCCAAGCGGGTCCGCTTGATAGGGCAGCGGTGTGATTTCCAGTCGTGAACTCATGGGGTGTGCTTTTCCTCAACGAGCGCCACATTCTAGGGGCCATGACGCCTTTTGTCCCTAATGCGTTATCCACGTTCGTGCCATGTCAGCCATCACTCGGCGTCATGCGATCATCTCTGGTAATATTGTCGACAACAGGCTGGGTGAGCCTCTTTGGCTGTACGCCAAAAGGTGTAGTCAATGCGCGGCGAATGCCTATTGACCCTATCCCGGCCGCTGGCTAAAGTTCCTTTTATCATTTAATTGTCGACAATTACCATGACAACCTCTTCATCGAATCTCGCGACCCCGGAAGTGCGCACTCTGGCAGAGCGAGTCTTCAATCAGTTGCAGACCGCTATCGTGCGCGGCGACCTAGCACCGGGCAGCAAGATTACCGAGCCGGGCCTCTCCAAGGCTTACGGTATTTCCCGTGGTCCGCTGCGTGAAGCCATGCGCAGGCTCGAAACGCATCGACTGATCGAGCGCGTGCCCCACGTCGGAGCGCGAGTGGTCAAGCTCTCGATGAAGGAGTTGATCGAGTTGTTCGATGTGCGCGAGGCGCTGGAAAGCATGGCTGCCAGGCTTGCCGCCGAGCACATGACCGCCGACGAGATCGCCGGCCTGCGCGAGGTGCTGGACGTTCACGAGCGTCAGGCCGATCTGCGTCGCGGCGAGGCCTACTTCCAGCGGGAAGGGGATCTCGATTTTCATTATCGGATCGTGCAGGGCAGTCACAATCGCATGCTGATGACGATTCTCTGCGATGACCTTTATTACCTGGTTCGACTCTATCGTACCCAGTTCAGTGCCAGTGGCAGCCGTCCGCAGCGCGCCTTCGTCGAGCACCATCGCATCGTCGATGCCATCGAGGCCGGTGACGCAGAGCTATCCGAGCTGTTGATGAGGCGCCACGTCAGCGCCTCGAGAGCCAACGTCGCCGAGCGCTATGCGGCCATTCTCGACCAGGAATCCACGCAGTCCCAGTGACCATGGTTGCCCGGGGCGCTTTCTTAGACAGGAGATCACCATGACCCCCCTCACTCCCGGTGCACGCTTTCGTGCCGCCCTCGAGGCCCATCAGCCGCTGCCGATCCTCGGCACTATTAACGCCTATACGGCGTTGATGGCGCAGCGAGTCGGCCATCAGGCCATTTATCTGTCCGGTGGTGGGGTGGCTAACGCTTCCTTTGGCCTGCCCGATCTTGGCATGACGACCATGAACGACGTGGTCGAGGATGCGCGGCGCATCACCGCCGCCACCGATCTGCCACTGCTGGTGGATATCGATACCGGCTGGGGCGGTGCCTTCAATATCGAGCGTACCGTCAAAGAGATGCAGCGTGCCGGGGTGGCGGCCGTACACCTTGAAGATCAGGTGGCACAGAAGCGCTGTGGCCATCGGCCCAACAAGGCCATCGTCTCCAAGGAGGAAATGGTCGACCGCATCAAGGCTGCCGCCGATGCGCGCCTGGATCCGGACTTCTATCTGATAGCCCGCACCGATGCCTTCCAGAAAGAGGGGCTCGAGGCGGCCATCGACCGGGCCAATGCCTGTATCGAGGCCGGGGCCGATGCCATCTTCGCCGAGGCGGTGCACAGCCTCGATGACTACCGAGCCTTCTGCGACAGGGTGAAGGCGCCGATTCTTGCCAACATCACCGAGTTCGGTGCCACGCCGCTGTTCAGCCAGCAGGAGCTCGGCGAAGTGGGCTGTCGCATGGTGCTGTATCCGCTGTCGGCGTTTCGCGCCATGAATGCCGCGGCGCTACAGGTCTATCAGAGCATCGCCGACAACGGGCATCAGCGCGACGTGGTCGACATCATGCAAACCCGTGATGAACTCTATGACTTCCTCGACTATCACCGCTTCGAGAAGAAGCTGGATGCGCTCTTCGCAGACAAGAGTCAGGACTGATACGGCGCCTCGCCGTCATAAAGGCGAGGCCGGTTATGAGCACATTCATCACGACAGCATCTATTCAGACAAAAACGACAATACCGATTACACGCCAGTAGGAGACACGTCATGGCAGAACAACCCAAGGCAGGCGCGGGTCTGCGCGGCCAGAGTGCGGGCAGCACGGCCCTGTGCACCGTGGGCAAGAGCGGCTCTGGGCTTACCTATCGCGGTTACGATATCCACGATTTGGCCGAGCATGCGCGCTTCGAGGAAGTCGCCTACCTGCTGCTCAAGGGCAAGCTGCCGAACCAGGCTGAGCTCGATGCCTATGTCACCAAGCTCAAGGGGCTGCGCGCGCTGCCCGATGCCTTGAAGAAGGTACTCGAGCAGATCCCCGCCGACGCCCATCCGATGGATGTGATGCGTACCGGGGCATCCATGCTTGGCAACCTGGAGACCGAGCAAAGCTTCGACGAGCAGCAGGATGTGGCGGATCGGCTGTTGGCGGCGCTGCCGTCGATCATCTGCTACTGGTACCGCTTCACGCATGAGGGCGTGCGCATTGATACCGTGACCGATGATGCGTCGGTGGGCGGGCACTTCCTGCATCTATTGCGCGACGAGCCGGCCTCCGAGCTACATGCCCGGGTCATGAACGTGTCGTTGATCCTGTATGCCGAGCACGAATTCAATGCCTCGACCTTCAATGCCCGGGTCTGCGCCTCGACGCTGTCGGACATGCATTCCTGTGTGACCGGGGCGATTGGCACCTTGAGAGGCCCGCTGCATGGCGGTGCCAACGAGGCGGCAATGGCGATGATCGAGAACTGGCAGAGCCCGGAAGAGGCCGAGCGCGAGATCATGGGCATGCTGGCGCGCAAGGATAAGATCATGGGCTTTGGCCATGCCATCTACCGTGATTCCGATCCGCGTAATGACCTGATCAAGCGGTGGTCCCGGAAACTCGCCGAGGATGTCGGCGACAGCGTGCTCTATCCGGTGTCCGAGCGTGTCGAAGCGGTCATGTGGCGGGAGAAGAAGCTGTTTTGCAACGCGGACTTCTTTCATGCCAGCGCCTACCACTTCATGGGCATCCCGACCAAGCTGTTTACACCGATCTTCGTCTGCTCGCGCGTCACCGGCTGGTGCGCCCATGTCTTCGAGCAGCGCGAGAACAATCGCATCATCCGCCCCAGCGCTGATTACATCGGGCCGGAGAAGTGCGATTGGTTACCGATCGAGGCGCGTGACTGACGCTGACCCACGTCACCGAGGTGCAAGCCTTTGCGAGGGCGCTATCGTCGCCCTCCATGGCGTAGGCCTCTCGCATCGCCTTGTCCCCGGCTAGACAAGACCTTCTCTGTCGCCTCTTTCCATGTCCACGACCCGATCCGAGGGTGGTCACGCCATGAACACTGAATACCGCAAGCCCTTACCCGGCACCTCTCTTGAGTATTTCGATGCCCGCGCGGCTGTCGATGACATCAAGCCCGGTGCCTACGACACCCTTCCTTATACCTCGCGGGTGCTGGCCGAGCAGCTGGTGCGCCGCTGCGAGCCGGCCGCGTTGACCGATTCGCTCAACCAGCTGATCGAGCGCCGGCGTGACCTAGACTTCCCCTGGTATCCGGCCCGTGTGGTGTGTCACGACATTCTCGGGCAGACGGCCCTGGTCGACCTTGCCGGCCTGCGCGATGCCATCGCCGAGAAGGGCGGGGACCCGGCCAAGGTCAACCCGGTAGTGCCCACCCAGTTGATCGTCGATCACTCCCTGGCCGTCGAGCATGCCGGTTTCGAGAAGGATGCCTTTGCCCAGAACCGGGCCATCGAGGATCGTCGCAACGATGACCGCTTCCACTTCATCAACTGGACCAAGACGGCGTTCGAGAACGTTGATGTGATCCCGCCCGGCAACGGCATCATGCACCAGATCAATCTGGAGAAGATGTCGCCAGTGGTGCAGAAGCGAGGCGGCGTAGCTTTCCCGGATACCTGCGTCGGCACCGACAGCCACACGCCGATGGTGGATGCGCTGGGGGTGATTTCCGTAGGCGTGGGCGGCCTCGAGGCCGAGAGCGTCATGCTGGGTCGCGCCTCCATGATGCGTCTGCCGGATATCGTCGGTGTGAAGCTTGTGGGCAAGCTCAAGTCAGGCATCACCAGTACGGACATGGTGCTGGCGCTGACCGAGTTCCTGCGCCAGGAGCGGGTGGTCGGTGCCTACCTGGAGTTCTTCGGCGAAGGCTCCGAGGCGCTGACCGTTGGCGATAGAGCCACCATCTCCAACATGACGCCGGAGTATGGCGCCACGGCAGCGATGTTCTACATCGATGATCAGACCATTGATTATCTGAAGCTCACCGGTCGCGACGACGATCAGGTAGCGCTGGTCGAAAGGTATGCAAAGGAAACGGGCCTGTGGGCCGAGAGCCTGAAGAGCGCCGAGTACGAGCGCCTGCTGAGCTTTGATCTTTCCTCGGTCAATCGCACCCTGGCGGGCCCGTCTAACCCCCATGCCCATTTGCCGACCTCTGAACTTGCCAAGCGCGGTATCGCCGTCGACCTGGACAAGGCGCAGGCGGAAGAGAAGGCGGGCAAGCTGCCTGACGGCGCGGTGATCATCGCCGCCATCACCAGCTGCACCAATACCAGTAATCCGCGCAACATGGTCGCCGCAGGCCTGATCGCCCGTAATGCCAATCGGCTCGGCCTGACGCGCAAGCCCTGGGTGAAGAGCTCCCTGGCCCCTGGGTCCAAGACCGTGAAGATGTACCTGGAGGAGGCCAAGCTGCTGCCTGAACTCGAAGATCTCGGCTTTGGCGTGGTGGCCTTTGCCTGTACCACCTGCAACGGCATGTCCGGCGCGCTGGACCCCGTCATCCAGCAGGAAATCGTCGACCGGGATCTCTATTCCACGGCGGTACTCTCCGGCAACCGTAACTTCGATGGCCGCATTCATCCTTATGCCAAGCAGGCCTTCCTGGCCTCGCCGCCGCTGGTGGTGGCCTACGCCATCGCAGGGACCATCCGCTTCGATATCGAGAAGGATGCGCTGGGTTACGATCAGGACGGTAAGCCGATCACCCTCAAGGACATCTGGCCCGCCGACGAGGAAATCGACGCCATCGTCAAGCAGAGCGTCAAGCCTGAGCAGTTCCGCCAGACCTATATCCCGATGTTCGATGTGGACAAGGGCGCTAGCGCCCAGGTCAGCCCGCTCTACGACTGGCGTGCCCAGAGTACCTACATCCGTCGTCCGCCCTATTGGGAGGGGGGGATGGTCGGCAAGAAGAACCTCAAGGGCATGCGGCCCTTGGCGGTCTTGCCGGACAATATCACCACCGATCATTTGTCGCCGTCGAACGCCATCATGGCGGATAGCGCCGCGGGCGAGTACCTGGCGAAGATGGGCCTGCCGGAGGAGGACTTCAACTCCTACGCGACCCACCGCGGTGATCATTTGACCGCGCAGCGTGCCACCTTCGCCAATCCCAAGCTGTTCAACGAGATGGTGCGGGACGAGGCCGGCAAGGTCAGGCAGGGTTCTCTGGCGCGGATCGAGCCGGAAGGGAAGGTCACGCGGATGTGGGAGGCCATCGAGACCTACATGTCGCGCAAGCAGCCCTTGATCATCGTCGCCGGCGCGGACTACGGGCAAGGCTCGTCCCGTGACTGGGCGGCCAAGGGGGTGGCGCTCGCCGGTGTCGAGGCTATCGTCGCCGAGGGGTTCGAGCGCATCCATCGCACCAACCTGATTGGCATGGGGGTGATGCCTCTGCAATTCGAAGAGGGCACCACCCGCCATACGCTCAAACTCGACGGCACCGAGGTCTATGACGTCGAGGGCACGCTGTCACCGCAAGCCACCCTCGAGCTCATGATTCACCGCCAGAACGGCGAAGTGGAAAGGGTGCCGGTGACGTGTCGCTTGGATACCGCCGAGGAAGTGTCCATTTATTCGGCCGGCGGCGTGCTGCAGCGCTTCGCCCAGGACTTCCTGGAAACCGCGGAGGTAGAGAACGCATGAACCAGATCCGCATCCCCGCAACCTATATGCGTGGCGGTACCAGTAAAGGGGTCTTCTTCCGCCTTCAGGATCTGCCCGAGGCGGCACGCCAGCCGGGCGAGGCGCGCGACCGTCTCTTGCTGCGGGTCATCGGCAGCCCGGATCCCTATCAGAAGCAGATTGACGGCATGGGCGGGGCGACCTCCAGTACCAGCAAAACGGTGATCCTGTCCAAGAGCGACAGCCCTGAGCATGACGTTGACTATCTGTTCGGCCAGGTCTCGATCGACAAGCCATTCGTCGACTGGAGCGGTAACTGCGGCAATCTATCCGCCGCCGTAGGCCCGTTCGCGGTCAGCAACGGCCTCATCGACCCCGCGCGCATTCCCGAGAACGGGGTGGTCGAGGTGCGCATCTGGCAGGTCAATATCGGCAAGACCATTGTCTCGCGGGTGCCTATCACCGATGGCCAGGTGCAGGAGGTCGGTGACTTCGAGCTCGATGGCGTGACCTTCCCGGCGGCCGAGGTGCCGGTGGCCTTCAAGGACCCCGCAGACGGTGAGGGGGCCATCTTCCCGACCGGCCACCTGGTCGATGAACTGGAAGTGCCGGGCGATGTGGTGCCGGGAGGCCGTATCCAGGCGACGATGATCAACGCTGGCATTCCCACTGTGTTCATCAACGCGTCTGATCTTGGCTACTCCGGCAGCGAACTCCAGGAGGCAATCAACGGCGACCCCCGGGCACTTGAAATGTTCGAGACCATCCGTGCCCACGGAGCCTTGCGGATGGGGCTGATCAAGGAGCTTGGCGAGGCAGCTAATCGGCAGCACACGCCCAAGGTGGCCTTCGTGGCGCCACCGGCCAGCTACACCGCCTCGAGTGGTAAGTCGGTCGAGGCAGACGATATCGATCTTAGGGTGCGCGCGCTCTCCATGGGCAAGCTCCATCACGCCATGATGGGCACCGCGGCGGTGGCCATTGCCTCGGCGGCGGCTATCGAAGGAACGCTGGTCAACCTGGCGGCCGGCGGCGGCAAGCGGACGGCGGTGACCTTCGGTCATCCCTCCGGCACCCTGCGGGTGGGTGCCGAAGCGAGCCTGGTGGACGGTCGCTGGGTGATCGATCAGGCCGTCATGAGCCGCAGCGCACGCGTGCTGATGGAGGGCTTCGTTCGCGTGCCCGGCGACAGCTTCTGATCCGTTTTTGAACGGAGTGCCTGGCTGACGAGTGTCGCCCTTGAGTGTCGAGAGCGGAGCTGTCGCCCAGTGGCCGGCTTGGTGCATTCCTTTTCGCCGCCCTCTCACGCCTGGATTGTCACCCTTACCTATAGTGAAGTGATCTAGTGAAGTGGTCAGCAATAACGTGTGACCCGCCAGAGATAAGGAGCAACTGCCATGGATGCCACCGCAGAAGCCAATGTTCGTCCGGATTATGATGCCGAGCTGCAACGGATCGCCGACTATGTACTTGGCTATCGTATCGACAGCACCGAGGCCCTGGAGACGGCGCGCAACTGCCTGATGGACACGCTCGGCTGTGGCCTGCTGGCGCTGCGCTTCCCGGAGTGCACCAAGCATTTGGGGCCCTTGGTCGAGGGCACAACGGTGCTACATGGGGCAAGGGTGCCGGGCACGTCCTTCCGCCTTGACCCGGTCAAGGCCGCCTGGGATATCGGTTGCATCATTCGCTGGCTCGACTACAACGACACCTGGCTGGCCGCCGAATGGGGACACCCCTCGGATAACCTGGGCGGGATTCTCGCCGTCGCCGATCACCTGTCGCAGCAGCGGGTGGCCGATGGCCGTCAACCGGTGACCATGCGCGAAGTGCTCGAGGCGATGGTCATGGCCCACGAAATCCAGGGCGTGATGGCGCTGGAGAACTCTTTCAATCGCGTCGGGCTCGACCACGTGGTGCTGGTCAAGGTGGCCTCCACGGCGGTGGTCGCCAAGCTGATGGGGGCTGATCGAGAGCAGCTGCTGTCTGCGCTGTCACATGCCTTCGTCGACGGGCAGAGTCTGCGCACGTACCGCCACGCGCCCAATGCCGGCTCGCGTAAGTCCTGGGCCGCTGGTGATGCAACATCTCGTGCCGTGCGCTTGGCCGATATCGCCATGCGCGGCGAAATGGGAATTCCCGGGGTGCTTAGCGCGCCTCAGTGGGGCTTCTATGATGTGCTGTTCGCCAAGACCAACAAGGATCAGCAGATCAAGCCGGAAGGGCAGCGTCAGTTCGCCATCAGCCAGGACTATGGCAGCTATGTGATGGAGAACGTGCTGTTCAAAATATCCTTCCCGGCGGAGTTTCACGCCCAAACCGCCTGCGAAGCCGCCGTTACGCTGCATCCGCAAGTCAGGGATCGGCTCGACGAGATCGACCGGATCGTGATCACCACCCACGAGTCGGCGATTCGCATCATTTCCAAGGTAGGCGCGCTCGCTAATCCGGCCGATCGGGATCATTGTTTGCAGTACATGACCGCCGTGCCGCTGGCCTTCGGCCAACTGACCGCCGAGCACTACGAGGATGCCTTTCATCGCGACCACCCCATCATCGATCAATTGCGGGACAAGATGGAGGTCATCGAGGACGCACGCTATACCCGCGAGTACCTCGAGGCCGACAAGCGCTCTATCGCCAACGCCATTCAGGTGTTCTTCAAGGATGGTAGCAAGACGGAGCAGGTCGCCGTCGAATATCCGATCGGTCATCGTCGGCGTCGTGAAGAAGGTATCCCGCTGCTCGAAGACAAGTTCAAGACTAACCTGGCGACCCGCTTCGTGCCGCGTCGCTGCAACGACATCTTTGCCCTTTGCACCGACCAGGCCCGCCTCGAGGCCACATCCGTTCATCGCTTCGTGGACCTGTTCGTGGTCTAAGCCTATCGACTGCCAGGCGCCATTCGGTCAGAAGGAGGAGGGCGTCCAACCAATATGTGGCTACCGGATAGCAGGGGCTCATTGTTAGGTAGGGGCTGAGATATCATCTGGCGGGTTCGCTTAGCCTGGACTAGATTCAGTGACCGGCATAGCGATAGCGCCGCTGGTGCGGTTTGTGAATAGGGTGCTAGGCCGTTTTTGATATTAGCGGCAAAAAAGCCCTTGCGTGCCCCGCCGATAATCCGTAAAGTACGCATCCGCTGCCGCCGACGGGCAAACGTCGGAAGCGGTAAAGAGTGTTGGAAGCACTTGTTTTCGTTAAGGTTTTTCGGTTCGCTTGAGTCGATGAGCATTGACAAAAACGCCGGAAACGGTAGAATGCTCCTCCACTCGATCGGCGCTCAACTCGCCGCTAGTTCACTCGGTCATCTAGAGCGAACTAGCGGCGAGTTGACATTCACCGCCGATTCAGTAGAATACGCCTTCCTCGCAGGGCGCCGGCCAAACGGCCAGGCAAATGCGAGATGCTCCACTCTTTAAGAGTTCGGAGCTGCTCTTTAACAATCGATCAGATAATTCATGTGGGCGCTTGTCGATGAAGGGGTGATCAGTCACCGATACTTCAAGGCAAGCGACTCGTCAAAAGAAGCCATATCGGCTGATTTTTTGAGACGTTTGAACCTTGAGCC